>JBKQID010000054.1:0-33487 GCA_052148475.1 Candidatus Sulfotelmatobacter sp. | reverse complement strand
AAGCAGATCGTGAGTTCGGCCGATCTGGTCAGCCAGTTTGAAGCGGTCCTGACCGAGGATCAGATTGCGAGCCACTCCGCCGCGCAGCGCGCCATCGATCTGATTCTCGTCGGCGCATGGGCCGAGATCGCGCGCAACCTGCGTCCCCCTTCCGGAGGCGTCGACCGCTTTACCGAGTTCGATCTGGTCGCGTGGCTGCGCGAAGCCATGCGACGTGAAGCGCTGGTCTGGGAAAACGGACCCGACGTTAGCGTCAACGCCAACACTTCAGACCAGCACTACGAACCGACCGCCGAGCACGCATCGCCGATTCGCGAGGGCGACTTTCTGCTGATCGATATCTGGGGGCGTCTCGATAAGCCGACCAGCGTGTTCTACGACGTTACGTGGACTGGAGTCGTCGGCCGCGAGCCGACGAAAAAAGAACAGCTCGTTTTTGACACCGTCCGGCGCGCGCGCGATGCCGCGATTGAAACCGTTGAAAAGGCGTTCGCGGCGAATCGGCCGATTGCCGGCTTCGAAGCCGACGATGCGGCTCGCGCAGTGATTCGCGAAGCCGGCTTTGGAGATTTCTTCGTGCACCGCACCGGCCACAACATCGCGCATGAGATTCATGGTTCGGGCGCGCACCTGGACAATCTCGAAACGCACGATGTGCGCCTGATCCTGCCGCGCACATGCTTTTCCGTCGAGCCCGGCATTTACCTGCCGGAGTTCGGCGTGCGCAGCGAAGTCAACGTGCTGGTGCGAGCCAAGTCTGCCGAAGTGACCGGGAAAATCCAACGCGAGATTGTGAATATCTGAAATGGCAAATTCCACCACTGAAAAAACGAAAGCCGCTCCCGCCGAACCGCTGAGCATGATGTCCGTGCTCGCTCCCGCGTTGGGCTGGCTGATTCCTGGCGCCGGCCACATGATTCAGAAGCGCTGGATTCGCGGCCTGCTCCTCTTCGTGTCGATTGTGACCCTGTTCCTGCTCGGACTCGCCATGCAGGGCCGCATTTATCACGCGAACGGCGGCGATATTCTCGACATTCTCGGCTTCGTCGGCGACGTGGGCGCGGGGGCGCTTTACATCCTGACCCTGGCCAACGACTGGGGACAGGGCGCAATCGCATTCGCCACCGCCGACTACGGAACCAAATTCATCATCGTCGCCGGCTTGCTGAACTTCATCGCCGTCGCCGACGCCTATCACATCGCCATCGGGAAAAAACAATGATGCAGCGATCAGCTGTCAGCTCTCAGCTATCAGTGAAGACCCTCTCTCGGAGATCGGCGCTGTGACCATCACCCTCAATCATTTCAGCGCGGCCGCCGTGTTCGCCCTGTTCGCCTCCATCGTATTCGGCATCACTCACCGTGAGACCACCCGCGACATGGTCCGCTACGGCCTTTATTGCTTCGCCATGTTCCTGGGCGGAGTGCTCGTAGCTGGCTGGGCCATGTGGCTGATACGCCGATAGCTTCGCCGTCGCCCCTTCGCCTTAAACCTCACTTAACCGGCTTTACGGTGAGTTCTCTTACGCTGATCTTTCCGTCGGCGTCGACGCGGATGTCTTTCGGCTGTTCTGGAGAAGTACACTCCTTGTCATCCATAGTGCCAGTAAATTTTTCATTCGCCCAGGTGACGCTTCCGGACCGAATGCAGTTGGTGGTATTTGTTTCTCCATTGGGGAAAGCCCACTCAGGCTGCGACTCCTCGACATCAGAGAACATCGTGCTGGGCTGGATGCGCACCGGAACCGAAAATGGCTTGGCAATCTTTCCCACTGACACAACGTTCTCCGGAGCGATGGAATTACCGCAGGAGGCGTAATGCCCGCCCCCGACGAGTTCGACCGTGTCAAATCTTGCCTCCGCGCCGTCGCCCTGAATTCCGAGCCAATAGAGGTTGCGTGAATCAGCCGATTTGGTCTCGACCACCTGCAACACGGTCAAATCTTTTTCTTTGTAGATCTGGCGGGCACGAAAGGAACGCGTTTCCTCGATCGTCCATCCGGGAACTTCGATTCTGCTGCTAGGACGCGAGACTTCATTGGGATCCACGATGAGTGGATGAGCGGTAACCTGCGTCGGAGCCCCCAGTGAGGTCTTGGACTCGGCAACGAGATGGAAGAGCCCAACAGATCCAAGAACGATAATTTTATTTCCGGAGTCCTGCGTTACCTCGTCGACCCAGGAAACGGGACCGATTCCACGCACTTTCACGGGAGTTGCCGTCCCCTTGGACCTGAATTCGTGAAGGGCGTCTGCGAGCGTCGCCACCTCGCCAGGATGCAGAGGAGCCGACTTGTCTCTGAGCAGGAAGAAGTCGAGATAGCCGTCGCTCTGGGTGGTTTGCGAGCAAAGGAAGTCCTCAGCGTCCGACTTCCAGTCGCATTGCAGTCCTGAACGCAGCATTTGACCTGAATCCTGGGCCGTGCAGGCGCCACCACCCTCGTTGTAGGCACAATCGGCGGTGGCCAGGACTCGCGGCGTCTCAGTCCGGAAGTCGAGCAGCACACTCGCTTCCGTCCAGTTCAGCGCGTTCGCTCCTCCCAGATTTTCGCCGAACTTGATGACCAACAAAGGCACACTGGGATCGGGCGTAGCCAGCGCGACGTCGGCAAAGCGGCACTGGCCGTCCTGCTCGAAACAGCCGGCTATGCGGCTCGAATCAAACGAGAGCGAAGTCGAGCTTTGGCGATTCGACGCACGAGCACTCTCGGTCGGCTCGACTTCCCACCACTTCACTCGCCTGGCTTGAGGATCGTCTGCCCTTTCGGTTGTCTCAGCATAAATGTGGAGCCTTGCCGTGTTTCCTCTTCCGTCCTCCGGCAGCGTGGCGAACAGATAGATATTTACCAGGAGAGGTCCTCGCGCCGGAAAGCGAAACGCAGGACGTTCATAACCGGATCGCCCCGGAAGTCCCGCGACCGGCTTGATGCGCAGCGGCGGTTTCGTGTCTACGACCATTTCTACCGCACCCTCGGAACATGCGAACTGCGAGTGTTCATCGGAAGCGTCCTGAGCATGCACCGGGAGGACACAAAGCAGTGCGAGCAACGTCACGGTTGCGGTACGCATATTTCAACCTCCCTATCCCTGCCACACGAACGCGTCAAACACTCTCTTCGTATCGAAATTCAACCGCCGGTAGAGCGCGACCGCGCGGGCGTTGGCCTCCGTGACCGTCAGCGACAGCAGCGAGAAGTTTCTCCCCAGCAGATTCGCGACATTGGCCGCCAGCAGCGACTCGCCGATTCCTCGCGAGCGATATTCCGGCAGCACGCACACCTGCGTTACGTGGCCAACATCTTTGCGCACCCGCGAGCACAGGATCAGCCCGATCAGAGTTTTCGCCTTGCGATCCAGCGCCACGAACGACGACTCCGCATCGAACACGCCGCATCCCGGAAAGCGCACAATGTTATTGAGGAAGCGCAACGATCCACTCAGCGTGTGATATTGGTCGTTGATCTCCGCGTCGACGTGTCCGCGATAAGCCGCGGTAATCACCGCCGCCGAGGGCTGGTAGTAGTTGTCGGTCCACGGACGGATTTCAACTTCAGGATGCGTGAGAACTTTCTCCGACGTCGCCTTCCCCAACTCTAACGTCATGAACAGCCGCGGGTGCCGCTGGAATCCCGTCTCCAGAAATGGCCGCGAAACCGCGTTGGCCTCATGCGCCAGCAGTTGTGCCTCCACGCGATGAATTCCCGGCGACTGCTGCAGCGTCTCGATCACGTGCGTCAACAGCTTCAATTCAACTTCGCGGGCGTTGGGCAGCCGGCCGCCGTTGAGCACGTAGAGGTCGCCAATCACCCCCTTGCTGCCCTCGTACACAAAAAACGAATAGCCGAAGACGCGCCCGCGATCGACCGCCGCATAGCCCGGCAGAATTTTCGCATCGACATAACGCAGAATCATCTCCGTCGAGCCTGCGTAATCCCACGACAGCAGGCGTGACCAGAGTTGCGTCTCGTCCTCCAGCAGCGGGCGCAGGTCCAGCGAAGAAAAATGTCTGAGGTCCAGAATCTCCAAAGGGCTCCCGCAGCGGCCGCCGCCAGCCATCAGCGCCAGCGGCAAATCTCGCGGCAAAATTTCGAGTGTAGTTGGTTCGCCCCGCAGAGGCAAACGCGGCGAACACTCGATAACAACAGACGCAAATCGTCGGGAAGAACTCCCGCCTTTGCCTCACGCTTCTTTGTGATGCCAGTCACCGATGACGCGATTTCTCGCCGTAATCCACACCACTCGTTCGATGCTTAGAATCATCTAACTCCCATCCTCGCAGCATCTTACGTCCCTTTCCCGCAAAAACCGATCGTGCTTGTCCTCACTTTGCTCTGTGACGCTGGTCACACCGTCCCATCCCGCTTCCCCGCATAATCACATCCTGCTGGTTTGAATTCCCGGAGTGATTGTTGCTCCTCAGCTGGGGGATCTCGTGGCAAAAGGACGTGTTTCGATCGTCGTTGAGCGCTGCAAGGCCTGTGGCTTTTGCGTGGAGTTTTGTCCCACGCACGTGCTCGCGCTCTCTTCCGCCTTCAACTCGAAGGGCTACCATCCACCTCACGTGGTGCACCCTGAAAAATGCAGCGGCTGCGATCTCTGCGGCATGTACTGCCCGGACTTCGCCATCAACGGAACCCGAACTGCCCAAGACAAGACTGCGCAGGCCAACACCAAGCAGTCCAGCGGAGGTGCGAAATGAAAGCAGATCCCCACGGAGTCTTAACCGGCACGCACTTTCTAGATGGCGACCACGCTTGCTGTGAAGGCGCCCTGGCCGCCGGCGCGAGATTCGCCGCCGGATATCCCATCACACCCTCCACCGAAGTGGTCGAGCGTTTCGCCGCACGCGTCCCCACGGTCGGCGGATGCTTCATCCAGATGGAGGATGAGCTCGCCGCGTCCATCGCCCTGCAAGGCGGAGTCTGGGGCGGAGCCAAAGCCTTCACCGTAACCTCAGGCCCCGGCTTCTCGCTGATGATGGAACACATTGGCTACGCCGCCATGACCGAAACACCCTGCGTGTTCGTCGACGTGCAGCGCGGCGGCCCGTCCACCGGACTGCCCACGCTTCCCGCCCAGGCCGACATGATGCAGGCGCGCTGGGGATCGCACGGCGACTACGACATCATCGCCCTCTGCCCCAACTCGCCGCAGGAATGCTTCGACCTCACTATCCAGGCGTTCAACTTCGCGGAAGAATTTCGCGTCCCGGTGATGTTCATGATGGACGAAGTGGTCGGCCACATGACGGAAAAAGTTGTGATCCCCCCCGCCGACCAGATCGAAGTCACCCCCCGCAAGCACACCAAGAAATCGGTCGAAGACTATCTGCCCTATGGCACCAACGGCGACATGGTTCCCGAGATGGCGCACGCTGGCGATGGTTACAAGTTCCACGTCACCGGCCTCACCCACGACGAGCACGGCTACCCCAACATGACGCCGCAGGTGCAGGACAAGCTGGTACGCCGCCTGCAAAACAAGATTCGTTCCGCCACCGACCGCATCTGCCTGTTCGAAGAAGACAGGCTGGACGATGCCGATGTGGTCGTGGTTTCTTACGGAATCACGTCGCGCGTGGCGCAACGGGCGATTGACGCCGCTCGCGACAAGGGCCTGAAAGTCGGCAAACTGCGCCTCATCACCGCCTGGCCCTTCCCCGAGAAAAAGATTGCCGAACTGGCCGTGCACATCAAAGCCTTCGTCGTCCCTGAACTCAATCTAGGCCAGATGGTGCACGAGGTGCAACGCGCCGCCAATGGTCAGGCAAAAACTTTCGCCGTCTCGCACGCCGGCGGCGGAGTCCACAACCCCGACGAAATCCTCAACCAGATCGTGGAGGCAAGCCGATGCTGAACATTCTCAACAACAACCTCGACGACACACATGACGAAGCCCACGACGGCACGGTCAACCCCGTAGAACAGTTTCTGCGCAGCGACCGCATGCCCCACATCTGGTGCCCCGGATGCGGCATTGGCACCACCGTGAACTCCTTCGCCCACGCCCTGATCGAGTCGAAGATCGATCTCGAATCGCTGGCACTGGTCTCCGGCATCGGCTGCACCGGACGCGTCGCGGGTTACGTGAAGCTCGATTCCTTCCACACCACGCACGGCCGCGCCATCCCGTTCGCCACCGGACTGAAGCTCGCCAACCCCAAGCTCAACGTCGTGGTCTACTCCGGCGACGGCGACCTATCGGCGATTGGCGGCAATCACCTCATCCACGCCGCGCGGCGCAACATCGACCTCAAAGTCATCTGCGTCAACAATCTCATTTACGCGATGACCGGTGGCCAGACCGCTCCGACTACTCCCGGCCACGCGACGACTTCGACCAATCCCTACGGAACGTTCGAGCCGGCCTTCAATCTGCCGCATCTGGTCGAGGCCGCCGGCGCCGTCTACGTCGCGCGCTGGACTACTTTCCACGTGCGCCAACTGGCGCGCTCGATCAGCGAAGCCTTCCAGAAAAAAGGATTCTCCTTCATCGAAGTCATCTCGCCCTGCCCCACGCTCTACCAGCGCCGCAACAAGATGGGCGACGGTCTCGACACCATGAAGTACTACAAAGAAAAAAGCAAGGTAAAGCACGGCGCGCCCACCAGCGAAGTCGGACTCACGCTCAACGGCGAGATCGTCGTCGGCAAATTCGTCGACCGCGACCGCCCCGACTATCAAACCATGATGCGCGCGCAATATGTGGAATCGCTGGGCGATCGTTATCTCGGAGACGAGGTAGAAACGGAGTGCGTATGCGGCTAACAGAGATTCGCGTTGCAGGTTTCGGAGGCCAGGGCGTCATCCTCTCGGCCATTCTGCTGGGCAAAGCGGCATCGATTTACGAAAACGGCTTCGCCACCATGACCCAGAACTTCGGCCCCGAGGCACGCGGAGGCGCGTGCAGCGCCCAGCTTATTCTCTCCGACGAACCGGTGCTCTATCCCTACGTCACCCGGCCCGACATCATGGTCGTCATGTCGCAAGAGGCCTACAACCGCTTCGCTCCGGAACTGAAGCCGGAGGGCATGCTGATCATTGAAGAAGACCTGGTGCGCGTTTCGAACGTCAATTCCGACAAGCGCGTCTACAGCATCCCCGCCACCCGCATCGCCGAAGAACTCGGCAAACGCATGGTCCTGAATTCCGTGATGGTCGGGTTCTTCACCGCAGTCACGAAACTTCTCACCGCCGACGCCGTGCGCAAAGCCGTCGCCGACTCCGTGCCCCCGAGTTTTCGCGAACTGAATCTGAAAGCCTTCGAACGCGGATACGAATACGGCAACACCGCGCTGGCCGCCGCTCCTCCCAGACAGGGATTGCAAGAGCTGGCGTATTCGAGCGAGTAGGGAATCGGATCATCGCCTTTCCTACTGTTCGAAGCGAAGGACCTCTGTACTCCTTGCGGCTACCGTCGCGGAAGGCAACTGCACAGATCCTTGGACCCGCCAAGAACGCGGACCTCATGATGACAGTCACCGTTTGGTTTCCGCGTCTCCGACCCAATAATAGTCCACATCCTGCGGCGCATAATTCCCGAGGTACAGCACGCGCCGCCCTGCCGTCTTCATCGCGACATTCCCCTTCCACGCCGCCGGAGCCACTAGCAAATGTTCCTCTGTCGGCACGCTTCCCGCTTCATACCGCACCGCCGTCTGATTGCGATAAAATGTGAGCCCGTATTCCATCTCGCGGGAGACTCCGTAAACCGCGAGCGGACGCTGATGCGTCTCCACGCTGGCCAACTCAACCGCCAGCGGACGCGCCGAAAGCGTCTGATCAATCGAGACCGCCCCGAACTTCAACACAGCAGCAACCGACAACACCACCGGAATCAGCGTGACAAAGCGCAACATGCGCAGCCCCAATCGGCTCACCAGCGTCATCGCGATCGCCGCGCACAGCGTGATCGCAACTCCGAGCGCAATGTACATGGGCCGCCCGGCAGGCAGCCGGTGCTGCGTCACCAGATACGCAACCAGCACCGACGGCACCATGAGCCCGGCGGCCACCAGAGCATGCAACACGACCAGCCACTTCGAGACCGCCCCTGCCTCCTCATTCGCATTCTCATTCTCCTGCACCAGATGCCGCCGCAGATAATCCGCCAGCAGCGCAGCCCCGGCCGGGACTGCCGGAAGGATATAGCCAGGAAGTTTCGACCGCGAGAGAGAAAAGAAGCCTATCGGCACCACGAGCCAGCAGCACGCAAACACTCGGAATTGCAATTCGAAATCCGGCTCGGTCAAAGTCGACTTGCGCTCCGCCCACCAGACTCGCACCGACTCGACGAACGCCGCGATCACGAACACGGTCCACGGCACCAAGGCGAGCGCCATGACGGGGATGTAAAACCAGAACGGCTGCCGGTGGTGATACAGGTCGCTGGAGAACCGTGCCAGATTGTGCTGCAGAATAAATTCGCGAAAGAACTGCGGATTCCGCATCTGCACCGCGAAATACCACGGCAGGGCAACCGCGCAGAAGAGGAGAATTCCCGGCAGCCACAGTGTTCTAACCACAACTCGAAATTCGCGGGTCGCCAATGCGAAGACCACGATGACAACCGCCGCCAGAAATGGCGCGACCGGCCCCTTGGCCAGCATTCCCAGCGCCATGCATAAGTAAAACAGCGCCAGATAGCTTTTTCCCCCGCTCTCGCGCCACCCCCACCACGCCAGCATCCCAATGCCAAACGCCGCGGCCAGCGCCATATCCATAGAAGCAGCGTGAGCGTAGCCGATCACTCCCGCGCAAGAAGCGGTAATGAGCCCCGCGTCCACCTCCACACCGCGCCGAAATCGCCGAAAGAATAAATAAACTCCGACGACCAGCAGAGTCGCGTCCAACCCCGCCGGAATGCGCGCCGCCACGTCGGTCATGCCAAACACGGAGTACGCCAGCATCGCCTGCCAGTAATACAGCGGAGGCTTCTCCAGCCACGCACGTCCACCGAGAGTTGGCGTGATCAAATCATGGCGCTCGAGCATCTCGCGCGCCACCTGTGCGTAGCGCGGCTCATCCGCGCCGATCAGCCCAAACTGTCCCAAGCCATAGAAAAACAGGAACGCGCAGAAGCCTGCCAGCAGCAAAACGTCGGTGCGAGTGCGAGCAGTCATGGAAAGAAATTGCTGATTCTTGATTGTTGATTGTTGATTGAAAACGATGCAGCCGGCAACTCAGGCCCTTCAATCAGCAATCAAAAATCATCAATCAACAATTGTGTTTTCTATTGTACGGAAGGTCCGCGGCGAAGCTGGAACAGAACCTGGCGCACGGCCTCGGCCAGCGGACCATCCACCGAACACCCGCTGGCGCATTCATGGCCTCCACCGCCAAAGCTTTCGGCCACATGGGCAACGTCAAGTTTGCCTTTGCTGCGCAGGCTCACGCGATAACGCCCTTCCGGCAGCTCGCGGAAAAATGCCGCCACCTCGACGCCCCCGATCGAGAGCACGTAATTCACCAGTCCTTCGCAGTCTTCTTCGATCGCGCCGCAGCGTTCCATCTGCTTCAGCGTCACCCAGGCGTAGGCGAGGTGGCCGTCCGCCGTCAGACTGCGCAGCGCTTCGCCGAGCAGCCGAATTTTTGCGACCGAGTGCGCAAAATAAATGCCGCGCGCGCAGTGCGCCGGATCCGCGCCCGCGAGCACCAGCTCGCGCGCCAGCGCGAACGTATTCTCATTCGTTCCTTGAAACATGAACGAGCCGGTATCGGTCATCAACGCCGTATAAAGGCAAGTCGCAATCTCGGCGGAAAATTTCACGCCCGCTTCCCGCGCCAGGCGAAATACCATTTCAGCTGTAGCCACGGCGTGCGGATCGATCCAATTGACGTGAGCAAACGGACGCCCGCTGACATGATGATCGATGCTGATCAGAAACCGGTTCTCCAGCCCTTCCAGCCGCGTGCGGTGAATGCTGTCACATTCCAGAATAATCGCCGAATCGTAACTGCCCGCAACGTGACTCGCCTGCACCACCTGGTCGGCAAATGGCAGCGAACGATAAATGCGCGGGACGCCATCGTGCAGCACAACATCGGCGTGCTTGCCCATGGCGCGCAACACCTGGCAGCAGGCCAGCGCCGATCCCACCGCATCGCCGTCGGGACGGGCGTGCGACGTCAGCACGAATCGTTCATGCTGTCCGATCTGCCGCAGCACGTCCTCGAGCACGTCGCTATGCCTTTTTTCCACTGGGTTCCTAGCGAGGTCCCTTGCGAGACTTGTTTCTCTTTTTCTCCCGCGCCAGCAATTCTTCCACCCGCGCCTTATCTTGCTCCGCGCGGTCCAGCCGGAAATACAATTCCGGAGCGCGTCTCAGATGCAATCGCTCCACCAGTTCGTGCCGGATATATTCGCGCGCCGCTTCCAGTCCTTCCAGGCTCTGGTCCGCGTCCAAGTCGTCGCCTTCCACGTTTACCCAAACCTGCGCCGACCGCCCGTCGTCGGCAATATGAACTGCCGTCACGCTCACCAGCCCAATCCGCGGATCAGCCAGCTCGCCTTCGACCAGCGTTTCAATCTCCTCGCGCAGAGCCTCACCCACTCGCCCGCGATGATATTTCAGCCCGCGCTTCTCCACGACCCACCACCTCAGGGAAAACCAACGAGAATATCAGAAAACCGGACGCAAGTGTGTGACCGGGCTGCGTTATTGTCGCCCGCTTTCGCAGCAAGGGATAAGTACGGAGGTAACAATGCGTTAGGGATTTTCGGGGACTGCCGATTCTCACTCCGCCTGCGGACGCGGCGCAGGATAGTTTTTACAATTCACCCCGTGGGCTGTGCCTACAATATAGTTCTGTGAAGCCTGTGTCGCGCACCGCCACTCAACTCGAACGTCCGCCCGCCAGAAAGTCGATGGCCGCATTCGTTATTTTCGAAATCGGCCTCATCTTGCTCGCGGTTGCGGCTATGTCGCATTGCGACCCGAACCCCGGAGGACCACCGGCGTTAGCTGTAGTCAACACGACCGATCTCGGAACGATCGCAACCAATCCGGACATCCGGGGCAGAGACGGCGCGGTCAGCGCTCTATTTCAAAGCTATTCGGTATGGCTTTATGGAGACACGTTTTTGAATGAACCGAACGCGGATGGCCGCACGTTGATCAGCGACTCTTGGTCGTTTACAACGGACCTCAACGCGCGGGACGGCATCAGCGGCTTCACCGAGCGACTCGACCCAGCCGGGGCGCCCGAAATGATTCTGGTCGAAACGCCGGCCGAGTATTCCTTCAACCAGGCTCACTACGGTGATCCCTGCCAGGAGCAGCCCTGTGGCGCGCGCTGGGCGCTTTGGCCATCGACCATGGTCACGGATACGATGAATAATCGAGCGCTCGTCTTTTACATGCTCGTATACGCCCTGCCGGGAAGCTTCAACTTTCGAGGCATCGGGAACTCGGTCGCGATCTGGCAGAACTTCAACCAGCAACCCCAGCGGCCCAACTTCAACCCGCCCTTTGTGACCGATCATCCCGACCTGATGTTCAATCAAAACGAGCCCAACTTCGGATCTGCGGCATTCATCAGCGGAGGAAGTCTCTACATTTACGGCTGCGGCTTACCGAGCGATAGCAACGACAAAGGATGCCGACTCGCGAAAGCTGATCCCAATGCCGTGCTGAACCGTAATGCGTGGAGCTTTTATGCCGGCAACGGCAGTTGGTCATCTCAGCTGAGCGACGCAGTCTCAGTGATTCCCCAAGCAAATATCTTGAGCATTTCGTGGAACGCCTACCTGCAGCAATACGTCGCAGTGGCCAGCCAGTTGTTTTCTCAGAATGTGACTTTGCGCACGTCACCTCAACCGGAGGGTCCCTGGTCCCGCGAAGTGACGGCGTTCGTTGCCATGCAACCGGCTTCGGGTAACACTTATGATGCGCGTGACCACCCCGAATACGAACTCAACAGCGGGCAGACGATTTTTATCACCTATTCGCGCGATACGGGAAATTTTTCGAGCGAAGTGCGACTCGTATCCGTCCAGCTGCAACACCCCTGATCCCACGCGGGCTCTCTACAAGTATTCCACGAACGAATCCGCGACCTCCGCCCCGTGGTTGTTAGCGATGCGCGTGGCCGCGCGTTCCACATTTTTCATCAGGCCGTCGAGATAGTCGCGTGAGTTGGAAATGCTGACCACGCCGACAGTAGCGCGGTTCCACAACTCGGCCGCATCGAGTTCGGCGACCGAAACGTTGAAACTGGTGCGCAGCCGGTCCTTCAAGCTGCGCACCACCTGGCGCCGGTCCTTGATCGACTGCGCCGCTTCGATGTGGAGTTCGAGGGTGAGGAAAGCGATCATCTAGTGGTCGGGGTGCCGAGAGGCACATGCTCACAGCATTGGCTTTGGCCAGAACTTGACCGCGAGAGCGAACAGAACCTGGACTACCACGCTAAATGCAAAAAGGCACATACCAGTCGCGCCCAAGGACGCGAGCTTCCACTCAGGTAATCTGCCGCTTGAGAAGAGAGCAAATCCAAGCATAAAATAGATGGAGAACGGGAGCGCAGCGAGAGTCGCGCCCAGGAGAATGGCCGGATCCCTTCGACGATTAGACCGGATAGCGGATTCTCGTCCTTCCAACTCCTCGCGTAGGCTGCGCCAGAGGTCTTGAGCGCCCCAAACCGCCGCGAGCCAGATCGCAAAGTCAACCACGGCCGCGATCTCGATACTTATGCTTATGCCCCCGAGGGAGGGCGGCTGTGCTTCGAGCACCTTGTCTGCGACGAAAAAACCAGGCGTCACAAGTCGAGCCAAACTCCACGAAATCGGAACTAACAGCGTCGCGAGCGCAATCGCCACAAAAATGCGTACGAGAAGGTTGCCCTTTGTCACGACTTGCACTTAGCCCCATTAAAGGCTGCGATCAGTTTCCCAATCCCTAGAGCACGCTCTTACACCATCGCTTCGGCAGCGATCCGCTCCGTGGCGAACGCCTCGATCACGTCGCGAGCCTTGATGTCGCCATAGTTCGCGATCGAGATGCCGCACTCCATGCCGTTGGTGACTTCTTTGGCATCATCCTTGAAGCGGCGTAGCGATCCAACCTTGCCCTTGAACACAACCACGTTGTCGCGCAGCAGGCGCACTTCGGAGTTGTTCTTGATCACGCCATCGGTCACGCGGCAACCGGCAACCGTCCCGACCTTCGGGATACGGAAGACTTCGAGCACCTCCGCGCGGCCCTGGTAGGTTTCCTTGATGGTCGGTTCGAGCAAGCCGGTCATGGCGCGTTTGATCTCGTCCTGCAGTTCGTAAATGATCGAGTGCAGGCGGATGTCGACTTCTTCCTGCTCGGCCAATTCCTGCGCCTTGCGCTCCGGCCGCACGTTGAAGCCGATAATGATCGCATTCGACGCCGAGGCCAGCAGCACATCGGTCTCGGTAATCGCGCCCACGCCCGACCGCAGCAGCCGCAGCCGGACTTTCTCGTTCGAAAGCCGTGAAAGCAAATCGCTGAGCACTTCCACAGACCCCTGCACATCGCCTTTCAGAATGATGTTCAGTTCCTTGGTGCCAGCGGTCTTGATCTGCTCCGCCAGTCCTTCCAGCGATACGCGCGAACTCTTGGCCAGCGCGGCTTCGCGGGCTTTCTGCTCGCGATATTCCGAGATGCCGCGAGCCTTGTCGCGATCCGCGACCACCACAAACTGATCTCCCGCCTGCGGCAAACCTTCCATGCCCAAAATTTCTACCGGCGTTGACGGTGGAGCGGACTCCAGCGCCGCACCGCGATCGTCAAACATAGCTCGGATTTTTCCGTACACGTTGCCCACCACGAAATTATTCCCGGCAATGAGCGTGCCGTTCTGCACCAGCACCGTGGCCACAGGTCCGCGGCCGCGATCGAGTTTCGCTTCCAGCACTACGCCGGTCGCGGCGCGTTCCGGAGTCGCTTTGAGTTCCGCGAGGTCCGCCACCAGGCAAATCATTTCCATCAGCAGGTTCAGGTTCGTTTTCTTCTTCGCCGAAACATCTACGAAGACGGTCTTGCCGCCCCACTCTTCCGGCACCAGCCCGCGATCGGCCAGTTGTTTCTTGACCCGGTCGGGCAGTGCGTCGGGCTTGTCGATCTTGTTCACGGCGACGATGATCGGAACCTCCGCCGCGTGCGCGTGGTCGATGGCCTCAATGGTCTGCGGCATCACGCCGTCATCGGCAGCCACCACCAGCACGACGATATCCGTCGCCTTCGCGCCGCGCGACCGCATGCGGGTAAACGCCTCGTGACCCGGCGTGTCGAGGAAAACAATCTCGCGGCCGAACGCCGGAGATTCCTTATCGGTAATGCGAACTTTGTAGGCGCCGATGTGTTGCGTGATACCACCAGCCTCGCCTTCGGCCACGCTGGTGAGGCGAATCGAATCGAGCAGCGTAGTCTTGCCGTGGTCGACGTGGCCCATGATCGTAACCACCGGCGGACGCGGCGTGACCTCGACCGCGGACTCTTCCCCGCTGCTCGCCGCAGCGGCGTCAATATCTTTCGAAGCCTGCTCTTCGAACGTGATCACGTTCGTTTCCGCGCCGAAGAAGCGCGCCATTTCGCTGGCCAGTTCGGCGTCGAGCGTCTGGTTCACCGTCGCGAAGACGCCGCGTCCCAGCAGGCGCGAGATCACATCCTTCACCCGGATCCCAAGCTTCTCCGCCAGATCCTTTACGCTGATGCCTTCCGTGATCGTGATATTGCGCGTGATCGGCATCGGCTCGTTCGACACCACCATGCGCGGCGGCGGCGTGTAGCCCTTCATCGGGCCTTCTTTTACGCCGCGCGGAACGTAGCGCTGGCCCGGCCGTCGCGCCGGAGCTCCCGGACGTGCACCGGGACGAACTGGTCCTGGAGGCGGACCCCCTGGTCCAACACCCAGCGGACGCGCACCGGCCGGAGCCGTACGCGTGGGATGCATGGGACGGCGTTCGCCTGGACGCAGTGGACGCGGCGGACCTCCGCCAGGCGTCATCGGACGCGGACGCTGGAAAATTGGCTGTCCCGGCACCGGACGCCCCGGCGCGGGACGCATGGTCCCCGCGGGTGAGCCAGTTGGCGCAGCGGAAGCGATCGGCGCAACCGGACGCGGTGGCGGGGCTTTGTACACCGGACGCGGTCCCGTCTGCGGAACAATCATGCGCGGCGCCGGAGGTTGCGGCGGGCCCACAACTGCCGACGGTGCTGCCGGACGCGGCGGAGCCGCGGGAGTCGCAGGCGCGGCAGATACTGGAATCATAGGCGCGGCCGGAGCCGGAGGCGCAACCACGGCGGCCGGGGGCGGCGTGGGACGAGGCGGGGCAACAACTGGAGCCGCCGAAGCCGAAGTCGCAGGAGGTGTTGGAGTCGCGCTCACCACCGGCCTCTCCACAGGAGCGACCACCGCGGGCCGCGGCGCGGGCGCTTGCGGAACTGGAGGAGCCGATGCTGCGGGAGTAGTTGAAGGCGCAACCGGGGGCGGCGTTGGCCGGGCCACCGGAGGCGCAACCGCGGGCCTTGCCACTATCGCTGGCGGCGCTGCTGCGCGCGCCGGAGGTGCCACCACTTCTTTCTGTTGCGTGATGGCCTTCAGCACGTCTCCCGGCCGGGAGATGTGCGACAAATCGATCTTGGTCTTGATTTCGTCGTCGCCGCGCAGCGGACGCGCTGCGCGCGCCGACGGCGCCTGTGCTTCGGACGAGCCGCGGAGATGTATCCGCACTTTTTCCGCTTCATGCTCCTCGAGCGAACTGGAATGGGTCTTCTTCTCCGTCACCCCGACGATAGGCAGCGTGTCGAGAATGGCTTTGCTTTTAACTTCCAGCTCCCTGGCGAGATCGTTGATTCGAACCTTACTCATCCGGCCTTTCTTGTACTCCGCGTTGTGCTTAAGTCTTCATCGCATCCTCACGGAGTCAGTGTCCTCGACCGGCACGCCATCGCAGAGGTCCGCGCGTGCCCTCGTTAACATGACTATTCAGTTGTTTCGGGAGCGGAGCCAGCTTTCGGCTCATGCTCTTCGCCTTCGTGCGAGGCGGCGTTCTCGTCCGAGGCGGATTCGGCTTCCGCCGTCGCCTCAGCACCCGCTGCCTGTTCACCTTCCGCAGCAACTTCGCCCGCGGTCACTTCGGACTCGGACACTTCCGCGGCTTCTGGCGCAGATTCCGTTACCGCCTCACCTTCGGCGGTCGCGCTCTCGGCAGAAACCTCGCCCTCGGCGGCGCCCGCCTCACCCTGCTCTAAGCTCGCGAAGTAATTATTCACCGCGAGACTGATTTTTTCCACCGTTTTAGGCCCAATGCCCTCGATGGCTTCCAGTTGCTCCGGCGTCATATCGGCCAGCGCTTCGACCGTCGTAATGCCGGCAGCACTGAGCTTCTCGACCAGCCCTTCGCCCAAGCCCGTAACGCTTTCCAGCGGGGTCGTGGGCGGCGGGGCCATCGCGGCCATCTGCAGCTCCACTTCCTGCCGCTTCTCTTCCTCGCTCTTGATGTCGATCTTCCATCCCAGCAGCTTCGCCGCTAAGCGGACATTCTGCCCCTTCTTGCCGATCGCCAGCGAAAGCTGGCTGTCATCGACCACCACTTCCAGGTGCTTGTCCGCGCTGTCGACCACGGTCACGCGGCTCACCTTCGCGGGCTGCAGCGCTTTCTCGGCAAACGTCACCGCATCTTCGTGATACTCGATGATGTCGATCTTCTCTCCACGCAGCTCGCGGATGATTGACTGCACTCGCATTCCCTTCATGCCCACGCAAGCGCCCACAGCGTCCACGTCCTTGTCCTTCGACATGACCGCAATCTTGGTGCGTTCGCCGGCCTCGCGCGCAATCGCGCGAATCACCACCGTGCCGTCGTAAATCTCCGGAACTTCCGTCTGGAACAAATGCTGCACCAGTTCCGGCGCGGCCCGCGAAACTACCACTCCCGGACCCTTCGCCGCACGCTCCACGCGCGCAATCACCACCCGCACCCGCTCGCCGATGGCGAACGATTCCAGCCGCGACTGTTCCTTGCGCGGCATGCGCGCTTCCGCCTTGCCAATATCGAAGATCACATCCGGGCCTTCGACGCGCTTCACCGTCGCGTTGACGATCTCCGCCACGCGCCCGATGTACTCGTTGTAAACCGTATCGCGTTCCGCTTCGCGCACCTTCTGGAAAATCACCTGCTTCGCCAGCTGCGCCGCAATGCGTCCCAGAATGCCTTCCGTCACTTTCGGAATCAGCAGCTCGCCCCCAACCTCCAGCGCCGGA
Source organism: Candidatus Sulfotelmatobacter sp. (assembly GCA_052148475.1). Taxonomy (GTDB): domain Bacteria; phylum Acidobacteriota; class Terriglobia; order Terriglobales; family Acidobacteriaceae; genus Sulfotelmatobacter. The sequence continues at coordinate 16,256 of JBKQID010000054.1, read as the reverse complement.
TCGACCTTGCGCGCATCTTCCACCGTGATCTGCAGATTCGGGTCTTCCACCTGCTCCGGCGTCTCCACCACCGTCTTCACCGCGAAGGCGTTGATCTTGCCGGTTTCCTTGTCGAGCTTGGCTCGCAGATTTTCCTGCGACTTGTAGTACTTGCGGGTGGCCATAACAATGGCGTCTTCCACCGCGCTGACGACAATCTGCGGATCAATCCCTTTTTCCCGGCTGAGTGCGTCGATCGTGTTGTAGAGCTCGCTTGCCATAAGAATCAGTTCTCAGTTGTCGGTTGTCGGTTCTTGATCTGTGGAAAGGCAGATGCTGACCACGAATCACTGACCACCGACCACTGCCTTAAATTTCCGGCACCAAATTCGCCTTCTCCACATTGGCGAACTCAATTTCAATCTTCTCGCCGGCCGCCGCGCCCATCTTCTTGCGCGACTTGTGGCTGGCCACGCTCAAATCGAGCGTCAACCGGCCGTCCTTGAAACTCTCCAACCGTCCTTCAAAATGGCGGTTGCTGCCCACTGGTTGCCGCGTCGTCAACTTCAATCGGCTGCCGGTGAATCGCGTAAAATCCGCGGCCTTAATCAATTTCCGGTCTAGCCCCGGCGACGAAACTTCCAGCGTATACGATCCCGGCATCACATCCTCAACATCGAGGATCGTTCCAAACTCGCGGCTGAAATTCGCACAGTCTTCGTGCGTCACCCCGGCCAGCGGATCCGTCCCCGCCGCAGGCTTATCCAGAAACACCCGCAGCATGCGCGCCTTGCCTCCGCCCAGAAACTCGACTTCGACAATTTCGAGCCCGCTCGAGGCCGCCACCCGCTCCGCGATTTCCCGCACACGTTCAACGTCAAGTGCCATGAATCAAATAGCTTACAGGCGATGGCGGCAACAACCGAGGGCGCCAAACTAAAAAGTGGGCTTGCGCCCACTGGTGTGCTTCGCCAAATGCCGGTATTACACAACAGTTCTCAGTTCCCTAATATACGCCCCTAGTGACTAAAAGACAAACGACCTTGGCTTCAACGGAAGCTGGTTTCCTGGGAACCGGGAATCCTTCCTGCAGATCGCTAGTCGACCCTCTCGATCCCGACATCTCTAGCGTTTACGGTGAACACGCTTAGCCCGCGGACACGCAGATTTGTATCTCTGCGGAATACCACGGTGCCGAAGTCTTCGCTCTCAAACTCGTCCGGCGCGATCGCCGTCAGTTCCTGGGCACGATTCCAGCGATTCCGAAGCAGCAGACGCCCCTGGTCGATCCACAATTCGTAGGTTGCGTCGAGTTCTATACTTTTGTACTGCCCCGCATAGGCGGCCAAATCGGTTTGATTGAGATGCGGCGCTTCAACCCTGTTGCCTGCAAAAAATATCCCGCCATCAGTCACCAACGTAGCCTTCATACCGCCGCGTGAGCCTTCAAAAGTGATGGTGCCGGTGCCAAGATCTTTGAACTGATTCGGTCCCACGCGGCGAAGGTTCCCGCCCCACGCCATCAGATTGCCGCCAGCGACGGTAAACGAATAAACAAAATGCTTATTCGGATCCAGATACTTGCCAGCAAACCGACTCAGGTCAGGATAGCCTTGAGCACTGGGCGATTGGACTGCCCCGGGCTCGGCATGCAGACTCTTCTCCAGATAGACGTCGGCAACCTTGCGCATGAGAGTGCTCGGGTCGGCGCTCGATAAATTGCAGAGACACAGAACCGTGAACCGCTGCTCGGGGAACCGCAGAATCCCGGTGCGGTATCCGAAAAGCGCGCCGTCATGTCCTACCGTGGGTAACCCACGGTACGTACTCAGTTCCAGCCCCAGGCCATAGTCGGTCTCATTGCCGTTATTCAGCGCGCCCCGGATCTGCATTTCCTTGAGCAGAGTTCCCTTCCCCAGCTTGTTCTCGTAAAAACTCCGGTCCCAAAGAAGCATGTCGTCGACGCTGCTCATGAGCCCGCCGGGACCCACGATGTCAAAATTGGTCGACCAATCCACAAGGAACTTGCCCTCGCCCGCGGGATCGTACGCCGCAACGCGGCCCGGCATCACCAGAGTGTGATCGTCGTAAAACCGTGTGTGCGCCATCCCCAGCGGACGGAAAATATTCTCCGCGGCAAACTCGGCAAGCGACTTCTTCGTCGCCCGCTTTACCACCTCCGCCAGAAGAAAGTAGTTCGTGTTGCTGTAAATCCACTCCCCTCCGGGTATGTTATTGAGGCCTTTCTGCCGCGTGATGAGATCGAGCATTTCATCTCTGGAGTGAAGGTCCGAAAGCTCCCGGCCAGATAAAAACATCAGCGTCTCGAAATCCCGGAATCCGCTGGTGTGGTGCAGCATCTGCCGCAATGTAATGACCTGTCCATAGTCGGGGAGTTCCGGGATGTATTTCCGGACGTTGTCGTCCAGTGAAAGAAATCCTTGCTCCGCAGCCAACACAACACTGGCGGCGGTAAACTGCTTCGAGACCGAAGCCATATAGAAAATGGATTGAGACGAAAGTGGAACCCCGAGTTCGAGGCTGCCCATTCCGTATCCTTTTCTATAAATAAAGTCTCCGTCCCGTATCGCGCCAACGGCACAGCCGGGAGAGTTTGGCTTGTCGAAGGCTGCAAAGATCTGATCCACCTTCGGCTGTGACTTGTCCTCTGAGAAAGCCGGGGGGGCGACCAGCAACGCCACGGCAAGCGAGACAACGAGTACAAAGCGCATTGCATACTCCTTCCTAAGTTCAGACCTGCCTGAGCCAGGAATGCATCAGTTTCCCCCGTAATCTATTCGCAACCAGTTCGTCACCGCGCGCCCCTGTCCTAACGTCGAAATTAAGATGCTGCCGCCGGCCCCCCGATTTGCCTCAATCCCCCACCCTCTCTAGAGTGTAGAATCCCCCTACGGCTGGGAGCGCCTACATGGACACTATCAAGGGTTGGTACAAAGTGACGATGAATTCCCCGGAGTATAAAGCCAAGCGGGTGGAGCTGGAAGCTGGTTTTGAGACTCAGTTTGAGCAGCATGGTTCCCCAGATGGGGCCGCTCTATTCTCGCGCCGAGACGAAAAATCGGCCACCTGGGAGTATTACTTTACGCCGGAGGCAATGACCTTTTCGCTAGCTCTAATTAAAGAGTATGCATGGGGCAAAGAGTATGCGTGGGGCCAAGCCTGTTCTGGTCCGCCTGCGACCGTGAAAAATCTGTCCTTTTGCGGGGGCAGCGTGGGCAAATATGCCCACCTGGTGCAATCGTCCAGCTAAGACATTTAGGTTGTTCGCAGTTTGCTCCGAAATCGGCTCACAACGAAGTCAATGAGTCCAATGGCCTGATTTCGTCAGTTATCATTCTGCACAAGAATGTCGCGCCGACCTCTTTTCCATACAGCCTCCTTAAACCGCATTAGAGCTATTCCAAATCTGCTAGCTTTTCGATCTCCTGCTCGACCTTCCGCGCCGCGTTTCCCATTGCGAACCAGATAAACGCGAGCACCAAGACTGTCACAATCAAGGTTACTGGCTGATGAGCGCGCAGTAACCATGCGGCCTTGACTCCCATCTCCTCAGCCGTAAGAGCCGGGCCGCCTCCCCACCAGGCAGCCAGCACGGCGGGAAGCAACAGCAATATCCACCGGCGCACTGATAAGAAGGCTCGACGCTTTCCCTCGAACTCGCGTTTTAGAAACTGCGAACACGATTCGGCTGTTCGTATTCGTCTCGGAATGTTTCGAAGAAATCCCCAAGCGACGTAGCAGAACGTTAGGAGCAACCAGGACTCTGTCGCTATGAGTAAGGGCTTGTGCAAACGGAGCAAGCCGTACAGGTCATGGACAATCCACGCCACGGCCAGCGGTGCCAAGCAAGCCAATGTCCAGTAACCTAGAACGTTCCCTCGCTCGTGCCTGCGCGCTCTGGCGCATATTTCCTCTGTTGAAATATTCATCTGCTCTTCCTCCTGTGACTTCCACACGTCCTCGTGGGATTGCACTAGCTTATTGTTCTGCATGGATCGCTCCTTCACGTGATTGCCGATTAAGCACTCTCTTGATTCGGTGAATTTTTGTTGCAACGTTGGCGGCCGAAAGTCCGGTGACTTCCGCAATGGAAGACGCCGCCTCGCCCTCGAGGTAGAGGATGATGATCTGCCGGTCGCGCGGCCTGAGCCGGTAGATGCGATCTAAAAGCCGCGAAACTGAATACCTCTGATTCACTTGCTCTTCGCCGTCAAGGAGCCCCGGCTCGGCTTCGAGCGCATCGAGGTCAATCAATCGGGCCGCTGCCCGCCTCCGGCTCAGGATGTGCGATGCGCCTACGTTGTGGGCCACCCTGTAGACCCAGGTGCGTAAACTGCATCTGTTATCAAACAGCCTGAGACTTCGCCACAGTTCAATGTGAATCTCCTGCAACAGATCACGCCGTCGTTCAGGGTCGGTTTCATAACCACGCGCGAGGCGTTGGAGGGCAGCCCCATACGTGGCGCTGGCCTCCTTGTACAGCTCGTCATTACCATCCATCGCCACTCTGGTTTCCCTTTCATTTGAGATAGTCGCTGCAGGGGCAGGATTTCTTACACTTTATATGTGCTAGAACCGCCAAATCGTAAACGGGCCGACCGGTGCAGCCTCATCCCCTTTCGGCGAGTCAACGTGCTTCGCGGACGGAGGGAAACAAAGAATAGTTGGTGTTAAATCGCCATTACACTCACCATTCCGTCCCTCCGATTTGCCTCAATCCCCCGCCCTCTCTAGAATGAAGAATCCCCCTACGGCTGGGAGAGTCCTGAAAAACTTATGATTCATTTTCCCGTTCCTGAGGCTCTTACTTTCGATGACGTCCTGCTGCTGCCCGCCCGCTCCGACGTAATTCCCGCGCAGGCCTCGACGCAGACCCAACTCACCCGCAACATCAGCCTCAACATTCCCATCGTGAGCGCTGCCATGGACACGGTGACCGAGTCGCACATGGCCATTGCGCTGGCTCAGCAGGGCGGCCTCGGCATTATTCACCGCAACCTCACGATCGAGCAGCAGGCCAACGAAGTCGACAAAGTGAAGCGCTCGGAGAGCGGCATGATCGTCGACCCCGTCACCATGTCGCCCACCGACCGGGTCAGCGACGCGCTCGAAGTCATGCGCAAGTACAAAATTTCCGGCGTACCCATCACCGAGCACGGCAAGCTGGTCGGCATTCTCACCAACCGCGACCTGCGCTTTGAAACCCGCTTCGACATTCCCATCGATAAAGTGATGACCAAGAAAAATCTCATCACCGTGCCCGTCGGCACCACGCTCGAAGAGGCGGAAAAAATTCTGCACCAGCATCGCGTCGAAAAACTTCTCGTCGTCGACGACAAGTACAACCTGAAGGGCCTGATCACGGTCAAAGACATTCAGAAGAAACTGAAATATCCTAACGCCGCCAAAGATTCCCAGGGCCGGCTGCGCGTCGGCGCGGCCATCGGCGCCACCGGAGACTTTCTCGAGCGCGCGCAGGAACTCGCCGAAGCCAAAGTCGACGTGCTGGCCATCGACAGCGCCCACGGCCATTCCACCAAAGTGCTCGACGCCGTCAAGCTGGTGAAATCAAAGCTGCCCCACATCGATTTGCTGGCTGGCAACGTCGCCACCTTCGACGGCGCCTGCGAACTCACGCGCGCCGGCGCCGACGGCATTAAAGTCGGCATCGGCCCCGGCTCGATTTGCACCACGCGCGTCGTCACTGGCGCCGGCGTGCCGCAGATCACCGCCATAGCGGAAGCGTACCGTGCAACAAAAGATTCCGGCGTCCCCATCATCGCCGACGGCGGCATCAAGTATTCCGGCGACGTGACCAAGGCGCTGGCCGCGGGCGCGAGCGCCGTCATGATCGGATCGCTCTTCGCCGGCACTGACGAAAGTCCCGGCGAACTCATTCTGTATCAAGGCCGATCTTTCAAGTCGTATCGCGGCATGGGCTCGATCGGCGCCATGGCCCAGGGATCGAGCGAGCGCTACTTCCAGAGCACCGAGGGCGACTCTTCCGCGTCCATCTCCGCCTCCGACGGCGACTCCAATCGCCTCGCCAAGCTCGTCCCCGAAGGCATTGAAGGCCGCGTTCCCTACCGCGGCTCGGTCGCCATGATCGTCCACCAGATGGTCGGCGGATTGAAATCCGGCATGGGCTACTGCGGCTGCGGCACGATTCCGGAATTGCTGCAGAAAACGCGCTTCGTCCGCATCAGCGGCGCCGGCCTGCGCGAGAGCCACGTCCACGACGTCATGATCACCCGCGAGGCCCCGAACTATGCCATCGAGTAGTCAGCCAGGCGTAGACGGAGAGGCAACAAACGAAAAGGGCACGAACGAAAAGGGCGCGAACGGGAAGGGCACGACTTCCAGTCGTGCCGTTAGGCAGTCCGACGATTCCGGGCTTCAGCCCCTGAGGGCCGCTCAATCTAAATTCCTCACACGGCCGGATCGAGATTGAGCACCGACCGTCACCAAGTTCTCAAAACCTGGATCGCCGCAATCCTGTGGCTGATCGTCATTGCCATGGAATCGACAGCCATGGCATCCGCCAGCAACACCAGCCGCTTCCTCTATCCTCTGCTGCATTTTCTGTTCGGCATGGAGTGGGAACGATTCGAACCCTTCCACTTCTTCCTTCGTAAGGCAGGCCACGTCTTCGGCTACGGCCTGCTGAGCATCCTGTTTTTTCGCGCGTGGCGAGAGACGCTGCCCGCCTTGGACAATCCGAACTGGACATGGCGCTGGGCAAATATTTCCGTGCTCGGAACCGCGCTCGTGGCCAGCCTCGACGAGTGGCACCAGAGCTTCATCCCATCGCGCACCGGAACCGTCCACGACGTTCTACTCGACACCTGCGCCGCGATCGCCGCACAGATTCTGATCTTGCTGTGGGTGAAGTGGCGCGCGTAAACCGGTAAAAACCTAACCTGCACTCGCTCTGTGAACGGTTAGGCAGGCCCCCGGATTCTTTCGCTAACCGGATTTCTCAGTTATACCGGTTAGGGTTTAGCGCCCTCCCTGAAACTGCCAACAGCACTGCCGATGTGGCCGCCAGTCCCGCTGAAAAGTAAAATGGCACGCCCGCGCCGTAGTGCTTCCACAGTTCTCCCGTGATCAGGCTGGCTGCGAGCGTGGCCACGCTGGTCGCAAAGGAATACACTCCCAGCGCGCGCCCGCGCACTTCCTGCCGCACGGTCTCAACCACCAACGCCTTCAGCACGGGCTGCGTCAAGGCATAGTACAAACCGTAGACGGCCATCGTGATCCAGATGGCGAGCTTTGACGGCGCCCGCCCGAAAACGAAATATACTGCCGCAAAAATAGAGTACCCGGCGGCCGCAATGCCGCGGCGCGAGAAATGGTCGCTGAGCCATCCCGCCGGCCACGAGCCGAGTGTGTAGGTGAGATTAAAGACGAGCCCCAGCAACGGCGCCAGCGCCACCGGGATGCCGATGCTCTGCGCGCGCATCACCAGAAACATGTCACTGGAATTTCCCAGCGAAAACAAACTCACCGCGATCAGAACGATGTAGAACGAACCGGGAAGCGCTGCGCTGGCCGCAACTGGAACGTCAGCGCCTTTCTTCGCGAGCGCGGGGTCGTGGTTCAAGGGCTGGCTCGGGTGCCCCATTTCTCGCGTTTTTTGCGAAAAAGCTTCCCTTGAGCTAGTCGAAGGGTGGGGATTTGCCTCAGTGCCAACAACTTCGTTCGCGGACTTGAAATCACTCTTGTCGCGGACGTGGCGCTTGGTCTCACGAATGCCGAACAGCGCCACCATCACGCATAGCGCACCGGGAATGGCAGCGGCCCAAAACACGCCGCGGATTCCGTAATGCGCCAGCAGCACAAGCGCGCCCAGCGGCCCGGCGATCGCGCCCGCGGAGTCCATCGACTGAATCAGCCCATAGGCCGATCCCAACCGCTCTTTCGGCACCGACTCGGCGACCATCACATCGCGCGGCGCGCCGCGCACTCCCTTGGCCAGCCGGTCGGTAAAGCGAATCAGCAGAATCTGCCACCACGCGCTGACCACCGCGAGCAGCGGCTTCACGGCGTTGGCAACAAAATATCCCGCGACCACGAGCGGCTTGCGGCGGTCGATGCGGTCAGTGAGATATCCCGAGAAAAGTTTGGCGAACGACGCGACGCTTTCGGCCAGCCCCTCGATCAATCCCAACTGCGCCGGCCCCGCGCCCAGCGAAACCAGAAATGCGGGCAGCACCCAGTACGCCATTTCCGAGGCAGTGTCGTTCAGAAACGACGTAGCGCCAAACACGTAAACGTTGCGCGCGGCGGAGGGTACGGCCTCGGAGCGAACTTCAGCCATTAGTCAGTTTTATCACGGGGACCCTGAGGACGCTGGAAGCCGCGATTAACGAATAGGCTTAGTCGACATAGAGCAGCATGGCATTTCCATGGGCGGCGGTGTCAGCATAGTAAAGCGATACCTGTTCGAAATAGTGCAGAGCCAATTCCAGTTCGCTTTCGTCTCTGCAAGCATAGATGACTTTCGCTGCGGCCATCGCATGGATATCACACCTGCGGACTAGGTCCTCTTTGGAGATCGACGCAAGCGCCGCCGCGACTTCTTGAACCTGCGGCGGGTTTAGAAATCGTACGCGTCCATAGTCTCGCTCCTCGCCGATCTCTTCGCCGCCCATGATCGCACTTCCGAGTGGCGGCGGAGCTGCTTCTGTCCCACCTGTGAGGAGATAGTGAAGAACGTGCCAGGATTTCTCAAGCCTCAACCCCTCTGAGTCGGGGCCATCCTGAAGGGGCGACTCCTCCATCAGTTTCTTGAAAACCTCGCTGCGGATTTTTCGCTCCTCGGCAAGGCCTAACTCTCGGCCAGCCGCGCGTGCGATCTTCGACTGTTCATCGACTGCCGCTTCGATTTTCGCGAGTTGAGCCAGCATCTTGAAGTGGATAAACTCTTCCACCGCTTCGGGCTCTTCCTGAAGGCGTTCCAATTCTACGGGTGTAATCTCCCGAAGATGACCGTGCATTCCCATGAGTTTGCGGGTCTCTCAGTACATCGCGTCGTACTTGGTGACGACCCAATCGCCACCCTTGTGCTCGACGGTGACGGTGAACAGGTCCTGATCGATTCCAGGTTGAGTGGGGTCGGCGTTGCTGGGCCGCTTGCCGCGATAGTGCAGCACGACCAGCGGCGGAGCTTCTTCCCAGTCCACCAGTTGCCAGGAGAGCAGCGGGTGCTGCGCCTCAGACTTGCAGATGTAGTGAGCGTACTTTTTGTGGTAGTCGTGTTCCCACTTGGAAAGCAGTTCGTCACAGTGTCCGTCGCGCATCTCGCGCAGAAACTTGTTGGCAGCCTTCTCGGTGGAGCGGTCGCGCAGCGGATTCATTTCGATGCTGACCGGCAGGCCGGTCAGCGGATCGTGATCTTCCGAACGCGCCAGTACGGGCCCCTGATCGCTCAACCACCACAGGTAGCCGACAAAAACTCCCACGAGCAGGACCCCGGTGCCGGCAGCAATACCGATCTGTATGCGCGTGAATGCCATTACAAGAAGTTTAGGGAACCGGCAGAAGCGACCGCAAGATTACCAGTGGGAGACACACGAGAGGTCATGTCCGTGTGGGGCCAGCAGCAAGCTCGCGCAAGTCCTTTTTTTGCAGTTGCCTCTCCAAGGCCGTCCAAATATAACTTAGGCACACATGAACGCGGACGACATTTGGGCAATCGTATTTCTGCTGGGCGGTGCAGCCCTCCTGCTTTTGAGGTTCTACGGGAAGCGGACCGTCCGGGTTTTCGTTACCGATTATCAACGGGGAGTCCGGTTCGTAAATGGCGCTTTCCGGGACGTGTTAGGTCCGGGCAGCTATTATTCGAGCCGCACTCGCGAACAGATAACGATCGTCGATATTCGGCCCAAGCTGGTCGTGTTCGAACGGATCTTCTATGAGGATGCGTTCCACGCGCCTTCGGTGGTAAGCTTCGCGGCGGAATTGAGCGTGGGTGATCCCTATCGTGCAATCACTCAGATGAAATACCCCATCAACGACTCGATAGCGATCATCCGCGACCAACTGCAAAGCGTTGTTTCTCAGTCCATTGCCAACACGGAACCTGCAACTCGCGACAAATCCGCAAATGAGATCGCCGCGGCCCTGAACCGTGAACTCGGCAAGTTCGGTATGCAGGTGGCAAACCTGGAGATCCTCGAGATGTGGTCCCGTTCCGTCAGGCCTGAGACCATTACCGGAGCTAATTAGCCATGGCCATCTTTGCCATAGGCATTTGGTTGTTGTTTCTGGCAGTGGTGGCCGTTCGGGTCTATGTTGGCAAGCCGAGTTACATGACACTCCTGGAATACCAGCAGGGAGTGCTGTACCGGAAGGGTCGCCCAGTCCGCGACTTGAGACCTGGACGAATTCGCGTGTGGGCGGGAATCGAGAAGGTGATTATCGTGGACACGCGCGCCATACCGCTCAGACTCGAAGATCGCGCAGTCGCCCTGGTGGACGGGATGACCGCGTTTTACAGCCTTTCGGGCAGCGCCGAGGTGCAGGACGCACACAAAGCGATCTACTCCGCGCTGGACTTCAGTGAAGTACCCCTCTTCGTATTGCAATGCTGCAGCCGCTCGGTGCTCAATCGCTACGCCAGCAATCAACTTGTAAGGAACGAACGCGCCATCGAAGAAGAGATCGCCCAGCAAGCCAAACTGAAATTGGAAGCGCAGGGATTCAAACTGTTGACGCTTCGTTTGACCCAGTTCGAGGTCGACCTGCCACCGGACGAGTCCGATGACAGCCTGCCAGAACTCGACGTGGAATAGAAAAAAAGACGCGGCCGATTGGCCGCGTCTTCAAAACCGGCAGTGCGAACTTACTCTTTCTTGTCGCCGCCTTCAGCCGGTGCGGATTCGCTTTCGACCTGGGCCTGCGCTTCGGCCTCTTCCATGGCCTTCTTGGCTTCGGCGGCTTTCTTGGCGCGAGCCTCGGCGCGTTTTTCTTTTTTCTCGTCGAGGATTTTCTCGCTGCCCAGCAGTTCGAGGAAAGCCTTGTCAGCGCCGTCACCCTTATTCCAGTGGGTCCGGATGATGCGGGTGTAGCCGCCTTCGCGGTCGCCGAAGCGCGGCCCGACGGTGTCGAACAGCTTCACCACGGCCTCATCGGTCATCAGGTAGGCAGCCGCCAGACGCCGCGCGGCGAGGTCGCCGCGCTTGCCCAACGTGATCATCTTCTCGACCAGCGGCTTCGCGGCCTTGGCCTTGGGAACGGTCGTCTCGATGCGCTCTTCGACAATGACCGAGGTGACTAGGTTGCGCAGCAGCGAGCGCCGGTGCGCGGTGTTCCGTCCGAGTTTGTAGCCTGCAACTTTGTGACGCATTTTCGAACCTCAGGGGCTAAAGCCCCGATTGTTTTTTGACCTTGAGCGGCGCGGGTGGAAGCCGCGCCCTTTCAAGGCAACCCTTCTAGAGCTGATCGTCCGGTCCGTACGCGGACGCGGGCAACGGGACATTCGACGTCGGTCCGGGCACGGCATTGCCGTGTTCGTCAATCTTCATGCCCAGGCTCAAACCCATCGAAGAGAGAATTTCTTTAATCTCGTTCAGCGACTTGCGGCCGAAATTTTTCGTCTTGAGCATTTCAGCTTCGGTTTTCTGGACGAGTTCGCCGATGGTCTGGATATTCGCATTCTTCAGGCAGTTGTAGCTGCGCACCGAAAGCTCGAGTTCTTCCACGGAACGGTTAAGGTTCTCGTTGTGAATCTCGGGCTTGCGATCGTCGGACGACGACGTGCCGGTTTCAATTTCTTCCTCGAAGTTGATGAAGATGTTCATATGGTCCTTCAGCAGCTTCGCGGCCAGACCGAGCGAATCGGCGGGCGTGATGGAGCCGTTGGTCCACACTTCGAGAGTCAGCTTGTCGTAGTCGGTGATTTGACCGAGACGCGCGGCTTCGACCGTGTAATTACATTTTCGTACGGGCGAGTGCACGGAATCGATGGGAATGAAGCCGATGCCGAGATCCTCGTCGAAATTCTTGTCGGCCGAAGTGTAACCGCGGCCGCGCTTCAGGCGCATTTCCATGTCGAGCTTGCCACCCTCGCTGACGGTCGCGATGTAGACGTCTTTGTCGAGCACTTCGACGTCGCCGTCGGCTTCGATCATGCCGCTGGTGACGACGCCAGGCTGATCGGCGCGCAGGTAGATCGCCTTGGGCGCGTCGCCCGAGAGCTTGAACGGAATCTGCTTCAGGTTGAGGATGATGTCGGTCGCGTCCTCGACCACGCCGGGGATCGACTGGAATTCGTGCAGCACACCTTCCATCTTCACAGCGGTGACGGCCGCGCCTTCAATCGAACTGAGCAGCACGCGCCGCAGGGCGTTGCCTACGGTCGTGCCGAAGCCGCGCTCAAACGGCTGCGCCCAGAACATACCGTACTTGTCGGTGAGGCTGGAGGTGTCGGTGGCGAGACGTTTCGGTTTCTGAAAACCCTTCCAAAGCATGTGTTTCTCCTTCGGCCGTTTGGCTCAGAGCTGGCTCCCTGAATCGGTCCGGACTCAGGTCGGGCGTCAGCAGAGGCTGATCTGGCTCGAATGTGGACCAGAAAACCGTCGTTGGTCGTTAGTCGTTAGTCGATGGTCGTTGGCAAAAACTGCCTAACGACTAACGACCAGCGACTAACGACGCCTTGCTATTTACTGTACAACTCAACAATCAACTGCTCGTTGACCGGCAGCTGAATATCTTCGCGCTTCGGCAGCGACAACACTTTCGCCTTGTAATTATCGCGATCGACTTCCAACCAGCTTACAGTCGTGCCGTGGCTGGCAAATTCCTTCGCCAGTTCGAGCACGGTAAGCTTCTTGCTCTTCTCGCGGATCGCGATTTCTTCGCCTGCGCTCACTTCATACGAAGGAATGTTGACCTTGCGGTTGTCGACGGCAACGTGCCCGTGACGGACCAACTGGCGCGCCTGGCGCCGCGACTGGGCAAAGCCCAGGCGGTAGACGACGTTGTCGAGACGGCGCTCGAGCTGTTGCAGCAACTTTTCGCCGGTTACGCCCTGCGAGCGCGCGGCCTTCTCGAAGTAATTGCGGAACTGGCCTTCCTGGGTGAAGTAGATGCGCTTGGCCTTCTGCTTCTCGCGCAACTGCAGGCCGTAGCCAACAATCTTGGCCTTGCGGTCCTTGCCATGTTGGCCGGGAGCGAAGTTGCGCTTCTCGATGGGACACTTGTCGCTGAAACACTTTGCGCCTTTGAGGAACAGCTTCATGCCCTCGCGGCGGCATAGACGGCAGACTGCATCGGTATAACGGGCCAAGTTTCTTCTCCTTTAGATGACCGGTTTACGGGTTTGGCTTCACCCTTCGTCCCGGTGCAGTTCTCAGTTCTCAGTTGCCAGTTCTCAGTTAAAACCCATCGTCTCAGGCCTCTCAGGTTTTACTGAGAACCGAGAACTGGGAACTGAGAACTCCGTCGCGCCTCAGACGCGACGGCGCTTCGGCGGACGGCAGCCGTTGTGCGGAATCGGCGTGACGTCGCGAATGGAACGCACTTCGATTCCCGAGGCAGCGAGCGCACGGACCGCCGACTCACGGCCCGATCCGGGACCGCTGACGCGTACATCCACGCTGCGCACTCCGTGATCGCGCGCCATGTTCGCGGCATTCGATGCGGCCTGCTGGGCGGCAAAGGGTGTGCCCTTGCGCGATCCGCGGAAGCCGAGCGAGCCCGAACTCTTCCACGACAGAACGTTGCCGTTCATGTCGGTAATGGTCACGATCGTGTTATTGAAGGATGCCTGCACGTAGCACAGGCCATGCGGCACGTGCTTGCGCTCCTTCTTCTTGAAGGTTTTCTTCTTGCCTTTTTTCTCCGGCGCGGCTGCTGCGCCGCCCGCTGCTGCTGGTTTTGCCATTGCTGAGTTCTCAGTTCTCAGTACTCAGTTCTCAGTAAACCCGGTCCCAACTGAGAACCGAGAACTGAGAACTGAGAACTGCCTTTAGGTTTTCGACGTCGCCTTCTTCTTCTGCGCGACCGTTCCTTTGCGCGGACCCTTGCGGGTACGGGCATTCGTATGCGTGCGCTGGCCGCGGACCGGCAGGTTGCGGCGGTGCCGGAATCCGCGATAGGAGCCGATTTCGATGAGACGCTTGATGTTCATCGAAACTTCCTTGCGCAGATCGCCTTCCACCAGGCCTTCGGCCTCAATGACCGTACGGATGCGGTTGACCTCTTCTTCGCTCAGGTCCTGCACCTTCTTCATGGGCTCGACCTTGGCCTCATCGAGGATGCGGCTGGCGCGCGGATGTCCGATGCCGTAGATATACGTCAGCGCGATGTTGATGTGCTTCTGGCGCGGAAGATCGACGCCTGCAATACGTGCCATAATTCCTAATCCTCTGCCGGGTGCCCCATTTCTCGCTCCTTTGCGAGAAGTGGGGCTTTTGAACTCTTAGCCCTGGCGCTGTTTATGTTTCGAGTTGACGCAAATCACCCGCACCACACCCTTGCGGTGGATGACCTTGCACTTGTCGCAAATCTTCTTTACCGACGCTCGTACTTTCATACAGTTCTCAGTTCCCGGTTCTCAGTTCTCAGTTCTCAGCAAGACCAGCCGAGGAACTGTAAAAAATCATTTGTAGCGATACACAATCCGTCCGCGATTCAGGTCGTAGGGAGAAAGTTCGACCGCGACCTTGTCCCCGGGCAGAATGCGGATGAAGTTCTTACGCATCTTGCCGGAAACGTGCGCCAGCACCTGGTGCTTGTTTTCCAGTTCCACCCGGAACATGGCGTTGGGCAGGGGCTCCAGCACCACCGCCATCACTTCAATCGCGTCTTCTTTGCTCATTTAAGATCAGTTCTCAGTTGCTAGTTCTCAGTTCTCAGTTAAAAGCACCCGGTTCCCAACTGAGAACTGACAACTGAGAACTGAGAACTGCTTCTCTACTGCGTCAAAATCACCGGACCATCTTTCGTCACTGCCACGCAATGCTCAAAGTGCGCGCTGAAACTTCCGTCGGCGGTCACCGCCGTCCACTTGTCGCCCAGTACCCGCGTCTCGGGCTTGCCGTAATTCACCATCGGCTCAATCGCGATGACCATGCCCTCGCGCAACCGAGCGCCATGACCGCGAGCACCAAAGTTCGGAACCTGCGGCTCTTCGTGCAGCCGCGTCCCAATGCCGTGTCCTACAAACTCGCGCACCACGCTGAATCCCGCGGCTTCTACATGCTCCTGCACCGCCGCGCCCACATCGCCGACCGAGTTACCGATCCGCGCCTGCTCAATGCCCCGGTACAGCGACGCTTCGGTGACTTCGAGCAACTTCTGCAACTCCGGTTTCAGCGCGTCACCCACCGGAACCGTGATCGCCGCGTCGCCATAGTAGCCGTCGAGCACGACGCCGCAATCAATCGAAACAATGTCGCCCGCCTGCAGCACGCGCTTTTCCGACGGAATGCCGTGCACAATCTCTTCATTCACCGACGTGCACAACACGCAGGGATAATCATAGTATCCCTTGAATGCCGGCTTGGCCCCGAGTTCCGCAATCTTCTTCTCAGCCGATCGCTCCAAGTCCATAGTGCTCAGACCGGGCGCCACGATGGAACGTACATGATCGAGCACCTGACGCACGATGTGGCCGCTTTGCCGCATCCGCTCAATCTCCGACGCCGATTTGCAAACAATTGCCATGCTTCAAGAAAACGTTATGCGTCACGGTCCTCAAGGATCCGGAAAATCTGCTTCGTGACTTCGTCCATCGGCTGATCCCCATTCACCGAGATCAACCTTCCAGTCCGCTCATAGTAGTCGGCCACAGGACGAGTCTGCTCCTGGTAAGCCGCCAAACGGGGCTGAATCACTTCCAACCGATCGTCATTGCGGGTTACCAGCTTCGACCCGTCACAATCGCAAAGCTCATCGACTCGGGGCGGCTGGAAGTGGACGTTATAGATCCGTCCACAGGTGGGACAAGAACGGCGTCCAGTGATCCGGAGCAACAATTGATTATAGTCCACGTCCATCAGGATCACAATTGGCCAGGCCCGAGTCGGGCGCGAGTTGTCAAAGAGCTTGTCGTCGAGCAACGCGTCCAGCCATCCGGCCTGAGCCGCAGTCCGGGGAAAGCCGTCCAAAACATAACCGCGTTTGCAGTCCGGCTGGCTCAGCCGGTGCCGCACCATCTCCCAAACCAGGTCGTCGGAAACCAGTTCGCCTCGCGCCATGATTGCCTTGGCAGCCATGCCGAGTTCGGTTCCCTGGGCCACGTTGTACCG
>JBKQID010000053.1:0-118068 GCA_052148475.1 Candidatus Sulfotelmatobacter sp. | reverse complement strand
AGCCGCGTGCCCCATCCTTGACCTTCCGAAAGAATTGGATCCGTAGACGATCAAATGCACGAGTTCGGCCCCTAGCCGACTACCGCAGGTCTTTATCCCGGGCGACCACGCGCTCCCGAAACTCTTTTTCTAAATATGCCTTGACACGTATATGCTCTATGACGTATATGAAGAGAATGGAATCTGTATTCGAAATCATTGCGGAGCCTAACCGCCGGGCGATCTTGAGCCTGCTGGTCTCGTCAGAGCAGTCGGTGGGAGAGATCGAGCGGCAGCTTCGTATGTCGCAGCCGATGGTGTCCAAGCACCTGCGCGTGCTGCGCGAGGCCGGTTTCGTGGAGTCGACCGTGGACGCACAGCGCCGTTTCTATCGACTGAAACCTGAACCATTTCAGCAGGTGGATGCCTGGCTGGCTCAGTTTCGCCGCTTCTGGTCCGCTCACATCGATGCTCTCGAACGCCACCTTGATCGCATGGATATGGATAAGGACCGCATGGGTCAATCTATACCAACGAAAAGCGCCCCAAAGAAAACGAAAACCAAAACCGAGCAGAAGACGCCGCCGCGGCCCAAACCGCGAGCGTGATAAAGGAGAAACGAAATGAAAATCAAACTGACCAGCATATTCGTCGACGACCAGAGCAAGGCCCTGCGCTTTTACACCGAAGTACTCGGTTTTGCCAAGAAGGCCGATTTCAGCAATGGCCCCTATCGCTGGCTGACCGTGGCCTCGCCCGAGGAGCCGGAAGGTACAGAGTTGCAGCTGGCGCTGAACGACAACCCGGCGGCCAAAACGTACCAGCAGGCGATCTTTCAACAGGGCCAGCCCGCGGCCAATTTCTTTACCGACGACGTTAAGGGCGACTACGAGCGGATCAAGGCCCGCGGCGCCGAGTTCACCATGCCGCCCACCGAGACGTACGGATCGACCATTGCGAAGCTGAACGACACCTGCGGCAACCTCATTCAGCTCACCCAGCTGAAGCGCTGGTAGGGCGGATGTTCGGAGGATGTTCAGTAGGAGGGGACAGATTTAGGAGGAGAAAAGATGAGCGATCACGAGGATTACACACCGAGTCCGGGCAGTGCCGAGCAGTTCTGCCGATTCTGGTCCGCTCACGTGGATGCTCTCGACCGCCACCTCTCGGCCAGCACGTGGGCGCTGGGGGCCGTCACTGTGGTGCTGATCGCTTATCCGATTGCACGAATTACGATTCCCGCCATACTCCATAACATTATGGCCCATGGCATTGTGCCCGATGTGGTTCGGACCGTGTTCAATTTGATTTGAGTTCGACTTGGGCACTGCGGCAAAATCGTACGCACGTCGCGGTCTGGCACGCTCTCTTAAGACTAAGGAGAAGAAGATGACCGAACCTCAGCTGTACGCACCGGGTCCCGCCAACTTGGCGCGGGTAGTTCAGAAAGACGGAGACAAGTGGACGCTCATTCTCGTCCGCGAACTGCGCCACGCGCCGGAAAAAGTCTGGGAGGCGCTGACCGACCCGGCGCAGCTGCGCGAGTGGGCTCCCTTTGTGACCGATGGAAGCCTGGGTGCGGTTGGAACGGTGCAGCTTACCTGGGTGGGTAACCCCAAGCCGATCGAAACCAAAGTCACGCGAGTCGAAGCTCTCAAGGCGCTTGAGTACGGCGATATGCGTTGGGAACTCGAGGCCTCTGGCAGTGGCACGCGCCTGACGCTGTGGACCAAGATCAATCGCGGCTTCGTTTCCATGGGCGCCGCCGGTTGGCACATTTCTTTCGATGTTCTGGATCACCTTCTCAGCGGAACTCCCATCGGCCGCATCGCTGGCGCCGATGCCATGAAGTTCGCCGGCTGGCAGCGCCTGAACGCGGAGTACGCCGAACAGTTCGGCGTGAAAGCGCCTAACTGGCCACCTACCGCGCCGAAGCGTTGAACATCATGTCAAAGAACGGTTGCATCATCGGGGTATCAGATCATGGCGGTTGGGCGGTGCTGGTAACGGTCGCGCGTGACGGGACGCTCCTCGACCGCCGTCGGGTGGAACTCGTGGGCGAAGGCCTGCCGAAGCTTCCGCACCACAGCGACGGCCAAAGGCTCCCGCTCTACGAGGCCGTGGAGTTAGTGGAGCGCGTGCGCGTGTCTGCGGAGAGGCACGCCGTGCTTGCCTTGGACGCGGTCACGATGGCGGCGCCAGGTATCGTTGGAGTCGCCCTTCGCAAGTGCCCACAGCTTCCATCCACGATTGCCGAGCGAATCAAGGACTACCGGGCACAGAACAATGCCGACTGGGTGATGTACCGCAAGGCCCTGGCCTCCGCGGCCGAAGCACGGGGTTGGCCTGTCCACTGGTACGACGCGAAGAGCGTATTGGGTGCGGCGCGTCAGGCGTTGCGGGTAGAGGACCTCGACGCGCATTTCCGCCAGGTGCGGAGGGCTGTAGGGCCTCCCTGGAACACGGATCACAAGCTCGCAATGGCGGCGGCCGTAGTCACGGCGCACGCGACTGTGGAGAAAGCCGCGCAGCCCAGAGTGAGAGTTTTTACGCGTCGCAGAGCAAGGAGGACAGATTCATTATGAAAGAAGCCACCAAGCGTTCTATTTTTCGCTGGATTCACATCGTTTGTGGCATTCCGATACTCGGTTACATTTACGATTCGCCTTCGGATACCCACAACTACGCCAGCAGTGTCAGGTATATTTTTCTCCCTTTATTGCTCCTTTCGGGGCTTTGGATGTGGAAAGGCCATGTCGTTCGGCGACTCATTTCGAGGAGATCGGCAGGTGGCGAAGGTTCGTACGCAAACGTGTGATCTTTGATCGGCGGATGAGCGCGTTCGGAAAGGCATGAAAACCATGGCAAACATAACTCTCTCGCAAAAACAACGTGAAGAACTACTCAAAGCATTGAAAACCCGCTTCGAGAAGAACATGAACCGCCACAAAGGTCTTGAATGGGCTAAAGTGCAAGCCAAGCTCGAAGCGAATGCTGACAAACTGCGGTCGCTCAGTGAAATGGAGCGAACTGGCGGTGAACCGGACGTTGTTGAGCAGGATAAGAAGACGGGCGAATACATTTTCTATGATTGTTCCGCGGAAAGTCCGAAAGGCCGCAGAAGTTTTTGCTACGATCGTGAAGCCCTGCAATCACGGAAAGAAAACAAGCCCAAAGATACCGCGGTGGATGCGGCGGCGGGCATGGGCATCGACCTCTTAACGGAAGAACAATATCGGAAGTTGCAGAGGCTCGGAGAGTTCGACACAAAGACGTCGAGCTGGCTGCATACACCCTCCAAGATCAGAGAACTCGGCGGCGCGCTCTTTTGTG
This sequence comes from Candidatus Sulfotelmatobacter sp., assembly GCA_052148475.1. Taxonomy (GTDB): domain Bacteria; phylum Acidobacteriota; class Terriglobia; order Terriglobales; family Acidobacteriaceae; genus Sulfotelmatobacter. Next base: position 114,756 of record JBKQID010000053.1, on the reverse strand, counting down.
ATCGCCGCTTCGACACTGTTTTCCTGTATCACAACGGCGCAGACTCTTACTTTGCCGCTCGGGGGTTCCGCGGCTCGCTGAGGGTCTAGTCTTTGGAGTTTGACGGGTGACGGACGGGTGGCCCACTCAAGCCTGCTCAGTGTGTCAGGCTCCAACAACCCCACTTTAAATTTCGCAAAGAACGCGAAATTTAGAATGGGCTTTACCGGGGTTGCAGCTTACGCGGAGCGCAGCTAGATTAGGTGCGAGAGTTGGAGCTTCACATGAAAAAGCCCGTCCCCGTGGAATCTGCCTCTGCATTAATTGACCAGCTGATCGCAAGGCTCCCAGACTGGCGTGGCAAAACCTTGGCCACCCTCCGCAAAAGCATCCTTGAGGCCGACCGGGAGATCATCGAGGAATGGAAGTGGATGGGTAGCCCAGTGTGGTCGCGGGATGGAATCATTGCGGTCGGCAACGCCCACAAAGACAAAGTGAAGCTCACCTTTGCCAACGGCGCAAAACTTCCGGATCCTGAGAAACTCTTCAACGCCGGCCTCGGAGGCAATGCATGGCGAGCCATCGATCTTTTCGAGGGCGACAAGATCAATGAGCGCGCCCTGAAAACTCTCGTCCGTGACGCCGTTGCCTACAACCAGATCAAATTGAAGAGGAAATCACCCGTCAGTAGTCGAGCGAAAGTGCATAAGAGTAAAAAGCGATGAAACCCGCGCCTGGCGCATTCTTCGTGCCTGGAAACGGTGCATTCCTGATCCTCGAAATGTTTTCTCTTCAACTTCGGTAAAATCATTCCGCCCCTGAACTTCAGCCCATGCCCGACCTCCATCTCAGCGAAGCCGACGTTCGCCGCCTGCTCGATCCGGTTCAGCTGTGCGCCGCGCTGGAGGCCGCCTTTCGCGATCGTTATCCTTCCATCAGCCTGCCGCCGCGCACTCACGCCGAACTCGCTCATGGCATTTTCCTGGCTATGTCCTGTTACGACGGCGCCGCCGGCACTCTCGGGATGAAGCTGATCCTGGTTCGTGATCAAGATCAGGTTCGTGATCAAGATCAGGTTCGCGATCAAGACTCTGTTCGCGACTCAGTTGGACCTTCAGCCGCGGATCACAACTCTGCTCTGGCCGACGGCCGCATCCAGGCCACCTATCTACTGCTCGATCCAGAAACCGCGCAACCGCGGCTGACCATTGCCGCCAACTACCTCACCGACCTGCGCACCGCCGCAACCTCTGCCGTCGCCACCAAATTTCTGGCGCGCCCCAATGCTTCCACGCTCGGCATCTTCGGTACCGGCCGGCTGGCGCTGGCTCACCTGGCCGTGCTTCCGCTGGCAAGAAACTTTGACCGCGTGCTCATCTGCGGACGCAATTCCTCGCGCTCCGCCGAATTTGTCCACAAGGTTTCCGCGCAACTGCCCGACCTGACCATCACCGCCGCCGACGCGCGCACTTGCGCTGCCCAGTCCGATGTGATCTGCACCTGTACCTCGAACTCCGATCCGCTTTTTGACGGCCACGACCTCCGTCCCGGAACCCACCTCAACCTGGTGGGCGCCTTCCGCCCGCAGACCCGCGAGGTCGATACGCACACCATCGAGCGCTCCCGCGTCGTGGTCGATACCTACATCGCGGCAGCAGAAGTGGGCGAACTGTTAATTCCCCTGCAGGAAGGTGCAATCGCGCGCGATCACGTCGCCGCCGATCTTCATGAATTGATCAGTGGAAAAAAGCAGGGAAGACGCAGCCCGGAAGAAGTCACGGTATTCAAAAGCGTAGGCTGCGCGCTCGAAGATCTGGTTGCGGCCGAACTCCTGCTCGACCAGCAAAGCGGGAAGGATCGCTCGCGCCGCGGATGACGCGACCACGGACTAGCCAGCGCGTTCACAGACTCGCGCTCGCGCCAACGGCCGTCCGCGGCTCGCCGAAAAACTATCGCGGCTTGTGGTACCAGAAGAAGGCCAACGCGACCAGGGCGACGGTGATGATCCACAGAACGATGTCTTTACTGCGGTTCTTTTCTTCGGCCATAAAGTGAAGTACAGCATACCTCAAGTTCCACTTCAAGTGCAGCGGAGATTCCTCATTTACGGTTACGGCGCTGGTGCGCCAGCCGCTGCCCGCTTGTAGTCTTTCAACTTCACGATTTCGCGCAAGTGGATCGATTGCGCCATAAAGTGCAGCGTGTCATCCACCTTCGCGTACGCCGGGAACCACAGGCCATCCACCAACTGCCGGTAGCCCACAAACATCAGCCGGATATCCATGGGTTTGTTCTTTTTAGGCCGGGCCGCGTCGGGCACGCTTTTGCCGCATAGCTTCACAATCTGAAAATCACGATTGTCGACCCAGATGCGGCCCTGAAAATAGCGTTTGTTCTTCTCTTCTTTCTTCGGCACCACGTGGAACACGTAGGTGTCCAGATCGTCAACGTGCTGCTGTCCCGCATAGGTCAGAGTATATTGCGACGCTTCGTCCGTGGTCAGGATCCAAGGCATGAATACGCGGATGTCCTCCATGTCTTCCTGGGTCAACTGAACCCCGCGCAGCGTCGACTGCTCCGCATACGTCACTTTCTCGGAGCGTTTACCCTTGTCGTCGTACGAGATGGTCGAGATCTCGTGAAATTGCCCGTCAACGGCTCCCTTGTCGCCGAGCGTCTGCACCATCACGTCCTGGGTGTAGGTGTAGTGGTCACGCGCCTGCTTGACCTTGTTCTCTTGCGCGGTGAATTTCTGGATGACTTCCGGCACCGTCATGGTTTTCGGCGCAGCCGTATCCAGCACGCCGTCCCCTTCGGCGCAATCGGTCTGGGCATGCGCGCTGGCGCTGAACAACAGCAGCAGTACGGCGATCGGTACCGCTGCGAATGAAGCCTTGTCGTACATCTTCGGAAACATACACCGCGGAAGCTCCCCACGCAAACGGCCGCGCAAAAGAGAAAAAAAAGAGCGTGAACCACGAAGGCAAGGAAGTATCACGAAGGAATTCAAGTTCCGGGGTTTCCTTCGTGAACCTTCGTGCCCTTAGTGGTTGAATGAGTTTCCCTTCCCGCCGCGCCTTCCCTAAATGTGCAAAGTCTTGCGCCACCTTGGCGATCCCCTGCGTAAGTCCTCGAATGCACAGCATTTAGGTTGGAATGGAGCTTGCACCCATCCCATTGAATTTGGAACTAAACGCCATGAAAATCACACTCTTTGTCCTCTTCATCTTTTGTACCGCCGCAGCCTTCGGGCAGGCGGGAGTCTCCGTGCTGTCCGGCCAGCCGCAGATAGTTCAGTCGCCCAGCCATCCCTTGCACGCGGAGACGCATGCCATGGCGACCGAGAGTCCTCTGGTCGGCGGCGGAGGCTACACCTACGCCCAAGGCGAACGACCGCTTTGGGAGTTCGGTCCGGTCTCGGAGCCAACCCCTCTCGGCGACGTTGCCCGCGCCTATCGCAAGGAGAAGCTGGCCGCCAAGAAGGCCGAGATCGTCTTCGAAAAACAGGGTTCGTAGTTTCAAAAGCTAGTCCAAAGCACGAAGCGTGGAACCCCGGACGCCCTCGTCCGGGGAGCGGCGACCAAAACCACTGCGAGATTCACGCGACCGTTGCGCCTCGTCAGCGTCGTTTCCCAATCGAAACTTCTCGCCACGAACTTTCACCCTCAAACACCTCCCAATCCCATAATCCGCATCCAACCCTAACGTCAGCCAAGTACTCGGAGATTCCGGCGAAAAACCGCGCACTCTGTCCCGCGGGATTCGCGGGAGTGTACACTGCCCACAAGGGAGGGAACGTATTGATGAAGCCCTGCAAGGCGGACTTGGTCCGCATCGGTGTGATTCTTCTGTTTCTTTTGGCCACGGTCCCGGCCTATTGTCAACGAGGGACCCTCGGGATTGACGTCGGTCAGATCTCCGACCATTTTGCCGGCTTCGCGCCGGTCACCGCCGGCCTGGTGGACATCAACGGCGAGGTGACGATCAAGGAACCCTCGGCTAAAAACGGTGGTCCCAGCATCGTGGCGGGTGGCGAAGTCCGCGAGCCTTTCGACACCAACAATCATGCCAGGGAACTCGCCGTTTACGGTGGTCTGATGTTTGGAACTCACAACCTCTCCATCGGCGTCGACGCCCAGGTGCGCCGGATTTATATGCCGCCGGCCGTGGAGAACGACGTGGTCTTCAATCGCGACAAGCTGGAACTGGTGCAGATCCCGCTCGTGGTGAGATATAAATTCGGACCGAGCCAGCGCGCTTTCTTCGAAGCTCGCGGCGAGCCGGAATTCAAACCGCACTACCTTACGAATGCGTCGACGGCGGCCTTGCCCAGTCCGGGATTCGATCATGGTTACACCCTGAAGGGAAGCGTGGGCTACAAGTTCGGCCAGTGGTACTACGTCCGGGGCAGCTACGAAACCCGCTATTTCAAATTCGCCTCCACCCCCGGCAATCCCAGTAACCTGTACAACTGGAAGAGCAACGTGATCAGCGGAGGCATAGGCCTGACGTTCTGAATGTTGTTGGCTGACCTTTGATCGACCCAGCCGGTAGAGAGAAACTGGGAAGGGCACGACTACCAGTCGTGCCAATTCCGCCCCGCCATAGAGGAACCGGCTCCATCCGCTGAGGCTTGACGGATCACTCCCTCCGCCCTTTCATCCTGAGCCAAGCGAAGGAGCCCTGCATTCTGCTCTTTGAATGATATATACACTTGATATATACTATTCAAAGGGGATTCTTCCATGCCCAAGACCGACATCGCCAGGCTCTTCCAGAACGGCCGCAGCCAGGCAGTCCGCCTGCCAAAGGAGTTTCGATTTGAGGGGGACCGCGTGCGGATCCGCCGGGTCGCGCAGGGAGTCTTGTTGGAGCCGCTCATCCCGGATACGAAGCGCTGGTTTGAGGAACTCGATCAGTTCGCCTCCGATCCGTTTCCGCCGCGCGGGCGCCGCCAGCCCGCCACTCCCAGGCGAAAGATCTTTTAGTGGACTATCTGCTGGACACGAACGCCTGCATCGCGCTGATCAACGGCGAACCGGCCACAGTTCGCACGCGGATGCAGAAGGCGGCAGCAACGGGCGACCACGTTCTAGTATCTTCCGTGGCCGTGTTCGAACTCTGGTATGGCGTCGCGCAAAGTGCGAAGCAGGAATTCAATCGTAAGCGACTCGAAACTTTCCTAGCGGGACCGATTCTGGTGCTCCCTTTTGAAGACGCCGATGCTCGAGTCGCGGGATCGGTGCGGGCCACGCTTGAAGCCGCCGGCAAGCCGATCGGAGCGTATGACCTCCTGTTGGCGGGGCAGGCGCTGCGCCATCACTTGACGCTGGTGACGGCGAATGTGTCGGAGTTCTCCCGGGTGAAAGGGCTTCACTGGCAAGACTGGGCAAGCCCGTAAAAGGGCGAAGCGCTTCTGCCTGGAGGGGCCAGCCCCCTTTGCTTTCAATGACTTAACGCCGTATAATCCCCCACAGAACCGCTAAACCCTGAATTTGCACCGTTCGTTGGGTAATGGATGCGCCATTCCTCAGGGCTGCAATAGGATGGACGCAGTCAATACCCAGGGAAAAGTGTAGGAAACGGGCCGAAAAATCAGGTCCGCTAGGAATCCAGGTCGGTAAGACCCGGAGCATTTCCCCGGGAGAGCTGCAGGGTTTGGATGATACTCTCAGGTTCATCCAGGGCACGGTCAGTAACAGAAGCAAGCTCGCAGGTTGTGGGATAGCTGTAACCGATGCGGTCTGGTCGCTATCCAAATGAAAGAGAAGCAGGTTCCTCACCGGTCTTTCTGACCGGTTCGGAATGACAAGAGAATTCGGAATCGCAGGAAGAGAACGAGAAGAGCACGAGAAGCCAGAAAATCTGGCTAGAAGCTAAAAGCTTAGGAGCTAGAAGCTACCATGCGCAAGCCGATCAAGTACGTAGAAAAAGCAGCCGTCATCGCCGCCAAAGGAACATGGGCGGTGTTCGAGCGCTTGAACCGCATCAAGCCGAATCCGTCGCCCACGCCGAAGTGGTCGGAAAAGCCGCTGCTTAAGTCGTACGAAAAGTCGAAGCCGCCGCTGGGCTGGCCGCGGACGACCGATTCGTTGTGCCCCAAGTGCGTGCCGGAAATCCGGCAGCAGATTCTCGATGGGCACCTGCCGCATGAAGTGCTGATGAACGAGAAGGTCGGCGAGATCAAGGCGCAGATCGTCGAACGCGACGGCAAGATTCTGATGGTGAAGGATTGCCCCACACACGGCCACTTCGAAGACGTGATGTCGATCGACACCGCATTCTCGCAGCATCTGGAGGAAGTGTTCCCGGGGCGCGACATTGTGGCGCACAACGACGAGAAGCTGCATCATCATGGGTCTTCCACTGTTAAGTATGGACGCGGTTCGGTGTTGACCATCGACCTGACCAACCGCTGCAACATGATGTGCGATCCCTGCTTCATGGACGCCAACCAGGTGGGATTCGTGCACGAGTTGACCTGGGAAGAAATCAAGACCATGCTCGACAACGCCATCACCATCAAGCCGCACCGGCAGATGAGTGTGCAGTTCTCCGGCGGCGAGCCCACGTTGTCGCCATACTTCTTGGATGCGGTGCGCTATGCTCGCAAAGTGGGATACAACTCGGTGCAGGCTGCGACCAACGGAATCGAGTTCGCGAAGAGCTTCGAATTCTGCCAGCAGGCGGTTGAAGCCGGCATGCGCTATGCCTACCTGCAGTTCGACGGAATCGGCAACGCAGCTAATGCCCATCGCCTGGTTGGAAACCTGTTTGACGTAAAACTGAAGGCGATTGAGAACCTGCACAAGGCGGGCGTGGAAATCGTTCCGGTCGTGACCATCGTGAACGGCATCAACAACGAGCAGGTGGGGAGAATCATCAAGTTCGCCCTCGACAATCCGAAGACGATCAGCTTCCTCAGCTTCCAACCCGTAAGCTTCACGGGCCGCGACGAAGCCGTCACCGACGATCGCCGGGCCGCGCAGCGCTACACACTCTCGCACCTGGCGCACGACGTGAAAAATCAAACCGGCCTGGGCGAGCCCACGCGCGACTGGTTCCCGATCTCGTTCATGGGAACTTTCAGCGACTGGGCCGACCTGATGCACGTCAACGACGTGAAAAACGATTGGGGCCAGTTAAGTTGTGGCTGTCACCCGAATTGCGGGACGGGGATGGCGGTGATGATTGATAAGGAAACCAAGGAAGCAGTGCCCGTGACGGCGTTTTTGCACGGGGATCAGTTGGCGAAGGACATTGCCAAGGTGAATGACGCCTCGCGCGGGAAGTTCCTGACCGGGTTGGGAATGGCGCTGTGCCTGATGAAGAATTACGATCCATATCAGGCGCCGACCCATTTCAAGTTGATGGACCTGCTGAAGAAGTTCGACAAGAACTATCACATTACGGGAAAGGACTATGGCAAGGTCGGTCCGGATCGCACGGTGGACGACGTGATGAAGCGGCGCACGACCGACCGGTGGAACTTCCTGTTCATTGCCGGAATGTGGTTCCAGGACCTCTTCAACTATGACTTCCGGCGGACCGAGCAGTGCATTATTCCGTACGCGACGCAGGAAGGCGAAATTTCGTTCTGCGCTTACAACACCGGCGTGGGCTGGCGCAACATCATCGAGAAGATGCACATGACGGCCACGCTGACCAAGTGGTATGAAGAGCACGGGCGGCATGAGATTTTCGCGGGCGGCAAAAAAGTGAAGATGGAAAATCAGGAGACCGCCACGGAGTATCTGAAGCTGCGCGACGAGATTGTGACCAACGAACTGCAGCACGATCTGGATAAGCTGGGTATCGCGAAAAATGCTCGCGAAGAGAAAGTGCGGGCGCGGGATGCGAAACAGAAGCACGACGCCGATGCGAAAGCCGAGGCGCGCGGGCCGCAGATCAACGATGCGGCTTACAATGCACGCATGGCTGCGATGTATCGCGAAGTCGTGCTGAAGGAGAAGCCGGTCGTCGCCGAAAACGGATTCATTCCGCTGGGGGCGCTGACGAAACCGAACGGGAACGGTAACGGACACGCTGCGGAAGCAGCGAAGCCGGAGATTGCGGAGCCGGTGGCGGGAGACTAGCTCTCCCCTCTCGGCTTTCAGTAGAACTGACACGGGCCGCCTGCGGGCGGCCCGATTCTTTTAGGGTGGCAAGAAATATACAAATTCGTGACGTGGCGCTGACAATTCGCCGAGGGGGTGCGGGCTAGCATGGGGGCGGCTGATCAGAGCACTGTGATTTGTGTGCGCAGAAGGCTGCACCGTCACTCCCCTGCCTTTGATTCGGCAACTCAAAGGAGATCACATGCAGCGTCGCACCGCTACTTTCGCTCTTACGCTGGGACTCGCGCTGATGTTCGCTTCGAGCGCGGCCATCGCACAATACAAAATCACGAATCTGGTTTCGAATCAAACAGGACAGGCCAAGCACGACGATCCGCTGCTGGTGAATGCGTGGGGGCTGGCGCGTTCGGCGGGCTCACCGTTCTGGATAAGCGACAACGGGACTGGGTGGTCGACAATCTACACCGGCGCGGGCGTCAAGCAAGGGTTGGAGGTTTCGATTCCGTCGGCCAACGGAAAAGGAACGGGACAGCCGACGGGAATCGTGTTCAACGGATCGGGAGAATTTGCGGTGGGAGGTAATACGCCGTTCTTCATCTTTGCCACTTTCGACGGAGCCATCGCCGGTTGGGCGCCTTCATCGAATCCGAACGCGGCGATCATCGCGGTGAACAACTCGAGTTCCCTAGCGCAGTACACGGGACTGGCGATTACGAATCACGCGTCGGGAAATTTTCTGTATGCGGCCGACGCCTGGAATAACAAGGTTGACATCTACGACGGTAATTGGAACTGGGTGAGTTCGTTTACCGATCCGACGATTCCGGCGGGGTATGCGCCGTTCGGGATTCAGGACATCGATGGGCTCCTGTTTGTGTCATTCGTAGCCCAGTCGGGAGCGCCGGGCGGAGTGATTGACATTTACAGCGAAGATGGAACGTGGCTGAAGCAGCTGACCCAAGGGCCACCGCTGAACCAGCCGTGGGGGTTTGCGGCAGCGCCGAAGAACTTCGGGCCGCTGAGCAACACGCTGCTGGTGGGGAACGACAACGGGGGGACTTCGACGATCAACGCGTTCAACGTGCTTACGGGGCAATTCGTGGGCACGATTAAAGATTCGACCGGCAAGGCGATCGAGATCGACCAGCTTTGGGGGCTCGAGTTTGGCGGGGGGACGGCAAAGAATGGGGCTGCGAATCAGCTTTTCTTTACGGCAGGACCGAACAGCAGTCTGGCGGGAACGTTTGGAGTGATTTCGTACGCTCCGTAAGTGGAAGCACGGGTGAGGGGACTCAGCGCGAAGGCCGCCTGCGAAGGCGGCTTTTGTGTTTGCGGGCGCGGCGGTGTGTAAAGCGGAGTCACCGTGGCCGGAATATTTGTTACAAGGTGTGCAGAATTGACCAGCCACTAAAAGCCAGCAACGGGTAGTCTGTGGATGTTTCCAAGCTCAGGATGCGGTCATGGGTTAGCAGCGGGTAACTGGCATTCGACCTTCACGACTGCTTCAATTCTGAAACTCTTCAGCCAGACCCGCCCGGGTCTGGTCTTTTTTTCTGCCGGTTTTTGCCGGTTTTGGCCCAGGTCAAAGAATGGCAAGAACTAAAGAGCGTAGTTTTCGATGCGGCTGAGAAGAAACCTTTGAATGAGGGAGTGCGACCAAGTGGGGGATCAAGCTCGCAGATTCGGGTCGGAGACGACTCGGGGGCATGGTCTTTTTTACCTACCCATAATCGTTGCGGGACAGCGTGTTGGGGTCTAAGCGGTTGATAACAAATCGTTTGATGATGGATCGGACGCGGCATTCGATTTGCACCCAAGGTCCTTTGTGCGCCTGCTAACTTTTCGCCTAACCATCTCGTTGATTGTTGGGATCACCCTGATCTCGCTGTTTTCGTCCTACTACGAGGTGCGCTCTCAAAAGCGAGCTCTGCGGCGGGACCTGGAGCACCGGGCGGAAGTGTTGGGAGAGAGTCTCGCGGACAAAGTCGAAACCTACCTGAAGAGGGGTTCACGGAAAGAACTGGAGACCATCGTCACCCGGTTCGGCGAGCGCGAACATCTGGCCGGAGTTGCCGTCTACAACCCTCAAGGCGGATCGATGGCCATTACGCCGGGACTGGCGCAACGACTGACGAGTGAGCCTGCGGCAGTCCAACAGGCAGCGACGAACGGGCAAAGCGCAGGGCAATACCTTCGGATGGGCGAGGCTTCGTTCTATATTTACGCGGTTCCTCTGCATCAAGAAGACGCGGTGGTGGGCGAGTTGGCGATCGTGCACGATGCCAGCTACATCAACGCGCAAAGCCGGAAGGTGTGGCGCGACACGTTTTTGCGGGTGCTGGCGCTGGTTTTGCTGATCACGGTTACAACCCTGGTGATCGTGCGCTGGAGCATTGCGGGCCCGATTGCGCGGGCAGCGCAGTGGATGCATGCCCTGCGCACAGGCAAAATCACTTCCCGGCCAGCCGCGCCCGATCTGGATATGTTTCGCCCCCTGGCCCACGAAATGGCGAACTTCGCGGCCAGTCTGGCAGCGGCTCGTTCGGCGGCGGAGAAAGAGGCCCAGCTGCGCCAGACGGCCGACGCTTTCTGGACCGCGGAACGACTGTCGGTACACCTGCGCAGCAAGCTGGGGGAGAGTCGGCTGTTCGTAGTTGCAAATCGGGAACCTTATATCCATAAACATCAAGGCAAGAGTGTGGAGGCGATCGTACCGGCCAGTGGACTAGTGACGGCGCTGGAGCCGGTGCTGCGGGCTTGTGATGGCACGTGGGTGGCCCATGGAAGTGGAGACGCGGACCGCGAGACGGTCGACAAGCACGACCGGCTGCGAGTTCCGCCCGACGATCCGCGCTACACTTTGCGACGCGTCTGGTTGAGCAAGGAAGAAGAAGAAGGCTACTACTATGGATTCTCCAACGAAGGGCTGTGGCCACTCTGCCATATCGCGCATACGCGCCCGGTGTTCCGCAGCTCCGACTGGGAGCACTATGAACGGGCGAACCGGCGGTTCGCCGATGCGGTGCTGAAAGAGATGGAGGGAATGGAGCATCCGGTGCTTCTGGCCCAGGATTACCATTTCGCGCTGCTGCCGCGGATGATCAAGAAGGCGCGGCCGGATGCGCGGGTGGCGATTTTCTGGCACATCCCGTGGCCGAATCCGGAAGCGTTTGGCATCTGTCCGTGGCAACGAGAGCTGGTGGACGGATTGCTGGGGGCAGATTTGATTGGCTTTCACATTCAATCGCACTGCACGAACTTCCTGCAGACGGTGGATCGGGCGCTGGAATCGCGGATTGATTGGGAACATTTCACGGTCAATCGAGAGGAACACCGCACGGTGGTAAAACCGTTTCCCATCAGCGTGGAGTTTCCCGAGAATCCTGAGCCGGGCGAGGCCACGGAATCCATCTACGAAGAGCGTGTGGCAGTGCTCCAGGAACTGGGGATCGAAGCGGTGTTCCTGGGGGTGGGAGTGGATCGCGTGGACTATACCAAAGGCATTCTGGAGCGCTTCCTGGCCATCGAACGCCTCATGGAGAAGCACCCGACGTATCGCGAGAAATTTACGTTCTTGCAAATCGGAGCACCCAGCCGCACCCACATCAAGCGCTACCACGATCTGCTGGTGGAGGTGGAGTCGGAGGCGGATCGCATTAATTGGCGCTTCCAGACAGGTAAATGGAAGCCCATCGTCTTCATGAAGCGGCAGCACAGCCACCAAGAAATCCAGCGATTTTACCGGATCGCTGATCTTTGCCTGGTGACTTCGTTGCACGATGGAATGAACCTGGTGGCCAAGGAATTTGTGGCGGCGCGGCAAGATGAACAGGGTGTGCTCATTCTGAGCCGATTCACCGGCGCTGCCCGGGAATTGCCGGACGCATTACTGGTGAACCCGTACGACATCGAGCAGATGGCGGAAGCGATCCGCTCCGCCCTGGAGATGGATATCGAGGAACGAAAAACCAGGATGCAGCATATGCGAAAGGTGGTGAGAGAACACAACATCTTTCGCTGGGCCAGCACCTTGATTGCAGAACTGTGCGAAGTGCGGCTGGACGAGCCGGCAAACCGGACGGAGCCGCAAGCGGGGCGTGTGACGGGCAGGCAATCGGCGGACGCAGACGCTATGGCTATCGATCAAGCGATGGATGACCTGCAACCCGCCGGTCGCGTAGCTGCCGTGAGTGACCACAGCGGCCCGCTGCTGGGGCGCAGATATGGCGTTGGCCACGGCGACTGAGTTGATGGCGCGGCGGGGCGGAGCATTCGGGGGAAAACGATTTGCCACTCAAGCAGGACGAGCCCTGGTACAAACACGCGATCATCTACCAGGTGCACGTTCGCACTTTCTACGACAGCAACGGAGATGGGATTGGCGACTTCCCCGGGCTGGATGAAAAGCTCGACTATCTGCTGGATTTAGGGATCAACACCATTTGGCTGATGCCATTCTTTCCGTCGCCGCTGCGCGACGACGGCTACGACATTTCAGATTACTACTCCGTCCATTCCAGCTACGGAACGCTGGAAGATTTCAAGAAGTTTCTGATGTCGGCGCACGAACGACGGATCAGGGTGATCATCGAAATGGTGCTGAATCACACCTCGGATCAGCACCCGTGGTTTCAAGAGTCGCGAAGTTCGCAGGAAAACCCGCGGCGGGATTGGTATGTCTGGAGTCATACCGACACCGGGTATGCCGAAGCCCGGATCATTTTTCTCGATACCGAGATGTCGAATTGGGCGTGGGATCCGGTTTCGAAATCGTATTATTGGCATCGTTTTTTCAGTCACCAGCCCGACCTGAACTATGACAATCCGGCAGTTCGGGAAGAGATGTGGAATGTCATGAAGTTCTGGCTGGGACTGGGGGTTGACGGCTTCCGGTTGGATGCAGTGCCGTACCTGGCGGAGCGGGAGGGAACGAATTGCGAGAATTTACCGGAGACCCACGCCATCCTAAAGGAGTTGCGGCACAAACTCGATGAACAGTTTCCGGGCAAGATGCTTCTGGCGGAAGCCAATCAATGGCCGGCGGATCTTCGGCCGTATTTCGCCGACGGAGATGAATTCCACATAGCGTTTCACTTCCCGCTGATGCCCAGAATGTTTATGGGAGTGAAACTGGAAGACCGCAAGCCGATCACTGAGATCCTGCGGCAAACTCCGGAAATTCCAGCTTCCTGTCAATGGTGCCTGTTCCTGCGCAACCACGACGAGCTTACCCTGGAAATGGTTAACGACGTCGAGCGGGACTACATGAACGACAGCTACGCGCAAGACAAGGCGATGCGGCTGAACCTGGGAATCCGGCGGCGGCTGGCCCCTTTGCTGGACAACGACCGAAGGCGAATCGAGTTGATGAACGGTATGCTGATGTCGCTGCCGGGAACGCCCAGCATTTATTACGGCGACGAAATCGGAATGGGGGACAACATTAATTTGGGCGACCGCAACGGAGTGAGGACTCCGATGCAGTGGAGCGGAAGCTGGAATGGGGGGTTCTCCGCGGCCGAACCGGAGAAACTGTACGCGCCGCTGATCCAGGATGCAGTGTATGGCTTTCCGGCGGTCAATGTGTTGTCGCAAAAACGCACGCAACACTCTCTGCTCAACTGGATGGGACGGTTGATCGCGGTTCGCAAAACGGCAGGGGCGTTCGGGAGCGGATCGATTGAGTTTCTGTATCCAGGAAATCAGAGAATACTGGCCTACGTGCGGCAGTTGGACGATGAAAAGATCCTAGTGGTGAATAACCTTTCGAACGCGGCGCAGGCGGTCGACCTGGATTTGCGGCGACACAAGGGAAACATTTTGATCGAGATGTTTGGCCGGAACATCTTTCCGCGCGTGGGCGAACTACCGTACTTGCTGACCCTGGGGCCTTATCAGTTTTACTGGTTTCGGTTGCGAAGAATCTGAAGCGATCGCGGGCGGGGAAACGACGCTAGGAGAGGACGGAGGGCGAGATTGGCGCAGGAGAGTGTTCTCACCGACGATTTTCTCGGCCAACTCATCAGTGTCGGTGAAGTCGACATCCTGGTCGGTGTGCCTACTCACAACAACGCCAAAACCATCGGGCCGATCGTAGAGACGATTCAGAGGGGGATTCTGACGTTCTTTGCACGGGAGAGAGCAGTCATCATCAACGCGGACGGGGGGTCGCGGGATGGCACGCCGCAATTGGTAGTAAGTGCGGCGATCGGCGACGCGCAGAGCAGGTCGAAGCTGTACGCCCTGCGAACTTTGCGCGCCATCAGCACAGAGTATGCCAGCAGCCCGGCCAGCGGGACGGCGCTGCGGACGATTTTGGCGGCGGCCGAATTGTTGCGGGCCAAGGCGTGCGCGGTGATTTCGCCCGAATCCACAACCATTACAGCGGAATGGCTCGCGGCCCTGCTGCGGCCGGTTTACGCAGACCAATGCGATCTGGTGTTGCCCACGTATCGCAGGCACAGGTTTGATGGCATCCTGTTAACGAATCTGCTCTATCCCATGACCCGCGCGCTGTACGGGCTGAAAATTCGCGAGCCCTACGCTTTGGAGTTCGCATTCTCCGGACGCCTGGGAAGCCAGTTTCTAGGGCAGAACGCGTGGAACGAAGAAAACGCCCGCGCTGGTTCGGAAATTCAATTGACTCTGTCTGCGATTGCCGGAGGCTATCGCATCGGCCAATCCTTTCTGGGCACCAAGCAGCATGTGGAGAGGCATTCCGCCGATTTGGTTCCGGCGATGCGACAAACTGTGGGGGCGTTGTTCTCTTCGCTGGAGTCGAACTTTTCGCTGTGGAGCGGCAAGACTGGCTCCCAGCCGATGCCTACGACTGGCACAGAGCAGGAATTCAGCCTGGAGCCGCTGCGAGTGAACCGGAAAAGGTTGCGGGAGATGTTCTCGACCGGAGTCGCAGAATTGGAATCTGTATTTCAGTCCATTCTTTCCGCGTCGACGCTGACAGAGTTGCAGCGAATAGCCGGTCTGGACGAAGGCGGCTTCAGCTATTCCGCGGAGTTGTGGGTGAAGACGGTTTACGAGTTTGCCGCGGCTTATCACAAATCGGTCATCAGCCGGGATCACATTATCCAGGCGCTGGCGCCGCTTTTTCGCGGCAGAGCGTTTACCTTCCTGATGGAGAACCGCAACGGTACGGCCGCCGATGTGGAAAGCAATGTTGAGGCGTTGTGTATGGAATTCGAACGAATGAAGCCGTATCTGCTGAAGATGTGGAACGGTGGAGAGTGAGGTCACAATGTGGAAAATGATTGTCAGCGAATTAACGCAGGCGATGCAGGAGCTGGCCCGAGGCTTCGCCCACATGCTTCCGCGGATCATCGTGGTGGTGATCATGGCAGTGGTGGGATGGGTGGTGGCATACCTGGCAAAGGTGATCTTGCGGAGCATCCTGCGACTCATCAAGTTCGACAGGCTGTCAGAAAACGCGGGCGCGTCTCAGCTGCTGACCAAGGCCGCATTGCCTTCGGCGACGGATTTGCTATGCCGGTTTGTGTTCTGGGTAGCCTGGCTGGGTTTCATCTTGCTGGGCGTACAAGCGCTGGGGATTGTTGGCTTGCAAGAGCAAATCGCCAAGTTTTTTCTTTTCCTGCCGCGGCTGTTTACAGCGCTGTTAATCATGTTTTTCGGGTTGCTGGGCGCCACGTTTTTGTCGCGCGCCGCGCTGCTGGCGGCAGTGAATGCAAACTTTCCATCGCCTCGCCTGCTGAGTGTTTCGGTGCGCGCCATCATCATTATCTTTGTGTTGTCCATGGCGTTTGAGGAGGTGGGAGTCGCAGAACAGACCATGCTGGTGGCTTTCGGAATTGCCTTTGGGGCCATGATGCTGGGATTGGCCATTGCATTCGGGACAGGCGGCAGGGAGTTGGCACAGCAATTTCTAGAGAAGAGGTTTGTTCAGGGCAGGAAGGATGAGGGAAAAGAAGACGAACTGTCGCCGCTGTAGGGGTTTCGCGTGGGATTTGTTGCAATTGTGCTTAGGAGATGGGGAATCTTTGATTAAGGTCCAGCAGAAAGCCTGAACCACAGAGGAGCACAGAGGAAACGGAGGCTGAATCAGAGTTTCCTAATGGCCTTTGGGCGGAATCGAACGGATCTCGGCGACGGTGAGTCGAGAGGCGTCGCAATATCCGTATCCTTTCAGACAAGCCGCATAATTCCGTTTGTGTTCGGCGTCGGCCAGTGTCTTGGCTTCCGAGGCGGTGAGCCTTGTGTAGTCACACGTTTCCTGCCCGTTCTTGCAAGCCGCGAAGTTGCGCTCGTGTTCTGAGTAGGCTGTCTGTTTAGCCTCCGACGGGGTGAGGTCGGAGTGGTCACACTGGTCCCATCCGTTCTGACAATTCTGCGCGTTGCGCTGGTGTTCTGCAGCGGTGACATCCTTGGTTTCGGAAGAAGTCAGCTGGGAATGATTGCACAGGCCAGTGCCGTTCTTACAGTCGGAGGCATTGAGCTGCTGCCTGGCAGTATCGACCGCGCCGGCTTCGGAAGGGCTCAGTTTCGAGTGGTCGCAGGAACCCACGCCGTCTTTGCAGTCGGCGATGTTGCGCAGGTTCTCCGCGGCGGAAGAATCGCGCGCTTCGGCTGGGGTTAGCTTGGAGCGGTCGCAGGAACTGATCCCGTCGTTGCAATCGGACACGTTGCGCTGGTGATTCGCCACGGCCAGCGCGGTAGCTTCGGGGGCAGAAAGTTTCGAATGGTCACAGGAGTCGAAGCCGTTCCGGCAGTTCGCGACATTACGCCCATGGGCGGCGAGAGCCACCTCCGCCGCTTGAGGGCTGCTGAGCTTGGACAGGTCACAAGCCTCGCGGCCAGCCTTGCACGCCTCCAGATTTTGGGAAAGATCGGCTGACTGCGCAAACGCCAGAACTGGCCAGAGGCTAAGACACGCCAATGGCGCCCACAGACATTTTCGGAGACTAGCGTTCATATGGTCCGCCTTTCGAGTAAAGCCCTCATAAGCAGCGAAAAGCTGGTATCGGCTATCGTTGTCCAGAGGACCTGAAAGAGAGAGAAGAGGTGCTCGCCTCTAGGATCATGATCGCTCAGGGAAGAAGCGATAACTGGTCTGAATTGCTCACTTCGAGTCGTCTGCTCAAGCGGAAGGCTTGATGCCTGCCGGTCACCCCAAGCAGTTGATCATCAATGTGAGCAATCCGGCTCAGAATCATCAGCCCTGGTGTGTCAAGGTTGGCTGGGGGAGAAAGAGCGAAGGCGATGAACCCTGTTTCTGCTTTCTTCGGCAAACTCCGGGCGATGCTGAGACCGGACGCCGGGCAATTCCAGTCGCAGAGGATGTGCCCGTTTTGCGGCTTGATTACGCCGCGTGCCAAGCGAGTTTGTCTGGAGTGCGGCAAGTTGCTCAGTCCTGCCCCGCCAAAAGTGAAAGAAGCAAAACAAGAAGGATGAACTAAGGAGATCGAAATGCTTTGGACAATTGTTGCCGTACTGCTGATTCTGTGGCTGCTGGGTTTTAGTTTGCACGTGGCCGGAGGTCTGATTCACCTGCTGCTGGTGGTAGCGCTGGTGATGATAGTCATCAATTTAGTGAGCGGGCGCCGAGGCACGGCCTGAGGCGGTCCCATTCGGGGCTGCCAGCGTAGCTTTAAGCTTTGCTCCAAAGGTTGCGGGCGTTCCGGCATTCGTCCAGTGTATAGCGCCGGACGACCTGGTCGAGCCTGTCCACCTGGGTTACCTCGCCTCCCTGTGCAGCCTTTTCCAAAGCGGCAGAGGCTTCCGCTAGGCTGGGATAGCTGACTCCATCGACCGCGCTGCCGTTCTTGTGGATTTGAAAGGACAGCAGGTTTTGCGAGTTCTTTGGTTTGGGCACCATGTCTCCTACTTGTGTTGGAACAGGCCGCGAAGGCCACGGCTGGTGACGGTCCGCAGGAATCGCATAGCGACGTGGCCGGAGCTCTCAGCACGCGGAGCCTTGGTGGCCGCCAGGCCTCTGGCGAGATGCGTCTTGTTCGACGGGTGTCCGGTCATCAGCGTGCACTTTTCCTTCGGCTTGGCCCTGCACACCGGGCACGGCACAGACAATATTCGTCTTTGCGTGAGGGGCCGGGGTTCCATACTCTAGTATTCAACGTCACCGAGCTCAGAGAATGGTCAATTTTGCTCGTTTGCCGAACGCCTGCGCCAAAACAGGAATCGAAGGATCAAGACCCGCAAGAAAGCTCTGGAGAACCGCAGGCATCGAGTTGCAGGCGAGCATCCGCCAGTCGGGGCGGTGCGGTCGATCGGGGCTCAAGCGACGCAGGCCGGCATAAGGCACTTGCTTAGAATTCGATACTTCCGTCGCGGATGCTTCTCCACACGCTGGGCGAGAAGGGCGCATCTTGCTCGCTAGTCGGCATATGAGGAGGGTTGGCCCGGCCACGGTCCCCCCCATCTCGTGACCTGCGCGGACGACGAAGGTGCGTCGGTGTTCGCGCTTCCAGCTCGCCAGCGCGGCGTTTCGCAGGCTTCACATTCAGTACGAAATGGATCGTAGCCCAGAGAAAGTGAGCACCGTCGGACTTGGTTACCAGGGCATCGACGGATTGCAGCGCTCCGTCAGGCAATTCCAGGTGATCGGCTAGCATGACGATGGGGAGCTGTGGCCTGACTCTCTTGATCTCAGCTGCGACGACTGCACCATCCAGCAGGCCCAGATGGTACTCAAGCACAATTGCATCCACGGGCCGCGACATCAAAAGCCGCAGACCCTCCGAGCCGTTCGTCGCGGTGACCAGTTCGTATCCGTTTTCCTGCAGCAGAGTCAATTGAGCCGGATCGCGGTGGATGCAAAGCAGGGTGCTGTTGGGAGCCATGCTGGCTAGATATATAGCCGGGGGTTCCCGTAATTCTGCCCACTATTGCTCACCGGCGGCCGATCGGCGAACCGAGCAATACTGACCAGAAGTCTGCATCCAGAGAAGCTATTGTTCGATACACATCTCTATTCTTTGTCCGCTGTGAGGCCCCTTGAAAAAACAATACCTTCACCTCTCGGTTTACCCTTGCGACGCATGCGCCGGCCCGGTTGTCACGGGCTCGACGGCGGTTCGCGAAAATGAAATATCGAAAGAGACCGACATCCGGCCAGTGGGGGCTATCTGTTTGTCGTGCGGCCAGCGCCAGGACAAAGCAACCGAGCCGGCGCGGGTGCGTCATCTGTTGCCGATTGCATGGGAGCAGGCGGGAGAGAACGGCGGCCGTCATCCGGTTGCTGTTTTTGTGGAAGCCCTCAATCGTGCAGGACTGCATTGAGCGATGAGCGACGTGTCTGAGGCCGCGTCAGCGTTATGACGTGCGGCCTCGCGAGCCGGCGATGCTCAGCGCGATCCCGCCCGCAATCAGCACCACGCTGATGATAGGCGAGACGCGCTCACTGTGATTGGTCTGCACGCCGATGCTCGCATCCCCGATTTTAATGCCGTGGGTCTCGCTGTGAGGAATGGGCACGACCAAAGATGCGATGCCGAGCACAATCAGAAGCAGGCCTGCGAATAGGAATATCTTCATAGTAGTTTCTCTGCTTTTTCTCCCCACGAAGTAAGGATCTAGAAGAAGGATCTAATCGTGCAGCACGACGTTCAGCAGAGAGCTGTGGACCTGCAGAGCGCCTTCTGTCCCTCCGGCATAGTGAATGAAGCCGAGCTTCCTGAAGCGGTTCATGAAGAAGCTCACGCGCGATCGAGTGGTTCCCACCATCTCGGCCAGCGTTTCCTGACTGATCTTAGGGACGACCGTTTCGGGGATACCTTCCTTGCCGAAATGCGCGAGCAATAGCAGGACGCGGGCCAGGCGTTTCTCACTGGAGTTGAACAGCTGGTCGACCAGATCCTCTTCGTAGCGGATATTCCGCCCCAGCAGATAGGCCACGAACATTTCGGAGAGCGCAGGTTCGCGGTGAAGGGCTTCCATCATCGTCTTCTTTTCGACCCGGAGAATCTCGCAATCGGTCATGGCAGCGGCTGAGCCCATCCGGAGAAGCTGACCTGCCAACGAACCTTCCCCGAAGAAGTTCCCCTCGCTCACGATAGCGATGGTTGCTTCCTTGCCGATCTTGGACACGACCGAGAGCCGCACCTTGCCTTTTTGAACGTAGAAGACAGCATCCGCCCCGTCCCCTTGCGCAAATATTACTTGCTTCTTCGGAACAGACAGAATCTTCCGCCCATCGCCGATGGTGGCGAGGAAAGTGTCGGGATCGAATCCGCCGTTCTTCTTGGTTGCTATCGCGGAACTCATCTTCGCTAAGTATAGTCCACGCAGGAAGCCGACTCGCACAAATCGCGAACGCTTTCCCTTCATTTCCTTCCATCGGCGGTTTTATTAAGAGTGATCACTTTTGAGCAGTTTTGGTTTGCCTCCGGGTTCACAATCGGACTGGAAGCGGACGGACAAATCGCACCAATACCGAATTGGGGACTATGCCACCAACCGTTCAAGTAGGCACGATTCTGATGAAGGAATGGCCGGGAATGACGCAACTTCTTGGGCTGGAGGGTGAGCCCTGTTCGGGGGAATGGAGCCTGCTCAAGGTACTGGATGCCATCACTCTGGATCGCAAGATCCATGCGGCCGGATGGAATTTCTTTTTCATGGCCGCAGAAGTCAAGGGGATGTTCCTGGGCCCTCTTGGAGCCGTGAAGATCCAGAATGCGTTGCAGCGGATTCTAGGAAAAGTAAAGCAGCTACCGTTCAATGGCCTGGAGATAACCGGAATCGTTGAAGGACGTTTTCTGGGTGTGCCCTATGGGGTGGTCACAGCACACTCGCGACACGTCCAGCAGAGCTGCTGCCTGGATAGTGCCGAGTCACGGCGGGAGTCGCAACACGATGCGGTATCGGCTCGAGGCTGAGCGATTTTCGAGCAAAGCAGGAGGGCGAATTGATGGAAAATAACGGAAATCAGAGTCTCGACCAGATTCTTGAGTCTGCCATTGAGGTGTCGTGGGCAGACTTAATGCACGGAGCCGAGGCGGGCTTGATTCATCTTGAATACGGTTTCGCTCCCGGTGGCACCCTGGACTATCTGAAAGTCTGGTCCTCCATAACCCGGGGCCATTGGCTTCTGGCTTGTGAGTACTGGATGTCGCCTTCTACCTTTCACGGCACCGGCATCAGTTTCGATAATGGATACCAGTCGGAAGGCTTGGCGCATATTCTGGGATTCGTGATGCAGCACCAGGATGCGTTCGTGCTGCCCGCGAACCTTGGCCGGCAGGGATTGCTCCAAATACCCACGCCCAGTCTGGAAGAAATTGCCGCGGCCGCCGCGGCGGTGAACCACGCCTTCGATCGTCTCGGCTCAGCCCTCGCGGAACCCGTGCTGGCCTGAGCTTCCAGGTTCTTCAGTTTTCAGAGCCGGCTAAGCGCCGATCCCGATGCGGTTCGGTGCGGGGCAGGCCGGTACTCAGTTCGCATTTCTCGCCCGGCTTTGCGCCACAGGTAGGGCAACGAACCGACAAGGCCAGTTTCTGTTTCGGAGTCATGCCCCCACCATGCACTGTTGCTGGCCAACAAGATGGTCAATAGTGATCAGTTTGGTCAAGCAATATGCCGGTATTCTTGAATCCATGGCAAACATCAAATTCGTTGTAAGGGTGAATCATGGCGGTACTCGGGCCCCCGCCTACGTGCAGCAGATTGATCGGTCTCCCATGCAGATGACAACTAACCTCAGCCTTGCGCTGAGGATGGGCAAACTAACGGCAGAAGACGCTGCCCAATCACTGCAAAACTCGCGCTGTACCGCCGAACTCGTACCCGTTGAGGTAAGCGCCTAATATCTTGGGCCGGCCGAAAACGCGGGTTCGGCACCATTCTCAGCTGGAGTAGGAAGTCATGTCGCTACCAAACCCAGTGCTACCGAAGCCTCTGTTGGAGATCGTCGTCCCACGCCCGCTGATGCGAGACGGGGCCGCAACGGCTGGCACAGGACTGCAGTCGAAGCCGAAGGCATCCCTGCCCAGTCGGATCGCGGTGATCGGGAATTATCTTCCACGGCAGTGTGGGATTGCGACCTTCACCACCGACCTGTGCAGCGCCATTTCCGCGGAGTACGGGGTGACTCGACTGTTGGCGCTTCCGGTTAACGACACCGAAGAAGGATATGACTATCCCTCACGGGTGCGATGGTCGCTTGCCCAGGACGACGTGAAGTCGTATCAGGACGCGGCTGAATTCCTGAACTTCAACAACATCGACATGGTGTGCCTGCAGCACGAGTATGGAATCTTTGGCGGCCCGGCCGGGAGCCACATTTTGCATCTGCTGCGTGGCCTGAAGATGCCCGTGGTGACGACGCTGCACACTGTGCTGCGCGAGCCCGATCCCCACCAACTGGCGGTCATGGAAGAGATCGCGGAGCTTTCGGATCGCCTGATTGTCATGAGCCAGCTCTCCTCCCAGTTCCTGCAGGAAATCTTCAAGGTGCCGGGCAGCAAGATCGACATGGTGCCGCACGGCGTTCCAGATCTCCCGTTCTTGGATCCGAATTTCTATAAGGACCGCTTTGGCGTGGAAGGGAAGGCGGTTCTGCTCACGTTCGGCCTGCTCTCACCGAACAAGGGAATCGAAAACGTAATTCAAGCGCTGCCGCAGATTCTGTCGAAACACAAGAACGTGGTCTACCTGGTGGCGGGCGCGACCCATCCTCACATTCTGCGCCGCGAAGGGGACAAGTATCGGGCCAGTTTGCAGGCTTTGGCGAAGGAAATAGGAGTGGAATCGCAGGTGATCTTCCACAACCGCTTCGTCAGTCCCGAGGAAATGGTCGAATTCATCGGCGCCGCGGACATTTACATCACGCCGTACCGGCATGAGGCGCAGGTGGTCTCCGGCACGCTGGCCTATGCATTGGGCGCGGGCAAGGCGATCATCTCGACTCCGTATTGGCACGCGATCGAGTTGTTGGACGACCGCAGAGGCGCGCTTGTCCCATTCCAAAATCCCGATGCAATCGCGCAGAAGACAATTGAACTGCTGGACACACCCGCGATTCGCCACGCGATGCGGAAGCGTGCCTATCTGTTCGCACGCGAGATGGTCTGGAAACGAGTCGCGCAAGGGTACATGGAAAGTTTCGCGCGAGTTCGCGGCGACCGCATGCAAAGTCCAAAGGTCCAGTTCTCAGCCCGGATGACCAGCAAGTCGCTGGACCAGTTGCCGGAACTGAATCTGAATCACTTCAACCAGATGACCGACGACACTGGAATGCTGCAGCACGCGATCTTCACGATCCCGAACCGCAGAGAGGGATACACCACGGACGACAATGCTCGCGCCCTCATACTTGCCGTGCTGCTGGAGCAGTTGGACAAAGATCCACTCGAGTCCGCAAATTCGTCGAGCCTGTATTTATCATTCCTGGAGCACGCTTTTAATCTCGCGAAGGGCAGATTCAAGAACTTTCTCCGCTACGATCGCCGATGGAACGAACCGGTAGGCTCCGAAGACTGCCATGGGCGGGCATTGTGGGCCCTCGGGACGGTTCTCGGGCGATCCCAGCACCAGGGATTGAGGGGCGCTGCCGGTCGCCTGTTCGAGTTTTCTCTGCCCGCGGTTTTGGAATTCCACAGTCCGCGCGCCTGGGCCTACACCCTGCTCGGAATTCAGGAATACCTCACTTCGTATCCCGGAGATCGCGATGCGCAGAAAGTGCGATCGTCCCTCAGCCGGCGACTGCTTGAAATGTATGAGTCCATCCGGCGGCCGGAGTGGAAGTGGTTCGAGAACGTTGTCGCTTACGGCAACGCGAGACTGCCCCAGTGTTTGCTGCTAGTGGGCGCAGCGTGCTCGGATGATCGCATGATTTCCGCCGGCCTGGAATCGCTGGATTGGCTGTCAACCACGCAACACTGCGAAATCAACCGCCACTTCGTGCCGGTCGGTTCGCAAGGCTTCTATCGCCAGGATGGCGAGAAAGCGCGTTTCGATCAGCAGCCGATTGAAGCCGCGGGCGCGGTTTCCGCGTATTTGCAGGCGTACCACGTAACTGGCGATGGCCGCTGGCGTAACCAAGCCTGGTCGGCGTTCAACTGGTTTCTCGGCGACAACGATCTGCAGTTGCCGCTTTATGATTTCGTCACCGGCGGTTGCCGTGACGGCTTGCATCCCGACCGTGCCAACGAAAACCAGGGAGCGGAATCAACGCTATCGTTCCTGATGGCGCTTCTTGAAATGCGATCTCTGCCAGCGCCCGAACAAAAGGAAACCCTTTCATGACCGTACCCGCAGAAAAGTCAGTGAGCTTGTTGAGCACTCGCTTCGAGCCACTGCTCCTTCGCCATCCCTCGAACCCGATCCTGACGAGTAAGGACTGGCCATATCCCATCAATAGCGTTTTTAATGCAGGCGCAACGCTGCTGGCGGACGGCACGACGCTGCTGCTTTGCCGCGTGGAAGACCGGCGTGGCTTGTCGCATCTTTGCGCCGCGCGCTCTCGCAACGGCGTGGACGGATGGCAAATCGACGGCGAACCAACCTTAATGCCTGACCCCAAAAACTATCCGGAAGAAATCTGGGGCATTGAAGATCCTCGCATCACATTCGTCCCCGAGCTGCAGCAATACGTGGTCACCTATACTTCCTATTCGCGGGGCGGCCCGGGCGTGTCGCTGGCTCTGACCAAAGACTTCCGCAGCTTCGAACGATACGGCGTAATCATGTCGCCTGACGACAAAGACTCCGCACTTCTGCCTCGGAGAATCGATGGCTGCTGGGCTCTGATTCATCGTCCCATGTCAAACCTCGGGTCGCATATGTGGATTTCCTACTCTCCCGATCTGCGCTATTGGGGCAGGCACAGACTGATGCTGGAAGCGCGCCGCGGAGCCTGGTGGGACGCGAACAAGATCGGGTTGTCGCCGCCGCCCATCGAGACCTCCAGAGGATGGCTGGTGTTCTATCACGGAGTGCGGCACACGCCTTCCGGGTGCCTGTATCGGTTGGGCCTAGCCCTTTTCGATCTGGAGAATCCCGAGAAGTGCTTGATCCGAGGAGATTCGTGGATCTTCGGTCCAGAGGCGGAGTACGAAATTCACGGCGACGTCGACGATGTCGTGTTCCCCTGCGGATACACGATGGACGCCGACGGAGACACGCTGAACATCTATTACGGAGCTGCCGACTGCGCCATTGCCCTGGCCCGGGCTAGTGTTCGCTCTCTTCTCGAATGGCTGGATGCGCATGGAAGTTGCGAACGCCGCCAGCGCGCACAGGACTTGTGAAACTGCTGACCAACTTGTTCCAGTTTATCGTGGGCTGCCGGCACCGTCACTTAAGCCGCGTGTTCACCATCAAACGCAGGACTTACCGGGTCTGCTTCGACTGTGGGCGGGAATTCGATTTGCCCGATGCGCATGCGCCAATGAGATTCAATAGTTCCGGGGACGACCACCTGAAGACGAATGCTCATCAATCGCGCTAAGCGCGCTGAACCTGCTGCGATTGGATCGGAGCCTGCCATCGCAACCGTGCTTCATTAACCGGGATTCTTTACATGTGAGCTATCTTGCTCAGACGCTCCAGTCGGGCACCTGTCATTCTTAATTATCTTCTGAGTGTGTAGACGGAACTGCGAAGCTGAATCGCAGTTCTTACCGTGAGGTCGCCGAGGTCGTGCCCTTATCGGGTCCTGCAAGGCGGCCACATCCAGCGAATCAGCGACCTTTATCCGTATCCGTATCCGTCGTGCGCATGTTGCCAAACCTTGCGGCAGAACACGATTCGACCCTAGAAACTCTCGAACAAGGAAGGAAAAGCTTATGCCTTTAATTCAACTCCTGGAAGTTCTGATCGTGGTGGGTGTCCTGCTGTGGCTGGTGAATCGGTTTATTCCCATGCAGGGATCCATCAAGTCAATCTTGAACGGCGTCGTGGTGATTGCCGTGGTTCTGTGGTTACTGAATGTCTTCGGTCTGTTTCACTCCCTATCCGCGATCCACATCGGAAAAAGTTGAAGCATGACCTGGGACTAAGAAAGAGTCGCAAACTCGAAGTCCAGATGAATCGATGGGGGCAGATGCCTGCCGCCAAGGAGAAATTTTGAAAACAAAGCTGTTGTTAGCAGTCGGAATTACCCTCAGTTTGAGTGCCTTTGCCCAAGAGAATCCTGCCACAACCCTGACCGTCGAGCCGATGAGCACCAGGCCCACATTCCGGGTAACGGTCATCAGTCGTAGCGTGCAGGCCGTCAACTATAAGCATCGCAGCGGAAGCTCGAAACTGGATTTCGTGGGCACGGATCTGATGCCCTCGGCCAACGGGGTTGCCGAGATCAACAGCAAGCGCGGCTCAATCGCCATCGCAGCGGAATTCGGCGATCTGCAGAAGCCGACGACGTTCGGCAATGAGTATCTGACGTACGTTCTGTGGGCGATTTCTCCCGAAGGCCGCGCCGTGAACCTGGGTGAGGTGCTGCTCGGTGGCAACCACCGCAGCAAGCTCAACGTGACTACCGACCTTCAGGCATTCGCCCTGATTGTGACAGCGGAACCGTATTATGCGGTTCGTCAGCCCAGCAATGCCGTAATTCTCGAGAATGTGGTTCGCGAAGAAACCAAGGGAACCACCGAAGCGGTGAACGCAAAATACGAACTGATGGAGCGTGGCGGCTACATACCCACCGGTTACAAATTTGATCCGGTGATCCTGAATGCCAGGTTGCCATTGGAATTCTTTGAGGCGCGGAATGCGGTGCGCATCGCGCAATCCGAGGGAGCCGAGCAGTATGCCAGCGCCAGCTATCAGCATGCCGTCCAGTTGATGAACAACGCCGATAGTGAAGCGACGAGCAAACACATCGACCGGAAACCGCTCATCGCGATTTCTCGCGAGGCAGTGCAGACAGCCGAAGATGCACGCGCGATCGCAGTCAAAAAAATGGACGATGTCCGCCTGAGCAATGAACGCCAGGATTCAGCTGACGCGCAGGCGAATTCGCAACACCAGGCAGATGACGCTCGCCGGCAGAAAGATAGAGCCGAAGCTGACACGGCGAAAGCACAAGCGGCCAACGCTCAGGCCCAGTCAGATGCGGCAAAGGCGCAGAATGACGCTGCCGATGCACAAGCTGCGACCGCCAAGGCTCAGTCCGACATGGCGAACAGCCAGGCTGCCTCCGCGAACGCAGTTTCAGCGGCGCAGGCGGATGCCGAACAATCGCGTTTGGCGGCAGAGAAGGCGAACTTGGGAGCGCAACAGGCGGAAACCGACAAGGCTGCCATGCGGGCGAAATTGTCCGAGCAACTGAATTCGATTCTCCAGACGCGCGACAGCGCACGAGGCCTGATCGTCAGCATGTCCGATGTTCTGTTTGATACCGGAAAGTATTCGTTGAAGCCGGGCGCGCGCGAAAAGCTGGCGAAAGTTGCCGGCATCCTGCTCGCCTATCCGGGGCTGAACATTGAAGTCGGCGGGTACACCGATAACGTCGGCGGCGATGCCATGAATCAAACCCTGTCTGAGAACCGTGCTGGCTCGGTGCGCGACTACCTGGTGCAGCAAGGAGTGGCGACGAATTCGGTCTCCGCCCGAGGTTTTGGAAATACGCTGCCGGTATCGTCCAACGATAACTCCGCGGGGCGCCAGCAGAATCGCAGAGTAGAGCTTCTCGTGTCCGGCGATGCCATCGGGAGCCCGGTCAATGCAACTACAGGAAGCTTGCGGTAAGACAAGAGCAAGCAACGATTCGATAACGGAGGCAACACTTTATGAAACTCGTTGGAGCGATCAGCACGGCAGTTCTCTCTTTGTCCCTCGGAGTTGGTATTCCGGCATACGCACAACAGGACCAGCACGAGCAGCAGGAAGAGAACAAAGACAAGCCTGCCCAGGAAAAAGAAAAGAAGGCGCAACCGGAAAAATCCGCGAAGCCGGAGGAGAAAGGCGCACGGCAGGAAGAGAAGAGCGCCAAGCCAGAAGAGAAGAATGCGCAGGAACAACATGCCCAACCATCCAAGCCCGAACAGAAGGAAGAGCACGCCAGCGGTGGCCGCATTCCCGCCGATCGATACAAAGCCAATTTCGGACGGGAACATAGCTTTCGCGTCAGCGCAGGCGACTACCGTAATCACCGCTTCCAATACGGAGGCTACTGGTTCGGATTCGAATCCGCCTGGCCGAGCAATTGGCTGTACACGCAAGACGTTTATGTTGTCGAAATCAACGGCGTGTATTACCTGTGCAACGCCAGCTATCCCGGCGTAAACCTCACGCTCAGCGTCACGCTGTAGCGCCATCTACCGGTAACGAATCGGCGCGGGCCATCCTCGGCCCGCGCCTTTTCTCGTCGCAAATGTCAAGCGGCCCTGCTACTGGACTAGCGTAAGAAGTGTCTTTACAATCAAGAGACGGATCATGTCTTCGCGTCCGCTGAGAAGCACGGTAAACAACCGCTGTGGCCTGGCTCGGCAATGTCGAAATACACTCGGCCCGCCGCAAAGTTGGCTGGGATTGCGAAGCATGTTCGCTGGAAGGTTCTTGAGATGATTGTTCCCATCTGTTCCCACGCATCTCAGATAACCGCTGCCAGTGCTTGATTGCAAAGGTGGGGCGCGTAGCTCAGTTGGTAGAGCAATGCCCTTTTAAGGCATGGGTCGCAGGTTCGAGTCCTGCCGCGCTCACCAAAAACCTTTTCGGCTCAGTGGATTGCAGTCACTCCCGGCATTTTCTGCCAAGAGATTCTGACCCACACCTCTCAAACCAACGTACCTGCAGGCCCTGGCCGGATTACCGACAAATCGGAGGTTTGCTCGTCAGTCGGATTAGCACCGGCAATCTCTGAATCGCGACGGTTCCCGAAAATACTTAGCAGTTGAAGCATGTTGCTGTGACAGCGGACTGCCGGAGGTAAAACCACCAGAAACCTTTTGCACCAATTTCTTATTGTGCTTGCCTGTTGATATTAACTATGGTTAACTATGAGTCATCACCTGTAGTTAACCGGACGATGGGGAGTCAGTGGAATATATGGTACGGGCAGGTCACTTTTGGCTTTCGTTGATGATAGTGGTGTGTCTTCTATCGTCGAACGCACTCGCACAAGGCGAAACCACCAGTGCCATCGTGGGTGAGGTGAGGGATGCAAGTAACGCAGTGGTGCCTGGCGCCGCGGTGACGATCACAAATCGCGAGACTGGTCTGAAGCGTCGTGCCGAAACCGATGACGCAGGCTGGTTCAACTTCCCCCAGTTAAAGCCTGGCACGTACTCGGTCAAAGTCCAAGCGCAAGGCTTCGAACCGCAACAAAATGACAATGTGGTTTCGGGTCTGGGCCAGAAGCAGACAGTGAATTTCACCGTTAAGGTAGCTCAATCCAAAGAGGTTGTGGAGGTCAGCGGCGAAGCGCCGCTCATCAACACGGCAGATGCCAACACATCGACCACTCTGAATGCGTCGGCTCTGGAGAATCTTCCGAATCCAGGCGGTGACCTGACCTACCCGCTACAGTTTTCGCCTGGAGCCCTGATCAATACCGCAGGCAGCGGCAATGACTTCGTTGGAAGTAGCAACGGGTACGGCAATGTGGAATTCAACGGCCTGCCTGCGCTTTCAAACGGGTACATCGTTGACGGGTTGGAAACAAACGATCCGCTTACGAATCTGAACAGCGGCCTCTCGACCAATCTGGTGCTGGGGTTGAATTCGATTTCGGAAGTGACCGTCAACACTCTTTCCTATTCCGTGGATCAGGGACGGTACGGGGCGTCTCAAATCGACTATGTGACCAAATCCGGGACGAATCAGTATCACGGGAATCTCTACGAACTATGGAATGGGGCGCTGCTCAATGCCGCCGACTACTTCACGAATGCGACGCCGGGAAATCACAAGCCGGGATCGACCGTGAATCATTTCGGAGGCAGTGTGGGCGGCCCGATTTTGCACGACAAGCTATTTTTCTTCTTCGATAGCGAATGGGTGCGCATTGCGCTGCCCATCGTCACTCCGACAATCGTCCCTAGTCCCGCCTTCCAGGAATACGTCTTGCAGCAACTTCCTCTTGGCCTGACGGACGCGGATGGTAACATTATTTACCCCGCCGCGCCGCAAGAAGTCCCGTTTTATCGGGCGATGTTCTCTCTCTATCGAGATACCGGAGGCACACCTACCGCGATACTCGGTTGCCCGGTCGCGGCAGGTTGCGCCAATCGGCAGAGCGTCTCACATTCCAGCGACGACCACGAACAAGTCCAGACCGCCCGAATCGATTACAACATCAACCCCAAGGACACCGCATGGTTTCGTTTTCAGGCGGACAACGGACTGCAAGCCGCATGGACAGACCCCATCAACCCATTGTTCGATGCTATTTCCCCGCAACCTCTCTATTCGTTCGCAGCAGGGCACACGCACGTTTTCTCGCAGAACCTAGTGAACTACTTCAATCCTGCATTCTCCTGGTACGGGAGCTTGTTTGGGCCCGGGAACTTTCAGAAGACGCTTGCCGCTTTCCCGATCGTGTTGCAGGGCAGCGGAGCAAATCCCTTCACGACCATCGGAGGACTGGACAACACCTGGGTTCAAGGCAGGCGCGCGTCACGGTTCTTCATCAACGACAATCTTGCTTGGAACCGTGGCGCGCACGAACTGCGTTTTGGAACCAATACCCGCATCTTCCGTCTGAACGACTTTGACTTCGGGGAAGGGACAGTTCCCACGGTGACGTACGCGAACTTGCAGCAATTCATCTATGGAGTAGCGAATACCGCGTCGGAGACGTTCCCTTCGAACCCAAATGAGCCCTTCAACTTTCTTAATCTTGATGTCTACGCCCAAGACACCTGGAAAGTGACTCGCAAACTGACTTGGACGTTCGGCGTACGCGACAGCTTCAACCCCAATCCGCTGAATCCGCATGATCAAGTCGCTCGTCTTCGCGGCTCTTTCAGTTCTATCTCTCATGATGTGAATCAACCGCTGAATGCTGCCATTCAAACTCATCTCGGCAATCTGTTTTCGTCCACACCCCTGGCTATTCTGCAACCGAGAATGGCGATTGCCTGGCAGTTCGATCCAAAAACGGTATTACGAACTGGCTTCGGGGTTTTCAGTGACATATTGCCGGGTAGTGTGGCTGACCTGATCGGTACCAATCCTCCCTACGAAAAAACGTTCGAGGCAGGGGTGCTTGGCACCGTGGGCCCCGCCGGATCTGCGGACTGCAACCCCATAGTCGGATGTACGGCAATCGCGCCGGGAGTGGCGAACAGCGCAGTCGACGCAACCGTTGCCGCAAATCAGGCCTTCACTTTGGGATTTCCACAGGGCAAGGTCTCGTGCGCGTCCCCACAGGCAAATCCCACGAACTGTCTTCCGCCGGTTGCGATCACCGCCATCCCAGATGGCAAACTCCATGCTCCATATTTCATGGAGTGGAGTCTGGGCATTGAACATCAATTCGGAACAACCGCCAACCTGAAAGCGCAATACGTGGGCACGCGCGCCGTGAACCAACCCTACTCGACCCAAGTCAACGGCTACCAAACCGTCTGCCAAGGCTGTTTTGCACCCTTCCCCTATCTCCAACCGACCGATTTACGATTTGGCGCGGTGACGCAGTTCTCCACGGGAGCGAACAGTCACTACAACGGCCTCCAACTGACCGCAATGAAGCGCCTCGGGCATGGTCTGCAAGGACAGGTCAACTACACTTTCAGCCGCTGCATGGACACCGTCTCGAACGGCGGATTTCTGCAATTCTCAGCCGGAGGAATTCTTTCTCCTCTGCCGGGCGAACTTGCCCGCGACTACGGTCCTTGCGATTACGACATTCGGCACAATCTCAACGGGCAGTATGTGTATCAGTTGCCAGTCAAAGTGCGGAATCATTCGCTCGGCTACGCGTTGAACGGCTGGCAGATTTCTGGAACGGCATTTTGGCACAGCGGAGTGCCTTTCTCGGTGCTGAGCACGCCGTATTCCGCAAGTGGAAACGGGATTGTGCAAGGCGGCGGCCCGCAATTCGCAGGTCTTGTGCCGGGAGTGGATCCCTATTGTCGCCATTGCAGCATTAGTAACGTTACCCAAGAGGGCACAATCCAGTGGCTCAATCCAGACGCCTTCATCTCGGCGGTTGATCCAACCGAGCAAACCTTCAATGTCAATGGGCAACCGGTACCCGTGCCCGCCGGATCCTGCTATGGCGTGATCGTCCCCGACCCGCAGCATTGCCAATTCGGTAACCTTGGCCGAAATTCACTGCGCGGCCCTGATTTTCTCTGGAGTGACTTCTATCTGACGAAATGGTTCCCATTGACCGAACACCTGAAGCTGCGGTTTGAAAGTCAGTTTTTCAATGTCTTCAACCACCCCAATTTCGGATTGCCAAGCGTGGTGCAGGCCGGCATTCCAGGACTGCCCTCGACGCAAACCGGATTCGGAGCGCTCACGTATACGACTTCTCCCCCTACTGGTTTGCTGGGCGTTGGTTTGGGGGGGGATAGTACTCCGCGCATGATCGCGTTTCAAGCGCGCTTGGAGTTCTGAGCATGGCCTTCTAACGATGACGAGGATGCTCAAGGAATTCGGCCCACGGCTGTTGATTCCGCCCCCCAACACCCAGTTTCACACGCGCCTGCCGGCCGAGCCGGCGGTTTCAGCAGGCCGCTAGAACTCGCTGTGCAGGCGGAACGAGGGGACGACCACCGGGCCGCGGTCGCGATTGTAGCCAGGATTGTTGATGCGCTGCACGCCAGGACCCACGTAAATTCCGCGCCAGACATGCAGCGTGTAATAGGACTCGATGATATTTTCGCGGCCGTAGGTGAGGTGTCCATCACCGAGTAAGAAACCGAGGCCGCCGTCGGCGAGATAGTTCTGGTGATCTTTCTTGATGGCGTTGGAGACGAAGGCGAAGCCGGCGCGATCCTGCTTGCGATGCCACCATGCACCCCTAGCTCCGACGCCGGTCGAGACCGTCATGTCGTCTTCCGTATAGGCGAAGGATTCGGTCTTGCCGTTGCTCCAGCCGGTGCGGGCGAAGGCGGTGAGATAACGCGTGAGATTCTGCTCGAGGTTGAGGCCGAATCCGTACTTGCGGGTGATGTGCCAGGGATGATTAGTGATGTCGGGAGCGATACCCCGCTCGTCGGCGAGGATGATCTGATCGCGGTAGATGCCCATGTTGGCGGCATTGGTATAGGCGAGCACGCGAATGACGCCGGTTTTTTTGGGAATGAGGCCGCGGCGCAACTCGTATTCGTAATTTTCCGCGTGAGCCTGCCAGGGCTTGTAGACCAGATCGATGCCGTTGGCAACCTTCGGCATGAGACCTTCGACGAAGCGAAATCCCCAGCTGCGGTCTTCGAAATCCGCCATCAGACCGATGGTGTATCCGCGCGTGTCGGCGGCATAATCCCATGCGCCGTTGTTATCGATGGTCCAGTTGGAGAATTGCAGGTGTGTGTCGCTGCCTACGCCGTTGAGATCGAAGAAGTCGGGCAGGCTGAATTTGCCGAAGCGGAGCTCGATGCGGCGGCGGGGAAGTTCCTCGAAGAGAGAGTACTGGTTGCGGACGTTTTCGACTTTGTCGCTGCTGAGCGCGAAGACTTCGTGGAACTCTCCGCGGGCGAGATAGGGAGCTTTGCTGAGCAGCGGATTGCGGACGATATCAAGGTCGGTATTGCCAGCAAGTCCGAAACCCACGCTGAGGGCGGCGCCTCCGGCTTCTTCGAGATCGCCGATGAACTCGATGGAATGGTTAAGGCGAAAGCCGGAATAGAGCGTCAGCACGCGCGACGTAGCCTTCTCGTAATGATGGTTCAGGCTGTGCGGACCGCTGTAAAGCGCAGGGAAATCGGAATGGGTCTGAAAGATGAAATTCATTTGCCCCGAAAGCCAGAAGCGCGAAGTTTTGAAGTGCGGAAGAATCGACTCGGTGCTCTCGTCATCGGACGTGGTGGAAGAGGGATCAGGCGAAGCAGAGGGTTGAGGACCGCCAGGGGAAGCAGACGTTGCCGGGACGTTGATTGCAGGAGCAGGGGAATTCGATTGCTGAGCCGTAGCGAGGGCACAGGTGAAGGCGACAAGCAAAAAAGCAAAACGCGGATGGGGACCACCGAACTTGTGGGGCGGCGGAGTGGGATCTCGCGCGACCGCGCTGTGCCTGTTGAGCCCGAATTTCAATTCTTATCCTGTCAATTGTTCAATATGGTAAGACAATCCGGCTTCGTATGAGGTAACACGGTTGTAACGAGAATCATACGCTTCGACTTCTGTTTGCCCATCGGAATGCATTGCCCGGAAAAACACGCCGATGTTTGGGCGTGATGCTTTGCTCGGCATTGACGCCGATGCCGACCTTGTGTGCCAAGTTGTTTGGGCGATAAGCAACGAGGTGCTAATTGTGCAGTTCGATGGATAGCTCGGCAGTTGCATCTCCAATTTTCTTTAGATTGTAGATGGGGAACGTCCTACCTCCGGAGGTACGTGGTGCAGGAGTCCTTCAGTTCTGCGAACGCAGACGGAGCAAACGTAAGCATGAGAAAGAGTGTGGCGCAAAAGGTCTCCGAACGCATTCGTATCTCCCTCAATGAATGTCAGCCGTGCACACGGCTTCCAGCCAAGTCGTGAATTGGTTTCACCTACCTCCCGATCACGACTACGGTTGCCGTATCCAGTTCGCTCGATGCTGACGTGCCTTCGTGCCTCAGTTGATGCGCGGCGTCGTCCCATGTCAACTTTGTGATCGAGCCGCCCCCCTTCTCGTAGGCGTAGGTTTTTCCGTCATCCTCGAACAGAGTAAAGCTGCCATTCGCTCCTGGATAGACGCGTAGAGACGCAATCGTCTGCGCCTCCTGAGTACTCTCCACCTCTGACCCAAACGGCACAATGCTTCCCGCCCTCACGAACAGGGGCAGCGTATCGATGGGAGCATCCGCCACAATGGTCTGTCCGCCTTGCAGCCGTTCATTCGTCCAGTAGTTGTACCAGTCACAACCTGCGGGCAGATACACTGTCCGATGCGTCGCGCCCTGCTCGGTCACCGGAGCCACCAGGAACGCCGGTCCATACATATATTCATCCGGAATGTCCGCAACCTTCGGATCTGCCGGGAAGTCCATGAACAATGCCCGCATATACGGAGCGCCTGTCTGGTAGCTGCGATACGCTAAGGAGTAGGTGTAGGGCAGAAGCTGGTAGCGCAGCTTCAGATACTTCGCCAGAATCGGCTCGGCCTGCTTGCCGTACGACCATACCTCGTTGTGAGCTCTCTCTCCATGCGCTCGCATGACCGGCTGAAATGCTCCCCATTCAAACCACCGCACAAACAGCTCGGGATAGTCCTCATAGTTCGTAATCGTGTCCCGCGCATCCGATCCATCGATCAGTGGCTTGTGCGCTGCGTGGTAGTCTGCGGGAATCTGCGGCGAGAAGAACCCTGCGATATCCGTGTCCCAGTAGGGTAATCCTGTCGCCGCAAAATTCAGGCCCGCCGGAATCGAGCGCTTCAGCATGTCCCAAGTGGAAAGAACATCGCTCGACCAAAAAACCGTGCCGTTGCGTTGCGCTCCCAGATACGCCGCCCGCGCCAGGATCATGACCCTTCTGCTGTCTCCAAAATCCCGGCGGAACCCTTCGTACGCCGAAGCCGTGTGAAACAGCGGATAAACGTTGTAGAAGCGTATTCCGGAACCGATCGAGAACACATCTCCCGCTGGGTCGAAGTCCGGCTCTGTCTCATCGAGCCACAGATAATCAAATCCGTACGGCTTTATGTATCGGTCGCGAATCTTCTCCCAGAACCACTTCGCCGCCTCAGGGTTGGTGGTATCGAGATTCGGTCCGATGGTTTCCTTGGCCCGTCCGGGATCAGGCGTTCCGTCGGGCTTATGGATCAGCCAGCCGTTGTTCTGCAGCATGTTGTAGAACTGACTGCCACGGGAGAAGTGCGGCCACACGCTCAATAGCGTATTCACACTCATGGCATGCAGTGCACGATTCATCCCTGCTGGGTCCGGCCAGCGCGCGGGGTCGAGATCCAGTTCCCCCTGCTTCGTCATGTTGAGGAAGTCAACGACTATCACATCCAACGGCAACTTCTTCTGGCGATATTGTTTGGCCACATCCAAGATTTGTTCCTGCGTTGGATAAATCGCCTTGCTCTGGATGTATCCGTAGGCCGCCTTCGGCAGCATGTGCGTCACGCCGGTCAACCGGCGGTAGCCCTCGTAAATCTCGTCGCTCGTGTTTCCGGCAATCACGAAATACGAAACACGGTCTCCTACCTCAGAGGACCAGGTATTCCGTCCGTTGAACCCGAGAACCACCGTCGTTTTGGAAGGGTTGTCCCACACCAGCCCGTAGCCGCGGCTGGACAACATGAACGGTACGCAAACGTCCTCGCCGCCAATCGCCCCGTAGTCATGCCAGCAACGGATCTCGTGATCCCGCAGGTCCATCCAGCCCTTCTGCTGCTGCCCTAACCCGTAGTAGTGCTCGTCCGCGGGCGAGTCGAAAGTGGCCGCAACCGAATAGCCTTTCGCATCGGCGTCCTGCTGAGCAACATCCGCGCGTTCCGGCGACATCGTCCAGGTGCGCATGTGCAGCAGCATCTTGCCGTCCGCCGTCGTCACGAGAAGGGCATCGTGGTATGGACCTTGCCCGCCGCCTCCGCCAAAGTAGGGTTCGCGCAGTTGACGATTCAACGCGTCCAGCGGCATGGGCCGTGGCAGTTTCTCAGCCGGAAGATCTCCTGGCGCCAAACGCACCACCATCCGGGCCGATCGAAATACGTCGCCGCCTTCCACGTCACGCTCGTGCGTCCATTCACCTTCCGACGGTTTTGCCACAAAACCATAGCCCGGAGTAACGGTCGCCCACGCCTTGCCGATGCTCATCGTTACCCGAACTATGTTCGCAGCATACGGCTCCAGCGAAATTACCCTTCCGTCCCGCTCGATCACGAGTGGGGCACTCTGGGCGGTCGCCACGCCTCCCAGAGATAATGTCAGGAACACGCAACCTAGTCCGTGCCCCAGTATCTTCCACGCGAAACGCCGACTAATTTGGGACCCATGACCATCACTGCGCCCATCCATTCGGCACGAAATCTCCATAGTTCTCTCCTGTTTCATCCGCTTCAAGCCCGACCGCGGCTCAGGCCGACGGATGCTTCAGGACGTCTGCCAGCGCCCGCATCCGCATGGAGTCGGCTGGGGTCTTCGCGGTGGCTGCGCTCTCTTGCAACGAAGGCGCCAGACCCTGCAATTTCGCCAGGTTGTTCTTGCTCAGGTGCGACTTTTCTGCGCTCTTGATGGCCTTCTTCAACTGGGAGATTTGGCTGGCGGGCAGAGCCTGCGACCTGGACAACTGGTCGACGTAGGCTTTGGCCACGACCAACTTTGCCGGCCATTCGAGTTTCTGCTGGTTCTGGACATTCAGTTCGGCCACCCGAACGGTCTTGGCCGCTTCGATTTCGTTCTTGGTCAGGAATTTGGTGGGCGTGAGTTGAAAAACATCCAAGCCACGGGCAATCTCTGAACCGTAAATGTAGCCGTTGTACCAGTAGGCCGACCAATCGCCACCCAGCACCAACATTTTTGGATCGATGGGCCCGCGATCGAAGTAGGCAATCTCGAAGGGCTTGGCGGGATCGGTGAAGTCCATGACGGAGATGCCGCCCTGGTACCAGGCCTGGACTTCAACATCGCGGCCGGGAATCGGAATCAGAGAACCGTTGTGGGCGACGCAGTTCTCGGTGTCACCCTGTGCGGCGGGCAGCTTGTAGTAGCTGGCGAAACTGAGCTTGTCATCGTTGAGACGAAAGATAGCGTCCGCGCCCCACTTGTTGGGATCGTTGGGACGGCAACGCGCGCCGAGGCCTCCGCCCCACTCGTCGGTGAATACGACTTTGCTGCCATCGTTGGAGAAGGATGCCGAATGCCAGTAGGAGTAGTTGGGATCATTCACGGCATCGACTCGCTTGGGATGTTCCGGGTCTTTGATGTCGAGCAGAATTCCGTTGCCCGAACACGCGCCGGCAGCCAAGCCGAGGGCTGAGTAGACGGTGATGTCGTGGCACTGGTCGGTGTCGGCCGGCTTCTCCGCACCTTCTTTGCCATGGGTACCGCCGTTATTCAGGCCGTTGATTGCGCCCGTGCGCGGATCCATAAATACTCGCGGGCTGGAAACGATTTTCGAATCTTGCGGCGCGGCCACAGGAACTTTGATGACGTCGATGCGAAACAGAGCCGTATTTGGATCTTTATCGGGTTTTTCTCCGGAGCATCCTTCCAGTTCTTCGGATTGACGCACAAACGAGGTGCCCGA
Source organism: Candidatus Sulfotelmatobacter sp. (assembly GCA_052148475.1). GTDB lineage: Bacteria > Acidobacteriota > Terriglobia > Terriglobales > Acidobacteriaceae > Sulfotelmatobacter. The sequence goes on along the minus strand of JBKQID010000053.1, from coordinate 76,420 downwards.
CACGTAGATATAAACATTGTCTTTGTCATTGGGATCGATGACGAGGGTGTGGGTGTGGGATCCGCGGCAGGTCTGTACGGCTGCGACCTGCTTGGGATTCTGGATGTTGGAAATGTCGAAGATGCGTACGCCGCGGAAACGGTCTTTCTGCGCAGCGGGGAGGCGGCGTCTTCGTTGTTGCTGTTTTTCCTTGTCTTTATCTTTATCTGCATCTGTGTCTTTACTCGTGTCTGCGGTTTTGGCTTGATCGGAGTCTTTGTCTTTTTCGGCGTCTGGTTTTTTGTCGGCGTTATCTTTTTGATCCTCTGCGGGTGCAGGGTCGGGCGGAAATCCCTGGGCCCCGCAATCCAGACGTCCATTCGGCATCTCGACGGACATGAATAGGAGATTCTTGTAGACCGAGACATCGCCCTGCCCGCCGGGACAGACCATCGATGTGAGTAATGAGGCCTTCGCGGGATTGGAGATCTCGAAAATATTGATGCCGTAAAAATTTCCCTGGAAGAGGTGGTTGCCCTGGAAGGCAAGATCGGAGTTGGCGAAGGCCAGCTGCGCGATGACCAACTGGAACGGCTTGGGCATCTTGCTCATCATGGCTTCGGGCACGCCCAACTGTCCGAGCGCCTTCTTCACCTTGGGACTGTCTGTGTCGGTGGAACCAAGGTCGAACGCGTCGGGCTTTTTGAGCAGCAGGAGGTGCTGGATGCCCATGGCGGCTTCGCCGGCATCGTACATTCCGGGCGTCAGCTTGGCTCGCGGATCGTTTGGATCCGAGCCTGTCATTCCAGGCGGAAGCGGCGGCGCGGGCTCGGGAGCGAACGGATTTCCCTGGCCCTCGGCGTCTTTCTTCGGAGCTTCGCTCTTCTGTACATCGTTGCCGGAGGGCGTGGCGGGTTTCGGGGCCTGATCCTGTTGGGGAGCGGCGGGCGGAGTTGCGGGCTGCGCCGCCTGTGCCAGCGCTCGGGTCACTCCGAAACTAAAAAGAAGCACAGCCCCCACGACCCACAGGATAAAACTGGACACTCGATTCATCGTTTCTCCTTAATGTTTCTTGTCCAACATGTTTCTATCCAACATGGTCTGCATGATCTTGATCTCGGCGCGTTGGGTATTGTCGGCATCGGTGGCGAAGTTGAAAATCTCTGCGTCTTGTCCAGCGCCTGCGGTGTCGAACAAATCTTTTACCATGGTCAACGCGCCGTTGTGATGTTGAATCATGCCGACGAGGAATAAGCGGTCAAACTCGGCGCCCTTGGCCTTGCGGAGCGCTTCCATCTGCTCAGGCGTGAGCATTCCGGGCATCAGGGCCATAGGCTGGTGCGGCATGTCCATTCCCGGCATATCCATACCAGGCATAGGCGGCATCGGGTTGGGGACGGATTCGCCGCGGGCGGCGAGCCAGCGCTTCATGAATTTGATTTCGTCCGACTGCGAACTGCTGATGCGCGCGCCCAGGGTGCGCAGGCTCTTATTCTGGGTGTGCGAGGAAATCATTGCTGTCATCTCCACCGCTTGTTCATGATGCATGATCATGCCCTGCATGAACTCTACGTCGGCTGGCGATCGGGGCGGGAGGGAAGCTCGCGTGGACGACGGCAGCGTTTTGCTCGGTGCGCCGGGCGGGCCTGGTTGCACCACCACAGGCTTCGCCGAGTCAGATTGCTGGGCGTGCGCGGCGGGGAAGACCAAAACCGAGGCGGCGAGGAATGCTTGCAGCACAACTGCTCGGGCGGCGGGCCTGCGCGTGCGTTCGCGGCGAAAGGTGGCGTGGTTGCGGTTGAGAGGGAAGATCATCATTTGGACGAGGAGGAATATTGTCACGAAACGAGAAATCCTTCAACCGCGAAGAGAGGAAGGACGGCCGGACAATCCGGTGCGGATGGGTGGGTCATGGTCGCTGGTCGTAGCAGTTGCCCATTGTATCGAAGGATGGATGTTCGCCTAAAGTTTGTCCGTGTGTCGGTTAGAGCTGTTCAAACCAAAATCTCAGACTTTACTTCGGGCAGCATCGCGTACCAGCCCTCGCAGAAAACGCGAGGATGGGGCACCTGGCACCCGGCAATCCGATGAAGGGCGCGCACCTAAAATCCCCACGTCTCGCAAGAAACGCGAGACGTGGGGCACCGGCTGGTTTTCGGTTACTGCTCATTTCATACCGCCGTCCTTTTTTTCTGTTTTTTCTGCGGCTGCTTTTTTGGCGGCCGCGGTCCAGGGTGGAACGACTCCGTTTTCACGGGCGTAGGCGACGGACTGGCCGAGGTGTTCGTGGGCGTCCGCGACCAGGATGTAAACCACGTCGCCGGCATTAGCATCGGGGCCGAGCTTCGGCAGCGGCTTGGCGAAATCGGCGTTGGTCATGGAGTTGATCGCTTTCTTGGCGAATTCCCAGGACTTGTTGAGTTCGTCGACGATCCGGGCCGGGTCGGTGGTTGACTTTTCATACGTCTTGCCGTCGAAACCGGCTGGAGGTTGCGCTCCCATCAAGGCGAGAATCTGGTAACGCTCGCCGGAAACGTGGAGAAAGACTTCGGCGAAGGAACGAGAATCGGGCGAGGGGCGCCAGGTGAGTTTGTCGGCGGGCAGAGCGTTGGCGAGATCGACGAACTTTTTCTGCATGGTTTCGAGGTCGAGAAGGGATTGTGGTTTCATATCGTAGCTGGGGGGAGTGTGGTCGGGAGTGGCCGCGGATTGGTCGATGGCGACGGCTGCGGTTGCTCCTGCGATCATGGTCAGCAGGACAGAGAAGGCTGCGAGTAAGGCCTTTTTCATCGGATTCGTTCCTCCTGAGAGTCAAGACTGTTGAATTAGACGGGCGAGGCGGGAAAAGGACTTGGGCGGGGACACGATTGTTTTCGAGGCCGCAGAAAAAAAACGCATAACCACAGAAGGCGCGGAGGATCGCAGAGCTCTTGAATTGCATGGGAGTTTCCCAGGCGTGACTCGTGGGGTTGAGAGGCTGCCAGGCTTCTCGGGTCTCCTGTATATTCTCAGCGTGATCAAAACACATTTGTGGTTGCTTCTGCTGCTGGTGTCTCTGGCGTGCGCGGGGGATTTCGCGCAGGCGCAAACTTACCAATATTTTCGGGTCGGCAACGAACAGGACGTTCAGACCAAGCCGGTGGCGGGCGTGGCCATGATGGGCGGGGGGAAGGATCTGGACGAGGCCTTTCGCTGGCTGTGCGAAAAGGGCAATGGTGGAGATTTTCTGATTCTGCGGGCGCGGGGCGATGACGATTACAACTCGTATGTGAACGGACTGTGCAAAGCGAATTCGGTGGCGACGCTGATTATTCCGGATCGCGGGACGGCGGAGGACCCGGCGGTGGCGGAGATTATTCGCAAAGCAGAAGTGGTGTTCATTGCGGGAGGAGATCAGGCGAACTACATTCGCGGGTGGAAAGGGACTCCGGTCGAGAGCGCGCTGAACGATGGCGTCGCGGCGGGGAAGCCGATTGGCGGGACCAGCGCGGGGCTGGCGGTGGAAGGCGAGTTTGTGTACGGGGCGATGGGCGACCTGCCGGACGACAAGGATTTGGCCTCGGCGGATGTGTTGGCGAATCCTTATTTTGAGCGGGTCACGCTGGTGCGGGATTTTTTGAAGATTCCGCATCTGGAGAATTTGATTACGGATTCGCATTTCGCGAAGCGCGATCGCATGGGGCGAACGCTGGGATTTCTGGCACGGCTTATGAAGGATGGCTGGAGCCAGTCCCCGAGGGAAGTGGCGATCGACGAAAAATCGGCGGTGCTGGTGGAGGCAGATGGGAGGGCGAGGGTGGTGGGCACGGGGAAGGGGGCGTATTTTCTGCGTCCGACGCAGGGGCCGGAGGTTTGTGAGAAGGGCGTGCCGCTCACGTTTCGGGGTATCAGCGTTTACCGGGTTCCGGCGGGCGGGCATTTTGATTTGACGTCGTGGGCGGGCGAGGGGTGGACGGCGTATTCGCTGTCGGTGGAGCGGGGGAAGATTGCGAGTACGCAGGCGGGGAGCGAGATTTACTGACGTTATTTATTGACGTTATCTATTAACGATCAGTCGGGCAGCGACATGAAAAAGAAAGTGGTGGGGCTGGGCGAAGTGCTGTGGGATCTGTTGCCGGAACGGACGTGCCTGGGCGGGGCGCCGGCTAACTTCGCTTACATCACTACGCTGCTAGGCGACGAGGGAATCGTGGCCAGCCGTGTGGGCGAGGATTCGCGGGGGCTCGAGGCGCTGCGGCGCATGGAGGAACTAGAACTCGACATCGAGCATGTGCAGACCGATCGGGACCGCGCGACGGGCACCGTGAAAGTGGAACTGGACGCGAAGGGGATGGCGCGATTTGAGATTGCGCATCCGGTGGCATGGGATTTTCTGGAGTGGACTGCGGACTGGCAGCGGCTTGGGAAAGAAGCGGATGCGGTTTGTTTTGGATCGCTGGCGCAGCGGTCGGATGCGAGCCGGGCAACGATTCGCGAGTTTGTTCGGGCGGCGTCGCCGGCTGCGGTGAAGGTGTTCGACGTGAATCTGCGGCAGTCTTTTTATTCGCAGGAAGTTCTGGCGGAATCGATGCGGCTGGCGGACATCGTGAAATTGAATGACGAGGAACTGCCGAGGGTGATGAGCCTGGCCGGTTTTTCGGGAGGTGACGCGGACAGTTTTTCGCACGGGGATGAATTGGCTGCGGCGCGGTGCTTGATTGGGGCATACGATTTGAAACTGGTCTGCATCACGCGGGGCGGGCGGGGAAGTTTGCTGGTGCGGAGCGGCTCGGAGACGAGCGAGCACCCGGGATTTCGCGTGCGGGTGGCAGATACGGTGGGTGCGGGAGACGCGTTTACGGCGGGTTTGGTGCATGAGTATCTGCGCGGTGTGGATACCGGGCGAACGGATCTGAATGAGATGAATGAAGTGGCGAATCGGGTGGGAGCGTGGGTCGCTAGCGAAGTGGGGGCTATGCCGATGCCGAAGGGTGGGTTGGAGCGGGTGTTGGCGGAAGTCGGGTAGAGACTGCGAGAGAATTCAAAATCCCCACTTCTCGGGAAGAACGCGAGCAATGGGGCACCCTGGCAAAGTGAAAATCCCCACCTTCGCGTGTCGACGAAGGGAAAAAGAGCGCTAAATTCGTCCACCTGCGGTATAGTTACGAAATATTGTGTTTAGTTTCGTTCTGACACGATTTTGGAAAGGAAATTATGAAGCGCATCGGGCGGCACGAGTGGGGCAGGCTTCCTCGGTTGTACTCCTTCATTTTGGCTATGACGTTGGCCGGAATTGCGGCGGGGATGCTGAGTTGCACGAAGCCGGCGGAGCAGCCGAAGCCGGCGCCGTCGCGGCCTTCCGACATCAAGGTGGAAGTGCGCGATGGAGGGCCGGTAGTGGTGACGACAAGCGCGGCGGAGTTCCAGATTCTGCCGTCGGGATTTCTACAGGCGACGCTGCTGAAAGACGGGAAGCGGTTGACGCTGGACGAGCCGGGCGTGGGATCGACGGGCGGCAGCGACTCGATCGTGCACGAAGGCAAAGAATTCGACTTTGTGCCGGATTTTGCGCAGGCGAAGGTTCTGGAGGGCAGCGGCAAGCTTGGCCGCGGGAAACGAGTGGAGATTCCGGCGGGTCCGCTGGCCCCCGCGGGAGTGGGCATTGAGCGCATGCTGGTGCTGGAGGCGTACGACGATTTTCCCAATATTGCCCTGGTCAGCGCAGCTTACAAAAATGTCGGTACAACGGATTTTCAGGTGGATCAGGTATGGATGCAGCAGCACCGGCTTAACGCAAACGAGCAAGATGCGAAGGGGCGGCCGCATCCTTACGATATGTGGTCGTTTCAGGGATCGAGTTACGACTGGGGCAAGGATGATGTACAGAGGCTGACGCGCGTTTCGTCCCAGCCGAATTTGATGGGCGAAGCAGTGAAAGGCGGCTATGGGGGTGGGATTCCGGTGGTCGCATTCTGGACCGGGTCGGTGGGCGAGGCGATTGGGCATGTGGAGACAGTGCCATTGACGCTGTCGATGCCAGTGAAGGTGGAACAGGACGGGCGCGTGACGGCGAGCATCGCGATTCCTGTGAATGCGGCGCTGAAGCCGGGAGAGAGTTATTCCTCACCGCGCAGTTTTGTCGCGGTGTACAGCGGAGATTTCTACGAGCCGCTGCGCATGTGGTCGAGCGTGCTGCAGAAAGAAGGATGGGAGATTCCGAAGCCGTCGAGCGAAGCTTACAACGTGAGCTGGTGCGGGTGGGGATACGAGTTCAACGTGACGCCGGCGCAGATGGTGGGGACGATCCCGAAGCTGAAGGAACTTGGAATCAAGTGGGCGACGCTGGACGATCGCTGGTTCGATACCTATGGCGATTGGAACCCGCGGGCGGACACGTTTCCCGGGGATTCGATCAAGCAGATGGTGGATGAATTTCACAAGCAGGGAATGCTGGCGCAATTGTGGTGGCTGCCGCTGGCAGTGGAAGACGGTCAGGGAAAATATGAGTCGCATAAATATGCGCTGTCGAAGGTCGTGCAGGAGCATCCGGATTGGCTGATTCTGGATAAGGACGGGAAACATGCACGCATGACGCGCGGGCTGGCTGTGCTGGATCCGTCGCTGCCCGAGGTGCAGGCGTTTTACAAACAACTGACGGAAAAATTTATTCGCGACTGGGGATTCGACGGATCGAAACTCGACAATATCTACAGCGTGCCGAAGTGCTATAACCCGGCGCATCATCACAAGTCGCCGCAGGATTCGGTGAACGCGATGGGCGAGGTGTACAAGACAATTTTTCAGACGACGCGGGCGATCAAGCCGGAGAGTGTGACGCAGGCGTGCCCGTGCGGGACGCCGCCATCGCTGGCGTGGCTGCCGTTTATCGATCAGGCGGTGACGGCCGATCCGGTGGGAGGGGTGCAAGTGCGGCGGCGGATCAAGATGTATAAAGCGCTGCTGGGGCCGGAAGCGGCGGTGTATGGAGATCATGTGGAGCTGTCGTCGATGACGCCGATTGGCCATGGCGACTGGAGCGAGCACGGCAGCGACTTCGCGTCGACGCTCGGCGTCGGAGGTGTGCCGGGAACGAAATTTGTGTGGCCTGATGCGGGGCCGAAGTACAAGCCGGTGAATCTGACGGCCGAGAAGGACGCGCACTGGAAGAAATGGATTGGGTTGTACAACGAGAAGATGCTGTCGAAGGGGGAGTTTCGCGATCTGTATGTCTACGGGTATGACGTTCCTGAGGCGCATGCCATCGAGAAAGACGGAAAGATGTATTACGCGTTTTTCACGAAGGAGGGTGGGACGTTTTCAGGCGAGGTGGAGTTGCGCGGGTTGAAGCCGGGGACTTATCACGTGGTGGATTATGTGAATGGGAGAGATTTGGGGACGGTGCAAGCGGAGGCGGGGAAGGCTCCGCGGCTGAAGACGGAGTTTAAGGAGAATTTGCTGCTGGAAGTTAGTGGGAAATAGGGAGCGATTAATGCGGTCGGTTTTTGGGCTCTAATTAACTGGTTTCGACAGTCAAGCCTCGGTTGCAGTATCTAGAACTTCGGTATCTAGAACTTGTAGACGGTGTACCCGACGAGCAAGAGAACCAGCCAGATCAAAATGCCACAAATCCGGATTAATTTCGGGTACCAGGGTTTCGAAGACCCGAAGATAGCCTCAACTCTATCTACACCAGCCCGCATCGCGGGTGTCCGTCTCAGCGGTTGCTTGATGGCTTGAAGCACAGCCACGTACTTCTCTGGCCATGCAGCCCACCACGTTGCAAGCACAGCAACGACTGTCGGCAGAAGGTACAATCTCCAACCACTCATAGCGTCACCCCTTCAGGGACTCGCCAAGAGTACATCCGACCTCCATTGACGATAAATCCCTATTTCATTCAGATGCCTCGCTGCCGGAAAAACTCCTGCCGGTGAGCGACGTTGCGGAAGGCCTCAGTGCCGCCGGGGCGGGTGGTGGAAAGTGCTCCGGCCCGATTGCCGCTGGCTAGGCATGTCGGCAGGTCTGATCCTTTTACGTACTCGTGCAGGAATCCGGCGTCGAAGCTGTCGCCGGCGCCGACGGAATCCACGGGGACGACTTCTTGCGTGGGACTGGTGAATCGCTCGGAGCCCCTCTGAGCCAGGGCGCCTTTGCGGCCGAGTTTCACTACGACCAGCGGGACTAACTTAGAAAGCTCTTGGATGGCGGATTCCAGGTCGTCGTCACTTGTGCCTGCGGCTTTGCAGGCTTCGCGTTCGTTGGGAAGAAATACATCGACGTGGCGGAGGACATCGTACAGGCCGCCTTCCCATCGGTCGTCGGGATCGTCGTTGGTGTCGAGAGAAATGGTGAGACCCTTCGATTTCAGGCGCTGAAATAATTCTCCCACGCGCGGGCGCAGGGCGCGCTGCAGGTAATACGACGAAAAGTGAAAGTGGCGCGAGTCGGCGAGGTAGTCGAGGTCGAGATCGTCCCAGGATGTTTCTGCAATGGTTCCCGAATAAGTGAGGATGTTGCGCCAGGGTTCGTGGTGCAGGATTACGGTGAGTCCGGTGGTAGTTGAGCCGGGGACGCGACGGACGAAGGATACATCGACTCCACTTTGCTGCAGGCGATCGAGCGCAATTTGGCCGAGCGGGTCGTCGCCGATGCGGGATTGAAATCCAACGCGGCTGCCGAGTGCGGCCAGGTTATGGGCGACGATGGCGGACGAGGAGCCGAGGGTGAGCATCATGCGGTCGGCGAGCAGTTCGCGCTCGGGCGCGAGTTGCTCGGGCAGGCCGTAGAGGATGAGGTCGAGGTTCAGTTCGCCGGCGATGGTGACGTCGAAGCGTGGCATAGGATTCAGTTTGCGGAGCTACGTACCTCGGAGGCTAAAGCCCCAATGCTAAATGGCTGTTATCGCAGCGCTGAAGCGCTGCGCCACCCCAATGCTGGCTTGAGCACGGATGGGTTATAGGGATCCTTCGACTGCGTGACTGCTCGGCTTTGCCGAGCCGTCACTTCGCTCAGGATGACAATTCACAGGATGACAATTGTTCTCCATCAAACCTGCGTTACTTCGATTCCCGCCTGCTTCAGGGTGCGAAGGTCGGATTTGGGGACGCCGCGATCGGTGATGACTTCGTGCAGGGCCGAGGGCGGGACGATTAACGACAGGCTGCGGCGGCCGAATTTGCTGGAGTCACAGACGGCCACGGTTTTCTTGGCGATTTCGACCATCACGCGGTTAACTTTCGCTTCCAGAAGATTGGGCGTGCTCAATCCAAAGTGAACGTCGAAGCCGTCGACGCCGAGAAATAAAAGGTCGGCGCTGAGGCGGCGCAGAGTTTCTTCCGCGATGGGGCCGACCAGCGAAAAAGAATTCTTGCGCAGCGTGCCGCCGGTGAGGATGACTTCGACTGCGGTCCCGGCCAGTTCGGCGGCGATGTTGACCGCGTTCGTGATGATGGTGAGATTCTGGAAGTTGCGCAGGGCGCGGGCGATGGCGGTGGTGGTGGTGCCGGAATCGAGAATCAGAACCTGGCCTTCCTTCACTTTTTCGACGGCCGCGTCGGCGATGCGCAGTTTTTCCTGATGGTGGAGTTTTTCCTTTTCGCGCAGCGTGGGATCTTCGAGGGCGCTGTCACGCGAAGGGAGCGCGCCTCCGTGGGTGCGGTGCACCAGGCCATGGGCGTGAAGGATTTCGAGATCCTTGCGAATCGTAACCTGTGAGGTTTCGAACTGGCGCGCGAGTTCGGTGACTAGAACCCGGCCCTGGTGGGTTAACTGATCGAGAATGGCGCGGCGACGTTCTTCGTTGAGCACAGGAATCGCTTCTTGGCGAATCGGCAGTGTAACTGAGGATTCGTACAGCTCCATTTCTTTTTATAGCGTTTTGTTTCGTTTGTCTACTACAAAGGTTGTGCCCGCCGGTTTCGGCAACGCCCCTCGACGTACTCGCGCCCGATCCTCGATGCAAGGGCAATCAAACGCATAGCTGAGCCCATAACCCGCGTTTTTGTGGGTACTTGGGAACCATGCGGGGTGATAACCAACCCAATACCTGCCACCAAAGTCCGATGCTCAGGGGGATGGCTTTGCCGTAATCTCAGATTGGGACGAAAGCGGCGCGGGTTTCGAAGGGCAGCGTTTGTTACGAAATCCGGAACCGAGTCTGAAACGAAGCGAGGGCCCCTTGGCAGACATATTGGGAGATGAGATTTTCGTGCGCTCGCGGGCGGTGGTAGCGCGCGTGGTGGCGGGAGAAACGCTGATTGTGCCGGTGCGCGCCAAGGTGGGCGACCTGGCGTCGATTTACAGCTTCAACGGCACCGGGACGCTGATCTGGAAATTGCTGGAGTCGCCGCGGACGGTGGCGCAACTGGCGACGGCGGTGGCCGAGGCGTACGAAGTCGATCGGTCGCGGGCCGAGCGGGATGTGACGGATTTTGTGAGTGAGATGAAATCAGCAGGCCTGGTCGAGGTTCCGGCGGCGGTAGCGATGGCCGGAGACTGAGAGACCAGTGGGGCGGGAAGACTGGCGGCAGCGGGCGCGTGGACAGCGCGTCCGCTGCCATCAGCAACGGAGGGGATTTGGGGCAGTTAAGCTACAGCGCGTTCAGCGCGGATCTACACCAGCGCCAGGGCGGCGAACGGGTGCCGCTGCAGGTTTCGATTGAAGTGACGCGCCGCTGTCCTCTGGAGTGTCTGCACTGCTACAACAACCTGGCGATGGGCGATATGGACGCCAAGCGGCGGGAGTTGAGCAAGGAAGAACATTTTCGAATGCTCGACGAATTGGTCGAGATGGGCTGCTTCTGGGTGCTTTACACCGGGGGCGAGATCTTCGCGCGCAAAGATTTCCTCGAGATTTATACCTACGCCAAGCAAAAAGGATTCCTGATCACGCTGTTCACCAACGGCACGATCGTCACCGAACAGATTGCGAATTATCTGGCGGAGTGGCCGCCGTTTGCGATTGAGGTGACGCTGTACGGGCGCACGCGGGAAACCTATGAGGCGCTGACGGCGATTCCGGGATCGTATGACCGGTGTTTGCGCGGGATCCGGTTGCTGAAGGAGCGGAGGCTGCCGCTTAAGTTGAAGACGGTGGCGACCAGCGTGAACAAGCATGAAGTTCTGGCGATGCGCCAGTTCGCGGAGGAAGAACTGGGCGTGGAGTTTAAGTGCGATGGCCAGATCAATCCGCGGATTGACTGCTCGCAGAGTCCGCTGGCGGTGCGGCTTACGCCGGAGGAAGTGGTGGCGCTGGACATGCAGGATCCGAAGGTGGCCAATGAGTATCGGAAGCTGGCGGAACGGGATTTGGGAAATGTACCGAATTTGTCGACGGTCGACACGGTTTATATCTGCGGCGGGGGAGTGAATTCGTTCGCGGTGAATGCGTATGGAGAAGTTGGGATCTGCGTGATCTCGCAGCAGGAGACGTTCAGCATTCGCGGGGGCGGAGTTCGGAAAGTGTGGGAGGAGTCCCTGCGGCAGTTACGCGATCGCAAACGCACACGGATTACGAAGTGCGTGCAGTGCCGCATCCAGTCGTTGTGCGCGATGTGCCCGGCGAACGGCGAGTTGGAAAACGGGGACCGGGAGAGCCCGGTAGAGTTCCTGTGCCATGTGGCCCATCTGCGAGCGGCGGCGGTGGGGGCTGAGGTTTCGGCGCATGGGAAGTGCGATTTCTGCGCGGGCGGGCGGGAGCACGCGGCGGTGCTGGATTCGGCGCGGCGGATTGTGAACAAGGAAATCGACGTGGAGAGTTGGGTGGGGCCGCAACATATTCTGCCGATCCTGAACAACGCAAGCGTGGCCGCGGGGGGATGCGGGAGTTGTGGGAATCACTGAGCCGATTGCGAGAGATGACGAGAGGTGAGTCTGAATGAATCACGAATCGAACCAAGGCGACGGCAAGAAGCCGTATGAATCGCCGCAGCTCGTCACGATCAGTTTGCGGCCGGAAGAGGCTGTGCTGGGACATTGCAAGAACGCTTCGGGGGGCGGGCCGACTCCGGGATGCGGGATTATTTTGGGCGGCTGCCAGAGTATTGGATCGTAAGAAGTGTTGGCGCCTAATGGAATGGCTTGCGCGATGAGCGACGGTGTTCAGACGTTGGCGACTCCACGGGTCTCGGGTAGCGGGGGGTGCAGGAGTCATTTCTCGGTAGGTGGAGTTGCGGTCCGGTTGACCGGCGACGACAGCGCGGCGGTCGCGCTGGTTCCGTCGTTGATGGCGTTTCGAGCCGAACCGGGGCAGCCTGACATCCGGGTTCGAGTGGAGTGGATCGACAAGCTGAGCGCTGCGCCAGGAGCCCAGCTGTTTGATTCGGGGGCGCTTTGGCGGTTGTATGAGTGCGAGGCGGGGTTTCAGTTCGACTTCTGCGCGCCGGTGTTTGGAGAACAGCCTTACAAGAGACTGCTGGTGGATCGTGATTTTTCTCGAGCGACGCTGCAGATGAGCGCGGAAGTTTCTGCGGCGTTCCCGTACGCGGCGCCGCTGGGTTATCCGGTGGACGAGTTGCTGATTATGCACCGGCTGACGCGGGAAAAGGCGATCGAGCTGCATAGTTGCGGGATTGTGCGTGAGGATGGCACGGGGAATCTGTTTGTGGGGCATTCGGGCGCGGGGAAGAGTACGACGACGCGGCTGTGGATGGAGCGGGAGGATGTGGAGATTTTGAGCGACGACCGGATGATTGTGCGGCGGGATAGCGCTGCGGATGACAAAGCGAAAACAGGAATGATGCGTATGTATGGGACGCCGTGGCATGGGGAGGCGGCGTATGCCTCGCCGGAAAGCGCGCGGCTGGCGCGAATCTTCATTCTCGAACATGGGCGGGGAAATGTATTGACGCGGCTTTCTCCAAGCCAGGCGGTGGCGGAATTGTTTGCTCGCAGTTTTGTGCCGTTTCACCGGCATGAATATGTGGAGTCGGCGCTGGAGTTTTTGCAAGAGCTGGTAGGTGCGGTTCCCTGTTACCGCTATGCCTTCGAACCCAATGAAGGTGCGGTGGAGAGGATTCTGGAACTCCGTGATTGAGGGATCTCTGAAGGAGCCCGCCGCGAGTGTCGCAACCGAGCAAGCGGAAGCTCGTTTTGAAGCTCATGGCGCGGTGGGCGAAGTAGAGATCCTTCGACTGCGGGAATGCTCCGCTTCGCGGACCAGTCCCTCCGCTCAGGATGACAGAGCTCATACAAATTTTTCCGAGGACCGGTTGCAGTCGAGGTTGTTTGAGGAATTCGTGCGGGAGTTGCTGCGGGAGGGGAAGGGGATTCGTTTTCAGGCGCGGGGGGCGAGCATGTCTCCGGCGATTCGCGATGGCGAGATGGTGCACGTGAAATCCGCGGTGCCGGCGGAGTTGAGCATGGGGGACATTGCTCTGGTGAAGGGCGAGAGGGGATTCCGGCTGCACCGGTTGGTGGTGATGGACGCGGAGCGGGATGTCTACATCACGCGTGGCGACTGCGCGGAGCAGGATGACCCGGCGGTTAGCGGCGAGCAGATTTTGGGAGTCGCGGTGGACAAAGAGGTGCGAGTGGGGCAGAGAAATTTTCGGGCGAGATTCCGCGGGGCGGGAGGATATTTACTGCGCGGCGCGGCGCGAGGCCAGCACGTGATGGCGAAGGTTTGGACGGCTGCAACCGGAGGCCGATTGCGGACGGACGCTGGAAGCCGGGCACAGAAAGCGTCGCGATTTGCCTTGGGAGTGCTGGGCGTTTTGCTGGTGCTGCTGGTGGCCGTGTATTCCCGCGCGCAAGTGGCGGTGGACTCCTCGAGCAGCGGTTCGGCCGAGATGACCGGAAACGCCACAACGGCTCTGCTCTTTACTCATACGACCACCGCGACTGGCACCAATGTGCTGATGGTGGTGGGCGTTTCCATCAACATTACGAACTCGCCGACGGCCGGGGTTACGAGTGTGACATTGGCGGGCGCGGGGTTCACTTTCGCGGGAGCGCATAACGACGCCGGAGATACTCGCCGGGTGGAGATGTGGTACTTGCTGGCACCGGCGACGGGCACCCACAACGTACATGTCAACGTAAATGTTCCGGCGGCGGGCCAAACCGTGGGCGTGGTCGCGGGGGCGACGACGTTTACTGGGGTCGACCAGACCAAGCCGTTAGGGACGTTCGTATCGGGGGATGGCGCGGCGGGCGGCTACTCGCAATTGGACATCCCCGGCGTGGTCAACGGCATGGTGATGGACACGTTGGCCACCGGTGGCGACCAGACGGTTACGGTGGGGCTGGGCACGCAAGCGCAGCAATGGAACCTGGCCAGCGGCGGGGCTTCTCCTCCGGATGTGAGTGGGTGGGGCAGCACGCGATCGGGCGCCCCGAGCGTGCCGGTGTCGGAGACGTTCAGCGGGACCTCGAACTGGTCCCTCGGGGGAGTGGGGATCAATCCGAGCTCGGCGGACATTGGCGTGACGACCAGCGTCAGCGCGGTGCCGCTGGGGCAGAACTCCACCTACATCATCACGGTGACGAACAACGGGCCGTCAGCGGCGAACACTGTTGTGCTTACTGACACCTATGCGGCGACGGGATTGACCCTTCAAACGGTAGCGACCAGCGTTGGAACCTGCCCGACCACAACTCCCACTATTACTTGCAACCTGGGGACGCTTGCGAGCGGAGCGGTGGCGACGATCACGGTGAAGGTGTCGACCACAGCCGCAGGGTTTTATCCGAACACGGCCACAGTGACCGATTCTGGAACGCCTCCTGATCCGAATACCGGCAACAATACTTATGTGGCTCTAGCTCCGGTGGTCAGCGTGGTCTGTTCCACGACGACATTGAGCGCAGGCGGAACCGTGGGCGGGGTGGTCAACACCTACTATCCGGGAACGGCGAGCGCGGCGAAGGGCGCCACGTCGATTTCCGTGGGGACGCCGACCGGGGCGGCCGGAACGATTACGAACGGCACCGAGTTGCTGGTGATCCAGATGCAGGATGCCAGCATCAACGATTCCAATACGGTGGCTTACGGAAACGGGTACACAGGCGCGGGATTTACCACGATCAATAACGCCGGCAATTATGAGTTCGTAACCGCGACGGGGCCGATTGCCGCCGGGGTCGTGCCCATTAAGGGAGCCGGGCCGACTAACGGACTGGTGTTCGCATACACGGCGGCCGCAGCTTCGGCGGGCAAGGGACAAAGCACATTTCAGGTGGTGCTGGTGCCGCAATATTTGTCGGCCAGTTTGGGCGCGCTAGTGGCGACTCCCTGGAACGGAACCACGGGTGGGATTGTGGCGTTGGATATTGCGGGACAACTGAATCTGAATGGTGGGTCGGTCATCGTTGATGGACAAGGATTCCGCGGTGGGGCCGGAATGCAGTTGACAGGTGCAGCGGGGTCGAACGCGGACTATTGGCACGTCTCGCCTGCAACGTATACGGGCGTTGCCGAAGGGGGCGTCGATGGTTCGAAGGGAGAGGGCGTAGCCGGAACGCCGGAGTGGGTCGAGTTTAATCAGACCTACCTGCAGACTACGAGCAATTATCCCAGCGGCACCGCTGGGACCGACGGCAGCATGGCGCGCGGGGCGCCGGGGAATGCAGGTGGCGGCGGCACGGACGCGGACCCGGGTGCGAACGACGATAACGCAGGCGGTGGTGGCGGAGGGAATGGAGGATCTGGCGGATTCGGCGGGGACTCGTGGAACTCCAATCTCAGCACGGGTGGAGAGGGTGGGTCGTTGTTTCCGGCGACGATTGACCGCATTGCGATGGGCGGCGGAGGCGGGGCAGGAACGCGGAACAATTCCGATACTGACAATCAGGCTAGCGGCGGAGCGGCTGGCGGCGGCATCATCTTTATTCGAGCAGACAGCCTTTCGGGCAATGCGACGATGACGGCGAACGGGATGGCCGCTTACAACGGAACTGCTAATGATGCCGGTGGAGGCGGCGGTGCGGGTGGAACGATCGTCGTGCTGGCTGCGAATGGCGGCGAGAGCGGCCTGACGCTGCAAGCCAATGGCGGTCGCGGCGGCAATGCCTGGCAAGCAGAAACCTATACGTTGGGGAACCGGCACGGTCCGGGGGGCGGCGGTGGCGGCGGAGTGGTGCTGGTTTCCGGCGCGCCGGCCAGCGTTAGCGTAACGGCTGGCACGAACGGGCTGACCGAAAACCCTGGAGTGCCGTATGGAGCGACGTCGGGCGCGGCAGGTACGAGCGCCGCCAACGCAACGCTGTCGCAGGTGACCGGGTTGCAGTCGTCGGCGGTGTGTGTTCCGGATCTGACCATCACCAAAACCAGCTCAGGAAGCTTTACCCGCGGATTCAGTGGCGCCCTCTACACGATCACTGCTTCCAACGTGAGCACATTGGGGGCGACGAACGGGGTGGTCACCGTCAATGACACGCTCCCGATCGGCTTGACTCCGACCGGTGCAGTCGGGACCGGATGGACTTGCTCGACTTCGGGGCAGACGGTGAGTTGCACGCAATCGACATCGCTGGCGGCGGGCGCGGCTTATCAGCCGATCACGCTCAGTGCGACGGTGTTGCAGTCGGCTCCGGCGACAGTGACGAATACCGCGGTGGTTGGGGGTGGGGGCGAAGCGAACCTGCTCAACGATACGGCCAGCAATACCGCTAGCGTGATTTCGAGCGCCGACATGAGCGTGACGGACGCGGGCTTGCCCAGCCCGACTGTGGCCGCCGGGTCCAACATTACTTATACGCAGGTGGTCACCAACAACGGGCCGAGCGCGGCGGATAACGCCACCGTGGTGGCTACGATTCCTGCGAATACCACGCTGGTGTCTCTTGCGGCGCCGGCGGGATGGAGTTGCCTGAACACGACGGCTGGCGCTACCGGCAACGTGGTTTGTTCGAACGCCAATATGGCGGCAGTGAGTTCGGGCACGTTCACGCTGGTGGTGAAAGTCACCGCAGGGACGCCGAACGGAACGGTCATCGGCGAGACCGTCTCGGTGGGTTCCTCGGCGCTTGATCCGAACTCCACGAACAATACAGCTTCAGTCAGCACACTGGTGGGCGGGACGGGAGCGAACCTGTCGGTGACGAATGTGGGATCGCCGGTTCCGGTGCAGGCCGCGAATGACATTACTTATACGCAGGTGGTGACGAATACGGGCACGACGGCGGTTACAGGCGCTACGTTCAGCGAGACCGACACACCGGCCGCGGATTTGACGTTCGTTTCGGTGACTCCTCCGGCGGGATGGACCTGTACGGGATTTCCGGGCGCTGCGTGCACGAACCCGAGCGTGGGCGCCGGGGTTTCGGGAACGTTCACAGTCATTTACCTGGTGAAGACGGGAACGCCGAACGCGACGCCAATCGTGGATACGGCGATGGTGACGGGAACGAACCAATCGTACGGAGCCAATTCCGCGGTAGCGAATGACGTTGTGGCCGGGGCAGCGCAGGCCGACTTGGTGTTGAACGCGGCCGGCGCGCCGGGAACCGTGATAGCGGGGAACAGCATCACGTATACGGAGACGGTGACGAATCTTGGTCCGGCGGCGGCAACGGCGGCGAGTTTCACCGAGGCGACGCCCGCGAACACCACCTACCAATCGGTGCTGGCCCCGGCCGGGTGGACGTGCACGACTCCGGCAGTCGGCGGCACGGGAACTGTGACCTGCACCGATCCTAGTTTTGCGGTGGGGGATACGGCCAACATTGTGGTGGTGCTGAATGTTCCATCGAGTGTGACTGTGGCCACGATTACGGCGCCCTCGTCGGTGACGGCGACGAACGCGGTCAGCACAGCCACGGCGTCGGTCACAACCAACGTGAGCACCGTGTGCGATCTGACGGTGACCAACACCGGAAGTCCGAGTCCGGTGACGGCCGGGGCGAAGATCACGTACGTGCAGACGGTATACAACCACGGGCCGAGCAATTGCACCAACGCGACATTCACGGAACTGAATCCGGCGAACACGACGTTTTTCTCGGTGGGGGCCGTGACCACGGGTGGAGGCACGTGGACTTGTTCAGGCGGGCCGGTGAGTTGCACGAATCCGAGCGTTCCGCCAGGATCGACGGGAACGATCACAGCCGTTTACACCGTGGCCGCTGGAGCGGTGGCGGGAACAATTATTTCGGACACTGACACGGGAGCCTCGGCGACCCATGATTCGAATCCCGCCGACAACTCGGCGACGGTGAACATCGCGGTGGCGTCGGGCACGCAGGCGGACTTGAGCGTGACCAATGCGGGGAGCCCGAATCCGGTGACGGCGGGCAACAACATTACTTATGCGCAGAGTTTGACCAACAATGGTCCGGTGGCGGCGAATGCTCCGGTGTTCACGGAAACGCTGCCTGCGAATACGACGGCGGTGTCGTTGACTGGGCCCGCGGGATGGACGTGTGGGGCGCTTTCTTGCACGGATACGGCCGCGATGCCCGCCAATACCACGGCGAACTTCACGTTCATAGTGACGGTGGGCGCGGCGGTAGCGAACGGCAGCACGATCACGCAGACAGATTCGGTTACCTCGACCACCGGTGATCCGAACGGCGGCAACAACAGCGCAACGGTCAACTTGCAGGTAGCGGGATCGGCCAACCTTTCGATTACGAATTCGGCCAACCCCGTTCCCGTGATCGCTGGCAATACCATTTCTTATACCCAGGTGGCGACGAACGGAGGGCCGAGCGCGGCCGCGAGCGCAACCTTTGCCGAGACCACGCCGCCCAATACGACGTTCTTCTCCCTGGCAACAATTCCGGGCGGTTGGACGTGCTCAACGCCGGCAGTTGGAGCGGCGGGCACGATCAGTTGCACGAATCCAAGTTTCGCACCGGGGACAGCGAGTTTCCCGGTTGTGTTGACGGTGACTGCGGGTACCGCGGCCGGGACGCCGGTCAATGACACGGTCACGGTGGGTTCGTCGACCGCCGATCCCAACTCGGCAAATAACAGCGCCACCGCGGCTGACGTGGTGGCCCTCGCGACGCAGGCGGATCTAGTCGTGACGAATGCGCCTTCTCCCAATCCTGTGGCGGCGGGAAGCAACATTACGTATACGCAGAGCGTGGCGAATAGCGGTCCGGCGGTGGCGACGGCCGGAATGACCTTTACGGAGAACACGCCGCCGAACACGACTTTTGTATCGATGACGCCTCCTGCGGGATGGACTTGCGGGACGTTGCCTGTGGCAGGCGGCACCGGCGCCATTACCTGCACCGACAGCGGGACTCTAGGCGTTGGGCCGGCGAACGCCGCGACCTTTAGCTTGGTGTTGCAGGTAAATTCCGTCACCCCTTCCGGAACGAACATCACCGACACGGCCACGGCTACCGCGGCCAACATCGTCCCCAGCATCACCACCAATACCGCCAGCGCGACCGTTGTCGTGGGCAGTGCCAACAGCGTGGATATGTCGATTGTGAAGACGGGGACTCCGAATCCGGTGACGGAAGGAACTCTGCTTACCTACACGCTGACCGTGACCAATAACAGCACGACTACGTCCGCGACGAACGTGACGGTAACCGACACTCTGCCCTCGGTGGTGACGTACCTTTCGACCAACGCGACGCAGGGTTCGTGTTCGGAGGCGGGTGGAACGGTGACGTGCCTGCTGGGCACGATGGCGAATTCGACGACGGCCACGATTTCGATTCTGACGATTCCGGGAGCCTCGGGGATAGTTTCGAACACTGCGACCGTTACGGCAGACCAGACGGACCCGAACCAGGCGAACAACACGTCGACGCAGACCGAGACAATTACGGCGCCGACCCGGATCGCGCTGCAATCGTTCTCGGCGCACTCGGGCACCGACAAGAACGGCGCAAGTCGAGTCGTGCTGACATGGAAGACCGGCGCCGAGGCGCACAACCTGGGGTTCAATGTCTATCGCGAGCAGAACGGGAACCGGGTGCGCATGAATGCTTCGCTGATTGCGGGTTCGGCGCTGCTGATGAGCGGAGCGCAGCCCAAACATGCGGGCAGAAGTTATGCATGGATCGATGCTGCCCCGGCCGTGGCCGGAGATGCTTACTGGCTGGAAGATGTGGACGTCAACGGCACGCGGACTATGCATGGTCCGGTTTCGGTGTTGGCTGGATTGGCGTCCGGAGTGGCCGAGAGCGACGCGACTGCGTCGGAGACGCGGATGTTGAGCCAGATGAACCAGGCGGTGCCTGCGACGCCGGGCAGCCAGCAAAGTCATGTGGTTGAGACCTGGCCGGCGGTGACCGCACCGACTGCGAGTCAGATTCAGAAACAGTTTGAACTGGCGGCGCATCCGGCGGTCAAGATTTATGTGCGTCACGAAGGATGGTATCGCGTGGGGCAGCCGGATCTGGTGAAGGCGGGGCTCGATCCGAATGTGGATCCGGCGTTGTTGCATTTGTATGCCGAGGCGATCCAGCAACCGATGCAGATTACGGGCGCGACGGCGGGGCCGGGCGGATTCGGGCCGCAGGCAGCGATCAATTTTTACGGCACGGGGATCGATACAGTTTTCTCAGGCACTCGAGTTTACTGGCTGGCGGCGGGCGAAGGGCGCGGTGCCCGGATTCGGCAGCTGCCGGTGTCGTCGGGATCGAACCAGCCTCCGGCGAGTTATTCGGCGACGGTGGAACTGCAGCAGCACACCATTTATTTTTCGGCGTTGCTGACCACGAACGGACAGAACTTCTTCGGCGCCCTGGTCTCATCCACGCCGGTGGAGCAGGTGCTGGAGACGCCGCAACTCAGCGCGGCTTCCACGCAGACCGCGCGGCTGGAAGTGGTGCTGCAGGGCGTGATCGCGGCCTTTCCGCACGATGTGTCGGTCGTGCTCAATGGAACTCCGGTGGGAGACGCGGTTTTCACGGGCCAGGAGCAAGGCAGTTTGAGCGTGAATATTCCGCCCGGGGTGCTGCAAGCCGGGAGCAACACGGTCACGCTGACCGCGCAAAACGGGGACTACGATACCAGCCTGGTCGACTACATCCGCATCACCTATCCGCGCATGTATGTGGCGGATTCCGATCAGCTGAAGTTCACGGGCCGGGCCGGGGACGAACTTATGGTGAGTGGCTTCACCAGCGCTCCCGCGGTGCTCGATATTACGGATCCGAAGCGTCCGGTCGAGTTGACGCCGCAAGTGATTTCGATGAACGGGCAGTATGAGGTTGCGGTGCAGGTGCCGTTCAGCTCCACGAATCATGCGGCTTCGGGGCCGCATACCCTGCTGGCAGTGGCCGCTGATCAAATTGCTTTCGCTGGCGGCGTGTGGCCAAACCATCCCTCGCATTGGCACAGCGTGCAGGGCGGCGCCGACATTGCCATGGTCACGTATGGGCCGTTCGCGGAAGCATTGACGCCGCTCGTGCGCGCGCACCAGGCGGAGGGCAAAACCTCTGCGGTGATTCCGATCAACGATCTCTATGACGAGTTCAATTTCGGCGAGCGCACACCGTTTGCGATCCGGTGGTTCCTGCAGACCGCGAAACAGAACTGGAAGAGGCCGCCGAGTTATCTGCTGTTGAACGGGCGGGCGTCGCTGGATCCGCGGAATTACTTAGGCTTCGGATACCTCGACCTGGTCCCGACGCGCATGGTGGCCGCGAGCAGCCTGATGACGGGGTCGGACGACTGGTTCTCGGACTTCAACGACTCGGGCATGCCGACCATCGCCACCGGGCGCTTGCCGGTGAGCACCGCGGATGAAGCCACGACGGTGGTAGGAAAAATCGCGACCTATGAAGGGCAGTCGACCAATGGTCCGTGGACTGCGAACGCGCTCATGGTCGCCGACAAAGACGACACGGAGAACTTTACACAAGACAGCCAGACGGTGCAGGCGAAACTGCCAGCGACGATGCAGGTTACCGACGTATTCACCGATACGGTGGGCACGACGGCGGCGAAGACGGATATTCTGAACGCCATCAACTCAGGACAGGGGCTGGTCAACTACCTGGGCCACGGGTCGGAAGAGCAGTGGTCAGGGTCGGACATCTTCGACACCACGTCGGTGAGTTCGCTGACCAATTCGTCACAGCTTCCGGTGTTCCTGATCATGGACTGCTTGAATGGATTCTTCCAGGATGTGTATGCGCAGCCGCTGGGCGTCACGCTGTTGCTGGCGCCGAATGGGGGCGGGGTCGCGGTGCTGGCCTCAAGCGGGCTGAACCAGCCTCCGCCGCAAACCCAGCTCGACATGCTGGTGGTGCAGAATGCTTTGACTCCGAAGGGGGCGACGCTGGGGGATGCGATCGTGAAGGCGAAATCGCAGATCCAGGACGCCGACGTGCGCCGGACGTTCACTTTGTTCGGCGATCCCGCGATGCAGGTGAAACAACCCTCTGCGAATGCAACCGGACACTGAGGTCCGCGATGCGAAGAGCAGCACGCGCTGATTACCTTGGTGTGCATCGGGACCTCAAACCATTCATTTCTGGAGGCGTGGCTTGCTACAGTAGCTCCAAAATCTTTCGTTTTGGGGCTTGAGATGTCAGCAAGTGGCGAACTTAGACTGTTCATCTGGATTGCGGCGGGCACGGTCGCGATCGCTGTACCTCTGATCCTGAAAAAGGTCCGACTACCACGGCATTTGGAGCTAGAAACGCTCTCGGACAATCAACTCACCGACAAGCAGCGCGACTTCTTCGCGTCGTATGACTCCAGGCTGAAGGATATGGGGTACGCTCCCTGTGTGACTTATCGGATGAGCAACATTCCAGGCAGCAAGAACCTGTTGCGCACTTACATCAGCAGCACAGACCCGGTGCGCTGTACCGTACAGGTCTCCGCAGCGGCCAAAGGACCGGTGCAATTCGATCAGGTTCAGTTCGTTACTGAATTCGCGGACCAGAGCCGGACGTTCACTACCAACCGCAATGTGTCCCCGACCTTTGATTGCGAGCCGGATAAGTTTGTTCAGGAATGCCGTGGGATTCGCGATGTGGCGGAACTCAAGCGGCGGCACGACCAGTTCTCTGAACAATACCAGACGCGCGCGCCCGTGTTTACGGACAGTAAGAATTATCTTGTAAAAGCCCAGCAATATTACGAAAAAGAAGTGACTCACCAGGTCAACCAAAAGCTACTGCGACTGGATAAGGCGAACAACGAGTACCGGGTGACACTCAAATGGGCGCTGCGTATGCAGCGAAACATGTTCAATCCCTTCGCCGACAACTTCACGCTGTTCAAGCTGGCTGCAGCCATCGCGGCGGGCAGTCTCCCCGTGCTGGTGAGTCTCGCACAGGTACAACTCGCGCATGGGTCGCGCCTGTCGGCACAAGCGAACCTGGGGTGGGCGCCGATGCTGATGCTGGCTTACGCAGTTGCAGGGGTGGCTGCGGGCCTGCTGTTCGGACACAAGAGTTTCCTCTGGGCGTTTCTGCTGGCGTATGTTCCCACTCTGTTCCTGCCCCCATCCACGAGCCATCCGATTGGCATGAGCCTGATCATGGCATGGGTAGCGGACCTGACCTTCCGAGTGCAAGGCGGCCGCAGGCGACTGGTGTGAAGCGCGAGCCTTGAAGTGCCTCTCGCTCCTAGGACACAGCCGATACCGCCGCGGGCAGACTGGCAGTCTGCCGCAGCGGTTCTGCCAGGGCGCGCATGACCTTGCCGAATCCGGCGAAGTCGAGGGATTGAGCGCCATCGGAGAGGGCACGCTCCGGGCACGGATGTACCTCGATGATAAGACCGTCGGCTCCCACGGCGACGGCGGCGCGGGACACGGCCGCAATCAGGCTCTGCTTGCCGGTTCCGTGGGAAGGATCGGCGATCACGGGCAGGTGCGAAAGATCGCGGGCGAGCGCAACGGCCGCCAGGTCGATAGTGTTGCGCATTTCGGTTTCGAAAGTCTTGATGCCTCGCTCACAGAGAACAACCTGCTGGTTGCCTCCGGAGAGCAGGTACTCGGCGGCCAGCAGCCACTCCTTCACCGTCGCGGACGGGCCGCGCTTCAGCAGGATGGGCTTGTTGACGGTGGCGAGGCGGCGCAGCAGGGCGAAGTTCTGCATATTGCGGGCGCCGACCTGCAACATGTCGACGTGCTCGCAGATGACATCGACATCTTCGGTGCTCATGACTTCGGTGACTACGGGCAGCCCGGTTTCTTCGCGAGCCTCCCGGAGAATCTTGAGCGCCTCCAGGCCAAGGCCCTGAAAATCGTACGGGGAGGTGCGCGGCTTGTAGGCCCCGCCGCGCAGCATGGCGGCTCCCGCGCGTTTTACGGCGTGGGCGGTGTCGAGCAACTGGGAGCGCGATTCGACCGAACAGGGCCCGGCGATGACGACGACTTCAGGACCGCCGATGGCCACGCCGTTGATTTTAACGACGGTGCGCTCCGGCTTGACCTGGCGGCTGACGAGTTTAAAGGGCTGGGCAATGGCGACGACGTTGTCGACCCCGGGAGCGACCTGGAGGGCTTCGATCTCGTGACGGCGTCCGCTGCCGACGGCGGCGACGATGGTGCGCTCTGTGCCGCGGGTGACGTGAGGCTGGTATCCGGCCTCGCGGATGCGTTCAATGACGTGGTTGATTTCCTGCTCAGTGGCTTTCTCGGACATGTTGACAATCATGGGCTGGTTCTCCTCGTTAGGTCCTTCTTAATGGTCGTTCTTAA
Organism: Candidatus Sulfotelmatobacter sp.; assembly: GCA_052148475.1. Taxonomy (GTDB): domain Bacteria; phylum Acidobacteriota; class Terriglobia; order Terriglobales; family Acidobacteriaceae; genus Sulfotelmatobacter. The sequence goes on along the minus strand of JBKQID010000053.1, from coordinate 51,890 downwards.
TGGTTCGCCGCTAAAACAAAAGCCGCGATCTCTGGATCGCGGCTTGCGGCGGAAGCTGGTTTCGTTCAGGTGGCCGTCAGTAGCCCATCCTCACCCCAAGCTGCGCCGCAGCCGCTGCTTCTGGGAACCAGAAGTAAGCGGTAAACGGGAAGCCTGAAGTAAATCGTGTCATAGAGATTTTCATTTCAGTACAAAACATACAGCTGGGCACGTCGACTGGCTGAGTTGTGCTACTGGAGCGAACTGGCCACACTGGAGAATGCGTTGTTGGCATTCGATCCGATCAAGCGCACCGTTCCCACCACCAGAACCAGAATGACCGCCAACATCACCGCATATTCGGCGATGTCTTGCCCTTCCTCTTGAGACCAAAGCCTTTGCATCAGTTTGGACATTTTCTCTCCTCCACGCCGCCGTCAGTTCCCCGGGAGAAAAAAACTGACCTTAGACAGGGTGCACACATGATGCACGCCCGTAGACGTTCTTGTCAATGCGCGTTTCGACATTTCGCACATGGGAAGTCAATGGTGCAGAACGGGCGCTGGGGGCTGGGTTTGGGCGATATTTGCCGGGACAGCGGGGGCCGGTTGCGGAAGCAATTGCTGAGCGCCCTGCTGGACATATTGCAGAACGCGGCCGGGCAAAATACCGAGATAAAGGGTGGCCAGGAGGCTGATGGCGAGGGCGAGCCCGAGTCCGAAGGGAACGGGAGTGACGGGAACGGGCTTGCGCGATTCGGGCATGTACATCACGACGATGATGCGCAGGTAATAGAAGGAGCCGATGGCACTGTTCACCACGCCGATGATGGTGAGCCAGATCAGGTTGGACTTTACCGCGGCGCTGAAGACGTAGAACTTGGCGAAGAAGCCGCCGGTCATGGGAATGCCGATCAGCGAAAGCAGGAAAATGGTAAGTGTAGCCGCCAGCAGCGGAGACGTGCGGCCCAGACCTTCGTAGTCTTCGAGGGTCACGTAGCGCTCCCCGGCGTTGGCGAAGTGGCTGACCACGGCGAACGCTCCCACGTTCATGGCGGCGTAAGCAGCGGTGTAGAACATGGCGGCGGAAATGCCGGCTGGGGAGTTTTCGCGGGTGGTCATGGCGAAGGCCACGAGCAGATATCCGGCGTGCGCGATCGACGAATAGGCGAGCAGGCGCTTGATATTGGTCTGGACGAGAGCGCACACGTTTCCCAAGGTCATGGAGAGCGCGGCGGCCATCCAGATCAGCCAGAAACGCCCGGGAGCGTTGATAGTGAATACGACGCGCAGCAACACGGCGAAGGCCGCGGCTTTGGGCGCGGTCGACATGAAGCCGACGATGGGAGCGGGAGCGCCTTCGTAAACGTCGGGCGTCCAGATATGAAAGGGCGCGGCAGCGACTTTGAAGCCCAGGCCAACGAACATTAGGGCCATGGCCACGTACACCAGCAACGGAACCGGGGCGGACTGCAGCTTCTGGCTGATGAGATCGAAGTTGGTCGATCCGGTGGCGCCGAAAATCATGGCCACGCCGTACAGGAAAAATGCGGTGGCGAAGGAGCCGAGCAGGAAATACTTGAGCGACGATTCGCTGCTGGAGGCCTCGTTGCGGCGGAATCCCGTAAGGATGTACGTGGAGATCGAAGAGATTTCGAGCGCGATGAAAATCAGAACTAGCTCGACGGCCGAGGACATCAAGGCCATGCCGACCGCGCCGAAAAGAATGAGCGCGTAATATTCTCCGGCACGAATCCGCTGCACCGCCATGTATTCAAACGAACTGAGGATGACGACGGCGGCGATGGCGATGACCAGAAAATGGAAGAACACGCTGAAGTTATCGACCTTCACCATGTTCGAGAACGCGAGGCCGGGAGACTGTGCCATGTACCAAGTCGCGAGCAGCCCGGCGACGGCGCCCACGAAGGCGATCAGGCCCAGGGTCTTCTGGCTCTTTTCTTCATCGACCAGGGGATCGAGCAGCATAACCACGATGCCGAAGGCCGAGAGAATCAGTTCGGGCAGGATGCGAATGTAGTCAACGCCTTGCGGAATGGCCTGCGAAATCGTCTGCAAGAAAGCGGCGGGGAGATGAATCATTGGCCCACCACCTTGCTGACGACTTGCGGGATCGAAGTGAGCGCAGCCTGTACTGCGGGATCAATCGCGCCCAGCCAGAGAATCGGGGCCACGCCCATCACCAGCGCCGCAGCGGCGCACGGCCACACGGCAGCTTTCTCAAAGACGATCATGTCGCCCATGGAATTATTGATCGGATGCGTTACTTTGCCGTAGAACACGCGCTGGTACATCCACAGGAGGTATCCCGCGCTCCAGATCACACCTGTCGCGCCGAGAATTCCGTAGATGGGCTTTGCCTGGAATGCTCCGCTCAGCACCAGGAACTCACCGATGAATCCGTTGAGCAAGGGAAGCCCGACAGAGGCGAGAACTATAAATAGATAGGTGGCCGAGTAGACGGGGACGATCGAGGCGAGGCCACCGAACTCCGAGATTTCGTAAGTGTGACGGCGCTCGTGCAGAATTCCGGCGAGCATGAACAGGCCGCCGGTGGAAATGCCGTGGGCGAGCATGACGAACATTGCGCCGTTTAATCCCGAGGTCGTGAAGCTGAAAATTCCGAGCACGACAAAGCCCAGGTGGCTGACCGAAGAGTAGGCGATCAGCTTCTTCATGTTGGGCTGCACCATGGCCACGAGCGCGCCATAGATGATGCCGATGAGCGCCAGCGTCATAATCCACGGGGCGTTGTGGCGGGCCTGCTCGGGGAACAGGCCAAGGTTGAAGCGCAGCAGGCCGTAGGTGCCCATCTTCAGCAGAACACCCGCCAGCAGGACTGACCCGGCGGTGGGCGCTTCGACGTGGGCGTCGGGCAGCCAGGTGTGGAACGGGAATAGCGGGACTTTCACGGCAAACGCGAGGAAGAATCCGAGGAAGAGCCACTGGGCGGCGGCAGGGAAGTTGGGCACTTTCCCGTTCGCGATCAGATCGCGAATCTCATTGAATTGGAAGCTTCCCGTGTGCGCATAGAGCCACAGGATCGCCGCCAGCATGAACACGGAGGCGATCATGGTGTACATGAAAAACTTCACGGCGGCGTAGATCTTGCGTTCATGGCCGAAGACGCCGATCAGCAGGGCCATGGGGATCAGCGTGGCTTCCCAGAAGAAATAAAAGAGGAACAGGTCGAGGGACGTGAAGACGCCGATCAGCGCGGTCTCCATGATTAGCAGGAGGATGAAAAATTCTTTCACCCGGTCGTGGATCGACTTCCAGGAAATCAGCACGCACAGCGGCGCGAGGAAAGTGGTCAGCACGACTAGCCACAGCGAGATGCCGTCCATGGCCATGTGATAGTGGATGTTGGGAGTGGCGATCCAGGGGCGGTCGATTACGTATTGGAAGCCGGGTTTGCCACGGAGGAAGTGTACCGGCAAGTGCAGCGAAAGCAGAAATGTGAGCAGGGAAAAGACCAGGGCGAAGATGCGGATGTCGCGATCGCGGCGGGGAAACAGCACCAGCAGCAAAGCTCCCAGGAGCGGGGCAAAAGTCACGAGCGTCAGGATGTAGGGGCTCCAGCTATCGGTGGTCATGGCTCAGCGCACCCCCATCCAAATCATGTAGGCAATCACGACGGCCGAGCCGGCGGCGATCCAGCCTGCGTACGAGCGCAGGTTGCCGGACTGCATGTGGCGGACATTATCGGAAATGACGCGCACGCCGTCGGCGGCGTCGTTGACCGTGTCGTCGATGATCTTGCGGTCGACTCCCTGCCACAGGATGCTGGTCGAGCCGTCGATCAGAGGCTTGACGAATAATCTCGCGTAAAGCTCGTCGACGTAATACTTGTTCAAGACCGCGGTGTAGAGGCCGTTCAGGCCGTCGGCGATTTTCTGCGGGAGATAAGGCTTGCTGATATAGAGGAACCAGGCCAGGATCGCGCCCGCGAATGCGACCAGCACCGAGATTCCCATCAGCGTATATTCTTTGAGACTACTTGCTGCTTCTCCAGCCGCCTCCGTGAATCCGGTGCCGAACACCGGCTCCAAGAAATGCTCAAAGCGATTGCCGATGCCGACCAACCCGCCGAAAACCGAGAGTAACGCAAGAATCATGAGCGGAACCAGCATCACCATCGGACTCTCGTGGGGCTCGCCATGGCCGTGAGCATCGTCACCGTGGGCCAGGTGGGCGCGTCCGTGGTCGTCGACCTGGATGCCGTGATAGTCACCGAAGAAGGTCATGAAGAGCAGTCGGAACATGTAGAACGACGTGATAAAAGCGGTGACAACGCCGATCAGCCAGAATACCCAGCTGCCATGCGGGCTGGAGTAGGCTTTCCAGAGGATTTCGTCTTTACTCCAGAAGCCGGCGAAGGGCGGGATTCCGGCGATGGCGAGCGTAGCGATGAACACGGTTCCAAACGTCCACGGGATGTAGGACTTGAGGCCGCCCATCTTTCGCATATCCTGCTCGCCGCCGACAGCGTGGATGACTGAGCCTGCGCCCAGGAACAGCAGCCCCTTGAAGAAGGCGTGCGTCATCAGGTGGAAGATTCCGGCGGAGAACGCTCCCACGCCGCACGCCATGAACATGTAGCCGAGCTGTGAGATGGTGGAGTAGGCGAGGACTTTCTTGATATCCGTTTGCGCGATGCCGATGGTGGCGGCGAACAGCGCGGTGAGCGTTCCGATGACAGCGACGACCATGAGAGCCTGTGGAGCGCGCTCGAAAATCACGTGCGAGCGCGAGACCATGTAGACTCCGGCTGTGACCATGGTCGCGGCGTGGATCAAGGCGGAAACCGGCGTCGGGCCTTCCATGGCGTCGGGCAGCCAGACGTAGAGCGGGATCTGGGCCGATTTGCCACACGCCCCGACCATCAGCAGAATTCCGATTGCCGTGAGCAGTCCGGCGCCGGTGTTTTCCGAGGCGATGGGCCGAATTTGGGCGAATACCCGGGTGAAGTCCAACGAGCCGAAGTGCTGGATGATCAGGAACAGGGCGATGAGAAATCCGAAGTCGCCGATGCGGTTCACGATGAAGGCTTTTTTCCCAGCTGACGCGGCGGAATCTTTCGTGAACCAGAATCCGATCAGCAGATACGACGCCAGGCCCACGCCCTCCCAGCCAATGAACATGACCAGGTAGTTGTTGGCCAGCACCAGCGTCAGCATGAAAAACATGAACAGGTTCAGGTAGGCGAAGAAGCGGTAGTAGCTGGGGTCGTCCCACATGTAGCCGACGGAGTAAATGTGGATGAGGAATCCAACTCCGGTGACGACCAGCAGCATGATCAGCGAAAGTTGATCAAGATACAAGGCGAAGTCGGCGCTGAAGCTGCCGGGGGCGCCGATTGCACCATAGCGGATCCAGTGGGCGAGGTATTCACGGTAGGGAAGATCGGCGAGCGAGATGCGCCAGACAACCGACAACGCCCAGACGAAGGCTGCGCCGGAGAAAAATAATCCGACAATGCTGACCGCGGTCCGCGAAGACTTCTTCCCGAGAAAGCCGTTAATCGCCGCGCCCGCCAGAGGCAGCACCGGGATCAGCCAGAGATTGAGAGAGGACGTCATAGTTTGAGCAGATTCACCTGATCGACGTTAAGGGTTTCGCGCGTGCGGTAGACGGCGATGATAATCGCTAAGCCGACCGCGGCCTCGGCCGCCGCCACGACCATCACGAAGAACACGAAGATCTGTCCGGCCAGCGCATGCCAGTGCGCGGCGAAGGCCACGAAAGAAAGGTTCACTCCGTTGAGCATCAGCTCAATCGACATAAAGATGGTGAGGATGTTGCGCTTGATGAGGAATCCGGTTACGCCGCAGGCGAACAGAAATCCGCTAAGCACCAGGTAGTACGAGAGTGGGACCATCAGTCCACCTTCCTTGCCGGGCCGCCAGCTGGCGATGTCGGCGGCTTGCTGGCCAACACCACCGCGCCCATGATGGCGATCAGAATCAGGATGGAAGTAATTTCGAAGGGCAGCAGGAATTCGTGGAAGAGCAATTGTCCGATGGTCTTGGGATCGCCGGGCAGAGCGCCAGCGGCGACCGCTTCCGTGCCGGAATGCCGGAGCACGACCCAGGCCACAAGAATGCTTCCCAGCAGCATGCCGGGGATGCCGAACAGGACGGCAACGCGGCTGCCCTGGGTGCGTTCTTCCACTCCGGCATTCAACAGCATGATGACGAAGACGAACAGCACCATGATGGCGCCGGCGTAGACGATGACCTGCACGGCGGCGACAAACTCCGCGCCCAGCAGCAGGTATTCGCCGGCGAGCGCGGCCATGACCGCGATCAGCGAAAGCGCGCTGTTGATGGGATGCGTCTGCGCCAGCAGATTGATGGCACCCGCCACCGCGACAGCGCCGAAGGCCAGAAACAGAATCAGATGAACACTCATGAAATCAGTTCTCAGTTCCCAGTTCTCAGTTCTCAGTAAAACCCCTTGACGTGGGCTCTCTCAGTGAGCGGCTTGCGTGCTGTAACTGAGAACTGAGAACAGAGAACTGAGAACTTCTTTTCTCACCAGGCCACGGCGATTGCCGTGGCGATCAGGTTCATCAGCGACAGCGGCAGCAGGAACTTCCAGCCAAACGCCATCAACTGGTCATAACGGAAGCGCGGCAGCGTGCCGCGCACCCAGATATACAAAAAGAGAAATCCAAAAATCTTGGCCCCGAACCAGAACACGGGCAAGAATACCTGCAGGATTTTAGGGCCGAAGAGTGGGCCGTTCCATCCCCCAAAAAACAGCAGCGTGGCCAGGCAGGCCACCGTGATCATGTTGGCGTATTCGGCCATGAAGAACATAGCGAACTTCATGGCGCTGTATTCGGTGTGGTAGCCGGCGACGAGCTCGGTTTCGGCTTCCGGCAGGTCAAACGGGATGCGGTTGGTCTCGGCGTAGGCGGCCATCAGGTAGCAGAAGAAGCCGATGAACTGGCCGTGAAAAATATTCCAGCGTGGGATGAATCCAAAAAAATGTCCCTGCTGCGCCTGCACAATATCGCGGAGGCTGAGGCTGCCTGACATGATCAGCACGCCGACCAACGAAATACCGAGCGAGATTTCGTAGCTCACCATCTGGGCGCTGGCGCGGAGGCCGCCCAGCAGGGAATACTTATTGTTCGACGACCATCCGGCGAGCGCGACGCCGTACACGCCGATCGAGGTCACGCCCAGAATCAGCAGCAGTCCCGTGTTCACGTCGGTGATCTGCAAGGGGATGGGATATCCGTGGATGGTGAAGACATTGCCGAACGGAATCACGGCGATCGAAGTCAGCGCGAAGATGACGGCGATCAGCGGCGCCGCAATGAAAAGCGGCTTGTAGACGTGCGGCGGAGTCAGATCTTCTTTGAATAAAAACTTCAGGCCGTCTGCCGCGGGTTGCAGCAGACCAAACGGGCCGACCCGCGTGGGTCCCCAGCGATTCTGCATGTGGCCGACAACTTTGCGTTCGAGCCAGACGGTGTAGGCCACCGCGGTGAGGAGCACGCCCAGAACCACCGCCGACTTGATGATCGAGGCGAGCAGGTAAATCCGGATCGGCTCAACCACAAACCAGTTGGTCACGGATTCGAACAATTCTTTCATCAGTCGGCCGCGACCTCAGCGGGCTTGACTTCGTGACTTTCCATCACCGATTTCAACGTGCGCGAATAGCGGCCGAGAGTGCCGGAGGTGAACAGGCCGTCGTTGGCTGGAGAAATCGATTCCGGCTTGTGCGCCGCACCCGGCCCGCTGTTGGTGAGCGACGTATGCTCGCTGTTGCCCGCCAGAAGATTGATGCGGGAAATGTCATAGCCGGGAACCAGTCGCTGGATTTCATCGAGAATCGCCATGGGATCGAGCGGGCTCAGTTTCGGCTCCAGGCCTTGCATCTCGAGCCAGACCGCATGCCGGTCGGCCTCGCCGGACTGGGCGCCGCGCGACTGTCCCATGTCGGCGTGGGTGCCACCGCCGAAGGGAACGAGTTTGCGGACGTCGAAGCCCATGGCGTCGGCGATGCGGACGATCATTTCGAAATCGGTTTTGGTGCCGGAAATCTCGCCGGCTTTCTTAACAAGTTGCACGTCGCCGCAGGTGTTGGTCATGGTGCCGGATTTCTCGTAGGCATTGGCAGCGGGCAGAACCACGTCGGCCATGACTGCGGTCTCGGTGAGGAACATGTCCTGCACAACGACGAAAGTTTTGGAGAACGCGAAAGGATCGACATTCAGGCGTCCGATGGGATTCGAGCCGACCACGTAGAGGGCTTTCAGCTTGCCGCTCTTGCCCGCTTCCACCATGCCAGGGAAATCGAGCCCGGCGGACGGCGGGACGGCCCACTCCTGATGAAAGTCGCTGGTGCCCGACGTTGGGTGATAACCGGGCAGCAGGTCGGGATAAAGGCCCATGTCGGCGGCGCCGCGCGAGTTGGCGTAGTCGGCGAGACAGATGAACTTAGCGCCAGGAATGGCGGAGCCGAAGGCGACCAGGCTGGCGACGTCGTTGCCGCGAACTTCCGAGCCGAAGATGATGATGAGATTTTGTTCGGCGCGTAGTTTGTCGCGAAGAGTGGTCCAACCCTGCGCGGGCGAGTCGCCCGCTCCCACACTGGCCGTGATGGCTTCGAGAGCTTTGTCGTCGCCAGCCAGGAAGGCGGCAACTGTGCCCTCTGCTCCGGCCGGAATCTGAGTGAAGCTTGTGGCTTGGCGGCGCAGTTTAATTGACTCGGAGTTGACGACGTAAAGCCTTGCGCGGTGCAGGCGGACGTTGTTGCGAATCTGCCAGGCCAGCAGCGGATGCTGCTCGGTGGGATCGTTGCCGATCAGCAGAATCGCGGGCGCGTTGAAGACTTCCGCCATGCTGGCGGTCGCGTCGGGCTGGCCGCGCAGCGCCGCCGAAAGGGCAGGGAAGTCGGCGGTGCGGTGATGATCGACGTTATTCGTCTTCAGCACCACGCGGGCGAATTTCGACAGCAGGTAGGCTTCCTCGTTGGTCGTGCGAGTGGAACCGATGACGCCGATTGCCTGGCCGCCATCTTTATCACGAACTTCGGCAAACTTCTTGCCGACCAACTCGAACGCCTCTTCCCAGGTTGCGGGCGTGAGCTTGCCGCTCTTGCGAATCAGGGGCTGCGTCAGGCGGTCTTCATGATTCGCGAAATCGAAAGCATAGCGGCCTTTGATGCAGAGGAAGTCGCCGTTAGTGCCGCTTTTGTCGCGATTGTCGCCGCGGACGATCTCCATGCCAGTGTCAGACCGGCGCACGCCCAGCGTGGTCTTGCAGCCGTCGCCGCAGTGTGTACACACCGTGCCCACGTGCTTCATTTCCCACGGCCGCGTCTTGTAGCGATAGGCGCCGGAGGTGAGCGCGCCCACCGGGCAGATGTCGATGCACATGCCGCACTCTTCGCATTCAAGATGATCTTCTTTATTGGGAGCGATGAGCGAACTCACGCCGCGATTCTGCACGCCCAGAGCCCAGACGTCCATGCCCTCGCCGCAGACCCGCACGCAGCGATAGCAGAGAATGCAGCGCGGGCGGTCGAAAAATACCACGGGAGACCACTGCTGTTCTTCCTTGTGGTTCTTGGCTTCCATGAATTTCGATTCGGCGGCGCCGTAGCTGAACGTCATGTCCTGCAGTTCGCATTCGCCGCCGGCGTCGCACACCGGACAATCGAGGGGATGATTGCCGAGCAGCATTTCGAGCATCGACTTACGCGCCTGCTTGATTTCGTCGCTGTCGGTGGTAACGATCATGCCCTCGCCGACCACCGTGGTGCAGGCAGTCTGTAGCTTGGGCATTTTCTCGACTTTGACCAGGCACATGCGGCAAGCGCCCTGCAGAGAGAGGTTGGGGTAATAGCAGAAAGACGGCACTTCGATGCCGACGGTTTTGCAGGCCTCAATGAGCAGCGTGCCCGCGGGAGCCGTGAACTTTTTGCCGTCGACAGTGATAGTTACGTCAGCCATGCGAATTCAGGTGATTGAGAAAATTTACTTAGTGCGCTAACGCCGGAACTTGCTCCGTCACGCCTTCCTTTTCATACGGGCACGGCTTGCCTTCCAGATGATCCTCGAATTCTTTGCGGAATTTTTTCACGAAGGCGATGGTCGGCATTGCGGCCGCATCGCCCAGCGGACAGAATGTTCGCCCGAGCATGTTTTCCGCGAGGTACTGCATGTTGTCGATGTCTTTCTTCATGCCGCCGCCGTTATGAAAGCGAATCAGCGTTTTCTTCAGCCAGTCAGTGCCTTCGCGACAAGGGATGCACCATCCGCAACTTTCGTGCTGGTAAAACTTCATCGTTCGCAGCGCGAATTTTACGATGCACTGCGCGTCGTCGATCACGACCACGCCGCCCGAACCGAGCATGGATCCGGCCTTCGCCACCGAATCGAAATCCATGGCCACATCGATTTCGTCTGCAGTGAGACATGGGCACGATGATCCGCCTGGCACGACCGCCTTCAGCCTGCGCCCGTTTGGAATGCCGCCGCCAACTTCGTAAAGCATTTTCCTTAAGTTATAGCCCATGGGCAGTTCGTAGACGCCGGGCTCGGCGATGTTGCCGCTCAGGCAGAACAGGCGCGTGCCGCCATTCTTGGGCGTGCCAAGCTTGGCGTACCAGTCGGCGCCACCAAGAATAATGTGAGGGACATTGGCTAGGGTCTCAGCATTGTTGATGACCGTGGGCCCGCCCCAGAGGCCGACCACGGCCGGGAAGGGCGGCCGGATGCGGGGGATGCCGCGCTTGCCTTCGAGCGATTCCATGAGCGCCGATTCTTCGCCAACTTCGTAGGCTCCGGCGCCGCCGTGCCAGTAAATATCGAGATCGCGCCCACTGCCGAAAATGTTTTTGCCGATGAAGCCCTTGGCGTAAGCGTCGCGAATCGCCTTCTGCATGATGATGGAAAGATAGCGGTACTCGCCGCGAATATAAATGTAGCCGCTCTGCGCGCCCACGGCCAGCGCACCGATCATGACGCCCTCAATCACAGAGTGCGGATCGTGTTCGAAAATCAGGCGGTCTTTGCAGGTACCGGGCTCGCTCTCGTCCCCGTTACAGAGAACATATTTCGGCTTAGCCGACTGCTTGGGCACGAACGACCACTTCATCCCGGTGGAAAATCCGGCTCCGCCGCGGCCGCGCAGCCCGGAATTCTTCACCTCATTAATGATGGCGTCTGGCTCCATGGCGAGCGCCTTCTGCACGGCCTTGTAGCCGTCGAGTTCGAGATAGCGGTCGATATTAGCCGCACCCTGGCCGAAGCGCCGGGAGACGACCTTTACCTCGTCGGGATGGGAGACTAAGTCAGCCATGAAAGAAATTGTTGATCGCTGATTTTTGATTGTTGATTGAAATTCAAAATCGCGGGTTTTCAATCAACAATCAAAAATCAACAATCAGGAATTGTTTTATTGCGTTCCCTTCTTCTTATACTCGTCGAGAATCTGGTCCATCTTTTCCGTGGTCAGGTTCTCGTGAAAATCGTAATTCACCTGCGCGGCCGGGGCCCAGCTGCAGGCGCCGATGCATTCCACTTCTTCCAGCGTGAACAGGCCGTCGGCGGTGGTTTGCTTGTGGCCGATGCCGAGTCTTTTCGCGCAGTGATGCAGGATTTCTTCTCCGCCGCGCACCATGCAGCTGATGTTGGTGCAGACCTGCACGTTGAACTTCCCGCGCGGCTTGGTGGTCAGCAGCGAGTAGTAGCTGATCACGTTGCGCACTTCGAGTTCGCTCAGGTCGAGGCGGGCGGCGATTTCCGCGATGACTTCGTCTGACAAGAATCCTACTTCGTCCTGCGCGTAGAGCAGCGTTGGGACGAGCACGGACCTCTTCGTCGGATAGTGGGGAACCATCTCCGCAAAGCGCTGCTCGAATTCGTTTGAGAATTTCACCGGTCAATTTCTCCCAGCACGATGTCGATGCTGCCGATCGCCGCCACCACATCCGCCAGCAGCCGTCCCTCGCACATGGTGGGCAGCGTTTGCAGGTTCGCAAAACATGCTGACCGCATGTGCACGCGGTAGGGCTTTGCCGTGCCGTCGCTGACAATGTAATAGCCCATCTCCCCGCGCGGCGATTCCACTGCCTGATAAACCTCGCCCACCGGCACGGCAAATCCTTCGGTGATGATCTTGAAGTGGTAGATGAGCGACTCCATCTGCGTCTTCATTTTTTCGCGGTCGGGCAGAACTACGCCCGGAGCGTCAGCCTTGATGGGGCCTTCGGGCATGCCGTCCAGCGCTTGTCGCACGATCCCAATCGATTCGCGCAGTTCCTGCACCCGGCACATGTAACGGGCGAAGACGTCGCCTTCCTGCGATACAGGGACTTTGAATTGGAACTTGTCGTAGCTCGAATACGGCATATCGCGGCGCAGATCGAAGTCGACGCCGCTGCCGCGGAGCGTTGGGCCAGTCGCGCCCAGCGCGATCGCGTCTTCGGCGCTCATGCGGGCGACGCCCTTGGTACGCATCCCCCAGATGGGATTGCCGGTCAGAAGATTCTCGTACTCGTCGACCTTCTCCGGGAAATATCCGGCGAAATCGCGCACGCGATCGAAGAAACCGAGCGGTGGTTCGAGTGAGACTCCACCTACGCGGAAGTAGGAAGTCATCATTCGCTGCCCGCTAACCATCTCGAACAGGCGCAGAACTTCCTCGCGCTCGCGGAAGCAATACAAGAAGACCGTCATCGCTCCAATGTCGAGCGCATGCGTGCCCAGCCAGACCAGATGCGAGTTAATGCGGGTTAACTCGTTCAGCAGAACCCGCAGCCATTGTGCCTTCGGCGGAATCTCCAGCCCCAGCAACTTCTCCACCGCGAGCACGTAGCACAGGTTGTTGGTCATGGGGCAGAGATAGTCGATGCGATCGGTCAGGGGCACGACTTGCTGATAGAACTTGGCTTCGCAGGTCTTTTCGATTCCAGTGTGCAGGAAGCCGATGTCGGGCATCATGCGCACGACGGTTTCGCCGTCAATCTCAAGCAACACCCGCAGCACGCCGTGGGTCGACGGGTGTTGCGGCCCCATGTTCAGAATCATGGTGCGATCCTGGCCGGGTTCGAGCACGGGAGTGGGAGTCAAGTGGGCCATCTTTAATTCCTAGCGGTACCCCTCCACGGGATAATCCTTGCGCAGCGGGTGACCTTCCCAGTCCTCGGGCATCAGAATGCGGCGTAAATAAGGATGCCCAGTGAAGCGGACGCCGAACAGATCGAAAACTTCGCGCTCAAAATAATTGGCGCCGGGCCACACCGAAGTGAGCGACTCGACCGCCGGGCTGTCGCTGTTCAAGTGAACTTTCAGCCGGATGCGCTCCTTTTTCTGCATGGAGAGCAGATGATAGACGACCTCAAATCTGGGTTCTGCGGGATACCAGTCGACGCAGGTCACGTCGGAAAGAAAATTGAAGGGGCAGGCGGGATCGTCCTTCAGAACCGAGCAGGCCTCGCGGATGAAGGCGCGATCGATGAAGACCGTCATTTCCTCGCGATCGAACTTCACGCCGGTTACGGCCTCCCGGTTCCAGCCGACGAGGCGAGCCACAGCGGGATGGTTCTTCAGTTGCTCCAGATCGGTAATAGCGGGGGCGAGAGGCATTTAGAAGTTCCCTCGTTTGGGATTGGTCTCACCCCAGTCGAGTACGCCCTTTTTCCAGACATAGAAGAAGCCGACGAGGAAAATCCCGATGTACACCAGCATTTCCCAGAGGCCGAAATGGCCCTGACCCTGTTCTTTGAGTTTGCGTAGAATGACTGCCCAGGGGTAGATGAAAACGGCTTCAACATCGAACAGAATGAATAGCATAGCGACCAGGTAGAACTTGACCGAAAAGCGCTGGCGGGAGTCGCCCACCGGGGTCATGCCGCATTCATAAGGAGAGAGTTTGGCGCGGGTGGGCTTGCGCTGCCCGATCAGCCAGGAAAGTGAGACAATCGCAGCCGCAATGCCGCCCGCCATAAGAATATGGATCAAAAATGGGAGGTAGCGTGCGAAGTAATTGTCGGGCATAGGAAGAGATGGATATAATTCGCGCCAAGCGTTGCTTAAACGTTCTAGATTATGGGCTTACACGAACAGTGTCAAGCGAGCGAGCGACAAATTGAGTAATTGTGTAATTTGGTAGTTGAGGAATTGAAAAACGACCGCGCAGGAGCGCGGACCTGCACGCTTCGCGTATTTTCAATGACTCAATTACACAATTACGAGATTACACAATCCTTATGATTTTTGGCTTCAATACCGACGTCAAGCATGGCGACACGATCTATCACGTGCAGAGCGAAGCGCGTGAGGGCGAACTCCTTCTACAGACCCAGGTTTTCGTGCGCGGGCGCTGCATCGGGAAGCGGGCCACTTCCTACGCCAGCAATGCCAGCGAGGCGCCCATCGGAGATCCGCAGAAAGAGCAGCGCCTGCGCGAGCAGCACCGGCTGGTGCTGGACGCGATCCGGGAAGGCAAGCTGGACAACGTTCTGGACCATCCCGAAGCCGAGGCTCTGGCGACGGTGAAAGAGCTGGACGTGCAGTGGCTGAACGCGGAGTCGATTCACTTCGACCGCAATCTGACCATGCAGTTGCGCGTGACCGAAGGGGGCGCGGCGGCTGCAGGGGCGCGGCTGACATTTCGGTTGGCGCGTCCGGGGGCAGCGCCGTTTTATACCCAGACGGTGGCGGACTCGGGGGGCGCGGCCGAGATCAAGATTGAAGTCGAAGAAGCGGATTTACCGGATTCGACGCTGCTGGTGCAAATCAACCAGGAAGGTCGCACGGCCACGCGAAAGTTCGTGCTGCGCAAAGCGGAGTGACTAGCCGTTCGACCTCTGACGCCGGTTCCTTTTGTACGGGCGTCATCCCGAGCGGAGCCGCTTTTCAGGCGAAGCGAGGGATCTCGCGCGTACCACCGATATTGTCGGCGAGCCTAGTCGAATGAAACTCCACATCAATGAAGCTTAGAATCAACGGGGAAGAGCGCGATTTCAGCGGCTCTCCCGCTCCTTTGACCCTCGCCGCGCTGTTCGAAACGCTCGGGATGAAATCGGATCGTGTGGCCGTGGAACTGAATCTCGATATTGTGCCGCGGGACCGCTGGGCTACGACTCTGCTGGAAGAAGGCGACCGGCTGGAGATTGTGCACTTCGTAGGCGGGGGTGAGTAACCATGGCCAAGGGATGCTTGCCGCAGTTGGTCGACGCGAAGGGGAAGAAGCGTTTCATCCGTCTGTCGCGGCGGTTCGAGGACTCGAAGGTTCGAGGCTACGTGGTCGACGTCGGCCCGAAGTTCTTCTTGCTGGCGCTCGTTAGCGATCGCATTCGGTTCGATGGGTTTGAATGTTTTCGTATAAGCGACGTACTCGATGTGACGCAGGACCCGTACGCGGCATTTGCGGAGTCTGCCCTGAAGAAGCGAGGCCAGCGCAAACCCACGAAGCCTCGCGTAAGCCTTGCCAGTATTGAGACGATTCTGCTGTCGGCCGCGCGAGCATTCCCCTTGGTGACGATTCATCGTGAACAGGTCGAGCCTCATGTCTGCTGGATCGGGCGCGTGCTCGATGTGAATCGAGGTCATGTGTCTTTGTTGGAGATAGGCCCGGATGCGACCTGGGAGGACAAACCCGACGAATACCCCCTGGGTCAGATCACGCGGGTCAACTTCGGAGGGGACTACGAAGACGCGTTGCATCTGGTTGGCGGCGATCCCTTCGTAGGCTAGCCATCTCCGCGCAGGAACTCTCTTAGTCACCTGTTTTCCACCGATTCTCTGCTTGACCTTCGCCGTGGTGTGCCTAAAATGTTTGAAACATTCGACTTGAGGATTGTTTCAAACAAAATCTGAGGGATCGTTTACAGGCGACCATGCAAGATCGGTTCACATCGAACGAGGTCATCGCTCTGACGGGGATCACACCCCGCCAGTTGCAGTGGTGGGACGAGCGCGGCGTAGTCAAGCCGGAGCGGGAAGGGCATCGTCGGCTGTACTCGATGAATCAGTTGACCGAAGTAGCGGTGATTTGCGAACTGCGGCGCAAGGGATTTTCGCTGCAGAGCGTGCGCAAGGTCATGCGGTTTCTCGAACGCGAAGTTGGCAAGGGGCTGGCCGAGGTTGTGAGCCATGCTTCGGACTATCACCTGCTGAGCGACGGCACACATCTGTACCTGGAGACTTCGGCACGCCAGATCGTTGACATTCTCAAGAATTCAGACCAGCCCATTATGGGCGTGTGCCTGAGTGACGCGGTGCGGCAGGTGCGGGCCGGGGTCATCTCCGGGAAGACGAATACTTCAGTAACTTCGCCCGAGCACCACAGGCGTGCTAAAAAAGTTTCGTAGGCTGTGGGGATGGGGATTACAGCACGAACCAGAACTTCGGAGTCAGGACATTACACGACGCGGCATAGGGACACAGGAGGAAGACATGGTAGGTGAACTGGACCTTCTTAATGAGTGGATTCCGGAACAGATGCAGCCGGGTACCGTCTTCGTGCTGGAAAATGCCGGGGAGATCGGCGAGAAAGAAGATCCTTATTGGGCCGTGTTGTCCTGTCCGTCGTGCGGCATGCTGGGATTGATCACGCGCAAACAGATTAACGGGTTTATTCCGGTGATTTGCGGGTCGGAGCACTGCTCGGCGCAGTTCTTTATCCGCGAGAGCGAAGTTGTGGTGCGGAAGCCGTTCTAGACTTCTTCGTGAAACTGGGCCGCGCCCTGCGGCCCTTACTTCTTTCCCGCCTTGACTTCCTGCAGATCTACTGGAACCTGCTCCACAATCTCAATTCCAAATCCTTCCAGCGCGGCCACTTTCTTTGGACGATTCGTCAGCAGGCGGATGCGATGCAGGTTCAGGTCGGAGAGGATCTGGGCGCCGATGCCGACTTCGCGCTGCGTCTGCTTTTCGTTGTCGAGCAGGGAGGGAAGTTTACGGCCGCGGTGAAAGCTGAGGGCAGTGCGGTCGCCAAGCTTCTCGACAGAAAATCCTTGCGATGTCTGGTGTAGGTAGATCAGGGCGCCGCAGCCTTCCCGGGAAATGCGGCGGAGAGCGCCTTCGAGCGTGGCGTGGCACTCGCAGCCGGTGGCTCCGAAGACGTCGCCCATGAGGCAATGGGCGTGCATGCGGACCAGGACCGGCGATTTGCTGTGCTCGATATCTCCGCGAATCAGGGCGACATGCGACTCGCCGCCGTCGACTTCGCTAGCGTAGGCGATGAGGCGGAATTCGCCGAAGCGGGTGTCGATCAGGGCCTCGCCGACACGATGCACGTAGCGTTCGTGGGCCATGCGGTAGCGGATGAGTTCGGCGACGGTGAGCATCTTCATCTGGTGCTCGCGGCAGAATTCGATCAGGTCCGGGACGCGGGCCATGCTGCCGTCGTCCTTCATGATTTCGCAGATGATTCCGGCGGGAACCAGACCGGCGAGGCGCGCGAGATCGACGGAGGCTTCGGTCTGGCCGGCGCGGACGAGCACTCCGCCTTTGCGGGCGCGCAGGGGGAAGACGTGGCCGGGACGCGCGAGGTCGCTCGGCTTGGTGGCCGGGTCGATGGCGACTTGAATGGTGCGGGCGCGGTCGTAGGCGGAGATGCCGGTGGTGACGCCCTGGCGCGCGTCGATCGCTTCGCAAAATGCAGTGCCGAATTGCGAGGTGTTCTCCGAGGTCATAGGACCGATGTTGAGGTGCTCGAGGCGCTCCTCGGTCATGGCGAGACAGACCAGGCCGCGTCCGAATTTGGCCATGAAGTTGATGGCTTCGGGCGTGACTTTCTCGGCGGCGAGGGTGAGGTCGCCTTCGTTCTCGCGGTCCTCGTCGTCGACCACGACGATCATGCGGCCGGCGCGAATTTCCTCAATCGCGTCGGGGACGTCGGTGAAGGGGTGCTGGGGGCTCATAGCTGGAATAGAAGCCTCAGAGTTGATCTTCGTCCTTTGTGTTGCCATGAAACAGAGTTTGAATCTCTGTTTTGTAGTTGCGGCGTCGCATGATGGACCATCCGAACGTGCGATCAGACCACTGGTCGAGGAACGTGACCACTGTCAGATAGAGCCACACGACAAGGCCGATTGCCGACAGCGCCAGGACGATCCGTAAGATGTCTTTTAGAGTGCTCATGCTGATCGACGATTTCGGTTCGAACCTCCCGCACAAATATTGTACACATGGCCCTCAGTTGACTTCGTCATGGATTAGCACGTAGAATAGTGCTGCACGTAAATGCGTTCCTTTATGAAGACCAATATTACTCTTAAGCTGGATGCCGATCTGCTGCGCGAAGTTCGCATCCTTGCGGCCGAGGAAGACACGTCGATCAGCGCGATGCTGGCGGTGCGTCTGGAGCAGATTGTGCGTGAGCGCAAGGCTTACCATCGGGCGCGCGGGCGGGCACTGGCACGGCTGCGCGAAGGGATGGATCTTCGTTGGACGCCTCCTCGCTCGCGCGACGAGATTCATGAACGGTGAGAACTGACCGAGCGAAAGAGTGCAGATGGCCGAAAAGTATTTCGTCGACACCAACATTCTGATCTACGCACATGACCGTTCAGGTTCTCACGACCCCAGCGGCGTCAAGCACGAGCGGGCGCGGCAGTTGATGGAGCGATTGTGGACGAGCGGGCAGGGCGTGCTGAGCACGCAGGTCTTGCAGGAGCTTTGCGTCAATCTGCGGCGCAAGGTGGCCAATCCTGTTTCCGTGGACGAGCTCCGCGCGCTGCTCCGCGACTATTTGAGTTGGGAAATTGTGGTCAACACTCCGGAGTCGGTGATCCAGGCTCTCGAGATAGAAACGCGATACCGGACTTCTTTTTGGGATGCTCTCATCCTGCAGGCGGCCGAGCAATGCGGCGCGACCGTTCTTTACTCCGAGGACTTGGCGGGGAAGCAGAGTTACGGGACGGTGCGGGTGGTGAACCCGCTGGTGGGGTAGCGAGTCCTTTCGCGTAAGGCGAAAGGATGGGGCACGCGCGCTGGCCACCAAAAAGCCCCACTTCTCGCACAGAACGCGAGAAATGGGGCACCCGTCCATTCTCCAGTAGCAAGATCATCGAGAACGAAATCAAATGCGACGGACAGGAGTCTCCGTCCCACACTTGCTTGCCTACCTACCCGGCGAGTTCGTGTTCGGCTCCCCGGAAGAGGGCGCGCATGGCGCGGAGGACCCATCGGATCATGAGGACGATGATCACGACGAAGATGGTGGCTAGTGTGCCGGCGACGTAGGGATGGCGCGTGGCCAGCCAGGTCAGGGCGATGGCCAGGATGTCTTCGCCAACACTCAAAGAGATGTTCGAGAGTGGTTCGGGCGAGGGGGTGACGGCGGCGCGGGCGGCGGTTTTGCCGCTGTGGGCGATGAGGGCTACGGCTGCTCCGAGGAGCGTGGCCAGGAGTTGGTGCTCGGGGGAAAGCTGGGCGGTGGCCTGGTAGGCGAGAAGTCCGGCGACGGGGACGCGGATGAAGGTGTGGAGGGCGTTCCAGACGAGGTCGAACGCGGGGATTTTGTCGGCGAAGAATTCGATGACGAAGAGCGCGGTGCTGGCGATGATGACCGGCCAGCCTTGGAGCAGATGGAGTCCCGGAGGAAGCGGTAGATGGCCGAAGCGGGCCAGCAGGCCGAGGACGGCGACGGTGGCGTAGAGATTGAGTCCGGCGGCGAAGCCGATGGCGGCCAGCAGGGCGAACAGTTCCGCGGGCGGGATTTCGAGGACGTTGAGCATTCGTTGCGGACGAGAGTATCACGGGAAGGCGATCACGCTACCCAGCGGGAAAGCAGGTTCCTCACCGGTCCTTCAGACCGGTTCGGAATGACAACACTTACGCGGCGGGTTTTGCAGGCCTCCCGCATTTAACCGAAATACACATTTAGCCGAAATACAAAGGGCCGCCCGTCGGAGCGGCCCTCAAAACTTTCTCGGGCTGGGTTACAGCGTGGACTCGATCTCGAAGCCCCAGGCTTCCAGAAGAGGCTCAGGGATGTACTTGGAGTTCTTGTTGCGGCGGGCCCACTCGCGCAGGCGGGTCGACCGCAGGTACTGGTCCGGAGAGAGCTTGTACTCGCGTACAACCTGCTCGAATTCGGTGATGGTCGGGGTGATGGGACCGATCGGCTCGGGCTTGCCCCAGTTCGGATTTCCGCGTCGCTTGGCCATGAAAAGTGCCTTTCCACTCAGGGGGATGAAATTGCAAACTTACCTATGTATATGATTCTCCGGGTCGTCTTCAGGATTCACGTTCAGGAATCGAAGATGGAACACCGAGCCTGACTGCAGACAAAGCTAGGTCCACGACTCATTCGGACCTAAGACTAATCGGAGACTAAAATCGTACAGTGGAATTGGCTGGAAAGTCAACGGAAAATTGCTGCGAAAATGGTCAGGGGATCGTATTCAAGGGCATGCAAATTAAGACACTTAGCCCTTTGCGCGGCGGGCGAGGTAGGGAGTGGGCCGAGTTTTGAGGCAGGAGAAAGCAGGTTCCTCACCCGTCTTTCAGACCGGTTCGGAATGACAAGGAAGGTAAGGAAGTTAGGGAGCGGGGTCTTGCCGATTACGGTGGTAACCCGCCATATCCGGAGAGACGTTGATTGACAACCGCGATGGACATAGAGTGCAGAGAGGGCATCTCGCTTTTGCGGTCCCCGGGCTGTTGGCCAGCACCCGGGGGAAAAGTATGTGTCTCGCGATCGGATCGCCGAGTTGTTGATATCGCTGAGTTGTTGATTAGGACGGGCCCAGGATGAGTCTGAAATCGTTGGTGCTGTGTGCGGACGAAAAAATCGTACGAGTCTTGCGCCGAGTGCTGGGCGACTTGGATATTGCAGTGGAGTTGTGCGAGGACTCCGACAGCGCGCTGCACAAACTGACTCGGCAACGGTTTGAGGCGATCATTGTCGACGTGACAGACGATGGTGCCTCAGATGTGTTGCGCAGTGCGCGCACCGCTCCGTGTAACCGGCAGGCGGTTGCTGTGGCGATTGTCGATCCTATTATTGGGCTGAAGGCGGTGTTCGAGCTGGGAGCGCACTTCGTGCTCTACAAGCCGGTATCGAGTGAGCGGGCGAAGTCGAGTTTCCGGGCGGCGCGGGCGCTGATGAAGAGCGAGCGGCGTCGCAACACGCGGGTCGCGGTGGAGATTCCGGTGGTCATGCGAAGCCCGGAAGCGGGCAGCAACATGAAGGTGACGACCATCGATTTGAGCGAAGGCGGCATGGCGGTGAATGTGCCCAAGCGGCGGCGGCCTACCGGGCGCTGGCAGGCGGTGTTCACTTTGCCAGGGTCGGAAGCCGCGCTGGAGTTGCCCGCCGAGTTTGCCTGGGAAGGGGCCAAAGAGCAGGCCGGCCTGCGCTTTCAGCAAATCCCGCCGGAAGCGACGCAGCAGTTGCGGGAGTGGCTGAAACAGAATTCACCGGACGCCGAGCAGGACGATCCGCCGATTCGCTGCCAACTCACCGATCTTAGTCTTGGGGGATGCTATCTGGAGATGGCGTCACCATTCCCGGCGTCGAGTCGAGTGACGCTGTCGATGCGCGCCGCGGGAGTGGAAGTGCGCGCGCAGGGCGTGGTGCGGATCATGCATGCGGACAAAGGAATGGGAGTGGAATTCACGCAGGCCACGCCGGAACACCGGACGGCGGTGGAGGTATTTCTAGCGGTCCTCAATGAGAATCACTCGCTGACACCGGAGTTGCTGGTCGAGCCGGAGGGTCTGGAATCGGAGCCCAGCACGGGCAAACCGCCCGCGGCGGCGGACGATCCGTTATTGCAGTTGTTCTATGGCGAGGCGCTGACGGCGGAACAATTCCGCGAGGTGCTGCACAAGCAGCGAGGGATCGCGTCCACGGGCGCGAGCACTTCGTCGGCGGGCGCTCACATCTAACCTGGCACTTCTAACTCAGCCGACTTGACCCAATCGTCCTGACCAGCAGTCCTAAATCAGTGATCCAACCCAGCAGTCTGCATTTCCACTTTAGGACGATCGCCGTCCGGCGCCGCTAGGCTAGAATGAACGCGAGCCGGGATGGCGAAATTGGCAGACGCAGCGGACTTAAAATCCGCAGGTCCGAAAGGACTGTGGGGGTTCGATTCCCCCTCCCGGCACCAGGGAAATCCACTGGCAACGCGGGATTTGAGAACGCGTCAGCGGTCCATGCTTTTCAGTATGCCCCGAAAGTGGCGTCACAAAACTTTGCCCCGTGTCGGGGAATATACGATAAATCTTAACTTCTTCGCGTCGCCGTCCTGCTCCGAGATTGCAGTTACAAATCAGTTAGAATAAATTCTTGAACTCCCTTCTCTTGTATCAGCGACGCGTCCCGAAGGTTCTTTTGCTTCTGTTTCTTCTGTTGACCCTCGTTAGCGGGGCCCTTGCCGACAATGCCGCCTTCGACCTCGTCGGCCCCCAGGTCGATGTGCGCGTGCAGCGTTCCGGTGTAACTCTGCCGATTGCGCAAGTGCCTAGTTTGCAGGCGGGAGACCGGCTCTGGGTGCATCCCGACCTGCCGGACAGCCAGTCCGTGCACTACCTGATGGTCGTTGTTTTTCTGCGCGGGGTCACCAACCCTCCCCCGGACTCCTGGTTCACACGCGTCGAGACCTGGAGCAAGCCCGTCCACGAGGAAGGCGTCTTCGTCACGGTACCGGAAGGAGCGGAGGAAACCCTGATCTTCCTGGCGCCCGATACCGGTGGAGCTTTCAGCACCTTGCGCACTGCGGTGCGGGGCAAGCCTGGCGCCTTCGTGCGCGCCGCGCAGGATCTGGTGCAAGCCAGCCTCGACCGCGCCCGTTTGGAAAAGTATCTGGAAGCCGTCCGCGAGATTTCCATTAGCGACCCCGAGCAATTGAAGTCTCGTACGACCTTGCTGGCGCGCAGCCTGAACATTCGCCTGGATCAGCAATGCTTTGATAAGCCCAGCGCCCAACAGGTGCCGTGCCTCACCCAGAACACCGATCAACTGGTCTTGGACGACGCGCATAGCCAGACCATGGTGGCCACGCTGACTTCCGGCGCATCGTCAGACCTGCTGGCGCAGATCAGTGCCACACCCAACGCCCGCAGCGGCTACTACAGTCCTTACGTGGGAGCGGTCGTGGATGTCGCGCGCATTCTGGGCACGACGCACACGGCACAATATCAGTACATCCCCGCGCTGGCATTGCCGAAACAGGATGAACTCAACCTGCGCCTGAACAACCCGCCATCGTTTCGAAATCCGAAGTCGGTCATCGTGATCGGCCTGCCGCCGGTCCGGACGTCGCCCTTTCCGCCTTTGCGCGCAGTCGATCCAGCGCAGGTATTATGCGCGGGCAAGCCTTCGCTTCTGCTGCCCGCAGAGGGTGCGCCGCTGGTATTTGCCACCGATCTCGCGCATAACCTGGTTCTGCATGTGGAAGCCAAATCAGGCTTGGGCATCGATTTGCCGGCGAAGCCAGATCCTGTGCAGGGTGGATTCGTGGTGGAGACGCAGCCCCTGCAGTCCGCCGATCTGGACGGCGAAGTGACGGGAATTCTGCGCGGGGCCTGGGGCTTCCATGCGTTCGACGGACCGCACTACCGCATGCGGACCTCGCGGCCCGCGCAATGGATTGTCGCTTCCAAAGATGCCAGCGCGCTGATCGTTGGCCGCGAAGACACCCTCCACCTGCAGTCTGCCGACGCATGCTGCGTGAGCGAAGTGAAGGTGAACGACGAGCAGGGAAAGGCGCTCGAAATCGAATGGAGGACCTCGAAGCCGGACGAACTGGAAGTGAAGGTGCCGTTGCAGAAAGCGAATGCCGGATCGGTCACCATGCTGATCAAGAAATTTGGGTTGCGCGAAGCCGACGAAATTCCGCTGCATACCTATGCCGAGGCCGGGCGCCTCGACAGTTTCGGCATTCACGCCGGCGATGCCGACGGTTTACTCAAAGGCACGCGCCTGGATCAAGTCGCGGCCCTGGAGGTGAACGGCCTGCGCTTTACTCCGGATACGCTGACCCGCGCCCACCAGGAGGACGAACTCAGGTTGACCACGCCAGACGCGGCCGCTCGGAAGTTCCATCCAGGGGACGCGATCGTCGCACACATCACCCTAAAAGATGCGCGCATGCTCGACCTCAAGGCGGAGGTTGAAGCGCCCCGCCCCGCCGTCAGCGTGCTCTCGAAGAGTGTCCAGTTGGATCAGCCCGCATCCCCACCGATGGTTCGTCTCGGCAGGCCCGAGGAGTTGCCCCAGGATGGCCGGCTGAATTTCTTCCTGAAGACTCAGGTGCCCGAGACTTTTCCGGCCACGGAAAAGATCGAGGTCGCTACCGCTGATGAAAGCTTCCGTGTGCTGCTCAGTTTCAAAGACGGCAATCTCACGCTGCAGGACTCAAAAACAGTTTTCGCGGTCCTCGATCCCATGAAGCTGCTCGGCCCTTCGGCGTTCGGACCGCTGAAGTTTCGTCCCGTCGCAGAGGGCGGCATCGACGGGGACTGGCAACCGCTGGTCAATCTTGTGCGTTTGCCGCTGTTCAAGGGAATCCACTGCGTACCTGGGCCCGACAAGCAATGCAGCCTGAACGGTGAGAAACTGTTTCTGCTCGACTCGGTCAGCACCGATGCCGATTTCGTGAATGCAGTCACCGTTCCGGAAGGTTTCGTCGAGGATGCGCTGGCCATCCCGCCGACGAAGACAAAGACGCTATACATCAAACTTCGCGACGATCCCGACACCGTGGACACGGTCACGCTGCCGGCGCTGGCCTCACCATAGAGAAGTTCTGATTAAGGTCCAACAGAAAGCGTAACCACAGAGGACACAGAGGCACAGAGGAACCCGAAGGTTTAATCAGAGCTTTCTTGAGTCCCTTCCCACGCGAGATTTCAGGATTTCTTAAAACGACGAGCCGACCCGTTCAACGGAGCCACGCTCAGCGGAAATTGTCGACTAACATCGTCTGACCCTGTTCCTGGCCGGGCTGGTCGAAGGCGACGGTTTGACCATCGGGCGTGGCTCCGAGCCAGAAGGGGACGCGGTCGAGCACCGCGATGGTAGTGGTGCGGCGATGGTCAAAATCGAAAAAGCTGAGGACCGCACGGTGGCCGAGCGACGGGCCAACAAATAGGATTCCTCCGTCCACGACTTGCCAACTCGCCCAAGTGCCGGGTCGGACTAAAGGCAGAGGCGTCTCAGTTCCGCCGTCTACCGGAACCTGCCAGATTTCCGGCTCGGGCGCGGAGGACTTGGCGTAGTAGACGAATTTTCCGTCGGGAGATTCCAGAGCGGCGTGACCGCCGTTCCGAGTTACCTGCACCGGAGGGCCTCCGGTGGCGGGCACTTTCCAGACCTGAACATCGCCGGAGCGGCTGGAAGCAAAATAGATCCATTTTCCATCGTGCGACCAACTGGGGACCAGGCTCTCGGAATCGTCGGGAGTGAGGATCTGGGGCGCGCCGCCACGCAGGTTGATGCAGACGACTTTGCTGCCGCCTTCTTGCCGGTTCACGTCGAAGACAATGGACTGGCTGTCGGGCGACCAGCGCGGCGTACCGGCGCCGCCCACCGCGGTTAACTGGAATGGACGGCTGCCATCTCGATTGCTCACCCAGATTTCCATGGTTCCCGAGCGATCTGACATGTAGGCGAGTTTCTGGCCGTCGGGGGAGAACTGCGGCCCGGGGCCCTGATCGGTGTCGCTGGTGGAAGAGACGAGAAGATGCGGCTGCTTGTCAGGAGTGGCCAGATCCATTTGCCAGATGCTGAGGCTGCGCGTGATGCGCTCGTAGGCGAAGCGATATCCGCGATGCGAGACCGCGGGATCCCAGGCCGGTGAGCCGGCTTCGCCGATTTGCACGATGGAGTCTGGGGCATCGAAAGCGGCTCGCCAGAGCGCAGGGTGACCGCTGCGACTGGAAGCGAAAATCACCGAGCGCCCGTCCGAGGACCATTGCGGCGGACTGGCGATTTTGCCGGGCTCGGAAAGAACGCGCGACTCGGCGCCAGCGGCGGTGGTGGTGACCCAGATTTCATCGGGACGGCCGATTTCGCGGTTGCGTACAAACAGCACTTTCTGGCCGTCGGCAGAAAATGACGGGCCCCAATCCTCCGCCAGGGGCGGCGGCACGCTGATGCGATGCACCTGGGAGGTATCGAGCGCGAGCATATAGATGCCGGTCCGCGCCGCGAAAGCGATGAACTTGCCGTCGGGGGACCAGTCCAGTTCTCGATGTTGGGGAACGACGCCGTCGGTATTGAGTTGGCGCTCGCCGGTGGGCGCGGCGGTCAGGGAGAACGTTGCGGCGGTGGTCTTAATTGTTTTCTCGACGTCTTGTTTCTGTTCCGCTCCCGCATCGGCGGGCACGACGTAAATGCTAATTTCCTTATTGGAGAAACGGGAGAACGCGATCGAACGACCGTCGGGCGACCACACCGGACAGCAGTCGTCGTCGCTGGTTAATTGCAGAAACTGGTCACTGCCAATGCTGGTGACGAAGATGCCTTTCACGCCGTCGCGGGTGAAGGCCACGGAATTGCCGTCCGGAGAAAAAGCGGGCTCCAGCGTTCCGGCGATGGTGGTGAGCGGCCGGGTATGCTCGACCGGAGGGTGGGTTGCGAGGCTGGCGCCGCTTCCGGATACCGTTCTGATCAGGAGAATGCAGACGAAGAGCAAGGCCAGCAGTCCGACGCCTCCACCGAGAGTCCATCGCAGGCCATACCAGATTGCGCGGTTCGCTGAAAACGAAGTGTTTCCCATCAAGTAGCGCTGCCATGGGATCGGGTGGGAAACATCCTTCTGGACATCAGGCAGGACCGTCAGTTCGGGTGCGCTTGGCTGCGGTACAGGAATCTCGGCGGGCGGCATGGGCGGAGGGCTCACGGCCGCGACTGCCGGTTTCGCGGCCGTCGGTTTTGCATTCAGCGGTTTTGCATCCACCCATTCGATGGCCACCGCGAAGCGATAGCCGCGGCGGGGCAGGGTCTCGACATAGCGGGGCGCTTCGGCCAAATCACCGAGAGCGGCGCGAAGCTTGTTCACGGCTGCGTTTAGGCCGTGGTTGAAATCCACAAAAGTGTCGGAGGGCCAGAGGCGCTGGCGCAATTCCTCGCGGGTCACCAGTTCGCCAGGCCGGCTTATGAGGACGGCCAGAATTTCGAAGGGCTGGCCCACCAGCTTCATTCGCGTGCCAAACTTCCACAGCTCGTGAGTATGCAGGTCCACCTCGAAGGGACCGAAGCGCGCGCGATGGGAATCATGGAAGGTCATTTCCGGTCGCTGGTGGTCTACTGCCTTTCCTGGATACGTTCGAGGAACGTCTTCAGTTCCATAGACGGCAGAGTAAGTCTTTTGTCATCAGGTTATTAGTGGATGAGGTGCCCAGTCCCGAGGAAATGACCGACCTGGTATTGGGAAAGAACTCAGCGTGCATTGCGGTATCCGCGATCTGGCGTCAAGTTGAGCCCGTGCTTCAGCGAATCAGGAGTTCTCA
Organism: Candidatus Sulfotelmatobacter sp.; assembly: GCA_052148475.1. Taxonomy (GTDB): domain Bacteria; phylum Acidobacteriota; class Terriglobia; order Terriglobales; family Acidobacteriaceae; genus Sulfotelmatobacter. The sequence continues at coordinate 24,446 of JBKQID010000053.1, read as the reverse complement.
AACTCTGGAGCCGGGGGGATATCGTGAGAAGAAATTTTCGAAAGCTTGCAATTAGTGTTGCGGCGACATTGGCGGGGGTGCTGGTCGGCGGGAATGCCTGGGCGCAATCTCCGCAGGAACAATGCAGTCTGGCGGTGGTTTCGCGGTTGGTGGGAACGGACAAGGCGGTATGTGCTAGCGGCGTGGTCGAGGAGATGGCGCGGCGCGGGCATGCGTTCGAACAGAACCAGATGGGGATCGCCTCGGTGCTGGCCATTGGGCCGGACTATAGCCCGAAAGGGGCCTTGGCGTGGTTTGAGAAGGCGGCACGGCGAGGATACGCTCCGGCTGAGGTGAATCTGGCGGTCATGTATATCAACGGGTGGGGGACGGCGGTCAACTACGGGAAGGCTCTGCACTGGCTCGAGGCCGCGGCGTCGCAGCACTTCGCACGCGCTTATTACAACCTGGGGATTCTGTATCTCGATGGTCAAGGCGTGCGGCAGGACAATGCCGAAGCCTTGCGCTGGTTCCAGAAAGGCGCGGAAAGCGGCGATAGCAGCGCCCAGACCAATCTTGGTTATATGTACGATCAGGGACTCGCCCGTGAGCGCAACGCGGCGACCGCGGTCGCCTGGTATCGCAAGGCGGCGGAGGCGGGCAATCCGTTGGGCGAAAACAATCTGGCCGACCTGTATTTACGCGGCGAAGGTGTGGCCCAGGACGATGCCGCGGCTTTCGTGTGGTTTCAGAAAGCGGCGGTGCAGGGACAGACGGGGGCGCAGATCAAGTTGGGATATATGTACGCCGAGGGCCGCGGAACGAAGAAGGATCCGGAAGCGGCGTATTCGTGGATCAGCGCAGGGGCAATGGCGGGAGATGCGCGCGGCCGGGATCTGCTGCATTCGCTGGAATCGGTTTTGAATACGCAGCAGATTGCGGAAGCGCGGGAGCGAGCCAGCCAGCTGCGGCAGCAGGAGGCGCTGTTGTCGGCCAAGGCGTTTGCGCAGTGAGCGGGCCGGGCCGGATGTTCTTCAGTTGGGACGTCAGTTCGGGACATCAGGATTTTTTCAGCAGGCCGAGAGTTGCGGGATCGAATTCGCCGGCGCAATATTTTCGCAGGGCGTCAAGGAATTCGCGATTCTCGGCTGTAGCCTGGGCGAACAGAGTCATCGAAGACCGGAACTTCAGATCGTCGGGCGAACCAAATATTTCATGGAGAGAGCGGCCTTCGATGAAGTTTACGAGTTGAGTGCACTCTCGAAGCCTCGGGCCGAGAACGGCGTGCTGCAAGTAAGCCTGGGCTTCTTCGAGGGAAGAGATTGCGAACCAGTCTGCGGCGGCGCTCCGGCCCAAGCCTTTGATCTGGGGGAAAATGTACCACATCCAATGGGTTCGCTTGCGTCCGGCGCGCAGTTCGGCGCATACGTCTTCGTAGTCTTCCTGCTGGGCGTCGACGAAGCGCTGGAGATTGTAGGGATCGGCGGAGGAATGGGCTGGGACCATAGGGACGCTCGGGGCTGGCCAACTGAAGATCTTTTACCACGAAGTACACGAAGGTTCACGAAGGAAACACGTCAAGAATGCAGTCCTTGGCGGGTGACGGTTTCTCTTTCATTTGTCCGCACTTGGGGCAGTGATTGGCATCACTGCGGGGGAGAATGATCCGTTCGATATTGGATAAAGATGCATCCGTATTGGGCAGAAGGGCAAGGGTTTCGGGACTTGTGCGGCTGCTTTTTGCCGGGGTTGCGGACGTCAGGAGACATCCTCGAATGGCAAATCGCGGCCTATCTTCTGCCGTTGATGTTCACCGCCCTGGTGGTGATGTTCATTGTTTGGCGGCTGCAGCGGCGGGAATGGCAGCGGGTTTGCCAGGTGCTCCAGCAAGCTACAGAAATGAAGCGGCAGTCGGAAAGTGAGCTTCACCGGACGCGGGAAGAACTGTTTCATCGCCTCAATGAAGATCGGGAGTATAGCCAGGAGAAATTCCAGTTTCAGGCGCAACTGGCCGAGTATGAAAAATATTCGACCCTGGCGCAACTGGCGCTGGGGGCGGCGCATGGGATTAATAATCCACTGCTGGGTATTATGTCGCACCTGGAGCTGGAGTTGAAGGCGGCTACCGACCCGGAGCAGCGGTGGGAAATCGAACAATGCATTGCCGGGACCGAGCGCATCGCCGCGACTCTGCGCGGGCTGGTGAACTATGCGCGGCCGGGGCCGTTGGTGTTGAGCAACCTCAGCCTGCGGCGGCTGGTGAGCGATGCGCTGGGCTTTTTGGAAGGGCAGCCGTCAGTGCGCGGGAAAAAGGCAGAGAACCTGGTTCCCGAAGACTTGCCGCGCATCCTGGTGGATTCCAACCAGCTTTCGCAGGTGCTGATGAATCTGCTGATCAATGCGGCGGAGGCAACGGCCGACGGCGGGCGCATCACGATTTCGGCGAGCCAGGTTGCTTCCGCCGACAGCATTGAAATTCGGGTTAGCGATACTGGCTGCGGCATCCCGCCGGAAGTTCTGCCGCACGTGTTTGAACCTTTCTTCACCACCAAGGGGGGCAAAGGTACGGGGCTGGGCCTCAGTATCAGCGCGACTTATGTGCGGAGAAATAAAGGCGAGATTCATGTTGATAGCGTGCTGAAGCAGGGAACTACCGTGACGATCCGGCTGCCGATCCGGCAGGAGGAGTCGCACCGGGCGCAAGCTCAATCCGAGGTCGTGGCTTAACGTTACTATTCCCGATGCCCTATTCCGCCCTCATCATCGACGACGAAGAGCTGACGCTCAGGACGCTTTCCCGGAGTTTGAGGCAAGAAGGATTTGAGGTATTTACCGCGCTCTCGGGCGAGGACGGCCTGAAGGCATTTCAGGAGCAAGCTCCGGATCTGATCTTGCTGGACGTCGTGCTGCCCGGCATGGGCGGGGTCGAAGTGTTGCGGCAGATCAAGCTCGCGAATCCAAATGCGATCGTGATCATGATGAGCGCCTACCATTTTGTGGAGCGCGCCGTCGAGGCCATGAAGCTGGGTGCATTCGATTACCTGGTGAAGCCATTTCAGCTCGACGACATGATGACCACGCTGCATCGCGCGGCCGAGGTGCTGGCGCTGCGAGTGCGGGTGCGCGATTCGGTGGAATCGGAAAAAGGGCGTTACAACTTTGGGCGCGTGATCACGCACAATCCCGTGCACATCCAAATGTTAGAGATGGCGCGCAAGGCCGCCGACGCCGACCGCACCACGATCCTGATTCTGGGTGAGAGTGGCACGGGCAAAGGCGTGCTGGCCCGAGCCATTCATTACGCCAGTCCGCGCACATCAATGCCATTGCTGGAGTTGAATTGCGCGGCCCTGCCCGATGCCTTGCTGGAGAGCGAGTTGTTCGGCTACGAGCCGGGGGCGTTCACCGACGCGCGCCGGCGCAAAGAGGGATTGTTGGAGCGCGCCAGCGGCGGAACCGTGTTCATGGACGAAATTGCCAACATGTCGGCCAGCGTGCAGGCCAAGATGCTGCGAGTGCTGGAGGAAGGCACGTTCATGCGGCTGGGCGGCACGAACACGATCACGGTGAACATCCGATTGATCGCGGCCACGAATGAGAATTTGAAAAATGCCATCAGCCAGGGACGATTCCGGGAAGACCTTTATTACCGCATGAATGTGGTGCAGCTGTACATTCCTCCGCTGCGGGAGCGCAGGGAGGATATTTTGCCGCTGGCGCTCGAAATCCTGCAGTCCCTGAACAAGGAGTTGCGGAAGAGTTTTACCGGATACAGTCCGGGGGCCGCGGAACTGCTGGAACAGTATGCCTGGCCGGGCAACATTCGCGAATTGCGGAACGTGATTGAGCGGACCATGATTCTGACCCCGGAAGGTGAAATTGATGTGAATCATCTTCCTGAAGAGATTCGCGACCGGCAGGGGGAGAGCAAAATCAGTCAGCCGTTCTCTGAGGCCGACATTTCTCCGACGGGAGACCAGTTCCTGAGTTTGCGGGAGATGGAGGATCACTACATCGAGCAGGTGTTGGCGGCTACGGGGAATAATAAAACGCAGGCGGCTCGGGTGCTCGGCATTCATCCCACGTCGCTGCTGCGGCGGTTGAAGGCGATGACCGTCGAGTAGGTTTCTGCGAAAGTCCCCACTTCTCGCGCACAGGACGCGCGAGAAATGGGGCACCCGCCTCGCATGAGCTCACCTGCATTATTACGCGGTCCGATGACAGTGAAAATGAAAAGGTCCCGGACGTTTATCCGGGACCTTTTCGGCTCCGTGAAAGACTTACGCATGAGCGGGAGCGGATAATACCATCGGCCGCTGCTGCTGGGGTGGGTTCTTGGGCAAGATGTTCAAGTAGATGACGGCGTAGCGGAAAGCCACGACCGCCGCGGTGATGGTGGCCAGCGAGGCGGCGAACTCGGTCCATTTTGGGGAGTAGTAGATGCCGGAACTAGCCTGCAAGGCTGTGATAGAGACGTTCAAACGGTTGGTCATGAATCCCATCACGATTACAGCGCAGGTCCAATAGAGATATTGTGGAGTGTTGCGGACTTTCTCCAGATTGAGCAGGATCAGAGGCGCAACCAACAGCAGAGCGATCTCAAGCCAGAACAAACCGGTTTCCTCGCGCCACATCCACAAGTATTGAGTGGCACCGCGGTTGACCAGATCCACGGCCCGAAGGATGCCGTAAATGGCGAGCAGGGGAGCGATGACGCGGCTCACGTCGCTGAGGATGTTCATGTTGACTCGAACATTGAGCGAGCGCACGCAGAGGAAGATGGCCATGATGGTGACGGCCAATCCGGCAGGGATGGCAGAAAGATAGAACAGGGTGGTGAGGTACGGTGTATACCAGAGTGGATCGAGCCGACCCTTGGTGATCAGATAAAGTCCGCCGAGAAACGATTGGTGCATGGAGGAGAGCAGCGTGCCCACCAGCACGAGCGCGATCAGGATGCTGTGGTGCCAGCGCAGATAGAGCTCGCGGCCCCGGCGCCAGGGAATTTTTTCTACCAGCGCGGGAGAGAACTCCAGCGCCAGCACGGTGGTATAGAGCATGACGCACCATGACACTTCGAACAAAACGGAGTGCCGGTTCCACATGACGATGGGATGCCAGATTCTCCAAGGCAGGCCGAGTTCATAGAGCATGCCGACGCAGACGGTGCTGTATCCCAGGAAGGAGATGAGCACGGAGGTGCGCAGGATGGGGCGGTAGCGTTCGAAGCCCAGCAAGTAGACGGAAGCCGCGATGGCGAAGCCTCCGGCCGACAGGCCCACGCCACAGAGTGTGCCCAGGCCCACCCAGAGTCCCCAAGGCTGAGGATCGGTAAGGTGGGTCGAGGCTTGGAAGCCCAGCGCGAAGCGGGCATAGAGCGCGTAGGCTCCGGCGGCGAAAATCAGCGCCACGATGGTGCGCCAGAGAGTGATTTTTGGAAGTCGTGCGGCACTTTTTCCCAGGGCAGACATGGCTCAGTTCCTTTCTTTCAGAGATTTATCGCGGGCTTCGGCTTGCGCTACCAGGGCCCGGCGCTGCGTGATCCAGTAGAGGCCGGAGAGCAGGGCGCCACCGACGACGATGACGGTCGGACCGTCGCCCAACGCGCTCGCGGTCAATGCCGGCATCGGCTGATTGGGAGGCGCGGCAAAGCCCAGCTTCTCGAACGGCACATCGGAAATGAAGAAGACTGAAGTTCCCCCGGCTTCCTCGCTGCCGTAAATGTGCTTCACGTATTTCGAATCGTTGAGAATGCGGCGCTCGGCCTCTTCGAGGATTTCTTGGCGCTTGCCGTAAATGGAAGCCTGCACGGGGCACGCTTCGACGCAGACGGGAAGCTGGCTCTTTGCAATGCGCGCGGCGCACAAATCGCATTTCTTCACGAAGGGGACGAGCTTGGTCCACTCGTAGCGCGGGACGCTGAACGGACATGCCACCAGACAGTAGCGGCATCCGATGCATTTCGAGGCATCGTAAGTGACCGGGCCGGCAGGCGTTTTCTTGAGCGCGCCGACCAGGCAGGCGGAAGCGCAAGCCGGATCCTGGCAGTGCATACACATGCGCCGCACGAAGCGATCGCTGTGGTCCTCGACAATCGTCAGCGCCGTGGGCGATAGTTTTGGTTCGGAAGTCATGGGGAATCCGTGGAGCTGCTTGCAGGCTTGCTCGCAACTCCGGCATCCGATGCACTTGGTGATGTCGACCAGGACGGCTGCAGTGGTGGCCATGATTTTGTCTCTCCTTTCTGTGCCTCGGTTACGACAAGAAGAACTCTTGCACTACCTTCCGCCGCAACTCGGGCGTAAGCCGTGGAAGCAGACCATTGATGGGGACGCCGCCATCCTGAGCCAGCGCCGGCGAAGGCGCGATCAGCGTTTTCAGATGCGACAAGTTGTTTTGCATCCAGGGGGCGACCATCGGGCCCTGAATCAGGTTGCGCTGATTGACGGTGAGATCCGGAGATTTCACGATCGCGATCCAGCCGTTGTTGTAAGGATCTTTGGTGACCAGGCTAGGATCGCGCAGCGCATCGTTGTTGACGGCCGTGACCACGCCTTCCACCGGAGACAGGAGGTCGATCGTAGTGCCATCGACGGTCAGGGTGATGAGCTTCTGTCCCTGACGAACCCAGCGGTCGGGCTTGCGGATTTCAATGTGATCGATCTTGCCCATCAGATTGGTGACGAACTGATCCACGCCAACCCGCGCATCGTCGGCGCTCTGTTTCATGACCCACATGTGGCCGAGATGAAAGCAATAGTCCTGCGGGATTTCGAAGCCGTACTCGCGCTTGACCAGGGGAGGTTGGGGGCGTGCTACCATCACGGGTTCGAGCACCTCGGGTTGATCTTTGGGCTCAATGAGATATCTGACGCTGATGACCAGCAGAAACATCAGCAGGGCAAACAGAATGGACATAGATCCTCCTCTCGGGGTGCATCTCGCCGTGCAGGCTGTGCGGCGCTGGTTCGCGCCCGCTTGCATCTTTGTTAGTGCACGTGGAGGACAAATGGGGGTGGTTCCGTAATTTATTGTAAAGGATGGACTTGCGGGAAGAGAGCGGGCGGGATGGAGGGTTCAAACCACTGCATTTTGCAGCGGGCCCAAGCATTCCGCAGGAGTGGGGAGGGGCAGGGTTTGCCGTGTTTGAGATCACAGACGGCCGGGTTGGGCCGAAGCTACGCTAAGAACACGGCCGCCGCCGCGGGCACATGTTTTCGATGCTGATCGCAATCAAACTTCTGCATACGGTGATTTGGGCGATTTTGGCCGGGAGCATTGTGGTTCTGCCGTTTTTGGGGGTGCAGCGAAAATTTCGCTGGGCCGCGATCCTGACGGGGCTGGTTTTAGTGGAGTGCGGCGTGCTGGCTCTGAACCATGGCAGATGCCCGATGTCGGACTTGGCTCAACGGTTCACTGCTGACCAGGCCGACAACTTTGACATCTACCTGCCGAACTGGCTGGCGCGCCGCAATAAAGAAATCTTCGGCCTGCTATTCATCGCCGGCGAACTGGTCGTGCTCCGCAGTTGGCTGGATGACAAAAACATTCGGCGTCCTAGCTGACGGGTGCTGGACAAATCTCGTCGTCGACCAATGGCGAGAGATCGCCATAGCTTCACTTGATCTCGTCGGCCAGCGGAGGGTACTGGATGGATGGCACAACGGTCACGGATGCAGCGCTGGCAACGCTTCGCGGCGATGTGATCGATATCGTTCTAGGAACGGTTTTCTTGACCGTTGGAGCGACTGCCTGCGCCGTCGCAGCGATCCGTTGGCGCAGGGGCGTTGGCATTCTCGTATGGTGGGGAATATTTAGCGGGATGTACGGCCTCCAAACCCTGGGACAGACGCACACGATTTTGACGGTTCTGCCGCACTCCTTCCTGTCTGTCGCTCCCTATGTGAAAACTGCGGTCAGCTATCTGCTTCTGGTTTCTGCTTTGTTCGCTTGGCGAGAGCTGACCTTGGGAAAACTCAGGCTTCTTATCCAACTGGAAATCATCGTCGGGTTGGCCATCGCTCTGCTGGGTATTGGTACGTTCGCCCTCGGCGGTCCAGCCAACCAATGGATCTTCTACAACAACCTGCTCGCAGCTCTTGGCACGCCTGTCCTGTTAGCTGTCGTGCTGGTTCCAAGATTTTCAAGGTTCCTCGTGATACCCAATCACCGAGTTCTCGCGGCCGGAGGCCTGATTTTTGCGTCGGAGGTGTTGTACACCAACCTGGGGACCGTGCTGCGCTATCGCGCGGTGCCTTTGTTAGACTCGTTGGGCTTCGTCGTCCTTCTGTTTTCGCTGGGATACGTAGCTCTTCAGATCGTGTTCACCAACGAGCGGCGTCTGCTTGCGATTGAGACCGAGTTGGAGACGGCGCGGCAGATTCAGTCGTCGATTCTTCCGGCGAGCGTGCCGGAGTTCGCGAACCTCCGCATTGCGACTTCGTACTGTCCTATGACGGCGGTGGCGGGCGATTTCTACCACTTCATCCGGACCGATGACGATCATCTCGGCATTCTGGTGGCGGACGTCTCCGGTCATGGCGTGCCCGCGGCGCTCATCTCTTCCATGTTAAAAGTGGCGATGCAGTCGGTGTTTGGATTTGCCGACGATCCGGCGCGACTGCTGGGGGGGTTGAATCGCATCCTGTCGAGCGAGGCGTCTGGCCAGATCATGTCGGCGGCGTATCTGTGGATCGATACGCGGAAGCACAGTGCCCGGTATTCGGCGGCGGGACATCCACCGCTGTTGTGCTGGCGAAGTGAGAGTGGGCAAATAGAGCGGATTGAGAGCAACGGGTTGTTATTTGGAATCAGCCCTGATGCTGACTACCCGGTGCGCACGGTGTCGATGGAACCCTCGGATCGTTTTCTGCTTTACACGGATGGAGTGACGGAAACGGAAAATCCGGCGGGAGAAGCGTTTGGCGACCGGCGGCTGGAACAAGTGGTCCGCGCTCATCCTTTGCAGCCGGCTGCGGAACTGTCGCGGCAGTTGCTCGCCGAACTGCGAAAGTGGAGGAGCGCTGGCGCAGACCGGCGGGACAAGGATCGGCAGGATCCGGACAAAGACCGGCACGATGAAGACCAGCAGGACGACATTACATTGATCGTGGTCGATATTCTCGAACCGAGCCGGCAGCAACGGGAACTACCGCACACGGATCAGGCTCCCGACCTCGGCCGGGAAATCGCCACTATTCACTGATTCGCTGTCTCATTGATTCACAGTCTGCGTGAGCTCGGCCGAACTCGAAGTGAAGTCTGCGCTGCCGTTGTAAATCGCGGTGATGGTGTCCGTTCCCGAAGGCAGAGTCGAGGTCGTATATTCTGCCGCGCCTGCGCTGAGGTTCAGCGTCTTCAGTGTGGTTGTTCCATCCATAAATGTGACGGATCCGGTCACGGTGCCGCCGAAGTCGCCAGCGACGGTTGCGGTGAGAGTCACACTGTTTCCGACATTCGACGGGTTCAGCGACGAAACCAGTGTGATGGTGCTGCTGGCCTGGGTCACGACCTGACTCAGCGGGGCGGAGGTGCTGGTCAGGAACGCGCCGCTGCCCCGGTACAGCGCTGTGATCGAATCCGTGCCGAGCGGTAACGTCGTGGCAGTATAGGTGGCGACACCGTTGACGAGCGTTGCCGACGCCAGCGCCGTCGCACCGTTGTAAAACGCAACGGTCCCGGTGGGCGTTGTGCCGCTGAACTGAGGAGCAACGGTTGCGGTGAAGGTGACCGGTTGCTTGTAGCTCGATGAATTCTGGGACGAGGACAGCGTGACCATGCTCGTCGCTTTGCCGATGACCTGTCTTACGTACTTTGAGGTGCTGGCAGCGAAACTGGGGTCTCCCGCATAGACCGCCTTGATCAGCCTGGTGCCGACCGCGAGCGCAGAGTAAGAGAATGTTGCCGTGCCTCCGCTGAGCGTCCCCGTTCCCAGCACGTTCACGCCCTGCTCGAAAGTGACGAGATCTGCGTTGAGCGGGGCGCCGATGCTGGAGGTGACCGTCGCGGTGAAGAGTACCGATTGACCATAAGCAGATGGATTGGGCGAAGAAGACGTGACCGCGGTTGTGGTCGTCGCTTGCACGAATTGATTGAGCGGTGCGGATGTGCTCCCGCTGAAAGTGGAACTGCCTCCATACACTGCGGTGATGCTGTTGGAGCCGGGGGGCAAGGTCGCGGGGGCGTACCTAGCGGTGCCAGCGCTCAGAGCCCTCGTAGCCAGAACTGTCGTGCCATTCTGGAAGGTTACGGTGCCCGTGGGCGTGCCGCTGCCGGACTGTGGGGAAACCGTCGCCGTGAACGTGACCGGCTTGCCTTGGAGCGAGGGGTTCACCGACGAAGTTAGCGTGGTGAGTGTACCGGGGGGCGTTCCGATGAGTCCAAAGATCTGCAATTGCTGGTTGCTGGCCACGAAGACCAGGCCGTTGGCTACGGTGGGAACCAGATTCGCGTTGCCGGTGGTGTTTGGCCAATTGCCAGCAGGGGAGGTGAATAAGGTGTTCATGGTTCCGCCGCCCGAGTCCGGATCAAAAGCATAAAGCGAAATCGGAGCCCCAGTGTTGGTCGAAGGGCGAGACAGGGCCCAGATTATGGGATTGGACGTGCCGTTGGAGGAAATCGAGGTAAAGAAACCGGGATCCTGCACCCCGCCGGATGATATCGAACCGCCGGTGGTATTAGTCAACGATACCTGGGGCGAAGTGGCTAGTTTCCAAACCTCGATGGTCGAGCTGCCGCTGCTGACGACTCGTGCTATGCCGTCGGAATCGACGAAATAGGATTGGCCGCACCAGCAACCACCGATCGAGTAAGTGCCCAGCACATTATTCGCGATGGGGGAGTAGCCGCCGAGGTCGTCTTCGTCCATGAAATACATGTTGCCGTCTTTACCAGCCGCCACCGCCAGTTGATACGCCAATCCGGGCTGATCGGGCAACACGAGCACTCCCCCGGAACCGAAATCGGTGTCGCCCTGATCCAAAGAGGATTGATTCATTGGGGTGAACAGATCGGATACGGTGCCCAACGTGGACGGGACTTTGACCACACTTTCCTGGATGTTGGTCACGCCGTTGTAAGTAGTGCCGGAAGGATCAGAATTACCGGTGACAAACAGGACGTTGCCGGAATCGTCGGCGGCCGGACCGTAGCCTGACATCCAGATGGCCGACAAAAAGAAGTTGTTCGGGCTCGTTGCCAGCTGATCGTTGAGATTGTTGGCAGGAAACGGCGTCAGGGATCCGGCGGTCCAGCCCAGCAGCCATCCGCGGGAAAGATTGGCATTGAAATCGCAGAAACTGCCGAATCCCGCATAAATGCTGCCGTTGGCCAGCAGCAGGGCGGGGCGCTGGCGCTGGTACTTGGCGTTAAAGTTGAATGTGGATCCATTGGCCAGGGGGTGCGAAGCGGTCACCAGCTGCGGCGTCACTTTGTCGGTCAGGCTTCCGAGCGCAAGGGCATGAAGATAATAGGCGGGTCCGCTTGCGCCCTGGTTGTAGATCATGACGTATAAGGTATTGCTGGAGGGGTCGATGACGGGAGTCGAGTTGATGCCAACGTTCGGCCCGTTGTTGTTGCATCCCAAGGGAGAAGGTACCGGTGCGCCGAAGTTCGGGCTCAACAGCACCGTGCCGGTATGAACGTCGATGGCGTAGACGGAATTATTTTCGGTCGCGACATAGACCACATCGTGAGTGCCCACAAAATTTCCGGCGGTGATCATCACGCCGGGTACGACCAGGGGCTGGGCGTCGACCTGATCGTCGAGGGTCACTTTCTGCAACAGGCCGAAGGTCGCCTTGCCGACGTTGGCAGGGGTCAGCACGGACTCGGTTTTGTTCCATCCAGTGCGGTTGTTGTCATTGTGATAGGTCGTGACCGCGGTTTGAGCGGCGGCAACGAAAGCGCTGGCAGCCAGGAAAGCGATACAGGCGACGGCGAGGACCCCCGGGTTCCCCACGCGGAAATTCTTCCTATCTTTGTTTCTGTTTCCTGCTGACATGTTCTGCCCCCAATGCGGAAGGTCGTTCGGCCCAAAACCCGCGCCAGTTAAGGCCGGAGCGGCCTTCGACCCAAAAGCTCGGTGAGTATACACCCGCGCAGTTTTTCTCGACACCCTGACTTTATTAATTTTTCGTACAACGATGATCGGCGGAGCCGGGGCGATATCTTGAAGTGAGTACTTCCGCAACGGAGGTAACTAACCCGTGAACTTGTCGACCTAAGCTATAGAAAATAAATAAGTTGATTTCTATTCTGGTCGAGTCTCTGATTCGCGGTTCCGAACGACAGTGGAAGTTCGAGCTCCCTCCGGGCGTCCCGGAACTGCAGCCGAGCCCGGAGGTTTCAAGTGAGAAGGCGGGGCTAAGGTTGGGGTAACCTGCAGGGCGACATAAATCGGTTACTTCAGTTCGGCCCAATCTCTATTAAGCGAACAGATTGAATGAGATAGACGCTATCATCGGGGGGTGGGGTACCCTAGAATCGCGCGCGCACTAGCCTTCTTGCTGCTGGCAGCAGGGTACGTCTGCGCGCAGGAATACGGTTTCCGAACCTTCGGGACCGCGGAGGGGCTCAACAACCTGGCGGTGCGGCAAGTCTTTCAGGACCGCGAAGGCTTCATTTGGGTGAGCACGGAAAACGGCGTTTTCCGGTACGACGGGGATCGTTTTGAGTCTTTCGGACCGGGACAGGGACTTCCGATCTCCTCGGTTGCGGCATTTGGCGAAGCGCCGGACGGCTCTCTGCTGGCCGGCGGAGCTTTTGGGTTGTACCGCCTGCGGGGCAATAATTTCGAGAAGCTTCCAGTCCCCTTCAAAGTAGTCAGCTGGGCCCAAGGTATTCAGTCGGATGGGCGGGGGCACACTTTCGTCGGCACCGAGTCCGGTCTGATGGAACTCTATTCCGAAGCCGGACACGATGGATTTGAAGTGCGCCAGTTTCCGCAGGCGCCGGGAACGTCGGGACCGAGCGTGGATGCGGTTCTCGTGGATGGCGATGTGCTCTGGTACGGATGTGGACAGGAACTCTGCCGCATGGATTCGGAGGGGACCCGAGTCTTCTCGACGGAGAGCGGGCTTCCGGGCTACGCCTTGATGGTTATCCGCAAAGATCGCGAGGGCAATGTTTGGGTGCGGGCGAAGAATGCGGGCGTGTTCGTGTGGTTTGCGGGCCAGAGCAAGTTCCAAAAGCCGCCTGAACTGAATCCAATCGTGATTGGGATTCCAGGAGTCGACGCGGACGGGCGGATTCTGTTGCCGTCGCCGGATGGGTTGCTGATCCGGGAAGGGAAAGGCTGGCAAAAGATTGACCGGTCGGTGGGCCTGCGCGGAGCGGTGTATTCGGTTTTCGAGGACCGGCAACATTCCTTGTGGATCGGGCTGGCGGGGCGGGGACTGGCGCAGTGGCGAGGCTACCACGAGTGGAAAAGCTACTCGACTGCGAGCGGTCTGGCGAGCGACATCGTCTACGAGATCCAGCCACAAATTGACGGGACACTTTGGGTTGGGACCGAGGGAGGGTTGCTGCGAGGGGAACGCACGGCGTCGGGCATCCAGTGGAAGAAGATCCCGGGATGGGATGGGTTCCCCGTGCACAGTGTTCGATTGGGACCGGACGGGGATTTGTGGATCGGCACCGAGGCGCATGGTGCAGCTCGGTTGCACGTCCGAACTGGTAGGGTAGAGCGCTTTGGCGAGGCGCAGGGCCTCGCGGGCCGGTCACCGTACACCTTGCGCTTCGATCATCAGCAAAGACTGTGGGCCGCGACGGAAGCCGGTTTGTTTGTAGCTACGGCGCCGTATGAAAAGTTCGCCCGCGTCGCCGAAGTGCCCTCGAATCAGATTTGGGCGGTGGCTGAGGGCAGCGATGGCAGCATATGGGCGGGCGGCGCGGACGGGCTCTTCGTGAATGCGAACGGGCACTGGAAGAATTTCACGCGCGACAGCGGATTAAGCAATCAGGAAGTGCTGGCGCTGGGCGCCGCGGCGAACGGGGAGATTTGGGCGGGCTATCGTTTCGGAGGCGGGATTGACCGGGTCCATTTGCAGGCGGGCGGTCTGGCCGTGGCGAAGGGCGTCCAAAGACCGGGCAGCGATGGGCTGGTTTACTTTCTGGCATTTGACGCATTGGGGCGGTTGTGGGCGGGGACGGAGCGAGGAGTGGACATGTGGAACGGTTCGCGCTGGAGCCACTACGACACCAGCGACGGCCTGGCATGGGACGACTGCGACCTGAATGGGTTCGCCGAGGAAGCTGACGGCACAGTCTGGATCGGAACCAGCGGAGGGCTTTCGCAATTCAAACCGCGCCCGAGCCCCCTGGCCGAAGCGCCGATCGAAGTGATCTTCACCAAGCTGGTGATGGGGGGAAAGGATGTTTCCGGACAGAGCAATCCATCCCTCGACGTGCATGCGAATTCTCTCATCGCGCGTTACTCGGCGCTGAATATTTCCAACGACGATCGGATTCTGTTTCGCTACCAGTTGAAGGGCGCAAACTCGAGCTGGACGGAAACGACGCAGAGAGAACTGCAGTTTGCCGAACTGGCGCCCGGAGCTTATCAACTGGAGGTCGAAGCCCAGGGCGAAGATGGAGTGTGGAGTGAGCAGAAGGCGGAGTTTGGGTTCAAGATTCTGACTCCGTGGTATGCGTCTTGGTGGTTTTTCGGGATGTGCGGGCTGGCGCCGGTGCTGGTGGCGGGGGCCGTGGTGCGGTTGCGGATACGAAGCGGGCGAAGACGGGAACGCGAACTGCAGCAACTGAAGGCGGCGCATGACGAGATCACGAATCTTGCGTTCTATGACCCGTTGACCGGTCTGCCCAATCGCCGGCTTCTGCTCGACCGGCTGCGGCAGACCTTGGCGGCCAGCGTCCGGAGCAATCGCAAGCGAGCGCTGCTGTTCGTCGACCTGGATGACTTCAAGACGTTGAACGACACGCTGGGGCATCACATTGGTGACCTGCTGCTGCAGGAGGTGGCGCGCCGGATTGTGGCCAGCATCCGCGAAGCCGACACGGTGGCGCGATTGGGCGGAGATGAGTTTGTGGTGTTGCTGCAAGACCTCGACGAACTGCCCGAAGAGGCGGCGGCCCATGCCAAGACGGTCGCGGAGAAGATTCTGGTCACGATTCACCAGCCTTACATGCTGGATGGGCGCGAATGCCGGAGCAGTTCGAGCATAGGGATCACAGTATTCGGGCGCCCACAAGACAACACCAACGAAGTTTTGCAGCAGGCGGACATTGCGATGTACCAGGCGAAGGCGGCGGGCCGCAATACGCTGCATTTCTTCGCTCCGGCACTGCAGTCTGCGGTGAACGCGCGGGCTGCGATGGAAGAAGACCTGCGCCAGGCGATCAAGACCCACGATTTCCGGCTTTATTATCAGGCTCAGGTGGATGGAGATGTTCTGACCGGGGCTGAGGCGCTGCTGCGCTGGAAGCATCCCAAGCGCGGGTACCTGCCTCCAGACGAGTTCATTCCTTTGGCCGAGCAAACCGGACTGATCCTGACCTTAGGAGACTGGGTGCTGGAAACGGCTTGCCAACAGATCGCGACGTGGGCGCTGCAGAAGAATACGGCGCATCTGACGGTGGCAGTGAATATCAGCGCCCGGCAATTGCTCAGCCCTGACTTCGTGGAAAAAGTCTTGACGACGCTGAAACGCACCGGAGCGAATCCGAAGAGCCTGAAGCTGGAACTCACCGAGAGCATGTTCGTGGACGATCTTGAGGACGTCGTCGCAAAAATGACGGAGCTCAAGTCTCACGGTTTGAGATTCGCCCTGGACGATTTTGGCATGGGGTATTCCTCGCTGGCTTACCTGAGGCGCTTACCGCTGGACCAATTGAAGATCGACCAGGAGTTTGTGCGGGAGATTCAGGTGGACGCGAGCAGCGCCGCGATTGCACAAAGCATTATTTCACTGAGCCAGGCAATGGGTTTGTCGGTCATTGCCGAGGGCGTGGAAACGGAAGGACAGCGAGAGTTTCTGGCTCGTCTGGGCTGCCATTCGTTCCAGGGCTTCCTGGTGAGCGGTCCGGTGCCGCTGGAAGAATTCGAATTGTTGTTGCCGGCCTTAGCCAAGAGCGCCGCTCAAAACCGGCAGTGAGCCCGGTCTGCTACTCTCCCACTACTCTTCTCAAAACCTAACCAAGAACCGCCGCAGTTACGATTTCGGAATCACGAGGGCGGTGATGCTGTAACGAGGCACCACCACGGTGAACGTGCCACCCAAGCCGTCAACCGGAGCTTCTGTAATGTTCGTGCCGGCATCGCTGCCGGGCTTTCCCCAGTCATAGCGCGTTCCCTTAGCGGCGAAGCTGTATCCGTCTACCGTGACCGTGGCTGCGATGGACTGAACCGGGTCCTTGTTAATGAACATGAGGCCGAGTCCGCCATCGCGGCGCTTTACGGCGTGGACCGACAGGCGGTCCAGGGGCGTGCTGGCGACGACGAAGGTATCGCCGACGTGCGCCACCTGGTGAAGGAGTTTGAGGCCGAAGTAGGCCGGTTGGGGCTGGTCGTTGTTATCGAGCAAGAGCGGGCTGGCGGCGTGGACGGGTGCCCACTCCACGGCGTAGACGCCGTTTTCCACCATGGTGGCGGTGGCGTCGGCGATATACAGGCCATGGACTACCGGGTTCTTCGGGGGCAGCCAGGGCATGATGCCGATGTTGGTAATGGCCAACGGCGGGAAGTGCCCGGCGGGACAAAGTTTTTTATATTTCTCGCGCAGATCCACAGCGAGCAAGGCGTAGTCGTGGTTCAGCGCAGACTCGCTGAAACGCTTCTGGTTATCCAGCGGATCCCTTGCAGTTCTTAACAGGTCGTCCTCGTCGATGTGGATGTTGTAGTCGGGTGGAGCGCCTTTGCCTTCAAACAGAGACAAGGCGCCGAAGTCCATGCTGGCGCAGGCGGCTTTGAGAACCGAGGCGTTCCAGTTTTTTCCCATGGGGTTGGGACTGTTGTCGCCAGTGGTGGTGATCGGCAGGGTGAGCGCAGCGCCGATGAGGATCGTGGGATCGACCGCCTTCATTGCTTTGGCAAACTCGACGACAGCTGCTCCGTATACTTGCGGGCCAACCTTGGCGTTCTCGGAGCGACGGCCCCAATCCCTCGAAGTGGCGATGGGGCCGAGGTGAAGATCGGGTTCCGGAGAGCCGGCCTGACCATAGAGACCGGTCGTATCGGCGTCGGAGCCGAGGGTGTGACCCTGGCCGTAGTAACCGTTGTTAAAGGGCTCGAAGCCGACGGTCCACAGCTGAATGCCCAGGGACTCGGGATGGCCGATACGAAGCGCGTTGAAGCCGTCGTCGGTGGATAGCGGCTTGGCGGCGCGCAGGCTGGCCCAATAGCCGACGGTTTTCCAGTCGTTGCCCTTGGAGTCTTTGCCGATGGTTTGGGTGTTGTCGGGCTTGCCGTTGGTGTAGGCCACCCAGGCTGCGGCTTCCGCGGGTTCGCCGGGGCCGCTGCCATCGAGGTTGCTGCCGTAGTTGACCGTGATCAGAGCCGTACCCAGTTTGTCGATCACGGGGGCGATGGCGGGAAATTTTCTCTCGGTCGCAAAGGCCGGGGCGCGGTCGTTGGTGTAGGGATTGGTAATAGCGCCAGTGGACCAGTGGTAAAGGGCATCAATGCCGTTGTTGCCGGGAAAGCGCAGGCTGGTGATGCCGGCATCCTGCAACAGCTTCACGGTTGGTGCATCGAAGGCCTTCGGGTCCCAACGGTCGCCGGCCACGCCAATCGAGGTGGTGTAGAGCACGGCTTGCCCCTTGGTGGGATCGACATGCACGGTCGTCTTCAGCTGAGCATTGACCGGAGCGGCGGCCGAGAGCACCATCGCTAAGAACGCGATAGAAGCGGATAGACCGCAGAGGCGCCGGAGTCGCTGATTGCGGTCGGGCCAGGAAGCGGAAAGAGCGCAGTCCTCACTATTACGGACGACACTACGGACGACAGCGAACAAGCCGGACGGCAGGAACATAAGGGGCTCCCAACTGGAGTATTGGCGAAAACACAAAACAATACGCTTTGTATGGAGCGTTGAAAAGAGAATAGTGATTCCGACGCCGCAGATTCGGAGAACCTTCCGGGAAATCGTGTTGGCTATAGAATCAAATCTGCTTAAGTAACTTGGCTAACAACTTCCGCTAACGGATTGACCGCAAACGGTTCCAGTCACGGTACAAGTGGTGGCAGAGGTGATGCTGCTGCTCACATTGAACTGACAGCTTCCGGATGGCTTTGGGCCGTACGAGATGCCCCCTTTCTCGGCGAAAGTAATGGGATAGGACGGGGCGGAACCGGTGAAGCTGATTTGACTGTCGACCGTGATGCTGGGGTCGCCATTAATCACGAGATTGGAAACGGCACAATTGGCCGGCGTGATCGTGATCTGGGTCTGGACGGACCCGCTACCGTTGTTCAAGGTCTCGTCCACATCGCCCGCTACGGTAATCGTGCCACTTCCCGAGCAGGCCACGGTGTCGGAGATCGTGCAGTTTTCTCCGCTCGAGGTAGGAGTGCAGGAAGACGACTGATCGGGACGAAGGTTATTCACCACGGTGGCAAGACTGAGATGTACGGTTCTTTCCGAGACGGCGTTTGAGGCGATGGCCCCGGTCAAAGCTTGACCCAGAGCCAGTGAGATTTGTTGAGATACTGCCTGGGCTTGGGCCTGAGACAGGGTGTTGCTGGAACTTCCGCATCCGGCATAACCAATGGACAGTGTAGCGGCAACGACGATCAGGCAGAAAGTCGAAGTGGGCTTTACAGGAATCTTCACACGAAACATTGGAACCTCCTACGGAATGGAAATCTCCTTCGTGACCTCGAAGACCGCACTATTGTACCCCAGCCTATCGGCTTGCGAACCCTGGCGGGCGGTTAACTGTTGCAGTTTGAGAACTGTGACAGTATCTGATAAGCGGTGGGCAGACGATCTCTCGGCGACGGGACGTCGCCTGATGAGCGAGCAGAAGAAGAGGTGGCATGCGGGCCGAAACCCGCGCTGCCACCCCTTTCCTTAATTCAACTCGTCACGTGCAACTCGTTGCGGAGGTTATTGTTCTCCCACGAAGGCTGCGGATGCGGCGTCGGCGCTAGTCATCGCGGCGCCCCACACAACGCTGTCGGCAGCGGTAGTGGTCGAGCCCCAGACCATGCTAAAGCCGGTAGAAGTGCTGGCACCCCATACCACGGAACTACCCCAAACGACGGAACTGCCGGAAACGTTCGCGCCCCAAACTACAGACGAGCCCCAGACCACCGACGAACCCCAAACCACAGATGAGCCCCAGACGACAGAGGAGCCCGACGAGCCGACAGTCGAGGCGTTTCCGTTGGACAGAGTGACTGTCCCGGTCGAAGCGTTATAGACCGCGGTGGGTGAAAGCGCAGCTCCCAGGGTGGACGGCGCCAGATCGGTGTTGTTCATGGCGGCGTTCAGATCAACATAGCCCGCGCCCACGGTGAAGAGGTCATAGTAGGACGTGTAGGTTTGTCCGGTAGTCGGATCGGTGGCCGTCGAAGAGGTCGGGAAGGTCTTGTAGGCGGTCTTCATCAGACGAGCCTTGACCTGGTCCGGAGTCAGCGACGGATGCTGTTGCAGCAGCAACGCGACGCCGCCAGCCACCGCCGGCGTCGCCATGCTGGTGCCGCTCAGAATGAAATAGTCGTGATCGGCGCCCTCTCCGGACACGATGTTGGCTGGGTACTCGGACTCAAGGGTCGCGAGGTGGTCGTCGAGCGAAACCACCAGGTTACCGGGAGCCACGACGTCCGGCTTCACTACGTGGTCGTACGTAGTCGGCCCTTTTGAACTGTAGCTGGCGATCAGGTCGTCGGTGCGGGTGGCGGTATTCATCGACTTCATGGCGCCCACGGTCAACACAAACGGATCGTTGCCCGGAGCGGCGACGGTTCCGTAGCCATTGCTGCCGTTCACGCTGATGCGGCCATAGTTGCCTGCGGCCGCGACCACTACGATGCCGGCCTCCCACGCGGACTCGACCGCCTGGCAGAGAGGGTCCTGCGTGTAACTGACGGAAATCCCGCGGCCCAGCGAAAGGTTGATGACTCTAATGTTGTAGGTCGACTTGAGCGAGATGGCCTGCTGAATGGCGGCAATCACATTGCTGTCGGTGCCGTTGCCGTTCACGTCGAGAACGCGTAGGTCAACCAGGGTTACGCTAGGCGCGACGCCTGCATAAAGTCCGTTGGACTTGTAGCCGTTGCCGCCGATGATGCCCGCGACGTGGGTGCCGTGACCGTAAGTGTCGTACACCAGATGGTTATAGGCGTTGTAGACGCTGGTCCCGGTGAAATCCTGGTGATAGGCGACACGCGAATAAGACTCGGTCGAATCCAACAGATCAGGGTGATTATCGTTAATGCCGCTGTCAATGACGGCGACGCCGATTCCGGTGCCGTTGTAGCCGGCGTTCCAGACAGTGCTGACGTTCATGGCGGCGTTGGTGTAGTCGTCCAATCCTTTGACGGGGTGATCGAGGCTCACCTGGGCAACTTCGGGATCGTTGGCCAGGGAAGCGAGAGCGCTGACGGGAATGGTGAATGCGGCACCCTTAATCAGGTGCAGCTTCGACTTCAGGACTCCGCCTCTTGCTTGCATGGTGGCATAGTGGGCCGCCGTCGGGACTTGTCTATATTGCACGATGACTCGAACGGTCTGGCTGTGCGCAGATCCCTGCAGGGCTTGGGCGAGGAAGCCGGAGAGTTCGGGAGCGATGCGGCTGGTTTCGCCGCTCTGTCCGAACGCCATGCCCGCCGCCAGGAGCAGCACCATGCTTAAGCGCTTGCCCCAGGCGGCGCTGTGGCGTTCGCCGCGCCCCGCAGGTTTCTGTGATTTTCGTGTGCGCACCATTGAGTCTCACCCTTTCGTTCAGGGGCAGGTCAAACTTCTGCCCACGGATACTGTTGCAAGGGAAGCACCAACCAATAGCCTGTAAGTTGTTGGTTCTGCATGAGATGGTTGAGTTTTGGCCGGCCTGAATGGGACACTCTGTCCTGCCTCGGCGGGCGTGGGACAGCCTGTCCCAAACGGCGATTTGGCGGGCGTGACCTCGGTTTTGCCAGACGTGGGTACCGGAGTTTTCGGTGCGTTGCTTTGACGATGCCGACTCGGAGAGAAAGTCATCGTCTAGACGGCTGCGGCTTTGGCGGCGGCGGGCCGCTGCGGCATTTTCGGCATGGCAGCCATCAGGCGCTGCGTGTATTCGTGGCGGGGAGTGAGCAGCACCTGTTCGGTGGTTCCGGTTTCCACGATCTGGCCCTCGTGAAGAATCGCGATGCGGTCGCAGATTCCGGCCACCGAGGCGAGGTCGTGCGAGATGTAGAGAATGGCCATGCCGGAGGTGCGGTTCAATTCGCGAAACAGGGCCAGAATTTCGGACTGGGTAATCACGTCGAGGGCGCTGGTCGCCTCGTCGGCAATCAGGAGCGCGGGACGGTGCATCACGGCCATGGCAATCAGCACGCGTTGGGCCTGGCCGACGCTCATTTGCGAGGGATGCTTGCGCAGGAATTCTTCGCTCGAGGGCAAACTTACCCTTTGCAACGCGGCGCGGATCAAGCTGTCACAATCGGCAGCCGGCCCGGAGGCATGGGCGCGCCAGGCCTCTTTCAACTGGGTTCGAATCTTCAGGGCCGGGTTTAGGGACGAGAGTGGGCTCTGCAGCACGAGGGCAATTTTTCTTCCGCGCAGGTCACGCAGTTGGCGCTCACGAAGAGTCAGCAGATCGCAGTCGTCGAATTTGATCGCGCCTTCGATCTTTGTGTGCTTGCGATCGAGCAGGCCGAGGATCGACATGGCCAGCGTGCTCTTTCCCGAGCCGCTTTGACCGACAAGTCCGAGAACCTCGCCGCGTCGAATTTCGAATTCCATCTCGCGCAACACGGCCGGCTTTTCGCCGTAGCGTACGGAAAGGCGTGCGGCGAGAAGAACGTCGGGTTGGGCGCGGTGGTCCATCTTCTCTGTCTTTAATCTTTCTCTTTCTATCTTTGTTCTCTGTTCTCTTTCTATCCGTGTGGATCCGCGTAAATCCGTGGCCTAAAACCAGGGGCTACTTCACCGAAAGGCGCTCGACGTTCCAGTAGGTCTGCGGCACCAGAATCACCGGGCTTGCGCCCTGCACGCTGGCGGCGACCGCGGAGAGCGCATTCCGGTTCACCAGATAAATGAATGGGGCCTGCTCGACCGCAATTTCCTGTACGCGATCGAAACTTTCTTTGCGTTTCTGGGCGTCCGCCGAAGAAGCCTGCGCCCGCATCAGGCTGTCGATCTCGGCTTCCCATGGGGTTTCCGGAGATTTCTCCGACGGATTCCACTGGTGGTTTTCCGACGAACTCAGCCACACGTTCATCTGCTCGCTGGGGTCGAGGCCCACATTGGTAAGTCCGAGCAGGATGGCTTCATAGTCGAAGGTTTGCGTCATGCGTTCGATCAGGGAAGGGAAGTCGAGCGTGACCACGTTCACATGGATGCCAATCTTCTGCAGGTCTTCCTGAATCATGGTGGCCATGCGCTCGCGATATTTGTTGCCGGAATTGGTGATGACGGAAAATATGACTTCGTTTCCGTCTTTGTCTTTCAGCGTGCCGTTCTCGAGGCGGAAACCCTCGCCCTGCAGGGCTTTCAGCGCGGCATCAGGGGAATAAGTTTCAGGCTTGAGGCGGGCGTTGAACCAGAACTTGTTCGCGGGCGAAACCGGGCCGATCGCCGCCTGGGCGTGTCCACGGAAAACCACGCGGGCCAGATCGTCACGATTGATCGCCTGAGAAATCGCGCGGCGGAAATTCGCCGAGCGGAACCAGTTTTTCTTGTATCCAGGCAGCGGCGACTTGGCCACTTCGTTGAACCACATCTGCTCGCTGTCGAGCGAGGGGCCGGCGTCGTGCACGAGTTGCTGAGAAGTGGCCGCCAGCTTATCGAAGTACTCGCTGTCCAGCGAATTGATCAAGTCGATTTCCGAGCGCTTGAAGCGCAGCATTTCCACGTCGCGGTTGGGCTGGATATCGAGGCGGATGGAATCCAGGTAGGGCAGTTTGCGTCCCTGGGCATCGGTCTTCCAGTAGTTCGGATTGCGCTTGAGGAGCACGGTTGCGCCGGCCTTGTAGTCGGCCACCATGAACGGGCCGAGCACTGCCATTTCCTTTTTGGCGGAGTGCGCGGAGAGAATTGCGACCTGATCGAACTGGCGGTCGAGTCCGGCGACGGGTGCGGGAAACGTGATTGAAATCTGCGTGGCGGAAATTATCTTCGTTTCTACATTGCCCGGCCCGGAGCGGAACGCATCTCCGGTTGGCGAATGCAGCGCGGGATCCATCAGTTGCTGCACAGTGTAGGCGACATCTTCGGCGGAAAACGGCGTGCCATCGGAGAACGAAATTCCGCTGCGTAGTTGGAATGTGATCTCCCGGCCGTCTTTCGATACTTTCCAGGATTGCGCCAGTTCGGGCTCCAGAGCCTGGGTTTGGCGGTTCATGCGCAACAGCACGCCTCCAGTCAAATAGCGGATGGCGACGGATGCATCGTCTTCGACTTTCAACGGATCAAAGGTCTTCGGCTCCGAGCGCAGACAAAAACGCAGCTCGCCCTGCGCCGAGGCCGAGCCCGTCAGAATGCCCAGGCAGGCTGCGGATGCCATGACTGCAGCCAAGATTGCTTTTCTGCGCGTTGTTGCCATCACTATCACTGCCAACTTTTCTGGACGCCGGTCGCCGGTTATGCGGCGGCCTGTTCCTGTTTAGAGAGCATGAGTTGAAACGATGTCACCACCACCACCAGCAAAATCAGGGGAACGAACTTCCACGGCTCCTCACCTACGGAAGCCAGGCCTTCCAGTTCCCGCAACAAACTGCCCCAGGAAGGCATGGGCTCGGCCACGCCCAGCCCGAGGATGCCCAGATTTGCCTCGGTCAAAATGAAGACCGGAATCGAGATCCAGAACTGCGCCAACAGCACGGGCTTCAGATTGGGCAGCACGTGAATCCAAAACAGCCGCGCCCCGCGCACGCCGGAGGCGCGCGCCTGGCGCACAAAATCCGATTCGCGCAACGAGCCCGCCGTCGAACACAACACGCGGGCTGCGCTGGTCCAACCCAAAAGGCCCAGCATCAGAAACGTCACCAGCACCGAAACCAAGGGCGACACGTTCAGCGGCAGCAGCGCCCGAACCGTGATCAGCAGGAACAGCCAGGGCAGCGACAGAAATAAGTCGGTCACTGCCATCGCGGATCGTGCCCAGACGCCGCCCAGATACCCTGCTAGCCCGCCGACCAGGGCGGCCATCAAGGTCGAGAGCAGCGCGGCGGCCGGAGCTAGAAGCAGCGAAATGCGCGTTCCGTAGAGCACGCGCGCAAAACGGTCGCGGCCAATCTCATCGGTGCCCAGCCAGTGCGCCCGCGACGGCGCCGCATCGGTGGCCTCGCGATACTGCCGGGCGTA
>JBKQID010000052.1:0-69643 GCA_052148475.1 Candidatus Sulfotelmatobacter sp. | reverse complement strand
CCTTCGTTTCGGGAGAAGCCGCCGAAGCGCCCGTCGCGTACGCCATGAAGTATCTCGGTGTGCACCCGCTATTCCGCTCCGTGATCGTAATTGGCGCGCTGACGGGGATGATCTCTTCGTTACTCGTTTTTCAGTATGGCCAGGCGCGCATCTGGTACGCCATGTCGCGCGACGGTCTTTTGCCAAAGCTGTTTTCGGCCGTGCACCCGAAATATAAGACGCCGCACTGGTCCACCTGGATCGCCTGTTTCGCCGTAGGAATTCCAGCCGGCCTGGTGGACATTGGAGATGCCGCCGACCTTGCCAACATCGGGACCCTGTTTGCCTTCGTTCTGGTTTCGCTGGGAGTGATCCTTCTCCGCCGCAGGCAGCCAGATCGCAAGCGTGCGTTCCGAGTTCCGTTTGTGCCGTGGTTCCCGCTGATTTCGATCGTTCTTTGCGGCGGCCTGATGATGGGCCTCACTATCATCACCTGGCTCCGCTTCGTGATTTGGCTTGGACTGGGATTGTTGATCTACGTCTTCTACAGCCGGCACCGCAGCGAGTTTGCGAAGAGGTCGGAATAGTCCATTTCCAAGCGGAACCTCGCTCGGCTAGAATCTTCCATCGGTGAGTATCGTGATCCCCGCCACCCAGGAAACGACGTATGTCTTTATTGATGGCGCCTACCTTCGAAAAGCAGCTGACGAACTGATGCGCAGAATGTTCGGCACCGTCGCGGATCTGAACTTTGACGCGATCCGCCCTGGCACGAACGTTCGTCGGGTCTTTTACTACGACTGCTTGAACGATATCCGTGCTGAGAACGAAGCCGTGCCGGACTTTGAGGCACGAGTGGCTCGACAAGAGGCGATGTTCGACTCCATACAATCGTTGAGCGACTTCCACGTGCGCCTCGGCAGTGTGACAGGCAAGCGCCGAAAGCTTCGGCAAAAAAAGGTGGATGTGCTGCTCGCCGTCGATGCACTCGAGCACGCCTTTCGCGGGAATATGTCTCGCTTCTGCTTGATCGCGGGCGACCTCGATTTTGCCCCTCTCATCGACTGCCTCATTCGACTGGGCACCTATGTTGAGGTGATGTTCGAGCGAACGTCCGCAGCTGTTGATCTCTACCGTGCAGCTGATAGGAGTCAAGAAATCACTTTTCACACAGCATACAGCTGGAGTTCCACGGAGTTCCAAAAGCATAACCCAATACCGCGCCGCTGGTCCGGAGGTGGCATGCCCTCCGGCTACGCCCTCGTGAAGTGGGGCTCAACGGGCGGAAAGCAGGTGGGGCTTTACAAGTCGACAAGTGACTGCCTTCTGTCGGCTGAAAGGTTCGACGCAAACGGGTTCACGTTATTCGTTAGCTTTCCGGATATTAACTTCTTGGAGAAATACTTTACCGGTGTCTACGGACCGATTAGCTGGGCATGAGCGGCATCCTTCCAGGCCTAAACGTTGCGGTAACTCTCAGTCCTACTTCTCCCACACCCCCGCCAAGAACAAATACCGATCCCGCAAGTCATCTTTATTTGCCGCGGACTTCGCGTCCAGAAACATGACCCGCCATCCGTCCGCTGCTGAATACGCGGGCCACTTCGGCAGGCCTGGACCGTTGGGATCGCCGCTGCGCGCGAAGTTCGCCCAATACTTCTGCATCTCGTCGCTGAGCGCACGGTGCTCGGGCAGCCAGGCGACCCCGGCTTTGGAATCGAGTTGCCCAAACACATATTCGATCTCTGCCGAGTGATATGCGCCCAACTGCGGCCCCTTTGGATCGGCGGGCGGCCCGAGGTCGAAGCGGTAACGATAGACAGGCTGCTTGCCGGTCTTTGCCTGTGCCTGCGCTTCCAGCCACGCCCAGGTCGAGAACGCAATGAACTTGTCTCCCGCGAAATCTTCAGCGGAGCGCAGGGTCTGTTCCGGCGTGTCGGAAGGATAGAGCTTTAGAAACTCCGGCGCCTTGTCGCCAAACTCTTTTTGCGCCATGGCTTTCAGACTGTCTGCCGTTGGCCTTTGCGGAGAGAATGCGATCTCGAAGCTGCCTTCGTCGTGGTTCCAGCCCGCCAGCAGCGGCACGTCGTTTTGTTTTCCCGCTGCAAAAATGGACGGCACCGGTTCGGGTAGAAAATATCCGTCCACGTCCGGGTCCCCGAAATCGAAATCCCGGGACTGCGGCGGTGAAAAGGCGTCAACCAGCTTTTGCGCCGGGATGGCCCGCAGTTCGGCCAACGTAGTTACTCCCAGCTTCTCGCTGACTCTCTTCACGTCCATCTCTTCCCGCACCGAGCGCGGTTCAAACGACAGACCTCCGCTGAAAAATGCTCCACCACTCTCACCAATCGCCTTCTGGAATAGCCCCTTGGCGAGAGGCGAGGCCATCTGCGCGCTCACCGAGAATGATCCCGCGCTTTCTCCGAAAATGGTCACGTTGCCGGGATCGCCCCCGAACGCCGCAATATTTTCATGCACCCACCGTAGCGCCGCAGTCTGGTCGAGCAGGCCGTAATTTCCCGATGCATTGTGCCCCGACTCCTTCGTCAGTTCGGGATGAACAAGAAATCCAAGAATGCCCAGCCGGTAGTTCATGCTCACGACGATCACGCCTTGCTGCGCCAGATGTGCGCCATCCTGCCGCGCCTCGGAAGTTGTGCCCGCGGCAAATCCTCCGCCATAAATCCACACCATCACGGGCAGCTTCGGGCCCGAAGGTTTCGCAGGGATCCACACATTCAACGTCAGGCAGTCTTCACTGCCGCCGGCATCGCGAAAGTTCATGTCGCCATATATCCTTCCCTGCATGCAGTGCGCACCAAACTCCGTCGCTTTGCGCACGCCGGTCCACAGAGCCGCGGCCACGGGAGGTTTCCAGCGCAGATCGCCCACCGGCGGCGCGGCATAAGGGATGCCCAGAAACGCGTGGACGGCTCCATCGTCTTTACCCTCAACCGTGCCCGTGGCAGTTTTCACCTGCGGCGCCGACGATGCCGCAAACAACGCCAACGGCGCGGCCAGCACGGCCCACACACCCAGCGACCTGCAGAGGCTCCTCATGTTCATGCGCTCTCCCTGTGCCTGACGTGAGAACACCGGATTGTACCCGAAAGAATCGTAGGCCGACGGGTGCTCCCTCGCAAATCCCCGGTCGAGAAACTACAATCAGGTTCATGAGCACTGCCGCAGATCGCCCGCCCAATGCCTTCATCCGTCAACTCCCCAAGGCGGAACTGCACTTGCACCTGGAGGGCGCCGTCGAGCCTGCGACGCTGTTCGAACTGCGCACGCGTCACGGCGACCACGCCACCCTCGCCGAGGTTGAGGCTCTTTACACCTACATCGATTTTCAAAGTTTTCTCATGGCCTTCAAGGCGGTCAGCGCGCACCTGCGCGGCCCGGACGATTACGAGCTGATCACCTACCGGCTCATGCAGCGGCTGAAAGAAGAGAACGTGCTGCACGCGGAGGTCTACGTTGCAGTCGGCGTCTGCCTTTTCCGCAAGCAGGATTTCGCAGCCATCTTCGAGGGCTTGGAACGCGGACGGGCCCGCGGCGCGCGCGATTTCGGCGTATCGCTGTTATGGATTTTCGATGCGACCCGCCACTTCGGCATCGAGGAAGCGCAGAAAGTTTTCGATCTGGCGGTGCGATATCGGGACCGGCAGGTGGTCGGCATCGGCATTGGCGGCGACGAACAAAAGGCTCCGCCTGAACTTTTCCGCAGCGTCTACGCCTACGCCGAAGAACATGGTTTGCGGTTGACCGCGCACGCCGGCGAGACGGGACCGCCGGAGTCCATTTGGGGAGCGCTCAACCTGCGGGTCGAGCGGATTGGCCACGGGCTCACCGCCGCCCAGGATCCTGACCTGATCGAAGAACTGGGCCAGCGCCAGATTCCGGTCGAGCTTTGCATTACCAGCAACCTGCGCACCGGAGTTTGCAAGACGATCGCCGAGCATCCCACGAAAAATTATTTCGATCAGGGGATAATGATCACGCTCAACACCGACGATCCGGCGCTGTTCGGCACCACGCTTTCGCGCGAGTACCAGCTTGCCCAGGAAACTTTCGGCTTCACCGACGAGCACCTGCGCGAACTGGCGCGCAACTCCTTCGAAGCGTCTTTTCTGCCTGCGGAAAAAAAGCTCGAGCTCCTGAGCCTGTTCGACGCCGCCGCGGCCCGGTGATTTGGCCATGATGTTGTAAAATCACCGGCGCTGGTGAACGACAGCTGTCGGTCGCAGACATGAAGACTCTGAAGGTCAGCGCGGTGGCGACAATCGTTTCAATTCTGGCCTGGTGGTTTCGATTGCCGCAAACAATTTGGCCGGCCCATCCCTATTTTGCAGATTTCCTGCTGACTCTGACGCTGTGTATCGTGCTTCTGCGCGTTTGGTCCGACCCGAAGGCTGAGCCGAAGGAGTGAAGTTCGGGATGAGGAAAGCCCAGGGAATTGTGCATCGAATTTCAACACGCTGCGACTCGCTCTTACTGAGTACGAGAACTGAGTACTGAGTACTGCCATGCCCACCCGCCCCGTTCTCCAACTCGGTGACCCGCTGCTGCGGCAAAGGGCTATTGCGGTGAAGAATCCCGCGGCCCGCGAGGTCGATGATTTGGTGCAGGATCTGGCCGATACACTAGCTCACTGGCGGGCGGCAACCGGCTACGGACGCGGCATCGCCGCTCCTCAACTCGGCGAGTTGCAGCGGGTCATCTTCCTGCAACTGCCCGGTGCCGAGCCGTGGCCGCTGGTCAATCCGAAAATTATCCAATCCAGCGCAGAGAAAATCGTCGTGTGGGACGCCTGCCTGAGTTTTCTCTCGATCTTCATGCAGGTCGAACGCCATCGCGAGATCACCGTCCGCTATCAGAATCTCAGGGGCGACACGCTCGAAGTCGAGGCCGGAGATGACCGCAATCTTTCCGAACTCCTGCAGCACGAAATCGATCACCTTGACGGCATCCTGGCCATCGACCGCGTCGTCGACATGAAGACCATCTGCGTTCGCGAAGAATTCGAAAAGCGCTACCGCGACGCCAGCCCGTACGCGGTCGCTCCGGCTACAATCAGAAGCTGAACCGGCTCGTGGGTTTTGGGTCTTAGGAAAGCTCTGATTAAGGTCCAGCAGAAAGCCTAAACCACGGAGGACACAGAGGTGCACAGAGGAACCCGGAGGCTTAATCTGAGCTTTTCTAACACCCAAGACCGAATCAGCCACTGATGTTACACATCGGCATCGTCGCATCGAGCGCGGAGGGCGCCGCCCTCTGTTATCGCACCATCTGCGTTGAGGGCGCGGAGCTGCTCGGCCCCTACAATCATCCCGAAGTGTCGATGCACGGCCATCCCTTCATCCGATACAAGAACTGCATCGACGCCAACGATTGGGCCGGCGTCGCCGAGCTCATGCTTTCCTCTGCAGAAAAACTGGCGCGGGCCGGCGCCGACTTCCTCATCGCTCCCGTCAACACCGTGCATCAGGCCTTCGATCTGGTTGAGCATCGTTCGCCGCGGCCCTGGCTGCACATTGCGGTTGAGGTCGCCAACGAAGCCCGGAGGCACGGTTACAAACGTCTGGGAGTTCTCGGCACCCGCTCGTTGATGGACGGCCCGGTCTACCGCGAGACTCTGAAAGCGGCGGGGATCGAACACCGCGTCCCCGGCGGCGAGCAACGCGAGCGCATTCACCGCATCATCTTCGACGAGCTGGTCCTGGGAACGTTCCTGCCGCGCACCCAGGCCTATTTTACAGAAGTAATTCGCGGCCTGAAAGAGGAAGGCTGCGACGCCGTAGCCCTCGCCTGCACTGAAATTCCGTTGCTGATGACGCCAGAGTCGTCGCCGCTGCCCATGCTTGATTCCACTCGCATCCTGGCCAGAGCCGCGCTGCACAAAGCGGTAGAGGGATAGGCGCGACTCGAAATCAAGGAAGCGCCGTAATGGAACGCTCCCGACTCAAATTCCGCCAGCTCCCCGGCCACTATGCGATCGTGCGGCTCGCCCCTGACGCGCCCGTCCCCGGCTGGGCATCTTTGTCGAAGTCCGCCAAAGACGACTTCACCTCGATCACGCGCACCGGCGACGAACTCTCCATCGTCTGCCCTGCCGACAATCTTCCACCGGACGTTCACTCTCCTCATCGCTGGATTTGTGTGAAGCTCGAAGGCCCGTTCCCGTTCTCGCAAACCGGGGTGCTGCTGTCGTTTATCGAGCCGCTGTCGAAAAGCGGCATCCCCATCTTCGCCATCTCGACCTACGACACGGATTATGTCTTGATCCCGGAGGAGCACGGGCGAGCAATCGACATACTGCGTGAGGCCGGCCACCAGTTGATCTCTTGACATCGCAAAAACCCCGTGCAAACTGAAATCGACGGCGTGCCCTGAGACGGTGTGCCCTAAGTTAGGAGGCGATTGTGAATCCTGCCGCTCTGCTCTTGATGGGCCTGCTTCTTCAGGCTGCTCCAGCTCACGCGCCCAGGATTACGGAGGAACTGATCAAGCAGTACCTGGCCGAGCGATACGACTGCAAAACAGGCGATATTTACCTCAACAAGATGGAGTACTTCAATTTCACCGGGCACGAATACAGCGACGTAATCGTCGTGGCCTCCACCTGCGCGACCGGAACTGCGGGCCCCGACGTTCATTCGGTTTTTTCCTGGCTTGACGAAGGCCAGCTGGGAGAGCTTGAAATCGAGGAAGTCAACCCCAAGCGCTATGAGGTTCTCTTCGGCAATCGCAACTACGACCTGACCTCTGACAAGGACGACCGCGAGCTGATCGAGACATTCACGGATACATCCGAGCGCAACCGGCCACTGGTGCTCTCTTTCCAGTGGGATGGGAAGCAGGGCAAATTTCTTCTCAACTCGGTGCAGTCCGCCTCCATGTACAAGACGAGCTACGACTGCACCAAGGCGCAAAAAGAAGTCGACCGCGCCATCTGCTTCGTGGAGTCGCTGGCCAAGCTCGACGTCGAATTAAACACTGCCTACTCCTCGCTTTTGAAGACCGTCTCTCTCGATGCCCGAAGATCGCTCGTCCAAAAACAGCGGGACTGGCTGGCCGAGCGCGACCGCGATTGCGTTATTTATAAGGGATGGGTCGGCTGCCTGAGCGAAAAGTACAACGCCAGGATTGACGAGCTGAAAAAAGAGATTTCGGAAACCACGCACTGACTTCGTCCGGGCTCTTTTCGTCACCGTTTGCCGCGAGAATTCCACCGCACGCTGTTACCGCGCGTGCATACAGACATGACCTATGCTGTAATGATGAATTAACCACTAGCCATGCCATCTGTGATTACAACCCTGCGCCGCCGGGCCAAAGCTCTGCACCGCAATCTGCGCGGAGCGAATATGGCTGTCCGCGCGCTGGCTTCGACCGACCACCCGCTGCTGGCGCACATCATTCCCATGCGCCGCTGCAATCTGGCCTGTACTTACTGCAACGAGTTCGACGATTTTTCGAAGCCCGTGCCGATTGACGAGATGTACCGCCGCATCGACAAGCTGGGTTCGCTGGGCACCGCGGTCGTGACTATTTCCGGCGGCGAGCCGCTTATGCATCCCGAACTCGACGACGTGATCCGCCGCATCCGCGCCAACGGCATGATTGCCGGGCTCATCACCAACGGATATCTGCTGGTCGCCGAGCGCATTCAGCGCCTCAACCGCGCCGGACTGGAGTGGCTGCAAATCTCCATCGACAACGTGAATCCCGACGAAGTCTCGAAGAAGAGTCTGAAGGTTCTCGACAAGAAACTGCAACTGCTCGCCGAGCACGCCGACTTTCACGTGAACATTAATTCCGTGGTCGGCGGCGGCATTTCTCATCCGCAAGACGCGCTGGTGATCGGCAAGCGCGCCATTGAACTCGGCTTCACTTCGACTATCGGAATCATTCACGACGGCAGCGGCCAGTTGCAGCCGCTCAACGACGAAGAGCGCCGCATCTACCACGAAATGCAGGCGCTGGAAAAAAGCAGCTTCACCCGCATCCATGCCTTTCAAGACAACATTGCGAAGGGCCAGCCCAACGATTGGCGATGCCGCGCCGGCGGCCGCTATCTCTACATTTGCGAAGACGGACTCGTGCACTACTGCTCGCAGCAGCGCGGCTATCCTGGAGTTCCGCTGGCGACCTACACGCGCGACGACCTGCGGCGCGAGTATTTGACCGAGAAATCCTGCGCCCCGCACTGCACGGTTTCCTGCGTACACCAGGTTTCCATTTTTGATTCGTGGCGTGCCCCGCAGCATCCTGCCCCAGCGGCCCCGGAGCCGGCCCCGCCTCGCGAACTCGTGCAGATCAAATAGATCCCACGCCGAATTTGCGTCGGCTTCGCCTAGCGGCAAAACAACACTATCTTCGCGATCAGCGCAGCGACCATGGCCAGCGCCCCTAGCAGCGCGTTGTATTCGCGATGCTTCAGGTATAGCTGTAAAGAGAATTGATGAGCCGGCTGTTCCTCGCGAGAATGCGGCGCAGTCCTCGGTGAGATCGGCGGAAATATTCTCGGGAGCATTCTTGGCACCTGCTGTGCGTATTCCTCGAATTCAGGAAACTTCTCTCGCAGGTAGGCCTCTTCGTCGCGGATTACGGGAAGATAAATGGCGAAAAACATCACCACCAGAACCACACCCACCCACCAACTACGAGCGGCGACGGCAAATCCGACGCCAATCAGCAACGACCCAAGATAGAGCGGATTCCGCGTGTAAGCATAAGGCCCGGAAGTCGCCAGCGCTTCGTTCTTGCGCACGTGCCCCGAGGCCAGCGCGCGAATCAAAAGTCCAGGCACAATCAAAATCGCGCCGAACGCGAGGAGTCGCGCGGAGGGCCGCGCCAGCCAGAAATACAGCAGGGCAAACAAGAATCCGAGCGGCACGCGGATGCGGCGGGCCGTCTTTGACCAACCATGGCGCGACCACTCAGCCATGCGCGCCTTCCGTGCAGGGCGGATAGTCCTGTCCACCCCGGGCGCCCGCAAGCAAACGGCGCGCCGCAGCTGCGACTTCATCAACGCTGATCTCCAGCATGGCTTCGTCAGGCTGGGTATTCCGCGCATGCGTCGTCGGGCTCGCGGGGCTGCGCAAGACTACGCAACGTGTCCCGTAAGGCCCGGTGCGCGCCGGATCCGTCGGCCCGAAAATCGCCACCACCGGCACCTGCAAAGCCGCCGCCAAATGCAGCGGCCCGGTGTCGCCGCCAATGAACAGCCGCGCTCGCCGCGTGAGTGCGATCAGCTCGGTGATCGAACACTTCATCGCCGTGGCGGCGCCGTTACTCGCAGCCTCGGCCTCGCGGGCCAGACCCTCTTCGCCCGGACCGTAGTTGAGAATCGCGCGGATTCCATCCTTGGCCAAAGCGCGAGCCACATAGCCGTAGCGCTCGGCCGGCCAGCGCTTCGCTCCCCAACCGGCTCCAGGATTCAGAATCGCGAATGGGCCCAGTCCCTCGTCTGCCAAACGCTGGCGCTGCTCGACTTCAGGGTCGCGGGGAAACTCCACAAGCGGCAACGTCAACTTCTGTTGGGCAGCCGCTTCAGCGACGGAAAGATTCTGCTCTACCACGTGCACTCCCCGAGCGACGACTCTACGCGTGCACCACAAACTGGCGGGAGCCTCGCGCGGCTCAGCCGATCCATAAACCGTCGGCGCCCCCGACCAGCGCCCCAGTACGGCGGACCGTATCGCTCCCTGCAGATCGACCGCGACGTCATAGCACACCGAGCGCACATCGTTCCAGACTTTCGCGATCTGCTGCAAAGTCGAAATCGAAGACAGCGACTTTCCCCATCCGGACAGGCTGACGGTATGAACCCAATCCGCCAGCGGCCGCTGCGCCGATCGCGGCCCGCGCCGCGGCGTTCCGGGCGCGCATAGAAGTTCGGCCCAGCGTTCTTCGATGAGCCAGCCGATCATCGCATTGGGAAACGCGTGGCGCAGAGCCTGTGCGGCAGGTAGCGTGTGGATGATGTCTCCCATCGCGCTCAGGCGGACAATCAGCAGGCGATCAATTTGCCGGTGCTCGACATTCGTACTGCTATCCTCGCCGGCACTCAAGATTTCCTCGACGAGGACCGCGAGCGGATGATCTGCGAACGAATGAGCTCGCTGGTGGAATGATCTTTCGCATCGCCGACGATCTCGACGCGCCCGCCGTACTCCGCCACCACATGGCGTTCCGGAACGGAGTCAGCCGTGTAGTCGGTGCCCTTGGCCTGAACATCCGGGCGAATTTCGCGAATGATGGCCCGCACGTCGAGCTCGGGAAAAATCACGACAGCGTCGACGTCGGCCAGCGCAGCCACAATTTCAGCGCGCTCCTCGGCGGGCATGACCGGCCGGGCGTCGCCTTTCAAAGCGCGCACCGATTCATC
Source organism: Candidatus Sulfotelmatobacter sp. (assembly GCA_052148475.1). Classification (GTDB taxonomy): domain Bacteria; phylum Acidobacteriota; class Terriglobia; order Terriglobales; family Acidobacteriaceae; genus Sulfotelmatobacter. Next base: position 59,271 of record JBKQID010000052.1, on the reverse strand, counting down.
GGAATTGACGGCGACCACCAGCCGGCCGCCCAGCGCCTTGGCTCCATGCAGGTAGCGCACGTGGCCCACATGCAGCAAATCGAAGGCCCCGTTCGCCAGCGTGATGCTTTCGCCGGCGCGCCGCCAGGTCTCCACGTGTTCGCGGAGTTGTTCGCGGCTCAGGATTTTGTCGGGCATTTTCGATCTAGTGTCTTCACTTTCGTGTTTTCAGTTCTGCAGATTCAGTGCGGTCGCGTTGCCGGTGGCGTCTGATCAATTGCCTGCAGCAACTCTTCCCGCGAAACTGTTGCCGTACCGCGCTTCATCACCACAATTCCGCCAGCGTAGTTGGCCAGTTGCGCCGCTTCCTCCGTGGTCGCGCCCGCGGCGAGCGCGGCCGTGAATGTCGCAATCACGGTGTCGCCAGCGCCGGTCACATCCGCTACCTGGTCGGAACCGCAAATCGGAATATCGACCGGCTTGTGTTTATGATCGAAGGCGACCATGCCGTCGCGGCCGCGCGTCATCACCAGCGATTGCAGCTTCATGCGCGTCATGACCTGCTCGCCCGCGGCGATGACCCGGTTCCAGTCCTGCCCGACGCGAACGCCCAGAGCCTCTTCGACTTCGGGTTCGTTCGGAGTGGCCGCGGTTGCGCCGGAATACTGCAACAGGCGGTAGCGCGAATCGACGACGACGGGCAACGCTCCCACTTTTCCTTTTTCCTGCAGAGCCGTCACGATTGCTGGAGTAGCCGCGCCGTAACCGTAATCGGACACGAGCAGAGCGTCAGACGCATGCGCATAGTTCCGCGCCGCCAGATACAACTCCCGCGTCAGATGATGATTTGGCGCTTCCTGCGGCTCGCGATCCACGCGCACCACTTGCTGCCGCGCGGTGTGCGTCATGCCCGCCAGAATTCGGGTTTTCGTGACCGTGGTGTAACTCTTGTCCTTGAGCACGCCGCTGACCGCGATGCGCTTGTGGCGAAAATATTTCAGCAGCATGCGACCCGGTTCGTCGTCGCCCACAATTCCGACCGGGAGAACATTCACTCCCAGGTCGGCCAGGTTATTCGCGGCATTGGCCGCGCCGCCGGGCACGACGGTTCGCTCGCGATGCTTCAGGATCAGCACCGGGGCCTCGCGGGACACGCGCGAAATCTCGCCAAACACAAACTCGTCGGCCACCAGATCTCCCAGCACGGTGACCGTGAGCTTGGGGAACTCGTCGAGAATCTTTTTCAGCCGGTCAGCTTCTTTCGGATGTTTCGTCATGTTTCTGTGCGTTCGAACTTGCGGGCGCCGTTGGTCGTCCGGGTGCGCGGGCAAGACGCCCGCGCGACAGCCGCCGGAACGGCGGCGCTACGAAACCGATTCTCTCATGCGCCGCGCTTTCGTTCGCCAATCTTGCGCAGCATGGTATCGACCGCGTTAGCTGCGTCCGACAGCTCCATTTTCACTGGCACGATCGCCAGCGGTTCCAGCGCAGCGAGGTAGCCGCCCAGATTCACCGCATCTTTTTCGGTTGTGACGAAGCCGCCGGCCTCACTTTTGCGCTTCAGTTCGAGAAGTTCGCGAACGTCCTTCTCGCCGTAGGCACGGTGGTCGCGGTAGAAAGCCTCGGCGACGGGCTCAACGCTGGCCGCGCGCAGTTGCAATACAAAATTTTGGGGGCGCGCAATGCCGCAAAAAACCACCGGCCGCGGCGGAATATTTTGGGGGACGATTCCCCGCCGCAGACGCCACACCAATTTTCCCTCCAGCGGAAACGACTCTGCCGAAGCGCCACTGGCCAGTACGACGGCATCCGCGCGGCGCAGAGAAGACAACGGCTCTCGCAACCGCCCTGCGGGCAGGAGTCGGTCATTCGCATCCTGCGGCGTCACCAGAACAATGTCAAAATCGCGCGCCAGCGCCCGGTGCTGAAATCCGTCGTCGAGCAGATGCAGTTGCGACCCGAACTTCGATTCGGCAAAGCGACCCGCTTCGTAACGATCCTCGCCAACGATCACCGGAACCTGCAGACGGCGCGCAATCAGCAAAGGCTCGTCGCCAAACTCCTGCGGCAGGCCAGCGGGATCGACCAACCTCACGCCTCTGGATTTGCGCCCATATCCCCGGGACAGCACGTCAAACTTGATTCCGCGCGCCTTGAGCAACTCGCCCAGCAACATTACAAACGGAGTTTTTCCCGACCCTCCCGCCGAAAGATTTCCCACGCTGACCACGGCGCCTTGGAGACTTCGCGCGCGCAGCGCTCCCCGATCATAGAGCGCATCGCGCGCTCGAACCATGCTGCCGTAGATGGCTGAGAAGGGATTCAATCAAGATTCAGTTCAATCAGGTTCAATCTTCAATTCGGTTCAATCAATGTGTCCAGCTTTTGCCGGGACGGCCCGAGGATCGCGATCGAGGGCGGCCAGGCTCCGCAGCGCTTCCATGGTTCGCTGGGTCGCGCCCATCTGCGACCGCATCGTTTCCAGCGCGCGCCGCCCCAAGGCGCGCCGTTCCGCATCGTCCGCCAGCAGATGCATCAGTGTCAGGGGCAACTCCGACAAGCCGACAATGCGCACGGCGTCGTGGCTTTGAAATAGCGCCACAATGTCACGAAAATTTTCCGTGTGGTTTCCGGTCACGATGGCCACGCCGTGCTGCGCCGGTTCGATAATATTGTGGCCGCCGCGTGGCACCAGGCTTCCTCCGACGAACGCAATATCCGCCATGGCATAGAGCGCGGCCAACTCGCCGATCGTATCGACCAGCAGCACTCCTCCGGCAAGCGATTCTCCGCGCCACTGCGAGCGCCGGAACGACGGAATTCCCAATTGCTGGAGCAGGATCGCAACATCGTCAAAACGCTCAGGATGCCGCGGCGCCAGAATCATCACCGCCCGCGGATGCCCGACCCGCAAATTCTCAAACGCCTTCAACAGTGGCGGTTCCTCGTCCTCGACCGTGCTGCCACAGACCAGCACCGGCCCGGCCCGCTCGGCGGCCAGCGATTGGCGCAGGCTTTCCACGATCGGTGGCGGCGCGGGCAAACTCACATCGAACTTAAGATTCCCCGTCACCTGCACGCGTTCTGCGTCCGCGCCAATCGACTGCAGCCTCGCGCTGTCCTCCGGCGTCTGCGCCAGAAACAAGTCGACGTGCACCAGCATTCTCCGTAGAGCCCAGCGACAACGGAGATACCGCGGCCATGAGCGGTCCGAGATGCGCGCGTTGACCACCGCGATGCGTGCCCCGCTGGCCTGCGCCAGGCGCAGAAAGTTCGGCCAGAATTCGGTTTCCGCAAGCACGACCAACTCGGGCTGCAAGGCCTGCAGATACGGCCGGATCGCGAATGCCAGGTCCATCGGAAAGTAGAACACGTTTTCTTCGCCAAAGCGTTTGCGGGCCAGTTCCTGACCCGTATCGGTCGTAGTCGACACCAGCACGCGATGGCGCGGAAAGCTGTGCCGCATCTGCTCCACCAACCCGCTGACCGCCGTAACCTCGCCGACCGAAACCGCATGGACCCAGATGACCCGCCCAGTCGGCGATCCCGTGCCCGCCGCCGTCAGCCGCGCCGGAACGTTCCCCATGCGTTCGACAAATCCCGTGCGGTATTTGCCGTGGCGCAGAATCTGGTAGAGCCAATACGGCAGGCTCACCAGCATTCCCAGCGACAGCACCAGACTGTAGAGAAAATAGCTCAAGCTGAGTTATTCTAAACCGCATAATCGCGGCGGGAGCGGCCGCCTTCTATAATTGGGAACATGCGGCAACTATCTTTCTCTTTACCTTTACAATTGATGCAGCGCACTCCAGTCGGCTCGACCGTTGATCGCTCGGTTAACCATCGCTCAGTTATGCGTCGCTCAGTCATGCTGGCGCTCTGCGCAGGGCTCATTGTGCCGGCGGTGCTGGCGGCCAAAAGCTTCGAGAAGCCGGTGCCGAAAACCGCCATCAACTATCCCGCTCACGATTTTCATCGTGACGAGAAAGCCGCTATCGCCGCCGATCCCTACGACACGCCGGAAAAGGCCAAAATCTTTTCTACGAATTTCGCGGCGCACGGCTTCCTGCCCGTTTTCTTCATTGTGACCAACGACGGCGACCAGCCCATCTCCATCGCCAACATGGCAATCACGCTGCTCACCGCCAACAATTCGAAGCTCACTCCCATCACTCCAGAAGACCTCTACCGGCGCCTGTCGAATCCCCAGGTTAGCACCCGGCCGAGCCCGATTCCTCTGCCACAAAAGGCGAAGGGCGGGGTCAGCAAGAAACAAATGGACGAAATCGAGTCTTCACAGTTCGAAGCGCGGGCGGTCGAGCCGCACAGCACGCAATCGGGATTTCTATTTTTCGATGTGGGCGGCATCTCGTCGCCTCTGCCCGGCGCGACCATCGACATCACCGGCGTCGCCAATGCCAAGGGGAACGAGCTCCTGTACTTCGAAATCTCGGTCGACAAATATTTGAACGCCACGAAGAATCCGAACTAGGATGGGGCGTCGGACTTCAGGCGTCAGACTTCGGACCTTAGACCTCAGCTTTTCCTTGCCGAGGTCTGACGCCTGAGGTCCGACACCCTCCTGGCTTGCAATATCCATTGGATTCGGACCGACATTGGCGGTAATGTAGATGCGTTACGCCCCCCGGAGGTCCTCATGAGCAAATCGAAGGCGCAGAAATCATCCAGCAACCGTCGCAGCTTTCTGAAAGCCAGCGGCTTCATGACCGCAGCCGTATTTGGTTCCGCCGCGCTCCCCGAGGTCGTAACAGCGCAGGCCGCGAGTCCACTACCTTCCAACTCGGCAACCACCATGCCCACTCGGAATCTGGGCAAGACCGGATATAAAGTCGGCATCTTCAGCCTCGGCGGCCAAGCCGCGCTGGAAAAGGCGAATAACGAAGCGATCGCGGTGCCCATCATCGAGCGTGCTCTCGACATCGGCGTGAACTACATCGACACGTCTTCGATCTACGGTGGCCCCGAGCGCTGGAGCGAGCAATATGTCGGCAAGGTCATGAAGCATCGGCGCAACGACGCCTTCCTCGCGACCAAAACGAAAGAGCGTACGCGGGACGGCTCCATGCGCATGATCGAGAAGTCGCTCAACCTGCTGCAGACCGATCACGTCGACCTGTGGCAACTGCACGACATTGGCACCATGACCGACATCAATGAAATCTTCGCCAAGAGCGGAGCCATGGAAGCGCTGCTCGAAGCTCGCGACCAGAAAATCGTGCGCTATCTCGGCATCACCGGCCACTACCGGCCGGACGCGCTGATCGAGGCCATTCACCGGCATGCGTTTGACACGATCCTGATGGCGGTGAATGCGGCCGATCCGCATCACTACAGCTTCAGTGAGCAACTTCTGCCGCTGGCCGTCGAGAAACAGATGGGCATCATTGGAATGAAAGTTCCGGCGCGTGGACGCATTCTTTCGTCGTGGACCCCGCCGCCCATCGAACAGCAGAAGCATTCGTGGGAAGGCATGGTGCTGGCGCCGACCGCGGGCACGCTGGATATGCGCCAGGCGATGTACTATTCGCTCTCGCTGCCAGTCAGCACGGTCATCATCGGGTGCGACACCATCGACCAGCTCGAAGAGAACGTGCAACTGGCCCGCGCGTTCACCCCACTCAACCAGCAGCAAATGGCCGCGCTCACCGAGAAGGCGCAGCCGGTCTCGAAGCAGTCGCTGTTCTTCCGGTTTTATGAGCGCGCGTAGGGACGGCATCTCCAAGCGAAGAGGATTGTCATCCTGAGGGCCGCGTCTTTTGAGGGCCGAAGGACCTATGCAGCTTACACGGATCCTTCGCTCAGGATGAGAACGCAGAGCCTTTATAATCACTCCCATGGTCACCACACCGGCCGATTCCATTGCCGCTCACACCACGTACGAGCCGGTCATCGGACTGGAAGTGCATGTTCAGCTGCTGACGGCGACCAAGATTTTCTGCTCGTGCTCGGCGCGGTTTGGGGCGCCTCCGAATTCGAACGTCTGTCCCGTGTGCCTGGGGATGCCGGGCGCACTGCCCGTGCTGAACAAGAAGGTCGTGGAGTTCGCCACGCGGGCGGCGATGGCCTTGCAGTGCCGCGTCAACGAAACTTCGATCTTTGCGCGCAAGAATTATTTCTATCCCGACCTGCCTAAGGGCTACCAGATTTCGCAGTACGACAAGCCACTGGCCGAGCTCGGATTCATCGAGATTCCGGTGTCGAAACACCCCGCCGGAAGCCAGGAACTGAGAACTGAGAACCGAGAACTGAGAACTAAGAAGATCGGCATCACCCGCGTGCATCTCGAAGAAGATGCGGGCAAGAGCCTGCACGAGGGCTTTCCCGACGCCGCCGAAAAAACGGCCATCGACCTCAACCGCACCGGCGTGCCGCTGATCGAGATCGTCAGCGAGCCCGACATCGCCTCGCCCGACGAAGCTTACGAATACCTGACGCGCCTGAAAGAAATCATCCTCTACACCGGCGTCAGCGACTGCAACATGGAGGAAGGCTCGCTTCGGTGCGACGCCAACGTCAGCGTGCGTCCGCGCGGCCAGAAGGAATTCGGCACCAAGGCGGAAATCAAGAATGTGAATTCCTTCCGCTTTATTCGCGAAGCGCTGGAATACGAAATCGGGCGCCAGATCGACGTCCTCGAATCGGGCGGCAAAGTCACGCAGGAGACGCGCCTCTACAACTCGAACGAAGGCAAGACCTACAGCATGCGCTCGAAAGAGCAGGCGCACGATTACCGCTATTTCCCCGAGCCCGACCTGCTTCCACTGGTGGTTGATGAGAAGTGGAAGACCGAGATCGCACGTGCGCTGCCTGAACTGCCCGAAGCGCGCCGCGCCCGCATGGTGAAAGATTACGGCATTACCGAATACGATGCGCAGGTGCTGACGTTCTCGAAGTCGCTGGCCGACCAGTTCGAGGCGGCGGCGAAGGCCGCGAAGAATCCCAAGCGCGTCGCCAACCTGGTGCAGAGCGAGTTGATGGGAAGGCTGAAGGCCAAAGGCATCGCGATCGAACAATCTCCGATTTCGATGCGGGGAGTCGCGGCGTCTGCCGATCTGGTGGAGGCTGGAACGATCTCGGGCAAGATGCTCAAGGAGCTTTACGAGCTCTCGTTTGAACGCGGCAAAGATTTCCCCGTTGTGTATGAAGAAGAGGGCCGACCGCAACAGTCGACCGACACGTCGGCGCTGGAAAGGATGATCGACGAAGTTCTCGCTGCCAATCCCAAGCAACTTGAACAATACCGTGCCGGAAAAACGACGATGCTCGGCTTCTTCGTCGGCCAGGTCATGAAAGCCTCCAAAGGCCAGGCCAGCCCGCAGATCGTAAATGAATTGCTGGCCAAGAAGCTGAAGTAGCCCCACACAGTCATCCCTCGGGCCAACACTTTGGTCACCTCATCTTTCGCGCTCCGGCCAGCTACCATGAGTCTGGGCCTGCCTGTCTTTTCTCAGATACACGCTGGGCCGACCGATCGGGAATGGCCGTGAAAATCAGATTCGACCGAATTATCAGCATTGCGACGCTGGCAGCGTCGTTGGTCGCCATTACTCTCGTGCTGAGGAAGCCTGCGCCGGTGGTCCAGCCTTCAGTTCCGACAGGCTTCGAACATGCCCCATCGACAGATCAGAAGATCTCCCAGCCCCAGCCGGTAACACAGCCTCCATCGACGACCGTAGCCGCTGGTAGTCGAGCTTCCGAAGCCGCACAGGGCGCGTCGCAGTCCGCGCCGGCCTCGTCCAATTCCAAGGCTGGGGGACAAGTCAATTCCGACGAAATCAGCGCCGTAGTGGCGCAAATGCTGGGCGGCGGCTCCGGAAGTGGAAGCCTTTCTCCGGACTCGAACATCGGCAGCGGCGCGCCCAACATCAAAGACCAGCAGGTCACTATGGATGGCGACATTGTTCATGGCAAGTTTCTGACGGAGATTGGCGGCAAAGACGTCTGGGTTACGATTTCCGGCCGCATGGGCGAAAAGGATGGTTACGCGACCTTCGATCCCACGGAGTTCAAAGTCGGAGACCTGGAGGTGCCCGTGTCACTCGTGAATCCGGCACTGCAGAAAAAGCTGGCCGAAGAGCGTGACCGGCTAAAGGTCCCGAACAACTGACCCTCGACAGTAGCGAACCGCGAGTGGCGAGATAGAAGAAGTAAGAAAGCAGATTGCAGATTGCAGATTGCAGGTTGCAGATTTCAGATTTCAGATTTCAGATTGGAGATTGAACAAATCTGAAATCTCAATCTTCCATCTGAAATCTCAGGCCGGTCCCACGCGATTCTCAGCGGCCACCTTCCCGTACCAGCGCCCTGAATCTTTCATCGTTCTCCGCTGGGTCTTGAAGTCGACATAGGTCAGGCCGAAGCGCTGGCTGAAGCCTTCCGCCCACTCGAAGTTATCGACCAAACTCCAGGCATGGTAGCCGCGAACGTCCGCGCCCTCGGCGATGGCCCCGCCCACAGCCGCCAGATACTGGCGGTGATAGGCAATCCGGCGGCTGTCGTGCACCGCTCCGCTCGCGTCCGGCCCATCGTTATACGAGCATCCGCTCTCGGTAATTTCGATCACGGGCCGGTTGTAATCGCGGGTGATGCGCGTGACCATGTCATAGATCGCTTTGGGCCAAACTTCCCAGCCGAAGTCGGTTTTCGGTCCTTGCTGTCCGCCATCCATCTTGACGGGAAACAGCCACTCTTGTGTATGGGAGAAACGCTCCATGGTGCCCGGGGTTGAGGCAATGGTGCGGTAATACAGATTGATGCCGATAAAATCCAGCGGCGCTCGCGTTTTCTCCATATCGTCAGCCTCGATTCGCATGGCCGTTTCCGGCAAAAACGCCAGCGCATCGGGATAACGCCCGCGCAAGGCCGGCTCCAGAAACCAGGTGTTGGTGATGGCGTGAGCGCGATCCGCCGCCAGCTTGTCTTCCTCGGAATCGCTGGCGGGCTCACACGGCGACATGCTGAACGCCGTGCCCACGCGCGACGACGGACGCGCCGCCTTGAGCGCCCGGAACCCTTCCCCCTGCGCCAGATTGACCACGTGCGTGGCGCGCAGAAAATCGAGCAGGCTTTTGCGGCCGGGAGCGTGCGTGCCTTCCAAGTGACCTAGATCGACAAAGGCGTCGGGCTCGTTGAAGACCATCCAGTCGCGCACCCGGTCGCCCAGTGCCTGCGCGACCAGTTGCACATAGTCGGCAAAACGGGCCGCGGTGTCGCGGTTGGGCCATCCTCCCGCATCTTCGAGCGCCTGCGGCAGGTCCCAGTGGTAGAGCGTGACCAGCGGCCGGATGCGCGCCTCGAGCAGGGCGTCCACCAGGCGGCTGTAATAGTCGACGCCTTTCGCATTCGCCGCGCCCGACCCGGACGGTTGAATCCGCGGCCACGCAATCGAGAACCGGTAGCTGTTGAGGTTCATAGCTCGCATCAGGGCGATGTCCTCGCGCCACCGGTGGTAGGAATCGCAAGCCACATCGCCCGTATCGCCGTTCTTGATCTTGCCCGGCGTATGCGCGAAACGGTCCCAAATAGACTCGCCTTTGCCGTCTTCATTCCACGCGCCTTCGATCTGGTAGGCAGCGGTGGCGGTGCCCCAGAAGAATCCTTTCGGGAAAGTGGCTTCGTAAGATGTGTCGAACTGGTGGGCGCGCCCGCCCGCTGCAGGCGACGTTCCTGCCTTGGAGGAGACACTGCAGCCGGAGAATGCAGTGGGCAGCCCCAAAGCGGCGCTCGCCCCGAGAATCGATTGCACAAACCTACGGCGTGTCAGGCGCAACTAGAGTCGGTCTCCTTTAGGAATTTGTTTGTCCTCAGACTTGTTTTCGGGACACGGGCTGACATTTTAAATCGCGCGGATTACGGCGGGAATAGCTCATTAGGGACTGAACTCGACAATTCCGATTTGTTTTATCCGGCCCTCGCCCTTTCACTCCGGATGCAGGCTGTCAAACATCTTCCACAGCTTGTCGGCGGTCGGGCGATAAATCGCCCAGCCGTTGCCGCCATCGGTAACCTCGCGGAAGAGCAACTCGCCGCGTCCGTCGCCGTCGGCGTCCACTGCGTCGATCAGTTCGAGGCGGGGCGTGAGGTCGAGATGATACTTGTCGGTGACTCCTACATAGATCGTATGCAGGTTGTTGTAGGTGTCTGGATAAGCCACCAGAAGCAAAGAATATTGCATCTCCGAATCGACATCCGAATGCGGACTGCCCGCGGGTGGCGGCGGCATGTGCGCCTGGGCACTGAACACCATTATCGGCTGGTTGGTGGTCCAAACGTCGTACGTCGTCATCTTGACGTTGTCCAGAATCGGGTCCTTCGTCTTCGCAGCTGCTTTCGTGGACGCAGTGTGCCGCGCGCCGGCTGAAGCCGCGGGCGTTGGCGCTGGAGTAATCGTGGCCTTCGCGAGCGCCTCGACGTAGGATCGGACTTTCTGCTTGGCAAGCGCGACCATCTGCCCTCGGCGCTCTCCCTCTTCGTCTTTCAGCCACTCGTACCCGAACGAACGGGGCTGAGGACCAGTCGCATCGGAAATTGCGGGAACCAGATCGACCGGCCCCGTGTCGACCTTGGCCAAGGCCGTCTTCGCTGCATCCGTAGCCGGGGATGCGGAGGACGCCGCCGAGGGCGCCGCGCCCGGCTTGCTATAGCCCGGCACGTCATCGTCGGGCAACGGCTCGACGGGCTTCCCGCGCCGCAGTCTCGGGCGGTTCTCTTCCGTGGCTCCGCTGTCGGATGCTGGCAGGTTCGCATGATTGTCGGCCTTGGCGTCCGCGGGCTTGGAGTCGCTGGACTTCGAGTCGGCAGTCTTCGAATCGCCGTTCTTCGAGTCGCCGGGTTTCGATTCTCCCTGCGCCGCAGGCCCGGATGGTCCGGTCGGTGGCGGCGGCGTTGAAGCGCCTTTTGTCAGCCGCGGCGGTTCGTCTCCGGAACCAGACGCCCCCGTGGTTTGAGGCGCGCTGGCAGGTGGTGCGGTGGTAGGGGTGGGCGGGCTGGCCGGCGTCGGCGTCTGCGGATTCCTGGTCAGCCGCGGAGGCTCGTCGCTCTTGTCGATTCCTACCGGCGTCGTTTCCGCCTTGAGCTCAGTCTTCGCTGGTTCGCTTCCCCCGGGGACCCACTTGCCGGTGGCGATCCACGGAGCCTGAGAGTTGACGGCTCGGCTGTGCAGCGCGTTGTTGACGGTGAACAGGCCCAACGAACTGCCGCCGCGTTCGGCCTCGTAAACCGTGCCCGGATCGAGCGCCATCGGCACCGGATCAGCCTTATATGCGGTTGCATCCCAGAATTTGCCGCCGATCAGAATCGCGATCGGCACCAGCGACACCTTGCCGTTTGCTCCCATCTGCAGCAATGCCACGGCCCTCGGGCCCGATTCTTTCTTCTTGGCTGCCTTCCGCTCTCCGGGCGTGATCTCGGGCCGCTCTTCCTGCGCTGTCGCGGCTGCGGTGCATAATGCAAGACCCGCCAGCAGCGCGATCAGAATCCATCCGCGCCGCAAAATCTGGCGGTGTAAAATCTTAACGTTGAAGATGGCTGGCTGGCGGCACGCCGCTTCGGCGGCATTCGCGGCGCTCGACTTCGATTCTTCCGGAGGCACTCCCATGAATATCAATGATAAGGCTCCCGAGTTCACTTTGCAGGACGAGAACGGAAAAGAAATCGCCTTGAAAGACCTGCGCGGCAAGACCATCGTTCTCTACTTTTATCCCCGCGCCGACACGCCCGGATGCACCATCGAGGCCTGCGAGTTCCGCGATACCTACAAGAAGATGCAGAAGACCGGTGCGGTGCTGCTCGGCATCTCGCCCGACACGCCCAAAGCGCAAAAGAAATTTCAGGACAAATTCAGCCTGCCCTTCACCCTGCTGGCCGACGCCGACAAGAAAGTCGCCGAGGCCTTCGGCGTCATGAAAGAAAAAAACATGTACGGCAAAAAAGTCTGGGGAGTCGCCCGCACCACGTTCATCATCGGCCCAGACGGGAAGATCCAGCACATCTTCGAGAAAGTAAAGCCCGAGGGCCATGCCGAGGAAGTGCTCGCCTATCTGAAGGAATCCGCCAAAGGCGCGGCGTAAGGGAACTATTCGGCCCGACGGCCCGTATAACATGGCAAGGGCGCTGTGTTATTGCGCTGTGTTAGCCCGGGAGGTAACCATGCGTGCTGTTATGACCGCAGTCGGAATTCCCGCAGTCCTGCTGCTCGCTTTCGCCGCCGCTGCTGCAAAACCGGCCGCTGCTGCCGACGACCGCAACTCCGTCGTGATCGTCTTCAAAGACGGCCACCACCAATCCTTCGCCATGGCCGAAATTGCGCGCATTGATTTCAAAGCGCCAGCCGTGATCGTTTATAAGGATGGGCATCGCGAAAAAATATCCGCCGACATCGATCGGATCGAATTCGGAGCAGCGGAAAATCCCATGTTGCCCGGCCGCTCTCACTTCATCGGCAAGTGGGAAGTGGGTGAAGGCAACGGAAACACGTTCTTCATCACCCTCGAATCCGACGGAAACGCCAAGAAGACGCTCGGCGCGGAGCACGGAACCTGGACGCTGGTGGATGGCGAGGCTCACATCGCCTGGGACGACGGGTGGCACGACGCGATCCGCAAAGTCGGCAGCAAGCACGAGAAGGTCGCCCACGAACCCGGCCAATCGTTCGACGACCCGCCCTCTAACGTGACGAGCGCCCGCAACACCGAGGCTAAGCCGATCTAGGGAACCTCGGATTGAGGTCCAATAGAAAACTTAAACCACGGAGGCACGGCGGTGCACAGGGGAACCCGGAGGCTCAATCAGAGCTTCCCAGAAGGGCGAAAGCCGGTCGCGCACACTGGCACGCTGTGCATGTAGAATCCCTGCGCATGCCCGAGTCGCAAACACCGTCTCCAGCCCCGATCCGCCCGCTGGATCGTGCTTTTTTCAGCCGCGATCCGCGCCGCGTGGCCCGCGAACTTCTCGGCAAGGTTCTGGTGCGTGAGGCTGGACGAAAGCGTCGCACCGCCAGCATCGTGGAAGTCGAAGCCTACCTGGGCGAAAACGATCCCGCCGCCCACTCCGCCGCCGGCAACACCGCGCGCACTTCAGTCCTCTTCGGCCCTCCCGGCCACGCCTACGTTTATTTCATTTACGGCAACCACTACTGCCTCAATGTTTCCTGCGAGCCCGCAGGCCAGGCGGGAGGCGTTCTGTTCCGCGCCCTCGAACCGCTCACCGGCGTGGAGGAAATGGCTCGGGACCGCGGCCTCGAAATTCACACGAGTAAAGACTTGATCAAACTGACCAGCGGTCCGGGTCGACTGTGTGAAGCTTTCGCTATCACCCGCGCCCGCGACAATGGATGCGATCTTACCTCCGCGGCCAGCAGCCTGTGGATCGGTGAGGACGGGACTCGTGCCCGCGGCATCCGCACCAGCCGCCGCATCGGCATCACCAAAGCCATCGATAAGCCCTGGCGCTACTTTTTGAATGGAAATCCCTTCGTCTCCCGAGTCCATGCCAAGTAGAGGCTGTCTGAGTACAAGGTTGGTGGAGTATAGAGAGGTGGTGTGGGGGGTCTCAGACCCGGTCAGCGGCCGCAAGGCCTCGCTTTCTCAGCGTAACTTGACTGGCAGGTATAGACTTGCCTCCGGGTCAATGCGGCGAAAAGCCTTGATACAAGCGCCTTCTCGCCGAGTGGATGATCGTCGCAACCTCAAGGCGGTCGGGATCATCTCACCCTTAGGAGCCGAGTGTTCCGAGCAGCTACATCTCGCATCGCGCGATTTCCGATTCTTGCCGCGGTGGCCGTAAGCCTGGCGGCGGCAACGCCCTTGCTCACTGCCGCCGACGGAGCAGTCGCCAGCCTGCCTCCGGCAAAGGGCTCTTACATCCTGGTCGGCTTTGCCGGCGGGTTTGTGCGCCACGACAATCCCTACCACGGGCCGGTGCAACTGGCGCGCAGAATTCAGCCGGACCTTCCCCAGGATGCTTCGATCCAGGTGTTCGAGAATCGCCACCGGAAGCTGGCGTACCAGGCCATTCTTCGCCGGCTGGACGTCAACCATGACGGCGTGCTGAGCGCAGCGGAAAAGGCGCAGGCGCGCATCATTCTGTTTGGCCACAGTTGGGGAGCGTCGGCCGTGGTGATGCTGGCTCGCGAACTGGACCGGGCGGGAATCCCCGTGCTGTTGACGGTGCAGGTTGACAGCATCGCCAAGCCCTGGGAAACGGACAGAGTCATTCCAGACAACGTGGCCGAGGCCGCCAACTTCTACCAGCCCCACGGCTTTCTCCACGGCCGCGCTCAAATCGCAGCCGCGGACGAGTCGAAAACAGAAATTCTGGGCAACTACCGTTTCGATTATCAGAAAACGCCGGTGGTCTGCCCGGGAGGGTCGTGGTTCCTGAGAACCTTCGCGCCCAGCCACATGCAGAGTCAATGCGATCCGCGCCTGTGGTCGCAGGTCGAGAGCCTGATCCGTCAGCGCGTGGCGCCCCGTCCGGTCGCCGCAGCGATCCTACCCAAGCCGTAGTAGATCTCGGCGCGCGCATTTCCGCCAAATCGGCCGACTCCGATTTCTTGCTTCAAACGCCCTTCAATCAGCCATCGATCCCGATCTTTACAAAGCGATCAAACGCTGCGTCCGAGGCCGGTTTTTCCTTCGATCCATCCGGGCAACTTCCGTCCTGGATTAACATCTAACTAGAGTAAAATAGGTGCAGGCGGTTTGCCCTCCCGGGCAGCCCACCTCCGTACTTGATGGAGGGAACTGAAATGAGTAAACCCACCTTGCTGTCGGCTCTTCTAACTGGAATCGCTTCTTTTGCCCTGGTCTTCGCACCCGCAGCGGCCCTCGCCCAACATGGCGGCGGAGGTCACGGAGGCGGGGGTGGTGGAGGTTCCCACGGCGGGGGCGGCTCCTACGGTGGCGGCGTCCACAGCGGAGGCAGTTATGGCGGCGGCTTCCATGGTGGAGGCTATGGCGCCGAGCGCGGCGGTATGTCGGGCAGCAGCCGCGAAGGAAGGACGGGCGGCTACTCCTCGGGGCGCGGCTTCGGCTCAGGCAGTTTCGGCTCACGCGGCTCGAGCGCAGGACGAGCCTGGTCCTTCGAGGGCCGAGGCAGCGGCGCAGGCATGTCCGCCTCGCGTGGCTCGGGCATTGCCGATGGAAACTGGCACTCATTCGCTGGCGCCGGCGCTCGCGGCGGAACCGGATCGGGATCGAGCGCTCGAACGGCAGCGGGCACTGCGGTTGGTCGTAGTGGCGAACTGGCGTCCGCCAACTTTGCTGGGCGCGCCGGCTTTTACGGCGGCCGCGGCGGTTTCTACGGTGGACGCGGCTTCTACGGCGGTTGGGGTTGGGGCGGCTGGGGGTGGGGATGCTGGGGGTGCGGCTGGGGATTTGGATTCGGATGGCCCTTCTGGTACTGGCCCTCCTACTGGTATAGCCCGTGGTGGGACTACGGCTATGCGCCTGACTACGTTTACCCGTATCCCTATTAGCGCCGATTCTTATGGGCGCGGGAGCGGTTTATTTCGGCGTTACGGGCGCCAGGTTTGCGCTGAGCACAATGTTATCGATTAGCCGCGTGTTCCCTACGTACGCCGCAACGGCCACGAGCGCGCCGCCGGAAACGTCCTCGACGGGATCGAGCGTGTCTGGGTCCACGATCTCGAAATAATCGAGACGGACCGAATTTTCCCTATTTTCCGCGGCGAATTCTTCGCGCCCCGCGGCCAGCAGCCGGGCTGCGCTCCGCTCGCCCGCGCTGGCCAGCTGCTGCACCCGCAGCAGCGAGCGATGCAGCACCAGCGCACGCTTTCTCTGCTCCGGATCCAGATACGCATTCCGCGAACTCATGGCCAAGCCATCGGCCTCGCGCACGATGGGACAAACCACAATCTCCACCGCCAGATTCAGATCGCAGACCATGCGCCGGATAATTGCCACCTGCGCCGCATCTTTCTGCCCGAAAAACGCCACGTCCGGTTCCACCACGTGGAACAACTTGGCCACGACGGTAGTGACCCCACGAAAATGTCCGGGCCGCGAACGCCCGTCCAGCTTGCCACTCAGGCCCTCCACCGTAACCCAGGTCACCGCGCCTGTCCCATACATCTCTTCCGCCGTCGGCGCAAACAGCAGGTCAACGCCTTCCCGCTCCAGCAATTCGCAGTCGCGCTCGAACGAGCGCGGATACTTTGCCAGATCCTCGTTCGGTCCAAATTGAGTGGGGTTGACGAAGATCGACGACGCCACCACGTCGGAAGCCGCCCGCGCCGCCCGCACCAGCGACAGGTGCCCCTCATGCAGGGCCCCCATGGTGGGAACAAATCCCAGCCGCTTGCCGGCGCGCCGCACCGCCCGAGAAGCAGTTCGCATTTCGTCGATGGTCGTGCAGATTTTCAAAGCAGATTTCTGAAGGTTAGCCGGGTGCCCCATTTCTCGCGCGTTTGTTGCGCGAGAAGTGGGGATTCACACAACGCAAATCGAGAAGCGAACGCCTCGCCTCCCGGCACGCCCGTCCAGTGAAGCGAATCACCTCACCGTCATCGGCACATCGTTCTTCGCCGCCCAGACTAGCGCGACGATCCATCCAATCACGCTCCATCCCAGGAACAGGTTCAGCAGGAAGATGGCCAGCAGATCCCGCTTGCTCCGGGCGAGCGCAATGATCGACGGCAGAAAATACATGACCAGCCCAAAACCGAAGAACGGGAAGAAGAAAACTGTTGAAATCATGGGGCGCTCCCTTTCCCTAGCCTAGCACCATCGATGCCTTCGATCCATTCGCTGCGGGCGCAACTGCATTGGCTACCCATAGGAATATACGCAATCGAGGGCACTTCAGTTCCGTCGCCCTATCCGCGTTCATCCGCATGAATCCGTGGCGAAAGGATTTTGCATTACCGCCGCATCGCCCGCTTCCGCGCCAGCACCGTATCCAGCCCCGCCTTGGTCTCCTTGGGCAGATGATACGACTCCTCGTCGGCCGGATACTGGTGCGACCGGACGTCCTCTCGATAGGCCTGCACCGCGTTCGAGATCAGCGCTGCCGCATCGGCGTAGCGCCGCACAAATTTTGCCGGAGGCCCGAACGTCAGGTTCAAGATGTCATGAAACACCAGCACCTGCCCGTCGCACTCCGGCCCGGCGCCAATGCCAATCGTCGGAGCGCCCACCTCACCGGTAATCATCGCCGCCACTTCCCGCGGAATCCCCTCAAGGAAAAGGCAGGCCACGCCGGCGTGATCAAGCGCGACCGCGTCGCGCATGAGCTGCTCAATCCCGGCGAGACTCTTGCCCTGCACTTTGTAGCCGCCCATTACATTCACGGACTGCGGCGTCAGGCCGATGTGTCCCGCGACTGGGATCTCGGCGTCAATAATCTGCCGGATCACATCGGCGCGCTTCTCTCCGCCCTCAATCTTCACCACCTCGGCGCCGCCCTCTTTTACGAAGCGGGCCGCATTGGCGACGGCGGTCTTGGAATCCAGCTGGTAAGACCCGTAGGGCATGTCAGCGATCAGCAGGGCGTTCCTCACCCCGCGGCGCACCGCCTTCACATGATGCAGCATCTCGTCCATGGTGACCGAGAGCGTGTTTTCGTAGCCCAGCATGGTTTGCGCCAGCGAATCGCCCACCAGCACCATGTCGATGCCGGCTTCATCCACCAGGCGAGCGGCGGAGTAGTCGTAAGCGGTGAGGCAGGTGATGGGTTCGTGGCGGAGTTTCTGTTCCCGCAGGGACGCGGTGGTTACCTTATGGCCTGAGTCGTCGAAGGGGCGGCCAATCGGGGTAATACTCATGATGTCCTCCAGTGCCCTTCCGCCAGGGGCGGATAGAGCCTGTGCACGCATCGTGGCGTCTACAGCTTGGATGACGCTGTGTTTATTGTATCCGGAAAAGCGCGGTTCGTCGACGGTTCCTTCGGCGGTGACGGTGCATGGCTTACGGGTGCGCCACACCGCTCAGTCAGGACTCTAGCTTTCCGGGGGCGCGAAGAAGACCAGGACGGCCAACTCTTCGGCGATGTCGTAGAAATGGTGTGGAACTTCTGCCGCGACGAAGAGCACGCTGCCTGCGGAGATTTCCTGGTCCTGATCTCCGGCTTGGAAGCGCGCCTTGCCTCGCACAACGTAATACATCTCATCCTCATGATGTGGGCGCTGCAAATCCGTGGCTCCGGGGGCCAAGACGTAGAGTCCCGCGCTCATGGCGGGCACGCGCAGGAATTCGCGATACAGCTTGCCGCTTTGAGCTCGCTGCTGATTGATCTCGCTGACGGTCGCGAACCACGTCTTCATGCGAGGATTCCTCCAAACAGAAGTTCCGTGAATTGCGGAATCAGGTTGATGGCCTGCAGTTCGCCTTCCGGCTTATACCACTGATAAATCCAGTTGATCATGCCCAGCAGCGCGAAGGCAGCGGCGCGCGGACTGACGGCGCACTTGGTCTGGCGCGTGCGTTGCGCTTTAGTTTGAACTTCGGCGATCAGGCCTTCGACGAAGTGAATGTATTCCTTCTTGCGCTGGTTGATGCGCTTGCGGAGCGCGGGCGGCAGAGGATGGTTTTCGTGCAGCATGACGGTGATCTCGCGGTCGCGCGGGCTGAGGACGACTTCCATGTGGCGGCGAATCAGCGCCCGCAGGCGCTCTTCGGGATCGGCAATGCCGCGCACGGGGCCGAGCACGCGCTCCTGGGTGATCTCCATGGCGTGGTTCATGATCTCGAACAGGATTTCGTCCTTGCTCTGAAAGTGGTGGTAGAGGCCTCCCTTGCTGAGTTTGAGCGCGGCGGCAACGTCGTTCATCGAGGTCGCGTCGTATCCACGCTGCTGGAACAGGCGGGCAGCCGTGCGCAGAATTTCCTGCCGGGAATCAACCAGAGTCTCGCGAGGCATCGGGGGACATGGTAAACAGTTGCGGGCCGGAATGCCAATGCGCGGGAAGGTCCGTAGTGGCCCAAATTCGAAGTCTTTACCACGAAGTTACACGAAGGAAATATAGAGACCTGAAATCCTTCGTGACACTTACTCGCCGGAGCTGTACTTTTCGGGGACGAAAGTCTGCTCCTGAATCGGCGGTCTCACGTACTTGGTTTTGTCCAGCGGCGGGAGTTTGAGGCGCTCCGGGGTCAGATCCTTGTAAGGAATAAGCGACAGCAAGTGCTGAATAAGGTTGAGCCGGGCGCATTTCTTGTTTTCTGCGTTCACCACATACCAGGGCGCCTGCTTAATGTCGGTGACGGCAAACATCTCATCTTTTGCGCGGGAATATTCCGCCCAACGGCGGCGGGATTCGAGATCCATGGGACTGAGCTTCCAGCGCTTGGTGGGGTCGTTCATGCGATCCTGAAAGCGGCGCTCCTGTTCTTCGTCGCTGACCGAGAACCAGTACTTGATCAGAATAATTCCGGCGCGCACCAGCATGCGCTCAAATTCCGGACAGCTGTGCAGGAATTCCACGTACTCGGCTTCGGTGCAGAAGCCCATCACATGCTCGACGCCGGCGCGGTTATACCAGCTGCGGTCGAACAGGACCATCTCGCCGGCGGCCGGCAGATGCGCGGCATAGCGCTGGAAATACCACTGAGTTTTCTCGCGCTCGGTGGGCGTGCCCAGGGCCACCACGCGGCAGATGCGGGGATTCAATGTCTGGGCGATCCGTTGGATGGAGCCTCCCTTGCCGGCGGCATCGCGGCCTTCGAACAGGATCACCACCTTGAGGCCCTGGTGCTTGATCCACTCTTGCAGCTTGACCAATTCGATCTGCAGGCGGCGCAGTTCCTTCTCGTAGTCGCAATCCTTGCCCAGGCGTAGGGGCTTGGGCAGCTTAGCGGCGGCGGAAGTTGCTTCTGTCTTTTTTGGTGACGCGGGCGTGTCAGTTTGAACTTTGCCGTCGATTGGAGCGCGCTTGTCAGCCATTGTCATCCTGCGTTAGGTGGAGGCTATGTTTTTATCCTTCCCTAGGGTACGCGCCTTGAACAGGCCTGGCGCAGAATCTTCGGACGGCGATGGTTTCCCAAGGGGCTGGCGGTTCCCAAGAATGGACGAAGTGCTGGGACGATCTTGCCTGCCAGCGCGGCAACGATTGGCTGGGGAGGTTCAGGGTTCTCTATTGACACCATCTCAAGGGGGCAGGTAAGATTTCAGGAGATACCGACCGACCGGTCGGTATCGCAGTCTAGGATTACTTTTCGCCCGAGGTCGCGCGAGGTATCCTTCCCAACCAGCAAGGGATTCTGTTCTCCCTTGTGCAACACAATATGAGCCATGAGAGGAGCACTCGGTGGTTACTATTTTTTATGAACGCGACGCCAAGCCTGAAGCGCTGAAGGGCAAGACGATCGCCATTATCGGCTACGGCAGCCAGGGACACGCGCAGGCGCAGAATCTCCGCGACAGCGGGTTCAAAGTGATTGTCGGCCTCGATCCAACGCGCAAGAGCGCGCAACAGGCGCGGGCCGATGGCATGGTCGTGGTCGCGCCCGACGAGGCGGCCAAGCGCGCCGACTGGATCCACCTGCTCACTCCCGACGAGACCCAAGGCGAACTCTACGAAAAGTCGATCAAGCCGTATCTTCATCCGGGCAAGGTGCTCGGCGTTTCGCACGGTTTCAGCATTCACTTCAAGACGATCATCCCGCCCACGGATGTGGATGTGGTGATGATCGCTCCCAAGAGTCCGGGGCATCTAGTCCGCCGAGTTTTTAGCGAGGGCCGCGGCGTTCCCTCTCTGATTGCGATCCAGCAGGATGCCAGCGGCCACGCGCACGAACTGGCGCTGGCGTACGCGCACGGCATTGGATCGACCCGCGCCGGCGTGCTGCAAACCACCTTCCGCGAAGAAACCGAGAGCGATTTGTTCGGCGAGCAGGCTGTGCTGTGCGGCGGGCTGACGTCGCTGATCAAGAAGGGATTCGAGACCCTGGTCGAAGCCGGATACGCGCCGGAGATTGCCTATTTCGAGTGCCTGCACGAAGTCAAGCTGATCGTCGACCTGATCTATGAAGGCGGTTTGGATCGCATGCGCTACTCGATCTCGAATACGGCGGAATACGGCGATCTGACGCGCGGCGAGCAGGTGGTGGGCGATGCCACACGGCAGGCGATGAAGAAGACGCTGGCCGATATTCAAAGCGGCGAGTTCGCTCGCGAGTGGATTGCGGAGAACAAGGCCGGCTGCCCGAACTTCAACAAGTTGCGCGAGAAAGAGAAGCAGCATCCCATCGAGATTGTCGGCGCGCAATTGCGCGGCATGATGAGCTGGCTGCCCAAAGACGGCAAGAAGCCGGCGGAAGCTCCCGCGCCCAAACAGGTGGTGAATGCTTAAGGGAGCTGACATCGTTCTGCAGTGCTTGCGCGCCGAAGGGGTGGAGTTGGTGTTCGGCTACCCCGGCGGCGCGATCATGCCACTATACGACGCGCTCGAGGGCAGCGGCGTGCGGCACATTCTTACGCGGCACGAGCAAGGCGCGGTGTTCGCGGCGGAAGGCTATGCGCGGGTCACGGGCAAAGTGGGCGTTGCCATGGCGACCAGCGGGCCGGGCGCGACCAATCTGGTCACCGGCATCGCCGACGCGAAGATGGATTCAGTTCCTCTGGTCTGCATTACCGGGCAGGTACGCAGCGCTCTGATTGGGACCGACGCGTTTCAGGAGACCGACGTTTTCGGGGTGACGCTCTCGCTGACCAAATGGAGCCGCCTGGTGCGCACGATCGACGAGATTCCTGAAGCAATCGCCGAGGGATTTTATTGGGCACGCAGCGGACGTCCGGGGCCGGTGGTGATCGACATCCCCACGGACATGCTGAAGGCGAAAAAAGAATTTTCCGGGCCGGTAAAGTTCACGCCGCACGCGCGGCCTGCCGATGCGAAGGCCGACGGCGGGTTTACCGACACGATCGTGGCCATGCTGCAGCAGTCTTCAAAGCCCGTGGCGCTGGTGGGCGCGGGGGCGAAGCTGTCGGGAGCGATTCCTGAGTTGCGGCGGTTACTCGACGATTTGAACGTTCCCACGTTTGCCACGGTTCATGGATTGGGGGCAGTGCCGCCGCAGGCGCCGTACTACCTGGGCATGGTCGGCATGCACGGAACGCGCGCCGCGAACATGGCGCTGCATGAGACGGATCTGCTGCTGGTATTTGGAGCGCGGCTCGACGATCGCGTGACGGGTGATCCGACGCGGTTCGCGCCGCACGCCAAAATTGTTCATTTTGAAATTGATCCGGCGCAGCTCGATCGAGTGCGCCCCTGCGATCTTCCGGTGATTGGAAACCTGGCGGATACGATTCCGGCGTTTCAGGCGGAATTGCGGCGGCATTCGGTTCCTGACTTCGGCGGCTGGCGGGCAGTGGCGTGTGGAGCGGAGCGGGCAGAACTCGATCCGCGCGGGCTGGCGCAGCCCACCATTCGCTTTCTCGACGAACTCTTCAGCCGGCTGCCGCACGACAGCGTGGTTCTGGCGGATGTGGGTCAGCACCAGATGTGGGCGGCGCAGCGCTACCGGTCCTCGTCGCCGCGGGGGTTCATCACGTCGGGCGGCCTCGGGGCGATGGGTTTCGCTCTGCCAGCCGCTGTAGGCGTGCAGCTCGCGAAGCCGGACACTTGTGTGCTCTGCGTTTCCGGCGATGGCGGATTTCAGATGAACATCCAGGAACTGGCCACGGTTCACCGTCTCGGCCTGCCGGTAAAGATGGTCATCATCGACAACAAATATCTGGGCATGGTGCGGCAGTGGCAGCAGCTTTTTTATCAGCGCAACTACGCTGAGACCGACCTGAGCGACAATCCGGATTTCGTGGAGATCGCGGAGGCCTACAAGATTCACAGCTTCCGGCTGAATGAAGACGCCATGCGCGAGTTTCCGGTGGCCAAGGAAACCGGGGATGAGATTGACCGGTTTCTCCGGTCGCCGGAGCCGGAGTTGCTGGTGTTTGATTGCGCGCCGGAGGCCAATGTTTTTCCGATGGTACCGGCGGGCGCGGCGCTTTCGGAAATGTTGCTGGAAGAAGAACCGGCGCAATAACTGGGGAGCTTGCATATGCAGAGTTTTCACATTCGCTATCGCAATACGCAGGGAACGTTGATGCGCATTCTGAACGCGGCTTCGCGCCGTGCGCTCGACCTGCCGGTAGTGCAGGCCGAACCGGCCGAGCACGATCACCAGGTCACGCTGGCGCTGGACGTGAATCAGAAGCAGGTCGGCCAACTTTACCGCGAATGGTACGCGATCGCGGATGTGATCAAGGTAAGTTCGGGCGCGGCGCATACGGCGGAGTGGACGGCTCCGCATCCTCCGGCGGGCGTGACCATGGAAGAGTCGCGCTCGGCGGCCCGGGCATAGGCTCTATCTGGCGGCAACTGGGCAAGCATGACGGCATCGTGCGTCGTTCATCGTAGGTCTGGGGAGCCTGCTGCTTGGCGGGGTCCCGTTCCGCGCTCTGACGCAAGAACGAAGGCCTTGACCACTAAGGCCACGAAGGTTCACGAAGGAACCCTTGAAGATCGAAGGCTTCCTGTTTCACATCTGCATTGCAAGTCCTGTAATCTCTGACTATGGATCTCAAGCACATCAGCCGCGGAATTACCGAAGGGCGCGACCGGGCCGCGGCGCGCGCCATGTTCAAGTCGATTGGATTCACCGATGCCGATCTCGCGCGGCCGCTGATCGGCGTGGCCAATACATGGATCGAAACTATGCCGTGCAACTTTCATTTGCGGAGGTTGTCGGCCAAGGTGAAGGAAGGGATTCGCGCGGCCGGCGGCACGCCGATGGAATTCAACACGATTGCGATTTCCGACGGCGAAACCATGGGCACCGAGGGGATGCGGGCGTCGCTGGTGAGCCGCGAGTTGATCGCGGATTCGATCGAACTGGTCTGCCGCGGGCAGATGTTTGACGCGGTGGTGTGTGTGGTGGGCTGCGACAAAACCATTCCGGCGGCGGCGATGGCGCTGGCACGCATGAACCTGCCGGGCATGGTGCTCTATGGCGGGACGATTGCGCCGGGCAGCTATCGCGGTAAGGACGTGACGATTCAGGATGTGTTTGAAGCGGTTGGCGCGAACGCCGCGGGAAAAATCACGGATAAGGAACTGCACGATCTTGAGGATGTCGCCTGTCCGGGCGCGGGCGCGTGCGGCGGGCAGTACACGGCGAACACGATGTCGACGGTAATGGAGATGATTGGGTTGTCGCCAATGGGATTCAACAGCGTGCCCGCCATGGATTCCCATAAAGATCAGATTTCGTTTGACTGTGGCAAGGTCGTGATGAACGTGCTGCAAAACGGAATCAAGCCTCGCGACATTTTGACGCGAGAAGCTTTCGAGAATGCGATTGCCTCGGTGGCGGCGACGGGCGGGTCGACCAACGCCGTGCTGCACCTGCTGGCGATCGCACGCGAGGCGGGCGTCACACTTGAAATTGACGACTTTCAGACGGTGAGCGCGCGTACGCCGTTGCTCGCCGATCTCAAGCCTTCGGGGCGATTCGTGGCGTCGGACATGCATCGCGCGGGCGGCATCGGGCTGCTGGCGAAGCGGCTGCTGAACGGCAAATATCTACATCCGTCGGCGAAAACCGTTACCGGGCTCACGATTGGAGCCGAGGCCGAGAAGGCGGTAGAGACTCCGGGGCAGGAAGTGATTGCGCCACTGGCGAAGCCGCTGAAGGCGACGGGCGGGCTGGTGATTCTCAAAGGGAATATTGCGCCCGAGGGATGCGTTGCCAAGATTAGCGGGCACGAGCGGCTGGAGCATCGCGGTCCGGCGCGGGTATTTGAATCCGAGGAAGACGCGATGGCCGCGGTGACCGCGAAGAAGATCAAGGCCGGAGACGTGGTCGTGATCCGCAACGAAGGGCCGAAGGGTGGTCCGGGAATGCGCGAGATGCTGGGCGTAACGGCCGCGATTGTGGGCGAGGGACTGGGCGGTTCAGTGGCGCTGCTGACCGATGGGCGCTTCAGCGGCGCGACCCGCGGACTGATGGCAGGGCACGTTTCTCCCGAAGCGGCGCTGGGAGGTCCCATTGCCGGCGTGCGCGATGGCGACATGATTCGCTTCGATGTGAACCAGCGCGTTTTAGAAGTCGAAGTCAGCGACGAAGTCTTGCGCCAGCGGATGGCACAGTGGAAGGCGCCGCAGCCGCGGTATCCCAAGGGCGTTTTCGCGAAATATGCGTCGCTGGTGTCGTCGGCGTCGCAGGGGGCGATCACGACGCCGCGGTAGTTGAGGGAACCCCGGACGCCCTCGTCCGGGGGGGGTTGCGGGCAGGCTTCTGGCGGATCTCCCTGCTCTCTGCTCCGCGGGACGGACGAGGCGTCCGCCCCTCCACAATTCGGATGGTGACGATGAAGAAAACATTGTTCGAAAGGATTTGGAGCGACCACCTGGTGGCGCAACCGGCGGGGCGGTCGCCGATTTTGTATATCGACCTGCATCTGGTGCATGAGGTGACGTCGCCGCAGGCGTTCGACGGCTTGCGAACCGCCGGGAGAAAAGTACGGCAGCCTGCGCGCACCGTGGCGACCGTCGATCACAACATACCTACTGAACCGCGCGGGACTCCCATTACCGATCTGATTGCGGCGAAGCAGATTGCGGCGTTGCAGTCGAATTGCAAGGAGTTCGGCGTCCGGCTGTTCGATATGGATTCGCCGGAGCAGGGGATCGTTCACGTGATTGGTCCGGAGCTGGGGCTGACGCAGCCGGGGATGACGATTGTGTGCGGCGACAGCCATACCAGCACGCACGGAGCTTTTGGTTCACTGGCTTTCGGGATTGGCACGTCGGAAGTGGAGCATGTGCTGGCGACGCAGTGCCTGGCGCAGCAGACGCCGAAGACGATGAAGATCGAGGTGCGCGGGCGGCTGGCGGAGGGCGTTGGCGCAAAGGATCTGGCGCTGGGAATCATTGGGCAAATCGGCACCGACGGCGCCACTGGACACGTGATCGAATACGCGGGACCAGCGGTGCGCGGCCTCTCGATGGAAGGGCGCATGACGCTGTGCAACATGAGCATTGAGGCGGGAGCGCGCGCCGGGATGGTGGCCCCCGATGAAACGACCATCGCATACGTGAAGGGAAAACGATTCGCTCCGCGGGATGCGGAGTGGGAGAAGGCAGTCGCGTACTGGCGCAGTCTGCCGAGCGACGACGGCGCGACGTTCGACAAAGTTGTGGAGATTGATGCGGCACAGCTTTGTCCATTCGTCACCTGGGGAACGAATCCGGGGATGGTGGCTCCGGTGACGGGGCGCGTGCCGGAAGTGAAAGGCTTGCAGGAAAATGACCGGCGCGCTACGGAACTCGCGTTGCAGTACATGGGGCTGGAACCGGGGAAGAAGATTGAGGACATCGGGATCGATCGCGTGTTCATTGGATCGTGCACGAATTCTAGGATTGAAGATTTGCGGGCGGCGGCACGGGTGGCGAAAGGACATCGCGTGAGCGCGAAAGTGCGTGCCATGGTGGTGCCGGGATCGCAGACGGTGAAGCGCGCGGCCGAGCAGGAGGGGCTGCACCGGATTTTTCAGGATGCCGGGTTCGAATGGCGCGAGTCGGGATGCTCGATGTGCCTGGGCATGAATCCCGACATTTTGCAGCCGGGAGAGCGCTGCGCTTCCACCAGCAACCGGAATTTCGAAGGGCGGCAGGGACGCGGTGGGCGGACCCACCTGGTGAGTCCGATGATGGCGGCGGCGGCGGCGATTGCGGGGCATTTCACCGACATTCGGAATTGGAAATTTCAGTAGATCGATTCCCTCTGCGCGAGATCCCTCGCTCCGCCTGAAGAGCGGCTCCGTTCGGGATGACGCCAGCTGGAACCGGCTCGACTGTGGAAGCGAACAAGAGAGAACAATGAAACCATTCACCGTGCATCGCGGGCGCGTGGCGCCGCTCAATCGGGTCAACGTGGATACTGACCAAATCATCCCCAAGCAGTTTCTAAAGAGGATTGAACGCACGGGGTTTGGGCAGTTTCTGTTTTACGACTGGCGGTTCGGTGCGGACGGAAAGAAGAACGCCGACTTCGTGCTGGACGAGCCGCGCTACGAAGGTGCGAGCATTCTGATCGCGGGGAAAAATTTTGGCTGCGGATCGTCGCGCGAGCATGCGGTGTGGGCGCTGGCGGACTTTGGCTTCCGGGCAGTGATCTCATCTTCGTTCGCGGATATTTTCGCCAATAACAGCACGAAGAACGGATTTCTCGCAGTGCGGCTCGGCGAAGACGAAGTTGCGCAGTTGATACAACGAGCCCAGGACATCGACAACTACCAGGTCACGATCGACCTGGAAAAATGCGAAGTGCACGACGATCAAAACTTCCGCGCAAAGTTTCCCATCGATGAATTCATTCGCCATTGCCTGCTGAACGGCCTGGACGATATTGGGCTAACGTTGCAGCATGAAGCGGAGATTGCTGCCTATGAAGCGCGGCATCCGGCGTCGCGGGCGCTGCAAGCCCCGTGACATTAAGGGAAGGTCAACGGGAGTAAAGATTTGTAAAACCTTCGCCCCCGGTCTTGACCAGCTACGACACCTCAGTTGATGCTGGTAAAGCGTGGTTTATCACAGGCGGCGGCGCTCTGGTTCCTGCCCTGGGCAATCCAGGGGGAAGCTTCTAATCGTAGAGAATTCCCGCCTCCCAGAGCGGTCGCAAACGAGCCTACAATGCATACGTCTAATATTACTTGCGCTTCCTGCCGAACTGGTGTCACAAACCATGACGGTGGGCGAAACTGCGATATTGTCACGGATCCTATGAGCCATCTCTATGCCTAGTCTCTTTAACGGAAAGCGCCGCATGACGACGATTGATCTGTCGCGCATGATCACGATCCTCACGCTCGCGGCGGGTTGTGCGTTTTGTGCGTTTCTAATCGGCTGCAGCAGTAGCGCTGATTCCAAGCAGCAAAAGGCGCAGGCGGCCTCGCCCCGCGCCGTGTCGGTGGCGACGGCGCAGGTGCAGCGGCAGGATGTGCCGGTTTATCTGACCGGCCTGGGGGCAGTGACCGCGTTCTATACGGCCAATATCAAGAGCCGCGTCGACGGGCAAATCATGAAGGTCAATTTTCAGGAGGGGCAGGTCGTCCGCGAGGGGGATCTGCTGATTGAGATTGACCCGCGTCCGTATCAGGCGCAACTGGATCAGATGCAGGCGCAGTTGTTTCGCGACCAGGCGCAACTGCGCGACGCCAGGCTGAATCTGGAGCGCTACACGGCGCTGATTCCCTCAGGCAGCATTGCCCAACAACAGGTGGACACGCAGAAGGCGCTGGTCGACCAGTTGGATGGAACCGTGCGCACGGATCAGGCGCAGATCGAAACCGCGAAGCTGAACATCGTTTACTGCCACATTACGGCACCGTTCAGCGGGCGCGTGGGACTGCGGCAGGTCGATCCGGGCAACATCATTCACGCCACGGACACGAATCCCATGCTGATTTTGACGCAGCTGCAGCCGATTGCCGTGATCTTCACGCTCACGGAAGATGTGCTGCCAACGGTGTCGCGGCACATGAAGCAGGGCACGCTCGAGGTTGACGCTTTCAGCCGGGACGATCAGACCAAACTGGGTTCGGGCAAGTTGCTGACCATTGACAATCAGATTGATCCGACGACGGGGACGGCGAAGCTCAAAGCCGTCTTCGACAACAAAGACAACCAGCTCTGGCCGAACCAGTTCGTTAACGCCAGCCTGCTGTTGGAAACGAGGAAGAACAGCACCGTCGTTCCGACGGCAGCGATTCTGCGTGGTCCGCAGGGCACGTTCGTTTATGCGGTAAACCCCGACAAGACGGTGCAGGATAAGGCCGTCACCGTATCGCTTACCCAGGGAGACACCACCGTGATCACCAGCGGACTCAATCCCGGCGAGACGGTGGTGACGGACGGCCAGGACAAACTGCAAAGAGGCAGCCTCATCAACGTTCGCAATGCGACTCCGGGCAGCGGCGCGAGCGACGGGCGGGGAGTGTCACCGGTCCATCGCGCTGGCAGCCCAGATTCAGGAAAATCAGATTCGGAAACATCCGGTTCGGGAACATCAGGTTCATGAGTCCTTCGCGATTATTTATTCTTCGGCCGGTCGCGACCACACTGCTCATGGTGGGCGTGCTGCTTGTGGGCTGGGTTGCGTTTATGCAACTGCCCGTGTCGGCGCTGCCCGAGGTTGACTATCCCACCATTCAAGTCGTCACGTTTTATCCCGGGGCCGATCCCGACGTGATGGCTTCGTCGGTCACCTCTCCGCTGGAGCGGCAGTTCGGCCAGGTGCCAGGCCTGAGCCAGATGACCTCGACCAGTTCGTTTGGCAGTTCGGTGATCACGCTGCAGTTCGGCCTCGACCAGAACATTGACGTGGAAGAGCAGCAGGTCCAGGCAGCCATCAACTCCGGATCGACCTACCTGCCGACGGACCTGCCGAATCCTCCGATCTACAACAAGGTAAATCCCGCGGACGCGCCCATCCTCACGCTGGCGCTGACATCGGATTCGCTGGCTTTGTCGAAGGTGGAGGATCTGGCGGATACTTCGCTGGCACAGAAGATCTCGCAACTGCCTGGCGTGGGACTGGTTTCGATCAGTGGCGGGCAGAAGCCGGCGGTGCGCATTCAGGCCAACCCCACCGCGCTGGCTTCCTACGGCCTCAGTCTGGAGGACCTGCGCGCGGCGCTGGCCCAGGCCAACGTAGATCAGGCCAAGGGTGTGATCGATGGGGCGCGGCAGTCTTACACGATTGGCGCCAACGACCAGCTTTTTTCCAGCGAGCAGTACAAGCCGATCGTCATCGCCTATCACAACGGCGCGCCGGTCCGGATCAGCGACATCGCAACCGTCATCGACGGGACGGAGAATATACGCCTCGCGGCGTGGATGAATCTCACACCGGCGGTGATCGTCAACATCCAGCGGCAGCCGGGCGCCAACATCATCAGCGTTGTCGACCGGATCAAGAAGCTTCTGCCGCAGTTACAGGCGTCACTGCCCACAGCGGTAAAAGTGCAGATTCTCACCGACCGGACGACCACCATTCGGGCTTCAGTGAAGGACGTGGAATTTGAACTGATGCTGTCGATTGCCCTGGTGGTGCTGGTGGTTTTCCTGTTTCTGCGGAATCTGGCCGCCACCGTGATTCCGAGCGTGGCGGTTCCACTCTCGCTGATCGGAACGTTTGGCGTGATGTACCTGCTGGGCTACAGCCTGAACAATCTGACGCTGATGGCGCTGACCATTTCGACCGGGTTCGTGGTCGACGACGCCATCGTCATGATCGAGAACATCGACCGCTTCCTGGAGGCCGGCGACTCCCCGCTCGACGCCGCGCTGAAAGGGGCGAGTCAGATCGGGTTCACAATCATCTCGCTGACGGTTTCGCTGATCGCCGTGCTCATCCCGCTGCTGTTCATGGGCGACATTGTGGGCCGGCTGTTCCGTGAGTTTGCGGTGACGCTGGCGGTGACGATTCTGGTTTCGGCAGGAGTTTCCCTGACGCTGACGCCAATGATGTGCGCCAAGCTGCTGAAACATCGCAAGGAAGGCGAGAAGGGGCGCTTCTACGAGGTAACCGAAGAGTATTACAACCGCATCATTGCGTTCTACGGACGCACCGTGAAAATTGTGCTGAAGCACCAGACGGCGACGCTTCTGGTGACCTTCGGAACGTTGGTGCTTACGCTCTTTCTTTACGTGATTGTGCCCAAGGGATTTTTCCCGGTGCAGGATACGGGAGTCATCCTGGGCGTATCGGAAGCTCCCGATTTCGTTTCATTTGAGGCGATGGCGCAGCGGCAGCAGGAGCTGGCGAAAATCATTCTGCAAGACAAGGCCGTCGACAGCCTTTCGTCGTTCATCGGAATAGATGGCACAAATACGACGCCGAACCAGGGCCGCATCCAGATCAACCTGAAGCCACGCGACCAGCGCTCCGACGATGCTTCCGCCATTATTCGGCGGCTGCAGCCACAACTGGAGAAGGTGGACGGCATCACGCTCTACATGCAACCGGTGCAGGATCTCACCGTGGAAGACCGCGTGAGCCGCACCCAGTTTCAGTATTCGATCGAGGATGCGGACGCGCAGGAACTGGCGCAATGGACGCCCAAGCTGGTGGCCAAGCTGAAAACTCTCCCGGCGTTGACCGATGTGGCCACCGACCAGCTCAACAACGGGCTCAAGACCAACGTTACGATTGACCGCGATACCGCGTCGCGGCTGGGAATTTTTCCGCAGGCGATCGACAACACCTTGTATGACGCGTTCGGACAGCGGCAGGTTTCGACCATCTTCACGCAGCTGAACCAGTACCACGTGATTCTCGAAGTCCTCCCGAGTTTTGCGCTGACTCCTGAGGCCCTGAAAGACATTTACATCCGTCCCAGCACGGTAACGCCGAACTCCGGCGCTCCTACGGCCAACGGAGCGGCGGTGACCACGAGCGGAGCACCAGTTCCGATTTCGACGTTTACGAAGATGAAGTCAAGCAGCGCGTCGCTGGCGGTCAACCACCAGGGACAATTTCCCGTGGTGACGCTTTCGTTCAACCTTGCGCCTGGAGCTTCGCTGGGCGACGCCACCAAAGCGATCCAGCAGGCGGAAACAGAAATCCAGTTGCCGCCCAGCATTCATGCGGCATTTCAGGGAACGGCCGCGGCGTTTCAGAATTCACTGGCGTCGGAGCCTTATCTGATTCTGGCGGCGGTCATCACGGTCTACATTGTGCTGGGGGTGTTGTATGAGAGCTATATCCATCCCGTCACGATTCTCTCGACCCTGCCGTCGGCGGGCGTGGGTGCGATTCTCGCGTTGATGATCACGGGAAACGACCTGACGGTGGTGGCGCTGATCGGCATCATACTTTTGATCGGCATTGTGAAGAAGAACGCCATCATGATGATTGACTTCGCGCTGGAGGCTGAGCGTGAAGAACATAAGCCGCCGGAGGAAGCGATTTATCAGGCGTGCTTGTTGCGGTTCCGGCCCATCATGATGACGACGATGGCGGCGCTGCTGGGCGGGCTGCCGCTGGCGCTGGGATCGGGGACTGGCGCGGAATTGCGCCGACCCCTCGGCATCACGATTGTGGGCGGCCTGCTGTTGAGCCAGTTACTAACGCTGTACACGACGCCGGTGGTCTACCTGTGGTTTGACCGGCTGGCGCACCGGTTCTCGCGATATAGCATCGGAAATCCGATTCCGAAGAACGAGCCCATGTCGGCGGACTAAGTTGGCGGATTGATTCCGCCCGTTGCAAAGGTTCAATGAAGCATGAGTATCTCGTCTCCATTTATCCGGCGCCCGATTGGCACGTCGCTTTTGGCGGCGGCTTTGCTGATGTCTGGAATTCTCGCTTTTAACTTCCTGCCTGTGGCTTCGCTGCCGAGCGTGGATTTTCCAGTGATCAGCGTGGGGTCGAGTCTGCCCGGAGCCGATCCGCAGACCATGGCGTCGGCGGTAGCCACGCCACTGGAGCGGCAATTCGGACGAATTGCGGCCGTGAACCAGATGACTTCTTCCAGTCAGCTGGGCTCAACCAGCATCACCATGCAATTCGATCTGAACCGGAATATTGATGCGGCGGCTCGGGACACACAAGCGGCGATCAATGCGGCGCGCGGCCAGCTTCCCGCAAACCTGCCAAGCAATCCGACCTACCGCAAAGTAAATCCCGCCGACTCGCCGATTCTGATTCTGGCGCTCTCCTCGGACACCGCGACGGTGGCGCAGATGTATGACACGGCCGACTCGATTTTGTCGCAGAAACTGGCACAAGTGAGCGGAGTAGGGCAGGTCTTTGTATGGGGGTCGTCGCAACCGGCGGTCCGGGTCGAAGTGAATCCGACGCTGCTGAACAAACTGGGCGTCGGACTCGACACGGTGCGGAACGCGCTCAATGCGGCGAACGCCAATGCCCCGAAAGGAGAGGTGTCGGGCTACGCACGGAACAATACGCTCAGCGACAACGATCAGCTTTTCACGGCCGACCAATATCGCCCGCTGATTGTGGCTTACAACAAGGGAGCTGCGGTGCGGTTGAGCGACGTGGCGGACCTGAAGGACTCGGTGGCAGACGTGCGCAACATCGGTCTAGCCAACGGAAGTCCCGGCGTCCTCATGCCGATTTTCCGGCAGCCGGGCGCCAACATCATCGATACGGTGGATCGGGTGCGCGACCTACTGCCTTATCTGCAGTCCTCCATTTCTCCAGCCATCAAATTGCAGGTCGTGATGGATCGTACGGTCATGGTGCGTGCGTCGGTGAAGGACATCGAAACCACGCTGCTGATTTCGATCTTCCTCGTCATCATGGTCGTGTTCGTGTTTTTGCGAACGGTACGCGCCACCATCATTCCCAGCATCGCCGTACCCATGTCGCTGGTGGGCACGTTCGGCGGAATGTATCTGCTGGGCTACAGCCTGGATAACCTGTCGCTGATGGCGCTGGCGATCTCTACGGGGTTCGTGGTGGATGACGCGATCGTAGTGCTGGAGAACATTACGCGCTACGTCGAGCACGGCATGGATGCGGTGCAGGCCGCGTTCAAAGGAGCTGCCGAGATTGGATTTACCGTGATCTCGATGAGCACGTCACTGGTGGCGGTGTTCATTCCGCTGCTGTTGATGGGCGGAATTGTGGGCCGGTTGTTTCGCGAGTTTGCGGTTACGCTGAGTATGGCGATCGGCGTGTCGCTGCTGGTTTCGCTGACCACCACGCCCACTATGTGCGCGAAGTTTCTGCGGCCGCCCAAGAAGGACGAGAAGCATAACTTTTTCTACCGCTGGAGCGAATGGGTTTTCGATCGGCTGCTGAGAACTTATGATCATGCGTTACGGTGGGTCCTGAGGCACCAGCCAGCCACGCTTACGGTGACCGTCCTGGTTGCCTGCCTAAGTGTGTACCTGTACACCATCGTGCCCACGGGATTTTTCCCACAGCAAGACACAGGGCGCGTCGTGGGCTCGGTGATGGCGGCGCAGGACATTTCTTTCCAGTCCATGGAACAGAAGATGAAGCTTTACGTCAACATCGTGATGAAAGATCCGGCGGTCGACACAGTCGTGGGGTTTGCCGGCGGCGGTTCCCCGTTGAATCAGGGACGATTCTTCATGATGTTGAAGCCATTGGAGCAGCGGGGGACATGCAAGAACCAGCATTTCTGGCAGCGCTGTCCGATTGTGACCGCGGACGATGTGATCAACCGCCTGAGGGGAAAGCTGTCCGTAGTTCCGGGCGCAACGCTGATTTTGCAGTCGGCCCAGGACCTCACGATCGGCGGAAGATTCGGCAACGCTCAGTATCAATACACCCTGCAGAGCGCAAATCTCGACGACCTGAACAACTTCGCGCCGCGGCTGCTGACGAAGCTGAGATCCCTGCCGGAATTGCGCGACCAGAATTCGGACCAGCAGGATAAAGGTTTGCAAGCCAAGCTAGTCGTCGATCGCGATACTGCCAGCCGGATGGGGATTACCGCGGAAACCCTGGACAATGCTCTCTACGACGCGTTTGGACAGCGGCAAGTTTCCACCATGTACCGCCCGCTCAACCAGTATCACGTGGTGATGGAAGTGGCGCCGCAATTCCAGCAGACGCCCGAAGCTCTGCAGAACATCTATCTTCGCTCGACCACGGGAACACCGGTACCACTGGCGGCATTCACGCACTACGAGCCGTCGAATACTCCTCTGGCCGTGAATCACCAGGGCCAGGTGCCCTCGGTGACCATCTCGTTCAACCTAGCGCCGGGCATTTCTCTGGGCCAGGCGACGGATGCGATTGAAAAAGCCGGGCGCTCGATCGGGTTTCCGCCGACGATTCAAGCCAGCTTTCAGGGGACTGCCGCCGCCTATCAGGATTCGCGTTCCAGTATGCTGGTCTTGGTCATTACGGCGCTGGCCGCCGTCTACATCGTGCTGGGAATGCTTTACGAGAGCTACGTTCATCCCATCACCATTCTTTCCACGATACCGTCGGCTGGCGTGGGAGCACTGCTGGCCCTGATGTTGACGCACAACGAGCTCAACGTAATTGGAATGATCGGCATCATCCTGCTCATCGGGCTGGTCAAAAAGAACGCCATCATGATGATCGATGTGGCCCTCGACGTAGAACGGACCCAAGGGAAAAAGCCCGCGGAGGCAATTTACGAAGCCTGCATCCTGCGGTTCCGGCCCATTATGATGACGACCATGGCAGCGCTGCTGGGCGGGCTCCCGCTGGCTTTGGGCACGGGAACCGGGTCGGAGTTGCACCGGCCATTAGGGATCACCATTGTCGGCGGGTTGATCGTGAGCCAGATGCTGACGCTGTTCACCACGCCCGTGGTTTACGTGTACCTCGACCGATTGCGATTGGCCTTGCGGGGCGGCAAGGAAGAAACTCCTCCTGCGGGCTCATCCCCGGTTACGCCGCGGCCCAGTCTCGCCCACTGAAACGGCGGAGACAAACTTTCAGGCCGCTTCGGTCCATCGCTTGGCAGAATCGACAAATCCTTCATTCCGAAGGGACAAGTCGACTACACTAAGAACCTTATGCAACCTGTCTGGAGAAATCCTGCATCGCAGCAGCCAGGAGCAGGCCTGCTGGGTTGGGCAAGGGACAGCTTGTCCCGTATGATAGAGGATCAACAATAGGTACTGCTCGAGAGGTACTTTCGTCCCGGGTTTGCCGGGAGCCGGCGAGTCTGCGATTTTTCGTTTTCGACAAATTCCTCAGGAGTTACGGATGCTACAGAGAGCAGCGGCTTTGTTTCTGGTTTGTGCAAGCATGGCCCTATGTGTGAGTTGCGGTTCTACCACCAGCCGATTTTTGTATGCGGCGCTTCCCACGTCTGACCAGATCGTTGCATTTCGTGAGGATCCGAACTCCGGCATACTCACGCAACTGGCGGTCAGTCCAATCACTGCCGGCCCCTCGGTTCAGTCGCTAGTGATCCATCCTTCCAGCAAATTTCTGTATGCCGCAAACGCGGGTGAGGGCGACGTTTCTCAGTTCAATATTTCGTCGTCCGGCGCGCTCACCGAGCAGATTCCCCGCACGCCGGTGGGCGCGGCACCCACGGTGCTCGCCATGGACCCAGCCGGGACCTATTTGTACGTCGCCAACTCCGGCGACAAGAGTGTCTCAGTGTTTTCCATTGACCCGACCAAGGGCACGTTGAGTTCGGTTGCACAAACCTCAGGTCCGACGGTTCCGCTCGGGATCACTCCAATCAATATGCAAGTGTTGCCATCGGGATCGTCATCGGCAGGATTCCTCTATGTCACGGGCGCAGGACAGCCCGGCTATATCGAAGTGTTTAGTCTCAGTAACGGTGTGCTTACCCCGCTGAGTCCGACCTCATTCTTCTTTACGGGTACGAATCCGTACGGGCTGGCAATT
This sequence comes from Candidatus Sulfotelmatobacter sp., assembly GCA_052148475.1. GTDB lineage: Bacteria > Acidobacteriota > Terriglobia > Terriglobales > Acidobacteriaceae > Sulfotelmatobacter. The sequence goes on along the minus strand of JBKQID010000052.1, from coordinate 22,909 downwards.
TCTCCCAACGGCAGTTATCTGTACACCGCCAACAACATCGACAACTCGATATCGGAATTTACGATCAGCGCAGGATCTCTCAGCCAACTAGCCAATTCGCCGATTGGCCAGCAGTCCACAACTACGACGCCGGTTGCCCTTCTGATCGACAAGACCGGCAAGTTTCTGTATGTAGCCAATCAAGGCTCGCCGAATCTAACGGCGTACTCGATCGACCCCACCAATGGTGGAATCTCTCTGCTGACGACTTCGCCGTTTACGACTGGGGCGCAGCCCAGCGCTCTTGCCAGTGACCCAGCCGGTAAGTATCTGTTTGTGGGGAACCAGAAGAGCCCTTTTACGATTCAGTCTTTTAATCTCGACACCAGCAGCGGAGCGCTCACTTTGGTCAACAGTTACCCAGTCCCGCAGGCGGCGGCTTCGATTGCAACGACGTTCTAGAACTCGCCCGACGCATGGGCGCGATTCGATCTGGAAAGTTGATTTACCAATTTTGATTTAACAAGCGAGTGACAATTCGTCCCGTGAACATTGCGACAATACGCTGAACGGTACGAAACACGCAGGCGTTTCGATATCTGCGCGTATGATTTCGATGTCCGCACCGGCGGCAAGGGCTACGTGCCGGGACCAGGATCGACACCAAATGAAAATTGCCGGTGCGGCCAGCGCATTCCCCAAACATTACTATTCGCAGAAATTCCTGCTGGAAAAGCTTCAGGAATACTGGGGCGATCAGCTGAAGAATCCGCAACTGCTGGCGCGGCTGCATCGCAATGTCGCCGTGGAAGGCCGCCATCTGGCGATGCCTCCCGAAAAATATTACGAGATCACGACCTGGGGCCAGGCGAATGATGTATGGATTCAGGTCGCCCAGGAACTGGGCGAACAAGCGCTTTGCCGCGCGCTGCACCATGCCGGGATCGACGCCAGCGAGTTGGGTGCGTTGTTCTTTACGTCCGTCACTGGCATTTCAAGCCCCTCCATCGATGCGCTGCTGATCAACCGCATGGGCCTGCCGGCAAATATTCGGCGAATTCCGATTTTTGGGCTGGGGTGCGTCGCGGGCGCGGCCGGGATCGCGCGTGCGGCCGATTACGTGCGGGCCTATCCCGCGCAAGCAGCCGCACTGGTGTCGGTGGAGCTGTGCTCGCTGACCATCCAGCGCGACGATCTTTCGGTCGCCAATCTGATTTCCTCGGGACTGTTTGCGGATGGTTCGGCAGCGGTCATCGTGACCGGGAACGATATGAATGCCACGGGTCCGGAAATTCTGGCCACTCGATCTGTGTTTTATCCCGACACCGAAGAGATGATGGGATGGAAAGTAACTGAGAAGGGATTTCGCATCACGCTTTCGCCCGAGGTACCGGTGCTGATTCGCGAGCACCTGGGGCACGACGTGGATTCGTTTCTCGGCGAACACGGACACAAGCGTGGCGACATTGGAAGTTGGGTACTGCACACCGGCGGGCCGAAAGTGCTGGAGGCGACGGCGGCGGCGCTCGATCTGCACGACGGCCAACTCGACGCTTCCTGGGACTGCCTGAAAAAAGTTGGGAACCTTTCGTCCGCGTCGGTTTTGGTCGTGCTGGAGGATGTGATGAAGAACCGGCGTCCGGAGCCGGGTACGCTGGGCGTGCTCGCAGCCATGGGTCCGGGATTCTGTTCCGAGCTGCTGCTGCTGCGCTGGTAAGGTTAGAGGTATGAGTCAGAGCGTGCCAGACGCGACCGACGTTTTCGTGATTGGGGGCGGCCCTGCGGGACTGGCAGCCGCGATCGCTGCCCGGGAGCGCGGCTTCCGAGTGTTGGTGGCGGATGGCGCGCAGCCCCCCATCGACAAGGCCTGTGGGGAAGGCTTACTGCCCGATGGACGTGCGGCGTTGGAGCGCCTGGGGATCCATGTTCCGCTGGCGGACGGGCTTCCGTTTCGCGGCATTCGTTTCGTGAGTGCCGCTTTATCGACGGAGGCTCGATTTCCGGGCGATGGCTGCGGGGTCTCAGTGCGCCGCACAGTGCTGCATCGCCTGATGACCGAGCGCGCGGCACAACTCGGCGCAGGCTTGTTGTGGCGCACGGCCGTTACCGGCATTTCTTCCCAAGGAGTTCGTCTTCACGATCAAGCGGGCGAGCGAGGGGCCGATCGCTTAGTACGCGCGCGCTGGATTGTGGGCGCGGACGGCTCGAATTCACGCGTGCGGCGCTGGGCCGGTCTTGATGGCGGTTCGCGGCCGAGCTTGCGCTATGCGTTTCGGCGGCACTATCGTGTGGCTCCCTGGAGCGACCACATGGAGGTCTACTGGGGCGACCGCTGCCAGGGGTACGCCACGGCAGTAAGCGGCGAACAAGTCTGTGTGGCGCTGGCTTCGCATGATTCCAGTCTGCGGCTGGAGGAAGGGCTGCGGGCGCTGCCCAGTCTGAATGAACGACTGGCTGGGGCCGAGACAGTCTCCGCCGAACGAGGCGCGCTCACCGGCAATCGCAGGCTCAAGCGCGTGTGGCGAGGAAATGTGGCACTGATTGGAGATGCTTCTGGAACCGTCGATGCGATCACAGGAGAGGGGCTTGGCCTCGCATTCAGCCAGGCGGTTGTATTAGCTCGATGCTTGGAGTCCAGCGATCTGAGAGATTATCAGACTGAGCATCGCAAGTTGGCCCTGCGTCCGCTCTGCATGGCACGGCTGATGCTCACTCTCGATCAACGCCCGTGGCTGCAGCGCCGAACACTGCAAGTCTTCCTGCAGCGTCCTGAGGTCTTTCGCCGGTTCCTCGAATTGCACGTGGGAGCACTGCCACCCCTGCACCTGGTCAGGGACGGACTCACTCTGGGGTGGGGGCTGTTAACCGCATAACATGAACGTCCCCCGCCATGCGGCTCACAAAACTTTTCCCTGGTGCGAAGTAGGACTGGCGGTCGTAACCGTGCTGGTTGCGCTCGGATCAGCGGCGGCGCAGCAGACAACGTTCCAGCTGGATCCCTCGCAAACCACCGTGAAGTTCACGCTGGGAGATGTGCTCCACACCGTGCACGGAACCTTCCGTTTGAAGCGGGGAGCCTTGCAGTTCGAACCAGCTTCGGGAAAACTTTCGGGCGAGATTGTGGTCGACGCCAGGAGCGGCGAGAGCGGCAGCGGCATGCGCGACCGCAAGATGCACAAGGAGATTCTGGAGAGCGAGCAGTATCCTGAAATCGCTTTTCGTCCGGACAAGATTGAAGGCACGGTCGCGGGTCAGGGAAAATCTTCGGTAAAGGTTCACGGTATGTTCAGCATTCATGGGGTCGATCGAGAGATCATGGTACCGGCAGAGGTCGAAATGTCTGCCGACCACTGGACTGCGGCGGTCCACTTCACGGTTCCGTATGCCAAGTGGGGGATGAAGAATCCGAGCACACTGTTTCTGCGAGTGAACGATTACGTCGAAATTGATCTGGTGGCGGCGGGAAGAGTAACGGCGAACACCAACGCCAATTCCTCTCAGTAGCCGTCCTGCGGAACGATGCCTTTCGCTTCGGTGCACTCATAGCAGCGGCCAGCGGAAAGATTCTTGTATTCTTCGGTGCGCCCGCTGGGCCAATCGATGACTACGCGTTCAATGCGGTCTCGTTTCTCCAACCCGAACGTCGCTGGAAGTTCGGACTGCGACAAATAACTGGAGCCTCCCTTCACGATTCGAGATTGCGTGAGGCCGCCGGCAAAAACGCGCAGGCTGGTGCCGATTCCGTCACGATTGGATTTCGTTCCCACCAGGCGAAAACGGATGCTGTGGTTGCCGGAGAGTTGATCGTTGCGATAGAGAAACGCTGGCCCGTTGTTGGTGGTGAGTAGAAGATCAAGGTCGCCGTCGCGATCAAAGTCTCCGTAGGCCAGGCCGCGGCCGACTTTCGGCTGGTCGAAACCTCCGCCAACTTCTGCCGCGACATCATTAAAACTCCCCCTGCCGTTGTTGAGGAAAAGCTGAGGAGGCTGCGCGTAACCAACGTTGCCGCGAATGTTGCGCACGGTTTCGTCGATATGTCCGTTGGCCACGGCGAAGTCGAGCCAGCCATCGAGATTGACGTCGAGAAAAGAGCAGCCGAATCCGAGGCTGTTTCTCGAGGCGATGCCGACTCCGGATTGGGGCGCGATGTCTTCGAAACTCTTGCCGCTCATGCGGTAGAGTCCGATCATTTCGTTGTCGAAGTTTGTGATGGCGACGCCCGGCGTTCCCGAATTATCGAAGTCGGCCACGTCAACACCCATGCCGGCGCGGGCCTTGCCTTCGCTGCTGAAAGCCAGTCCGGCTTCGACCGCGGCGTCCTTGAACGTGCCATTGCGCTGGTTGCGATACAGTTTGTTGGGCTGGGTGTCATTGGCCACGAGCAGATCGGGCCAGCCGTTGTGATTGTCGTCGAACAGGGCAACGCCCAGCGACTTGGAGCTGCTGTCGAAAATTCCGCTCGCCGCCGTCACGTCTTCGAACGTGCCGTCGCCGCGATTGTGAAACAGCCAGCAGGTGGCTCCGCGATAGGCTTCGGGCGTGCAGTAGGATTTATGTTTTCCGTCGAGGCTGCAGAATACGTCGTGTTCCGGCGACCACTTCACGTAGTTGCACACGAAAAGATCGAGCAGGCCGTCGCGGTCGTAGTCAAACCACAAGGCGGACGTGCTGAATCCTTCGCGCTTTCCCAGCCCGCTGGAAGTCGTGACATCGATAAATGTGCCTTTGCCGGTGTTGCGGAACAGTCGATTCTGTCCCACGCAAGTAATCAGGATGTCAGGGAAGCCGTCATTGTTGTAGTCGCCAACGGCCACGCCCATGCCATACATTTCGACGTCGAGCCCGGCGCGGGTAGTCACGTCGGTGAAAGTGCCATTGCCGTTATTGTGATAGAGGCGAAGCGTGGAGCGGCTTTTCTTGTGGCTCGGCCAGTCGGCGCCATTGATGAGCAAAATGTCCTGCCAGCCGTCGCGATCATAATCCAGGAACGCGCAGCCGGAGCCCAGAGTTTCAGGCAGGAATTTTCCGCCGAAGGCTCCGCTGTCGTGCTGGAAGTGGATTCCCGCCTGGCTGGTCACGTCGGTAAAGCGAAAGCCCGGAGAAGTGAGCGCACCCGTCTGCGCTGTCAGAGCCCGTAAACCGGGCAATTGCGAACATGACGCCAGTCCCACTATTCCCCATAGGAAAGACCTGCGATCCACGGAACATTTCTCGGAACGTCTCACGGAACGTTCACCAGCCCGGCGCGGATCGCATACACCACCAGCTCCGCGGTCTTATGAATTCCAAGCGAGTTCATGATGTTCGCGCGATGAACGGCGACGGTGTTGGCGCTGAGTTCGAGGGCGGTTGCGATCTCTTTGTTGGATTTGCCGTCGACGATCATCTGCAACACTTCGAGTTCGCGCTGCGTGAGGGCGGCGCTGCGCTCGCCCTTCAGAACAGATTTCTGCTCGACCTGCGGATCGAACGCGGTTTCTCCAGCGGCAACCTTGCGGATGGCCGCTCCGAGTTCCAGGTCCAGGGCGTTCTTGAGAATATATCCCTTGGCCCCGGCTTCGATCGCCTGCCGTACCCACGTGCTCTCGGTATGCATGCTGAGCATAAGAACCGCGGTGTCCGGGGAATCTTCCATGATCTGCCGCGTGGCCTGCAGGCCGTTCATGCCGGGCAGGGCACAATCCATCACCACCACCTGGGGATGAAGTTCTTTCGCCAGCTTGATGGAATCCTCGCCGCTGCCCGCTTCGCCGACCACTTCCATGTCGGACTCATCTTCCAACATGCGACGGAATCCTCGCCGCACCAGGCTGTGATCATCCACCAGCAACACTGTGATCTTCTTTTCCATAAGACTCCGCTTTCTCCCTGGGAACGGCCAGATGCACCCGGGTTCCACCTTCGGGCGGACGCGAGAAAACAATTTGCCCACCCATCAACTCAGAACGCTCGCGCATGGCTACCAGGCCGATTCCATGCCTATTTGGGCGCTCCGCGAGCCCGACTCCGTGGTCTTCCACTTCCAGCTCAAGAGCGTTGGGCAAGAAACGTAAGCGCACCCATGCCGCTTTGGCGCCGGAGTGCCGCGCCACATTGTTCAGCGCTTCCTGCAGCACGCGATAGACGTGCACACCCGCGCCGCCGTCCACAGGAAACGGCGCGCCCTGCTTCTCATAGGATATGGCAATTCCGGTTTGTCTTTCTACGGTGGGAATGTACCAGTCGAGCGTGCTCTCGAGCCCAGCCTCGTCGAGCATCACGGGATGCAACGCCTGCGAGAGACTGCGAACGCTCTCTAAAGTAGTCTGCACGGTCTGAAGCACTTCCTGCAAATCCGCCCGCAGCGACGAACCTTCTGGGGCATGCGTTCCCGCGCGGCGCAACATGGAGCCAACGGCGGTGAGAATCTGACCGAACTCATCATGCAGTTCGCGCGAAATGTAGCGCAACGTGGATTCCTGAGTGGCAATCAGTTTCTGCGCGAGCTCACTGCGGCGCTCGGAAACCTCGGCCAGGCGCGCGAACAACCGCCGGTTCCAGCGAATCACCGAGAGCCCGTTCAGCAGGATCGCCAGCAGAGTGGCGGCCAGAAAAACGTAGACCTGGCTCTGCACCCGGTCGTAAATCTGAACGATGCGCTGTCCGGCTTGCTCTTCGTTCTCGCTGTTTTGCACCAGCAGCCGGGCCACGGCCGTGCTCAGCGCCGCCTGCCTTTCCTGCAGAGAAAGCTGAATCTGCTCGCGGGCTTCTTTTCCTTTGCCGCTATTCGCGAGGGCGAAGACGCGGTCGACGGCATCCCAGAACTGGCTGAAGTTTCCGGTGAGAAAGGCGCTCTGTTCTGGAGTCCGGCCGGATACGGCGAATCCTGCTTCCAGACGCATCGCGTCGTCCAGATCGGTGCGAATCCGCTGGAACTGCGCGGACCAGGCGGTCAGGGGATAAGGCTCATCCCCGCTCACCATGTCGCGCATGGCCACGGCGAGCAGGTTGAGATCATTTTGGATTCGCAGCAACTGCAGGGAATCCTTGCGGTTGCGATCTACCAGTTCGGTCTGCAGCTTGCGCAGCCCGGTCACCTGCCAGGTGATGTAGGCGGAATACGCCACCACCGCGGACAGCGTGATCAGCAGGCCCAGCAACAGGCCCAGGGTCGGTGAACGGTCCGGCGGAGACGGGCGGGACACGTCCCGAGCATACAACGTGGGGGTGGCAACTGTCACAGGGCAGCGGGCTTTCCGCGGTTGGCGGCGCTCCGGCTGCAGATGTGTGACAATGCAGTAATAATGAAGCCAAGCGGGGTGTAACGGAGTCAAACAGTAGATTGAATATTTCAGCCAAAGAAGCCGCAAAGACCCCGAAAATGGAGCGACTGAAGGCCGTTTGGCCGGAAGTCTGGAAATTGATGCGTCCGCGCCGCGGACTGCTCGCGCTGGGTTTTGTTCTGATGGTGATCAACAAGGTTGCGGGCTTCGTGCTGCCGTATTCCTCGAAATTCCTGATCGACAATGTGGTGAGCAAAGGCCAAACGGCAATACTGCGGCCTCTGGTTTTCTCCGTTTTGCTGGCCACGCTCATCCAGGGCGTGACTTCATTTTCGCTGACCCAGCTGCTGTCGAAAGCCGCGCAACGATTGATCGCCGACCTGCGCCAGCAGGTACAAACCCACATCTCCCGGCTGCCGGTGTCGTTTTACGACGCCAACAAAACGGGAGCACTGGTGTCTCGCATCATGTCCGACGTGGAAGGCGTGCGAAATCTGTTGGGGACGGGGCTGGTGGATTTTGCCGGAGGCCTGGTCGCAGCTGTCATCGCGGTTGTGTTGCTGCTTCGCACCAGCGTTCCCCTCACCCTGATTGCGGTCGGCTCGCTCGGTTGTTTCGCGTTCGCGTTGAACAAGGCCTTTGCCACGATCCGTCCGATTTTCCGCGAGCGCAGCAAAATCACCGCCGAAGTTACCGGGCGCCTGACCGAATCGCTGGGCGGCGTTCGGGTGATCAAGGGATATCACGCGGAAGAGCGGGAAGAGAAAATTTTTGCGGGCGGAGTGCGGCGGCTGCTCGACAACGTCATGCGCACCCTGACCGCGACGTCGCTGATGGGGCTTTCCGCCAGCGTCCTGCTCGGAGTGGTGGGCGCGGCCACGATGTACATCGGCGGAAAGCAGATGGTCGCGCACACTCTGACCCCAGGCGGTTACATCTCGTACAACTTGTACCTGGTCTTTTTGATCGCGCCGATTATGCAGGTGGTTTCGATCGGCACTCAGATCACGGAGGCATTAGCCGGGTTGGAGCGCATGCAGGAGATCATGGGCGAGCGGCCGGAGGATCAGGATCCGAAGCGCACCGTCGAGCTTGGCGACATAGTAGGCACGGTTGAATTCGAGGATGTGAGCTTCAGCTACGACGGAACTCACGAGGTTCTGCACGACATTTCTTTCCGATCCGAGCCGGGAACGGTGACCGCGCTGGTCGGCTCGTCGGGCTCGGGAAAGTCGACGACGATCGGATTGATCTCGGCTTTCTATGTGCCTTCGAACGGAGCCGTCCGCGTGGACGGGATCGACTTGAGCACCGTGCGGCTGGATTCCTACCGCACCCGCCTGGGAGTGGTGTTGCAGGAATCGTTTCTGTTCGATGGGACCATCCGCGACAACGTCGCCTTCTCGCGGCCAGGCGCCAGCGAAGAAGACGTCATGCGCGCGTGCCGCATCGCGCGCGTCGACGAGTTCGCCGAGTCGTTTGCCGACAAATACGACACCGTGGTCGGCGAGCGTGGAGTGAAGCTGTCAGGCGGGCAGCGGCAGCGAATCTCGATTGCCCGCGCCATCCTAGCGGAGCCGCGCATCTTGATCCTGGACGAAGCAACCTCGAGTCTCGACTCGGAATCGGAACAGATGATCCAGCAGGGCTTGTCGTATCTGATGCAGGGACGTACTACTTTCGTGATCGCTCACCGGCTGTCCACGATTCGCCGGGCCGACCAGATTATGGTGATGGAACAAGGGCAAATTGTGGAGCGCGGCACGCACTCCCAGCTTTACGCCGCGCACGGCCGTTACTACGACTTGTACACGCGACAACACGGCGTCGAGGAAAACTTATTTCTGGCTCCCGGCGAAGGAGATGCGATCACGGTGACGGGCAACGGCGCGGACGGGAAGAATGGTGATGTGAAAGCAGCGGACGCTCTGCGCGTGCTGCGAGGAGAGATGCGTTAGCGCCTATGACGACAGCCCTCGTAGTGTCCTCGGCGCGCGGCACTCGCGCCGTCCAAATTGAAAATCTTTGCCGTCACTACCGCATGGGCGAGACTGTGATCCGCGCGGTCGATGGAGTTTCGGTCGAAATTCGCGCTGGAGAATTTGTCGCACTGCTCGGGAGTTCCGGTTCCGGCAAATCTTCTGTGCTGAATCTGATTGCAGGGCTTGATCGTCCGACCTCAGGAAGTGTCGTGGTGCAGGATCGCGATCTGGCAAAACTCTCGCGCGAAGAACTGGCAAAGTACCGGCTGCACGTCGTGGGGATGGTGTTTCAATCGTTCAATCTTATCGCCAGCATGACCCTCGCGGAGAATGTTGAACTCCCGTTGCGTTTCGCGGAAGTCGATCGCAGCCAGCGAGCGAATCTGGCGCGCGGGGCTTTGGAGCGCGTGGGATTGCAGGCACGCATGAACCACCGGCCCAGCGAGCTTTCCGGCGGTGAACAGCAGAGGGCCGCGCTGGCGCGCGCTTTAATCAACCGTCCGCAGCTTCTGCTGGCCGACGAGCCCACGGGGAACCTCGACAGCCATACCGGAACCGAAATCATGGACATGGTTCGCCAATTCAACCGCGAGTTGGGAATGACGGTTGTGATGGTGACGCACGAGCGGGCGTTGGCCGAGCGTTACGCGCAACGCATGATTTTCCTGGCGGACGGGAAGTTGATTGACGATCGAACGAACGCGTCCACTGTAGTTGATTCGCGCGAGCAAGGAGGACGGCCGTGAAGATTCCAGATCTGGCCGAACTCGCCCTCCGGAATTTGCGGGAGTCGCTATTGAGAAATTCGCTAACCACCGTTGGCATTTCGGTGGGTGTGGCCTCGCTGGTGGCGATGCTTTCTCTGGGCATTGGCTTGCAGCAATTATTCTCGCGGCGTCTGGCGAAATCAGGTCTGTTTGATACGGTCCTGGTCACGTCGCGGCGTGATCTGCGCGGCATGGGCCGCGATCGCGACGACCCGGGCGGACCGACCCCCGCCGAGAGCCGCGTGCTTGATGAAGCTGCGCGGCTGGAGATCGAACGTCTTCCCAACGTATTGGAGGCATATCCTGACATTCGCTTTCAGACCGAACTGCGCTTCGAAGACAAGGCGCATCTCGAGATAATTTCGGCGCTGCCTTCTTCGGCGAAATCCAATGATGCTTTTGAAGGAATGCAGGGCAGTTTTTTTTCTTCGGACACTGCGTCCGAGGTAATCCTGCAAAAAGCTTTTGCGGAGAAACTGCTCGGCAAGACCCCGGCTCGCGGAATCGACGAGACGAATGTCGCCGATCTGGCGAAGCCACTGCTGGGCCACGAGTTGACGATGCTTTACTCGCAGCGTGTGCCCAGTTCAACTCCGCCCCTGGCTCCAGACGCTGGCGCAGGGACCTCGGCCGACCCAGATCTCATCGGAGCTTCATATTCCGTCGTTTCGCGCGAGCTGAAGCTCAAGATCGTCGGCATCTCCGATCAAGATCCCGAAAGCATGCGAGGTCCAACCCGCGCCAAGGTGTTCCTGCCGCTCAAGCTGGCGCAGAGTCTTCACGTGATTCAGCCTGTGGACCTGCGTGAAGTTTCGCGTGCCGGAGGCGATCAACCGGTGTATTCCTCCGTCAGCGTGCGCGTGAAGAATCCGGGACAGGTTCAGCTTGTGGAAGACGCCGTAAAGAAAATGGGATTCGGCACGTTCTCGATTCTCGATGCCAGTCGCGGTCTGCAGCAGGTCTTCAGAGTTTTGTACGCATTCTTAGGCATTTTCGGCAGCCTGGCATTGATCGTTTCCTCCATCGGCATCGTGAATACGCTCGTGATGGCGATCCTTGAGCGGCGCCGCGAGATCGGCATTATGAAGGCCATTGGAGCAAGCGACGGAGATGTGAGGAAGCTTTTCTTCGCCGAGGCCGGCGCGATGGGAATTCTGGGCGGCATCGTGGGAGTTGTACTGGGATGGGCAATCGGCCAGTTAATCAACTTCGGCACCAACATCTATCTGAAGAGCCAGTCGTTCCCCCCCGAACATTTCTGGGCTGTACCGTGGTGGCTGGTTGCGTTGGCGATTGGATTCTCGTTCTTCGTCAGCCTGGTTTCCGGATTGTATCCTGCCGGACGTGCCGCTCGTCTCGATCCTGTGCAGGCGCTGCGCTACGAGTGATCTGACCCGAGTGATCCGACCGAAAATAATTCGTGCCCTCAGGCTTGGCTGCTTGTTCCTTTTGATTGCTGACGGCTGGGCGTCGGCGCAAAGCCGCATCGATTGCAGCGCGCTGAACAGCCGCATCCTCAAACAGGTCGTTCACTATTGCGTCTACTTGCCCGCGGGCTACGATGCGGGCGCGGCACAGCACCCTCCTCAGCGCTATCCGGTGCTCTACTTCCTGCACGGCCTGGGCGACAACGAACAGACGCTGTTCAACAGCGGGGGCTGGACGTTGGTCGACGATCTGCGCAGCCAGCACAAGCTGGGCGACTTTCTTATTGTTGCCCCGGAAGGGCGGCGCAGCTTCTACATCAACTCGGCCGACGGTGCGGTCGACTACAGCGAGTTTTTCCTGCAGGAGTTTCTCCCGCACATCGAGAGCAAATACCGGGTTCGTTCAGGGCGAGCGGGACGCGCCATTAGTGGAATTTCCATGGGCGGCTACGGGGCGTTGCGCTTCGCGTTCGCACATCCGGACCTGTTCTCGGCCGTGAGCGCGCAGAGTGCAGCGCTGATCACGGCGTCACCGCGAGAATTGGACGCCGCCTCGCAGACGGGAGCGCCCCTGGCCGGAGTTCTCGGCGCGGTGTTCGGCAAACCGATCAACGTGCCTCACTGGAACGAGAACAGTCCATTCGTTCTGGCGAAACGAAATGCGGCCGCCCTGCGGAAGACGGCGATCTATTTCAACTGTGGCCAGGATGACAACTACGGTTTTGAAAAAGGAGCGGCCGCTCTGCACGACGAACTGCAAAAAGAAAATGTGAAACACGAGTACCACGCGTATCCCGGCGACCACGGACTGGCATACTTTATGTCGCACTTCGCCGAGGTCATGGAATTTCATTCCAGGGCGTTCGGCCTGCTACCACAGCACTAAGATTTTTCGCGCATGTTGTAAACTAGCCAGAAGCAACTGGTCGCGTAAGAGCAGTAACCGCCGGAGAGGTGGCCGAGTGGTTGATGGCTCCGGTCTTGAAAACCGGCGTACCCGAAAGGGTACCGGGGGTTCGAATCCCTCCCTCTCCGCCAGAGGTTTTCAACGATTTGCACATAGCGTGCATCGTTTCCAGTCGTTTTCGATCCGCCAAGAAATAGCCCTTGTCATTCAAAACAGCTTCAGCCGTGTCGGTGAGCGTAATCGGGATTTATCGACAGTTGGGACGCACCAGCGGTAATCTGATCGTCGACAATATGAGCAACTTTGGAAGCTTCCAGCCTGCAAGGCGGGTCTCAGTTCGTACTGGTGCGCAGCTGCTTAAGCTGTTTTGGCCGGATTTCGTTGAAATCAATGGGTGCGTTTTCGCGGACTTCCAAATGCAGCGGCGGTCCAATTCAGGAACTAAGTGACGGGAAGACGGAGACCGAATCTTTCGTTAACCATACTCACGTGTTAGACGAGTTCGGAAACAGAGCAACGTCTGAGCGCAGAGATACCAGTTCTAAAGACCTAGACGTTGTGGAGGAAACTTACGATGTCAATCACCCTGATTTTGCGTACGCCTGTGAAGTGGGCAAGCAAATGGCACGCATGTGGGCGATGAAACTAAAAGCGGACTTTCCACGAGATCGATTCCGGGTTTATTACACACAATACGACAATCCGATTGTTCGCTTTCACAAGGTAAGAGAGAACGAGCCAGTGTGGCTCAGTGACCAGCAGTTAAAAGTCTGCAACCGACCCCAGCTTCAGCGGTGCCGTAGTATACGACACCGATCGAATCGATACGCCGGTTACGAAAAACAAGATTCTTCCCAACTGAGCCGGACAGCTGCTGTAATCAGGCGATTTCACTCAAGTGCCCGCAAATCCAGATGAGTGTGATCGCGATTCATCAACAACTACGACATACTCATGCAATCTTGCACTCTTGATACTTCTCAGGCAGATCGCTGGGATGTCCGCGCAGGCGAAGAAAGAGCCGCACCGCTTGCACTGCGTCGGGGTGCTCGTCGCCTTGTGCTGCCGAATGGATGAAGTTGAACAAGAGGTTCCGAACGAGCCGAACGTCGTCATCTTGTAGCTTCACGGGCTGTTCTTCCTGCGTTTGCTGAAGTTTTGTTTTCATGCCAAACAGGGTACCGCTAAGGAGTCGGCCTGTCTGTTCCAAACCGCTCACCTCTAGTTAAGTTGGGTGTTTACTCCGAGCCGCCCGATTCTCCTTAGCAGATGCCATCGAGCCACAAACGCGAATAAGAATGGCTGGCAAATGCGAGCCACCTGACGAAACCAGGCGATTACACTCATTGACCCCTGGGAATGGGGAATCCCGGTCAATGAGTGATATGGCGATTTAACACCAACTGCCGTCCGAACAAGCGCTGAAATGAGCGTATCCCACGTCACTGATTCGCTGTCGTCGCGGTGTTAACTTTGCACACCAGACAAAGTTCAGCAAGGAGGGAATCATGTTGGGAGGTCTACTTTTCGTTGTGTGTGTCATCCTGCAGTTCCACTACCACGATGCCATTCCCTGGTACATCTGGGTGCTTGCATTCATCGCACAGTGCGTTGCGTTCGGCGAACCAGCCATGAAAGCAGCTTCTAAGAAGAACTGAGTGTGCCGAGGTCGGCGCCCCTGACGCGCCACCCGGTTGCAACGTCCAGCCGACCTCGTAAGCTAGGTTGGCACGAACAATCTCAACCGAACGGCAAAAGTGGGCGCCTTTATATCGCGTGTAATTTTGGGGCGTGATAGGTCACGAACTCACTCGACACCGAACCCGTCACGCTGGCAGAGGATTCGGTACCGGGGCTGCGATCACAGGCAACTCTACACGGAAGGTGGCGCCCTGGCCGGGACGGCTTTCGACCCCGATCGAGCCGCGGTGCTGCATCACGATCCATTGCGCGATAGCCAGCCCAAGGCCGGCGCCACCTTGCGCGCGACTGCGGGCCTGGTCGACGCGGAAGAAGCGTTCGAAGATTTTGCTCTGATCTTCCTCTGCGATTCCTTCTCCTGAATCCTGCACTGAGATCACCGCACTCTCGCCGTTGGTTTTAAGCTGCAACTGTACCAAGCCCGGGGAGGACGTGTATTTAAACGCGTTGTCGAGCAGAATGTCGATTAGCCGGCGGAGAAGGGTCTCGTCGCCCATGACAAAAACCTCCGGCACGTCAAGGCGTGCTAAAAATTGCAGGTTGCGAATAGTAGCCACCTGCTGCCAACCGGCGACAACGCTTCCCAAGGTTTGCCGCAAATCCACAGGTTCCAAGTGCAAGGCTTCGCGGCCCGAGTCGGCACGGGCCATTGATAGCAATTGTTCAATCAGTGCAGTCGTGCGTTCCGCCTCGAGCAGGATGTGGCGCAGCGACTCCTTGTATTCGGCCTCTCCGCGCGACCTGCGCAGCGCCAGCTCTGCCTCGGTGCGGATGAGAGATATGGGCGTCCTCAACTCGTGCGAGGCATCGGCGGTAAACTGCGTGATGCGCAGAAATGCTGATTCAATCCGATCGAGCATCTCGTTCAAGGTGTCGGAAAGGCGCTGTAGCTCATCCCCAGTCTCCAACTTCTGCAGCCGGCTGTTGAGATTCGTTCCGCTGACCGCGCGCGCAGTCTGCACCAGAGCATCTACGGGAGAAAGCGCCCGGCGGCTCAGCCAGTAACCTCCGCCCGCGGCAGCCAGCAGCAGCAGCGGCGCGAACATCAGCAGATACGAGCGGAACTGAGAAAGCGTTTCGGCAACATCCCCGACGGGTACGCCCATCTCCACGGTGTAGATGTGTCCGTTGATCTGGTTGAGCTTGGTAAAGATGAAGCGGAAGGGCCGACCTTCGATCGTGCGGCTCTTCGTGAGCGGCCGCGTGATCTGGTCTGGTGGCAAAAGGGCAGAGGGGTGCGCCTGCAGGAACTCAGCCCGATAAATCAGCTCGCCGGTCTCCGCATACACCTCAAGATAATCGCCGGAATGTTCAATGCTATAACTCTCGTCCACTTCTTCGTGAAGCTTGGCAATGGAAGCGTTCTTCTTCTGGGCCTGGAAGAAGCTCTTCAAGTCCTCGACTTGACTCTCGAGGTCGTCATCCACCATGTCATAAAGATTGTGGCGGAGAATCAGCCACATGCCGACGCCGAACATGACCTGAGCCAAGGCGAAGATCGCCAGATACCAGAGGGTGAGACGCACGCCGATAGAAGGTCTTCTCATGACGGTCTGCTCACGCCTGTGTTCTCATATCTACTGATCCGTGCGAATCATATATCCCACTCCGCGCACGGTATGAATCAGTTTGAGCCGGCCGGGGGGATCGATCTTGTTGCGCAACAGACGCATGAATGCATCGAGAGTGTTCTCTTCGATGTCGCGGTCAAAACCCCAGACCGATTCGATGAGCGATCGCCGCGACACCACCTTGCCGGCGCGGTACATGAGGCGTTCCAGCAGATTATATTCCGTGCGTGTCAGCGCGATGCGTTCTTCCCCGCGCAGAACTTCACGGCTGGCCGGATCGAGCACCAGGTCGGCAACTCGCAGGTTAATATCCTGAGCGACCAGCGCGCGCCTCTTCACCGCCCGCAGCCGCGCCAGCAATTCGTCAAACGAAAACGGCTTGGTCAGGTAATCGTCGGCGCCCAAATCCAGGCCCTTGACAATGTCGGGCACCGAGTCGCGGGCGGTCAGCATCAGGATGGGAGTCGGGACTTTCTCGGCGCGCAGACGCTTCGCCATTTCATATCCGCTCAGCTTGGGCATCATGATGTCGAGAATGATCACGTCGAACTCGTAGGACCTGGCCAACGCTAGACCTTCGGCGCCGTCCGAGGCGCAAGTTGCCGTGTGGCCTTCCTCGGTCAATCCTTTGCGGAGAAGGTCAGCCATGCGCGCTTCGTCTTCTACGATCAGCAACTTCAAGGGAACTCAGTCCTGAGCACGGTTCGCCACTCCCGCTCATCTCCGCGCCCAAGCCGAAGTTTAGAACGGAACTGATCCTCCTGCGAAAATAATGCCAACCTGAAGAAATATTAACCCTGCTTTCATCCCTCCGTCACAGGAGCTACCTAGGATTGGCAGTCATCCCATCAATAGAAGTTTTTGGGGACAGGATAGGCCCCGCGGGAATTTGCTTTCTCCCGCAAAGCGAATGGCTCTCCAGCCAGCGACTTCCAGTTTCAAGGAGCTCCTTCATGAGACGCAATCATCCCTTCATCTCTTCTATCTCATCGTTCAGCCGTGTCCTGGTCGCAGCGCTGGCCGTCATCGTGCTATTGGCGGTCGCTACTTCGGCGCAACAGAAAGCCGGCTCGATCACCGGCCGAGCGGCCGACCGCGAAGGCGCCGTCCTTCCAGGCGCGCGGGTTAGATTGCAACCGGGTGACATTACCGCAGCGACCGACGGGCAGGGTGGGTTCAGTCTAATCGGGCTCGCGCCCGGTGACTACACCCTCAGCATTTCGTATGTAGGCTTTGCGACTTTCTCTCAGCCGATCAAGGTCATCTCCGGCCAGATGATTCGCGTCGAGGCGAAAATGGAGGTCTCTGCTAAAAACGAAGTAATCGAAGTGGTCGCGGATGCGCAAGGTGTAGCTCAGGCCATCAACGAGCAGCGTACCTCCGACAACATCCTGGATGTCATGCCCGAGGGAGTCATTCAGAGTCTCCCGAATGAAAACATCGCCGACGTCGTGGGACGGATGCCCGGCGTAAGCCTGGAGCGCGATGAGGGCGAAGGGAAGTATGTGCAAATCCGCGGCACTGAGCCGCGCCTCAACAACACGACGGTTGACGGAGTTGAGCTTCCGGCGCCTGAGAGCAGCGTTCGACAGTTCAAGCTCGACACCATTCCTTCGGACATCGTCGAGGCGGTCGAGGTGAACAAGACACTGGCCGCCAATCAGGACGCCGACGCCATCGGTGGAACGGTAAATCTGGTAACCAAGAAAGCCGGCGATCTGCCGACCGTGAAACTGGAGGGAATCGGCGGATTTACTCAGATAGTAAACACCCGTTACATCGGCCTGGTGAACGGTACTGTGGGCAAGCGTTTTGGCGCGGACAAGCGTTTTGGCGCACTGTTCACCGGCAGCTACGACTACAACGGCCGCGGAATTGACGACATCGAACCTCAACCGGACCTGGGCCAGGTAGTACCCTATTACGACAGCATGGACATCCGCGAATACCGGTATCAGCGCAAGCGCTATGGCTTTGGCGGTTCGCTCGATTACAAACTGAAAGATCCGGCCTCGGGCCTTTACCTGCACTACTTCGATTCCGACTTCAAGGATTACGGGAACAAGTGGGTCTACACGCTGAACGATGGTGACGTGCCGAAATTCTCGACTTCGAGCCGCGTGCCGGACTACGGCGCTATCAGTGTAGCGATCGGCGGAAAACACGTCTTCAACAGTTCATGGTTAAGCTGGGACCTTTCGGCGGCTCGATCCCGCGAACTGGGGGCAGCGGGAAACCCGGGAGCAACATTCAAGGCCATAGACACAAATATTGGTACTGTGCAAACTCCCGTCTATGCTCCTCTAACCGGAACCTGTAATTTTGAGCCGAGCCTGACCACTAATTTTCATTTGCCACAGTGGGATCCCGCGTGCCTCGCCCCTGGGTCCCCGGCCTACAATCCGGCCAATTACTATTTGGCTGAGTACGACGGCACTGAAGGAGCAACTTCGCAAGTAAACCTGCAGGGCGCGTTCTCGATGGCTAAGAACTACCACGTGGGTTCGCACGTCTCAACTCTTGAGTTTGGCTTCAAGGTCCGTAATGCGCACAAGGGGCAGGATGCCTACTCCGCAACCTATGACAACGCTAATTGCGTCGACGGGAACGGGGTGCTGGTCGCGGGCGCGTCGGCGTGCACCATGAACAATTTCCTGAGCGGATTTACCAACCCCAAGTACTACTTCAACGCCTACAATCTCGGACCGGTCACGAACTACAACACGATCGTCAACACCTACCAGAACCAGATCCCCAACCCCAACGCCCCACCTGCGACCCTGCCATTTGTCTCGATCGACCCGCTGGCCACGGTCTTCGGTTCGGCTGCAAGTAACTTCGATCTAACCGAACGCATTTCGGCTGCCTACGCCATGAACACAATCGAATTCGGCCGGTTCCGCCTGCAGACCGGGTTGCGCGTCGAGGCTACGCAGTTGAACATACTGGGCTTCAACGTGACCAACATGACCGATAGCATGGGGAACCCACTTCCCCCAACCCCGGAACCTGCCAGCCAATGGTATTGGGATCCTTTGCCCAGCGTTCAGCTTCGCTATCGGATTACCGACGACTCCGACATTCGCGCCGTCTATGCACGCGCCATCTCCCGTCCGAATCCTTACGACATGGTGCCGTATGTAACGCAAGATCCCACCACGCAGCCGCTTACTATCGCAGTCGGAAATCCAAGTCTGAAACCTGAGCATGCCAACGACTACGATCTTCTTTATGAGCATTACCTGAAGCCGTATGGCGAAATCCAGGCCGGCTTCTTCTACAAACAGTTAAGCCAGCCCATTTACTACCTTGCTGATCCTTACTACCAGGGAACGCAATATCCGCAGTATGTGGGCGACATATTTGACTACATCGCGAACGGAGTGAACGCGAAGCTGTACGGTGTCGAGTTTTCCTACATCCAGCACCTTGGGTTCCTACCCGGCGCGTGGAGCGGCTTCGGCATCATGGCGAACTATAGTAGGACCGGCTCAACTGCCGGCACATTGCCACTCCGCACCGACAACCCAGCCCTGCAGCGTCAGACACCGACCATGTGGAACCTCAGTCCCAGCTACGACCGCGGCCGCTTCTCAGCTCGTCTGGGAGCCACCTATAACAGCGCGAGCATCTATCAATACCAGTGGCAAAACTGCACGACGGCACAGCAGAATCAAGGCGGCGGGTGCGAAGATCCTAGTTTTCTCGGGACCAAAGGCCCGGCTGGCGACAACTACCTCTACGCGCACCTACAGGTCGATGCGCAGGCCAGCGTCCGCCTGCAGCGCACTCTGACCGTGCTCTGGCAAGGCCTGAATCTCACCAACCAGGTCTTCGGCTTCTACAACGGGAGTCCTTGGTACGTCACGCAGCGCGAGTACTACAAGCCAACCTATTCGTTTGGACTGCGCTGGGAACCGCGTCGAGCCGATTGATCGAGATCGATGCGCGCCACCTTTGAAGTTCTCCTTGACATTCAGGAGAACTTCAGGTGGCGCGCATACTATCGTGTTTCGGTCGACCGAAGTTATCTGCCGCTAAGGCAGAAGTAAGGAAGGATCATGTCTGCACTCCCTCGCATCGTCGCTCAGAGATCATCGATTCGCATTCTCGTTGCGGTTCTCATCGCCGTTCTCGGGTTCAGCTTCGCCATTGCCGGAGTGTCCGCCCCGGCTCCGACCGGCAGTTACTCCGTCGTCAAGAAGATTTCAGTCGCGGGCCAGGGCGGTTTTGATTACCTCACCGTCGATGAAGCAGCCCGCCGGTTGTACGTTTCGCACGGCACGCAGGTGGAAGTGATCGACATCGACGCGCTGACCGTTGTGGGCAACGTTCCCAAGACCCCCGGAGTTCACGGGGTGGCCATCGCTCCAGAGTTCGGCCGCGGGTTCGTCAGCAACGGGCAAGCCTCGACGGTCACGATTTTCGACTTGAAGACCCTGAAGCCGATCGGGGACGTCCCGACCGGGCAGAAGCCCGACGCGATCATCTACGATCCGGCTACATCCCGCGTGTTCGCCTTCAACGGCGGCAGCAATAGCGCAACCGCGATTGATGCCGCCACCGGAAAAGTGGCGGGCACGGTCGATTTGCAGGGCGGACCAGAGTATGCCGCGGCCGACGGCAACGGCTTTGTCTACAACAACCTCGAAGATGAGAGTCTGGTTCTCAAGATCAATTCCCGCGAACTCAAAGTCGAGCAGCGCTGGCCCACCGCCCCTTGCGCCTCTCCCAGCAGCATGGCGATGGACCGCGCCAACCGGCGTCTGTTCATCGGATGCCGGAGCAAGGTCATGGCCGTGCTCGATGCCGACTCCGGCAGGGTCATTACCACGCTGCCGATTGGAGATCACGTCGACGCCACCGCGTTCGATGCGGAGACCAAGCTGATTTTCAATTCCAATGGCGAGGGCACCATCACTGTGATTCGTGAGGATAGTCCTGACAAATATTCATTCGTCGAGACGGTAAAGACCGCGCCCCGGGCCAAGACCATGGCGCTCGATCCGAAAACCCACCGGCTTTTCCTCTCCACGGCAGAAAATGGCCAATTCGAAGTCCTGGTCGTGGGACAATAAGGGTTAATCTCGAAGACGGGGTTCGAAGAGCCGCTTCCGCCCAGCTCGACGGCGCATCTGCTCCGAAGAGGGGTTCTTTCCTGCTCCTCCTATACGGGCTGCAGTTTCGTTTTTTATCCGCTTGCGGTGGCTGCGAGAGCAAATTGAGACCTTGTGCCGCGTGCCAGCCCATTTGCCCCGCTCCCCCTCATCGCGAGGTATCCTTTCGCCGTCGCCGCTCGCTCTCCCTAATCATTTCGTTGATATCCGCCGCTGGACGTATCTCGATTGTTCCACACTTCAACTTCACCCCCGGACACTGGGAAATGAGCTGAATTGCGTGATTCAGATCGCGCGCTTCCAGCACCTGAATTCCACCCAATTGCTCCTTCGTTTCCGCGTACGGACCGTCGGTCACTGCAACCTTTCCGTTCTTCCAACCCACGGTCACCGCCGTGTTGGCCGGCTGTAGAGGTTCCTCAGCGACCAGATGTCCATTCTCCCGCAGCTCGTCGTTGTAGCTAAAACACTCGTCCAGCACGGCGTTGCGCTCGCTCTCAGACATGCTTTCGAACTTGCCGGGCTCGAGATAGCCCAAACAGATGTATCTCATTGTCCTTCTCCTGTTTGTGGGAGCCAGCAGCACAGCCCTTGCCCGCTGGATCGTTCATCCTAATAGTCGTCGCGCACAGACAAAATCGACAGCAGCGGCGAACTATTCTTATTTCGCGAAACTGGGGGACAGACGTCACGTTTTCCGTCTTTCCCGACGGCAACTTGGGAAAACGTTCTCTCTGTCCACGATTTTTGTCATCGAGATAGATTTTGCTTTGATTGGTTCCAGTGAACAAAGCTGCGTCGCGTCGGCTGTTTATGCGGCTCCTACAATGGGCGACCGGACGACCGGTAGGTTTTTTCGTTTCCCACTATGACACCGCGCACCTCCGTTTTGTTCCCGCCTAAAATGGTAAATTTTTTTCGCTGTGTAAAATCGTCTTGTCAAAAATACTAGTAGAAAAACGTTATTTCTCCTTGACAGTGTTTTGGAACAGGCACATTATTTTTACGCATTGGATGCAAATTCCTGCATACCCGACCGATAACATTCGTTGGGATTGCACAAGGAGGTCAAATGGCAACGCATTGGATTTCACCAAACGTTCGGGACCGGTTATTCCCTGTAGGTCAAGGCTGATTCGATGGAGGATTAAGATGCAAACCGATGAACTGTGCCACAAATCGAACAAGCAGAAACCGCCTCCGCAAGAAACAGAAAGGCGGGAACCTGCTCAAGAAACCATGCCTAGCAATGCCCAGGGCGCGACATCAACGAAAGAAAATCGATGGATCATCGTGCGCAGAGCAATGACTGTTATCACCTGGATAGTAACTCTGATCACGATAATCATCAGAAGCAGGAGGTGACGTGACGGCACACACACATTTGGCTAACAGGGTCGGAGCCAAGGAGTGTGGCCCCGACCCACTCCCGATCTTTGGCTGCTCTTCTTCCCGAACTGCAACCACGCAATGTTTTTGCCGCGGCGAGCGCCTTCTCATACGAAGCACGTGCCTCCGGACTCCGCCCGAATCTGCGACACAGATACTCTTGACGTTTGTACCTGCTCTGCGTTCCGTCTGTCCCCGGCTTTCGTCCAGGCACATTGACTTTCCTCATGAGTGAGTTCCTTCGAGTCCTATCTGATTTTGCTTAATTTGAACCAGCAGCACGGAGTCCGCAGATTGTTCTGTCACTGTTTCAAGTATCGAAGCGCCACACATCCTGATTTAAAAGTCTTTGACTCAACCAGTTTTAATCGGCGTTTCTCCGGCAGGTTGACACCTTCCAACAACCGTCTCCCTTCGCCAACAATGATTGGCGTAACGACAAAACGATATTCGTCAACCAGACCAAGCTGTATAAGCTGCGAAGGAATATCCACCCCCCCAACCAAAATATTTTTGCCTGCTTCTTGTTTCAATTTAAGTATTTCGTCTCGAAGGTCTGAGCGAACGATTCTCGTATTTTTATCTTCAGCGCTGCCCAACGATCGTGAAAAAACAATCTTATTGAGGGAATCAAATGCTTGAGCAAATTCGATATCCGCTTTGGTCTCGGACTGGCTTTTTGCGATATCAGGCCAATAAGGAACCATCAATTGGTAGGTTTTACGCCCATAGACGAGCAGGCCAGCATCATCTCGGAAGAGGCGCGTGTAATGTTCATGTAAGTCTTCATCGGGATTGAATTTGGTG
>JBKQID010000051.1:0-95332 GCA_052148475.1 Candidatus Sulfotelmatobacter sp. | reverse complement strand
CGTGGTTCGCGATGGCGTTCTCCATACGATGGACGATGAACTTGATGCGCTTCTGGACTTCGGTCAGTTCCTCCGGCAGAGAGGTCTGGCGCAGCTTTACGCGTGCGCCCGCCTCGTCGATCAAGTCGATGGCCTTGTCGGGCAGGAATCGGTCGGGGATGTAGCGATTGGAATGCGAGACCGCGAAATTGATCGCCTCGTCGGTGTAGGTGACGGCGTGGAATTTTTCGTAGCGTTCTTTTATGCCGAAGAGAATTTTGACGGCGTCGGCTTCGTTCGGCGGCGGAACTTTCACGGCCTGGAAGCGGCGCTCGAGCGAACGATCCTTTTCGATCGACTTGCGATATTCGCCGGGGGTGGTGGCGCCGATGCACTGAATTTCGCCACGCGATAATGCGGGCTTCAGAATGTTGGCGGCGTCGAGGGAACCTTCGGCGGATCCGGCACCGACGAGCGTGTGCAGCTCGTCGATGAAGATGATGGAGTTCTGATTTTCCATCAGTTCTTTCATGATGGTCTTGAGGCGCTCTTCAAACTGGCCGCGATACTTGGTGCCGGCGACGATGAGCGACAGATCGAGAGCGAGAATGCGCTTGTCGGCGAGGAACGATGGGACTTCGCCGTCGGCGATGCGCTGGGCAAGTCCTTCGACGATGGCGGTCTTGCCCACGCCGGGCTCGCCGATCAGCACGGGATTGTTTTTGGTGCGGCGGCAGAGAATCTGGATTACGCGATCGACTTCGCCTTCGCGGCCGACCAGGGGATCAAGCTGGCTGTCCATGGCAGCCTGGGTCAAATCGCGCGAAAATTCCGCGAGCAGCGAACTTTCACGCTGGCGCTGGGGCTGAGCCTTTTCCTGGGTGCTGCGGGCGAGTTCTTCACGGATGGTCGAGAGACGCAGGCCGCGCTCGTGGAGAATCTCAGCGGCAAAGCATTTCTCTTCTCTCAGTAAGCCCAAAAGCAGATGTTCGGTGCCAATGTGGCGATGCGAAAGGCGCTCGGCTTCCTCGGCGGCATAGGCGAGCACGCGCTTGCACTCGTTGCTGAGCGGGAGATCGACTGAGGTCGAAACTTTTTCGCGGATCGTGGTGTGCCCCTCGATCTGCTTGCGAATGGATTCGACCGAGGCATGGGAACGCAGGAAACGGTTGGTTAGGGCTTTGTCTTCGCGCAGGAGTCCGAGAAGCAGATGCTCCGTCTCGATATAGGGAGACCCGAACTGGCTGGCTTCATAGCGTGCGAAAAAGATGACGCGCCTGGCTTTCTCCGTATAGCGTTCAAACATAATGCCCTTCCCTCTGACCTTCCTGGTCGAGAAGAACTGTGCTTGCCCGACCTACCAAAGCGATCCCTGGTCCTGCTAAACCTTGTTCTTAACCTATCCCTACATTATGCAATCAAAGGGCCCTAAAACCCAAGCTCTGAAACGATTTTACAGACCTTTGATCACGTTACCAAAGAAACTGTTGTAAAACCTTTCGACCGCGTGAGCGACAGTACAGTTTTTTTGCGCTTTGTCGAACTACTCTTGCTGCGAAACCTCAGGGGCTAAAGCCCAATTCCTTCTGATCCTGACGGCACGGCTGAAGCCGTGCCCTTCCACAAGACCTCACGCTGGCAGCGACTCTGGCGGAATCTCTTCCATGCGGCCGCGCTGCAACCTTAATACACGATGGCAGCGGCGGGCGAAAGACAAATTGTGCGTAGCGATGAGGGAGGTGAGTTGGTGCTCGCGATGCAATCGTGCAATCAATTCAAAGACCGCGTCCGCCGTATGTCCGTCAAGGTCACCCGTGGGCTCATCGGCCAGCAAGAGCTTAGGGCCGGTAATGAGGGCGCGGGCCAGAGCCACGCGTTGCTGCTCGCCGCCGGAAAGCTCGCCGGAGCGATGATGGGCGCGCTGCTCCAGTCCGACCTCGCGCAGCCAGCGTGCAGCTTCGGGCTCAACCTGCGGCCACGCCTGCCCGCGCAGCAGCAGCGGCATGGCAACGTTTTCCGCAGCCGTGAATTCGGGCAGCAGATAATGGAACTGCCACACGAAGCCGGTTTCCCGGTTGCGGAAGTCGGCGGCTGCGTCGTGCGATAAGGAATTCAATCGCAAGTTGGCGCAGTATACGTCACCTGCGGAAGCGTGATCAAGAGCGCTCAGGATGTGCAACAAGGTACTCTTCCCTGCTCCAGATTCGCCGACAATGGCGAGCATTTCGCCGCGCTGGACTTCGAACGATAAATTTTCAAAGAGCACCAGATCCGATTCGCCGGACCGGAAAACCTTTTTCAGGTTTTCGACGCGAAGCATCGGTTCCTGCTGAGTTAGATGCACTTTGGGCGCCTTTCGTTCCAGGCAGCGATTCGATGCCGATGGAATGAGGGGAATTTCTCGGAAATTACGGGCCGCGGGCGAGAGCCTCTGTCGTCCCTACGGGACTCGGTTCGATTTCTTGCGTCGGACCCAGGACTTGCGTCCTGGGCTGAATTGTGTCGCCGCTCTGCGGCTGGAGTCTCGTCGAGTCTGCTTCGCCGTTCCCCGAGAAATGTGAAGCGCGCCAAACGATGAAAGCTGTGCGCTTGCTTCATCAGTCGCATTATCCGTGGGAATCCGTGGGAATCCGTGGCGAAAGAGTTTTCATTCATAGCGGAGGGCCTCGGCGGGGAGAATGCGGGCGGCCGACCACGAGGGGTAGAGCGTGGCGACAAATGAAATTAGAACGGCGAACAGCGCGACCCAGACGCCGTCGATGGCGCGGGGAGCGAAGGGTACGTAGTCGATGGAGTAGACCTCGGGCGAAAGAGTAAGGACGTGATAATGGCCTCCGGCGTAGGAGATAGCGTAGCCGACGATCAGGCCGATGGCAGTGCCGATGACGCCGATGAGCACGCCTTGCGCAATAAAAAGGTTGCGGACCTGGGCGCGGCGCGTGCCCATTGACATGAGCACGGCGATGTCTTTGGTCTTTTCCATGACCATCATAATCAGAGAAATCAGGATGTTCAGGGCGGCGACGAAGACGATGAGGCCGATGGTAATAAAGGTGACCAGGCGCTCTGTCTTCAGCGCCTTGAAGAGGGCGCTGTTTTGCCGAAGGGCGTTGGTGGCCATGAAGCCTTTGCCGGCGGCGTCTTCGATCTGGGAAGTAACTGCGTCCGCCCGGTCGAGATCGTCGATTTTGAATTCCAGCACCGAGATCAGGTCGCCGAGGCCGAACAGGCGCTGCGCATCAGAGAGGCGGGTAAAGGCCCAACCCGAGTCGTAGTCGAAAAAGCCGGAGTTGAAAATGCCGACGACGCGGAAACGGGTGTATTTGGGCGCCATGCCGTAAGGGGTGAGTTCGCCTTGGGGGCTAACGACCATGACGGTGGCGCCGACGGTGGCGCCGAGGTTGTCGGCCATGTCTTTGCCGAGGACGATGGGGGGCATGGCCGCGATGCGCTGCTGGACGGCGGCGAGGGAATCGGGGGAATCTTTTTCCGTGGTACTGTCGGACTGCGCGGGCGAGTCGCCCGCGCCCACACGAGCATCTTCGAGGGCGGCGGCAGAGCCTTCTTTGACAGTGGTTAACAGGTCTCCGACTTTGCGCTCGTAGCGCGGGATCATGCCTTTGAGGACGGCTCCGCGGGCGCGGGGGCCGCGGGAAATCAGGACTTGCTCGAAGATGGCGGGAGCGGCGGCGACGACGTGGGGCTGTTTGGAGAGGCGGTCCATGAGTGCGGGCCAGTCTTTGATGCCGTCGTCGGCGATGCGCTGCAGGCTGATATGGGATGTGGAGCCGAGCAGGCGCTGCTGGAGGTCCTGGCGAAATCCGTTGGTGATGGCCATAGCGACGACGAGGGAGGCGACGCCGGCGGCGACGCCAGCGATGGAGATGCCAGTGATGATGCCGATGAAGGCCTGGCGGCGCTTGGCGCGCAGGTAACGGGTCGCGATGAAGAGTTCGAAGCGCATGCAGAAGCGGGCCTCGGACCTCAGACCCCAGCCAAGTCGGATTATAGCTGGCGCTCTCTTAGGGTGGACTTGGCGGCAAATCCATAGGCTACAAGCTGCCACCAGACCAGAGCCATGGCCGTGACCGTCGCCTGAACGACGAATTTGTTGAAGGCGGAATGTCCAGATGGCACTCCGGTTCGCGAAAGCGCTCGCGCCACGGCTCCCACGAGGGCAACGGTCGTAACAACGGCGATAACCGCGGCCTTTCGCCTGGAAGAGAGCGATTTTTCAAACTGGGCGGAAGGCTGGGCGGTGCGGTACCAGAGCACCAGCCACGCCGCGAGAATTCCAATTCCGGCGATCGTGCTGCCATGCTGGAGGATCTTGTAGAGCGGGATCGGTCCAACGATTGGCATGGTGAACGGTTGTCTGAGAACGGACCAGTGCCGGTAAGGCCAGGTGGCCGAATGGGTAAACGAGTCCCACAACAAGTGCGTCGCAATCCCCAGCAGAATTGACGCGACGATCAGCACGAAGCGGGAGGCTCCACCAAAACGGAATTCATTGAGATGATCTTGCAGCCTGCGCTGGAAGGCTTCGGGCAAGAGCGCGACCGTTGGCCGCATAACGAAAGCGTGGAAAATCCACAGCACCAACAACGCGAGCGGAAGAGACAGGAGGAAAGAGCCGGCTAGCGTGTGCCCGAAGCGGCCGCGCGCGGAGAAGCGAAGAAGATACTCGAAATCAGGGGCGAATGTGCCGACCACTAAAGCAGAAGGGACAAGGCGCCAGCGGCGAAACGGGAGAGCAGCGGCGGCATGGGCTAGCGTGAAAGGCACTCCTACATTATCCACCAGCGACGAAAAACTGGCAGCACCGCCGGCACGCGCCTGCGGTACGCGACGTACTCTTCGCCGAACCTCCTTTCCAACTCCGCATCTTCCATGCGAATCATGACCGCGCCAGTGACGACTGCGAAGGCGGTCAGGAGCCAGCAGACGGCCAGGCCTGTGGCGACGCTCCAG
Organism: Candidatus Sulfotelmatobacter sp.; assembly: GCA_052148475.1. Taxonomy (GTDB): domain Bacteria; phylum Acidobacteriota; class Terriglobia; order Terriglobales; family Acidobacteriaceae; genus Sulfotelmatobacter. The sequence goes on along the minus strand of JBKQID010000051.1, from coordinate 90,382 downwards.
GCCAGCATTTCGCAGAGATGGGCGAGATAGACGGGATGGCGGACGCGGGAGCGGATTCCGGTGGTCACCAGGCGCTGATCGTGATTTCCGGCGCGATCGTTTCCCCGGACTTCGGGTAGGCCGCCTAATTGCGCCCAGCTGAAGTGGGCGCCTGAACTCGAATAAATAACGATCCCTGTGGCGAATAGGACGGCTGCGGGAATCCACGACCAGGGAGTTGAGTAGAGGGTTGCGGCGCGCCACGGGCCGGTCAGCACGCCTACGCTGATCCACATGACGATCCAGGCGGGGACGAGCACACGGAACGGCGAGCCTTCACGCTCGCGCCAGCGATGCGCTCTGGGGTGAACCATCAACCAGAACAGCGGGATGGTGGAATAGACGACGCAGGCCAGCCATCCCAGGGTTCGGAGGAAGTGCATGAGGGAATTTTACAGGGCTGAGGAACGGCCGACAGAATTCTGGGTGCAAGGCAAAATCCCCACTTCTCGCGCAAAGGACGCGCGAGAAATGGGGCACCCGGCTGACTTCCAAGAATCACGTGGGCCCGGACGCTACGGGATTTCTGCCACTCGATGCACACGTTCTTTCGTTTGCTTTAACTCGTCAGTCATCTACCTGATTCCTGTTGCGTGGGAGATAATGGGAAAATGGCGCGTGCTTTCCTGAACATTTCCTTGAACGAGAATTGGCTTCCGAAGTCGGTGCTGTGTCTTCGCGACTACAACCGTCATAAATTCCTGCTGGATCTGATTGCTGGAGTCACCGTGGGACTGGTGGCGCTGCCGCTGGCGATGGCGTTTGCCATTGCGTCGGGGCTGACGCCGCAGGCGGGGATTTACTGCGCGATCGTGACTGGATTTCTGGTTTCGGCGCTGGGCGGGTCGAAGATGCAGATCGGCGGGCCAACTGGCGCGTTTGTGGTGGTGGTGGCGGGGATTGTCGCGGTACACGGCGTGGACGGGCTGTTCATGTGTACGGTGATGGCCGGAGTGCTGCTGGTGATCATGGGCGCGACGGGACTGGGCACAGGGGTGAAATTTATTCCGCGGCCGGTGGTGATCGGATTCACGAACGGGATTGCGGTGCTCATCGCCAGCACGCAGATCAAAGATTTCTTCGGGCTGAATCTCGAAAAAGTTCCGGGCGTGTTCTGGCTGCGGATGGAAGCGCTGGCGGGCAACTTTCATACGCTGTCGCTTGAAGTGACTGCGCTGGCCGTATTTACGCTCCTGACGCTGATTATTTGCCGCGGGCTGTCGTCGCGCATTCCGGGACCAATCGTGGCGTTGCTGCTGGCAACCTCCGCGGTGTATTTTTTCAAGCTGCCGGTGGAAACGATTGGGACGAGGTTCGGAGGAATTCCGAGCGGTCTGCCGCACTTGCAGATTCCCAAATTTCGCACGGATCTGATCCACGGGCTGCTGGGGCCTGCGTTCACGGTGGCGATGCTGGGCGCGATTGAATCGCTGATGTCGGCGGTGGTCGCGGATCGGATGAGCGAGGCTCGGACAAATCAGGACCGGCATAATCCGAACGTGGAGTTGATTGGACAGGGTGTAGCTAACATTTTCTCGCCGATGTTTGGTGGATTGCCGGCGACGGGAGCGATTGCCCGGACGGCAACCAATATCCGGTCGGGAGCGCAGACGCCGGTGGCGGGAATGATTCATGCGCTGACGCTGCTGTGCATTCTGCTGTTTGCGGCGCCGCTGGTCAGCTATGTGCCGATGGCGGCGCTGGCGGGGATTCTGCTGGTGGTCGCCTACAACATGGGCGAGTGGCGCGAGATTCCACAACTGTTGAAACTGACCAAGACCGACATCAGTATCTGGCTGGTGACGTTTGCTCTGACTGTGTTTGCCGACTTAACCGTCGCGGTGGAAGCGGGGATGATTCTGGCGGCGCTGCTGTTCATCAGCCGTGTGGCTTCGACCACCACCGTTTCACAGGTGACCGAAGACTACGTGGAAGACGGGCGCATGCACATTCTGCAGGACAAAGACATTCCGTACTACGCCACCATCTTCCGCATTCATGGGCCGTTCTTGTTTGGGGCGACGGACAAGATAGGGGCGGTCACGGAAAATCTGCACACGCTGCCGCCGGTGGTGATTCTGCGGCTGCGGAATATGACTGCGCTCGACGCGACCGGGCTGTTCGCCATCGAGGAAGTCGCCAAGCAATTGCACGCCAGCAAACGGACGCTGATTCTGTGCGGGGCGCGGGAGCAACCGGCGCAGCTGATTCATCAGGCGGAGTTCGCCGAAATGATTGGCCAGGAAAATATCTGCGACAACGTGCAGGACGCGCTGGGACGAGCGGAGGAAGTGTTCGAGGGTCTGGATCCGAAGTTTGTGGGGGCGAAGAGCTAGTTTCCGGGTGCGTGTTGGTCACGGCGAAAAAACGCTCGTTTGAGGTCTGGATAAAACTCGGCGAACATGTTGAAGACACTGTTGGTGCCGAGATTGACTGCCCAGTTGGCTGACACGGAGCGCACGGTGCGGTCCCGCGCTGGATAATAGCTGGTCGAGATGCCGCAGGAAATCAGCTGGCCGAGGGTTTCGGAAGTATTGAATTCCGCCGTGCCGTTATCTTTGCGGGTGACAAATGTGCGACTGACGGCGTACCACGCGCGGGCCATGGCCGATCCTCGAGCGCGACGAAAGTAGCGCGGGTCCTGGTGCAGGACTGTGGGCAGAAAACCGTGAATCAGAGTGCTGCCGGTGATCTGATCGAGTTCGCCCGCGGCAAAGCGTTTCTCATAAGCTCCCCATCCCTGACCGAAATGAGGCTGGGCGTTGGCGGCCTGCACGAGCGCGGAGCGGAAAACATTCACAAGGTGCGTGCTGGGGTCGAATGCCTGATGGAGGGCGAACGCGTACTTCTGGTCGGCGGTCATGGGCAGGAAGTTGGCGGGAGCTTTGTTCGTGGTTGCAAAATCGGGAATCATCGCTTGCTGGTAAACGGGTTCGGCATCCGGGGTTGTCGACGCAGGAGGCGCAACGCTAGTGGAACTGATTTGTGCTGGAAGTGAAGCTGGGGAAATGCACATCAGGCCAGCGCAGGAGATTCGGAGCAAGAGCCGGGTTATCGCCACAGGGCACCAACTACAAAATGAGGATGGTTGAGCGTACCGGGGGGACGTGAGCGTGGGAACCGCAAAGCGCGCCGGTGAGGTAACGAAAGTCATTGCGTGCCGACAGGGCTGAAGCCCCGCATCCATTCTGCTGCCAACGCGGCGCTGAAGCGCCGCTCTTCCACTCTCGCGCAAGAAAAAGAAAGGCTCGATCGCAGCGCTGGAAGCGCTGCGCCACCCAAACTCCGATTCATCGACGAACTGCTAGACTATTCATCTTTTGAGCGTCTATTCATCTTTTGGACGTCTTTCCTCTAGACTGGCGGTGAGGCGGCTTTCCTCGCGATGATCGTCAACTTTGCAGAACGCGCGCACAACCACAACTGGGAACTGGATCCGGTGGTCCGGTCGCTGCTCGATACGGATTTCTACAAGCTGCTGATGCTGCAGTTTATCTGGAAGCATTTTCCCAACACGCGGGTGGAGTTCTCGCTGATCAACCGGCACGCGTCGGTGCGGATGGCCGACATCATCCACATTGAAGAACTCAAGGTGCAGCTGCAGCACGTGCGGGGACGGCGGTTTCGGAAGTCGGAACTGGTATGGCTGGCGGGCAACACGTTTTATGGGCGGCGGGGAATTTTCGAGCCGGGGTTTCTGGAGTGGCTGGAGCGGGACTTCCGGCTCTCGGACTATCAACTGTCGGTGCGCGATGGGCAGATTCATCTGACATTTGAAGGCCGGTGGACTGAGACTACGATGTGGGAGCTGTATGCGCTAGCGATTCTGGATGAGTTGAAGACGCGGGCGCACTTGAAGACGCTGAGCGAGTTCGGGCTCGACATTCTGTATGCGCGGGCGAAGACGAAGTTGTGGAGCAAGATCGAGCGGCTGCGCGGGGTTCCGGGATTGAGCGTCGCCGACTTTGGAACGCGTCGCCGGCACAGCTTTTTGTGGCAGGAATATGTCGTCGTGGCCATGGCTGCGAATCTGGGGAGCAATTTTATCGGGACGTCGAATGCTTTCCTGGCGCACAAGCACGATCTGGAAGCGATTGGAACCAACGCACACGAGCTTGCGATGGTGATGGCGGCTCTGGCCCCGGATGATGTAGCACTGAAAGCGTCGCAGTACCGCGTGCTGGAATTGTGGCAGCAGACCTATGAAGGCGCGTTGCGGGTGATGCTGCCCGACACGTTTGGCACGACGCAGTTTCTCGCCGGGGCGCCGGAGTGGGTGGCGGACTGGACCGGGCAGCGCGTGGATAGTAAAGATCCGTACGTCGCCGGGGACGAATATATCGCTTGGCTGGAGACGCACGGGAGGGATCCGCGCGAGAAGCTGCTGATTGCTTCCGACACGCTGGATGTGGAGACGATCCTCGGGCTGCACGCGTATTTTGGCGGTACGCTGGCCAAGGGCGTGGGGCCGGGCGATTTTGTGAGCGCCGAAGATTTCGAAGACCGCAACAAGTGGACGCCGGGGCGGCGGGTTCGGTTCAGTGCCGGGTGGGGAACGCTGCTGACCAATGATTTTCGTGGATGCAATCCCAACAATGGCGCGGGGTTTGACCCGATCAGCCTGATCTGCAAGGTGTCCGACGTCGAAGGGCGGCCGGCGGTAAAGCTCTCGGATAATTATTCGAAAGCGCTGGGACCGGCGGCGGAGGTCGAGCGCTACCGGCGCGTGTTCGGGAGCGACGGAATCGCGAACGCTCCGGTGGTGGCGTGAAGATTAGCCCCGTGTAAGGAAGTCCAGCCGGGGGACATGTCCCTTCGTTTTCGCCTCGTAACCTTGTTAATGCTCCCCTAGGCTGCCAACATGCGAGCGGGGCGAGTATGAAGATTTTGTTGGTTGAGGATTCCTACATCGAACGCCGCAAGATCGGTGGCTACCTGGAAGACTGGGGCCTCGACCATGTGAGCGTCGGCAACGGCACGGAGGCGGTCAAACTTCTGGAGGCTCCCGATGCGCCGGAATTGGCGATCCTCGACTGGCTGCTGCCGGGCCTCGACGGCATCGATGTTCTGCGGCGCATTCGCAAGATGAGCCAGGGAAAATACATCTACGCCCTGATGCTGACGGCCAAGAATCGCAAGCAAGACTTGCTGACTGCCATGGAGGCGGGAGCCGACGACTATCTGTCGAAACCGGTGGATCCGGCCGAGTTGCGCTCGCGCATCATGGTGGGCAAGAGAATCCTGGATCTGCAGCAGTCGCTACGCTTCGCCGCGACTCATGACTTCCTGACCAACCTGCTGAACCGGGCGGAAATTATTGCGGCGCTGGAGCGGGAGTTCTCGCGCAGCGGGCGCGAGGACAAGCCGGCCAGCATCATCCTGGCAGATATCGACCACTTCAAGCGCGTAAACGACACGCTCGGACACGGCGCGGGAGACGAAGTTCTGAAACAAGTGGCACAGCGACTAAAACAAACCCTGCGGCCCTACGACCTGGTCGGGCGCTACGGTGGTGAGGAATTCATCCTGATTCTGCCGGGCTGCGCGCTCGAGGTTGGGGCGCGGCGTGCCGATGAAATCCGACAACTGGTTGGCAGAGATCCTATTGTCACTCCGTTCGGGACAACCTCCGCCACGGTCAGCATGGGGGTTACGGCGACCTGCTTGGCCCGGGACGGCACCGTAGCCGAACTTCTGCGCGAGGCCGACATGAGCTTGTACGCCGCGAAAAAGAACGGCAGGAACCGGATCGAGGTTGCCGCGCCAGCGGAGCGTTCCAGCGCGGCACACTCCTAAACACTTTCCCTAGACGCTTCCCTTCGCGCTCAAATTTTGTATACCTGCTTCGAACCAGACTCACAGGTGCTGAGCCCTTACTGCACAGCTGCGGCGTTCTATGGCACATTAGAAGCTCATGTCTGCAACCGCCGACGCCAGAGCTGGACGCGCCGCCTTCACTCATCCGGGGTTCGTGCTGTTTCAGGTTGCACGGTTTCTGATTGTGGCGGCGGTCGAGATGCAGGCCGTGGCCGTGGGCTGGCAGGTTTACGAGATTACGAAGCGGCCGCTCGATTTGGGCTATGTGGGGCTGGCACAATTTCTGCCGGCCATTCTGCTGTTCCCGATCTCCGGACACGCCTCCGACCGGTTTGAACGGAGGCACGTGCTCTCGGCTTGTTACGCGGGGTATGCGGTTTGCTTCGCTTTGCTGCTCGCTCTGGTGGAGCGCGGGGTGCCGTCGATCCGGTCGATCTACGTGGTGCTGGTACTGATCGGAGTTGTGCGATCGTTTAATAGCACCGCCAGCCGGGCGATTTTGCCGCAGTTAGTTCCGCAAGAACATTTTCCGAACGCGGTCGCCTGGAACGCGAGCATCTTTCAGGCGTCGACGATTCTGGGGCCGGCGTTTGGCGGCATTCTTTATGCGGCGTTTCGCGGGCCGTCGGTGGTGTATGTAGTGGCAATGGTGACGGCGATCGGCGCGACGATTTCCTCGTTCAAGATCAAGCCCGAAGTGAAGGCGCGGCCGAGAGAGCCGATGACGCTGAAAACCGTTTTTGCTGGACTGCATTTTATTTGGAGGAAAAAACTGATCCTGGGGGCGATTTCACTGGATCTGTTTGCCGTGCTGCTGGGCGGGGCGGTGGCTTTGCTTCCGGTGTACGCGCGCGAGATTCTGCACACGGGGCCGTGGGGACTGGGACTGCTGCGCACGGCTCCGGGAGTGGGCGCGGCGATGATGGCGGTGTTGCTGGCGCACTGGCCGTTGCGCGGGCGGTCGGGGCCGACGCTGCTGTGGGCGGTGGCGGGATTCGGAATCTTCACCATTCTGTTCGGTGTCTCGCACAGCCTGACACTGTCACTGATCGCGCTGCTGCTGTTGGGGGCGAGCGACATGATCAGCGTGATTATTCGCGCTACGCTCACGCAGTTGGCGACGCCTGACGAGATGCGCGGGCGGGTGACGGCCGTGGACATGATTTTTATTGGAACGTCGAACGAGTTTGGGCAGTTTGAATCGGGCGTGACCGCGCAGTGGTTTGGGACTGTGCCGGCCGTGGTGCTGGGAGGCATTGGGACGCTAGTGGTGATTGCGGTGTGGGCGTGGCTGTTTCCGGAGCTTCGGGAGGCGGGGGAGCTAACTGCAATTCAGAGTTTCGACGTGCGGGATGAGGCGGAGACAGGCGCCGGGCGGTGACAGGTTCTCGAACTACGGGACGTTGATAGTCACGGTAGCGGTGGTGCGGCCGTATTGATTTGTCGCGTAGAGGGTATACGTGGTCGTGGCTGTGGGATTGACGGTCGCACTGGTTCCGCGCACCGCGCCCAAGCCCGGCGAGACGATCGCGTAGTCGGCGCTGGATGTAGTCCACGAAAGGGTTACGCTGCCTCCGGAGGAGATGTGCGTCGGGGAGGCGGTGAACGAACTGATTGTGGGGGCTGCGCCCGTGGGATAGTTAGCGTTGGTATACACCGGATTCATCTGGACAACTTCAAAGGCTGAGGCGGGCACGGTTTTCAGGGACTCGAGATCGGAGCCCCAGCGGCTGTCGGAAGCTCCGGTCACGAAGAGCGCGCTGCCGTTGTCGGCGAGAATGAGGCCGTAGGTCTTCATCGCGGTGAGAATGACCTGCATCTGCGGGTCGAAACCGGAAATGTCGTAGCTGGATTTCAGACGCAGGCGCATGCCCATGGGCGGCGCTGTAGGATCGCTGGAAGTGGCCGCCCAGTGCGACGCAGGCGGGGTGAATGCGGCGCTGGTCTTAGGCAGCGTGAAGCGGAAGGCATGCTGGATCTTGCCAGTGGCGACTTCGTCGTAACGAACCAGGCCGGGGAAAATCGGGAGTCCGGCAGCGTCGGCGGACGTCCAGGTGTAGGGGCGCTGCTCGTTGCCCAGCAAGTCCCAGACGGCGGTCGAATCGGCGTTCCAGCTTCCGTCGGAGTTGACCGACGAGTTGTACAGTTCGTAGAGAAAGCAGTTGCCGTTGTCGAGCACGAGCACGTGGCGATCGCCGGTGCTGGACGATCCGCCCTCGACCGGAGCAGTTGCCGGGACCGGCATGGGTCCGGGATCGCTCTCGCCGCCATAAGCGCCCAGATTCACATTGACCAGCGACTGGCTTCCGTTGACGACGACATAAGGAATGCCGTAGGTGGGGTCGGTGCCCCAGTCAGGGTGAAGATTCACCGAGCCGACCCAGTTGGTGATGATGGAGTTGGAATTCGGGTCGACGGGCGCGGAGGAAACGTCGGTATTCCACAAGCTGCTGCTGGAGAATGGAACAAAACCGTTCAGGCTCGCGGTTTGACCAACCGACATGACGTTGCACGCGAGGTTACCGCCGCCCGTGCCGCCACCGTTGCCACCATTATTTCCGGAGGGATGAGATACGCCGGAACAGGCTGTCAGGCACACGGCCAGCGCGAAGAGTGCGGAGAGAGACGGAACCAGCTTCCAGGCTGAACGTTTCCAGGCTGAACAGGGGCAGCGCATCGTACAACGATTGTCCGCGACGGCGAGGCCACGCGGAAAGAGGCCTTTGGGACATGTCCGGATTCTAGGATCGGCGAAGGCTGCCTCAGCGGCTAAAGCCGCTGTTTCATTGGGTACGACTTACGGCGCGGCTTGAAGCCGCGCCCTTTCAAGACAGCTCGCCGGCGAGTAAAGCCCGCGGGCTGACCTTTCGCTAACATTGAGGAAGTGCCGATGGCGCTGGATGCGGGCGAAGTGTGTCCTACTTTCCTTTTACCAGCGTCTTGGCGGCGCCCAGGTTGTCGTACTTGTCGTAGACCCGCACGACAACCACATGCTCGGTGACAGCGGTGTTCCCCGGGGCGAGGGCGGTCAGGAAGTCGTAGTCTTCGATTTTCGCGTCGGAGAGCTGGCCCGTGGGCTCGACAAATTTCCATTCGCCGGCATCGATGGAATACTCGGCGCGCTTGATGGTGGAAAATCCATCCTCGGCGCGGAAGCGCACGTGAATTTGAGAGCCCTCTATTGACGCGGTCAGGTTTGCGACGCGCGGAGGCGTGGTATCGACCTCGAAGCGGCGGCTTTCTTTGGAAGCGGTCAGGGCGTCGCCCGGGGAATGGGACGGCGCGTCCGAAGCCACGACCTTCACGGTGTAGCCGCCATCGGGCAGCAGGCTGGCGTCGAAGGAATAGGCTTTGTCGGTCAAGTTGTCTTTCAACAGGAGCCAGCGCGTCTGGCCGTCGCCGCGGTAGTAGACCGAATAGACGAGTTGATCGTCGTTCTCGTCGTGCGCATTCCACTTGACGCCGATGGCATCGCGATCGTGATTGCTGGGCATGGGCGATTCGAAATGGACGCCGGCCGAACCGCTGAGGTCGCTGCCGAGATTCAGTCCGGCCGACTTGGGGAGGGGCTGGTAGCGCACACCCACCTGCACCGAGACGTCATCGATTTCCGGCGCGACGTTTTTCGGCAGGTAGTTCAGGGTTACGGTGTCGACTGCGGGTTTGGCGCTGCCGGCGTGGAGGACGGCTTTCCACTGGGCATAGCGCGCCGCGGGAACTGCCATCGCAGAGTCTTTGGCGAGGTCTACTGTCGTCCAAGGACTCCAGTTGCGGTCGGGATTATCGACGTTGCCGCTGCGCGCGAGCAAAATTACATTGCCGGCGCCGCGAAACTCGACTCGGCCCCAACGGGAAAAAATCTTGGCGTCGAACACGTCGCTCTCGTAGGTGCCTTCGCTCTCCGGACCTGGACCGAGCAAAAAAATCTTGCCGAGGTTGCTGCTGGCCGCGTACAGCGCGCCTCCGGGAGCTTTGGCAAAACCGGTAACCTGCGAGGCGGGCGCCTTGAGGAGATCGGAAAATTCGTCTTGCGACTCGTTATCCTGGGATTCAATGGCAAAAACGTGGCCGCGGTTTCCGGTGCCGGCGAGCAGTTGGTCGTGTGAATCGAATACCAGCGCGTAGACGATGTCCTCGTGCGAAGTCCATATACGCGACGGTGAACCGTCAGGGGCGATGCGGTACACATCCGATCCGTTGCTCGCGCCTCCGCCGGGAAATGGGAACGGGCCCGGCTGAGGGGCGGCGGGAGCCATGGTGATCGCCAGGCCAGGAGTCTGGGGGGTTGGGTTGGCGGCAGCGTTGGCGGCCATGTTGAGCATGGCCGCGGCGACGCCCGGAGCCGAGGTTGCGGCGCTGGCTCGCTTCTCACCCACTCCCGCGGCATAGATGTTGCCTTCACGGTCGAGCGCGAGCGCGGTGATTTCTTTTTTGGGAGTGCTGTAGAGCACGAAGCCTTCGCCGGCGGGAGAAATCCGGTAGACCAGGCCGCTGCCATCGGTACCGGCGATGACGTTTCCCTTGGCATCGAGCGCGAGCACGCGGATGTGGGTTTCGTCGCTCTTGAAGAAAACCGAGTGCTCGCCCTTGGGGGTGACTTTGTAGATCTCACCATGATCTCCGGTGGCGACGTAAAGATTGCCGGCCTTGTCGAGAACCAGGTCCCAGATGTACTTGGTGCCGGACGCGAAATATTCGGAGGAAGTCCACGATGGATCGAGCGCCGGCTTGGCAGGGTCTTTCGCGTCCTTGTCGGCCTTGCTGTCGGACTTGGGCGCGTCGGTTTTTTCCCGGGGCTTGTGCTCGATCTTGTAGACCTTGCCGTCGGGTGCGGTGGCGGCGTAGATCACTCCTTGGGGGCCGACCTGGAGGGTTTGCACCTGCAGTTCCTGCGGCTCAAAAATGATGGTCGCCTGGCCGTCGGGAGTAATGCGGTAGACGCGCGCGGGCGATCCGGTGGCGGCGTAGACGTTTCCCGCGTCATCGGCGGCCACGGCCCAGATGTAGGTTGAAGGCGTGGCGTAGAGCAGTTTGAACGAGGGGGCCAGTTCCAGGCCTCCGGCACTGCGAATGGCCACGCCTGTGGCCGTGCCCTTGGTCAGATCGTCGAATTTCGATTGCTCCCAGGTGCGGGTGCCGTCAGCGAAGGCGGACGGGGCGAGGCTGGTCAATGCAAGTGTGGAAGAAAGAAAAGCGACACGAAGGGAACGGGAAAGCTTACGCGAACTTTGCAATGTCATACCTCGATTCAAAATCGTCCAGGGACGCCGGGTGCCCTGCCTTCCCGCTGATCCCAAGAATTGAGGTTAACATGCAAACACTTTCCTTCGTGGGATCGCGTAGCTCCGGACGCATTCGTCCGGGGTTCGAATTATCGGCGCACCGGCTGCGCTGGATCGCTTGCTTCGCTTCGCGGGGCGGACGAATGCGTCCGCCCCTACATGATTTCTGTCGCTTTCCGGAAGGCAAGTCGGAAGCCATATCGTGGTATCGTAGATTTTCATGTCATCCAGTGTGATGTCCCACGCACGTCAGAAACTGCTGAGCACGCTGGCTCACAAATCGTTCCGGCTGGGTGAGTTCAAACTTTCTTCCGGCGGGACCAGCGACTACTACATCGATTGCCGCACGACTACGTTGGACGCGACCGGCTCGCGGCTGACCGGGGAAGTTTTTTTGGAAGAGATTCGGCAGCGGGGATGGAAGGCGCGGGCGATTGGCGGGCTGACCATGGGAGCGGACCCGATCGTGGTCGCGGTCGCGGTGGTCAGCGGCGAGCTGGACGGCTTTCTGGTGCGCAAGGCGGAAAAGCAGCACGGCACCGGGCAGCGCATTGAAGGCTTTCGCGAGAAGGGCGCGCGGGTGGTGATTGTGGACGATGTCTGCACCACGGGGGCATCGACGGTGCAGGCCATCGAGGCGGCGCGCGAATTCGGATTCGAAGTGGCGGGCGTGATGTGCCTGGTGGAGCGGGAAGAAGCCAACGGGCGTCCGAACGTGGAGATGGCGGCGGGAGCGGCTCCGTTCGTTTCTATTTTCACGGCGAGCGATGTGCGGAAAGAACACATTCTGCAGAATGACGAAACCGAGCCCAGCATTTTTGCGGTAGCGGCAGTGTGTGAGGTCTGCGGACGTCCGGCAGTGACGAACAATCCGCGCAACCGGTGCGAGGAGCATAAGAATTGAGTCAATGAGTCATTGAGCCATTGAGTGATTGAGTCATTAGTTTTTTTCAATGACTCAATGACTCAATCATTCATTGATTCAATCCTATGATTCAAACCCTGGAATGGACCGACGACGGCGTGCGCTTCATCGACCAGACGAAGCTGCCGACCGAAGAAGTTTATGTCACCTGCAAGACGCATGAGCAGGTGGCCGATGTCATCCGCAACATGGTGGTGCGGGGGGCGCCTGCGATTGGCGTGGCGGCGGCGCTGGGCATCGCGCTGGGCGTGAACAATTCCAAGGCGGAATCGCAGGGCGACCTGAAGCGCGAATTCGACCAGATTTGCGACCTGATCGGCAAGACGCGACCTACGGCGGTGAACCTGTTTTGGGCGATCCGGCGGATGCAGGAGAAGTTTGAGCGCATTCGGGTGCGGCCGATTCCGCACATCAAGCGCGACCTGATTGAAGAGGCACAGCGCATGCACGCGGAAGACATTGCCGCCAACCAGGCCATGGGACGCCACGGCGCAACGCTGATGCCGAGCGAAGGCGGAGTGCTCACGCACTGCAACGCCGGGGCGCTGGCCACGGCGGGATACGGGACGGCGCTGGGAGTTATCCGGGCAGCGGTTGAGCAAGGCAAGAAAATTCATGTGTATGCCGACGAGACTCGGCCGTTTCTGCAAGGGTCGCGGCTGACGGCGTGGGAGCTGATGAAAGACGGCATCCCGACGACGGTCATCTCCGACAACATGGCTGGAGTGATGATGAAGCAGGGCAAGATTGGGGCGGTCGTAGTGGGCGCCGACCGCATTGCGGCGAACGGCGATATCGCCAACAAAATTGGGACGTATACGGTCGCGATTCTGGCGAAGGAGCACGGGATTCCGTTTTATGTGGCGGCGCCAGTTTCAACCGTCGACTTGGCTTGTGCTGACGGCAGCGGGATTCCCATCGAACAGCGGAACGCTCGGGAGATCACCCACATCGCGGGCAAGCAGATGGTTCCGGATGGGGTGGAGGTGGAGAATCCAGCGTTTGACGTGACGCCGGCGAAGTACGTGGCCGCCATCATCACGGAAAGAGGGATTGCGCGCGCGCCCTACGAAGATTCGTTGCGCGGGCTGGCGGGGCAGGAGGCGGAGACGCACCCGTAGGCTGGCTTTCGTATTAGCGTTGTCATTCCGATTTTGCGTTGTCATCCTGAGCGAAGCGAAGGACCTGTACACTCCCCGGCCAGTTGCACAGGTTCCGTCGGGCAAAGAACGCCCTCCTCAGGATGACAGCCTGGTTTTTCTTTAGCTCTCAACTGTTTAGCGCTCAACGTAAAGAGATGTAAAGACCCAGAAATTTTTTTGCTTCCGCGCTACTTAATCTCTAGGTTCGGGTTGACTCTAGCGGCAACCAATCGTGCTAACCTTGGATCAGAAGACTCAACCAGAGCGCCAAATATTTCGTCAGGGGGATGTTATGTCGTTACGCAATCGCCTTGTTCTGCCCATCATTCTTTCCGGTCTTGCCGCGCTCGCGGGCTGCGGCAGCACGAACAGCGTGGTGCCACCTCCCAGCGGCGCCTTCAGCAACACCGATTTCAGTGGGACTTACACATTTTCCGTGGAGGGCTCGGACGTTAACGGACCCTTTATGATGGTGGGCTCGCTCACGGCCTGCGGCTGCACCGGGGGCACTATATCGGGAGGGACGGTCGACTTCGACGACGCCATCAACGGTGTGCCGAACATCTTGCCCGGTTCGGCGATCGGTAGTAACAGCACTTACAACATCGATAAAGACGGGCGTGGAACCGCCAACCTCGTCATCACCCCCACGGGGGGCACCGCCTTCCCGGCGACTGTCGCTTTTGTGCTGACTTCTAGCTCGCATGGGCTGATCATCCGATACGACAGTGGCGGGAGCGGGAGCGGAACGATTGATCTGCAGCCTAGCGCGGTTTCTCAAAGCGCGATTGAGAACACGCCGTACGCCTTCAGTCTTTCTGGTGCTTTTGGCAACGGATCGCTGGCTACGGTCGGCTCGTTTACGCTCAATTCTTCTGGCCAGGTAAGCACGGGAGTCCAAGATTTCAATCAGAATGGTATCGCCGATGGCGGCACCAATCCTCCTTCTCCATATGCTATTACCGCTGGCTCGGTAGCGGTAGGATCGGGAACCACTCCGGGGAGCGCGACCCTTACCACTTCGTTCGGGACAATCAACTTCGACGTCTATGCCATTGATGCTACGCACCTGAAGCTCATCGAGAGTGACGGTATCGCGCTTTTGGTCGGCGATGTCTTCAGTCAGCCGAGCGCATCCATTCCCCAAGGTAATCTGGTTTTCACGATGGAAGGCCTAGACACATCCGGCAATGAATTCGCGACCGGGGGCCTGATGGCCTCCGATGGCAACAGCCTGATCATCAGCGGGTCGGAAGACATTAATGACGACGGAACTGTGGATGGCGGCGTTACTCCTGCCGTGCCATACCCCTTTAGCGGCGGGTTCAGCACCGTGGGCGATGGCCGATTCCTGGTGACTCTGACAAACTTCCTCGGGGGGACGTCGTTTGCCGCTTATCCTTCCAGCGGCGGCATCCTCATGATGGAGGTCGACTTGGGGTTCAACGTCGGAACCGGCAATTCGGGAGTGACGAGCGGCGTCGCCCTCGCGCAGACAGAAGGCGCGGCCATCGCCGCCACACAAGGCTACGGACTGAACAACACTGGCGAGGACGTTGTCGGCCCGGCTGAACTGGACGAAATCGCCCAGTTCACAACTACGAGTACCGGTATGACCGGAGTCCTTAACGATAACGACGGGTTCGCGCTGGGTTCCAGCAACGTGAACGGCACCTACGCTCCGGGTTCGAACGGCGCAGGATCAGCTACGATCGGTAGTCGCCTGCAGAGCATTTTCTACTACGCCGCCGACAGCTCGACCGTGTTGTTCATCTCCACCGATCCCAACCAAGCAGCGTCGGGAGTGTTCGAAGCGCAGACGGCTCCTAGTGGAAATGCCGACCAAGTCTCAACGGCGCGGCCACGGGCTCTGCCGATGTTGCGCGCGCTGCCGCGTTCGCGTAAGGGGACGCCGCATGGCCAGGGCAAAATTGGCTCAGCGAAATAGTAGTTTGCGATAGGCGGCTTCGGTTGCGCGGCTCTCACGATGAACGTGAGGGCCGCGCTTTTTTGTGCGCTCGATCTTCGCCGAACCGCCTTCAACCCTCCGATGCTGTTGCCTTTGCTACCGCCGAGCTTCGCGATGCAATCCAGGTGATCAGGCGATAGAGCATCAGGACGGCCAGGACCGTGGCGTATTCCAGGGGCTTTTTCAGGTCGGCTTTGACTAGCCAGATGTAGTGGATGACTCCGGCGGCGGCGCTGAAATAGATGAGGCGGTGCAGGGCTTGCCAGCGTTTGCCGCCTAATTTTCGGATCGACCACTTGGTCGAGGTCAGGGCGAGGGGGATCATGAGAGCGAAGGCGGTCATTCCGGCGGTGATGAAGCGGCGTTTGGCGACGTCGGCCAGCATTTCGTGGACGTCGAAAAACTTGTCGAGCCAGACCCAGGTCATCAGATGGAGCGTGCCGTAGAAGAAGGCGAACAGGCCGAGCATGCGGCGCAGACCGATCAGCCAGTACTGGCGAGTTAACTTTCGCAGCGGCGTCACGGCGAGCGTGATCAGCAGAAAGGTCACGGTGCAGTCGCCGGTGAAGTGGGTGATAGCTTCAATGGGATTCGCGCCCAGCGCGTTGTCGAGGGCTCTCCAGACGAGCCAGGCCAGCGGTGCGAGGCAGGCCAGGAAGATTGCGGGTTTGAAGTAGCGGAGCATGGGGAAGGCAGTGGCTAGTGATCGGTGATCAGTGGTCAGTGCTTTAAAAATTCTTTTTCAAATCCATTCCGGTGTACAGGCTGGCTACCTGATCGTAACCGTTGAACATCAGGGTGGGGCGCTTTAAGAATTCGCCGAGCCTGCGTTCTTTGGCCTGACTCCAGCGGGGATGGTCCACGTTGGGATTCACGTTGGAATAGAAACCGTACTCGTTGGGGGCGGAAAGATTCCAGGTATTCTGCGGCTGGTGGTCGGTGAAATGAATGCGAACGATGGCTTTCGCGCTCTTGAAACCGTACTTCCACGGTAGAACGATGCGGAGCGGCGCGCCGTCCTGATTGGGCAGGTCTTCGCCGTACATGCCGAAGCAGAGCAGGGCGAGGGGATGCATGGCTTCGTCCATGCGCAGGCCCTCGACGTAGGGCCACTGCAGGACATTGCGCTGCTGGCCGGGCATTTGGCTGGGATCGAAGATGGTGGTGAACTCGACGAACTTGGCCTTGCTGGTGGGATTGACGCGCTTGATGAGTTCGCTGAGCGAGAAGCCGACCCAGGGAACGACGATCGACCATCCTTCGACACAGCGGTGACGGTAAATGCGCTCCTCGGGAGGAGCCATCTTGAGGATGGTGTCGATATCGAGTTCCTGCTTTTTGTCGACCAGGCCATCGATCTTCACTTTCCAGGGGCGGGTGCGGAATTTCTGGGCGAGCTTGGCGGGTTCGTCTTTGTCGGTGGAGAATTCGTAGTAATTGTTGTAGTTGGTGACGTCCTTGTAGGGAGTGACGGATTCGGTAGTGCTGAGCGGGCTTTTCTGGATGCCGTCGATTTTGTTGCCCGCGAGCGCCACAGTCGAGGGTGAGATGATCTCGCGCAGTCCCACGCCAGTGGCGGCTGCGGCTCCAGCCAGGGCCGCGCTGGCCAGAAACTTGCGGCGGTTCAGATACAAGCTTTTGGGAGTGATTTCCGACGAAGGAATATCTGCGGCTTTTCTGATCAGCATGGGAACCCCTGTCCTTTTTATACGTCCAATCCGCCCCAGGCGGTTTTGATGCTCTCAATTATCTTTTATCTTTAATCAGATAGGACGCAGCGGTGGGAAAAAAGTTGCACGGGATTGGCTGGTTCACAGGTCGAAGCCATCGGCTGAGGACGGAGGGAAGGCACTTAGCCCGTTAGGGAAGCTCTGATTAAGGTCCCGATAGAAAGCGTAAACCACAGAGGACACGGAGGCGCACAGAGGAACCCAGAGGCTTAATCAGAGCTTGGATCTCACCCCAGAACATCTCTTACTTTGCGCGAGAGATTCTGGAGGGTGAAAGGCTTCTGCAGGAAGGCGGCGCCCTTCTCGATGGTGCCGTCGCTGATAATCGCATCCTCGGTATATCCGGAGAGGTAGAGGACCTTGGTTTCGGGACGGGTCCGAGCCAATTGCTGGACTAATTCGCGGCCGCCAACGCCGGGCATGACCACGTCGGTGATGACGAGGTGGATGGTGCCCTTGTGGCGGGCAGCGGCGGCCAGGCCGGCCTCGCCGTTTTCGGCCTCCACCACGCGGTAGCCTTTCGCGACCAGGGTGTCGCGTACCAGTTCGCGGACCGGAGCTTCGTCTTCCACCAACAACACGGTCTCGGTGCCTCCGATGGGCGGGTGGGCCACGGGAACCGATTGCCGCTCGGCGACGCCTTCGACGCGAGGCAGATAAATATGGAATGTGGTGCCGACACCTTCTTCGCTCTGCACCATGACGTATCCGCCGCTCTGCTTCACGATGCCGTAGACGGTGGAGAGACCGAGGCCGGTGCCCTTGCCTTTCTCCTTGGTGGTAAAGAAGGGCTCAAAGATGCGCGATTGAGTCTCCTTGTCCATGCCGATGCCGGTGTCGCCGACGGTGAGCAGAACGTAGTGGCCTGGACGGATAAAGGTCTGGCCGCGGCGATGATTCTCATCCACAACCAGATTTTCGGTTTGGATGGAGAGCTTGCCGCCGCCGGGCATCGCGTCCTTGGCATTCACCACGAGGTTCATTAGAACCTGTTCCAGTTGTCCGGCGTCGGCTCGAGTGTGGGCCGCATGGGGAGTCAGGGTGGTGGTGAACTCGACAGTTTCGCCGATCAGGGGCCGGAGCAGACGCTCCATGTCTTGCACAATGGCGTTGACGTCGACGATCTTCAGTTCCAGCAACTGCTTGCGGCTGAAAGCCAGGAGTTGCCGGGTCAGGGTGGTGGCGCGGTCGGCGGCCTGCTGAATGGCGCGTCCCTTCTCGTGCAGGGGATGATCGAGGCTGAGGTTGGCGAGAATCACTTCGGCATATCCGCTGATCACGGTCAGTAGGTTGTTAAAGTCGTGGGCCACTCCGCCAGCGAGACGGCCGACGGCTTCCATCTTCTGGGCCTGGCGGAACTGGTCCTCGAGCACGCGGCGGTCGGTGACGTCTTCGGCAATCGCCTCCAGCACATCGGCTGGTTCGTCGACGTTGCTGACGGCCCGGCCGCTGATACGGACGGTGATGGCGCGACCATCTTTGCGCTTCCACTTGACTTCGATCCCATCCAGGCGCCCAGTGCGGCGGAATTCTTCGATGAGGCGGGTGTGCTCCTCGGAGTGCGCGAATACATCCTTTTCCGGATCGAGCAGCAGAACTTCCTCGGCCGAACCGTACGCCAGCATGCTGATGAGAGCGGGATTGACGTCGAGGAACCGTCCTTCGAGGCTGGAGCGGTAAATGCCGTACACGGAACTCTGCACCAGAGAGCGGTAGCGAGCCTCGGAGCGGCGGAGGGCCTGTTCGTTTCGCTTGATCTCAACCGCGCTGGCCACTTGCCGCGCCACGAAAGTCAAAATCTCTTTGTCGCGTTCGCCATAGCGGATGTTCTGGGAGTAAGTCTGAACCACGAGCGCGCCGAAGGTATGGTTGTTGACCTTGAGCGGCACGCCCATCCAGTCGAGGGAACGGGAACCGTTGCGGGCCACTTCGCCGCGGTCTTCCATGCCCTGCAAAACTTCGGGCGTGGCCAGCAGCGGTTGTCCGACGCGGATGAGATAGTCGGTGAGTCCCCTGCCCAGTTTTTTAGGGGAAGGCGCCGAATCGCGTTCATCGACGAAGTACGGGAAACTGAGCAGATCGGTGGAGGAATCGTAGAGCGCAATGTAGAAGTTCCGGGCGTACATCAACTCGTCGACAATGCTGTGCACGGCGGCAAAGAATTGCTGCAGTTCGTGGGCGCTGCTGCTCTTCTCGGCGACACGGTAGAGTGCGGAACTCAGCGCCTCCACCCGCTTGCGGTCGGAAATGTCGTGGTATCCGGCGTAGAAGCCCGCCATCTTTCCATGCAGCCGCAGAGGCGCACACGACAACGAAACGTCGAGCAGAGTTCCATCTTTTTTTCTGCGCTGGGTTTCGAGGGTGATGCGTTCGCCTTTGGCGAGTGCCTCGGTGACCCATCGCGACTCCGCCAGACGTTCGGGAGGAACTACGAGATTTTCCAGAGATTGTCCGACCACTTCGGACGCTTCGTAATGGAACATGCGCACGAAGGTCTCGTTGGCCCAGAGCACGCGATGGTCGCTGTCGGCGATGCTCAATCCATCGGGAGACGCCTGAAACATCTGCTGCAGAAACTGCAGCGGGGGCTGGACGGTTGGGACCGACTCAGAAAGAGGAGGCACGGGGCAGGAATGTTCCGAGCAGGAAGCGTTGGCGGAAGCGGGGTTTTCTGGCGGCACATTTCCGGGGGTCGAAACATCTTCCGGCGTTACAAACGCAGGCGGGGCTCCGCGCTCCAAGGCTTTTTTGAGCCGGTTGGCGCGGGAAAGATCTGGCCGACCTGATGGGGCGACACGTTCACCCATCCGCGAATTCCCCCCTCCGAAATACGCAGTCATGGGCATGGTAGAACCCTGGGGTACCGAGCCGAAAGTTACGGGGGTAATCCCGAAATGAGAGATTCCGGATTGGGAGCGACTTCCCGAGCCCTTCGTAACTTGGAACCCAGCTGAGCCAATCTTTATGCTCTAGGCTGGAAGGCCGTGTCGCAATGAACGTGCCTTTCCGGAGGACCATTGTCTCCAGTTATCGAACGATCTCGACCCGCCGGTTCTGCCCGGAGGCCCGACCCCACCGACCAGCACTGGGCGATGCTGTTGTTTGAGAGCCTGTCGGCGGGCGTGATGGCGATCGGAGTTGGCATGGCCGCGGTGCTGATGGTGGTGGGCGTCTACGTGCTCATCGTTTGGCCGCTTACCTTCTGGGATCTGGCGAATCTGGGAGCGGAGAACTATAAGTCCTGGGAGGAAACGATATTGTGGTCGGTCTTCGCCGGCGGATCGTTGGCTGGATACTGGTGCTTCAGCGGCGCAGCCTTCAAGAACAAAGGCAAGGGCAAGGGCAAAGTTCCCGTGCGTCCGAGCCGGGTAAGAAAATAGACTCGCGAGCGATTGCCGGTTCCATTTTCCTGACAGACGAAGATCAACAGACACACGTCTGCGCGCTGACTGTAGAAACCCGCCGTTGCACAAAAAGTTTCGCGTCAAGATGGCTGACTCTCGGCCAGCAGTGTGACGTTTCCGCGGATGCATCTCTGGCCGGTCCCTCTGCATCTACTGAATTAACCAGGTGGTTAATTCGTAAAGTTTCGTCAATAGGTCGGAGGTGACCTTTATGGCAACAGGAAAAATTGGGACAGGAAAGATTGGGACAGGAAAGATCGCAACCGGAAAGAAGAGCTTGGTGAAAATGCTGGGGACGCTGCTGGCGGTTGGGCTGTTGAGCGCGACGCTGATGGCTGACTCGACTGCGGCGTCCCGCTACGACAATCAAATTCAGACGGCGGCGACGCAGAAACTGGCGGCGAAAAGCCGGTTCCGCGATGTGAAGGCGAGCGTGGAAGATGGGATCGTAACCCTCACGGGCACGGTCGATCTGTATCAGAAGAAACTGGACGCCGCGAAGCTGGCGCGCAAGATTGCGAACACGCAGGGTGTGCGCAACCTGATCACCGTGGCGGGCCCGAATGTACCCGACGCGCAACTGGAGCAGAAACTAGCCACCAAGCTGACTTACGTGCGCGAGGGCTATGACAGCACGTTCGACTATTTTGCACTGGGAGTGAAGGATGGAGTGGTGACAGTCGAAGGGCAAGATCGAACCGGCGTTGGCCGCGACGAAGCTCTGGCCGACATTGCGAACATGCCTGGCGTCAAGGACGTGATCGACAATGTTTCGGTCGAGCCGGTTTCGCGGTTCGACGACGGGCTGCGTTTGCGGACGATGCGCGCCATCTACAGCGACCCCGTGTTGAGCAGGTATGCGATGGATCCGGCGCGTCCGATTCGAATTATCGTGACGAACGGGCACGTTACGCTCTACGGCGCGGTCAACAGCACGATGGACAAGACGGTTGCCGGGCTCAAAGCCGGCCAGATCCCGGGCGTGTTCAGCGTGGAGAACAAGCTGGAGGTTGTGAAGAGCTAAGCCGAGCGAGTTGATGTAGCGGTGAGGAAGAGGGCGCGACGACGAGTCGCGCCTTTTTCTGTCTACGGCAGGGACTCTCCGGCTGCTTGGGCGCGGGCCCTGCGCTCGGCGATACGCTTGTACTCTTCCGCTGTGGTGCCGCGCGCACGTCGCCACTCGACATTCTCTCGCCAGCCCTTCTTGTAATCGTCCAATAAGTTCTCTGCGGTGGGGCGGCGTCTCAAACCGTCTGGCCGGTCGCTGAGTGCGCGAGTGATGACGGTGTCTGCGGTTGCTTCCGTTCCCAGATAGACGACCTTCTTTCGCGGATGCGGGTCCAGGCCCGTCGCATCCTTGTTGGTCATCGAAAAAGAAGAGTCATCTTCGTAACGAGTGGATACGGTCAGCCACATTCCCCTGGTGGGAAGAGCGGCAATGGTGGCGATGAGATCGCGGTTCGGGTCGAACCAGAAGTCGACCGAGCCCTTGGTCTCAGGCGTGGTGAATTGGCCGAAGTGCTGGAATCCATGATTCTCCAGCGCAGTGATCCATAGGTCGCGATTCTCCGGTGACGGCCATTCAATCTCCATGGGAACGAGGGTAACGTCCAAAGGCACGAGGACGCCCGGCTGTGCATTCTTCGCCATGCGCTGGTATAGCTTTTCGCGTTGCGGAGAACCCATTGGCGCCAAGGCTGGCTTGCCGTGCCAAATCAGGAGGCGCATTCTTAGCCATTCGAAGAGCAGGCGGCCCAGTGTTCCCAGGAAGAGTCCACCGACGAGCAAACCACTGAGGTTCTCCGAAGACATTTCCGCAAGGCGAATTGGTTCGGTCCTGAACCAATGCGCACGGACGGCCCACACGGCCAGGATCGCGAGTGTGCCGTAAGCCGCCATCAGAGGAAACTGAAAAAGAAGCCACGCCAAACCAAGACCAGCATTGCGGCGAGTTTCTCCCTCACGCGAGAATGTGGACAACCAGCGGCCACGCCTGTCATAGAGGACACTCAGGCTACCGGGCTTCGAGATCATGTGGGCTTTCGCGCTGAACCGCGCGGCGTAGCGACTGCCGAAGACCAGGCAGACCTCTTGCATAGGCAGTTGCGGCACGGCGCCTTTTGGTCCTAAAAGTTGTCCTGATCTTGCGTCGAATGAGAACAGCGCAATCTCGCCCATCCGCATGTGCCGCTGCCAGGTGGTCCCGGTGATGTCCTTTCCAGGAGTTGGCACCTCCCCGGAGGCCGGCAGTACGCGTGAATAGAAGAACATGAGATTCTAGATTCCCGCAGCACCGAGCCAAACGTTACTTCCGTTCTGACGAATTCCAATCTTCTATTTCGGCGGAGTGTGTTCGAAGGGCAGCTTGGTGTAGCGGGCTTTTTCCACTTCGATAATCAGAGCGACTCGTCCTTCGGGGTTGCGCATCGGAAAGGGCTTTCCGGTGTATTTGTGCGAGATGAGATCCATGGTCTTCAGGTCGGGATCGGGGCGGCGTTCGATGACGCGGCCGCGAATTTGGACTTCTTCGTAGGGATTGGTGAAGTCGACGATCGACAGGGCCACTCGCGGATCGCGGCGCGTGTTCTTGGCTTTGAGCGAGCCTTCACCGGTGCAGATGACGAACTGATCGGCTTCGCGGCCAATCCACACGGGCACGGACTGCGGAGAACCGTCGGGCATGAGCGTGGCCAGGTGGGCAAAGTTGGGGCGGTCGATGAGCTGCTTCACTTCCGGGGAGAGAGCGGTAGGCATGATGTGCTCCTTCGCGGTTATGGTAAACGATTGATGAGCGACGCGACGTAGCCGGCGCCGAAGCCGTTATCGATGTTGACCACGCTGACGTTCGAGGCACAGGAGTTGAGCATGCCGAGCAGCGCGGCGATTCCCTTGAAGGATGCGCCGTAGCCGACGCTGGTGGGCACGGCGATGACGGGGACACCGACCAGGCCTCCGACGACGCTGGGCAAGGCGCCTTCCATGCCGGCGCAGACAATGACGACGCGGGCTTTGGTGAGCGCCTCGCGGTTGGCCAGCAGTCGGTGAATGCCGGCGACACCGACGTCGTAGAAATGCTCGACTTCGTTGCCCATGAGTTCGGCGGTAACGACGGCTTCCTCGGCCACGGGGATGTCGCTGGTTCCGGCGGAGACTACGGCGACGATGCCCTTCCCGTATTTCGCTGGATCGCGCTGCAGAACTACGGCGCGGGCGAGTTCGCGATACTCGGCCGCGCGAACTTTTTTCTTTACCGCAGCAAATTGTTTTTCACTGGTGCGCGTGGCCAGGATGTTTCCGCCGTGTTTGGCGAGTCGCGCGAAGATTCCTGCCACCTGGGCCGGAGTCTTGCCTTCTCCGAGGATGACTTCGGGCATGCCGACGCGCAGGGCGCGGTGATGATCGACTTTGGCGAAGCCGAGATCTTCGAAGGGCAGATGCCGCAGGCGAGCGACCGCATCGTCGGGAGTGAGCTTGCCCTTGCGGACGTCGTCGAAAAGCTGGCGGATGGATTCGGAGTTCACGCGGCACTCAGCTTTCGGAATTCAGCGTTCAGCGCGCGGCATTCAGTCTGCCGGGCGAAGTCTAGATTAGCATTTCGGGGAAAACTGAGTTCAGGCGTGGGCGGCGCGGGCGAGCGGGCGGGAGATCGTGCGCAGTTTGGCAATCACGGCCGTGCAGACTTTGCGCGCCAGTCCGGGCTCGTTGAGGTGAGCGAGAAACAGGCGGCGCAGGCCGCTGGGTGCGACTTTGCCGGCGAGATAGGCGTCGTAAATCTGGCATCCGATGCGGTAGCCGAGCTCTTGCGCGGCGGACTCGAAGTTGTCCGACTCAGATCGAATGGCTGCCTGGGCTGCTTTTTCGAGGGCGGCGCGGGATATTGGCGACGCGTTGTCAGGAGCCGGACGCGAGGGATAAAGCACGCGCGAGCCGAAATAGGCGACCACGTGTTCGATCACACGGGCGTAGAAATCGTCGATCGCGGGCTTGCGATCGCGGCTTCCGTTAGCCGGGCGTTCCGGTTCAGAGCGCTCCTCTTCATAATGCCCGTCTCCGGAGTGGCGGTTGAGCCGTTGCGGCAGGCCCTGACAGGCCTGATGCAGGAAGCGGGCGGCGTCTTCGGCGGCGTGGATCATTTGGAATTCACCCACATAGAAGGCGTTCACCTGCGGCAGGTAGGCGCTGCCGCGTTCACCGACTTTGGTGAGCATGGCTTCGCGTTCTGGTTCGCCGATGCCTTGGCGCGACAGTAGACGGCGCAGCATAATGTCGGACGGACCGGCGTAGACTTCCGGCAGCAGATCGACCAGAAACTTTGGTTGCCGGCCGTTATGCGGCGAGTAGCGGTCGATTTCGAGGAATTTGGCCAGGCTGTCGATCAGGTTGTAAATGGTAGGCGCAAAGTCGGGACCATCGTCGCAGCGGCCCCACTGGTCGAGAAACAGGCGGTAGCTCTCGTACTTTTCGAGTGGCGTCGCATTGAAGACGCAGAGAACGTCGTCGTTTACGCGAACGCCTTCCACTTTGTCGGCGCGCTCACCGGCGGCGCGCCAGTAGAGGGCGTCGATGTTCTGCAAAACAGTCAGAATTTTTTCCCCGGGCAACTGCTGACGCAGCGCGCGGGGCAGGTGGCTGGGAGCGAGATGCGACTCGCCGAACAAAACGAAAATAACGGCGTTGGGATGGCGCTGTCGGATTTCGGCGAGTTTGGCGGCGGCGTGGCGATCGCGGGCGCCGATTTTGCGCAGGTCTTCGCGCGGCATGCAGTCCAAGCCGTAGACGGCTTCGGCATGATCGCGGGCGGTGACGAGCAATTGGTGAAACGGATTCCAGTCGTATCCCCAATCGAGGTCGAAGCGGATGCGCTGGCGGAGTTCGGTCTCGTCAATGTCGCGGCGCCACCATTCGTCGAGAATGTGCTGGTCACGGGCGAAAATGGTTTCGACGCCCAGTACGATGGGACGGTCCCCGGCGAGGGCGCGCTGTTCGATCAGCGAAGCGGCATGAAGCTGCGCGGCGGGCAGCGCGTGGTAGTCGCCGACCAGGACGACGTCGGCGGAGTGCAGTGCGCCTTGGATCTGATCAGAGTCGAGCAGTGATTCGTAGCTGCGGAAGGCCTGGTTGAATTCGCGAAGGTATTTGCGGCGGTTGTGTGAATCCTGAGCGCGGATTTCGCGTTCGACCCCGGCCAGCGCGTGCAACTGGGCTGCGCTGCGGCGGGATCGGAGGTTGGTGGTTGAGGACATGGTCAGCTTCTAGCTACTAGCTCCCAGCTTCTAGCCTGCTCGTCTTGACTTCCGGTTCACTGACTCCCTATGCTCCGGATTCGGGGCACTGCTGCAGTTGCCTCGTCTGGAGGCTTGTTGCCGAACCATCCACCGCGGAATCTGACCATCGCCGCGACCGGCGCCAGCGGGGCCATATTCTTGCGACAGTTCCTGCTCGCCGTGGCGCGCGACGACCGCATCGAGACGGTGAACTTCATCGCTTCCGACAGCTCGCTGCGTGTCATGGCCGAAGAGTTGGACATCCAAGGGCGGTCCAACCTTGTCGGCCGGATTCTCGGAACTTCCATCGGAAATTCCGGCGGCAGCGCCTCACCCAAAATTCGATCGCGCAACATTCAGGCGAAAAAAAATCAGGTACAAAAGATTAAAGAGCAATCGAACGCTGACATCGGGGCGAACGTGGCCAGCGGGTCTTATCCCGCGGACGCCATGATCGTGATCCCGTGCAGCGTGGGCACATTGGCCCGCATCGCCAACGGCGTGGCCGCGCAACTAATCGAGCGCGCGGCGGACGTCTCGCTCAAAGAGAAGCGTCCGCTGGTGCTGTGTGTGCGCGAAACGCCGCTCAATAAAATCCACATCCGCAATATGTACCGGGCCGCCGACGCCGGCGCGACCATCTTCCCGCTGATCCCTGCCTTCTATTACGGTCCTGCCTCTTTAGATGAGATGGCGCGCGAATTTGCCTATCGCGTGCTGGCTCATCTGGGCCTTCCCCAAGCCGACGCCTTTCGCTGGAAAGGCTGACGGATCAATCACTTGCACTTGACCACTTGCACTTGGCCGACCGCACTTGGCCGAACACGGAAAAGCAGCTCTCACCTCATGGCTATCGGCATTTTGAGGTGAGGATTTCAGTGTAGAGAGCCAAAGGTGCAGGGGGCAGATATCCGGCGGCCATGACCTTGCGGGGAGACTCGGTTTTTCTCAATCCGTTTTTCTCAATCTGTCCGAGATTTCCAAAGCTCGAATCGCGCCGCGATGGCGTAGAATTCGGCAATTCCTGGAAGGTGAATTCATGTTCAGACGGTGGCGCGTGGGTTTGGCGGGATTCGTGTTGATGGTCGCCGCGCAGGCGGCGTGCGGACAAAATCCGCTGGCGGGCGATGCCAAGGCGGCGAAGGCGGGCGAGTATGAGTTCCGCATCAACTGCGCGCTGTGCCACGGGTTGGGGGCGCGAGGCGGGGGACGCGGGCCGGACTTAACGCGGGCGGTGAAGAAGCACACGCACTCCGACGCGGACATGTTTCAGGTCATCAGCAACGGCATTGCCGGGACTGCGATGCCGGCCAATGGGACTAACGGGCAAGGCGTCGGGATGACGGATGAAGAGATCTGGCAGATCATCACCTACATTCGCAGCCAGGAGGTGAAAGCTCCGGCGCAGCCGCTGGGCAATGCCGCGCACGGTAAAGAATTGTTTTATGGCGATGCCAACTGCTCGCTGTGCCACATGGTTGAGGGCAAGGGCGGGAGGCTGGGACCGGAGTTGACGGGGGTGGGCGGGTCGCGCACGCGGGAGTCGATTATCGATTCGGTGCGCAATCCCAGCCGGCGGCTGGCTTGGGGACTGACCGAGGCTACGAAGGAATTTCCGCAGGAATACGAGAGCGTCACGGTGGTTACGGCGGACGGCAAGAAAATCACGGGCGTCACTCTGAATGAAGACAGCTTCAGCGTGCAGATCATGGACGCGGGCGAACACATTCATCTGCTGCAGAAAGAGAAGCTGCGGTCGTTTCAGAAGAGCCGCGAGTCGGCGATGCCGAAATACGACGGGGAAGTTTTGAGCGACAAAGAACTGGAGGACATCGTGGCCTATCTGGTCAGTGTGGGGGCGAAATGAGGGAGCGAGGTTGTGTCGAGTCGTCTGAAATGTGGTTACGGCGGTGGAAGAGCGGCCCCTTCAGGACCGCGTCTCGGGCTCGTGACAGCGGGAAGGCCTTCAGGCCCAGTGTCCCACCGGGGCTAAAGCCCAAGGATCTTTTTATCGCTCGACGCGGCGGTGAAGCGCCGCTCTTCCACGGTTGTGTCGGGGGCGCGGTCGTCGCGAGAATTCTGGTGATCTGGCTGGCCTTGGGGCTCTTCGCGAGTCTGGCTCACGCGCAGGTCACGTTTGACCGGTTGGTGAATTCTGCGAAGGAACCGCAGAACTGGATGACTTACTCGGGGGACTACTCCGGAAAGCGGTTCAGCGAGCTCGATCAGATTGATGTTGCGAATGCGCGCACCCTGGTTGCGAAGTGGGTCTATCAGACTGCGGCGACAGGAAAGCTGGAGACTACGCCACTGGTGGTCGACGGAATTCTTTATGCGACGGCGCAGGATAACCGCGCGTTTGCGCTCGACGCGCGCACCGGGCGGCCCATCTGGATGTACCAGCGGCAGGTTCCCGGAGATATTCGTCCGTGCTGCGGGCATGTGAATCGCGGGCTGGCGATTCTGGGCGATAAGGTTTTTCTGGGGACGCTGGATGCGCACGTGATCGCGCTCGATGCGAAGACTGGGGCTGTGGTGTGGGACATGGTGGCGGCGGAGTATCGCATCGGGTACAGCTTCACGGTGGCGCCGCTGGTGGTGAAGAATCTCGTCGTGATCGGCGTTTCCGGCGGCGAATACGGAGTGCGCGGGTTCATTGACGCTTACGACGCCGACACGGGCGAGCGCAAATGGCGGTTCTATACCGTTCCGGGGCCGGGTGAGCCAGGGCATGAAACGTGGGAAGGCAATTCGTGGAAAGTGGGCGGCGCTCCGGCCTGGAATACGGGAACGTACGACGCGATCACGAATCAGATTTTCTGGCCGACGGGAAATCCTGCGCCGTCGAACCGCGGCGAAGGTCGGGCGGGCGACAACCTCTACAGCAATTCCCTGCTGGCGCTAAATGCCGATAGCGGCAAGATGAGCTGGTATTTCCAGTTCACCAAGCACGACGAGCATGACTGGGATGCAACCCAGGTTCCCGTGATCATTGAAGCGGGCGGGAAGCATTTGATCGCGCAGGCCAACCGCAACGGATACTTTTATGTGCTTGATCGCAGCACCGGCAAGCTCTTGTCGGCGAATGCCTATGGCAAGACCACGTGGAGCGACGCGAAGGATGCCGAGGGGCGTCCGGTGGCGAACCAGAACGCTTCGCCGACGCTGGAGGGGCACACGGTGTGTCCGGGGGCGTTGGGAACGACCAATTTCATGGCTCCGACGTACGATCCACAGACCGGGCTGTTCTATGTAACGGCGCGGGATCAGTGCGATATTTTCAGTACAGCTCCGCAGCCGTACGAGGCGGGGCACGCGTTTTACGGGAGCGCCTATTTTCCATCGGAAGAGGCCGAGCCGTACCGCGGATTTCTGAAGGCGATCGATCCGGCGACCGGCGAGGTGAAGTGGAAGTTTGAGCATACTTCGCCGACATGGTCCGGAGTGCTGTCGACGGCGGGCGGGCTGGTATTCTCCGGAGATGCGGAAGGAAACTTTATTGCCTTCGAGGCGGCGTCGGGCAAGCCGCTGTGGCACTTCCAGATGGGGGGCGCGGTCTACGCCGCGCCGATGGCTTTTGCGGTCGACGGGAAGGAATATGTGGCGATCGCGGCCGGCAGCGCGGTGTACGCATTCGGGCTGCCGTAGCTGGGCGAGTTGCCTGTTGCTTTCTCCGATACCCACTTTCGTGCCGGTTGACGCACAGGGGGATTTCATACTAATGTGCGAATACACCGGAAAGGAGGTGGTCGGATGACAAGTTCTGAAGGCAGTAGTTGGGGTACTCAAAGACCAGGTGAGGTGGCTGAGACTTAGAGCGGTTGCTCTAAGCGGGGCTTCGGGCGCAGACAAGAAACGTGCGCCGGAAGCTACAGCCCGCACACTACCGGTGATTTAAGGATTCAAGTCCGCCTGGCGCAGGTCGGTCAGGAATCGCTGACGAGATGAGTCGTCTCTTCAGCAACCCGGAGTTGCCGTAGAGGCCACGTTAGAGTAACCACCTCTTGGTCAATCCCAAACAGTCCACCGGGCGGCCCGCAGGCTCAAGTTGAGCTTGCGGGCCGTTCTATTTCTTGAGAGCAAAATCTGGCCGCGGATTGTCACGGATCTGAACGGAAGCAGATCTGAATTGGGTAGGGTCACGTGTAATTTCTTGTCGTCGGGGAATTGATTTTCTTCATCAGACGATCGTCACAAACCATGACTGGTGGAGCGCCAGGTGCGCCTTCAGCCGGTCCGGAAGGGGCGGGGAGCAGGCATAGAAGCGGCGGTCGAAGGCCGTAAATTCCCCCTCCTGTTCAGCGGCAACGAAATCTTCAACACTCGCGATCGGCGATCGCTCGCGGCCAAGAAATAACTCACCCGCCTCTTCAAGGATCTTCTTCTGGCAATTCGCTCCGAGGAGTTCGAGGGCGTCAACCGTCTCTTGCAAATGTTCCGTGCCGCGATTTTCGAAATATTGCAGGTGTCCACCATTCTGGACCTCGCTTTCGTACCAGAAGACGAGATGAGCCGGGCGCTGCTCCTCGGTCAATTCGTCATGCGGCTCCATCGCGAGAAGGTTGACGTACGCATTCCAGACGCTCAGCGGCCATGCTTCAACTTTTTGCTTGGTTACGATGCGGATCTTCATATTCTTGCCGCCTTCTACCTTCAGATGAGGCTGATTCTAACTGCAAAGCGCCAGCCCCGCTCTTACGAACCAGTTTTTAGCTTTTCGAATCCTTTGCGGATCACATCCTCCGTATCTTCTGCCAAGCTCAGCGAGGGTAATTCTTCACGGGTGAACCAGCGGACTTCGGCGGCGTCGCTGGCGGCTGCGAGTTCGCCGCCGACCTTGCGGCAGAGAAAATCAATCAATACGTAGTGGTACTGCACGCGCTGTTCTGGGTTGCGGAGAACGCGGTCGTAGACGCCGAGCAGGTCGGCGGGGTCGACGAGGAGTCCGGTTTCTTCGCGGGCTTCGCGGATGGCGGCTTCGCGCACCAGTTCTCCGACTTCGAGGACGCCGCCGGGAATGGACCACTGGGCCTGGAGCGGCGGGTGGGCTCGCTTGACGAGGAGGACGCGGGAGTGCTCGATGGAGTTTTCTATGATGACAGCGCCGACGCCGACCAGGGGAGTTTCGGGGAATTCGCGATTCATGGTGGAAGCATTCTAATGTGAATTCGGAGTTGGGGTGGCTCTGGCGGCAGCCGAGCTTCGCTCGGCACGGACGGGTGAATGCGCCCGTCCCCACACAAGCATCCCCACACAAGCAAATCCCCTCTGTGGTTAAATAGCGTTCTCCATGGCGCTCGAAGAATACAAACGGAAGCGGCGGTTTGAAGAGACGCCGGAACCTCCGCCGCAAGTGGAGGCCAAGAGTGGGAACCGGTTCGTCGTGCAGATGCACGACGCAACGCGGCTGCACTACGATTTTCGGCTGGAGATGGAAGGCGTGTTGAAATCGTGGGCGGTGCCGAAGGGGCCGTCGCTCGACCCGGCGGATAAGCGGCTGGCCATGCAGGTGGAGGATCATCCGGTTTCGTATTTTGATTTTGAGGGCAACATTCCGGAGGATAATTACGGCGCCGGAACCGTGATTGTGTGGGATGTGGGGACGTGGCAGCCGCTGTCGCCGGTCGTGGTCGACGGGAAATATGTGCCGGGCACGGAAGCTGACGCGGCGGCGATGCTGGCCAAGGGTGATTTGAAATTTCGGTTGAACGGGAAACGGCTGAAGGGAGACTTCGCGCTGGTCAAGATGCGCGGGCGGCGTCCGGGGAGCAAGGGCAATGAGTGGCTGATGATCAAGAAGCACGATGATCATGTGGTGGAGGGATACGACATCGAGGCGATCGACACGTCAGTACTGGGCGGGCGGACCCTGGAACAAGTTGCCGGCGATGCGGGATCGGCAGAGTGGAAGAGCCGTCCTACGGGGCGCGGGCGGCTCAAGGCCACATGGCTGGCGGATGCTGTGGCTAAGCTCGATAAGAAGAAAAAAGAAAAGATAACCACAGAGGACACGGGGGAACACAGAGGGAAGGCACCAAAACTAACCACAGAGGCACACGGGGAAAAGGCGCGAAGCACGAAGGCTGGCGTCGGCGGAAGAAAGAAATCCTCTTTGGCCTCTGCGTCCTCTGTGGTTCTTGCTTCCGCTCCCGTGAAGCGGGCTATGCCGGCGGCGATTCATCCTATGCTGGCGGAGTCGGTGGAGAAACCGTTTGACGGGGCGGAGTGGCTGTTTGAGATCAAGTGGGATGGATATCGCGCGATCGCGTTTATCGCGGATGGGAAGGTGCGGATGGTGTCGCGGAATCAGAATGATCTGACGCCGCGCTATCCGGAGTTGGTTGATTTGCCGCGGTTCGTCAAGGCGAAGACGGCGATTCTGGATGGCGAAGTGGTGGCGCTCGATGAAGAGGGGAAGGCGTCGTTCAGTTTGATGCAGCAGCGGACGGGATTCCGTCCGGGTGGGAGGCGCGCGGCGGCGAATGCGGATGTGCCGGTGCTTTATTACGCGTTCGATTTGTTGTATCTCGATGGCTATGACTGGCGGCGCGTGCCCCTGGAGGAGCGCAAGCGCAGGCTGGCAGAGCTGGTGGTGCCGGGCGACGTCGTGCGCTTCTCCGATCACTACGCGGAGCGGGGCAAGGCGCTGTTCGAAATGGCGCAGAAGAAGGGGCTGGAAGGCATTGTTGCGAAGAAGCGTGCCAGCTTCTACGAAGAACGACGCAGCCGCGAGTGGCTCAAGATCAAGATTCGGCAACGGCTGGAGTGCGTCATCGGCGGCTACACCGAGCCCGAAGGCAGCCGCGCTCACTTTGGATCGCTGGTGCTGGGACTCTACGACAAGCGGGGGCGACTGATTCACGTGGGGCAGGTGGGAAGCGGGTTCGATCAGAAATTGCTGCACGAAATTTGGAAGGTGTTGCAGAAGCTGGAGACGAAGAAGAATCCGTTCTTCGGCGAGGTCGAGGCGCTACGCAAAGTATTTTGGGTGAAACCGGAGTTGGTGGCCGAGATCGAGTTCGCGGAATGGACGGGCGGGACGAGCGAAGCCAGCGGGCCAAAGCTGCGGGCTGCGGTATTCCTGGGATTACGGGACGACAAGGAGCCGAAGGAATGTCTGCTGGAAGACGCTCGGGTTTAGCGTTTCCTCTTTCGCCCCTCCGGGGCTTGCTCGTCTCCTAGGCGCCACCCACGGCTTACGCCGCGGGCAGCATTCTTGCGCGGCTTCGCGGCTGACGAAAAAGTTCCTTCTCCGCCAGGAAACAGGGTTTCTGGTCCTCTACTTGATATCTTTCATCGCCAACAGGGTGCCGTAGTCGTGGCCGGTGGGATCGACGGCACGGGCGACTACGCCGGCGAACGCATCTTTTAACTCGGGGTACTTGGCGACCAGCGCTTTGATGATGGCTAGGTTGTTTTGGTAGGCCTGGTTGGTGTTGGAAACATCGGCAGCCTGATATTTCACGATCAGGTCCAGGTCGTCTGCGACCGCCTGCGGAAAAATCGCGGTGAGTTTGTAGAGGGCAGGCGCTGCGGCGAGGTCAACCGTTTTCCCGTCTGAGGGAAGGTCAGTGGGGCGGACGTTTTGGGATTCGTCGGAGAGTTTGTCGGTGGCGGCGGTGGCCATGAAGGGCAGCGGCGAGATGAGGCTGGTGGCTTCCAGGTAATAGAACCACGCGTTGTGTGCCTGGCCCTTGGTTTTGTAGTCGCGGGCACGGGCGATGAACCAATCGCTGTCGTGTCCCGCGACCAGGGCGGGTTTGAGGTAGAGGCCGCCTAATTTCCAGTCAGTTCCCGCCTGTTGGAGAATCACAGAAAACATGGTTCGCGCCGTGGGTGAAGTCGCGTCGAGCAAGGCGACGGCGTATTTGCCTGGAGGCAGATTGTCGATTTCAAAAACGGCGCTGCCGGAGGTCTGGCCATTCTTGCCGAAAACTCCGCAATAAAATTCGGCGTGGGGGACTGGAGCGGAGCCCTCGGTTTCGAGCAGAAAAACGGACTTCACTGTCGCCTGAGCGCCAGCAAGATCCTGCTGGTGATCTTTGACGGTGGCCTCGATCCCGGAGAAATCGGATGCGAGGCTGGCGATGGAGCTCTGCCGGAGGGACGCGACATCGGCTTTGGCGGCCAGGCCAAAGTAGCGCTGGCCTGCGGCGCTGATGCCAGCCAGGGTAACATCGTCGAGTTCGCTGGAGGTCTGACAGCTCTGCGCGCGAGCGTTGCTGGCCGAGAAAACCGCCACGCACAGGACTATGCAGAAGATTACGACGGGACTGCGGGATGCCGATTCATTCCAAGATTCCGCTTTTACTTTCATAAGCTGGGAAGGTCCGTGGCCCAGTTTACGCCGCCAGCAGCCACGCGCTGTTAAGATTTTCGATCCCGGGAAATGGTTGGCAGCAATCGACTTATCGGCCCCTGATTGGTGCCATAGCAGAATAGAGGTGCAAGAGAGTAGTCTGAAGACGTTCCATGGGTGGGACCTAAGGGTCGGCGCTTGGGTAGCCCCACCAATGTTAAAATTGCCGTAAGGGCGTTCTGGCAGGTTCCCCGAAAGATTGCTGGAGGAGTTAGGAGTAGTGATGAGCAGGGGATGGAAGCTCAAGCAGGCGGGCGTCATGCTGGTGTGCGCCGCCGCTCTGTGCGCGGGAAATGCCAACGCGGCGGATGCGGCCAAGCAGACCCACCACAAGACGACGAAGAAGCCGGCACAACTGGCTGACTTGCCATCCGGGCCGACGGGGCCGGTGCAGCCGGTTCCGCTGGATTCGATGGCGCCGGTGCCGCCGCAGGTGAGTTATCAGAATGACCAGCTGACGATCGTGGCGCCGAACTCGACGCTGGGTGACATTTTGCGGGCTGTGCGCAAACAGACCGGAGCCGAGATCGAGATTCCAGCGGCGACAGAACGCGTGGTCACGCATCTGGGACCAGGGCCGGCACGGGAAGTTGTGGCCGAACTGCTGAATGGATCACGGTTTAACTATGTGTTGCTGGGGTCTGCGGGGAACGACGGAGTGCTGACCCGCGTGGTGCTGGTGGCAAAAACAGGAGTGGACAATGGGAGTGCCCCCACTGGCGCGGCATTCGCGGAGCAAAGGCCACCTGGGAACATGCCTCCCAACGCCGGGCAACCGCAGAATGCGGAAGCCAATGAAACGCAAGCGGCGGACGACAACACCGACGACGCCGCGGACCAGGCGGCAGCAGAAGCGGAGGCGGAACAGCAGGCACAACAAGCTGCGCCGCCTCCGGAGCAGCCGCAGCCTGGGGTAAAAACGCCACAAGAATTGTTGCAGGAAATGCAGCAGCGGCAATTGCAGTTTCAGCAGCAACAGAACCCTGGGCAACCACCTGCTCCGGGTCAAGGCCTGCCCCAACGGCAGCCGCCGCCAGACCAGCAATAAACCTGATTAGCAAAGAGGGCCGCGTCGAAGGGCGCGGCCTTCTTAGTCGTGCTTTTCGCACGCGGAAAGCGTCAGAACCTTCCGCCGAGGCTCGCGACTTTCGTTGTTGTCATTCCGAATGAATTGAGGAATCGGCCTTCCTGTCAGCCGGGGGCTCTGCAATTATCAGGGCCGGTTGCCGCGGACATTCTCCGCGCGCAGCGTGGAGCCCGCGACCAGCGGAGACTCATTCTCAGTGATGACTTTCTGCAGAAGATTCCAGTCGCGGGCGACTTCCGTTTCGGAAAGCTCCCGCGCCGACCGGCGCCGTAGCTCCGACTGAAGGCGGGCTTCGAGCAACTGACGCACCAGCTGCGGAGGAGCTCTGCCGTTCAAGACATTGTCTGCGGCCACGCCGATCTGAACCAGGTCGGCTCCGTCCTGTAACTGAAGAACGGGGCTGCCCTGTTCATCGACGCCCGCTTTCGCTCTGGCTTGCAGCTTTCCCCACATCTTGTCGATATTCTTCGCGGACTTTTCGGGATAAGCATCCGCCAGGAAGTGTTTCAGTTGCTGCTGGTAGGCGCGGCGGTCTTCGCGATCGAGCGGCCGCTCAGGGTCGCGGCCGGCTACGAGAACCAAGGCATTGGTCGCCGGATCGAAGCGGCCCGCGCCCGTCCCCACATCGACGGCGGCCACGCACCCCGCAAAAATTGGGCTGAACACGACGCTGGGCACAATGTATTTCTTCGAGCGGAAAAAGGAATCGACCACTCCCCGCACCGTCGAACTGCGAGGCATGCTGCCGGGCACCTGCGCGATGATGAGGCGCGAAAACTGGAGCTCAGGATGGCGGTCGCTGAATCTCGTCAGAATTTTCGCCATCTGCTTCGGCGTGGTCATGCCAACATCGGCGACCGGGCTGCGATGCAGGGATTTCGGATAGTAGAAGTTGAGGACATCTTTGGCGAAATCGGCGCAGTTGCGGGAGACGAGGTGGAAATGAGACTGGTTCGGCGAGGAATTCAATTTGCGAATCAAAGCCTCGTCCTGTTCCGGGGTGGTTTCGATTTCGAAGCCGTAGATGGTGCGATCGTAGGAAGATCCGACAAGCTCGTACCAGTTTCCGCCGGGAGTTCCGCCATTTTTTCCATCGGGCGCGACGTCTTCCAGATATCTACGGCGATAGCGGTCGCGCAGGAAGGCGGTCATTTTCGTGTCGGCAAATAGGGGCACATCTTCGGGGCGCTCGACCGCGTAGAGGTACGGGATCAGGGGAATGGCGACCCAGTCGTATCCACCCACGCCATCGTAGCGGCTGAGGACGATTCCGGTTTCACCTGGGGCACAGCGGCGCAGGACCACCGGGGTGTCGGCACAGACGCCAGAAAGATAAACGGCGGCGTGACCGGTCGCGGTAAAGAATCCCATTTTGCCGTAGGGTTCTTCGAGAAGAAGAGTCGCGGAAGCGGAGGCAAGAGAGGTGCAGCCCAGTACAAACAGAACTAACCGGACGAAGGCGCGCCGCATTGGTTGGATGTGGCGTGGAAACATGATCACCCCAGACGGTAAAGACTAACCTGCCCTTAGTAAGAACCCTTTGGCGGAAGAATAGTTGCTGGGAATCGAAGAAACCAAATTACGGAAGGGCAAAGAACCAAGGGTGAGGACCGCCCAGTAGAATGCGAATATAAAGCGAATCTTGGGTCACGCGAAGGGGTCGAACAACTAGGGACGGCTGGGGCGCTGCTATTCGATATTTCTCATTCTTTCGGGGCCAGCAAGCGTGCCTTGGCCCAGCGGGCGCTGTCGGCGACGGAGTCGTCTTCGTCGGCCGCCAGTTGGTCGAGTAGGGGAAGGAAGTCGCGGTTGCCGCTGTTGCCCATGGCGATGGCGGCGTTGCGGCGCAGGCCGGAGCGTTTGGTGCGGCGGATGGGCGATCCGCGAAACTTCGTGCGAAATTCCTCTGCGGACATTTCGGCGAGCCAGGCAAGGGCGGGGTTCACCAAGCCGGGGCGAGGCTCGAATTCAGGCGCGGTCGTCGCCGGGGCTTTGCGGTTCCATGGGCAAACGTCCTGGCAAATGTCGCAACCGAAGACGTGGCGGCCCAGGCCGGCACGAAGCTCCTCGGGAATCGATCCGCGTTTTTCGATGGTGAGATACGAAATGCATTGGCTGGAATCGAGCTGGTAGGGCGCGAGAATCGCGTCCGTCGGGCAGGCTTCGATGCAGCGGGTACAGGTTCCGCAGCGGTCGGGAGCGGGCAGGTCGGGCGCGAGTTCGAGCGAGGTGAGGATTACGCCGAGGAAAAGCCACGAGCCTTTTTTCTGGTTGATGATGCAGGTGTTCTTGCCGATCCAGCCGACGCCGGCATATTTCGCAAAGACACGTTCGACGATGGGTCCGGTGTCGACATAGAAGCGAGTGGTCAGACTTGACTGCAGGTCGGCGGGCGCAGACTGCTGAAGAGCCGCTTCGACCTGCTGCAGGCGGCGCAGAACGGCGTCGTGATAATCTTCGCGGCTCCAGGCGTAGCGGGAAATCCATCCGCGATCCGGGTCGTGGACTTCGGTCGAGTAAGGATTGTCTGTGTTGTAGTTGATGGCGCAGACGATCACACTGCGAGCCCAGGGTGCGACGCGAGCGAGGGAGGCGCGCTTGAGGTCGCCGTGGTCATCGCGAGCTTCCAAGTATGTCATTTCGGCGGCATGGCCCGCGGCAATCCATTCGGGAAAATGTTGAAGTTCGGGAGCGTCGGCGGCGGGAGCGATGCCGACGAGGTCGAAGCCAGCGTCTTCGGCCGCGCGTTTCACCAAGGCTGTGATTTCGTGGAGGGGGGTCGCCATGCGGCTTGAGTTCGTCTACTCAGAGAATTCTAAGCTCTCACAGCAAGTGGGGCTGAGAGGCCGGCCCTGGGAACTAGACCCCTGAAACTCTGTTCTGTCATGCTCCTTGAATTATTTTTTCTTTGCGGCCTTCGCCGCGGTAACGCGCTTCAGATGGTCTTTGTAATAATCCAAGTTGGGGTCGGCGGTCTTCGTGCCAACCGCGATGGCTGTCTGAACGTTCTCGACCGCCAGATCCAGCTTGCCGGCATTCTCGTAGCCTTCGCCAAGGCTGTCGTAGACGTGAGCTGAACCGGGATACAATGCGACATTACGCCGGAAGACAGTAATCGCTTCGTCGAATTTCTTAGCGTCCATCAATCGATAGCCGAAACCGTTGAGCAAATCCTCCGGTACAGGAACTGTGTAGCCGTAACGCGCGGAAAGCTCTCGGTAATGCTTCTCCAGCCCGTCCAGGCCACCAACGGGCAGACCGGTGGGATCACGCTGAAATTGCCAGTCGGCGAAAACTGTGCACAGGCCTGCGTAGTGCGCGCGCAGCACTGTGGAGCCGTGGTCTTCGTCGTGGTAGCGTGCCGAGTCCCAGCGAAAATCCTTTGGGGCCCGGGCTTTCAATATTTTCTGGAACTGCTGAAAGCCGTCTCCCATTGGATTAGGCGTGTCGCCTTCGTTGGCCAAGGAGAAGAAGAGCGTCTTATCGAGTTCGGTGTGTGCGGCAAAGAAGTCTTTGGCCAGGCGCACGGTGCGCAGGTCGTCCCATTGCAGGCTTGGGCTGACCGCGATGTATGCGTTGAACATGTCGGGGCGGGTGATGAGAATGTGGATGGCCAACAGTCCGCCATAGGAGTGACCAGCAAAAATCCGGTAGCGCGCCGTGCGGTAATGCGTTTCGATTTCGGGGATGAGTTCTTTCTGGATGAAATCGATGAAGCGGTCGCCGCCGCCGCTGGTGGGGTTGGTCTCGATCGTGCCGTCGAAATGCTTTTGGTCCCAGTGCGTTGGCGTCAGATCGCGGGTGCGGTCGGTGTTCCCAATGCCGACCACAATGAGCGGCGGCATGCGGCCATTCTCGACCAGGAAATCGATGGTGCTGCCAATTTCGTTGATGTGATTCGGACCGTCGGTCAGATAGAGCACCGGAAACGGACTTGTGCCCTGATCATAGCCACGAGGCGTGCGAACCCAGATCGGGCGGTCCTCGTTTAGAATCTTGGAGTGCAAGGTGAGCTTCTGCGGAATCGGAGGGGTAATGTCCTGCGCAGTCGCGGCGAGCGAGAGTAGGCCAATAGCCAGGAATATGCGATGGCGAGCAATGAAACGCATAAGACCTCCGAGTCCGTAGCTACAGACGAACGAGTACGATCACGGTTAGGAAGAATCAGCCAGAAACGTCAGCCTCGAAACTAACTGCGATTTCCTACACGCCGAGTTTTTTCACTTCTTCGTTGTAGTACTTGCGGTACAGGATGTCCCACTCTTGCGAACCTTCGAGGATGGTGCGCTTCTGGCTCTCGATTTTCAGGCGGGCGGCGGTGTCGATTCGTGCTTCCTGCATGAGGAGCTCTTCAAGAATCTTGCGGGTTTCCTGGCGGATGGTGTTGGGGTCTTCGATGAACTCGACTTCGTCCATCTGCTTGAGCACGTCGGAAACGGCGCGGGCCAGCACGTTGACTTTGTCGCGGCTGAGTCTCACAGCACCGCCTTATACTTGCGCACCAGTTCGGTCTTTACCTTGCGGAACATTTCCTGGTAGTTGGCGCCGGTCTTGTTCATCTCTTCGGAGTAGGCTTCGAGGATGACGCGCACTTCGTCGTTGATGCGGTCTTCGAGCGAGAGTTCGTCGACCAGCGCGGCGTTCACCCGTGCGGTGACCGCGGGAACCGCCGAGGTCTCGATGAACTTGCCAGCGATCAGTTTCTTGGTGACTTCGCGGGCCAGATAGCCCACATATTCCTTGGAAAAAAGCATGTGTGGATTGCGCGTCCTGCGTGCAACAGCCTGTCAGTTATGAAGCAAAAAGTGTAACACAGAGAGAGCCGGAGCGGAGCCTGGGCTCGAAGGTTTGCCGGGCTGCAAACCTCGCCGCACGGACGTGGGCCGCAGTTTTACGGGGCTTGAGGCGGAGGCTGGTCGCGCAGGGTGTAGACGAATTGGCGGATCTCGTGGCGCTCGCGTTCCGCTTCCTGCGCCAATTCTTTGTCGATCTGGTTGCGAGTCTGGATTTCGGCTTCAGCCCTGGCGGTGTCACCGATCTGACGATAGGCCTGGGCGAGGCGAAAGTGCGCCTCTTCAATCTGGATCTGCATGGGCATCTGCGGGTTCGCCTGAATGGCTTGCTGGTAGTCGGAAATCGCGCGGGGATAATCCTTCCGTTCGGAATGGAGAATGCCTAGCTGGAGGTACGCAGCTGCGAACTTCGGATCGAGACGCACCGCGTTCCTTAGGAGCGACTCGATCTGCGCAAAGTCGGCGGTGTCCTGCGGGCCTTTTCGCTGCTTCCAGAGGCTGACGGCGTAGTAGTAGTTCGCTTCTGCGTTCTGTGGTTCCCGCGTGACAAAGCGGCGCAGTTTTTCGACGACTTCTTCTGAAGTTGTCGTTTCGGCGCTTTGTATCCGTCCCAGGAATAAATAGGGCATCGAATCCTTGGGATTCAGGTCGGAGGCCTCGCAAATCCGCTGCACCGCTTGATCATAGGACCCGCGAGCAAACCAGGCCGCTCCGAGTCCAATCAGAATGCGGACGGAATGAGGGAAAAGGCGGTTGGCCCTGGCGAAGACCTCGGACGCGGGCTCTGGAGCGTGATGCAGCAGCAGTTCGGAACCCCAATCGAAAAGATAGGACTCAGTGGGATCTAACTCAGCGGCGCGCTGGTACTCGCGAACTGCATCCAGAGAATCGCCAAGTTTCTCCTGAACATCGCCGAGCGAGTGGTGGAGTTCGGCTTTGTCCTCTTGAGCCAGCAGCGCCAACAGCTTGTCGCGCCCTTTCTCGTAATCGGCTGTACGCGCGCTATTCGCCGGATCCTTCCCCAGTGAAACCGTTTCCTTGGCGATCGTCTCCCGGGTTCGCACAATCGTGTCAGAACCGTGGCCGCCGAGGCTTGTGGTATCAGTAACTCCGGCTACTGTGAACCGGGGCTCGTCAAAGAACTCCGGCGATCGGGCGGAAGTCGATTGCGATTCTGCAGTTTTTATCGTCAGCAGAGTGAGGTCGATATTTTTCGCTTCATGGGGGCCGATGAAAAGCGCAGGAATTCCCGCATCGCTGTATCCGGCCATCTCGGCTCGCAGGAGATAGACTCCGCCGGAAAGAGGGGCAACGCTATATTTCCCCTCCTGATCGGTATGAACAGTTTGAATTTGAGCCGGAGTTGTATCTTTGACCTGCAGGTGGATGGCTGCGCCGGCGACCGGCTTTCCTTCTGAATCGCGAACCGAGCCGTGTAGCGATGCAGTGCCTTGAGAGTGCAGGGAGAATGGAAACGACAAAAGGATGACGAGCAAGGTAACGCCGCGGCTGTGAAAGCAGGCGGACCTGAGTTGCCTTGAGACTGCGCAGAGACGGCCCATGAAGACGGGCGCAATCGAACCGTCCGACGAAATTGGTCCGCGCGCCTAGAGCGGTATTCTATCAGCGGGATGAGAAAACTGCTGGCGCGGCGAAGCGTGCCAAAATAGAATGCAATGCTTCGCCATGACATCGTTTGCACATGAGATCAGGGAGACTCGACGAGATGAGATTGATCCGGGTCTGGCTGGTAATCGCCGCGGTGTTGTTGTTGACGAGTGTGTCCGGCTGGAGCCAGCAGTCCTCCGGCAGACGTAAGATCATCATCGATCAGGACGCGGCCGGGCCGGGAGGGACCGATCAGCAATCCATCCTGTTGCTGGTTCAGTCTCCGCAGACCGAAGTTCTCGGCGTAACCGTGGTGACCGGCGATGCCTGGCTCATAGAAATAGAAGAAGTTGCGCATACGTTGCGCATGCTGGAAATCATTGGGCGCACGGATATTCCGGTGGTGCCCGGAGCCGAGTATCCGCTGGTGCGGCGGAAGGAAGATACGGAACTCTGGGAGAAGCAATACGGGTACGTACCGTGGGTGGGAGCGTGGACTCCGCGGCGGTATCACGCAGCGGATGATTTGGGCGAAATGCCCGAGGGAAAGCCGACGACGAAGCCTGCGGACGAAGACGCCGCCCATTTTCTGGTGCGCATAGTCCGAAAATATCCACACGAGATCACGATCTACGAAGGTGGCCCGATGACCAACCTCGCGCTTGCCATCTCGATTGATCCTGAGTTTGCCGGGCTGGCGAAAGAGTTGGTGTTCATGGGCGGAAGCCTGAATCCGAAAACGGACGATCCTGAATTTGTGAACACGCCCCGGCACGAATTCAATCTTTGGTTTGATCCGGAAGCGGCGCACGTCGTGCTGATGGCGCCGTGGAAGAAAATTGTCTGCACCACCGTGGATATTTCCGTGAAGACTCGGCTGACTCAAGATTTGATCGACCGGGTGAAAGCCAGCAACACTCCCGCGGCTCGTTATGTTGGTTCGTATTCGCACTTGTTCGGCGACTACAACTATTTGTGGGACGAACTGGCGGCGCTGTCGTGGCTTGATCCAACCTTGATCACGGCGAAGGAGACACGCTATCTCGATGTTGACCTGAGTCGCGGAGCGGGTTATGGGAATACTTTGAGTTGGACGGAGCGTGACAAACCAACCATTGTGGGACCTCCGGCAGAAGTTCAGGCCGATTTGGACACGGAGAAATTCTACAAGATGTTCGTCGATCTGATGACCGCGCCGACACCTAAGCCTTAAAACGCGCTCACGCTACTGCCGCAGTTGCTCAAGCATCTGCTTGGACTGCGCATGGTCGGGATGCTGCTTTAGCAAATCGAGCAGAACGCTGCGAGCCTTGTCCCGCACGCCTTCCAGAGCATAGATGCGCGCCAGGTTCAAATACGCCTGATCGAATGAAGGAGCCACGCGGATGCACTGCTCGAAGCTGGCCACGGCCTGATCGCGCCGCTGCGTGACCAGATAGAGCACTCCCAGGTTATTCAGCGCCTCCGGATAAACGGGACGAGACTGCAAGGCGCGCTGCAGATGTTCTTCCGCTTTGGCAGCGTCATCGGTTTGCGCGAATACCATTCCCAGACTGTAGTTGGCCTCAGCATCCTGGGGAGCAACTTCCAGCGCGCGTTCCAGAACTTTGCGGGCCTCGTCCCAGCGCTTCTGCACACGGTAGGCGTTTCCCAGATTGTCGAGCGACAGCAGGTGATGCGGGTTCAGTTTCAGTGCCTGCAGAAAACAGGAGACTGAGTCGTCGAGGTGTTCCTCGCGCGTGGCGATGACACCAAGGTTGTTCCAGGCATCGGGCAGAGTGTCAGGATAGTTCGCCGGCAGTTTCACCGCACGCTCAAAAATCTCGCGGGCGGCGGCGTTGTTGTTCTGATTCAGATAGACACTTCCTATCCCGTAGAGGGCCTCGGCGCTCGACGGATCGTCGCGGAGGGCCTGCTGGAATGAGGCTTCGGCCTGGTCAAGATATCCACGCTGAAAAAACAGCGCGCCGTAAGAGAGGTAGTTGCGGCCGAATTCGAGAGCGTGCGTTGCATTCGGAAAAGGCAGCGCTCGAGCGAATCGCTCCGTCTCGTTTTGGGGAATTTGTTGGAAGTCCTGTTCCACGTGCTCGGGGACGATCGCGCCCTGATACACCTTGACGATGTCGCCCTTGCTGTCGATCAGGAAGGATGTGGGAAGGCTCAGATCGCGGTGACGGTCGAACATTTGGCGATAGAGGATGTTGTAGATGGCCGCAACATCTTCTAATCCGTGCAGAATCGGAAACGCGACTTGGCCAATGATGGGAGCTAAGTCATCGGCCGGATCATCCAGGTTCACCGAGATCAGCTGCCAGCCTTTGGTTTCCCAACCGGCGTAGCATTTCTGCAGCCCTCGCAGTTGTTCCCACGCATCCAGCGACTTTGTGGTCCAGAAGTTAAGAAGCGTGGGCTTGCCGCGAGTTGCGGAGAGCGCGCGAACTTTCCCTGACGAATCTGGAAGGGAAAAATCGGGAGCCGCAATGGGTGACAGCAGCCAGGTTTCAACTGTACCCGGAAGCGATTCGATTTCTCTCGCGGCTTCCGGCTGAACAGAACTTCGCTTCCCTGCCGGCGACATGAACCGCTCCATGCGCGAAGGTTCAGCGCCCTCTTCAACCCAGATCCTGTGATTGATGGGAGCATTGTTCAGTTCCTGCACCAATCCACTGGGCCAGCGAATCGATGCGCGCACTGGACCTTTCGCCTCGCCAAGACCGAAGAAAATGCCTTTGCTGTGCTGGGACAGAAAACCCGATCCCGCCTGAAGCATGCGCGTCTGGCGTCCTGCGGCTGTTTCAACCGTGACGGAGGTGCCGATGGCGTCGCGATTGCTCTTGGTGCCTTGAAGATGAAAGATGATCGACGGGGGCAGATCCTCCATTCTGTTCTTCAGGATGCGTAACTGCGGAGCATTCCGGTTCTTCAGAAACACTTCGAGGCGCCCGTCGTGATCAAAATCAGCCAGGGCGAATGACCTGCCATCCTCCGTGAAGTCGAGGCCCACTACGGCAGAAACGTCGGAGAAGGTTCCGTCGCGATTGTTGGCGTAGAACACATTGCGCTCGTAGCCGCTCCAAGTCCCATCGGCGCGAATGAGTTCATTGATGGCGTTCCATGCTTGCTCGTACTCATGCGAGGCGCGGGCCTCATCGGGGGACAATGCCACGACCTGGCGCCAGAAAAAGCTGTTGAGATCCTGGGGCGATAAATCTTGGGGCGGGAGCTTCGCGCCGGGAGGGCCAGAGACCATGCCGTTGGCGATGTAGAGATCGAGAAAGCCGTCATGATCGAAATCGAACGCGTCGCTCGACCACGACCAGCGGCCCATTCCAACCCCGGCAGAATTGGTAGCGTCGTCGAAGGCAGGGCCGCGATTGTGAAGCAGCGAATTCCCCATCGCAT
Organism: Candidatus Sulfotelmatobacter sp.; assembly: GCA_052148475.1. Taxonomy (GTDB): domain Bacteria; phylum Acidobacteriota; class Terriglobia; order Terriglobales; family Acidobacteriaceae; genus Sulfotelmatobacter. Next base: position 45,561 of record JBKQID010000051.1, on the reverse strand, counting down.
GTTTTTGATAGAGTGCTCGGACGGCGGGCGTCGAATCTCTCTTGAAGTTTTCCTGCATTGAAACGCGCTCGCCGGCCGCGGTCCACATATTGGCCACGTAGAGATCGTGAGCACCGTCGTTGTCGTAATCGAGCCAGGAGACGCTCATGCCGGCGCCGATGTCTTCGGCCGCCGCCTGAGCAGCTACATCGGTGAAGGTGCTGTCGCCATTGTTGCGGTAGAGATTCTTCCGGCCAAAGTCATTCACGACATAAAGATCCGGCCAGCCGTCACGGTTGTAATCATTCCATCCGCAGCAAAAGCTGTAGCGCGTGTTGTTCTGGTTCAGACCCGACGTGGTGGTCGCGTCGCGGAACGTACCGTCGCGCTGGTTGCGCATTAGAAAATTCGGCGGACCGTTTTCGGCGTCGTGATACGGAGACGGATACTTGTATTGCCCGGTACCCTGGTAAAAGGCGTAGAGGCAGAAGTAAACGTCGAGCCATCCATCACGGTCGTAGTCGGCAGCGGCCGCTCCGGTGAAAGTTCCCTGCGGAGGATTCGCGAATTGGAATGCATCGTTCTTCTGACGGAACTTACCGTCGCCCTCATTTAGAAATAGCAGCGGACCGTTGGCGCGGACCACGATGACGTCCTGACGGCCGTTATTGTTGAAATCGGCGAAGAGCGCGCAGGCAGTATTTTCGAGGATTCCCAGGCCCGACGCTTCCGTGATGTCTTCGAACGTTCCGTCGCCGCGGTTGCGGTAGAGGCGGTTGGGCAGGCCCGCGGGCTGGCAAACGTAGAGATCGTCGAAGCCGTCGTTGTCGATATCGGCGACCGAAACGCCGTTGTGTCCGTAGATGTCGATGCCAGAAGCGCCGTCGAGCACGGTGCGCCAGTAATCCGTACCATGCAGCAACTGGGCCGAGTACGAAGAATTAAGGCCGAGCGCGGCGGAGGTGATGTCTGCATAAGTCGTCAACGTGGAACGAGCTTGCGTTTCGTCGAGGACTCGCCAATGGCGAAGAAGAAACTCGCCAGAAGAGGAGGGTTCCCACCCCAAGTCCCAGTTGCCAACGCGCTGTTCGCGGTGGAAACCTGTTCCTGTGCCCACGATTTCATAAAGAACACGAGTTTTCACGCTGCCTGAAGTTTGAGGCGTAGCTGACGAGACCGCATCTTGCCTGCCCGCAACGTCGATTCCCGTGATCTGGAATTCGGCAGTCACTATCTTTGAGAAGCCGTTGAGCGTGGCTTGCCACTCTTTCAGAAATCCCTCGCGGCTGAGCGTGGCTTCATTGGCGAATCTGTTCTGGCGCACTTGCAGAGCGGAACTGGTACGCACGACTCGCGACTCAGCGGGCTGGAGCGATGCGCCGGAGAAATCGGCTGCGAGAGCCTTCGCGATGGCCTGTGGTTCTCCCGGAGACTGCAGCAGGCTGGCGCTCCACTCCGCGAGAACGGCCGCAATCTGGTCGGCATATCTTTCGGTGATGAAGTCGTCAAGACCGGCCTCCACTTTGAGCATGGTGGCATCGAGCGGGCGCTCGCTTCGATAGTGGGGGTGCACATGAAATCCGGCGACGGGAGTGGAATCACTGGGAGATGCGAGGGCGCGGGCGGACGGAAGAGTGAGTCCCCACAGACGCGCCGGGATTAGGCTCGCTCCTGCGCTTTGACAGGAGCGGACAAGGAACTCACGGCGGCGCTGGTCAATAGAGTGAATATCTTCGGGGTGAAGATCGACGGATTGAGGCTTTCCTGCCCGGCTCAGAGTAATGTCCCTCTCACGGCCACGTGTGAAACCGAAACTAACATTCGGGTTTCGGCCGGTCAAGACGAGTTAGAGGCACAAGTGGATCGAGCGAGCTTCTCGAATCCCGACCTCCCCGTCGCACGAATGGCAGAGTGTAGAATCGACAGCATCTCTATAACTCGCGTCAAAACGGTAGATTCTCCCGGAGAATCGCCGGGGTTCCTGAAGAGGTCGAATTTACGATGACGGATGAGCGCGCCTCGCGCCTGACGGTAGTTGGTCTGTTTTTTATTACCCTCGCCACCATGATGCTCGAGATCCTGCTGACCCGGATCTTCAGCGTGACCATGTGGTACCACTTCGCCTTCGTGGCCATTTCGCTGGCTATGTTCGGCATGACCGTGGGCGCGCTGCAGGTCTATCGGCATCCTGAACTCTACGACGAAACCACCACCAAGCAGCAGATGGCGCGCAGTGCGTTTTGGTTCGCCGTCACAGTTATCGTCAGCGTGCTGGCGCACATTCTTGTGCCCTTCCGTTCGCAGCCCACGCTGGCGCTAATTTGGATTGCCATCACCTACTTCGTGCTGGCGGTCCCGTTCTACTTCAGCGGAGTGTGCGTCTGCGCTGCTTTGACAAAATTTCCACGTAGCGTCAGCGGGCTCTACGCCGCGGATCTGATCGGCGCCGCCGCGGGCTGTATTGTCCTCATTTATGTGTTGCGGGGAACGGATGCGCCAACGGCCGTGGTGTTGGTCGGACTGTTGGGCTGCGTGGGAGCCCTATTATTTTCCGTCGATGGTGGAGAGCATCGGTTCCGAAAAGCGGCGTTCATTCTGGGAACCGTGTTCGCGATTTTCGTCGTCATCAACACAATCCTGGCTCAACACCAGGCATCTTTGCTGCGAATCACTTGGGCCAAGGGTGATTACGAATCACCTGCGCTGTACGAAAAATGGAATTCATTTTCCCGCATCACGGTGCGCGGAGACGCGAATACGCCGTCCAAAGTCATTTCGGAGGGAATCAGCGTTACGTATCCCACCGACAAGCCGTTCCGGCAACTCCACCTGAAAATAGACTCCGACGCCGAAACCACGCTGACGGCATTGAATAATGGAGTCTCGATCGATAGCCTGGACTACCTCAAATACGACGTAAAAAATCTCGTCCATTACATTCGGTCCGACGCGAATGTGCTGATTGTCGGAGCCGGCGGCGGCAGAGATGTGCTGTCGGCGTTGCTGTTCAAGCAGAAGTCTGTGCGCGCCGTGGAGATCAATCAAAATATCATCAGCACGGTCAACGACAGGTTCGGCGATTTCACGGGCCATTTGGATCGAAATCCGAAAGTGACATTCGTGAACGATGAAGCGCGGAGTTATCTCGCGCGCACACCCGAGCGCTTCGACATTCTGGAAGCCTCGTTCATTGATACCTGGGCCGCGACGGCCGCCGGGGCTTTAACTCTCACGGAGAACTCGCTGTACACCGTCGAGTGTTGGAACATGTTTCTGCATCGCCTGACTCCGGACGGCGTGCTCTCGTTCTCTCGCTGGTACTTGCCGGGATTGCCTGCCGAAGCGTACCGGCTGACGTCTCTGGCAGCCGCCAGTTTGCGTGCCAGCGGCGTGGAGGATCCGCGCTCTCACATTCTGCTGGTGAAAAATTCCCGACGGAGTGTGGAAGGCGAGCCGATTGGGGCGGTCACGATCCTGATCGGCAAGAAACCCTTCACCGACGCTGAGATCGATCGAGTTGAGGCGATCGCCAGGCAGATGCAATTCGACGTGGTGCTGAGCCCGCGATTTGCTCTCGATCCGGTTTTCGCGGCCCTGGCCACTGGACAAGACACCGGAGGAATTGTCGAGTCTCTGCCTGTTAACTTGTCTGCTCCGACCGATGATTCTCCGTTTTTCTTTTACATGATGAAGTTTCGCAACTTGCTTCGAGTGCATCAGCTCGCGGAAGACCCTAACGCCGCGATTTATGCTACGTCAGGCGCTGTGGTTGGAGTGCTGCTGCTGTTCATCACGGTGCCAACCCTGATTTGCATCTACCTGCCGTTGCGCTCCATGAAGAAAACCTTGCTGCGCGGCGTCCTGCCCCATCTTCTGTTTTTCGCGGCGATTGGCCTGGGCTTCATGCTGATCGAGATTTCTCAAATGCAGCGGCTGATCGTGTTCCTTGGACATCCCACGTACGCGCTTTCGGTGGTGCTGTTCTCGCTGTTGTTATCGAGCGGATTCGGAAGCTATACGACCCGAAACATAACCTACGCGGGCCGGGACGCGCTGGGCCGACTGCTCCTGTTGTTGGCAGCGATGCTGGTTTTTGGAATTCTGACGCCCTACGCGACGTCGGCCTTCGCTTCCTCAGTGAATGCGGTGCGCATTGCGGTTGCGGCAGGAATTCTTTTCCCGCTGGGATTTTTTATGGGGATGGCATTTCCGCTGGGACTGAAACTCGCGGCCAGCCAGGTCGACGCACTCACGCCGGCTTTCTGGGGAGTGAACGGCGCGACATCGATCTGTGGCTCGGTGCTGGCGGCGGCCATCTCCATGAACGCGGGGATTGCCAGCACATTCTGGAGTGGCTTTACCTGTTACGCGTTTGCGTTTGGCGCGTACTTCTGGGCGACGCAAGGAGATAAAGCGGGAGTGCGGACGACTTTGGCCGCCGTTCCGGTTCTTGTGGGCACCGATCGAAACGCGTCACATTGACTTGCCGCTCCTGCTGCTCCTAACATGCACGCAGCGTTTTTCACCCCTCATGATCGGTCAAACTGTCTCGCATTACCGCATCCTCGAGAAGCTGGGCGGTGGCGGGATGGGTGTGGTTTACAAGGCTGAGGATATGGAGCTTGGCCGCTTCGTTGCGCTCAAGTTCCTGCCCGAAGAACTGGCTCAGGACCCGCAGGCGCTGGAGCGTTTCCGGCGCGAGGCGCGGGCCGCGTCGGCTCTGAATCACCCCAACATCTGCACCATCCATGAAATCGGCAAGCATGAGGGCCGGTCCTTCATCGCGATGGAATACCTCGACGGGCTGACGTTGAAGCATCGCATCGCAGGCCGGCCACTCGACCTGGAAACGCTGCTTCCGTTGGCCATCGAGATCGCCGACGCCCTGGACGCCGCGCACTCAGAAGGAATCGTTCACCGCGACATTAAACCCGGGAACATCTTCCTGACCAAGCGCGGTCACGCCAAGATTCTCGACTTCGGAGTGGCGAAGGTTACAACCGCGGACCGTTCGAGCGAAAAGGCTCTGCTCACCCAGACGAGGGAACTGACCCGTCCGGGCATGGTTGTTGGAACGGTGGCTTACATGTCGCCCGAGCAGGTACGAGCCAGGGACGTCGATTCCCGAACGGATTTATTCTCGTTTGGAGCGGTGTTGTACGAGATGGCAACCGGCGCAATGCCTTTCCGTGGCGAAAGTTCGGGAGTCATATTCAAAGCCATTCTAGATTCGCTGCCCACTCCTCCGATTCGTTTCAATCCCGATCTTCCACCCGGACTGGAAGAGATCATTTACAAGGCGCTGGAAAAAGATCGCAACTTGCGCTATCAGCACGCGTCGGAGATGCGGGCCGATTTGCAACGTCTCAGGCGCGACACAGAAGCGGGGCGGCTAGGAATCGACAGTTCCGTGTCAGGCGCGACCATGTCCGGCGGTCGAGGGAGTGGGTCGCACGCCGCGGCCCAGCCGGCTGGGATACAAGAAGACGAGTTGCCGGAGACGGTCGACGCCCGGTCGCCGCGCGCCTTGCGAGTGGCGAGAACTCAAATCCCCCGACCCGAGCCATGGAAGATTGCCGCTGCTGTTTTGCTGGCCGCCGCGCTGGTCGCAGGCGGACTCTACTATCGCTCGCATCGAGCCCAGCCGCTAACCGAAAAAGATACGATCGTGATCGCCGATTTCGCCAATACCACGGGCGATCCCGTCTTCGACAGCACGTTAAAAGAAGCCCTGGCGGTCGATCTTGAGCAGTCGCCGTTTTTGAACGTCCTCTCCGACCGCAAGGTGAACGAGACGCTCAAGCTGATGGGAAAATTCAGCGGCGAACGAATTACCCGCGACATGGGCCGCGAGATTTGTATACGCACGGGCAGTAAGGCTCTGCTGGCCGGGTCGATTGCAAGTCTTGGCAGCCACTACAACATCGCGATCAAAGCCCTGCACTGCCGTAGCGGCGACATCCTGGCTGCCACCAACGCCGAAGCCGACAGCCGCGAGAAGGTGCTGCAGACTCTGGGCGAAGAAGCGTCGACTCTGCGGGGCAAGCTGGGCGAATCGCTGGCGTCGATTAAGAAATTCGACAAGCCGCTGGAAGAGGCGACTACCTCGTCGTTGGAGGCTCTGCAGGCCTATACCGAAGGCGACCGTCTGGCCCGCGAGCAGAGCGACACGGCGGCCGTGCCTTTTCTGAAACGAGCGGTGGAGCTTGATCCTATTTTTGCCCGCGCCTTTGCGTCGCTCGGCGTACGCTACAACAATCTGGGACAAGCAAGCCTGGCGATCCAGAGTGTCAAGAAGGCATATGAGATGCGCGACCGCGTGAGCGAGCGGGAGAAATACTACATCGCTTGCACCTATTTCACTCTGGCCACCGGAGAACTTGAAAAAGCGATTCAGCAATATGAGTTATGGATTCGGGATTACCCCCGCGATTACGTGGCCGCGACAAACCTGGGGGTGAACTATTTCACGCTCGGACAATTTGAACGGGCCGCCGCAGTCACACGGCAGGCGATCGACCTGGAACCGGGCTCGATTCTCGGCTACAACAATCTTGGCGTGGCCTACTTCTCGATGAATCGGTTGGACGAAGCGAAATCCGCCTTCGATGAAGCGCTGGCTCGGAATCTGGATGGAGCGTATTTGCGACAGTCCATCTACTATCTGGATTTTCTTCGGCAGGACTCGGCCGGCATGCAACAACAAGCTGCATGGGCGATGGGCAAACCGGGGGCCGAGGACATCCTGCTCTCGGCTGAATCCGATACCCAAGCTTATCACGGGCGTTTGAAGAAAGCGCGCGAACTGTCGCAGCAAGCGGAAGATTCGGCGCGCCGCAACGATTCCAAAGAGACTGCAGCCTTCTGGCAGGGCAATGAGGCGCTTCGGGAAGCAGAATTCGGCGAGGTCACGGAAGCTCGCCAGCAGGCGCAGCATGCTCTGGCCCTGGCGCCGGGCCGCGACGTCTGGGTGGAAGCGGGACTGGCGCTCGCACGCGCCGGCGATATGGCCGAAGCGGAACGACTGGCCGATCATCTCAACCAGGAATTTCCGCTGGATACTCTGGTGCAGAACTATTGGATTCCCGCGATACGGGCTGCTATTGAACTCGATCGCAAGAACGCGGATAGAGCGATTGGGCTTCTGCAGTCGTCAGTGCCTTATGAACTGGCGGACCCGCCGCCGTTTGCCGCTGGAACCATGTACCCGGCTTATTTGCGTGGGCAAGCTTATCTGTCTGCCGGCAAGGGAACCGAGGCTGCGGCAGAGTTTCAGAAGATCATCGACCATCCCGGCGTGATCGTGAATTTTCCGCTGGGCGCACTGGCTCACCTTGGCTTGGCGAGGGCGCGCGCTGTTTCCGGAGACGTTGGCGCGGCTCGCACTGCCTACCAGGACCTCTTCGCGGTCTGGAAGGACGCCGACCCCGACGTCCCTGTCCTGAAGCAAGCCCGGTCCGAATACGAAAAACTGAAGTAGGCGCGAGAAGCAGATCTAAGGTTTCCAATCCATGAAATATGCAGAGAAAGAGGTTGGGCGCAGAATGTCGAACTCGACATGAACTGGTGCTTGGGACTGGGTGAACACCAGTTCCAGCTTCGTCTCACTACCGGGTGCGGCGTCGGGCAAGTTCACTTCCCGTTGTTCGACCGGAATGTTGCCTTGACCATAGAAAACGCCTCGAAGCTGGTAGCCTCGGAGGGTATACATCGGCAGATCGCGCTGCACTCTGATGCTGACCTGGAATTTATTTTGCTGGCGCTCAACTGTCATCGATTCGATCGGGCTGGACTCTTGGCGGAGGAGCGCATAGGACGGTTTCCGCGTGCCGAAGAGATCCACGACTCCGTGGACGCGCTGCCGTAACGAACCCACACCGCGGTCGCCCACATGAGTGCGGTAGTCGTTGTAACAGAAGAAAATGGCGCCGCCGACGAAATCCCTCGAGCGGATGGCGGCATCATGCGAGCGCAGAATCTCCATCCTTGGCTCATCGCCTTCGGGCCGGTCGGGCGTGCAAGCACAATAGCCGTATTCGGAAACCACAACCGGTTTGCCGGGAAATGCGGCGTGAATTCCATCGAGATAACGGGCCGCATCCGCCGCTGTTCCGGGAGCCCAGGTTCCGTAGTATTCGTTGGCCTCGATAAAATCCATCAATCCGGCGACGTCGCGCTGCGGAGTAGTGTCTAAAGAATTCGAAGCGTAGGAGCAGAGTCGGCCGGGATCGAGCCGTTTGGCTTCTTCCAGCAGTCGCTTGGCAAATTGATACGCGGGCGAATTCTGTCCTTCAATTTCGTTGCAGAGTCCCCAAACCACGACCGACGGATGATTAAAGTCGCGGGCAATCATCTCGCGCAGTTGTTCCAGAGCATTTTCCATGATGTCCGCGTCGGGCTCCGTGGTCATCCCGCCGAATGTGTCCGGACCCCAGGCGGGGACTTCGGTCTGCATCAAGATGCCGTGGCGGTCACAGTAGTCGAGAACACGTTTATCTTGCGGCCAATGGACTCGGGTAAAGATGCAGTTCAAATGCTTCATATCAGCATGGTCATGGGCGATCCACTCCACCGGCTCTGCCATGCCAAACTCTGGATTGCTCCCGGCCATCCGTTCCACGCCCATGAGGCGCACGCGCTCGCCGTTGAGGTAGAAGGCTCCGTCGCGAACCTCAAGTTTTCGCACGCCGAATGCCGTCGTGAAGCAGTGCTCGCTGTGGGCATCCGCGATAGAGAAGTCGAGGCGGTAGAGATGGGGATGATCGAAGTGCCAGAGCTTCGCGTTGGGCAGCGTTGCGCGCAGGGTGAGCGTTTCGACGTCGCCCGGACGGATGGGGAAAGATTTCTCCGACGAGTCAGTCAACACTGTAAGGGGCTCGCATTCTTGGGCAACGCGGAAAGTCGCCTTACCGTTCCAGGCCTCAGCGCTGGTGTTTCGGATGTGCGCGGTAATCGTCAATTTTCCATCCCTGCGGGCGAGGTCGGGCACCGCTTCGACATCTACACGTTCTACGAATGTCTTGGGCGTGATCAGTAGCCGCACGGGGCGAAAAATACCTCCGTCGTGGGCCCAGTCGCTCGACCGGCCACGAGGAACCATGTGCTGATTGAAGGCGCTATCCACGCGGACCGCGATGGTGTTGGTTCGGCCCCACTGCAGGAGGCTTGTGATGTCCAAAGTGAAGGCAGCGTACCCCTTGCGCGCGTGCTCTCCGGCGAGTTGGCCATTGATCCAAACCGTGGCAGTGTGGAAGACGGCTTCGAACTCAACGCGCACGGCGACCTCTTTCGGACTCTCCGCTCGTGGCGGCAGATCAAAGGTGCGCCGATACCACGCGAGGCCCCGATAGTCGGCAAGTGCGGCTTCCACTTGCCAGGTGTGCGGTACCGTGACGGTTTGCCAGCCTTCGCGCGGAGCATTGGGCTTATACCAATTTTTCTGGGTGCCGAGGTTGTCGGGGTCAGTACGAAATAGCCACTCTCCGCAGAGGTTCACTTCCTCCGAGAAGCTTGCGTGGATGGCTGTTTCGCCCGCATTCGCCTTGGGCGCGGCCAGCGCGCCGACGACTGCGCCGACGGAGTTGGCGATGAATTTTCGACGGGAGGACATGGGAACCGAGTGCGGAGTTTAGCTCCCGCAGTCAACCCACGCAGTTAACCAGTCCGCCGTTTCGCGTGTCAAACGAAAAGTCCGAAGGCGAAATTGAGTTATGCTGATTCGCGAATCAGAAAGGAAATTCTTATGAGGCCAGCGTTGAGTGGACGAAGCTTCGCAGTGGCAGCCGTTCTTATTCTTATTGCCCAGCTTGGCATGGCGCAGTCCGCGCCGTCGAAAGTCGATGTAGAGAAGCGCGTCGGCTCACTTCTCAGCCAAATGACGCTCGAGGAGAAGATCGAGATCATCGGCGGCATCAACGACTTCTACACTCGTTCGATTCCGCGGCTGGGGATTCCTTCTCTGCGAATGTCCGACGGACCGATGGGCGTGCATGACTATGGGCTGACGACGGCATATCCGGCTGGCGTCGCGCTGGCGGCTTCCTGGGACGTCGATCTCGCCGAGCGCTTTGGCACATCAATGGGCAAGGATGCCCGCGCGCGTGGAGTGAATTTCATTCTTGGTCCCGGCATGAATATTTACCGCGCACCGATGAATGGCCGCAACTTCGAATACTTCGGGGAGGATCCATTCCTAGCGTCGAGAATGGCGGTCTCGGTGATCGAGGGAATCCAAGGGCAACGGGTCATCGCCACGGCCAAGCACTTTGCCGGAAATAACTCGGAATTCGCGCGCATGACGTTGAGCTCTGACATTGATGAACGAACCTTGCGCGAAATTTATTTGCCGGCATTCGAGGCCTCCGTCAAGGAAGCGCGCGTGGGCGCAATCATGGACGCTTACAACCTGGTGAATGGCACATACATGACGCAGAATTTTCATTTGAACAGCGAAATCCTCAAGAACGAGTGGGGATTCGACGGCATTCTCATGTCGGACTGGGGCGCTACACACAACGGCGCTGCTGCCGCTAAAGGTGGCCTCGATCTCGAGATGCCCTCTCCGACGTTCATGAATCGCGATGCTCTGCTGCCAGCTCTCAATCAAGGCACGATGCCGCTTGCTACGCTCGATGACAAGGTGAGAAGAATTCTGCGCAAGGCGATCGAGTTTGGTTTTCTTGACCAACCGCAAACCGATATCGGCATTCCTACTTACAGCCAGGAAGGACGACAGGTCGCACTCGAGATGGCGCGGGGCAGCATGGTGCTGCTGAAGAACTCGGGAAATCTGCTGCCGCTCGATGAAAACAAGTTGAAGACGATTGCGGTGATTGGTCCGGATGCGTATCCGGCAGTGGTTGGGGGAGGCGGCAGCGCGGAAACCAAGCCCTTCAATGCGGTCAGCTATCTCGAAGGCATCAGCAACCGGCTGGGAACCAAGGTTAAGGTTTTGTATGCGGTGGACGTGCCTCCTCTGGATGAAGTTTTTGAAAGCTCCGAGTTCGTGACTGCGCCCGGCGGCGAGATCGGATTGAAGGGAGAATATTTCAGCAATGAAGAATTGAAAGGCGCTCCGGCGCTGGCTCGCACTGACAAGCATGTTCACTTTGACTGGGGAGAAGGCAGTTTCGCCGACGGCGAACCGGTCGACCATTTCTCGGCTCGGTGGACGGGCTATTTCGTCCCGAAGGAGTCTGGGGATTATAAGTTCTACACCTCCGCCGACGATGGGGTCCGACTCTACGTGGGCGACGAGATTGCAATTGATGACTGGCAGCCTCATTCCCAGACGCTGGATATCGCGACACGGCATCTGGAGGCTGGGCAGGCCTACAAGATTCGCCTGGAATACTTCGAGTCAGTGGGCAGCGCCATTGTTGGCTTCGGGGTTACGCGGGCGGAGGCCTTTGTCGGCCGCGAAACCAAGTCCCTGGCCGCGAAGGCGGACGCCGTAATTATTTGTGTCGGATTCGATCCTAAGACGGAAGGAGAGGGATTCGATCGAACCTTCCAGCTTCCGGGCGGACAAGACGAACTCATTCGGCAGATCAGCGCTGTGAACAAGAATGTGATCGTTGTGCTCACCGCCGGCGGCAACGTCGACATGACGGGATGGATTGACCGTGTTCCGGCAATCTTGCACGCGTGGTATCCGGGGCAGGAGGGCGGGACAGCTCTGGCGCAAATTCTTTTTGGCGACGCCAGCCCGTCGGGAAAATTACCGGTTTCGTTTGAGCGGCGTTGGGAAGACAATCCTGCGTTTCACAGCTACTATCCCGAAAAAGGCGGGAGCCGGGTGTCGTACTCCGAGGGAATTTTCCTGGGATATCGGCACTTCGATCGATCGGAAGTGAAGCCGCTCTTTGCTTTTGGTTATGGTCTTTCCTATACAACCTTCGCGTACAGCAAGTTGTCGGTGACGCCGCAGACCGGAAGCTTAAACGAGCCGGTTTCAGTTTCGTTCGATGTAAGAAACACAGGCAAGCGGGAAGCGGCGGAGGTCGCGGAATTGTATGTGGGCGACGCGCATGCCAGCGCGCCACGGCCAGTCAAGGAATTAAAGGCATTCACCAAGATAAATCTGAAGCCGGGCAAAGCTCGGCGAGTAACACTCACGCTAAACCGCAGGGCGTTTTCTTTTTACGACACTACGAAGAAAGACTGGAGCGCTGAGCCCGGAGAATTCAGCATTCTGGTCGGAGGTTCCTCGGACAACATTCAACTGCGCGGCAAGTTCACTCTGACGCGCTAGATTTGAAACGACGAAGAGGAACGCAGATTACTTCCAGGTAAAAGTGGCAACTGCTCCGGCCGGCAAGTTGTAATTGAACGACTGGCCGCCGAAACTCACGGTGAACGTGCCGGCGTTGTTGGCCGAGTTCAGAACAAAGAGGACGATCGATCCATCGGGATTTTGAAACGCAACATCTTCGATGCTGCCGGAGCCAAACGTGTTCGAATCGATCCGGTGCGCGCCTGGAAGAACGAACTTTCCCAGATGTCCCAGGATGTAGTACTCCACGTTGAAAGTCACATTGGAGGGCGAAACACTGTCGTCTATGGTCACCACCCCTCGACAGTTGGTGCATGTGCCGTTCTTGGGGCCGGAGTTCTGGTCGAGGGCCAGGTTCCACAAGGAAACGCTGCGCGCCCAGTTGCGCGTGGCGCCGATCAGCAGGTTCTCGGCGTTCCACACCAGGTCGCCTGAAAACGTGCTGGAAGTAATGCCCGAACATTCGGTGAACCAGATGGACTTGGCGGGGAAGGCCGCTTCCACGGTCGATTGCGCGCTAGGATCGCCGGCATAACAGTGGAACGAACTTCCGGCAACGTATTGTCCCGCGGAACTACCCAGCACCGTCTCCGGATACGCTGTATTGTCCCAATTGTGTTCGTAGCCGAAGATATTCACGTTTCCGAGTCCAGCAGTACTCAGAGCAGGTCCGAGATTACTGGCGATGAAGGTTGATTCATCCGTCGCTGCGAGAGATTCAGACGGGTATCCCGTGGTCGAGTAAAGAGGTTCGTTCTGCACGGACAGGGCGTAGATGGGGATTCCCCGTTTTTGGTACGCTTGCACAAAATCGACGAAATACTGCGCCAGGCTTGGGAAGTAGGTCGTGTTCATGTTTCCGCCATTCATGGTTCCAGTGGTTTTCATCCAGGCGGGCGGACTCCAGGGCAGCGCGACCACTTTGATGTTGGGATTGACGACGAGTGCCTGCTTGAGCAACGGGATGATGTAAGTGGCATCGTGCGCCACGGAGAAGTTGGTGAGATTGGGATCCGTCTGGCCCTCGGGCATGTCGTCGTAGCTGTAGTTGCCGCTGGCGGAGAAGTCGGATGCGCCCATGGGTTGACGCAGAAAGCTGATTCCGATGCCGCTGCTCGGACTGAAGAGTTTTTGCATCAAGGTGGTTTGCTGAGAGGCGCTGAGTTCCTTCCAGATCAACCAGGCGGAAGAGTCGGTCAGGGAACCGCCAAACCCATCCATCTGCTGATACTGGGTTGTGGAGTTGACGGTGATGACGAGACTGCTGGACCCTCCGCCGGTTGCGAATGAGACGGTGGGCTGCGTTTGCAGCAGCATGGTTTGGTCACCGGTAGTTTCGACGATCTGTACGGTGGGCCCGGGCTGTGTGGTTTTAGATCCGCTCGAGCCGGGACAACTGCTCAGAAGAAGGTCGGCGACGCAGGTCAACAAAATCAGGCAGAGCCTGATCAGGCAGAGCCTGGTCAATTTGCGAAGCCGGCCCGGAAGAAGGCGATCTGGAATATGAGTGATCATTACGTCCCCGAACGCGGCGGTGCGCGGCGCAGAGTATGCGACGAATTAATTTTCACTTCCATGCCAATGTCGTTATGGAATCCGCGGCCAGTGGCACATCGACTGCCGACGCGCCCATCTGCAGCACGATGGAACGTGCGGCGGCGGCGTTGGTCAGGACCAGGACTTTCTGGCCGTCGGGATTCTCGCAGGCCAGGTGATTGACCTGCGGCAACGTAGCGCGAGACTCGAAGCGCCGCGCCCCACGGCGAATCAAGCGAGAGAAATGCGCGAAGGCCCAATACTGGCCGCTGCGCGTGATTTCTTTGGTCTGCGAATGAATCGTAACGAGTCCGCCGCATGGGAAGGGGCCAATGTTCGGCCGACCCTTCTCATCGAGGGCCAGATTCCAGCCGGTCAGCGACTGGCACCAGTTGCGCAACGCCTCGGTAAAAGTGTGCCCCCAGTCAGACCAATCAGTGGCGTAGCGAGGACTGTTGATGTCAGGGCCGCCTTCCGTCCAGTACATCTGGGCATCGGGATGCGCGTCGTGGACCTTGGACATCATTTCGGCCTCGCCCACATAGCCGTGCCACGCGATCGCATTGGCGTACTTGCGCAAGTCGGGATCATCCAGTTCGCAGGTTGCCCGGCCCCAGAGGTTGTAGTTGTGATCCAGCAGCCAGATCTTGGTGGGGATGTTGTTCGCTTTAAGCAGAGGACCCAGGTGATTCTTCACAAAACCAATTTCATATTCCTGTCCCCACAGGCAAGCCGGCATGCGGCCATCCTGATCGGTGTCCACCTCGTTCTGCGAAGTGACCGCCTGGATCGACACCCCTTCGCTGGCGTAGGCCTGCAGGAACTTCAAAAAATAGTTGGCATAACTGTCGAAATATTTCTGGCGCATCGAACCACCCAGCATCGAACCGCCGGCTTTCATCCAGCCGGGAGGGCTCCATGGCGACGAAAACAGAAACAGATCAGGATTCTCTTTGCGAGCCTGCCGCAACGCCGGCAGGAAATAGGGGCGATCGTGATCGATGGAGAAGCGCTTCAAATCTGGATCGGGTTCGCCTTCGTCAAAGCTGTACAGCTCGGTCGAGTAGTCGCTGGCGCCGATGCAAGTACGACAGACATTGAGCCCCAACTCGGAAGGGTGGAACAGTTCATGGAGTAAATGCCCCCGCGACTCTGCTGACAACTGGCTGAACATGTAGCAGGTCGCGTCGGTGAACGCCGCGCCGAAACCCAGAATCTCCTGAAATTTCTTTTCCGGGTTGAGTGCGATCGTTTCCGCGGAGGGACTTCGAGAACTCTGCCGCCACGCCAGGGCGGGCGCGCTTTCGAAGCGTCGCTTCTCGTCGGTAACGCGAACCGTGATTTCGCCGGTGCGGGGATTGGCGGGGCGGGGCGAGCTTGCAGCACTGGAACCCCATGCCGGCAGGGCTTCCGCGGCTGCGCTGGCTGCGCTGGCTGCGAATCCTGCGGCAGAGAATCTTAGAAAGTCGCGTCTCGATGGCTCTGACATTTTCATTTTCAATCCTCGTCAATCCCGCATGCTGATCTCAGCAACGGCGCTACCGACAAGAATCTCATGCGTGTCAAATGACTCGTCGTCTTTTCCCTAAACAAAAGTCAAACTGGAGTCTCGCCGTCTATCTCGGCAGAGCGCAAAAGAGACTGAGCTTCCCCCAGCCCCTGGTTTGGGCTACCCTAGGGCCAGCGGCGGATTTGTGGCCGCTTCGCGAAGGCCTCAGTTTGATTTTGCACTTCATATCTATGCCGAATGGAAGCATGCGAATTCGTGGCGTTGGTGCGCCAGCGGCACAGGCGTTGCGCCTGATCGTGGTGTCAGTTTTGTCAGTTTTGGTGGTGGGGGCGCTCGACGTCGGAGTGCGGGCGCAGTCTGCGCCTGCCGCGAAGCCACTCCCTACTCTTACTCATGCCGATCAGATACGCCGTTTGAGTCCAGAACAGGCGGCACTGGGTTATCCCGTGCTGGTGCGGGGCGTGATCACAATGGATGCTCCGGCACCCGACTTCTTTGTTCAGGATGCGACAGCCGGCATCTATGTGGAGGGCAGCGTTTCTCCCAAGTATCCTCACTTGCTCAGCCAATTGGTCGAGGTCGAAGGGGTGACCGGACCCGGCAAGTTCGCGCCCGTAATTCGCGAGACAAAGTTTCGCGTGCTTGGCGATGGAGTACTTCCCAGGGCACAGTTGTTCCCTTTCTCCGAGCTCGCCAATGGCCAGCAGGACAGCCAGTGGGCCCAGGCGCGAGGCATCGTGCGGTCAGCGGCCGTCGACCGAACGTCGTGGCGAGAGGAGACACTGGCTATGCACGTGGCGTCGGAAGGCGGCGAGTTCAACGTGCGCGTGCCGATTACCCACGAACAGGATTTTTCTTCGTGGGTCGACAGCGAAGTCCTGATTGAAGGCGTGTGCGGTAGCCTGTATAACGCCAACCGGCAGCTCACGGGCATCCTGTTCTACGTTCCTCGCTTGAGCTTCATTCGCGTGGAAGCCCCTGCTAATGAGGTTCCGCTGTCGGAGTTGCTGCGGTTTGCGCCAGCCGAGGGGACGCGGCACCGGGTGCGTGTGCGCGGCATCGTCGGGTTCCAGCAGCAGGGCAATGCCCTCTTTCTTGAGAGTCAGGGCAAAGGACTCCGGGTGCTTACGGAGCAGAGCGCGCCTCTTAAGATTGGCGACCTCGTGGACGTGCTGGGGTTTGCCGCGATGGGCGATTCGGCGCCGATGTTGGAGGATGCGGTAGTGCATCGTTTAGGTCACGAGAAGGCACCCGAACCGGTCAAGCTGAACCTGAACGTACCCTGGGAACAATTCGACGGCGCGGTCGTGACCACCGATGCGAAGCTGCTGAACCGCCAGGCCCAGCCGGATGGCCTTCGGGTGATGCTACAGCGCGACGATATGTTCTTCGATGCGACGGTGCCGCAGGGACCGGTTGCGGAGCGGCTGCTATCGATCCCGCTCAATAGCGGGGTGCGAGTCACCGGCATTTGCCTAGTCCGCAGCGGCGGTTTGTGGCAGACTCCGCAGTCGTTTCGGATGTTGCTGCGAGTGCCGCAGGATATCGTCGTACTCACTACTCCGTCGTGGTGGAATTCCAGCCACACTTTGTGGGTATTGGAGATTACCGGCGGTGTGCTCCTGGCGGTCGTGGCGTGGGTGGTGGTGCTGAGACGACGCCTGCAAGAGCAGATGGCGGTCATTCGACAAAAGTTGAGGAGCGGCGCGGTGCTCGAAGAGCGCAACCGGATCGCCCGCGAACTTCACGACACGTTGGAACAGGAGCTGGCGGGGATCACGATGCAACTGGACCTGGCGGTCGACTGCCTGCAGCAGGCGCCGGATGTGGCCCAGCACGCACTGGAAACGGCGCGCGACATGAGTCGTCACAGCATGGTGGAAGCCCGCCGCTCGGTCTGGGATTTGCGCTGCCAATTGCTGGAAGACGGAGATCTGGTCTCGGCGCTGGCGCTGATTGTCGAGCCCCTGGTCCCGCGCGAACAGACGAAGGTCAACTTTCATGTTCAGGGGAGTCCGGTGCGACTGCCGGGCTCGGTGGAGATGAATTTGCTGCGCATCGGGCAGGAAGCTGTCGCCAACGCCGTGAAACACGGCCGCGCCCGGAACGTGTCCATCGAGTTGGGGTACGAACCTGCGTCGGTTTGCCTGACAGTCAGTGATGACGGCGAGGGCTTTGCGGCCGGCCAGGGATCTCCCACCGGACATTTCGGATTGCTCGATATGCGGGAGCGCGCCCAATCGATGGGCAGCCACCTGCGGGTCGAAAGCGAACGCGGGCGCGGGACTCGCATCGCCGTGGAAGTTCCCTTCCCTCGTCCCGAAGCCATTGATGAAGAACTCAAAGCCAATACGTATTCTGGTGGTTGACGATCACTTCATGGTTCGCATGGGCCTTTCCGCGTCGTTGAACGTGGAACCCGACATGGAAGTGGTGGCCGAAGCAGGCAACGACAAGGCCGCGATCGAGGCTTATCGTAAACACCGTCCCAACCTGGTGATGATGGATCTTCGGCTACCCGGAGTGAGCGGCACCGACTGCACGGCCGCGATCCTTCATGAATTCCCTGATGCCCGGATCCTGATGCTTTCCACGCACTCGGGCGAAGAGGAGATCTATCGCGCACTGCAGGCCGGAGCGAGGGGGTACATCGTGAAGAGCATCATCCGGGAGGAACTGCTGCGCGCCGTACGCGAAGTTCATGCAGGCCGGCAGTATGTGGACCCCATTGTGGCTTCGCACCTGGCCGAGCGCCGGTCTCATCGCTCGCTGAGTGTCCGCGAAGTGGAAGTGCTGCGAATGGTGGCCAAGGGCATGGGTAACAAGGAAATCGCAAGCCTGCTCAATATCGCCGAGGTCACGGTGAAGCTGCATGTGAGTCACGTGCTCGAGAAGCTGAACGTGAAGGATCGGACTCAGGCGGCGACCGTGGCCCTGCAACGCGGAATCATCGCGCTCGAGTGATTAGCTCGCGTGATTGGATTGATGGCCCGAGTCGTTCCCCAAGAAATCCAGCTGTACGAAAGTAGTATTGACACCCCCCTCTAATTATTTTCTATTAGTACGTTTGCGTTAGCTTGCGGTCTCGAAAATGCTGATGCGCGCGGTCTAAATCGATTTTTCCGATCGCAGGAGAGCGGATTCTTGTCCCCTGATGTCGGGATGACGATGTTGGGATCGTGCTTCTCCGTCTGGACAGGAATAACGAGTGAACACGGTAGCTAGTTCTGGAGGCGGTTCCATGACGAACTTGCAGCGATGGTTCCTGCCCTTGCTTCTGATTTTTGGAAGTGGGGTATGTATAGCGCAGAGCATCAACTCCGCCGACATTCGCGGCAGCGTAACCGACGCCACGGGAGCGCTGATCCCCGGAGTGACAGTCACGGTCGTGAACGTCGATACCGGCGTTTCGAAGGATTACACGACCAATCAGGACGGTCTGTATGACACGTCCTCGATTGTGATCGGGAGCTACCTAGTCACCTTCACCAAGGACGGCTTCGAAAAACTGGTGCGTGGCCCCGTGAGTCTCCAGGTCGGGTTCACCACGGTCAACGCCCAGTTGCAAGTCGGCTCCGCCACACAAGAGGTGACGGTGACCGCCGACGTGACCCTGCTCAAGACTGAGAGCAGCGAGCAGAGCACCACCATGGAAGCGAAATCCATGGAGCAACTGCCGCAGATTGCCGGAGCGTCGGGGGTGAGCTGGGAAAACTTCATGATCCTGCTGCCGGGCGCCACCGGCACGCCCAACGGATCCCAGGGATCGTCCAATCCCGGCCAGGAAGTCGCGATCAATGGCAACCTGCCCTATAGCAACATCCTTGCAGATGGTGCGTCCACTACGCTCTCGCACAGCCAAAATGCGAATCCCGCGGTCTTTGAGACCGTTGCTGAGTTACAGGTCAACAGCTCGACATTTTCCGCTCAGTACGGTGTCGGTGGGGTCATCTTCAACCAGATCAGCAAGGGGGGCACCAACCAGTTTCACGGTTCGGTCTACGACTACTTTCAGAACGATGCTTTGACCGCCCACTCGCAATTCCAGACTGGAGCGATTCCGTTCCTTCGCTTCAACAACTTCGGCTTCGCCGTCGGCGGCCCGATGCTGAAGAACAAGATGTTCTTCTTCTTCGACTACGACCAGGTCGTGGACCATGGCAACAACTCCGGATTGAACAGCGTTCCCACTACCGGCATCATGGGTGGGGATTTCACCGGCATGCAGAACATCTACGATCCGACCACCCAGACGATCGCGACCGATGCCCTTGGCAACCCTTACCCCGTCCGGCAAAGTTTTGCCAGCGAATACTCTGGTCTCGGAAACGCCATTCCCTCGACGCTGTTCGATACCGTGGCGGGGAACATGCAGAACTTTTACCCGACGCCGACCAGCCATATTCCTGGAGGCATATTTCTTCCCGGAAACATCGGTTCGGAGGGGGAAGTCCAAAATAACTTCTACTCCAGCCAGCAGCAATCCACACCCTATCGAAAATTCTTCGGCCGGTTGGATTACGATGTTCGATCGAACAACCGCATAACGCTGTCGGATACACAGAGTGACACTCCCGTCCTGTATCCGAACCAGGTGAGCGCCTGCCCCATCGGTTGCCAGCATGGCGATGTAGACAACAACAACGCTCAGATCACCGACGTGTGGAACATCAGCCCCACCGTTATCAACGAAGCCAGAATCGGGTTCACCGACCAGTTGAACTTCTTCCAGGACTTAGCCCTGAACAAAGGCTACGCCAGTCAGGTGGGCTGGCAGTTTGCCAAGTCGGATGACTTCCCGGCGATCAACTTCACCGGCACGTATCCCTACGCATGGATCGATCCCAGTTCCAACTCCGTGTACAAAGAATTCACCTGGAATCCCTCAGATGTTGTGACCATGATTCGGGGCAAACACATCCTGCATTTCGGTGGGGAACTTCTGGCCTACCAGAACAATTCCACCGCCTGGGGCAACACCAACGCAGGCACCTTTTACTTCTCGGGTCAGTACACCCAGCAATGGGCGCTCAACGCCCAGGGCGTCGCTGCTCCCGTCGCCGGAACAGGCATGGAGTACGCCGATTTCCTGCTGGGATATGCCAACAGTTGGAACGCGAGTTACTCGCCGGAATATGGCGCTCGCCTGAAGACCCCGCAGATGTTCGTTCAGGACGATTTCAAGGTGCGCCCGAATCTCACCCTGAACCTCGGCCTGCGCTACCAGATCAACCATGGCTGGAACGAAATTCACGAGAATATGTCCAGCTTCGATCCAACGGTGATAAACTGCTCCCCGGTGCCCCCTGCCACCACGTGCACCGGTCCTCTGGGCGCCTATTGGTTCGGGCCCACTCACGCCAACGGCCGCACGTCTCTTCAGGCGAATAGTTTCAAAACTTGGCAACCCCGCATAGGTTTCTCTTGGGGGTTTGATCCCAAGACCGTCCTCCGTGGCGGCTTTGGACTGTACTCCTACACTTGGAGCCTCGACACGTATGGCGGGAACAACACCAGCTACGGAATGGGGGCAGCCATCAGTTCTTCCGGCAGCGACTCCGACCAGACCAACGGCATCATTCCGATCACAAAACTCGATGGCAACGGCAGCGTCTGCACCCCAAACGTGAACGGTGGTTGTGTAGCAAGTGCCACGCCCTTGCCTTACACGCAGGCGTCCACCGCTCCGACCGCCTACAACGGCCAAGGCGTAGGCTACGTGGGATACCACACCCCGGTTCCCCGCATCATGCAATGGAATCTCTCGGTGCAACGCGCGCTCACCACGGATTTTGTGGCCGAGGTTGCTTACGTGGCCAGCCACGGATCGAGCCTGAACTTCCAAACGGATCTCAACCAGGTTCCGCAGAACCTGTTGTCGTCCAACGATTCGGGAGATCGCCCCTATCCTATCTTCCAGGGTATCTCCGGCAGCACCGATAACGCCGTCTCGAACTACAACTCGCTGCAGGCTTCCCTCACCAAGCGCATGAGGCAAGGCTTGAGTATGCAGTTCAGCTATGTCTGGTCGCACATGCTGGACGACATGGATTCCTCGGGTTGGGGCAGCCGCGCGGGTCCGCAGGATTTTCAGATTGCAAGTAATCCCGGGGCCAACTATGCCAGCTCGAACTTCGACGTCCGCCATGCTTTTAAGGGCTACGCTGTCTACGAACTGCCGTTCGGCAAAGGCAAGCCGTTCCTGAACGGCAGCCAATTGCTCGATGAGGCAGTGGGCGGCTGGCAACTTGCCGGCACGGTTGTTCTCCAGACCGGACAGCCTTTCAGCGTGTACGGAAACCAGAATACGTACGCTCTGGCTGGCACTCAATTCCCCAATTGGGTTCCTGGCGTCAGCCCGAGCGCTGGCCGCAGTAGGGCCAATTGGGTCAACGCAGCGGCATTCTCTCAGCCGGCTCCCGGGACCTTCGGTAACGTCACCAGGAACAGCCTCTACGGGCCGGGAATTAACAACTTCGCACTCTCTTTGGCCAAGGGGTTCTCAATCCCGTGGAGGGAGGGAGTCAAGATTGATTTCCGAGCCGATGCGCAGAACGTGTTCAACCATCCTAGCTTCGGCACACCGTCCGGCACCAGTCTCGGCAACAACCCCGCCGGCACAGGCGGCGTTGGCATACCGTACAACAACGCAACTCCCCTCAATTCCGTAACGGTCGCAGGGCGCGACCTGCAACTCTCATTGAAGGTGAGCTTCTAACCCTGGGCAAGCGCTTCCCCTTGAAGAGACGGCGATTCCCGCCGTCTCTTTCTTTTTGGCTGCATGGTCTATGATTTACGCGACAATATAATCGGAGTGGTTCCCAATGATGGCGAAGCTTGGAATTGCCTCTGCTGGGTTCGTCCTGTTGCTGGGGGCTAGGTTGTGCCTCTCTCAGACGGCTGGAGGAAACCAGGAAGACCAGCAGCAGGAGTTTGCGGCGCACATTCAGCAGGCGCGCGGCTACCTTGATGCCAAGCAGCCTGCCCTGGCGATTCCGGAGTTCGAGGCCGCAGTGGCCATCGATCCGGAAAACGTGGATGCTCAGGCCAACTTGGGGGTGCTGCTGTACTTTCAGGGAAAGGCTGCCGATTCGATACCTCACTTTCGCGCCGCGCTGGCTGGCCGCAAAGAAGACGGGCAGCCCGGCCTGGCGAAGATTCAAGGCTTGCTGGGCATGGCCGAGAGCCGCACTCTGGACTTTCTCGATGCACGTAAAGATATGGAAGCGGCGCTGACGGCGCTTGCACTTCCGTCGTCCCAGGGTCAGCGCCTGGAGGATCAGCGTTTTCAGGTGCAACTTGGTCTGGAACTCGTTGGCCTCGATACCGAAAGCGGCGATCTGGATAAAGCTGCGGCCGTCTTCGCGCAGTTACGGAAAGTGGACCCAACCAACGCGGAGCTGCTCTATGCTGCCTACCGGACTTATTCCGATCTCGCGGGCGAGTCGATGCTCGCGCTGTCGCTGGCGGCTCCTGACTCCGCGCAAATGCATCAGTTGTTGGCTCACGAAGACACGCGCCAGGGCAATACCACGGCTGCCATCGCGCAGTATCGCAAGGCGATCGCCATCAATCCGCATCTTCCGGGCGTTCATTTTGAATTGGCCGAGCTGCTCAGTACCTCGAGCGACGAGGCCGTGAAAAAAGAGGTCGAACAGGAATATCGCGCCGCGCTGCGAGAAAATCCTCAAGACGAGAAATCGATTCTCAGGCTCGCCGAGATTGACGCGAAAAAAGGCAATGCCAAGCAGTCGTATGACGAGTACGCGAAGGCTGTCGAACTGCAACCGGCCGATGCGCTCGCGAAGCTGGGATTGGCCAAGACGTTGATCGAGATGAATCAAGCGGACAAGGCGCTGCCCCTGCTCGAGAATGCCGTGCAACTGGAGCCCACCAACGCCACCGCGCACTATCGCCTGGCGACTCTGTATCGCAAGATGGGAAAAGTGGACGACGCAAAGCGCGAGATGGATCTTTACAAGAAATTTAAGGAGATGAAGGAAAAACTGAACGCACTCTATAAAGAGTTGCAGGTGCAGCCCAAGGAAATTCATGCGGACGAGCCGGACGAACCGTAAGAAATGAACCATCGGATCGGAGTTCGAGGCATTGCTGCCGCGTCGAAGGTGTGGACGGCTGCGTTTTTCCGATCGTTCGTAACGCTTGTCATCCTCTGCCTCTCAGCAAGTACAGTGGCGATGGCACAAATGGGAACGGCAACGCCGCTGTCCCCCGTGGAGCGCAAGAAGGCGGAGGCTGAGAGTAAGGCAACAGGCGCGCTGGCCAATTATCCACGTCTGGTCGACATCACGGATTCCACACAAATTCATTTCGACCACCTGTCCAGTCCTGAGGCGAAATTCATAGCGGAGTCGATGAGTGGAGGAGTCGCGCTGATCGATTACGACCGCGACGGCTGGCCCGACATTTACTTTACGAATGCGCAGAGCGTGGACATGGCTCTGCACGGCGTGAAAGCGCGCAGTGCTTTGTTCCACAACAACCATGATGGGACATTCACAGATGTCACCGATAAGGCTGGGGTGGGCTATCCGTGTTGGGCCATGGGCGCTGTCGTTGGCGACTATAACAACGACGGCTGGCCTGATCTGCTGGTGACCTGCCTCAGCGGCGTGGTGCTCTATCGCAACAACGGCGACGGAACATTCACCGATGTCACCAAGGCTAGTGGACTTGCGGCCGATTCCGGATGGGCAACGGGAGCGGCCTTTGGCGACTACGACGGCGATGGCTGGGCCGATCTTTTTATTTCGCACTATGTGGATTTTCATCTCGACAATCTGCCCACATTCGGTTCCAGCAAATCCTGCAAATACATGGGACTCGATGTGCAGTGTGGCCCGCGCGGCCTGAAGGGGTTTCCCGACAATCTTTACCACAATAACGGCGACGGCACGTTTACCGATGTGTCGAAGAAGTCCGGGGTCGACGATCCTGAGCGCCGCTATGGGCTGACCGCGATCTGGTCAGATTTCGACAACGACGGCAAGCTCGATCTCTTCGTGACCAACGACGGCCAGGCGAATTACCTTTATCAAGGCGACGGCACCGGCAAGTTCGCGGATGTCGCGCTGGTTTCCGGCGTAGCGGCGAACGAGGACGGACTGGAACAGGCCAATATGGGGGTTGCCGTCGGCGATTATCTGCATACCGGTCGCATGTCTCTGTTGCTTTCGCATTTTGACATTGAGTACGCCGCGCTGTATCGCAACGATGGCGGTATGAACTTCAGCGATACATCGATCGCTTCCGGCATTGCCCGGGGCACGCAGGGTTACGTGGGCTGGGGAGACGCCTTCGTCGACTTCGACAACGATGGCTGGGAGGATTTTTTCCTGGTCAACGGACACGTGTATCCGCAGGTGGACAGCACTCACACTCTCACAAGATACCTGGAGCCGAAGTTTCTTTTTGTGAACCAAAGAGACGGAACGTTCAGGAATGCCAGCAAGCTGGTTGGAGACGCGATTCAGATGCCTCAGGTGAGCCGCGGGCTGGCTGTGGGCGATCTTTTCAACGACGGAAAAATGGAGGCGGTGGTTGAAAACCTCGTGGGCCAGCCCATGATTCTGCGTCCGGAAGGAGGTCCACAGAACCATTGGGTCAGTTTCGAGTTGGAGGGTGTAAAGAGCAATCGGCTGGCCTTGAATGCGCGCGTACGAGCGACCGCCGGAGACTTGGTGCAGACGGGCGAAGTCCTCAGCGGCGGAAGCTACCTGTCGCAGCACGACCTGCGCATACACTTCGGGCTGGGCAGCCACGAACATCTCGACCAAGTGGAAGTGCAATGGCTGGGTGGCAAAAAGGAAACGCTCACCAATCTTACTGCCGACCGGTTTTATGTGGTGCGCGAAGGACAGGGAGTTGTTTCGAGCAAACCTGCCGAACATTTGGTCAAGCTTCCTTAGTATGGTCGCCGGTAGCGGCGCTTAGGGCGATGCGCTCTCCGTTACGGTGAGGATCTGATCCGCTTTGACGTCTTTCAAAACCTGCTTCTTGCCGCTCGGCCAGGTGAGTTCGATGGTATCCACGAGTCCGGCCGCTCCCAGCCCGAAATGGACACGCTTATCGCTCGAAGAGTTGTAGCCCACCGCGGTCGTCGCCTGGTTGTACTGTGTGCCCAGAGAAGTTGTCACCTTCACCTTGGTTCCCAGACCGTCGCGGTTGGATTTGACGCCGACCAGTTTCAGAATGATCCAGTGGTTCGGGCTGCCACGGCTCTGAAGATTCGACCGGTTCATCCATATCTCTGGCGGGCCGTTCAGAACTGACACGACGGCGTCGATCCGGCCGTCGTTGTTGAGGTCTCCAAAGGCCGCACCGCGATGGGGAGCTGGGACCTGAAACGACGCTCCGGCCTTGGAACTCACATCCTCGAAACTCAGATTGCCTTTGTTGCGAAACACTCTATTGGGAAGCGGAAAAGGCCGGTGCGCCAGTTCCATGGCATTGTCGAGGATGTCGGCGTTGGCGGTGAACAGGTCCTTGTTGCCGTCGTTGTCGAAATCGAAAACTCCCACGCCCCAAGCCGTTGAGCGGCTGGTCAGAGCGCTCAGCCCTGCAGTGGCCGTGACATCTTGAAATTGACCATCCCCAAGATTCTTGTAGAGGGGAAAGCCTTCCCCGAACATCGCAGTTTCAAAGATGTCTGGCTTGCCATCGTTGTCGATGTTGCGGAAGTCCGCGCCCATGCCGGCGATGGCTTTGCCGAACGCGTTGTAGGCGACCCCGGCCAGCAACGCAACATTGGTGAAAGTTCCATCGCCGTTATTGCGAAGAAGATAATTCTCGAAGGTGTCGTTGGAAACGAAGATGTCGGTGAAGCCATCGTTGTCATAGTCGGCAAACGCGAGACCCATCCCTTTGCCAACATATTTGGAAATGCCGGATTGCTCGGAGACATCGGTAAAAGTGCCGTCGCCATTGTTGCGATAGAGGATGTTCGGCGTACCCAGAAAATCGACGGGTGAGCAGTAGGCCGGAAGTCCTTGCTGAACGCAGGGAACGGCAGTTTTGATGCTGTAATTGAGATAGTTCACGACGAAGAGGTCGAGCAGTCCATCGTTGTTGTAATCGAACCATCCTGCAGCTACCGACCACGCCTTGCCGAGTTTAGGAACGAAGCCGCCGACTCCCGCCTTTTCGGTCACGTCGGTAAAGGTGCCGTCGCCATTGTTATGGAAAAGCTGGTTGCGGTTGACGCCAGTCACGTAAAGATCGACGAATCCATCGTTGTCGTAGTCGCCGGCAGCCACTCCCATGGAATAGCCGATGCCCTGCAGACCGGCTTTCTCAGTGACATCGGTGAAGGTGCCGTCGCCGTTGTTGCGGAACAGCCGGTTGGAGAAACTGGGATCACTTTTTTCGAGCGATGGGATGGCCGCGCCGTTGGTGAAGAAAATGTCCAGCAAACCGTCGTTGTTGTAGTCGAAGAGCGCAACTCCGCCCACCATGGTTTCAAACGTGTAACGCTGCGGACTGACGCTGTTCCTGAGCTTGAACTTGATCTTCGATGGTTTGATGACGTTCTCAAACTGGATCGCGCCAGATTGGTTCGGGGATGCGGCCGGCGCGACTGTCTTCGCGAGCGCTTTGCTGGGAGTGGTTCGGCGCGGCTGCGCTGCCGCGGACGGCGCGCCCCCTGCAACTGGAGTGGGCGTTGGCGCCTGGGCATGCAGGCTGAGAGCTGCGCACATCAGGCTAAGGATCAGCGGAGCGGCGAGAACGATTCCGGCGACTCTTTTTCTCTTCGAACCGGCGTCGGCGCTTGGTGAGGCTGCGCGCCATTCCGGGTGTGGCGGATGCTTGCGCAAACTTAGCTGCATTCCAGGTGGTCGTGCCCCCGACCAGCGGGAAGCGTCGAACGATGCGGCGAGTTGAAAATGTTTACCTCCGGCCGTTGCTGCGGTTCCAATTCCAGCGTATCTGAAAAGTCTAGCTCGGCAGAATTTCCTTCAGCGCCCACTCAATCCGATCCACCTCTTCGCGGATGATTCGGATCGACTGCTGGTTTTGCATGGGATGGGCCAGGGGAGTGATCCCTTCCAGAGCACCGCGGATTTGACGATTTCGATCACAAATAAAGGCAAGCCTGGCCTTCCTCTGTTTTCGGTTGCGGTAAACATCGCCCACGAACTTAACGGCAAGCCAGGCGAAAACCAAACCGAACAAGGCTTCGATCGGAATCCGGTCAGTGGCGCCATCAAACTCCGAAAACAAGAGCCGGTAGACTGCCTCCCCCGCTCCAAACGAGGCAAACAGTACAGTGACCCCGAACAAATAAACCTTTAGCCGCTCGATTGCCCGAAAGCGCAGGGAGTCGTCACTTCCGTCAGGTGTCTGCACAAAGTCAAAAGTCATAATTCCCTCCCAAGAGATTGGCCACCGATTCCGAATTCCAGCAAGTCGGTAGACTCCTTGTTTCTCTGACATCATAACGTGAAATCGCACCCGGCGCGACGCCGATCCTCGGGCCGGAAACGGGTCGCAAACCCTGTGATTCTTGTCACTCCCTATTGTGCTCCCAGTGACAGTGTAGTCTTGCTGAAAAACGCTACATTGCTATCAGAGCGAGTGGCTCGTTCGGAGGAGTGTCTATGCAAACACTCTCGCCTGAAAGCCTTCCCACTGAAGAGCAGGTTTTCATCGACAAAGTGATCCTCAGTCGCCGGGGACGGCCCGGGGCCCTGCTCGGCATCCTGGAAGCCGCGCAGGAAAGAAACCGCCATAAATATCTTCCCTTGGAAACGCTACGCTATGTCGCGGCTAAGACGGAAATACCGCTTTCGCGAGTCTACAGCGTCGCCACTTTTTACGCTCTGTTTAATCTACAACCGCAGGGCGAGAACACGATCTGCATTTGCCGCGGGACGGCTTGCCATACCCGCGGTTCGCGCAACCTGCTGCAGGGCGCCCGCCTCGAACTCGGGCTCGCTCTCGAAGACGGGGACGGCAACGGAAACGAAGCCGACAAACTCCTGCTGACTACCCCGGACCGGCAGTTCACGGTCCGCACCGTGGCGTGCTTTGGACAATGCGCCATGGCACCCGTCGTGGAAGTGAACCACCGAATTTGTGGTCATGCCTCCGAGCGCACCTTGCAGCGGGAGATCGCAACCATTCGAGCAGGAGAGTAACCATGCCTCGAATTCTTGACATAGGGGAGTTCAACGCAGTGCGTGAGGCGGGCCTGGCGAAGCTGGTCCCACCGGTTCCACGCGTCGCTGTCGGAATGGGAACCTGCGGTCGCGGGAACGGTGCGGAAGGTTTGTATCACGCATTCCTGCAGGCCATCGAAAATAGCGGCGCTAACATCGTGCTCGCGCCGGTGGGTTGCTTTGGTGCCTGTTTTCAGGAACCGCTGGTCAACGTACGCCTGCCCGGAAATCCTCTGATGATTTTGCGGCGGGTGCAGGCCAATGATGCTCCCCGCGTTCTGCACGACGTGGCCAATGGCAATCTCAGTCCCGATCTTATCTACTGCAAGATCGAAGATTGGGATCACATTACGGGGAACGTCCGCTACGGCCAGGGATACCCCGAGGTCCCCTCGTGGCGCGAGGCGCCATTTTTCAAGGGGCAGAAGAAGATCGTTCTGCGGAATTGCGGAATCATCAATCCCGATGACATTGAAGAATTCATCGCCGTTGGCGGGTATCAGGCGCTCTACAAGGTATTGATCGATGCGAACCCAGCGGGTGTGATTGAGCAAATCAAAGCCTCGAAATTGCGCGGCCGCGGCGGTGCCGGATATCTCACCGGCAATAAGTGGGAATTCCTGGCCAAGGCCAAGGCAGAGCCCAAGTACATCATCTGCAATGCCGATGAGGGCGACCCCGGCGCTTACATGAATCGAAATGAAATTGAAAGCGACCCGCACTCTCTGCTCGAGGGCATGATCATCGGCGGCTACGTCATGGGCGCGACCGAGGGAATCATCTATGTGCGAGCCGAATATCCACTGGCGGTGCATCGCATAAATCGCGCCATCGAGCAGGCCCGGGAATATGGGCTGCTCGGGGAGAACATTCTCGGCCGGGGATTCAAGTTCGATATTGAACTGGTGGAAGGAGCGGGAGCGTTTGTCTGCGGTGAAGAAACTGCGCTGATCGCTTCCCTGGAAGGAGAAGCCGGAAGACCGCGGCCTCGGCCGCCCTTCCCTGCCCAGAAAGGACTCTGGGGAAAGCCCACCAACATCAACAACGTCGAAACTTGGTACAACATCGCACCCATCGTGATGCGTGGGCCAGCCTGGTTCAGCGAAACCGGCAGCCCGAAAAGCTCCGGCACCAAGGTCTTCTCGCTCGTCGGAAAAGTGAAAAATACTGGATTGGTCGAAATGCCGCTCGGCACTTCCCTCAAAACATTCATCTATGACATTGGAGAAGGCGCGGTGGCCGGGCGGCAAGTGAAGGCCGTGCAGACTGGCGGCCCCTCCGGCGGGTGCATTCCTCAGGAAATGTTCGATACCGCAGTGGACTACGAGAATTTGGCTCAGCTCGGATCGATCATGGGATCGGGCGGCATGGTCGTGATGGACGAAGACAACTGCATGGTCGACGTCGCCCGCTACTTCATCGAGTTCACGCACTCGGAGTCGTGCGGAAAGTGCATCCCGTGCCGAGTCGGGTTGAACAAGTGTCTGCGGATTCTGAATCGCGTCACCGAAGGCGCGGGGACAACGCATCACCTCGAGATTCTGGACGAGCTCAGCCGCTATATTCGTGACTGTTCGCTGTGCGGGCTCGGCCAGACTGCGCCTAATCCGGTGCTCACGACCCTGCGGCATTTTCGCAACGAGTTTGAGGATCACATCCTGGCGCGGCGGTGTTCGGCTGGAGTGTGCGAGGAACTGGCGCTCTCGCCCTGCGAAAACAGTTGTCCGCTGCACATGAACATTCCGCGCTTCCTGCAGCTTTACAAGGAAGGCCGGCTGGAGGATGCGTTCCTCTCCATACTCTTGGACAACCCGTTGCCTTCTTCCACCGGGCGCGTGTGCCAGCACCCGTGCGACGGCCGTTGCCGGCGGCAGACCATCGACCAGGCGGTCAACATGCGGGAAGTGCATCGCTTCATTGCGGATTCCATTTTCGAGTCCGACCGGTATGAGCCCATGGTGCAGGCCATCGCAGCCCGCAAGCTCGAAGCCACCGGACGCAAAATTGCCGTGGTCGGCGCGGGGCCGGCCGGTCTCACCGCCGCGTTCTATCTGGCCATGCTCGGCCACGATGTCACGGTCTATGACAGCAAGTGCGAGGCCGGTGGAATGCTGCGCTTTGCTTTGCCGGAATACCGGCTGCCTAAAGGAATCCTGCGGCGCGAGATTGAACTCATCGAGCGCCTTGGCGTGAAGTTCAGTTTCAATACCCGGGTTGGCGTCGATTTGGCGCTGAACGATCTCGACGATCACTTCGACATGATCTTTCTTTCCATCGGCACATGGAAAGAGTCCTGGGTCTACCAATCGGGCACCGAACTGAAAGGCGTGTACCCGGCGCTCAATTTTCTGGAGGCGGTCGCCGCAGGTCAAGATGTGAACCTTGGCCGACGGGTCGCGATCATTGGCGGAGGCAATGCCGCCATCGATTCCGCTCGAACTTCTTTGCGCCGAGGCTGCGAAGTGACCGTCTTCTACCGGCGCGAACGGAAAGATATGCCAGCCATTGACGAAGAAACCGGGGCAGCCCGCGAGGAAGGGGCGAAGTTCGTGTTCCTGGCCGCTCCGCATCGCGTGATCGGCGACGCCAAAGGCAACGTCAAATCGATCGAGATCGTGAAAACGCGGCTGGGCGAATATGACTCCTCCGGCCGCAGGAAGCCGGTCGCGACCGATGAAATTCAGCGCTTCGATTGCGACTCAGTCATCTATGCCGTCGGAGAAACCGTAGATCTGGATTTTGCCCGCGCCTCCGGGCTCGTCCTCAAAGAGAACGGGACGATCGAAGTGAACCGCTTCACGCTGGAGACGAGCCGTCCGCGGTTCTATGCCGGCGGCGACCTGGTGACCGGCGCTTCCAACGTTTCGAATGCCATGGCTTCCGGCAAGCAGGCAGCCCGAAGCATTGACCTTCAGTTGATGGAAGCGGACCGCTGGAACGCTCTTTACCCCGATATGGAATACGGGCAGACGCCTCCGGAGGAGCCCAGTCCCAACCGCCGGCACACCGGGCACGCCCTCGCGGCAGGCTCCCGCGTCCGTTCGCAAGACGAGGTAGTGACCGGCCTGAGCCGCGAAGAGGCGCTAGATGAAACCTGCCGTTGCCTGCGTTGCGATGTAAAAGCCGTCAACGTGAGCTAGGCCAGTGTGACCTGGGCAAATGTGCGCTGAAAGGAGCTAGACCTTGCCACCGAAAAAGTTATCGATCCGAATCGACGGAGAGCTGATCAGCGCGCTCGAGGGCCAGACCATCCTGCAGGCAGCCAAAGCCAGCGGCAAGTACATTCCGACGCTGTGCGATCTGGACGGGCTGACTGCAGTCGGGGCCTGCCGGATTTGCCTGGTCGAGGTTTCAGGCACCGAGCGGCTGTTCCCCGCTTGCACGACTCCCATCCAGGAAGGAATGTCGGTCACCACCACTTCACCGAAGCTCACGCGTTATCGCAGAATCTCCGTGGAGTTGTTGCTGATCGAGCGCAACCATGTTTGTGCGGTGTGCGTGTCCAATGGACATTGCGAGCTGCAGTCGATGGCCACGGCCCTGGGCATCAGTACGGTCGGACTCGCCTATAACTTCCCCAAGCTCTCCATTGACATGTCTCACCCTCGTTTCGTGCTCGATCACAATCGCTGCATTCTTTGCACGCGGTGCGTTCGGGTATGTGCGGAGCTCGAAGGAGCGCATGTTTGGGAACTCACTTCGCGCAGCATCCACGCCCGCATTGTCAGCGAGATGAACGAGAAATGGGGACAGGCCACGACCTGCACCAATTGCGGCAAATGCGTGCAGGCCTGCCCTACTGGCGCACTCGCCGAGAAGGGCTTTGCGGTGGAGGAGATGGTGAAAAAAATCGATGCCGTCACCTCCCTGGTGCATCGCAGAGGAGTGCAGGTATGAAGAAGGTGAAAGTCGCGACGGTATGGCTCGATGGATGCTCCGGCTGCCACATGTCGCTGCTCGACATGGATGCTGCCATCATTTCGTTGGCCCGCAAGATCGATCTGGTCTATGGCCCCCTGGTTGATGCGCAGGAGTTTCCCGAAGATGTGGATGTCACGCTGGTGGAGGGCGCGGTCAGCTCTCAGGACGATCTCAACAAGATTCAGAAAATCCGCCAGCGGACTCATGTTTTGATCTCTCTGGGAGACTGTGCCGTCACCGGAAACGTCCCCGCGATGCGGAATTCCATTCCGGTGCAGAAATTACTGCAACGGATCTACGTCGACGGAGCGCAGGAAGGAAAGATCGTTCCCTCCGATCGCGTCCCGGCATTGCTGAAGCAGGCGCGTCCATTGCGCGAGTTCGTCAAAGTTGATTTATGTTTACCGGGCTGTCCCCCTCCCTCAAAAGCCATTTTCACCGTGATCAACGACTTGCTCGATGGCAAGAAACCCGATGCCAACCGCAAGGTGAAGTTCGGTTAAGGAGCGTGCCATGAAGCGCATCACCATCGAACCCGTGAGCCGCATCGAGGGACACGCCAAGATCACGATTCAGCTCGACGATCAGGGGCACGTTGCGGGAACGGAATTCCATGTCACGCAGATCCGCGGCTTCGAAAAATTCACTGAGGGACATCCCTTCTACGAGATGCCTGGCATCACGGCGCGCATCTGCGGCATCTGCCCCATCAGCCATCTGCTGGCAGCGTCCAAGGCTTGCGACGCCATCATGGCAGTGCGAATCCCTCCGGCCGCGAAAAAATTGCGGGAACTGGCGCACTTCGCACAGATTGTGCAATCCCATGCGTTGAGCTTTTTTTATCTCTCCGCTCCAGACTTTCTTCTTGGCATGGATTCCGATCCGGCGTCGCGGAACGTTTTGGGAGTGATCGCTCAGAATCCGGAGTTGGCGCGTGACGGGATCGAACTACGCAAATTCGGTTTGCAGATTATTGAGGGGCTGGCTCAGGAACGTGTGCATCCCGCCTGGATCGTTCCCGGCGGCGTGGCCACGCCTCTCGCCAGCGCCACGCGGGACCGCATCCTTTCCGAGTTGCCAGCTGCGAAGGCCATCGCCGACCGCACCATTCGTTTTTTCAAGGGAGCGCTCGACAACTATAAAGAGGAGATCGAATTCTTTGGTTCCGGTCCGACCATGTATGCCGGGCTGGTCGACCGCAAGGGAAATCTGCAGCTTTACGATGGTGGTCTGCGTTTCCGCAGCGCTGCCGGAGAAGTTGTCGAAGACCATATCCCCGCCGACGAGTACGCGCAGTGGATCGGCGAGGCCAGCCTGCGTGAATCCTATTTGAAAGCCCCGTTCTTCAAACCTCAAGGATTTCCCGCCGGAGTCTATCGGGTGGGACCGCTGGGACGGCTCAACGCCGCTGACCAGTGCGGCACGCCCAACGCTGACGCCGAGTTCCGGGAATTCCACCAGCGTTTCGGGGTGGTCGCCCACAGCGCTTTTCTCTACCACTACGCCCGTCTCGTGGAAATCGTATATGCCCTGGAGCGGATCGAGATGTTGCTGGCCGATCCGCAAATTCTCGAGACTCACGTCCGCGCCACCGCCGGAGTCAACGCCCTGGAGGGAGTGGGCATGATTGAAGCGCCTCGCGGAACCTTGATCCACCACTACAAAGTGAACGAAGAAGGCGCGATCACCTGGGTCAACCTGATTGTGGCTACCGGCCACAACAATCTCGCCATCGGCCGCAGCGTACAGCAGGTCAGCAAGCACTTTATTGACGGAGCCCGACTGACCGAAGGGATGCTGAACCGTGTGTCGGCGGTGGTGCGGGCCTACGACCCCTGCCTGAGTTGCTCAACCCACGCCTCAGGGCTGCTCGCCATGACCATCCGCCTGCTCGATTCCGATGGCAACCTCCTCGACGAGTTAGCGACGGACTGAGAAGAGTCGAGTAAAGAAATCGGCAATTGCAGCGGTTCGGAGGAGACGACCGTCCGGACCAGTTGGTTCGCGTGCCGCCACCAGCCGCAGAAGACCTGGCTGGCGGAATAGCAAACCTGCAGCGGACGCCAGCGTTCGCGGGCATCGGCCTCAGGATACGGTTGCTGTGGAGAATCCTCGACCTGCAACGGCAGTGCATCGAGCAGACTTACCTCCACGGAGTTGGTGTCAAGTCGAAGCCCCGCGTTGAGAGCCTTGAGAGCGCTTTCTTTCGCGCTCCACAGCAGAGTCACGAGCAACGACCGGTCCTGCGCGATGGTTCGTTCCACCAGTGCTTGCTCGTTGAGCGTAAAGTAGTCGGCGGCGAAGGTGGCGATGCGGGGCTCGACCGTTTCCAGATCACAACCGAGGCTGATTGAACCCATGCTGGTTGAACCAACGGTGGTTCCGCCCTGCGCGACCGCGCACATAGCCATGCCGGCGCGGTGGCTGAGCGAAATGGTGAGTGACGCTTTCTGGTTCAGAAGGAAGACCTCGGGCGCACCCGACGATGCGGCGCGTATTTCGATGTTCGCCAGCGCAGGGAGATCCGCAGGCAGGTGAAGGCAGGCTGCCAGAGCACGTTTCGCCGTCCAGCGGCCCAGTCGCCAGTCGTTGCGCCGCTTAGGGAAGCGAATGCCGGCGAGCACAAACTTTTCTCCTGCGCTGATCCATTGATTCTCGACAGGCACAGCGTCTTCGTTCTGCTCGAGCCAGTAGACTTCCATAGAAAGCTTCTGTTCGACGGTCAGATTACGCCGCCTTGACGATTTCGGGCTGCACATTTCCCCTGGCATTCTCCTCGCTTCGTATGCCGCGTTCCACCGCGTGGATCAGATACGGGCGAAGGCTTTCCGGAGGAATAATGGAATTCAGGGCGCCCACGCTGAGGGCGCGGTGTACGCTGTGCACGCGGTCGAACTCAGCAGCCATTTCGCCTAACTTTTCGGAATACACAACCCGTAAGACTTCATCCCACTGGACGCGCAGCCTACCTTTCTCGACGCCCTCAGCCCGCAGCATCGCCTGATTCAGAGCCTGCAGGCGCTCGTCTTTGCGCGTTCTAGCCTCAACCTCGCCGGAAAAAACCACGGCCGCCGCGGGAGCGCCGCCAATGACGGAGGCGTAGGTTCCCTCCAGGGCTGCGACTTCGAGTTGTTGGTTCAGCGCCCGCGAGAAGACTACATAGGCGCCGCCGTGAAACCGCGAGATCACGCAGAACACGATCGGACCTTTGAAGTTCACGACGGCCCGGCCAATCTCCGCACCATATTCGAGTTGCAGACGGCGCATCGATTCCGGCGAACCATCGAAGCCAGACAGGTTGGCCAGAACCACAACCGGACGATTGGCGCTGGCAGCGTTGATGGCGCGCGCCACCTTCTTGGAAGACTGTGGGAAGAGCGTTCCGGCGGACCATTGGTCGGGCCCGTCGGCGGGGACAAATCCCATGCGGGGCACGGAGCGGGATTCTATACCGATGAGGCACACCGGGTAACCACCCAGGTGGGCATCCCAGACAACCGCGGTCTCGGCCGCGCGCATGCCCGCCCAACGCTCCAGTGGCAGATGATCCTGATCGCTGGCAGCCCGCATGACTCTGCGGATATCGAAGGGCTTCTTCCGGCCGGGATTCGTCTCGTTCGACAGAATCTCTCCCACCGATGCGAAGCCTTCTTCGCCATTCTCGTTGTGCGGATAGGTTTGCACGTCGCGCTCAATGGGATCGGTGGTTTTGGCCCGGCGGGGGAAGCGCTCGCCCGGCAGAACGTAGGTGTGATCGTAATGACGGAACAGAATGTGGCAGGCTTCATTGATGTGGCGCGCCCAGTACTGCGCCTGACCGTTGACGCCCATGATGCGGTCGTAACCGCCGATCCCCCGATTGTCTTCCGCCGAAATACCGCCGGAGTAATCGAGGGCGCGTTTGCCGGTAAGGACCATGGCAGCTTTCGGCGTCATTACCAGAATGCCCCGAGTATGCATGAGCATGGTGGCTTCCGCGTTCCAGTAGGGCTGTGCGCCTACGTTGATGCCGTTGATGATTAGATTCACTTCGCCGCCGGCCTGGGTGAACTCCACCAGGCGGCGCAGAACGCGGGCGATCCAGTCCATGTTCTCGACCCCGCTCTCCATCGAGATCTTGGCCCCAGCGGAGATGGGGAACCATTCCACTGGAATTTGCTTCTGTTCGGCGAGATCGAGGGCGGCGATGATGATGCGGCACTCGGTCTCGGCGAGTGCGCCCAAATCCCGGCTGGGATCGCCCAGCAGCAGGACGCGCGTCATCCCCTCAGGGTATCGAGTGGAAAAATTGCGGATGACGCCGGCAATAATATTGGCCTTGTTCTGGCCATAGGGACGATCCACCGGAACCAGCCGTCCCTGGGCATCCAGATCGTACTCGACAAAATCTCCCGGAGGGAACTCGGCCCGGGTTTGTTCGCGAGCGGGAGTGAGCATCTTGATGATTTCGTACGGGTAGACGAGCCCGCGCTGGCGCACGCGAACGACTTTCTGGTCGTATGCCGTCAGCGGTTTGAGGGGAAGCAGCTTGTCGGCGGGACGGAAGGTGATGAGCAGACCACTGCCCACGGGGCTGGAAATGCGGACGACCATGTCGCGGATTTCTCCGGTGGCGGGATTCGGAATGCGGGCCCGGACCACAACCTGTTCCAGTCCCAATCCTTCGGTCGCCGGCGCCAGCCGGCGCACCATGGCGTGCAATTCATCGGGCTTCAGATTGAGCGCAGGCCAGACGTAAAGAAATACTCGGTTCCAATACAAGCGCTCGTGAGGACGCCGGCGCGACTGAAACAACCGGATGGCGGCCAGCGCTTCCATCAACATGCGTTCCAGATGCGGCAATTGGACAATGCGTCCGGCTTCATCGCGCACCGGGGTCACATCGCGAACCTCCGCGGCGGCAAATAAGCGCTCATCTTTGGGATTGTCCCGGGAGACAGCATGGAGAAGATAAACGTCTTCGATGGACGGCAGGCGCTCGATCTTGAAATTGCTGAGCCGCCAGAGATGGAGCCGTTTGCCCATCATGGGATGCAAATCGCGGTAGAAGGTCTCTTCCTCGTACCCTGCGCCACTCGGACGATAAGTAAAGTGCTGCATGCTGCTTGGGCGCACGCCCTGGCTCGCACCGGCGACCGAGACCACGATGCGGCGGATCGCGCGCGGGAAGCCAACCTGGTTGAGCATCGCCTGCACTTCCTGCTGGGTTGCGTCCGAGTCGGCCAGTTTGCCGGAAGAGCAGACGTGGAAATCGATCACGATGTCATCCTCGGCGGGCACCTCGGCGACCACCGGAAGCAAAGCTTGGGCCGAGGCGTAGAGGCGCTGATAGGGCGCATACATAGCGAAGAGGTGAATGCACTTCCCCTCGTGGTCGTAGTCAGCCGAGATATAACAATGTCCATCGATGACCGCCGGGCGGAGGTTCCGGAGGGTGCGAATCCGGTAGTACCGGCAGGTGAGAATCTCCAGCATGGTGTGCCGCAAAGCGGAGTCGGCAGCGGCGAACCGGGTGGCAAACAAGCTGGCCAGCAACTGCGGACACTCGATGAGTGCGTGCATCTTCGCGCGGCGGTCGGCGGCGTCGGGATGTGCGGCGAGATAGGCGAGCTGATTCTCTGCGTCCTCGAAGACTTTATTGCGCGCCCGCTCAAACACGGGCTGATCGAAGTAACGATAGCGCACTTCGCGGGCCAGATCGCTGATAGCGGGATGGGGCTCGCGGGCAACAGAGATGATTCGATCGAGGAGCGCCCGGAACGATCCGTTGGGGCGAGGCTCCGGTGACTTAGCACGCTGCAAGCGCCGTTCGAGGATGTTGAGAATGGAAGTGGCCTGCTGCTCCATGCGCCGGTGCGACTTGCAAATCCAGAGCAAGCTCTCCTTCAACTCCGGCGAGCAGTCGAGGGTATGGACTCCATAATGAGCTACAGCGCGGCGCAGGGCATCGACAATGGCGGTAGGGAGACCTTCACCGTTGGTCTCGACCATGCGCAAATAAGAAAAGAGATACGACTCGGAACTCGGCTCCTCGCCGGATGCGCGATGGTTGACTTCCGGTTCGCGATGGAACAGAGAACATATATCCGCAAAGATGCTCAGGATTTCGTCCTCACCTTGCCTGATTTCTTCGCTATCCGCGGGGCAGGCGTGGCTCCATGCGGCAAACTGCCGCGAGCACTGAATTGGGTCGAGATCAAACCCCAGCATGAGTTGGCGGAGTTCTTTAAGGTTCTCGCTGCACCAGGGGCGAGACGTTTCTTCGAGATCATGAGTGGCTTCGGACGCGCCAAAGACAAAGACCTCGCGCTTTTGCGGGACGATGGCGTCGTCGGCAGCGGTGGCTTCGATCTGGACAAGCGGGGCCCCTGTATCCACCTGCACGTTCGGCATCGTCATCACTTGGCGGACTTTGCCGGAGAGTGGCGCGACCACCTGGGTTTCCATTTTCATGGCTTCGAGCACGCACAGGCGGTCGCCCGCCGCCACCGTGTCCCCGACTTTTACGGCAATGGAAACGACAACGGCTGGCATGGGGGCGTGTACGACGCCTCCGTCATCTCGATCGATACGGTGCGCCACACCCTCGACTTCAATTCTGGAACGCACTCCCTCTGAGACCGAGACGACCCGGTAGCGACGCCCGAACGCACTGAGCCAACCCTCGAACTGTCCCATGCGATCGATGTGAGCCTTGACTTGAGTGTTTTCCACCTCAACCCGGTAGCCTCTGGGGCCGAGGCGATGAGTCTTCATCGAGTAGAGTTGTCCGCGATGACGGAAGGTAAAAGTGCGACCGATCTCGCTTCTCACCTGTGGCCGGCCGCGCGCTGCGGATGAGTAGAACTGAGCCTGCTCCACAGCCAACTCGGCATCGTAGGCATCGATAGCGGCTTGCAGCAGTGCGACATCGGCATGTTTGCGGCAGACATGGTCCCCGGCCGTCGCCAGGCGGTCGAGCCACCCAACATCCACTTGTCCGCTCTGTACTTCCCTGCGATTGAGCAGGTCGAGGAGAAAAGCTTTGTTGCTGGCCCCACCTCTGATGACAACGACGCTGTCGTGCAGCGCACGGCTGAGGCGGGAGAGCGCTTCGCTTCGACTTTGACCATAGCCGATGATCTTGGCAATCATGGAGTCGAACTCCGCCGGAACCCGCTCGCCTTCGGCCACACCGGTGTCCACGCGCACACCCGGCCCCGTCACCATCCGGAAACGTTCAATCACGCCGGGAGCTGCGGCGAAACCGTTGTCGGGGTCTTCTGCGTTCAGCCGAACCTCGATGGCGTGACCGGCACAGCGCGGCGGTTGCCCTTCGAGCCGGCCGCCGCGCGCGACGTGGATTTGAAGTTTGACGAGGTCGAGCCCGGTGGTGCATTCGGTAACCGGGTGCTCGACCTGCAAGCGCGTATTCACTTCCATGAACCAGAGGTGGCGGCTCTCTGGTTCGTAGAGGAACTCCACGGTTCCGGCATTGCAGTAGCCGGCGGTCTGGCTCAAGCGAACTGAGGCCTGGCGCAGAGCATCATCGTCCTGCGGAGAAAGCGCAGAGGAGGGCGCTTCTTCAAGGACCTTTTGATGCCGGCGCTGGATAGTGCAGTCCCGGACCCCGACAGCCCAAGTCGTGCCATAGTGATCAGCAACGATCTGGACTTCGACGTGGCGGGCTGGCTCGATCAGTTTCTCGAGGAAAACCGTGGGCTCTCCGAACGCCTTGTAGGCTTCGACGCGGGCACTCTCAAAGGCCTGGGGCAACTGGCTGGCGGAGTTCACGCGGCGAATGCCGCGCCCACCACCGCCCGCGGTAGCCTTGATCAGAAGCGGGAAACCCATGCGGTCGGCATGAGAGCGGGCGTCGGCGACGGTCTCGACCGGCCCGCCGCTCCAGGGTGCGACCGGGATCAGAGACTGCTCGGCCATCCGTTTCGCAGCGATCTTGTCGCCCAGACGGCGCATCACATCCCCGGATGGCCCGATGAACACAATGCCCAGATCGCGGCAAAGATCGGCGAAGGCCGCATGTTCCGCGACGAAGCCCCAGCCCACCCAAACCGCATCTGCCCGCGCGGCGGTGAGCGCCTGTTCCAGTCGGGTGTAGTCGAGGTAGCTGCTCTTGGGCCGATGAGTCTCGGGATCGATGCATTGGGCGGCCCCGAGAAAAACCGTCTCGTCTGCTTCGCGGACAAACATCGCATGACGGTCAGGTTCGGTGAAGAGCGCAATGGTGCGCAGCGGCACTCCGTGTTCTTGACGGAACTCGCGTGCCGCGTGAATGAATCGCATCGCGGCTTCGCCACGATTGACAATCGCAACTCGCTGGAATTCGTTCTGCATTAGCGCCATCGCTGAAACGAACGTGGTTTCATCGAGTCGTATTCCTCACGCCACCAGAACAGCATCCCCTGACATGATGGCCTGCAGGATTCTCAGGTTTTCCCTGTCAACGCCATCGGATAGAGCCACTGTCCGGTAGCCCTGGAGACGCAGGTAGCAGTTTCCTTTTGTGTCGAGAACTTCGGCATCGAAGCTTCCCTGGGCCGCGTCGGGAGTGACCACGGCGTGCAAGCGGCCCTCGGCCAGATCGGGCGAGCGGAACCACGAAACCTCGCGAACCCGCTCCGGCAGGCCCATTCGGCCTTGGAGGCCCAACTCCCAGACACCGGCGGTTTGGAAGCAAAGCTCCAGCAGCCGTGGACCCGTGACCGTGGGCAATGCAGGCGGATTGTGGTTGGGGAGCAGGCCTCGGGCCATTAACCCAATGATCTGCTTGCCATCCCACCACGCTTTCTCCACGACTTGGTATGCGGGGCCATGGAAGTAGAGCCGATAGATGTCAGCGGCTTCAATGACGCTTCCGTTGGGTGCGGTCCAGACCTTGCCGGCCGGCTGCGGCATCAGTTGTTTTGCGAGCCGGACGCGCGCCGTGAAGTGCGTCGTCAGTTGGGGCTCGGTCTGGTTGGGTAGAGTGCGATAGCCGATCAGACGGCACTCTGCTGCGAGCCGGTCGTGCTGCGGAGCAAGCGTATGAATTCGCGTCTCGATCCGCAAAACGCGCGGTTCGCCTCGATAGAATTTGAAGGGCGCGAGGAAGGCGATGTCTTCGATGGCTTCGACCTGCCATCCGGGAAGCAGGCACAGAGCCGCTTCCGCGAAGGCTTCGATACCCATCACACCGGGCAGCACGGGCGTGCCGTCAATCTGATGATCGTGCAAGAACGGCTGAACCTGCGGGTCCAGCGTGGTCTCAATCGTGTAGCCGTCGGAAATGCTGAGGGAGCCGAGCTTGGCAACCATGGGTCCGATGGTTGGTGAGGACTTCCAGGCTGCCTCGATTGCCGAGACATCGAGCCCGCTGGTCGTGTCCCACTCCTTGAGCAAGACACCGAGGCGCTGGCCGATCACGATTTCTCCGCGAGTCGCTCCAGCAGTGAGTTCGCGGCGGATCAGCGGCATGCCTGCTTCGGGCGGCAACATATCGATGCCGGCGAGTTCCATGATTTTCGGAATGGAGCCTCGCGTTGCCATGCCGATCCCACCCCATGCGGTCCAATCGATGGCGATGCCCCGAGTTGCAGGACGGGTGGTGCGGAAGCTCGACGTGATTTTGCAGAGCAGATCGTTGGCCGAGCTATAGTCGGTCTGGCCAACGTTGCCGAAGCGGCCAGCAATCGAACTGAACGCGACGGTGGCACCGAGCGGCATCTCGCCGATGGCATGCAGGAGATTGAAGAATCCGTCAGTCTTGACGTCGAAGACGAGGTCGAATTCGCGTGGATCTTTGTCCGGCAGGGAGTGGCTGCGCTCGATGCCGGCGGCGTGCAGCAGCACATCGATGTGGCCGCTGTGCTGGCGCACCTGATCGATCACACTGGTAACAGCGTCGGCGTCGGTGAGGTTGACGCAGAAATAATGTGGCGTGCCGCCGGCGGCACGGACGGCGTCGATGGCGGTTTGGGCGGCCTGCGCTCGCTCCAAGTTGGCAAGCTCCTTTTCAACCAGAGCCGGAGTGGCGCGGTCGCCGCGCGACTGGATGCGGGCGAACAGGTCGCGTTTTAGATTTTCCTTGTCGCTGATGAAACGTTTGAGATCCGGATTGTCCGGGTCGGGCTGGGGCACGAGATCAAGCAGGTAGAAAGTGCCGCCGGATGCGGCCGCCAGATCAGCGGTGATGGCCGAGACGATGCTTCCGGCCGCGCCGGTGATCAGAAAGACGCTGTTCTTATCCAGAACCATGCCGGGTTGGCCGTCGACGGCGGGCTGTTCTTCAAGACCGACGGTCCAACGCTGGTCGCCGGTGTATCCGATCTCGACGGCTCCGGGATCATGCAGGGTTTCGGCGAGCAGCCGGCCGGCGACCTCGGCAGCTTTGCGATTCGTCTCAAAATCTACTGCTTTCACCAGTGATTCCGGGCGTTCCCGCTTGTAGGTCTTGGCGAAGCCCACGACCGCGCCACCCAGCGGGGCGACTGCGCCGGCTTCGTCGTAGCCGTGCTGACCGCCGAGTCGCGTCGCCGTGACAAGGAACGTTCCGGGAGGCGCTATCTTTTCATATAAAACGCGCATCGCGGTGTAGAGCGATTTGACACGCCCGCGCAAGGCTTCGTGCCAGGCCGCGGAATCGAGTTGGCGAAGATCTCCTTCGTGATCGAGCGCGGGCAGCCAGTAAACTCCAGTGACAGGACCGGACGCGATCCAATTCTTAAGCAGGTTGGTCAGCGTGTCGGCATCCTGCGCGCTGTCGAGGCGAATTACTTCGACTGACAACGCCTGCAGGAGCTGGGTGAGCGCTTCTCCGATTCCATCTTTGTCAAACATGACGGCGACGCGGCTGTTGCGATCGAGTTTCACACCCGTTGCTTTGCAAAATGCGAGCGGAGGACGCAGGGTTGGGACGGGCACGCGTCGCGGAATGCGATTGGCCGCGTCCAGGCTGGCGAGCGCAGGGCGCAGAGGCTGGATCGGAGCGGCAGAAGGGGGCTTCTTCTCCTTGGATTCTTGAGGTCTCTTCCCCGCGGACTCTGCCGGAGCGAGCACCACGACTGCGGACCGATCCTGGGCGAACTTGATTACATGCGCCAGGGTGGGGAAATCGCGCAACTTGAGATTTTCATCACGGGGAATGTTGTAGGCAGCGCGCACGGCGGCGAACATCTCGGCCTGTTTGACGGTATCCACGCCGAGATCAGCTTCCAAGTCGAGATCGAGGTCCAGCATGTCTTCCGGATAGCCGGTCTTCTCGGCCACAATCTGCAACACCTTCTTCTTGATGGGGTCATCGGAACTCGCCGGCGGCGCGGCCGACGAAGGCGCAGACACGAGCGGCTCGTTCCTCGCGATTGAGGAGGATGAAACTACAGCAGGCGCGGCCGCCAAATCCGGCCGCTTCTCGTACACGAATCGAATCACATGCGCCAGGGTGGGATAATCGCGGAGCTTGCGGTTCTCGTCGCGCGGAATGCTGTAGATTTCACGAATCGCGGCGAACATTTCCGCCTGCTTGACGGTGTCGACGCCGAGGTCGGCTTCCAAGTCCAGGTCCAAATCCAGCATGTCTCGCGGGTATCCAGTCTTCTCGACCATCAAGGCTAGGATGCGTACTTTCACTGGATCGCTCTCGATGACCGGAGGCGCAACTGCGGCCTGCGGGATGGTTTTGACTGAAGGTTCTTTCTTGACCGGACTCTCAACCACTGCCTCAACCACCGCGTTGACAGCGGCTGCAGGGGTTGTTGCGGTGAATGCAGGTTGCGCAGCGTCAAGGTCAGGGCGCCGGTCGTGCACGAACCGGATCACGTGGGCGAGCGTGGGGAAGTCACGCAG
Organism: Candidatus Sulfotelmatobacter sp.; assembly: GCA_052148475.1. Lineage (GTDB taxonomy): Bacteria > Acidobacteriota > Terriglobia > Terriglobales > Acidobacteriaceae > Sulfotelmatobacter. Next base: position 1,343 of record JBKQID010000051.1, on the reverse strand, counting down.
CTTAATCTGGTCGTCGCGTGCGATACCGTACGCTTCACGGATCGTGGCCATCACCTCAGCTTGCTTCACGGTGTCAACGCCCAAATCCGCTTCAAGGTCGAGATCCAGATCGAGCATGTCGACGGGATAGCCGGTCTTGTCGGCGACCAGGGCCAGGACTTTCTCTTTGACTGGATCTTTCACCAAATCAGCGGCTGCAGCCGGATTCGGTGGCGCGGGCGGCGTGGACACGACAGTCTTGGTCTCGGTCGTTGCTTCGGTTTTCGTTGCGGCCTTCTCTTCAAGTTTGGATTCGACCTGAGCTTCGACCTTCCCTGCAGCCTGCGGTTCGAACCTCGGTTTGACGATCGCCGTTGCGGGAAGTGTCGGCGGCGCAACGACTGCGGCAGCAGGAGCCTCGGGGAGCGTGGGGGCCTGCGCCTCTGGGGATTTCTGGGCAACTTCCGCCAACCGGGCCGCAGGGCGTTGATCGCGCACGCGGAGGGTGCGGTGCACGACTTCCAAATCGGCGGTTGGATAGCCGACGGCCTGGCTCAGCCAGTTTTTCCAGCAGTCTGCGTCGACGATGCGATAGGCATAGCCCAGGTCGCCGGGACGGCGATGGGCGCCGTCCTTGGGAGCAATCCAGCGCAACAGCGACATGCTGATTTGCGAACCAAACCCGGCGCCGAGACGCACCGCGTATTCGATGGGGTAGCCGCCGCCTTTGGACAGGTTCAATGTGCCGAGCTCGGGGTCAACTTCTTTGAAGTTGGCCACGGCTGGGACCAGGCCAGTTTCCAGCGCTTTCACAGCCACGACATCTTCGATCCCGGTTCCCATGGCGTGACCGGTCTGACCTTTCGTGTTGGCGATGACAATCTGATCCGCGGCATCGCCGAACACGTGGCGCAACGCGTGAATCTCGGCCGAGGCGCTGCCCCCGCGCGCGGGCGTGTAGGTCTCATGCGAAACGAAGACCGTGTGGGGCGCGATCTGCCGGCGGGAAATCCCGCTGTGCGCTTCGGCCTGGGAGACCAGCTTCTCCATGATCTGGCCGATATGCTGCACATCGAGGCGCGTTCCATGGAACGCGCTGTTGGCGGTGACCGTGCTCAAGACTTCGCAGATGGGTTGGATACCCCGTTCGCGCACCGCGTCCGCGCTTTCAACGACCAGGCCGGCGGCGCCCATGCCAACGATCAAGCCATGGCGGCGACGGTCAAAAGGAGTGGCGGCCTCTTCGACGACTTCGTCAGTGGCCGCGGCGCCGCTGGCCAGGAAGCCGGCGCCAAACCACTCGATGGAATGATCGGAAGTGACGTCGTCGGCGGAGACAACAATGACACGGCGGCAGCGTCCGG
>JBKQID010000050.1:0-85867 GCA_052148475.1 Candidatus Sulfotelmatobacter sp. | reverse complement strand
CGACAATGCAGGGCGACAGGTGCAGATCTACGCGCCATGACCTTTGCAATGCAGCACGCCCAGATACGCGCCCCACGGTCCAACTGCGTCACGATACTGATAGGCCATCACGCGCGCGAGTTGATGCAGATGAGTGAGGTCGTGAACGGCCCAGGTCGCTAGAAGTTCCGACAGGGTCACGACACCCAGCGCTGGATGCCTTCCGCGCCGGGCAAAATCTTCGGGCTTTAAATTCAGAGCCTGCAACGCGGCCAGGTTCTGGTTGCGCAAGCGGGCGAACTCGTCCAAGAGTTGTTCCAGCGACTTGCCTTGACTCTCCTTCGATTGCGCAAAGCGGTCAAAAGGATCGAAGGGCCGGGCCTCGCCGTTTTCCAGGATCATGCGAACCCGCGGCATCCAGTCGGTGCGCTCCCCGACAATCAAGTGGCCCACGATGTCGAACGCGCTCCACGTATCCTTTCCTTCGTTACTGCGGCCTTCGTTGCTCAGCACCCACGTGTCGGGCAGTCCGCGCAACAGCGCATTCAGGGTTACGGGAGTGCGGATGAGAACAGCACTAACTTCGTCCAGGCTGAATTCCGTCGCGTTTTTCATGTCTACCTAGATGCATGCCTGACGCTTTGGACTCAAGCGAGCGGTGGTGGTTTCAAGCTCCGGAAAATTTCAAGGGTTATAGCGCGCCAGCCATGCGGCAATTTCACGAAACACATCCTGGCGCTGCTCCCACACGGTCGGAAAGTGCGGCGAACCGGGATACGTCACCATGCGCGTGGTCTTGCCGCGCGCCGCCAGCATTTCAAAGTATTCCCGCCCCTGATAGGTTGGCACGCGCTCGTCGGCCGCGCCATGTAGCACCAGCAGCGGGGTGGTCACGTTCTCCGCATGCATGACGGCGGAAAACGCAAAAAACGCTGCCGGATCTTTATCGGTCCAGCGGGCATCATAGTCGATCTGCTGCACGTCGCTGGTCCACATGAATGTCAGCCAGTCGGTAATCCCCGCACCTTCAATGGCAGCCTTGTAGCGATGCGTCTGCGTGACCGTCCACGAGGTCATGAAGCCGCCGGCGCTCCATCCGAACATGGTCAGCCGGTTCGGATCAGCCCAGCCCTGGGATATGGCATAGTCGGTCGCGCTATCGACGTCGCGATAGGCACGATCCCCAAAGTGCTGGTAAATGGCGTTCAAGAACTCGGTGCCGTATCCGGTTGAGCCGCGATACTCCGGCTGCAGCACAACGTAGCCCATGCCGGCAATCACGCGCGCAAAGGTGTCGAGCCGCAGCGTGTCGTTCGCTTCCGGCCCACCGTGCGGCATCACCAGAAACGGGTAGCTCTTCCCGGCCTGGTAATCCGATGGAAAGGTGACGATTCCCTCCAGCGCAATTCCCTCTTTGCTGGACCAGTGCACAGCCCGCACCTCACCCAATGCGACCTTCGCCAATTGCTCGTCGCCTTCATGGGTGATGCGCTCCAGCGTATTGCCGTGGGCGATGGCTACATTGGAAGGGTGTTGTGGATCAGCCACGGTGAAGGCCTGAACCTTGGTTGCATGAACCTCGGGTGCGGAAGCGATCTGCGGAGCGATCGGCCCGCTGCCGACGGTTCCGTCGGGCCACTGGTAGGTAGGAACCAGCTCATTATTCTGAAAGGCGTCGACCTCTGACCGGACGCCGTGCGCCACTATTACCCAGGCGTTTCCGTTCGCGTCCACTGACAACTGCTCGGCGCTGCCTTCCAGCTTCGGCGTACGATCCACCGGAGTTCCACCGCCGGCTGTCACGGTCCAGACATGGTCCGGCGTCAGCACGTCGGTGGTCGTGCTCAGAAACGCCAGGTCCTTGTCGCCATTGATCCAGCCAATCCCACTGGTGGCCTGATCAATGGTGGCGACATGCCGTGCGCCCGACGCACCGCAAACGTCGATAAAAGAGCGGACATAATGAAAACCGATCTTCGGTGTCTGCGACAGCACTGCGACGGAAGCGCCGTCGTGGGACCATGCAACATCAGCTACGTCTTTTAGTGTCGGGCACCACCACGCCCCGCCGGAACCGTCGGCGCCAATCACGTAAAGGCTCGTGGGTTCGGCTTCGATAACGGTATGTACATCCGCCAGCGGATCCGGAAGCCGCGGATCAGCCAGAATGGCGTAGTGTGCGCCATCCGGCGAGATCATGGCCGAATGAATGCCTCGGGGCAGGGCGGTCAGCGGCACGGGAGTGGCCGCCGCAGCAGCGGCGGTGTTCGGCGATGCGAGCGCCAGGGTGGCGAGCTGCCCCATTTTGTTGACCTCGGCCTCGCCGTAGAGAGCGGCGCCGTCGCGAGTGAATCCCGCAGGCCGGAATTTCTCCGGAATAGTTAGATGGCGCGACTCGCCGCCAGCAATGCCAACCAATTGCCATTCCGTGTTGTCAGGTCCTTTGGCGCCGCCGAAACGTATGCGGTAGAGAATGCTTTTGCCATCGGGCGAAACCGCGACCGCCGCCGCGCTCCGCAGTGTAGCCGCATCGTCGACGGTGAAGGGATGCCGCGGGCTTTGAGGGCTGGCAGTGGTTGAAACAACGAGCAGAAGAATGGAAACAAACACCAGACGGCGCATCACATACCCCCCTGAACGATCAGAAGCATATCGTAGAGGGACTAATCCGCACCACTAGCGCGGACTGTGGAATGCTTTGGGCGCGGTTCTGGAATTCGCTCTGGGCTTTCGCTCCGGATCTTCGCTCGGAACCCTCGCTCTGAACGTTGGGCTCAGCGAATCCCCATGGCTTGGGATGATCTCGAGTCCTCGCGCGCGTTCTCCACTGGCAGGGAAGTAGCTCTAGTAATTTTGTAGTCCTTATACTCGATGGAGAGGATCGCCCGTCCTCCAAGCCGGGTCACGCTTTCCGTGTGGTTTTCGGCCGGAAGCCAGAAGTCATTCACTTTGACATAGCGGTGAGCAATTTCAGTTTTCTTGATCCAAAAGGAGGGATTTCTCCCCGGCTCGCCTTCGATGCGCACCACCGCAAAGTCCTTGTCGTCAACCCAGATTTTTCCCCGGTAGAGAAACTTGTTTTTGGTCTTCGGCAACAAATCGAGGATGTACCGTCCGCCGTCAGCGGAGCTCTCGTAACCGGCCAGCGCAAAATCATAGTTCTCGGTGCTCAAGGCCGTGCGGCGACGGTTTTCTTCACTGGCCGCTTCCCGCTCACCCTCCAGCAGTTTCATGAAAACGTGATCGACAATGAACTTCGAGCCCTTCTGCGAAACCACGCTGAACTGCTTCGCCGCCGGGGCATGGAATGTCATGGTGACCACCATCTCGGCATCATGGTCACTGGGGATTCCGCGATACTGCAAGCGGTAGACGCGCGTTCCCCCAAACTCTTCCAGAGCAGCGGCCCGCTCCTCATTCTTCTGCTGGAGATTTCGCACGACCGCATCCACCGTTAGGGGAGCGATCTGGACGGAAGCTGCAGGCTTGTCCGCCTGCTGCGCCTGTGCCCTGGGGTGGAATACCAGGAAACCATACAGTGGCAAGAACAAGAAAAGGACGGCCATTGCGGCGCGACGTAATTGGACGCTTTGCATATTCCCTCTTTTACCTCGCTTTTACGCCAAGATGAATGTTACCCAAGGTGCGGCGCAGTTACTCCGGTGTGAGGCCGCATTCTGACCTTCTTTCCGGTGGGCACGCTCTCTTTCAAGATGCGCTCGTATCCGCCAAAGACCGACTCAAAGACCGTGTCCCACGACGCGGTCATGGCATGAGTTCGGGCCGCTGCCCCCAGGTTCTGCCGCAGCTCAGTCCGCGTCGCCAGATGCAGGATGCTGGCGCAGAATTCCTGCAGGTTGTTGGCCACAAATCCGGTTTCGCCGGAGCGCACGATGAACCGAGGGCCGCCTTCATTGGTAACGACCGCCGGTACACCGGAAGCCAAAGCCTCCAGCACCACATTTCCGTAGGTATCGGTTCGTGAAGGAAATGCAAAAACATCCATGTTCGCGTAAGCCCGCGCCAGCGCTTCTCCCCGAAGCACGCCGGTAAAGTCGGCGCTCTGCATGTTGGCCCGCAGCCAGGGTTCCTCTGCTCCCTGGCCAACGATCAGGAAACGAAAATTCGTGACACCCGCTCGTATCAAGTTACGCTCTAGTACGGCCAGATCGTGAATATTCTTTTCGACGGTCAGGCGGCCCACGTATCCGATGGTGAAGGTATCGTCAGTTCGATCTCTTCGCCGGGGATTAAACAGGTTCGTGTCGACCCCGCGATGCATACGGTAACACGACTTACCAGTCCCGTCTTCGATCAAGTCGATGAGTTCCTGATTCGGAGCAAATAGAACCTGGGCAATGTGATAGAAGCGAAGCGTGGCTAGCAGCGAGCTCTTCCGGATGACTGCACCCAGGCGCTCTCTGACAGCTCGCGGAAGAAAAGTCAGCAATCCGGAAGCCCTCTGCTCGGCATACTGGTGCAGATTGGTGTGCCACGACGCCGCGAGCGGGATGCGCAAGCGGTGCGCGATCGCGACCCCGAGTTGGCCCACATCGCTGGGGCCGGTAATGTGCACGATATCCGGGTCGAACTCGCGAACCACCGATTCCACTGCGCGCAGATGACGCCAGAACGCGAGATCGAAGTCATGCATCTTATCCAGACGGAAGCCGAAGCGCCCCCGCCGTCGCATAACTCGCAGCGTGCTGCCCACTCTCTGAATCTTGTTGGTCGATCCTCCGTGAACGGTAAGAAAGGGCAACTCGCGCCGCTGGGCAAAGGCCTCGAACTGACGGCTGGTGTTGGCTACCCCGTCGATCTCGTCGTAACAATCGGGGAAGAACGCCACTCGCAAGGCAGACTCTGTCATTGCGCAACCTCCTGGCGATCGCTGAGTGCAAAGTGCACCGGCGACTGGGGCCTGGCTAGGGCCAGTTGCACGGCTTTTTGAACGGGGGCCATCTCCAGAAGCCGGACGACCGAGAAAAAGTTCCGGATGTAGGCCGGTGGCTTCTGCCACATGGCGGACAACGGGCGAATTACTCCAGTTCGGTCGGGATGAAACACCCGCTCGTCCCAATGGCGCGAGCCGCTCGAGTAGTCGGGATATTCGCGAATCACATCGAGCAGAGTCTGCAATACCCGGAGCGTTAAGGGCTCGGCGTACTGCGGCATGAACAGAACGTGACTACGGCGTTCCTTCCTGACCTCATGAACGAATTCGGTAAAGCTCCCGGCGTTACTCAGATTGAGGGCGGCATTCGGTTCGCAGCCGTGGCGGTCGCCGCCTGAAATCACCAGCTGATTGCACGCTTCCGACAGATGCACCACCGCCTGGTTTTCTTCCCAACTTCGGATGCCGCTCAGTTCGAGTGCGTGGATGTACTCGCCCAGTTCGCAAAGAAAGGTCCGCAGAGTGCGCTCGTGCCGCTCTTTGCCAATGCCAGCCAGATCCCACAGGGGATGGTTCAAAACCACCAGGACTTCTCGATTCTCGTGCAGCATTTCTAGTAGTTCTGCCAGCTTCGGTTCGCTGGGCTGCAGCGTGAATTTGCGCAGACGCTCCATTATCGCCTCCGCGCTGCCGCTGGGAAGGTTGTGCACTCCCAAATGGAACGTCGCTTCCCGAAACGGAACCGACCATTCCACCGACACCGGAATACGGCGAGCTTCCGGAACCATCCGCAGCAACATGGGCGCTTCGATATTGTCGTGATCCGTGATCGAAACCATGCTGGCCAGGCTGAGTCGGCGCTCGATCTGATTGGTTTCGAGTTCGAAGGCAGCGAGCGGCGGGAGAGGCGGCGTCCAGAATCCTTTGCAGAAATCTACGGTGACCGACTGCTCACGGACAGCTCGTCGTTGCTCGGCCTCCAAGGCCTTACGCAACACGGCGTGACGGGTCGCGAACTTCACGATGAAGGTCAAGCCCTCTTGCGAATGGTTGGTGTGGCTGTGCAGGGAGACGCCGGTGCGGTAGGCGATGGGAACTCCGGGTTCCTTCCAAAGGCAGGTTACTTTGCGTTGCAAATCGCCTCCTTATTGACTGCCCGGCAAGTCTTTCAAGGCTGCGGAAAAGATGGCACAAATACATGAATGGAGAGTTACGTTTTAAACATTTGTATGTAAATTTGTTTTTTAACTTTTTTAACCAGGAATTCATTTTCGCTGCTGAACCTGCGCCCTATACTTTTGACCAGACCCAGTCTCATGACTAGACATGCTGCGCCGCCGCCGACTGATCCGGTCCTAACCGGGCCGCGGTTCGTGAATCTTCTGGTCAGCATGCTGCGGCGTCCGCGACAACTTCTCCTGCTGTGGAATTGGAAATCAGCCCTGTTGAGCGTGGTTTTGCGCGGGCCCATCTTCTTTGTCGCGGCGGTGCACCAAGGATGGAAGGCTGCGCTGGCCGCCTTGCTGACCGAGCTGATCTTCTGCGCCTTGAGCGCAGGTTTCTACGGCGCGGTGGTGCAGACTCTGAAAGATGCCGAGCCGCAGTGGCTGACGGGCGTCTTCCTGAGCGTCGTCATGCCCGTTATCTTTCAGGTACTGGAGTATTTACTTCACTGGTTCCGGGGGACGCCGCACCTTCGCGTGGCAGCGATTATTTCCCTGATCCTGGGCGCGTTTTCCGCATTGTTCAACTGGTATGCCATGCTCCGCGGAACGTTGCTGGTGGGCGGAGAGGGCAGCGGTTTTGGACGCGACCTGTACCGGCTGCCTCTCCTCTTTCTTACATTTCTCGCGGTGCTTCCCCGCAGGATCGCCCGGGCGGGCAGATCCTATTTCTCCAAGGTTGACAGCGGGATCGTTTGCACCGACCTTTTCGATGGGCGGTAACTACCCTCCGTGTACGCTGCGGCCAAATCCCCTTGTCGAGATTGTCAGCAGAGAGATTGCCGATCACATGGCGGCAACTCGTTCCACGTGGAATCTCTTCACCGACAGAATCCCCAGCACAATGAAAATCGCCATAACCGCGAGTTGAGCGACCAGAAATGGCGGCTCTTTCTGGGTCGGGGCTAGCGCCTTCAGGGCCGGCACCTTCAGAAACGATTGCACCACCGCGACGAAGGAATTCAAATACAGAGCCAGCACGGCTGAGACTACGTAGATCCATCGCCAGGCGTGAGCCAGGTGAAGCGCATAGCGCGCCACGATCGCGACCGCCAGCACCACCAACGATATGATCCCCACAACGTGCGACGGCAGAATGTGCTCCACGGGAAACAAGAATCCGGTAAGGCTGGTTAAGACAGTCGTCGCCAGATAAATGGCGGTCCAACCGTCGAGCCGTTTTCCGGTCAGCAGTCCATAAACCACGATGAACCCGGAACCAATACCCGCCAAGCTCAGCAATACATGTACTAGCGTGAACGTCGATGTTGTCATTCCCAAGATCATGATGCGCTCCTTTCAGAACGAGACTTATCAGAACGAAACCCAGAACAACTCAGAGTTGGAGGTCTCGATCAGGCCGGCGACTGAAGTTGAAAAATTGGATTTCCTAAGGCCGCGGTATGTTTCATTTAATTCTCGCCTTCCGCGTCAAAGGCAGCCGTGAAGGTTGCCAGCCGTTTCGGCAGCTTGCAGACGATCAGAATCCGAGCCCGCCAAGCTTTTGTTCGTGATTCGTAACGCAAAACAGTCTGTCGCGATTTTCCCGCTCCCGTCGTGGACAATGCTTTAAACACCGAGGGGGGAGAGGAGTGGCGCCAGACGACTGCCCGAATTGCGGCGGTACTGGATATGTTGCGAAACCGGTGGACTTGAACGGTAAGTCCGACGGAGTCGCATTTATCCGCTTGCAATGTCCCGCCTGCCGGGGCACCGGCCGGAAACACCCGATCCCACCGACGACCGCCGGCTGACCGCACGGCCTGCGGTGCTTGCGAAACGTTCGGAACCGGGCCGTCATACTTTCCGTCCTACGGTTGACGGCCCGGGCCGCACGTTCGCTGAGGCCTTCCGCGTAGCAATTTTAGATTTTGAGCTGGCCGGATTGAAATAACCTGAGTGAACTACCTTAATCCGGCGAGCCTTCAGGCAATCCCGGCTGCGACCCGAGTCTTCCGCCGGGTTGAGCCTGCCGTCTCCAACCGATTCCGCCCGTTGGCTTTGGCGCGGTAGAGCGCCTTGTCGGCCGCTCGCAGGACGTCCTCGGGGGCCAACTCTAGTTTCGACGAAGTCGCCACACCCACGCTGACGGTCACTGAGACCGGCGCTGGAAGAGGTTTCTGGGCGAGTTTCCGGATCGAATCCCCTTTTCGCGCGCGGCCCCGGCTGCGCCCGCGCTCGCTTCGCCGGTCCGGTCCCCGCGGAACTTCGCGCCGGTCGGCGCCTCGCATGCGGAACTTCGACGACTCGATCGCCTCCCGCAACCGTTCCAGATGATCCACCACCTCAGAAGTGGTTTTCCCTGGAAACACGATGTTGAACTCCTCCCCGCCGCAACGGAAAGCCTGGCCTCCGCCGGTTACGCGCGATAGATTCACGGCAACAAGTTGTAGGACCTGGTCGCCGGTGTCGTGACCGTAAGTGTCGTTGAACCGCTTGAAGTGATCGATGTCGACCACTGCGATCGAATAAGGATGCTGCAAGCGCAGAAGCGCGTCGTTGAAAGCTCGGCGCGAGGGCAGCGCCGTAAGTTCATCGTGATAAGCCAGAAGGTACGAGTTCTCAACGATCGAAGCCGCAAGAATGCAAGCCGCCGTCGCCGAGTATACGGTCGCGACGCGGGTGTTTCCGGAGAAGCGCAGCGCCAGAAAAAAGGCGGAGAGCGACCACAGCAACGCGCTGTCGACGGGCTTGCGGATGAGCAGAAACCGGGCCAGCAGCAAGATGCCAGCGCCAGCGAATACGAGCAGGGCATAGCCCGCGATGGATACCGGCATCGAGGCCGAAGCAGCCAAGTGATGCGCCCGCACCGGAGGCGACGGCAATCCCTCGGTCGCGCGGCAAAGCACTGCCACAATCACCGATTGCACGAACAGGAACAAGCCAACGGGCGCGGTTGCCGAGACCGTGAAGCCGCGCTCGTGCATCAGCGCAATCAGGACGAAGTCCAGCGGCACCAGCACGGCCGCCGCCTGCACCGCGGTCCACCCCGCGGTCCCGGACGCGATATTCCCGCCCCCGAAGAGCGCAATCCCTTCCTGGGCCAGAAACAGCACCACCAAAGCGAAGAAGATGCGGCTGGAATGGAATCGCCAGGCCAGCAGCATTCCCCCCATCAGCGCGCAGTAGCCGAGAAAACTTAAGGCGGGCAGAGCCAGTGTTAGCCAGCCAGAATAGACGAGCACCGCGACGCCCAAAAGCAGAACTCCGCCCGGCAGCAGCAAAGACTTCAGCGTCGTTTTGCTCCATACCTGCAAGGCGTGACTCCAATTCGGAAATACTCACTTTGAATTATCGCTGGCGCGGCAGCAGCAAAGGAATTAGCCGCGAAGGTTCGCACCAGGACGAAGCACAACAGGACTAGGCGCACTAGAACTACGCACAACAGGACTGCCCCGAATTCTCCCGAATTGAAACCGAGCACCATTTCTGCACCTACAGACCTTTGTGTGGGCTTGGTTTCGGCTGCAGTTGAGCGCTTTCTAACTAGACTGGGGCTGTTGGATTAAGGAAGGTTCAGATTATGCGAATTCTTATCGCAGAAGATGATGAAGCACTGGCCAAATTCATTCGCCAGGGTCTCGAAGGCGAACATTACTCTGTGGACGTTGCACCGGATGGCGAACAGGCCCGGACTGCGGCGACCGAGTCTGACTACGACGTCGTCATCCTTGACCTGAACCTGCCCAAGCTCGACGGTGTAAGCGTGCTGCGCCATTTACGCGCGAAAAAACCCAGCATGCCGGTGCTCGTGCTGACCCAGCGCATCCGGGTCGAGGACCGAGTGCAGTGTCTTGATACCGGCGCGGACGACTACCTGGCCAAGCCTTTTTCGTTCAGCGAACTTTCCGCCCGCATTCGAGCGCTGGTGCGGCGCAGCCACCTGCCCTCGGAATCGGTGCTGCTGGCCGCCGATCTCAAGCTCGACCGGGTACAGCGGCTGGTCGAGCGCGCCGGGCGCAGAATCGAACTCACCACCAAAGAATTCTCCCTGCTGGAATATCTGATGCTCAATCTGGGGCGCCGGGTCACACGCTCCATGATCATTGAGCGAGTCTGGAATCTCACGTTCGACACCACAACTAACGTGGTCGACGTCTACATCAATTACCTGCGCCGCAAAATCGACGATGGCCACGCAGTCAAGCTGATTCACACCGTGCGCGGTGTGGGATATGAATTGAGCGATCCATCCGCTCCATCCGTTCCCACCAAAGCGCCCGCGGCTGAGGCCGGGATATGAGCGGGGCTGGTCCTCAGCTCGCGCCCCAGCGTCCGAGCGATCCAACACTGAAGGGCCGCAGCCCGCTGGCGCACCTGCTGCATGCTCTCAATCAGCCCCTGACCGGGCTCCAGTGTTCCCTGGAACTGGCCGTGGCGGGCCCTCGGCCCAGCGAACAGTACGTGCGCACGCTGCGCGAGGGTCTCGAGCTCACCGGACGCATGCGAATTCTGGTGGAAGCCATCCGCGAACTGGCGGACGCGCCGCTACCCGACCAGGAAGAGCTGGAACCGCTTCTGCTCGACGAACTGTTGCGCACCACGGTTACTGATCTGCTCCCGGTCGCCGAGTCCAAGGCCGTGCGTCTTTTGCTGGTGAACCGTACTCCGCTTCCGGTGCGGGCCGATCGCCGATCCCTGGCAACGCTCCTGTTTCGCCTTCTGGACTCGGCGTTAAGTCTGGCTACGGAGGGCAGCGACTTGCGAATCCTCGCTGCGCCCGACCGCGAACAGGCTGCCCTCGTGGTCTCGTGGACCTCCGGCCCGCTGCCGGAGCATTCCCCCTTCTCACGGCCAGAAGTGGGCCTGCTGATCGCCCGCGCCGGATGGGAGCGGGCTGGCGCCGAATGGATTCACACCCGGGCGGGGATATCCGAGGCGCAGTCCGAAAAAACGTCCGAGGCTTGCACGATCCGACTGCCTCTCGCTCCCGCTCTAGCCGTAATTTAGCCGTAGTCGCAGCCCTGGCAATGCAGACTTGGAGATTTGAAATGAGCGCCATGCCTATCATGCCCTTCTTCACGCACTCCGGCGGAGCCTTGATCGCGAGCCCTGACCGCGCGTTGCGCCAGCAGGTGCTCGACCGGCTGAACGGCCGGTGCCGTCCGGTGCAGCAGGCTCTGGGCGGCGCCGACGCGCTGGCCAAGCTGGAGAAAGGAAACTGCCAGGTCCTGTTTCTCGACCGCCGTCTTCCCGATCTTGACGCCGAGGAACTTTTCGCGATCATCCAGAGGCGTTTCCCCGGCACCCAGGTCGTGATGCTCGACTCCGAGGGTGCGCGTGGCTCCGAAGAGAATAGGCGAGAGCAGGATCAACACGAGGAGGGGAACACCGACCCCAAACGTGCCACAGTAGACGACCGCAATCTCGCCGAGCCGGCGGACTCCGGCGTGCGGCTGTGTCCGCGGCCTGAGCCTCGTGAAGCCGGCGAAGCGGCGGAGGTGAAGCCTCTGCCCGAGATGATTGGGACCAGCGAGGCCATGCAGCGCGTGTACCGCATGGTGCGCCTGGTGGCGGCGCGCTCGACCACGGTGCTGATCGCCGGTCCCACCGGAACCGGGAAAGAGCTCGTGGCCCGGGCTCTGCACACGCTCAGCCCGCGCTCGGCAAGGCCACTGGTGGTGGTCAACTGCGCCGCCATTCCCGAGGCACTGCTCGAGTCCGAGCTGTTCGGCTACACCCGCGGCGCCTTCACCGGCGCGGTCCAGTCGCAACTCGGGCGCATCGCCGCGGCCCATGGGGGGACGTTATTTTTAGACGAAGTCAGCGACCTTCCACTGGGCATGCAAGCCAAGCTGCTGCGCTTTCTGGAGCAGAAAGAGATTCAGCGCCTGGGCGCTTCCGAAGTTACGCGTGTCGACGTGCGGGTTCTGGCCGCCAGCAACGTAGACCTGGCTGCCCGGGCCGCGCGCGGAGATTTTCGTCTCGACCTTTTCTACCGGCTCTCGGCCTTTCCCATCGAGCTGCCCACGCTGGCCGAGCGCCGCGCCGACATTGTGCCCCTCGCCCAGCATTTTCTGGAATGCATGTCGGCGGCCATGGCCATGCCTTGTCCGCGCTTAAGTAACGAGGCCATCCGCCTGCTGGAGTCCCACGCCTGGAGAGGCAATGTGCGCGAACTGCAGCACGTGATGGAGCGGGCCTCCATCCTGGTCGAGGATGGCGACACCATCGCCGCCGGGCATCTGTTTTTCTCTTATCCTCATCCCCAGGATCTCAATAATCTGGATCGCAATAATCTGGATCGCCACAACTTCGGTCGCGATCACTTGGATCGCGCCGCCACGCCGGAACTCTGAGAGAAATCTTAGCCACCGCAGCTCCAATTGGCACGCACCGTGCAAATCTTGCCTGCGAGTATGACCACTTTGCCTATGTCGACTTGCTGGTCCGAGCGGGTTCTGTCACCTCCCGCGGGGGCGTCCAAACCGAACATCGGCAATCCCACGCTCGAGGATGAGCAGTTTCTGCTGCGCGCCTTTCGATCTTTTGCCGAAGCCGCCGGATCGCTCGAACAGTCGTACGCGCAGTTGCGCGCCGAGGTCGAGCGGCTGCGTCTCGAACTGGAGGACACGCAGTCGAAACTTCGCCGCGAACAGGCGCTGGCGGAAATTTCCTCCATCCTGGCCCACGAAATCCGCAACCCGCTGGGCAGCCTGGAGCTCTTTGCCGGGCTGCTGGCCGAATCCGAGCTCAAACCGGAATGCCGGAAATGGGTGGAGCACATGCAAGCCGGGCTGCGCACGCTGGCCGCGACGGTCAATAACGTTCTGCAGTTCCATAGCCTGCCCGAACTGGAGCGCGCTCCCGTCGATCTTGGCCAGTTGCTGGGCTGGGCGCGGGATTTTTTTCTGCCGCTGGCCCGGCAGTCGCGCGTGGCCTTGAGCCTGCAAGATCGCGTGTCCGGCATTCTCTTTTCGGCCGATCGTCATCGCCTCGAGCAGGTGCTCTTGAACCTGGTGCTCAACGCCATCCGCGCCATGCCCGGAGGCGGCTGGATCGAGCTCGCGGGCCGCGTCGTGCAGAACGGCCAGGTCGTTGTGTTGACCGTTTCCGATACCGGTCCCGGAATTTCACCCGAGCATCTGCCCGGTCTCTTCGAGCCCGGCTTCAGCACCCGCGCCGGCAGTCCAGGACTCGGCCTCGCGGTATGTCGCAAGATCGTTGCGCAGCATGGCGGAACCATCACGGCGAGCAACGGTCAGGGATGCGGCGCGATCTTTACCCTCACCTTTCCCCTCGCCAGCCAGCCGGCAAGAGAAGTTATCGAAACCGGGCTGAGCGAAAGAGGAGTGACCGAATGAACCGAGTTCTCGTGGTCGATGATGACAGCGGTATGCGGACCGCGCTCGAAGCCCGCTTCCTGCGCCGGGGATGGCAGGTCGAGACCGCCGCCAACGCCGCCGAAGCCCTGGAACGGTTTCGCCGCGGCCTGCATCCGCTGATCGTGACCGACATTCGTATGCCCGGGCGCATGCCAGGCGGCACGTCCGAGGCGGAAGACGGCTTGTTTGTCATGCGGCAGGCGCGCGCGCTGGCCGCGCATACGGCGGTGATTCTGCTGACCGCCTTCGCCAGCGTGCCCGAGGCGGTGGCCGCGATGAAAGATGGGGCCTGCGATTACCTGGTCAAACCAGTGTCCTTCGAACAGCTGGAGCAGGCTGCGGAACGAATCCTGGCCCAGGCCCGGACGCACTCCCAGACCCAGGCCGGGGCCACGAAAGAACTCGGCGGACACGCTCCCCCGTGGCTGCGGGCGATCGATCGTGCCCGGCAGGCGGCCGCCAGCAACGCCGATATCCTCATTGAGGCCGAGAGCGGCACCGGCAAAGAGCTGGTGGCGCGCCTGATTCATCGCCTCAGCCCGCGCCGCGACCGTCCGTTTATCGCCGTCAACTGCGCCGCCTTTCCCGAAACCCTCCTCGAAAGCGAACTGTTCGGCCACGCCAAGGGCGCCTTCACCGGCGCCGTCTCTGCCAAACCCGGCAAGTTCGAGTTGGCCCACGGGGGCACGCTGCTACTGGACGAGGTCGGCGAGATGCCGCTCGGATTGCAGCCCAAGCTGTTGCGCGCGCTGCAGGAACGCGAGTTCGACCGCCTAGGAGACAATCGCACCATCCACGTCGACCTGCGCGTGATCGCCACCACCAATTGCGCCCTCGCTCAGATGGTGCGCGAAGGCAAGTTTCGCGCCGACCTTTATTACCGGCTGAACGTTATTCCGTTGAGCTTGCCGCCGTTGCGCGAACGCGCCGGCGATGTACGAGAACTGGCGGAATTCTTCGTCCGGCTCTACTCCCCGCCCGGCCAGTCATTGCGCCTGGCTCCTGGGTTTCTCGAACTACTGGAAGCACACTCCTGGCCGGGCAATGTGCGCGAGCTCGCGAACTGCCTGCGCCGCGTGGTGGCCCTGGCCACCGGACCGGAAATCGGGGTGAACGCGCTCGAGGCCTGCGAACTGGCCCCCGCAGCTGCGTCTGCAGCATCCCCGGCGGCTTTTGACATTTCCGCCCTGCGTCCGGGAGTCTCGCTGGGAGAAATGGAACGCAAGCTGGTCGAAATCACCCTGCTGGCTACCGGAGGCAACCGCTCCCGCGCCGCCGAACTGCTGGGAGTGAGCCTGCGCACGGTGCGTAACAAAGTCCGCAGCTATGGCCTGCCCAGCTGCACGAGCTATGCCCATGATTGATCGACGCATGATCACAAAGAGAGAAGAACGAAGGGATAAAGAGAAAACAGAAATGAGGAGGACAAGATGGCCAACCCCAGCATGACCGCAACTGCGATGACCGAGGCCCTGGGCCGCTTTCTCGACGTCGACGTAGCCCGCTACAAACTGATCTCAAGCAACCTCGCCAACATCGACACGCCTGGCTACCACACCCGCGACCTCGACTTCCGCGCCGAATTCGAGCGCGCCGCCGAGGATTCCGGACAGGAAGCCGGACAGCTGGTCTCCGCGTCCTTCAATCCCGTCGCGCATACCGTTGGTGGACTGATGGAGCGGCCCGACGGTAACAACGTCAGCGTGGAGCGCGAAAGCCTGCTGCTGGCCGAGGCACAAATGAAATTCAACCTGGGCGTCCAGCTGCTGAAAGACCAGTTTCACCTCATTTCGACGGCAATCAACTCCGGAGGCACATCCTCATGAATCTATTTGGCATGCTCGAAGTCAGTGGCTCGGCGCTGGCCGCGGAACGCTGGCGGGCCGAAGTCGTCTCCGCCAACATGGCCAACGCCGAAACCACGCGCACCCCGCAGGGCGGCGCCTACCGGCGGCAGTTGGTGGTCTTTCGCGCCCTGCCCGCCCCGCGATTTCCCATGATGCTGGCGGCACTGCATCAGGGTTCTCTGCATCACGGCCCGCAGGAAGGCGTGCGCGTCGACCGGGTCGTGGCCGACGCGACGCCTTTGCCCCGGCGCTACCAGCCAGGTCATCCCGACGCCGATGCCGCCGGCTACGTCACTTATCCCAACGTGAATCCGGTGATGGAGATGACCGACCTGCTGAGCGCGGTTCGGGCCTACCAGCTCAACGCCGCCGCCGTGCAAGCGGCCAAGAATATGATCCAGCAGTCGCTGCAGATTTTGAGTTGACCGGATGTTGAATGCCGGATGTTGCATTGAGAGATTTTGAATTCAGCGAGTTTGCAGTGAGGCATCTAGTGAGGCATCTTGAGTCTGACCGAAAGCGCGAGTTGATCTCGATGATGTTGATCTCGATAACGCGGGAGCCCATAGCATGAGCGGCGCCATTTCTTCCTTGCGCATCCTTCCGGCCGAAGCCGGCCCGGCTTCGTTGCGCTCGCCGGCCTCGACCTCCGAGTCCGGGTTTCGCGACGTGCTGCACAGCGCCATCGACGATATCCAGCAACTCGAAGGTCAGGCCGAGACCAAGGTCGCCGGCGTGATCGAAGGCAATGGCGCCGACGTGCACAGCGCCATGATCGCGGTCGAAAAGGCGGACCTCAGTTTTCAGCTGATGATGCAGGTGCGCAACAAAATCGTGTCCGCCTACGAGGAAATATCGCGGATGCAGTTCTAAAGTCCCGGGCCCCCGCGGAAAAACAAAAGCGCCGGCGCCGGGATAGAAAATCTGAGGCTTGCGAGAGCTGGCAACGGAAATGGCGAACAGCCTACCATCCCCACCATCGAGCAACGACGTGCTGGCGCGCCTGCAACAGTTTTTTCAGGGGCTGACCGTCAACCAGCGGCTGCTGCTGGCCGCAGGCGCGGCGCTGGTGGGCGCGACCCTGTGGATCTTCGTGACGCTGCTGGGCCAACCGAAGTATGTGACCTTATACTCCGGCTTGCGGCCGGAAGAAACCCAGAACCTGGCCAGCCGTCTGGCCGCGAAAAACATTCCGCACCAGGTCTCGCCCGATGGCGCGAGCCTGCTCGTTCCCGAGGACAAACTCGACGTCAGCCGTCTGGAGACCGCCGCCGCCGGCCTCCCGCGCAGCGCGCGCCTGGGCTTTGAGCTGTTCGACACGCCCAACTGGGCGGGATCGGACTTCACCGAAAAGGTGAACTACCAGCGCGCCCTCGAAGGCGAACTGGAACGCACGCTGGCCACGTTGAGCGAAGTCGAAGCCGTGCGCGTGCATCTGGTCATGCCGCAGGAATCGCTGTTCACCGAGCAGGAGCACGAGGCCAAGGCCGCCGTCATCCTCAAAACCCGCAGCGGCCACCTTTCCGAAGAAGCGCAGCTGGCGATTCCGCAACTGGTGGCCAGCGCCGTCGACCGGCTGCGCCCGGAAAACGTGACCGTAGTCGACGCCGACTCGAACACTCCTCTGCTGCACAACCGCGAGGGCGCAGGCGGCCGCAGCTACGCCCTCGACGAGGAACTAGCCAAAACCCTGGTCCACACCCTGGAACCCGTGGTCGGGGCCGATCATGTGCGCGCCAGCGTGCACGTGGAATACGAGCTTGGCACCAGCGAAGATACCCAGGAAACCTACGATCCGAAGACCACCGCCACTCTCACCCAGGAGCACGCGGAAGAGAGTTCCACCGGCGCCGCCGCCGCCGGCGTGCCGGGCACGGCCAGCAATGTGCCCGCCGGCACTCCACCTCCGGCAGCCGCGCCCGCCGCCGAACAATCCACCTCCAAGTCGGAGGCCACCACCTTCGCGGTCAGCAAGAGTCTGCATCACAGCGTTGAGCCTGCGGGACGAGTCGATCGCATTGCCGCCGCGGTCGTGGTCGACGACGTGGTCGAGACCACGGAGCAGGCCGGCAAGCGCACCACTACCCGGCGCAAGCGGACGCCGGAAGAGATGAAGCAGATCGAGCAGCTGGCCCAGGCTGCGATCGGAGTGAACCCGCAGCGCGGCGACGTGCTGGCGGTCGAGAACCTGTCGTTTCAGGAAGCTCCGGTCGAAACCCTGCCCGGGCCGCCGGCCCGCAGCGAGCACTGGCGGCGGCTGATCGAGCCCTGGGCCTGGGCGCTGCGTTACCTTGGCTTAGCGGCGCTGTTTCTGGTCATCTACTGGCTGGTCTTGCGTCCGGTGAAAAAGCAGGCGCTCGCGGCCTTCCGCGCACTGCCCGGCAAGATGGCCGGGCAGCTCGCGCCCCAAGCTGCCGGAGAATCCGCCAGCGCTGGAGGCGGAGGCAGCCTCGAAGAGGGCGGAAAACGCGCCAGCCAGCTGAAGCGCATGTTGGCTGAAAAAGTGAAAGCCGAACCGGAAGCCGCCAGCCGCCTGGTGCAGGGCTGGGTACAGCAGGAGGAACAGCGATGAGGAAGCAGCGATGAGGAAGCAGCGATGAAGGAACAGCCGTGACCGGCGCCACGCCCGCACCGGCCGGACTGCACAAGGCTGCGATTCTGATGGTGATCCTCGGCGAGGATGCGGCCAGCCAGCTCTATCGCCATTTGCCGGCGGCGGAAGTCGAACAGATCACGCGCGAAATTACCCTGCTCAAGGCGGTCGATGCCGAGACCGTGCTGTCGGTGCTCGAAGAATTCGAGCGCCTGGTTGCCACCGGCGACGGCCTGGTGCAGGGCGGAAAGGAGTACGCCAACAAGCTGCTGATCAAGGCCTTCGGCGAAGATGGGGCCAAGGAACTGCTGCGCCAGGTGGCGGCCACCGCGGAGATGAGCGCCGGCAAGCTCGACTCCCTGCGTAAAGCCGATCCCCAGCAGCTGGCGAAATTCATTGAAGGCGAGCATCCCCAGACCATTGCGCTGATTCTGGCCCACCTCGAGGCCAAGCAGGCTTCCACCCTGCTCATGCTTCTGCCCGAGGAGCTGCGTGCGGAAGCCGTCAAGCGTCTGGCGCAGTTGCGGCAGTTTTCCCCCGAAATGGCGCAGCGGGTCTCGATCGTCCTGCACAAACGCCTCGATGCCCTCGGCGAACAGAGCCGCCGCGCTTATGCCGGATTGCGGGGAGTGGCCGAAGTGATGAACCGGCTCGATATCACCCAGTCCAAAACCATCCTCGAAGGCATCGAGAAAGAGGATCCCAAGCTGGCGCTCTCCATCCGCAACCTGATGTTCACCTTTGAAGATCTGCTGACCGTGCCCGAAGCCGGCATCCGCGAGCTGCTGGGACAGATGGATAAGAAGACGCTGGCCACAGCCCTGCGCGGATCGTCGGAAGAGCTGAAGAACTATATCTTCAAGTCGATGTCGTCGCGCGCCGTCGAAATGCTGAAAGAAGATATGGAAGTGCTGGGACCGGTGAAATCGCGCGAGGTGCACAAGGCCCAGGTGGAGGCGGTCGCGGTGGCGCGGAAGCTCGAGGCCGAGGGCAAAATCTCGCTGAGCCAGGAGGGCGACGATGAGTTCGTCTCCTAGCCGTTCCCCGGCCGCGGGCGAGGTCCGCGCGCCCGCGACGCTCTCCCCCCCACTGCAGCCGTTCCCCTACGACTCCATTCCTCCCGGCGCGGCCGCCCGCGCGGGCATGGTCGGCGGACTTTACGGCCCGTCCAGCCAGGATGGCGCCGCCGAGGCCGCTGCCCGCGAAACCCAGGCCCGCGTCCAGGGACGGCAGGAAGGACTCACCGAAGCCCGTAAGATCTTTGACGAGCAGCTGGGGCGCGAACGGGCCAGCCTAGCCGCCGCTCTGGCCGAGTTTACCCTCGACCGCGCCACCTATTTTCAGAAGGTGGAAGGCGAAGTCATCCAGCTGGCGCTCGCCATCGCCCGCAAGATTCTGCATCGCGAGGCCCAGCTCGATCCCCTGCTGCTGGCCGGAATCGTGCGCGTGGCTCTCGAAAAAATCGACGGCGCCACCGGAGTCGTGCTGCGCATCCATCCCGAAAACGCCGCAGATTGGCGCCGCTATCTCTCGACCCAGCTCGAGCCCGCCGACCGGCCGGAAATCGTTGAAGATCCTGCCCAGCCCCTGGATCGCTGCACGCTCGAGACCTCGATGGGCACGGCCCTGATTGGACTGGAAGTGCAGCTCAAAGAAATCGAGCAGGGGCTGATGGACCTGCTGGCGGCGCGGCCGGACGTTTCCAATCCAACCGTGGCCAATTCTGCGGTGGCCAATGCAGGTGTAGGGTCATGAGCGCGGACCCCTCGCTCGCGCCTTATCTGGCTCGGCTCGAAGCCTGCGCGGGGCTGCGCTGGCAGGGGCGGGTCACGCAAGTCATCGGTCCGCTGGTCGAGTCCGAGGGCCCGTTCTGCTCGGTGGGCGAGATTTGTCAGATTCACGACTCTCACGGACGGCTGCTGCCGGGAGAAATCATCGGCTTTCGCGGCTCGACCGTGCTGGCCATGCCGCTCGAGTTGCCGCGCGGAGTGCGCCACGGCGACCGCGTGGTGACCTGGGGAGAGCATCCCACGCTGCGGGTGAGCGAGGAAATGCTGGGGCGTGTGGTCGACGGCCGCGGCCAGACTCTCGATGCTTTGGGCCCGTACCGCGCCCGCGAGTATCGCGTACTGGATGGTGCGGCCCCGCTGCCGCTGGAGCGGCTTTCGATTCGCGAACCCATCAGCTGCGGCATTCGCGCCGTCGATGCTTTCCTGACCTGCGGCCGGGGACAGCGCGTCGGCATTTTTGGCGGCAGCGGTGTGGGCAAGAGCACGCTGATCGGCATGATGGCGCGCAACACTGGAGCCGACATGACCGTGCTTGGCCTGGTCGGCGAGCGCGGCCGCGAGGTGCGCGATTTCCTCGAAAACTCTTTAGGCGAAGAAGGCCGCCGTCGTGCTGTAGTCGTAGTTTCCACTTCCGACCAGTCTCCACTGCTGCGCATCCGCGCCGCGCTGGCGGCGACGGCCGTGGCCGAATACTTTTGTGCGCAGGGCAAGAACGTATTGCTGGTCGTCGACTCGCTCACCCGCCTGGCCATGGCGCAGCGCGAAATCGGGCTGGCGGCGGGCGAACCGCCCACCGCCAAAGGCTATACTCCTTCCTGCTTTGCTATGCTGGCGCGGCTGATTGAACGCGCGGGAAAATTTGGCACGGGCAGCATCACCGCGTTCTACACCGTGCTGATGGAAGGCGACGACGAGCAGGACCCGCTGGTCGACGGAGCCCGCGCCCTGCTCGATGGCCACATCATGCTTGACCGCAAGCTGGCGGTGCGCAGCCACTATCCTCCCATCGCCGTACTGGACAGCGTGAGCCGGCTGATGCCGGCGGTGTGCTCGGCCGCGCACCTGCAAAAAGCCCACGAGCTGCGGCGTCTGCTGGCCGCCTACACGGCCTCCGAAGACTTGATTCGCATTGGGGCTTACCAGAAAGGAAGCGATCCTACGCTCGACAAGGCGCTGGCGCTGATTCCCGAGCTGCATCGCTTTCTGATGCAGAAACCCGGCGAATCCGTTTCACTTGCGGAAAGCATTGCCAAGCTGCTGGCCTTGCCTGGCTAAGATTCGGCTGCACGAAGAAACGTGGTTGAACCGAGGAATGTTTTTCTAGCGCAGTATTTCTGTCGAAGCTTTTCGAACGAAGAAACATTTTCTGACCCACATTCTCTGACCCACATTTTCTGATTAACATGGCCTTTTATTTTCCGCTGCAAGCTGTTTTTCATTTTCGCCAGAGTGTGGAGCATCAACAGGAGCTGCGCCTGCGCACGGCCAACCAGCAGGTAGCCCGGGCGCGCCGCGTGGTCGAGCAATTCGACGAGCGGATCCGGCAAGTGCAGCTCCGCCAGACCAACGAGCTGGGAGCCGGTACCACGTCCGCTGAAATGCGTTTTGCCCTGACCGGGGAAGCAGCGCTATGCCACCAGCGGCAAGAGGCGGAACGCGATCTATCGCGCTGGCAAAACCTACGCGAGCAGCAGCAGAAGATCTTTCAGCAGGCGCGCCGCGAGCGGGAAACCTTCGAAAGCCTGCGCAACCATCAACTGCACGACTACGAGCGCACGGCGGCGCGGCGCGAACAACGGCAACTCGACGATCTTTTCCTTTTACGCCAAGCCTATCTGAAGCGTGGTTAGAATCTGCCGGGCGTGGGCAGCCCTTGCCCAGCCTTGTCATTCCAGCCATTCGCTCAGTTCCATCGGCCAAATTGCGATTCGCTTGATTCCACTGCTTTTCCTGTCTTCGCGCGCCGCTTCTCCGCGCTTCTCCCGATTGGTGCCCGAGATGCATCACGCCGAGTGAGCCTTTCCATTTTCCATCGGCTCGACGTTTACATGACCTACGCCCTCGAATCCGCGATCCTGACCAGCGTCGCTCCCGCCTCGGCTGCGGGTTTGTTCAGCCGCGTCAACCCTGGCTCCGTCAACCCAAGCTCGCGGAGTTCCGGGGGCTTTGCCGCGATGTGCGCTGCGCAAATGGCGCCGCCCCCCGCCCATGAGACCACTCCGGCTGTTCCAACGAATGTTCCCGCGGGCGGGAACGGCTCGCAGAAACTGCCCGGCAAAGCGGCGGCGAACCTGCTCACCCGGGAAAATATTGCGCCATCGCCCGCCCCCGTTCTTTCTGCGATCTTGCCCATGCCCCTGCCAGCACCCGCGATTCCGAACTGCGCTGTGCTGGAACCTGCCGCAGAAGCGTCCTCGTCTCCGGCTGCAAGCACGAATGGGGAAGACACTATCGCGAATCGATTCAGTCAGGCTTCGGAACCAACAACGCCCGGCATTCTGCCCACGATGTCGGTCACCAAAGCGCTCACGGACACAAATCTGAACGCGCTCGCGCTGAACAGCGACCTCCCACCCGCTTCCGCACCTGGGCAACAAACCGTCGCGGCGGCACCGATGCCGAGGACGCCGGCGGCAAAAAGCGATCTCCAACCCGCAGCTAGTGCTATCGCGAACTCGCAGACTCGAATTTCCAGCAGCGTTCTGTCAGGGCTGCGCGCGGCGGAGGACCCCCTTGCCACCCCATTTGGTTTGAGCACAAATCAGCTGAGTACAAATCGGGCAGGCAGGGATCAGCCTGCTGCTTGGGTTGCGGCCGCGGCCGCGCCTGCAGCCACGAGCGTTCCCTATGGACCGACTGCATCTCCCGCCATGCCCCAGATTAATGTTACGCAGATGGACGTCGCGCAGCCCGAGGTCGCGCGGATCGACTTTCCACCGGTCGAGGTCGCGCCAGTTGCAGTTGTCCAAGCCGCAGTCGCGCCGATTGTAACCGTCCAGACCGCAGTCCCTCAATCCGCCGGAGACGCGCTCCCGGCCGCGACCTCAGCGACCAGCGCTCCGGCAGGCCCCGCCCCGGCCGCAGGCGCATCGGACATCTCATCGCTTCCAGGATCGTCGGTCCAAGAATCGTCGGTTCAAGGATCGATCCCCAGCAAAGGCGTAAGCGCGTCCCCAACCTCGGCCGACACTGACCAGACACAACCCTCAGCGGACACCGCCGACGTCAGCGCGACCGCGGACTACATGGCAGCAGCAGACATCGAACCAAGCGTGAGCCCCACGCCGCTCTCGCCGGCAGCGGCTCCGATCCAACCGAACGTTTCTGCGCTTCCCGAACCGTCGCCCCAGACCCAGTCCACTGCCAAGCCCAGCGCACCCGCGCCGTTTTCTCCGCCTGCGCTCCACACTCCGGGAAACAGTGCGATGCCGCGTTCTGCAACAGAACTGCGCCCGACTCCGCCGCCTACTACAACCGAGTCGGCGAATTCTTCCGCCAGTTCCTCCGTAATCCCTCCCCCATCTCCTTCGCTGAGCGGAGATTTCTCCACGGAGAAGAGCTCGAACCTGACCTCAAAACCCGGGAACCAGTCTTTCCCGCCGCCCGCGGCTCAAGGCCCGGCGCTATCCGCGCCGGCATCGCAGATTGTCGCCGCAATCGGCACAGCAGAAGACAATTCGCAATCGGGCCCTGCCGACGACGGCGCTTCCGACTCCGCGCCGCATAAAACCACCGCTGCAGCGCAAGCGCAAACTGTCGCTCCTGCACCAGCCTCGCCTCCAACTTCCCCGCCAACCGCCGGAAGTGCTTTAGCAGATCCGGCCATGCAGTCCGCCCTGCAGTCAGCCACCGCGGGAACGACGCCGGCAACTCCCGCCTCCGCCCGCCCATCGGACAGCAGCAGTTCCGCCGACTCCGGCTCACCGCCGAATCTGCCTGGGTCCGCCGAGGTTCTGGTCCATCCCGGCACGGGCCCGGTACAGATGGCGCAGATCGTCAACCAGGCGGCCCAGTCGGAAATGCGCATTGGGATGAACACCGCGGCCTTCGGCAACGTGGAAGTCCGCACCATGGTTCACGCCAACGACGTTGGCGTCCTGATTGGCAGCGAAAAAGGCGACCTGCGCTCGCTGCTCGCCAATGAACTGCCCGGCATTGCCTCGACGCTGCAACAGCAGAACCTGCGCCTGAACCAGGTGAACTTTCATCAGACGGGATTCGCGTTCTCGAACCCGATGTCGTCCGGAGGCGACGCGCAGCCGCGTGGGTCCGCTTCCCGGCCGATGGCCGCTAGGAGTCAGCCCGCCGAGGCATTCAGCGGCGAGGCCAACGAACCGCCAGCATCGAGCCCCGGGAACGGCGCCGGGCTCAGCATTCTCGCTTGAAGTTTTTCGCTTGAAGAGGAGTTAGCCATGAGTACTACACCGATTGTTCCAACCCCACCGACCGGCGGCACTCCCACGACCACCAGCAGCGGGCTGCCCACTTCGCAAAGCTTGAACAACATGTTCCTGCAACTGCTGGTGGCGCAATTGCAAAATCAGGACCCACTCGATCCTCTCGATCCGTCGCAGTTCGTGGGCCAGCTGGCCCAGTTCAGCGAACTCAGCGAAGTTACCCAGATCAATCAAACCCTGCAGCAGTTCGCCAGCGCGGCCTCGGGCTCGACCGGAGGCACGGACACCAGCGCAGGAACTTCGTCCCAGAGTTCGACACCGAATTCGACCCAGAGTTCAGCCCCATCGTCGAACCCGGTGGCCGCCGCCGCGCCGGCGTCCATGATGTCCGCGGCGGCAGCGGCAGCGCAGGCCGCAATTCCGAATTTCACGTCACCAGCAGCATCCATCCTCAATCACCAGATTCAAGGAGTGTTCTAAAATGCCAAATTTTTCTATTCCCCTATCCGGGCTGACTGCGGAATCAACTGCGCTGTCGGCCATCGCCAACAACCTCTCCAACCAGAACACCACGGGCTACAAAGATACCGAAGTGTTGTTCAGCGATTTGTTCTACCAGAATCTGGGAACCACCGGATCGGGCGATCCCATTCAGGAGGGCGCCGGCACTGAAGTCAGTTCCATGCCTTCGCAGTTTACCCAGGGCAGTGTCAGCGCCACCGGCGTGCCCACCGACGTGGCCATCCAGGGCTCCGGATTTTTTACGGTGCAAAACGCGAACGGCTCCCTCGATTACACCCGGGCGGGTGATTTTACGCTGGACAACAACAACTATCTGGTCACTTCGGAGGGACAGCAGGTGCTCGGCTATCCCGCGGTCAATGGCGTGGTCAACACGGGTGTCGCGATTGGGCCGCTGCAGCTCGGCGCCGGTACCATCAGTCCGCCCGTCGCCACCGCCAACGTGCAGCTCGCCGTCAACCTCAATTCCTCGACCGGCGTCACCGGCACGCCGTATTCAACGCCCATCCAGATCTACGACTCCCTGGGCGGGGTTCACGACTTAACCGCCACCTTCACCAACACTGGACCGAACGCCTGGACTTACAGTCTGAGCATTCCCGCCACTGATCTCACCGCGCCCGCCACCGGAGTTCTGGCCACCGGCACTCTGACCTTCAACGGAGATGGCGTGCTGATCGGGGATACGGCCACCACCGGCGGAGCCGTAGCCCCGCCGCTCGGCAACGTCACCGGGATTCCCATCACGGGGCTGGCCGATGGCGCCACCAACATGACTTTCAACTGGAATGTGCTCAACGGGACGACTCCGGTGCTGACCCAGGTGGCCGCTCCCGACAGTACCACGTCGGCCAATCAAGACGGCAACAAGAGCGGTTCCCTCAGCAGTTTCTCCATCGGCGCCGACGGCACCATTACCGGGTCATTCACCAATGGCGCCACCGAAGCTCTGGGACAAGTGGCTCTGGCCAGCTTCGCCAACAACAACGGACTCGAGCTCAACGGCAATACGGATTTCACCCCGACTCTGGCTTCCGGCCCCGCCGTGGTGGGTATTCCGGGTGCCGGCGGACTGGGAACGCTCTCGGGCGGTTCGCTCGAACTGTCGAACGTGGACATTGCCACCGAGTTCGCCAACCTGATCGTCGCCCAGCGCGGTTTCGAAGCCGACGCCAAAGCCGTGACCACCTTCGATCAGATCACGCAGGACACGATTGCGCTAAAACAGTAGAGTCGCGACACAACCTTAGCTCGGCTCCGGCGGCAGTCCTTCCGCCGGAGCCGCCATCTTGCATTGCATGTTCTTAATGAAGACCGTCCCATGGAAGCCGGAGCGGCCATCTTGCAGCGCACTCCGTTTCCCCGCGGGTTCGATTCGTGATCGCCCGCCGTGTTGATTCCAAAGCGTGAACCCCAGGATCGCGCCGAAGACCCTCCCCCTCCCTTTCGTTTGCAGCGGCGGAATCCGGATTGCTTTTCCCCACTGCATGCCGGACGAAGACAAGAAAATCCCTGATGCCGGAAAAAAAAGCTCTAAGGGCCGAGTCTGGGGCGTGGTGGTTCTCCTGGTGGTCCTGGCCGGGGTTGGCATCTGGTTCGGGGCCATCCGGGGCGCCGAGTCCGCGCCGGAGGCAACCACCAAGGTCCGGTCGACCCTTCATCTGGAAACCTTCGTCCTGAACCTGGCCGACACCGACCAGCGCTCGTACTTGCGGGTGGGCATCGATCTCGGGCTGAACCGGGAAGCCAAGCACGGGGAGGAGGCGCCGGTGGCCGAGGTGCGCGACACCATTCTGGGCGTGCTGGCCGAGGCCAAGGTCAACGACCTGATGACCGCGGCCGGCAAGACCAAGCTGAAGGAAAACCTGCTGCATACCCTGCAGGAGCGCGTGCCCCAGCTGGGCGTCGAGGAAGTCTATTTCACCGAGTTCCTCATCCAGCGCTGAGCCCCGAACTGAGCGCAGAACGGAACCACGAACTGAGGAAAACAGCCGATGTCAGCCACCGCACCCTCGATCGCAACATCGATCACCCCGGCCGAGGCGCAGAAGCCCGGGGCAACGACCGCACGGGAGAAGGAAAACGAAAGCAGAAACCAGAACGAGATCAAGAACCAGAACGAAGAAGCGCGCTGGCGGCCGGTCGCGGGCTTGCCCTGCCAGCTTACGGTCGAGCTGCCTCTCCCGAACTTTAAGGTTGCGGACTTTCTGGCCCTGCGGCCGGGCTCGATCGTGGCCACCAGCTGGCGCCTCGCCCGAGACGTGCCGCTGCGCATCAATGGAACGCTGATCGCATGGGCCGAGTTTGAAGGGGGCGGCAGCCGACTGGCGGTGCGTCTGACCGAGCTGGCATGAAGGCTGAATCCAGGTTGAACGAAAAGGTTGAACGAAAAAGGCTGAACGAAAAATGTTGAAAAAAAACTTGCTGCACCAGAACTGGCTGAACCAGAACTTGAACCGGGTCGGCTTGCGCAAGGTGGCGTTCCGCGATGTTGCGAACCCGTCGCCTCCCACGGCCCCCATTCCGCTGGATCTTTGGCGGCGCCTGCGCGCGTGCTGGAAGCGATTGCGGCGATGGAGCCAGCGCGCGCCCCGCCGTCTGCGCCTGTGCGACAGCTTGCCGCTGGGCGAGCGCCGTTTCGTGGCTGTGGTCGAGTTTGAGAGCGCGCGCTTCCTGCTGGGCGGAACCTCTTCCTCCCTGGTGCTGCTGGCGCGCCTGGGAAATGACCGAGCGCAAGACGGCGAAGACGAAAAAGAAAAAAAAGATAGAGATCGAGATCGAGATCAAGATCGAGATCAAGATCAAGATCAAGATCAAGATCGAGATCAAGGCAAAAAACACCACGCCACAAATAAACACGAACTCGCTCCTCCCACCCTGCCCGCGACCGGGATCTTCACGAGGTTCGAACCGTGACCTGGCTCGGACGGTCGTCCATCGCGATCACACTGCTCCTCTTGCCGGCCGCCACGGCGTGGGCCGAGAGCCGGCCCCGGCATGCGCCGGGGCTTAACTGGAGCGGGCCGGCCGGAGCCGCAGGCTCGGTGCCCTGGAACATCGTCGTATTGCTGACCCTGCTGACCCTGCTGCCCGCGCTGGTCGTGGCCATGACGCCCTTTGCCCGCCTGCTGGTGGTCTTTCACTTCCTGCGACAGGCGCTCGGCACCCAGACCGCCCCCAGCAACCAGACCCTGATCGGCCTCTCGCTGGTGCTGACCTATTTCCTGATGCAGCCGGTCGGGGCGGCGATCTACCAGCAGGCCGTGGTCCCGTTCGAGAGCGGCCAGATCGATGCCTGGGCCGCCCTCGAACAGGGCACCCCGCCGCTGCGCCACTTCATGCTCAAGTTCGCACGCGAAAAAGATCTTGCCCTGTTTCTCGAACTGGCGCAGGCGCCGCGCCCGGCGCGCCCCGAGGATGTGCCCATGCGGGTGCTGGCGCCGGCCTACATCCTCTCGGAATTGAAGACCGGCTTTCAGATCGGGGCGGCGCTGTTTCTGCCCTTTCTGGTGATTGACATGGTGGTGGCGGCGGTGACGACGTCGATTGGCATGATGCAGCTGCCGCCGGTGGTGATTTCAACTCCGCTGAAGATCATGCTGTTCGTCATGGTTGACGGCTGGAACCTGGTCATCGGTTCGCTGATGAAGAGTTTTGCCTGAAGTCGGGCAGAAGTTCGGAAGAAGTTGGAAGAAGTTTTGGAAAGAAGTTCGGAACTCGAAGCCGGAACGAAAAACGATTTCCGGAGAAATGAGGATTGCGATGGGATCGGACGACATGGTTGCCATTCTGCGCCACACCATTGAGACCGCGCTCTGGATGGGGGCGCCTC
Organism: Candidatus Sulfotelmatobacter sp.; assembly: GCA_052148475.1. Lineage (GTDB taxonomy): Bacteria > Acidobacteriota > Terriglobia > Terriglobales > Acidobacteriaceae > Sulfotelmatobacter. The sequence continues at coordinate 57,465 of JBKQID010000050.1, read as the reverse complement.
TGCTGATCGTGGCCACCCTGGTCGGGTTGCTGATCAACGTGGTGCAGGTGCTGACTTCGCTGCAGGAAACCACGCTGTCGACGGTGCCGCGCCTGTTCGCCGTGGCCGCCGCCATCTTCCTGCTGCTGCCCTGGATGGCGCACCGCCTCACCGCCTTTACGTTGCAGATATTTTCCAATTTCCAGCCGTTTGCGCGCTGATTTTGTGCGGCGATTTAAGCGCTACACCCATTCGCCGGGAAGTGAATTGGGCTTGAAACCAGGAAGGGAATGACGAAACCAGGATTGACGAACCCAGGATTGACGAACCCAGGATTGACGAACCCAGGGATTGGGAAGTTTTATGGAAGTCTTGCATCTGGACCAGTTGCTGGCGGCCGCCGTGTTCACCGGGGCGCGCGTATCCGGGCTGATGGTGTTCTGCCCGTTTCTCTCGAGCGACGCCCTTCCCGCGCCCCTCAAGGCCGCCCTGACTCTGCTCGTGACCGCTCTGGTCCACCCGCTGCGCGGCCCGATGCAGCTCGATCTCAGTTCCTGGCAGTGGGTGGGCGTGGCCTTGAGCGAAGTGGTGATCGGCCTCGTGCTGGGTCTCGCGGCCAACTTCATGATGGAAGCGCCCATGATGGCGGGCCAGATTCTAGGCGTGCAGATGGGCTACTCCCTGGCAACGCTGTTCGATCCTCAGACCAACGCCGACACCCCGGTGCTGGCCGAGTTCCACCGCCTGGCCGCGGTTCTGATTTTTCTCCAGCTCGACGTGCACCACTGGCTGCTGCGCGCCGTGGTGAAAAGCTTCGCCTATCTGCCCGCAGGAGCGGCGTCCGCGAACTTTGCCGCCACCAGCGGCCTGCTGCACGCCGCGGGAGGAATTTTTCTGGCCGGAGTGCAGATTGCCGCGCCCGGCCTGGCCGCCACGCTGGTCGCGGATGTGGCTTTGGGCTTTCTCGGAAAAGCTTCGCCGCAGCTTCCGGTCCTGTTCATCGGACTCGCGGTCAAGAACCTGTTGGGGCTGGCCGTGCTGATCGCGGTCATCGCCTATTGGCCACACAGTTTCTCTACTCGCTTTGCCGAGTCGATCGCCGTCGGAGAACGGCTGCTGCACCTGACTCGATGAACCGAACCTGATGAAAGAAGACTCGACAGAACCGGACGCGCTGAGCCGGACGCGCTGAAACCGAATTCATGGCCGACCAGAACAAGACCGAGAAAGCCACCCCGCGGCGGCGGCTCAAGGCGCGCGAGCAGGGACAAATCGCGCGCAGCCGCGATCTGGTTGCTGGCCTTGGAACCATGACGGCGGTGATGGTGCTGGCCTGGCAGTTACCCGGCTTCGCCGCGGACTGGCGCGGCATGCTGCGCCACGAGCTGGATTCCGCCGTCACCCATCGCAATCAACTGCTGCCGGTCTGGCGCAACGATCTCTTCATTTTTCGCAGCGTCGCCCTGGCCGCCAGTTTGAGCTGGCTGGTCGCCACCGCGGGCGGCGTCGCGCAGGGCGGCCTGGTGTTCGCGCCCGCTGCGCTCACCCCGAACCTGAGCCGGCTCAGTCCCGCCTCGCGCATGGGGCAGCTGTTTTCGCTGAGCGCCGTCAGCCACCTGCTGAAAGCCCTGCTGCCCACCGCGGTCATTGTCTATCTCGCCATCAGCCAGCTGGCGCGCGACTGGACCATCCTTCCCGCGCTGCTGCACGCCAGTCCCCGAGCGATCGTCGGCTTCTCCACCAGCCACATGTTCGAGCTGGCCTGGAAGGGTTCGCTGGTTCTTCTGGCATGGTCGGCCGCCGACTACTTTCTCGAACGCCAGCGCCACGAGAACGACCTCAAAATGAGCCGCCAGGAACTGCGCGACGAGTTTAAGGAGACGGAAGGCAATCCCGCGGTCAAGATGCGCATCCGGCGGCTGCAGCGCCAGGCCCGCCGCCGCCGCATGCTCAAAGACGTCGAACGCGCCGCGGTCGTGATCACCAATCCCACCGAGTTCGCCATCGCGCTCGAGTTCCGCATGGAGATGGACGCGCCCGTCGTGGTGGCCAAGGGGCGCAATCTGTTGGCCGCTCAGATTCGCGAGATCGCGCTCTGGCACGGCATTCCCTTGGTGGAGAATCCGCCGCTGGCGCACGCGCTTTACCGCGCGGTTGAGATCGGACAGGCCATTCCCCCCAAACTCTATGCCGTGGTCGCCGAGATTCTGGCCGCCATTTGGCGGGCCCAGGCGCGGTCCGCCGCGCAATCGGCGCCGGCCGCGAAATCCGGCGCTGCGGGGAGGGCCTGATCCATGCCAGCCCACGCTCCTGCCCCGATCAGCGCCGCTGCCGCGTCCTCATCCGGATCGAAGCCCAAGCCTAACCTGGCTTCGGAATGGATCATGCCCATCGCCGCCGTCGGCCTGATCTTCGTCATGCTGGTGCCTCTACCCAGCTTTCTGCTCGACATACTTTTAGCTCTAAGCATCACCGCAGCCGTGCTGGTGCTGCTCTCCGCCATCCAGATTCTGCGCCCGTCGCAGTTCTCGGTTTTTCCCAGCCTGCTGCTTTTGCTTACCCTGTTCCGGCTCTCGCTGAATCTGGCCTCCAGCCGGCGCATTCTGCTGCACGGCAACGAAGGCGCCGGGGCCGCGGGCAAAGTGATCGAGGCCTTTGGCTCGTTCGTAGTCGGCGGCAACTATGTGGTGGGCTTCGTCATTTTCATCGCCCTGATTGCCATCCAGTACATCGTGGTGGCGCACGGCGCGGTGCGCACCGCCGAGGTCACCGCGCGCTTCACCCTCGACGCCATGCCGGGCAAGCAGATGGCGATCGACGCCGACCTGAACGCCGGCCTGATCAATGAGGTGCAGGCCCGCGCCCGCCGCGAGCAGATTGCTCACGACGCCGAATTCTACGGCGCCATGGACGGCGCCGCCCGCTTCAACCAGCGCGACGCCATTGCCACCATCCTGATTACCGCCATCAACATCATCGCCGGATTTCTGATTGGCGTCTTCCAGCTCGACATACCCTTCCGCGAAGCCCTGAAAACCTACACTGTGCTCACCGTCGGCGACGGCCTGGTCACCATGATCCCGTCGCTGCTGGTCTCGATGGCCGGCGGCATGGTGGTCACCCGCGCCACCTCCGACTCCACCCTCTCGGTCGACGTGGGACGGCAGCTGCTCACCCGCCGCCCGCTGCTGATTGCCTCCGGCGTGATGCTTACCCTGGCGGCGATTCCCGGCCTGCCGAAATTCTCGTTCTTTCTGCTCGCGGCCGGCACCGCGTTTCTGGCCTGGCGCGCCCCCAAGCTCGGCGCCGAGTCAGCGGCCACCCCGGCGGGCGAGAAGAAGGCGGCCAAAGACAAAGATAAAGAGTCGGTCGAGGATCTGCTCAAACTTGACGAGCTCTCGCTCGAAGTCGGCTACAGCCTGGTTCCCCTGGTCGATGTGAATCAGGGCGGCCAGCTCCTGGCCCGGGTGAAAGCTCTGCGCCAAAATCTCGCGCAGCAGTTGGGATTCATCGTCCCGCCGGTGCACATCACCGACAACGTGCGCCTCAAGCCCCGCGAGTACGTTGTGGCCCTGCGCGGCGTGGAAGTGGCGCGCTGGGAAATGTTTCAGGACCACATGATGGCCATCAGCTCCGAGGGCTCTCCCCGGCCGCTGCCCGGAACTCCCACCAAAGAGCCCGCCTTTGGTGTGGCGGCCGTCTGGATTCCCGCCGCGCTGCAGAATCAGGCGCTGGCTTCCGGATACGCCGTTGTCGATCAGACCTCGGTGCTGGCCACGCATCTGGCCGAAGTGGTCAAACAGCATGCCCACGAGCTGCTCAGCCGGCAGGAAGTCAAACGCCTGCTCGACCGGATGGCGGAAAGCCATCCCAAGCTGGTCGAGGAACTGGTGCCCAAAATCCTGAGCCTGGGGGAAGTGCAGAAAGTCCTGCAGCAACTTTTGCGCGAGCAGGTCTCGATCCGCGACCTGCCCGCGATCCTCGAAACCCTGCTCGACACCGCAGTGGCTACGAAGAATCCGGTGGCGCTGGTCGAAGCCGTGCGGCAGTCGCTGGGACGGGCCCTGGTGCGGCCGCTGCTGTCCGACACCGGAGGACTGCGCGTGGTTACGCTCGATCACGCGCTTGAAGAAGAACTGGGCCGGGCCTTCGGCGCGGCGGCGCCCGCGGCGGGAACGGCCGGACTGCAGCCGCCCTTCGCGCGCCGCATTCTGGACGGCCTGCGGCGGCTCGCGGGAGAGCAAGTCGCGGTGGCCAGTCCGGTGCTGCTGTGTGCGACCCCGGCCCGCTATCACCTGAAGCGGCTGCTCGAACCGTTTTTGCCCAAGCTGGTCGTGCTCTCGCCGCTGGAGGTGCCGCCCGTGGTCGAGGTGCAGTCGGTGGGCGTGTTGCGCTGAGTTTTTCATGAAAACAGTTGCGAGGAAGACAGGTTTTGAATTTCGACCGGAAGTGAGAATGCCATGAGCAAGACCACCGCGAAGGCCTACACCGCCTGGCAGGATCAGGATAAGAGTAAAAAAGAAGAGCGCGACCGCGTCCTGCTCGAACAGCTGCCCCAAGTCCGCTACCTGGCGCGCCGCATCCACGAACGTCTGCCGCGTCATGTCCCGCTCGAAGATCTGGTCCACGCCGGAGTGATTGGATTGATCGACGCGCTCAACAAGTTTGACAGTTCCAAGCAGGTGCAATTCGGCTCCTACGCCAAGTTCCGCATTCGCGGCGCCATCCTCGACAGCCTGCGCGAAATGGACTGGGGTCCGCGCGAGTTGCGGCGCAAGGCGCGCAAGGTCGAAGAGGCTCACCGCAAGCTCAGCCTGGAGTTGAGCCGCGCCCCCACCGAGAACGAAGTGGCGGCGGAACTGGGCATGACCCTGCAGGAACTGCAGCACCTGCTGGGCGAGCTCGACAGCCTGGAAGTTGGCAGCCTGCGCATCGAGTCGCCCTGGGATGGTAAAGAGGAAGACCTGTGCGATTACCTTCCCAACGCGCCCGAGGACACGCCCTTTTTCCGCTGCCTGCGCTCGGAGATGAAAGATCTTCTGGCCCGTGTCATTGGCGAGCTGCCGGAGAAGGAACAACAGGTGCTTTCGCTCTATTACTTCGAGGAACTGACCATGAAAGAAGTGGGAGCGGTGCTCGGCATCGGAGAGTCGCGGGTGTCGCAGATTCACTCGCTCGCGGTGGTGCGGCTGCGCTCGCGCCTGGCCGAAATGATGAGCGCCGGGGGTGGGCGCGTGCGCGCCGCTGCCAGCGGCGCGGGCGCCTGAGGGCCGGACGGTCGGGAGCTGGAAACTGCCGGACCGAGATCTAGAAAGCAAGAATCCAGAGAGAACGAGAGCGACGGATCGCGAAATCGAGGAATCGGAAATCATGGAAAAAGTTCTGAACCAGGAAGAAATCGATGCCATGGTGCGGCTGGCGCGCTCCGGCGGCCAGTCCGGCGCCGAGCCGCCGTCCCCGCCGCAGGTCGAGCCTTGGGACGTGCGTCTGGCGGGGCAGATCGGGCGCGAGCAATTGCAGGCCATCACTTCGCTGCACGAGGGATTCGCCCGCAATCTCACTCACGCCCTTGGAGCTTATCTGCGGGTGGTCTTCTCGGCCACCCTGGTTTCCGCCGAACACTTGAGCTACCGCGAATTCCTGCAGCGCATTCCCGAGACCACCTACCTGGCCTCCTGCCGTCTCGATCCCATAGGCGTGAACGCGGCCCTGCAACTGGACCTGAAGGTCGCGTTCCCCATCATCGATTTGCTGCTGGGGGGCGAAGGCAAAGGCCTGGCGGCGACCCGGGAGATTACCAACATCGAAGAGCAGATTCTGGAGAGCGTGGCTCGCATCGTGTGCCGGGAACTAGGCGCGGTCTGGCAGGCGCTGGCTCTCGAAGTCGTCTTCGAGGAGCGGCTGGAGGCAGGCCCGGCGCAAAGGCTCATGGCTCCCCAGGAAAAAACCCTGTCGCTAAGTTTTGAAGTCACGATGCCGGAAGTTCGCGGCGGGTTGAATATGGCGGTGCCCGCCGTGGTGTCGAATGCCCTGCTGCACCAGATCTCCGCCGACTGGAACCGCCGCCGGCCCCGCGGCGCGACCGATTCCCGCCCGCGGCTGATGCACCTTCTGCTGGAGTGTCCGTTGCAGGCGGAGCTGGGCGCAACCGGGGTGCGAGTGGCGGTGAGCGAGCTGGCCGGACTGGCTCCCGGAGATCTCCTCTCCTTTGCCCGCAGCCCGGCGGAACCCGCGTCGCTGCTGATCGCCGGCCAGGAGATGTTTCGCGCCTTCCCGGCCCGCTGCGGCGATACGCGCGCGGCGCGCGTGCTCGCGCCCGTGGCCGCCTCCAGATCCCCAGCCGACGCCAAGGAGAACACCCCATGACCGAAACCACCGCCTCTGCCCCTCCTCCCGATCGTCGTTCCGATCCCACCGCGTACGTGCAGGCCTGGGTCGACGGCCTAGCGCAGGTGCTCACACAAATCAGCGGATCGCCGCTCACCTGGACGGCGCTGGCGGAATCTCAGCCGGAACTGACGTCGGCTGCCGGCGACGATCTTCGTAAGGACGATTCTTGGATCCTGTGCGCCAGCTCCGGGGGCTTGCGCGGCGAGATGAGCCTGCGCATCCCTGCCGCTTCCGCCCTGCGTCTGGCGCAGATTTTCATGAGCGAGCCGGCTGCTTCCGAGAACCCGGCTCCCTCAGTCGAGGCCCCCTCCGCGCTTACCGCTGAAAATCGGGAAGCGGTGGCTGAACTCTTGCGCCAGGTCGCGGGTCTGGTGGCCAGCGCCGTCAAAGCCGACTGGGGCGAAGTACAGCTGCGGCTCGACCCTGCGCCGGGCGCCCCGTCCTGGCCAGCTTCGGCGGTGTTCTGGCTGCGCTCCGGCACCGACTCCCCGCCGGTGATGCTGGTGGAAATGCATCTCAGCGCGGCGCTGGTGGCCGGGCTGCGCACGGAGAAGGCAGAAGCCGCGGCGTCCGGGCTGGCCGCTCCCGTCCCCCCCCACCCCGACGAAAGCCGCGCCCAGCTGGGCTTGGGCTTGGGCTTGCTTATGGACGTCGAACTGGCTCTGACCCTGCGCTTTGGCAGCCGCCGTCTGCTGCTGCGCGAGGTGCTCGACCTCAGCCCGGGCGCGGTCGTCGAACTGGATCGCAAAGTCGAAGATCCGGTCGACCTGCTGCTCGACGGACGCCTGGTGGCGCGGGGAGAAGTTGTGGTTCTGAACGGAAATTATGGCGTGCGGGTGACCGAAGTGGCGCCCGCCAGCCCTTAGGAAAATCTCATGGGAACTGCAAGCCTATCTTTTGATGCCTGGGGCCTGGCCTGGCACGATTTCTTGAACAAGATCGCGCCTCCCTGCGGCCGCCTCGATTGCCGGCACACCCAACGCGTGTGGCAGCGCTACCGCTGGAAGTCACGCGGAATCGTGATTCAGGGTTTGCGCTACTGCGTGAACGACTGCATGGAGCGCGTTCTTAAGGACGCCGTCGAGGGCATGCGCCCGGTCTCGAAGCGGACGCTGGCTCGGCATCGCGTTCCCCTCGGACTGGTGCTGCTTTCGCGCCAGCAACTCACGGCCGAACGGCTGCGGGCGGCGCTGGCCGCGCAACGCGCCGCCGGCCGCGGCCGCATCGGGGAGTGGCTGCAGGCGCTCGGATTCGCCAGCGAGCAACAGGTCACGGCGGCGCTGGCCCGGCAGTGGTCCTGCCCGGTGCTGCGCGCGCACTCCGGGCCCGAGGGAATTTCCTTGCCCTCAGGATCTTCGCAATTTGGATCGGCGCAATCTGGGTCTTCAAAATCTGAGTTTTCAAAATCCGGGTCTTCAAAAACCGGTGCCCGCCGCGCTCCGCAGATTCCTCTCACCCTGCTCGAGTCCTTCGTCATGATTCCGTTGGACTACGTGGCGGCCACGGCGACGCTGCACCTGGCGTTCGGCGAGGGCATCGATTACAGCGTCCTGTACGCCGTGGAGCAGATGCTGGGATGCCACACCGAGTTCTGCCTGGCCGTTCCCAGCCTGGTGCGCCAGCGCCTCGAGGCCCTCGCCGGGCCGCGCGCGGAGAGTGAAGTGGTGTTTGACCGGGTCGCCGATGAGGCCGAGTCTTCCCGCATCATCTGCAGCTACGCGATCCGCTTAAGCGCCTCGGAAATTCGCCTGGCCGCCTGCGGCCCGCACCTGTGGGTGCGGCTGCTCCGCCCATCCCATCCGCCGCTCGATCTGCTGCTGCGTTCTCTCCGGGACGCCTCCAGCCAGAAATCTCTCCCTCCCCGTTCCGCCGCGCTGTTCTCCCTCTCAACCGCGTCCCTCTAAAGTCCCGGCTCCCACTGCCGATATCAGCTACGGTGGAGGCGCAGCGCTCGCAGCCCGGGACCGCATCGCCTGCAAGACGAATCTGCGATACAAGGATCCGATGGAACGAGGATCGTAGACATGGACAAGCTACGCGCTCTTATCGTGGACGATTCCTCGGTGATGCGAAAAATCGTGGAACGGTCGCTGCGCCAGGCCGGTCTCGGCATTGCCCAGGTGCTCGAGGCGGGCAACGGGGCTGAAGCCCTCGCAGTCGTGCAGAAAAATAAAGTGGACCTCATTCTCTGCGATATCAACATGCCGGTCATGGACGGACTGGAATTCGTCCGGCAGTTGGCGGGCGTGGAGAATGCCAAGGGAGTGCCGGTGGTGATGATTACCACGGAAGGCAGTGAAGGCCACGTGGTAAAAGCGCTTTCGGCGGGAGCGCGCGGTTATATTCGCAAGCCCTTTACTCCGGACCAGGTCAAAGAGCATGTGCTCCCTATGCTCGAGCCGAAGCTGCCGGAGAAGCTGTGAAACCCTCCCATCTCGCGCTGCACTCCGCCCGGGGACGCGAGCACTGGCTGCCCATCTTGCAGCAGGCGATCCAGGAAGTCTTCGAACTGATGCTGGCCTGTTCGCTGGAAGTTCCCACCGAACTGCCTCCCGAGCAGGCGCTCGACACTACATCCATAGTGGGGTTGGCCGGCGAGCTGTGCGGAATCCTGACCATCCGCTGCAGCGCCCGAAGCGCGGCGCGCATGGCTGCGCGCATGCTGGGCACGGACCTGGAAAGATCTGGCCCGGAACGATGGGATGCTGTCGGTGAGATCTGCAACATGGTGGCGGGAAACTTCAAGAACAAGATTGCCGGCCTCGGAGACGGTTGCATGCTTTCCGCGCCCACGGTCATCACCGGGGCCGAGTACAGTATCCACGCCATGATCGACGAGGAGGTGCATACCGTCCTGCTGTTTGAAGGAGAGCCAGTCGTGCTTTCCCTCGAAGTCCACCGCTAGACGTTGTTTTATCCCCGCTCTCCCGCACCCTCCGGCAGATTTTGCCGGGACTCGGCGCGTTGCCCGGCAAGATCTTCCCCCCCCCAGGTTGCATCTTCAGTTTCTCTGAGAGACCGCGGCGTCGGATTCTTCGTTGGTTCTTCAGTCCTTTGCCTTCCCCGATTAGGATTTCCGAACTCTCATCTGCAATGGAATGCGGAGTGCTTCTGTCTCCAGCGGGTGCTTCTTATGGACAGTGGCTACTACGCAGCATGTGCCGGGCTGGCCGCGCAAACCCAGGCTCTCGAACTGGTCGCGAACAATCTGGCGAATCTGGGCACGGCGGGATATCGCGGACAGCAGGCGACGTTCCGATCGCTGGTGGCGGGCGGCAGCACGGTGGCGTGGAATCCGTTGAATGCCGCGATCAACGACTTCGGCGTGCTCGGCGGCAGCCGCGTCGATATGGCTTCGGGCAGTCTGGTGGCGACCGGCAATCCTCTGGATGTGGCCGTCGCCGGTACCGGCTTCTTTACCGTCCAGTCGGCGGAAGGCGTCGTCTACACGCGCAATGGCGGCTTTCATGAGACTCCCGCCGGACAACTGGTCACAGCTCAGGGCGACGCCGTGCTGGGCCAGCAAGGTCCCATCACGCTGCCCAGCGGGGCGGTTGCCATCAGCGCCGATGGAACCGTGTCGGTCGACGGCGCGGTGGTCGAGCAACTTCGTATCGCGGAGTTTTCTCCCGACACCAGCCTGAGCGCCCTGGGAAACGCGCTGTATGCCGCGCCCAAAGGTTCGGCGCTGCCCGCCGGCTCGTCGTCGATTCGCCAGGGGATGATCGAAGATTCCAATGTCAGCCCCATGCAAGGCGTGGTCGAGCTGATCTCGATCCAGCGCAACGCCGAAATGATGCAGCGCGCGCTCACCCTGTTCGACACCCAGTTCAATCAGACCGCGGCCCAGGATTTGCCGAAGGTCTGAAGACGCAGAGATTAGAGATTCAAGAAGCCAAGAAACGAGGCCAGCATGATTCGCGCACTCTACACCGCCGCCAGCGGCATGGTCGCACAGGAGCTTAACCTGGATAACATTGCCAACAATCTGGCCAACTCGAGCACGTCCGGCTTTCGCAGCCGGCGGCTGCAGTTTGAGGATCTTATTTATCAGAACCTGATCATGCCCGGGGCCGCGGCCTCGCAGCAGACCACCGTAGTGGCAGGCTTGCAGGTGGGTCTGGGCACGCGCTCGGCGGCCTCGGAAGTGATTCAGACCCAGGGAGACTTTACCCAGACCGGAAGCCCTCTCGACCTGACGATCCAGGGCCAGGGCTTTTTTCAGGTGTTGTTGCCCGACGGCCAGACGGCCTACACCCGGTCGGGCAGTTTCCATCTCGACGCCTCCGGCAATCTCGTCACCCAGGACGGCGATCCGGTGCAGCCCAACATCACCATTCCTCAGGGTGCGCTCTCGGTCACCGTGGCCCAGGATGGCACGGTCAGCGTAACCCTGGCGGGACAAACGGCGGCGCAGCAGGTGGGTTCACTGCAGCTGGCGCTGTTCAACAATCCCGGCGGCCTCAACAGTACGGGCAGCAATCTGTTTCTCGCCACCACCGCCTCCGGCGATCCCATCGTCGGGACCCCCGGCGGCAGCGAAGGCCTGGGCCCGATCGTCCAGGGCATGCTCGAACAGTCCAACGTCAGCGTGGTCGATGAGTTCGTGAACATGATCGTGGCGCAACGCTCCTACGAAGCCAGTTCGCGCGTGGTCAACGCCGCCGACCAGATGCTGCAGGACATCAACCAGCTTGGACGTTAACTATAGTTAATAGTAACGATTTAATCATGGTTTAACTCGCGATTGAACTTGCGATTGAACCAGGATGTTCAGCCCGAACAGGGAACCGGTTGCCTTTCATGAAATCGTTTCTGATCGCCGCCTGTATCGCCAGTTTCTGGCTCGGGGCCGGGGTTTCGCCGGGGGGCGCGAGTTGTCGGGTCACGGTGCGGGCGACGGTGGAAGTTTCAGCGGAGTTTTCGCTGGCAGATCTTCTCGGCAGCGGCAGTTGTCTCCAGATGCGGCGCGCCGCGGCGCGGGTCCTGCTGGGCGGCGCTCCAATGACCGGGAGCGTGCGCGTGCTTGCCGGCAATGAGGTGCGCTCGGTTCTCCAGAAATTAGCTGCGCACCTGGGGCAGGATAGCGGCGAACTTGTAACTGTCCTCGTGCCCGAGCGCATCACGGTGCGCCGCGCCGGGGCGCGCGCCTCCTGCGCCGACATCGCCCGCAGCATTTCAGTAACTTCGGCGGGCCCGGCGGATTGCGGCGCCGCCGATCGGATCCCGCACGACGCAGCTCTCGAATTCAGCCCGCCTGCCTGGGATCCCGCGCTGCGCAGTTGGCAACTGTACGCCCGCTGCGTTCATCCCGCGGACTGCGTGCCCTTTCTGGTGCGCCTGCGGGGCCACGAGGCTGAGGAGAATGTCCCCGACGGCAAGCGGACTGCGGCCGGCGAGGCGCTAGACCCGCTGGTTCGAAGTAAATCTGCCCCCAGCACGATGGCCCGGCTGGCCGCCGCGTCGTCCGCGTTCCCCCGCCTGGACGCGCCCGGCCCGGCCCGCGCGCTGGCGCTGGTGCACACTGGTCAGACCGTCACTCTGCTCTGGGATCAGGACGGAATTCGCCTGGTGATTCCGGCCGTCGCGCTCGATCCCGGTGCGCCGGGCGAGCCGGTGCGGGCCCGCATTGTGCGCGGAGGCCGGCTGGTGCGCGCCGTCGTGGTGAGCGCGGGAATGGTGCGCGCGGTTTCCTGACGTCCACTGGAGGTCTACAACTTGAGGTCCAATATGGGAAAGGTGCCGCGAATGTCGCTGTTGAGGTTTCGAAAACCCGTCGTCGCCATGCCCATCGTGGTTCGGCAGACCTTGGTTCGGCAGACCTGGGTTCCGCCGACCTGGGTTCCGCAGACCTGGGTTCCGCCGACCTGGGTTCCGCCGACCTGGGTTCCGCCGACCTGGGTTCCGCCGACCTGGGTTCCGCAGACCTGGGTGGTACAGGTCGTGGCTGCGTTCGTCGTGGCTGGGTTCATCGTGGCTGCACTCGCCGTCTCCCCGGCCGGAGCGCAGGTGAAAAGCAAGAACCACGCCGCGCGGCGCGATGGGCTGGCGGACTACCTGCAGCGAGTTTCTGCCAAGACTCCCGAGCCGGCGCTCTCGACTCCAGGAAGCCTCTGGCTCGATAGTGGACGGCTGGCCAACCTGGTCGCCGATTACAAGGCTTCGCGCGTCGGCGACCTGGTGACGATCAGCGTGTCGCAGAACCTGTCGGCCTCGACGACCGGCGCGGTGGCGACCAATCGCACGTTCTCGGCCAGCTCCGGGATCACCGCTCTGCCGGGACAGCTGAAGACCAGCGGCGTGGCCAGTTTGTTTTCGCCGAGTTCAACCCAGGCGCTGGCGGGCAAGGGCCAGGCGAGCTCAACGACTTCGTTAATCACCACGTTGACTGGACGCGTCGCGGCGGTGCTGCCGACGGGAACTCTCGTGGTTGAGGCCGAGCGCCAGATCGACATGAACAACCAGCACGAAACCGTCATCTTACGCGGCCTGGTGCGGCCCGGCGATCTGGATGCGGCCAACACCGTGGCTTCCAACAATGTGGGCAATCTCGAGGTCGAAGTGAAAGGCAAAGGCATAGTCAGCGAAGGCACACGGCCGCCCAATCCGGTGGTCAAGTGGATTCTGCGCATCGTCGGTTTTTAGCCGGCAGGATTCTCAGGCACGAAGGCAAGACGTTTGTAGCGAAGACCTTTCGAGGGAGAGCATATGGCGCAATTGTGGAGGGCAACGAAATGGCTGGCCGTCGTCGTGGTTCTGGCCGGGTTCGCGACGGCCGCCGACGGCGAAGCCCACAAGGTTCTCATCCGCGACGTGGCCAGCGTGGAAGGCATCCGCAACAACTCGCTGATCGGCTACGGGCTGGTGGTCGGGCTGAAAGGCACCGGCGACAAGCAGCAGACTTACTTCACCATTCAGACCCTGGCCAGCATCCTGCAGCGCATGGGGGTCGAGATTCCCCAGTCGGTGATTCAGACCACGGTGCAGGTCAAGAACGTGGCTGCCGTGTTCGTCACCGCCAGCCTGCCGCCCTTCTCGCGGCCCGGCCTGCCCGTCGATGTGATCGTGTCTTCCGCCGGCGACGCGCGCTCGCTCGAAGGCGGACTGTTGCTGCTGACTCCGATGTACGCGGCCGATGGGCAAGTCTACGCTTCGGCCCAGGGACCGCTGGTGCTGGGCGGGTACACGGCCGGATCGGCTACGAATTCCAAGGTGTTGAACCATCCTACCGTGGGCCGCATCCCCGGTGGAGCGCTGGTCGAACGCGCGAGCGCGCTCGATCTGGCCCGGCTCGAGCACTTGTCGCTGCTGCTGAACGATGCCAGCTTTTCCACAGCCGAGGCCGTGGCCGCGGTCATCAACCAGGAATGGACGGCGTCCGTGCCGATAGCTACGGTGGTCGACAGCCGCCGGGTGGACATCCAGGTTCCGGCGCCGGGGCCAACCGGGACGGCGACGCCGGTTCCCGCGCTGCTGGCCCGCATTGAGAATCTTGCGGTCGAGGTGCGCCGCCGCGCCAAGGTGGTGGTCAACGAGCGCACCGGCACGGTCGTGCTGGGCCAGGACGTGCGCCTGGGAGCGGTTTCGATTCTGCACGGCAATTTCTCCATTGAAGTCACGACCGCCTACGCGGTTTCGCAACCGAACCCGCTGGCCGCGGGCCAAACCGAAGTCGTGCCGGAAATTAACCTGAAGGCCAGCGAGGCTCCGGCCCGCAACGTCGAACTCAGCGAGGGCGCCAGCGTCGAGCAACTGGTCACGCGTCTGCAGGCTATCGGCGCCACCGCCCGCGATGTGATTTCCATTCTGCAGGCCATCAAGTCGGCCGGGGCGCTTGAAGCCGAGCTGGAGGTAATCTGATGAGTTCCATTCCGCCCACCTCTGCGGCCACACTTTCTCCCCTGCTGGCCACGGCCACTCCGCAGCTGGGGCGAGGAGCAAAGGCTGCCCGCGACTTTGAAGCCAACCTGATCGGCTCCCTGCTGGAGTCGATGGAAAAGACTTTTGCCAACCTCCCCGGGGAAAGCACCCTGCCCGGGACCGACGACTACAACTACATGGGAACCCAGGCCCTGGCTCAGGGCCTGGCTGACCGGGGAGGCTTCGGCATCGCCGCCATGATTTCCCGCCACCTGCCCCAGCACGAGGGTAAGGGGTAGGGGGGTAGCGGCGGGACGAAAGACCCTGGCGGCAAGGGCTAAAGTTTTGGCAACCCCTGCCGATAGAACAGGATGAAGGCTGCCGAAGCATTCTTTTCGGCATCCCCTTGCGAGCCAGAATTAAAGTCTTTTAACGTGCCGTCGATACTTGAATTGCAAGCGAAATTCAAGGCGAGGGAACCAAGTCATGCGAATCGATCTCAATCACGAACCGCAAGCATTACCCGAAACCAGCCGCGCCAGCGCTCAGAGTGCGAGCGCTGCGGCGGCGGCCAGCGCATCCGCCAGCCGGGTGCTCGGCGGAGAAGACCAGGCTGATCTTTCCGGAGCGCATGCCCAGGTGCAGGCGCTGGTGGCGGAGGCCTCCCAGTTGCCGGAGGTCCGCGAGGAACGCGTCCAAGCCCTGCGGCAAGCGGTCGAACGCGGGGGCTATGCGACCAGCCCGGAAGCGGTGGCCGACGCCCTGGTCGCGCATATGATGTCTGGGACGGCGGCGTAGGCGTGCCTTTGGCGGGGGACATCTGAGCTGGGAGTCGCTATGCTGAAGTTACCGATCCGGGCGTTACTGATTCGGGACTGATCGGGGCTTACTGATAAGGGGCTACTTATTAGGGGTTACTAATTATGAGCGGCGGCGATTGGTCAACCGGCTTAGGCGCCGGTAACTTGGTTCCCGGTGGTCTGGTTCCCGGCGATCTCACACCCGCCTCGGCGGTTCGCCCCGTAGAGAGCCATGCGGCCAATCAGGATGCTTCCGGCGCCCCCCGCCGCCGCGCCCGTCAGAAGGAAGAAGAGGATCCTGACGAGGAGACTGAAAGCGGAGACCAGCCGGAACACCGGCTCGATGATTTGGCCTGAAAAGATTTGACCTGAGACCAGATTTGGCCAGCATTTATGACACAGCAACTCTTCACTGACGCTGGACATCGCTCTGGATTTCGATCCTCGGAAGCGACGCCGCGCCACCTCGCGGCCATGGCACGGTCGGCAGGCGCGCTGCTGGCTGAACTGCAAGGCAGCCTTGAGGCCAGCCAGCGGGCCTTGCTCTCCCATGACCTGGTAGGGCTGGAGCGGGCGACCTCGGAGCAGATTGGTTTGCAGCGGTCGCTCCAAGCACTGCGGTCGCAGAATGGGGCGCCGGGAACCGATGCGACGCCACTTGATCCCGCGCTGGCCGCCGGGTTGCGCGCGGCCCAGTGGCGAGTGCTGTATCTGGGGCGAGTGCAGGCGGCGTTGCTCACGCGGGCCCAGCGGTCGTTGCGTATGCTGTCGAACCTGCTAGCTGGACCCGGGGCCAATTACGCTGCACCTAGTTACGCGGAACCTAATTACGCTGGACTTAGTCACGATGGACTTAATCACGATGGACTTAATCACGCTGGACTTAATCACGCTGGACCTAATCACGCTGGACCGGGTCACGCCGCGCCCGCATCGGCGTCGAACCGGGCGAAGCTCTGGCCGGGGTCGATGCCAGCCCGCGGTGCCAGTAAGCGTCCGGGCAACGATGAGGGGAATCGGGCGCAACCGCCCCAAGTGAGAAAAAAGAATAGTGACGAGGAAGAGGCAGATCCATGTCGAGTCTGAATGCCAGCCTGGCGATCGCGCTGAGCGGGCTCACCGCCGAACAGGGCGCGCTGGAGGCCACGACCAACAACGTCGCCAACGTCAACACACCCGGCTATTCCCGGCAGGTGCCGAACCTGGTTTCGAGCGATCCCATCGTGGTCGATCCGCTGACGCTCGGCACCGGAGTCACCCTCCAGAGCATTGACAGCATCCGCGATCCCATCCTCGAATCCACCATTCAGCAGGAGACCCAGACTCAAGGCCAGTTGAATGCGCAGGTTTCCGCCCTGCAGCAGACTCAAGTCAACTTCACCACCAGCACCAGCGATATTGGCACCGAGATCACGAACTTCTTCAACAGCATCAACCAGCTCTCGGCCAGCCCTGCCGACTTGTCCGTCCGCCAAGGCGTGCTGACCGCCGCCGACAACCTTGCCACGAGTTTCAACACCACAGCCAACAATCTCACCCAGCAGCAGACCAACCTTGACCAGAACGTGGTCGAGACCGTCGGCCAGATCAACCAGCTCTCCGTGCAGATTGCGCAGCTCAACGGGCAGATCAGCCGTCTCGACGGCACGGGAGAGAGTGCGGGAAGCTTCGTCGACCAGCGCCAGCAGGCCATCGACCAGCTCTCGTCCCTGGTTAACGTTTCCGTCATTCCCAGCGACAACAGCCTTACCCTGACCACGGGCAACGGCACCCCGCTGGTGATGGGCACGCAGAGCTTCCAGCTCCAGACCGAGCCCAACCCGGACGGGCTGCATGAGGTTTATGCCCAGGGAGTCGATATCACCAGCCAGATCACTTCCGGCCAGCTGGGCGGAACCCTTCAAGTGCGGGATCAGCAGATTCCCGGCATCCAAAACCAGCTCGATACTCTGGCAGCGGGCCTGGCCAACTCGGTGAACGGAGTGCAGACCGCCGGGTACGACTTGAAGGGCAACCTGGGCACGGACCTGTTCAACCCGCCGCCTGCGGGTGGAACCGGGGCCGCGGCCAGCCTTTCGGTCGCCATCACCGACCCTGCCCTGGTGGCCGCCAGTTCCGACGGCACGGCAGGCAGCAATGGCAATGCGGAGGCCATGTACGCTCTGAGCAATCAGACCGGCATCGACGGCCAGACGCCCACCGACTACTACTCGGGCATCGTGTTCAACGTGGGCAATGACGTTTCCAATGCCACGGCGGAGCAGGCCGCCTCCACCCAGGTGCTGCAGCAGCTGAACGATCAGCGGGCTTCGATCTCTGGCGTCTCGCTCGATCAGGAAGCCGCCAACATGGTCCAGTACCAGAACGCTTACGCGGCCTCGGCGCAGGTCGTCACCGCCATCAACAACATGATGTACGACGTGATCCAGATGAATGTGTTAACCGGCTAGCCAGCGAGGTGACAACCAGCATGCGCGTGAATCCCAATCCGTTACCCGATCTGCTCGCCGCCCTCGAGCAGACCCAGCAGCAGATCAACACCGATCTCCAGCAGATCAGCTCCGGGCAAAGCGTGATCGTGCCCTCCGACAACCCAGGCGCGGCGGCCGAACTGGTCCAGAACGCCGCCCAAACCTCCGCAGCCGATCAGTTTCTGCGCAGCATTGGAAGCGTGCAGGGGGAGGTTGCGAACGCGGATTCCACCCTGAGCTCGGTCACCACCGCGCTCGAACGCGCCATCAGCCTGGGCGTCGAAGGCGCCAGCGGAACCCTCAACGCCTCCGACCGCGCCGCCATTGCCACCGAAGTCCAGGGCATCCAGACCCAGTTGGTCAGTCTGGCCAACCTGTCCTATCAAGGCAGCTACGTTTTTGCCGGGACTGCGACCCAGACCGCGCCTTACGTGGTCGATCCCACATCCCCTTCCGGCGTGACCTACGTGGGAAACTCAAACACCAACAGCATTACGCTGGGCAATCATTTCACGCTCGCCACCAACGTTCCCGGCTCGCAACTGTTTTCCGCCGCCGGCAACGACATGTTCCAGTCCATTCAGGATCTGCTAACCGGCCTGCAGACCGGAACCGGGATTGCCGCCGCGGTTGGAGAGGTCACCAGCGCCTCCAACTACATTGACGCCCAGCGCGTGTTCTATGGCAACGCCGCAAACCAGCTCACGGCACAGCAGACCTACCTGAACAGCGACACCACGGCACTGGCGCAGCAGCAAAACACGCTGGGAGGTGCCGACCTCGCGACCGCCATCACCAACCTGACCAGCGAGGAGACCGCGCACCAGGCCACGCTTGAGGCGGTGGCCGGAGCTAATCAGCCCAACCTGTTCAGCTACCTCAAGTGAGGAACGCCGAAAGTTAACTTCGAGGAATGGTAAGTTCGCGGGAACCCGCTTCCTGCCTAAGGGAAAGTCCTTGCAGTTTTACAGTGTCTGGCGCGAGCTGCGGGCCCACTCAGCGGCCGAGACCACCCGCGCCCGCTCCTGTTCCAGGCGGGCACGTTCCCCGAGCAGCGTCTGGTGAATTGACGGCAGCAGCATCCGCAGCCGTTCGACCTGCTTGCGATACTCGCTCAACTCGCGTTCGAGCGTCGCATCTTTTTCGCAGGGCAGGGACCGCAGCCACTGGCCCGCCCGCATCAGTTCCGACAGCAGCGCCGCCATTTGTTGAGGAGTAGCCGCGCGCGGCGGCGGATTGAGCAGCGGCTCGGACGGCGTCCGGTCGGGAATCAGGCTGTCCAGAAGCAAGGCCAGCCGCACGTTGGTCTCATGGAAGTTTTGGGCAAGGTCGGCGGCCGCAAGAGGCACCATCAGGCGCTCCATTCTGCGGAGGCGCGGTGCTCCGGCTGTGCCTGCGATTGTGCTGGGCCAGATTGTGCCGGGCTCGTGCCTTGGGCGGGCGCGGCGTTGGCTCGTTCCACTTCGCACCAGGCCGCGTGCACTTCGACCAGATAAGAAATCTGGCGTTCCAGGATTGTCGCTGACTGTTTGAACTGGGCCTCAACCAGGCTGGCGCGCAGCTGGTTGTAAAAACGCTCCAGATTCGCGGCCACGCGCCCGCCTTGCTTCTTGTCGAGAGATGATTGCAGGTATCCGATCACAACCACGGCATGATTGATGGCACGCGTGCGCGCCTCAATGTCGCCGCAGTCGATGGCAGCCCGCGCCCGTTTCAAGTCTTCAATGGCCTGCTCGTACAAAAGGGCCACCAGCCTTACGGGGCTAGCACCCTCGACCGCCGCTTCGCGATAAGAAAGTCTTGCGTCCATGGTTTTACGAGTCCAATGTGCCAGAGGCCTGAAAAAGCATTAGAGACCCGAGGTCAGCGTGGGCGTCGACGAGGTCGTCGTGGTGCCCCCCGAGCCCATGGTCCCCAGCGTTGCCGTAACTTCCTGTAGCAACAGCGGGTAGGCCTGCAGCGAAGCGTTTACCGCGTCGTATTCGCTGGTCAATGCCGTTTGCTGGGCTGTCAACTGGGTTTGAAAATTGTTGATGCTGTTGGTCAGGTCCGCTTGCTCGGCAGTGTTCTGCGCCAGATCGACATTCAACACGCCCTGGGTCGGATCGGTCAGGTTGGTGAGGTCGGTGTTGAAGTTGTTGGCAAACCCGGTCGAAGCGCTGTTCTGAAAGAAGTTCTGCACTGCGGATGGTTCAGAGGCCAGAGCGCTACTCAGCTGGCTGGAGTCCACGGTCAGCGTGCCATCGTTGTTGGTGTTGATGCCGAGCGCGGCCAGATTGACGTAGCCGTCGTTTCCCGACACGGAAAACGCGGCATCGTTCAGCAGGCTCGACTGCAGCTGCGCCACCGCAGAGTCGCTGCCCAGAGGGCCCTGCGAGTTGGTCGCCGTGTTGTAGGTGACTTCCTGGTTGATGTCGCTGATGACTTGGTTGTAGGCGGACACAAAGTTGTTGATCGCCGTGGTCGCCTGGGCCGCATCCGGACCAACCGTAAGTTGCACGGGATTGCCCGACGATGCGTTGGCCAGATTCAGCGTCACTCCGGGAATGGCGCCGGTGATGGTGTTGCTCGCGCTCGCATAGGGAATTCCGTCGATCGTGAGCTGGGCGTTCGCACCGCCGGTGGCCGTGTTGAAGCTCAGACTCGTGTTGTTGGCGGTGATCGCCAGAGCTCCAGCCGAGCCCGTGCTTTGACTGACCAGGGCCAGCCGCGAGCCGTTGGCGTCGGTCACCACGCTGGCGTTGACTCCCAGATTCTGGCTGTTGATGTAGCTGGCCAGCGTGGTCAGCGTATCGTTG
Source organism: Candidatus Sulfotelmatobacter sp. (assembly GCA_052148475.1). Lineage (GTDB taxonomy): Bacteria > Acidobacteriota > Terriglobia > Terriglobales > Acidobacteriaceae > Sulfotelmatobacter. Next base: position 37,167 of record JBKQID010000050.1, on the reverse strand, counting down.
CTGCCGGGAGTAATGGTGATAGCCGTCCTCGTCCCCGTGCTGCCGCCAATCTGCAAGTCAATCTCACCGCTGGTCGCGCCGCTGGGCAAAATCGTTGCATTGGCTCCGCCCGCGAAGTCGTTGGTGTAGACCGCGCCTGAGGTGGCCAGGTTGGTGACCGCAATGGTGTGGGTTCCAGACACCGCCGTGGTGTCCGCCGTCGCGGTTAGAACACTCGTATCCGACGAGGTTGCAGACTGCGCGGTCAGCGCTCCCAAGGGATCGGCTAGAGCAGTCACTGCCGTAGCCAGGTTGGTCAGGTCGCCGTTGATAGTGGTCAGATCGCTGGCCTGGCTCTGCAGCGTGGTTTGCTCGCCCTGCCATTCTGTCAACTGCCCACTACTCTGGCTGAGTATCTGACTCACCAGGCTGCTAACATCAATTCCCTGTCCATTGAGTAGAGTTGCTGGACTCAGGCTAATGCCCATCTTTTCCTCCTGCTGGCGTTCCCGGGGTCGAGCCGCTCTCCAGCTTCAATTCTTGCTGAAGATCCTTTGAGATCCCCAAGGCCACGCTCAGTACCTCGGCGCTAGGCACCTGTAAGATCGTCTGCCCCGAACTCTGGTTGATGTACTTGATCACGATCTGGTTGTGAAGCTGGCTGTCGGTCTGCAGTTGGACAACATCTTGCTCCTGCTCCTGCTCGGCGGCAGCTTTCTGCGCCTGTTGGGTTTCCTGGATTCTCGTTCCCAGATTGGATTGCCCCTCCGAATCCGGGGCGCGAGGAGAAGAAGAAGGTTGAGGGCGCAGGGCGCGGGCTTCGGTGGACTGGGTTGCGTCCTGTGGGCCAAAACTTTGTACCGGATTGATGCTCATGCCGAGATCCTCCGGAGAGGCGCAACGGAGGCGGGCGGCCGCCTCCGTTGCCGGTTTATGGCAGCGGCGTTTATTGCAACAGTTTCAAAACCAGCTGCTGCTGTTGGTTGGCCTGGGCCAGAGCGGAAATGCCGGTCTGTTCCAGAATCGAATAGTTGGTCAGGTTCGCCACCGCGGTTGGAATGTCGGCCGCAGTGATCGTGTTTTCCGCAGACGTCAGGTTCGTCACCTGGTTGCTGATGACGTTGCTGGCGCTCTGCAGACGGTTAATGCTGGCGCCGATCGCGCCACGGGTGGCGGCGACAGTTTGGATGGCGTTGTCGATGCTGGCGAGAGCAGTTTGGGCATCCGTCGAGGTGAGCAGGTCCGACGTAGTGCCGGTGGTAAACGTAGTGCCGCCGGTCTGCAGGAAGCCGAATTCGGCACCCGTAGCGGTAGAAGCGATGTTCGCGCCGCCCAGAGCCTGTCCGGTCGCGGTCGCGGAGAACGTAACCGTATCGCCCACTGCCGACGCCGTGGCGTCGGCATTGGGGTTGGGCCCAGCCGCATTCGCCTGATACGCAGTCCCAGCTCCCGTCCCGCCGTTCACGGCTGCCGCCAGGTTGGACAGCGTATTCTGGAGCGCGGTCACAGGATTGGCGCTGCCATCGATGGCAACGGCGACTGCGTCTGCAGTTGCCCCGGTGGGCGCGGCTGCAAGCGCGGCCGCACTCTCAAACGTGTAGACCGTGCTGCCAATGGTCACGCTGTCTCCAGCGGTGACCGCTCCGTTAGCGGCTAAGGTTGCACCCGCACCGGCGCCGAGCAACTGCGCCGAGGACAGCGTGCCGGTAACCACGCTGATGAAGTTGCTGGCCTGCGCGGTATTGCCCGTGCCATCGCTGATGTAAATGGATGTCGGGTTGGTGGAAAATACCTGCGTGCCGTTGTAGTTGGTGTTCGACCCAATGCGGTCGATTTCAGCCTGGATCGACTGATACTCATCGTTCAGCGCGACCCGCTGGGTGTTGCCCACCGTGCCGGTTGCGGACTCGGTGGCCAGCGTAACGGCGCGATTCAGCAGCGTGGTCACCTGGGCCAGCGATCCGTCTGCCACCTGCAGCGCTCCAATTCCGTTGTTGGCGTTGCTGGCAGACTGGGTGAGAGCGCTGACGTTGGCTTCCAGGCCGTTGGCGATGGCCAGGCCGGCAGCGTCGTCAGCGCCGGTATTGATGCGTGAGCCTGAGGATAGCTGCAGTAATACGTTCTGCAGGTTGCTGTTGGTGATGTCCAGCTGGTTCTCCGCGGCCAGGGACGAAATGTTGTTCAGGATTCCAATGGGCATGGTGAAACTCCTTCTCCGATGAATTTGTTCGGTTGTTCTGAGTGTTTTCTCAGAACGTTCCGCGAAGCTCTCGTGCTGTCGGCTGCTCGCGGAACCCCGAATTGCTTACCTTTTCCATCGGCCACTTCCCGTGCCACTTTAGTAGGCGGTGCCACTTCCGGCTCGACCGTCCGTCACCCAAGGTAACCGCTTCGCACTTCTCCTTCCCTAAACCCTCCTTCCCCCACGCCGATGTTCCCCCTCAGGGGGCCGTGTATCCGCCTTCGTACCACCAGGCCAGGAAAGGGCGGGACCAGATGATTCAGCTCACGCGTCTCAACAACAAACCTCTCACCGTCAATTCGGACCTGATTAAGTTCGTCGAGCAGTCCCCCGACACGCTGGTCACCCTGATCACAGGCGAAAAAATTGTGGTCCTCGAAAAAGTCAGCGAGGTCCTTTCCCGCATCATCGACTTCCGGCGCTCGGTGCTGCAGGGTCTCTCGCTTTCCTGGGACTCGTCTGCGGCAAACGCATTGATCGCCAGGTCGCCTGATTCGGGCGGCAATGAGCCCGAGAGGTAACGTGGATAAGTCCAGTCTCGGTGGGATCATCCTCGCTCTCGGTGGAATTCTGGCGGGCCTGCTGCTCGAAGGTGGAAACCTGGGCCAGATCGTGCAGCCCACCGCTGCCATGATCGTCTTTGGCGGCACCCTGGGCGCCGTCATGCTGCAGTTTCCTCTTCCTGTCGTCCTGCAGGCCATGCGGCGTTTTGGTTCCGTCTTCGTGACTCCCAAGGAGAATCCCCAGGAAACCATTCGCCGCCTGGTGCGATACGCCCAGAAAGCGCGCAAGGAAGGCATCGTATCGCTCGATGCCGAGCTTCCCCAGATCGAAGATCCCTTCCTTAAGAAAACTCTCATGCTGGCGGTCGACGGCACCGAGCCCGAGGAACTGCGCAAAATCATGGAACTGGAACTCGACAACCAGGCCGAGTACGAAGAGCAGGTTCCCCAGGTGTTTGAGTCGGCCGGAGGTTTCGCGCCCACCATTGGCATCATCGGGGCGGTCCTCGGACTCATTCAGGTGATGCAGCACCTCGACAAGATCGACGAAGTTGGGCGCGGCATTGCCGTAGCCTTCGTGGCCACCCTCTACGGCGTAGGTTCCGCCAACCTCTTATATCTGCCCGTGGCTGGAAAGATGAAACTGCGCATCCGGGAAGAGCAAATTGCGCGCGAGATGACGCTCGAAGGCGTGGCCTCGATTCTCGAAGGCATGAACCCACGCATGCTCGAAATCAAACTGCTGGGCTTTCTGGTCGACTCCGGCGGGCCCGGCAAGAGCGCCGAGGAGGCCACGCCGTGAGCCGGCGCAAACGCCCCAAGGCGCACGCCAACCACGACCGCTGGCTGGTTTCCTATGCCGACTTCATCACCTTGTTATTCGCTTTCTTTGTCGTTCTCTACGCCTCGGCGCAGGTCGACCATCGCAAAGTCGGCCAACTGGCGATGGCCATCCAGGTGGCCTTTCAGGAGCTCGGGGTTTTTCCCGCCTCCACCACCCAGGTTCCCATCGACATGAGCGAGCCCATGCCGTTCAGCACGGTACAAGCCATCGAGAGTGCCAAGCGTAATACCGACCTGAGCCACGTCTCCTCCGCTCCACTAGACTCTCTCGCCGCGGCTGCGGAAGAAGCCAATCTCACCACCCTGCAGACCGAACTGCAGCAGGCCTTGCAGCGCGAGATCGCCCTGCATACCGTCGCTCTGCATCGCGAAACCGAAGGCCTGGTGATCAGCTTGCGCGAGTTCGGATTCTTCGACAGCGGGTCCGCCGCCTTGAAGCCTTCCGCTCTTCCCGCCCTCGATCGCATTGCCTCCATCCTCGCCGTGCGTGCCTGCCGTCTGCGGATCGAGGGACACACCGACAACGTTCCTATCCATACCGCCCAAATAGCATCCAACTGGGAGCTCTCGACCGCCCGCTCCACGGAGTTGGTCCGCCTTCTGATTCTGCGCTACCGCTTCTCTCCCGGTCGCCTCTCGGCCGCCGGATACGCCGAATATCACCCCATCGCCAGCAATGGCACGGCGCAGGGCCGGGCGCAGAACCGCCGCGTCGACATCGTCATCCTCAGCGAACACGTCGTTTACAGCAGCGTCCCCGCCGACGCCACTCCGTCGAAGCCATCTCCCGTCATCCCCTAGAGTTGGCCCCTCCTAAAGTTGGCTCCCCCGCCGCCGATGAACTCCTTAGTTCACCCTCGAAAACGGGCGAATCTCTGAGAGCACACGACGTGAACCAACCAGCGTTGAAGCAAAAGTTAACCGTGCAATTCCGGCGGCCCTCCGCGTGTGCAAGCCGAAAGGTCTCGGCATGACGGCGGCAGCCGCACCGCCTTTCGCTATCGAAGGCCCACCCGACCCCGCGCTCGTGCGCATCCGTGACCTCATCTATCACTCCGCCGGCATCTTCCATCCCGACAACAAGCTTCGCCTGCTTCTCGATCGCTGCGGCCGGCGCATGAAAGAACTGAAAACGCAAACTCTGCGCGAGTATTGCGACTGCCTCACCATCAAACCCACGCGGCAGACCGAACTGGTCGCGCTGCTCAATGAAATCACCATTGGCGAAACCTGCTTCTTTCGCAGCCAGTCTCAACTGGACGCGCTGCGTCAGATCGTGATTCCCAAAGTCCTGGAAGCAAAATCCAAGGCTCCGCTGCGCCGGCTCCGCATCTGGAGCGCCGGTTGCTCCACCGGCGAAGAGCCCTACACGCTCAGCATGTTGATGCTGGAGGAGGCTCATGGCCGCCTCCAGGATTGGACCGTCGAGATCCTGGCCACCGACCTCAATGAGCGTTCCCTCGCCCACGCTAGCAATGGAATCTACGGCACCTACAGCACCCGCAACCTGACTCCGCATTACCGCCAGAAATATTTCCTTCCTGCTGGGGAGCAGCTGCAGGTCCAGCCAGCGGTTCGCAGCAGCATCACCTTCAGCCGACTGAACCTTTCCGACGACAGCCGCATGACCTTCATGAAGGGCGTCGACATCATTTTCTGCTGCAACGTGCTCATCTATTTCGATCTGGTTTCCAAGCGGCGGGTGATTCAGCACTTCTACAACAACCTTCTGCCCCACGGATATCTTTTCCTGGGCCATTCCGAATCGCTCTACGGAGTGTCGAAGGACTTCCAGCTGGTCCACTTGCCGGGAGCTACCGCCTACATCCGAGGCGAACACAGTCAGGGGGGAAAGTAGGCGCACATGAACACGGCAGCCACCAAAGCAACCTTGCTCAGCCGGATCGCGGGACTCGAGCACATACCCACTATTCCGGCGGTGCTGGCGCCCTTGCTCCGCTACCTGCAGCAGCCTGTCGAGGATCTCGACGTGCAGAAAGTCACCGACCTCATCGCGCAGGACAAATCCCTGGCCGCCCAGTGCCTGCAAATGGCCAACAGCCCTCTGTACGGGCGCTGGCAGAAGATCGATTCGCTGCGCGGCGCTGTCGTCGGCCTCGGATTTCACCGCGTGAGCGACATCGCCATGTCTTGCGGCGTGCTCAACCTCATGCCCAAAGACATCGGCGCCATCGACCCCGTCGTCTTTTGGGAACATTCCCTGGGATGCGCCCTGGTCTGCCGCCATTTCGCCCGCAAGATTTCTTATCCCGATCCCAGCAAGGCTTATCTCGCCGGACTCCTGCACGATCTCGGCATCATCGTCAACCTGTGGGTCTTGCCCAAGGAGTTCCGTGAAGCCTATGAATTCGCCCGCGCGCAGGGAATTCCCCTCCATGAAGCGGAAGAAAAAGTTCTCGGATTTACCCACTGCGAAAGCGGCCGCTTACTGGCCGATAAATGGGAACTCTCTGCCCCGCTGAAAGAGGTGGTATCGCTGCACCACAACATCCAGGAGGCGCGCGATCACGCCGGACTGGTCGCTTTGGTGGAAATCAGCGATCTGCTCTGCCGCATGAGCGGACTGAACTATGGCTACATCGAAAACCGCCAAGTCAACTTGCTCGAACAAACTGGCTTCGCCGTCCTGGCCCAGCAATGCAAGGGTCTCAAGGACTTTGACTGGGCCCGCCTCACCTTTGAAATGGATTCCTACATGGATGAGGTTCACTCGCTGGTGCGCGCGATTTATCGAACATGACGCAGGACGCCACACCCCGACCGCCGATCCGCGTGCTGATCGTCGACGACAGCGCTTTCATGCGCACCGCTCTGTCTCGCATGATTGCCTCTGAGGACGGCTTTGAAGTTGCCGCCACTGCCGGCACCGGATCGGAAGCGCTCGACAAGATCGCCGCTCTGGACCCCGATGTCGTCACCCTCGATGTTGAAATGCCCGGGCTCGATGGACTCCAAACTCTGCGCTGCATCATGAAACAGTTTCCACGCCCCGTCATTATGGTGAGCGCGGCGGACGCGCACGACGCCGACAACATTTTTAACGCACTCGCCGCCGGGGCCTTCGATTACGTTCCCAAGAATCTTTCGCCCACCTCGCTCGACATCCTGCACATCCGGTCGGACCTGGTCGTCAAAATACGCGCCGCCGCGCAATCGCGGAAGCCGCCTTCCGCCAGCGTCTTGACTCGAAAACCTCCTCAGTCGTCCGGGGCGCAGGGCGCCGACCGGGCTTTCAGTTCCGCGGCATCGATCGTCGCTCTGGGAATCTCCACCGGCGGCCCCAAAGCTCTTGAGGAAATGCTGCCCCTTTTCCCTCGCGATCTCTCCGTGCCCATCCTGATCGTGCAGCACATGCCCCCGGGCTTTACCGCGCCCTTCGCCCAGCGGCTGAACGCTCTGTGCTCAGTCGCCGTGCACGAAGCGACTCACGGCGAGAGCCTTCACCCGGGTGTGGTCTACCTCGCCCCGGCGGGCAAGCACATGCGCGTGGAGCGTTTGTCTCCTTCGCAAACCATCCTTTGCCTCGATACTCATCCCGAGAATTACCCGCACATTCCATCCGTCGACGTGCTCATGAATTCTGTAGCCGCGGCCTTCCGCAACCTCGCCCTCGGAGTCATCATGACGGGAATGGGTTCCGATGGCGCCGAAGGGATGCAATCCATTTTCCGCGTGGGCGGCCTCACCATTGGCCAGGACGAAGCGACCTGCATCGTCTATGGTATGCCTCGTGTCTGCGCCGAGCTGGGCATCCTCACCCGCGTGGTCCCGCTCTCTCAGATTCCGGCTCAGATCCTGGACGCTACACGATCCCGCAGGCTGGCGTGAGCGGAGCTTCATTGGCGATCGGCAACCCCGTGCGATCCAGCATCTCTCTGACTTTTCGCAGCAGAACGTCTGTGGAAAACGGTTTCGCCAAACATTCCTCTTCTCGCAGTCCCATTTGCTCCGCGTATCCGGTGACTAACAAAACCTTGAGCTCCGGATGGTCTCGCCGCAGCCTTCCCGCCAGCACCCGCCCATTCTCCCCCGGCAGAACTACGTCGCTCAGCAAAAGCTCCACACCGCCGCGCCGCCCCGCGTAAGCGCTTTCAGCTTCCGACGCATTCCTGGCGATCAGCACTTCGTATCCCGCCGATCGCAGAACCTCACCCGTCACTTCGCGCACAAACGCTTCGTCTTCCACCAGCAGGATCGTCTCCGCTCCCGCCAGCGTTTCTTCTACCCCGCGAAACAACTCGCTTGCACTTTCTCGTGTCTCCGCAGTCTGTGCGTCCATGGCAATCTCCTCGACATTGCGCGGTAAAGATGCGCGGTCCACGCTCCTAAGGAAGCCCTGATTAAGCCCCCGGGGTCCCCTGTGTCCTCTGTGGTTTCCGCTTTCTGTCGGGACCTTAATCAGAGCTTCCTAAACTCTCGTTTTCCACACTCGCACCCATGCTTTAAGCAGATGGGCTGCCATCGCTGTCTCCGACGGTTCGTTAGCAGAAGCCAAACAGAATGCAGTACTTAGGTGAGGAGGGCCTTTCGAGGCATGGCGCGTTGAACTCCCTTAATGTCCATTTCGGGAATCGCGCGCGGAACGTAAGACCGATTCGGTTCGCAAATGTCGCGGTCCTGCTCAACGCCATCTCTACTTCGGACTGGTCAGCACGGTCTCATTCGGATCAAGCACGATCCTGTGTGTCCCGGCGGGAGCTGGCAAACGGAACGAAGTCTCTTCGCCGTCGGCGAATACTCGTCCCAGCAACACCGTCTGTTTCCCCGCAATTACCGCATACACGGGAACCGATGTCACCAGATCTCGCGGCGCGTCCTGCTGCACAATTGTCCCGGTCACAATGGTTCCACTGGCAATGGTTCCATTCACAGCCGTTCCGCTCACCACGGAGCCCGCGCCCTTGGCGGCGAACTTCACCGCCTCGAGTTCCAGCTTGGGCAGCGCCGTGCCGTTGATCCAGCCCTCCATGAACCAGTCCAGCGAACTCTTTCCCTCATAACGCAGCCCGGTTGGAAGATCTTCCGCGAAAACATCCAGCAACTCACGCGTGCTGATGGATTGGCCTTCGTACCGCTGCCGTACTTTTCGCAGTGCCAGCACGAACGGTTCGGTGTCGGCGCTGCCGCGAGTCTGCGCCTTGCGTGCACCGTCGTGCGCGGCGCCGACGCCATCCTTCAACATCGTCCGCAGCATGTGGAACAGCCACGTACCCCGGCCATACAGTATCGCTTCGTACCCCTCGGGAAACCGCGACGACAGCAGTCGCTGCCCGAGAGTGACCGGGCCCGCCTCCATCGCCGACATGCCATCTTTGTCTTTGTCGACGAGATCGCGGCGGTACCGGTCCATCACTTCGCGAAATCCCACTGGATTCTTTTCCTCCAGCATCATCAAGGAGCAATAATTCGCCAGCCCTTCAGAAATCCACTGGTCGCGGTAAGTCTTCCAGGTGACCAGATCTCCCCACCACTGGTGCGCCGTCTCGTGCGCCGGAATCTGCTGCTGCAGCAGGATCGTGTCGGCTGAGAAATGCAATTGTTCGCGCTGCTCCTGATCGAGAAACGCGTACGACGAAAGAAAAACCAAGCCGGGCCAGCCCTGGCTGTCGCGCCCTGGCAACTGGGTCAGTGCCAGACGACTGTACGGATACGGGCCGAATCGCTGAGCGTAATACTGGATGGCGCGTGCCGCCGACTCTCCGACCGTCACCTCGGTTCGCGATGGCGAAGGCCGACTCGGGATCGACAACTGCAGCGGCCGCGAAGCCAGGTCCGACGGATCGGGCTCAATTACATGGGCCTCAGGAGTCGGAAAGTTTCGCTCGACCCCGGTCGTAGCGTAAGTCTCCACCGTGACATTCCCTGCCTGCGCCGTGGCGAGCTTGTATTTACCCAGATTGAATCCGGCCAGAGGAATCGGTCGTTCCGACACCCATCGCGAAGTCTGTTGAGCACTGCTCTGCTGAACGCTAGTCTGCTGAGTATTGATCTGCTGACCATTTGCTTTCGTTCCCGCGCCCGCAGGCGAGATCGGCACTGGCTTTCCCGTCGCCAGCAGCGTCCAGCCTGGCGGATAGGTGAACTCCAGGTCGAAATCCGCCATTGCAATCCCACGATTCGGATACCAGGTGCCTCGCGCTCCCACATAAAGCAGCCCGCTGCCCGCTTCCGCCAGAACCTCGCCGCCATAGACAAATTCCAGCTCGATTTTCTGCCCTGCCCGCGCCGGCTCCGGCAGCATCACCGCAACAATGTCATTGCCGCGACGCGAAAGCTGGGTCCCCTCTACCGCCGGATTCTGAATGAACTCCACCACCCGGCCGTCGAGGGTGACGCTTTCCATCTGCAGATATCGCGACAATTCAAACAACAACGCCCGCGGCCCGCCCTCCTTGACCTCACATTGCACCCGCGCACGCGCCTGAATCCGTTTTGGAGGCTGCACCTCAGTCGTGATCGTATAGCGGCGAACCGTGACCCGGCTGTCACGCCCTCTCTTGTTTTCAGGCGCCCCTCTTTCTTCAGGCGACGATGTTCCGTTGCCTTTCGCCGCCGCAGTCCCAGAATTAACAGACGCAGGTTTGGCAGACGTGGGATTCACCGTCGAAAATGAGGTCCACACGTCGTAGTACAGGTCTCCATGCTCGGCTGTCTTCGCCTGCCCAACCTGCACCTGCTCGACCGCCGTGGAATCAAAGTACACGTCGAAAACGCCCAGCTTGGTTCCTTGCAGCCGCGCGTGCAGAAACCGGTCTCCCTCATCCCCTGGCGTTGGCCGCTCCGTTTGTTCCTGCGAAGCGGCGCCGGAAGTCGTACCGGTCACCGGAAGCATCCGGCTAAAGGTCAACAGCAGCCGCATCGCATCCCCGTTAGCCAGATTCCGCGCCGTCTCGCTCCAGTGTTCGACAAACTCCTGCTGGTTGTCCGTGGCCCGCAAATCGGGCCGCAAATCGGCCGCTGCCTCATCGTTGAAACGAAAGTAAGCGGTAGCAAAGTGTTCTTCCAGAATCGCCATCCCCGTAAACAGACTCATCGATCTGCGTTCGACCTCATTTGGCGGCGTCAGCAGCATCTCGCCGTCGCCCTCAAAGAACGCTCCCGTGATATGCCCCATCACATCCTGGGTGAAACCGATAGTTCCGTCTTCCAAACTGATGTGGACCGCCGACCGGTCCAGCGACGCGCCCCGCACCTGATACACCCGAGCCGGATCAAGCCCGACGTGACCGAGCTGTAGATACAGCGCCTCGGCAGGTTTCCCGGAAGGGTTCTCGGATTCTGCAGGGTTCTCGGCCGCCGACCCCGCCGCCAGCCAGAGCGCCGCCAGCCAGACCACCGCCGCGACACGCAAGCCTCTCATTGCCAGTGGTACCTTCGTCACCTGGTTGGTCGCTCCTCAGTTGCTAGAATGCGCCTGAATGCGTCTACGTGTCACCATTCTCTTTATGGGCCAGCTCGCTTTGCTGTGGCTGCTCGCCCTCGCCAGCGCATCGGCAGACACCATCCATCTGAAGAATGGCCGCACCATCCTGGCCGATCACGTCCGCGAAAACGGCATTCATTACGAGTACGACATCGGCGACGACACCTACGCGATCCTCAAATCTTCAGTGGATCACATCGATGCCGGAGGCATGCCCGCTCACGGCGCTGCAAACGCCGGTGGCGCGGCCAAGGTTGGAGACCTACCCACCTTCACTCCCGCCGACAGCCTAGCCAACGAAGGAGACCTGGTCGCCAAGATCATCAAGGAAGGCAAAGTCGACCCCGACGCTCTCACCGCTCTGGAAGGCAAGGGCAACGCCGAGCTGAGCGCGACCGCCGACTTCATCGCCGGAAAATTCGAATTTGAACACGGCAACATCGCCCAATCGCGGCAGTATTTCGAGAGCGCCCTCCGCTTCCAGCCCAACAACTCCACCATCCTGGTCTATTATTCGGCGTTGCTGGTCCGCACCGGAAACGCCGCCCAGGCGCTGCCTTATGCCCAGCGCGCCGTCGCGTCCGCACCCAATTCGCCCGACGCCTACACCATGCTCGGCTACGCCCAGTTCGCCTCAGACCACACCAAAGACGCCGTCGCCTCCTGGAAGCGTTCGCTCGAGTTGCGCCCCGACTCCACTGTCCAACAGTTTCTGGCCAAGGCCCAGCGCGAGCAGGCGGTTGAGTCCGACTTCGCCTCAGGCGAAAGCACTCATTTCACCATTCACTATGAGGGCAAACAAACATCCGAGGCCCTCCGCGGACAAATCGTGCAAGCGCTCGAATCCGACTATGACGACCTGGTTCGCGACCTGGGCAACCCGCCCCGCGACAACATCCTGGTCACGCTCTACACCGAGCAAGCTTTCTTCGATGTCACCCATGCTCCCACCTGGTCCGGTGCCATCAATGACGGCAAGCTGCGCATCCCAGTAAGCGGCTTGAGCTCCATGACCTCGGAGCTGGCGCACGTTCTGAAACATGAGCTGGCTCATTCGTTTATTACTCAGCTCTCCGGCGGCCGCTGCCCGCCATGGCTGCACGAAGGCATTGCCCAGTTCCTCGAACCCAAGAGTCTCGGCGGCGATGGACACCAGCTCTCTCTGCTCTACAAAGCCCAACAAAATATCCCGCTGAACGCTCTGGAAGGCAGCTTCCAGAATTTCTCTGGCGCTCAGGCCTACGTCGCCTACGCCGAATCGCTGGCCGCCGTGTCCTACATCAACGATTCCTACGGCATGAGCGATATTCAACGCATCCTCGAGCGCCTCAGCCAGGGCAATTCCACCGAAGCCGCCCTGCGCGCCACCATTCACTCCGACTACGGCCAGCTCGAATCCGACCTAGCCCGCTATCTCGCCGACAAGTACGGCGAGTAGCCAAAACCAGAAACCACGAAAGACACGAAGTATCACGAAGGAATTTCATCAGCGCGTATTTCCTTCGTGGACCTTCGTGTCCTTCGTGGTTTATGGTTTCCTCTGAGCCTGTTCACGCATGCACTCCCTCTTTCACTCTCACGACGCAGTTCCCGTGCCCGCGCCCACGGTCGAGCCTGTCCCATCGGTATTTCCCATGATCGCAGGCGCGGAGATCGCGGCCCTGTTCGTGGGCGAGCGCGTTGCCGGAGATTTCTATGACTCCTTCCGCGTCGGCCCCGAGCGCGTTCTGTTTGGTCTCCTCGACGTAGCCGGCCGCCGCGAGGAGAATCGTGGCATCCTCGCCGCTGCTCAACAGATTTTTCGCGAAACCGGAACTGAACTCTTCTCGCATCCCGATATCAACGAATCCGACGCCATGACGCAACTCTGTCTTCACATCAATCGCGGCCTCATCGAAACCTGCAAAGGCGTCCGCTCCTGCCCCGCGTTCATCGGCTGCTATCACGAGAAGTTCGGCACACTCTGCTACACCAATGCCGGACACACTCCTGCCCTTCTCCGCGACCACACCGGCATCGCCGAGCTTGGTTCGACCGGCTTGCCCCTCGGACTATTTTCCCACGCCACCTGCGACGCTCCCACCGTAGGCCTGGAGAAGGCTGCCGCGTTGCTCCTCGTTTCTCGTGGAGTGGTCACCTGCCAGGGACACCACGAGCGCTCGGACGAGGAATTCGGCCTGGAACGCGTCCAGCAGTTTTTGCAGGCTGCCCCTGTCAGCAGCGCCGCCGATCTCTGCTCCTCCGTCCTGAATGCCGCCACTGCCTTCGGCGGCGAAGCCCCGCAGTGCGACGACCGCACCGCCCTGGCCCTGGTCCGCACCGCCTGACTGGACTGTGCGGCCAACTTTCCCCGCCGGCCAACTTTCCGGCGATCCCTGGCGTCCAACCAAGTGGTTGACCAACGGGCTGAGGACACGGTTGACCAACACGGTTCGCTTCGAAGGAGTAAAATATCTCATCGGCCCGAGCCCACCCTTTGCCCGCAAGCCCAGGAAGCGTGGTGGCCCAATACATCCTATGAAGAAACTTTGCCTGCTTCTCAATAATGTTGGTTTCGTTCTGATTGCTTTCACATCGCTGTCCGCGCAAGTCGCTGCACCAGCCTCGTCTGTACCAGCCACCACCGCCTCAATCGCTGTACCAGTGCCTGCTCCCGCTGCCCCAGCATCCAACGGTCAGGTGGTTGAAGAGATCATTACTCGCGTCAACAACCAGATCATCACGCAGTCGGAGTACGAGCGCAGCAAAGACCAGCTCCGGGACGAGGTCAAGCAGCAGAATCCCAAAGATCCCGACGCCGCCTACGCCGAGCGCGAAAAGAACATTCTTCGCGATCTCGTCGACCAGCAGCTTCTACTCGACAAAGGCAAGGACCTCGGCATTACCGGCGACACCGAACTGATCAAGCAACTTGACCAGATGCGTAAGGACATGAAGCTCGACTCCATCGAGGATCTCGAAAAGGAAGCCACCAAACAAGGCGTCTCCTGGGAAGACTTCAAGCAGACCCAGCTCAACCAGATCATCACCCGCAGAGTGATTGGTGAAGAAGTCAGCGCCCATCTCTCGGTCACTAAAGACGAAGAGCAGAAGTTCTACGACGAGCACAAGAGCGAGATGGAACAGCCGGAGTTCATCCGCCTCAGCGAGATTCTGGTTGCGCCCAAGGCCGCCGCACCCACTCCGGCTGCTGCAACCACCGACCCAGCCGCGCCCTCTGTTAGTCCAGCGCCTCCGCCCGCCGCTAGTCCAGCCGTAGACGACGCCGCGCTCAGCGCCGCCGAGGCCAAGGCCAACGATCTGCTCAAGCAGATTCACGCCGGCGCCAGCTTCGAAGACATCGCCAAGAAATATTCCGATGGCCCCTCCGCCGCTGACGGTGGCGCGCTGGGCATGTTCAAGCGCGGCCAGCTGGCCAAAGAACTCGAAGACCGAACCTTCGCCATGAAATCCGGCGACGTCACCGACGTGATTCGCACCAAGCAGGGCTATGTCATCCTGAAGGTTGAGGATCACCAGCAGGCCGGCATTCCCGCCATGAAAGATATTCTTCCCAAACTACAAGACGCGCTCTACTACGAGAAGCTGCAGCCCGCTCTGCGCGCCTACCTCACCAAACTCCGCGAAGACGCCTACATAAAGTATGCCCCGGGTTTCGTGGACACCGGAGCCAGCCCCAACCAGACGCAGCCCGTCGAAACCGCCTCGGCCAAGGAAGCCGACGCCAAGAAGCTCAAGAAGAAACACAAGAAGCTCGGCTTCCTCTAAATCTCTGCGGCCTAAGCGTGCTTTATACTCAGACCGCCTATACTCAAGACGGCGATAGTCAGACCGCATACTCAGATACCCGTGAAAGACTTTTACATCGGCGATTGCGCGCGCCACGAAAACAAGGTCATCACCTCGAGCTTCGTCGTCGTCGGCAAGCAGATCAAGCCCAAGAAGACCGGCGAGCCTTACCTGGCCCTCACTCTCGGCGACCGCAGCGGCCAGCTCGAAGCCAAAATGTGGGACAACGTCGAAGAAGTCCTCGACGTCTTCGAGCAGGATGACTTCCTCAAAATCAAGGGCCTCATCAACAAATACAAAAATCGCTTTCAACTCACCGTCCACAAGCTGCGCAAGCTGGGCGAATCTGAAATCGACTTCGCCGACTACCTTCCCAAGACCACCAAAGACGTTGACGAACTCTGGCGGACTCTCACAAACTACGTCGCCACCTTCGAAAACCCGCATCTCAAGTCGCTCGTCCAGGCCTTCATGGCCGATCCGGAAATCGCTGCCGCCTACCGCAACGCCCCCGCCGCCAAGACTTTGCATCACGCCTACATCGGAGGCCTGCTCGATCACGTCGTCTCCCTGTTCCGTTCCTGCGACCTCATGTGCCAGAACTATCCGCAGATCAATCGCGACCTGCTGCTCACCGGCGCGTTTCTGCACGATATCGGAAAAATTCACGAACTCACCTACAACCGGTCATTCTCCTATACCACCAAAGGCCAGCTGCTCGGCCACATGATCATCGAACTGGAAATGCTGCAGGCCAAGCTCGCCCTCGTGCC
The DNA here is from genome assembly GCA_052148475.1 of Candidatus Sulfotelmatobacter sp. Classification (GTDB taxonomy): domain Bacteria; phylum Acidobacteriota; class Terriglobia; order Terriglobales; family Acidobacteriaceae; genus Sulfotelmatobacter. The sequence continues at coordinate 21,594 of JBKQID010000050.1, read as the reverse complement.
CGCGTTCCCCGACGAACTCAAGACCATGATCGAGCACCTCATCATCAGCCATCACGGCCAGTACGACTTCGGCTCCCCGAAGCTGCCCATGTTTCCCGAAGCCCTCATGCTGCACTACCTCGACGACCTCGACTCCAAGATGGAAGCCATGCGCGCCCATTTCGAGCGCGAAGCCGCACTTGACAGTCCCTGGACCAGCTACAACGCTTCCCTCGGCCGACCGCTCCTGAACACCGTAAAGTTTCTCGCTCCAAAAAAAGCTGCGCCCCCGGAAGATCTCACCGCCGCCGCGGACGCCGAACTCGACGAGTCTCCCGATCCGACTCCGACCTTGCCCGGCCTCGAAACCCGGCGGTAAAGTAGACAGCGCAACCCGATCGCAGAAAAAAATCCTGAACGAGCGCGTTGCCGTGAAACCGGGAACGCCCGCGCTGCCGTGGAAGAGCGGCGCTTGAGCGCCGCGTCAAGCGCCAGAATTGATTCGGGCTTCAGCCCCGGTGGTCGGGTTTTCTCATCGACGAGGTAGTGACTATGCCGAAACCCAAAGCTCCGATGAAATCCGCGCCTAAAAAGCAAGCCCCCGATCCCCCCGGCTGCCGCGCCGGCTTGCCCCACGTCCCCGCGGATTATGGCTTGAAACCTCGCAAACAGTACCTGCCCTTCAGCCACGCCGAAGACCGCCTCACCAAGTCCCGCAACTACTGGATCTGCACCACCCGCCCCGACGGCCGCCCGCACTCCATCCCCGTCTGGGGCTTCTGGATCGATGGCGCGCTCTACTTCGGCACCGGCCGCGCCTCGCGCAAAGCCCGCAACCTGGCTCACAACGCCGCCGTCTCCATCCATCTCGACTCCGGCGACGACGTAGTCATCCTCGAGGGGACAGCCGTCGAAATCGACCTCTCCGACAAGTCGATATTCAAGAAGCTCGACGCCACTTCCCGCGCCAAATACAAAATGCCAATGGTGGTCGGGCCGGAGAACGTCCTCTATTCCGTTCGCCCGCGCGTAGTACTGGCCTGGACCGAAAAGGATTTCCCCAACAACGCCACCCGATGGCAATTCGACAAGGCCAGCGCCTGAACGGACACCGCTTCCCATGCTCGATTTCAACCGCTTCGAAGTTCTGACCTTTGATTGTTACGGCACGCTCATCGACTGGGAAGCCGGAATCCTCTCGGCGTTGCGCCGCGTTCTCTCCGCCCACGAAAAGAACATCGACGACGCCACTCTTCTTAAACTCTATGGAGATTTCGAGCAACGCTCCGAACAGGGCACATTCCGTGCTTATCGCAAAGTTCTCGAGTCGGTAGTCCGCCAGTTTGGGGATGCACTCCGATTCACTCCCACCATCGAAGAGGCGCGCTCGCTGCCCAACTCACTCTCCACATGGCAGCCCTGGCCAGACACGGTCGCCGCTCTTCGCCTGCTCCAGACGCGCTATCGCCTCGCGATTCTCTCCAATGTGGACGACGCTCTCTTCGCCCTCACTCGCCCCAAACTTGAAGTTGAGTTTGACGAGGTCATCACCGCCCAACAATCCCAGCCCTACAAGCCGTCACTGAAACTTTTCGAGCTAGCCCTGAGCCGCATCCACGCCCCCGCCCACCGCGTACTGCATGTCGGCCAAAGCATCTACCACGACGTAATTCCCGCCCAGGCGCTTGGCCTCGCCACCGTATGGGTGAATCGCCCGTCGACCCGCCCTGGTGTAGGCGCAGTCAAAGCCGCCGAAGCCACGCCCGACCTCACGGTGTCCAGCCTGGCAGAACTCGCCGAGCTTGCATCGGCCCAATGACCGGATTGTGGAAGAGCGAGGTTGTGGAAGAGCGGCGCTTCAGCGCCGCGTCAAGAGCTCATAGAAGAAGGGCTTCAGCCCCGGCGATGCAGGTCAAGAATCATTTTCGCCCCAAAACCGCGAGGCGCGACATGGACAATTCCAACCGCGCAGCTGGAGAATTTACTGACGAAGGGAAACGAATGCTCCTCGTGTTCGATCCTGTCGAAGATTCATTCGTCCTAGCCCAGCATGTGAAAGAGGGGCTACAGACAATCGGCGTCCTTGGCGATGCCGTCGGATTTTTCATATGCCGATAACCGCGCCCTAGAAGTTCGCCGGCAGCTTCACCACTCGCTTCTGGATGGCCCACATCACCAGCTCCGCCTTGTTGTGAATCCCCAGCTTGCGCATCAGATTGAACTTGTGCGCGTCCACCGTCTTCATACTGAGTCCCAAAACATCGGCCGCGGAACGCACCGTCCTACCCTCAGCCAGCAGCTTTAGCACTTCGCGTTCTCGCGCCGTCAGAACGCGCTTTCGCGGAAGGAACTCCTCTGACGGCCATCCTGCCCCGCGTCGTTCCAGCACCGCCCTCGGTGCGGCGTGCGTGTGCCTCACCATCTCGACCAACTCTTTCGCGGACGTCTGTCGCACCACGCAACTGCTCCCGGGCGCTTCCCGCAGCAAGTCGTCGTCTTGCTCGTTGGTCAGGAACAGCACCTTGCTCCCCGCACACTCTCGCAGAATCAATAACTCGGCTTGATCGGCCGCGCACTCAAACATGTGCGCGTCCGTGATCACGATCTCAGGTCGACACTCAAATATCTTCCGCAGCGCCTCGGCGGCATTTCCCGCTTCCGCCACGACTTCCATGTCCGGTTCATCCTCCAGCAAACGCCGCAATCCCTGGCGCAGCAAGACATGGTCATGCACCAGCAGGCAACGAATTTTTCGATTGCCAGGCACAGCTTCGCGTTTGAATTGCGCGTCCACAGGACCACTCACCAGGGGCCGGAGAAATTGGCGATGCGGCGTAGGTTCGGCTTAAACCCAGCGGAGAACGTCAGTTCATTGTAACCGCTGGCGCCGTCCTTTGCCGTGTGAAAATCGATTCGCCCACGCCTTCCCGTCAAGAAACGCAGCCCGAGTTCCCACCCGCCAGCCCGATCCCGTCTCGCAATCAGGTACAATCGACCGTTTATGCTGCGCTATTTCACTGCGGGAGAATCCCACGGCGAAGCTCTGGTCGCTTTCCTTTCCGGCATGCCCGCCGGATTGAAAATCGATCAAGCCTTTCTTGATCGGGAACTCTGGCGTCGCCAGCAGGGCTACGGCCGCGGCGGCCGCATGAAGATCGAGCGCGATACCGCCCACATTCTTTCCGGCGTTCGTCAGGGAATGACTATCGGCTCACCCATCTCCGTCGAACTTGAAAATCGCGACTGGAAAAACTGGCAGGAATCCCTGCCCGTCGGCGAGGGCGATCCCGCCAAGCACAAGCGCGTCGCTTCTCCTCGCCCCGGCCACGCCGATCTCGCCGGAGCATTGAAATACAATTTCTCCGAAGCCCGCTACGTGCTCGAGCGCGCCTCCGCCCGGGAATCGGCCGCCCGCGTGGCCCTGGGCGCGATCGCCAAGCTTTTCCTGTGCGAACTCGGCATCGAAGTTCTAAGCCACGTGGTCGCCACCGGCAAGGTCTCATTCGCCGGTCAGGTCGCGTGGGAGAAAATTCGCGCGCTGCATGATCGTGAGGACGTGCTCCTCAACTGCGCCGACCCCGAAACCGAGCAGCACATGAAAGAAGAAGTCGACAAAGTTCTCAAGACCGGCGACTCGCTCGGCGGCGTCTTTGAAGTCGTCGCCCACGCTGTTCCCCCCGGCCTCGGCACTTACGTACAGTGGGACGAACGCCTCGATGCCCTCCTCGCCGCCGCCGTCATGTCGCTGCAAGCCGTCAAGGCCGTGGAAATCGGCTCCGGCGTCGCTGCCGCTTTTGCTCCCGGCTCCGCCGTGCACGACGAAATCGGCTACTCCGCTACTTCCGGTTTCACCGCCTTCTCCCGCACCCGCAACAATGCCGGAGGCATTGAAGGCGGTGTTTCCAATGGACAGGAAATCCGCGTGCGCGGCTATCTCAAACCAATTTCCACGCTCCGCCGCCCGCTGCAGTCGGTCGACTTCTCCACCCGCGAGCCGGTGAAGGCCGCCTACGAGCGCAGCGATGTTTGTGTTGTTCCCGCAGCCGGAGTGGCTGCCGAGGCCATGGTTGCCCTTACTCTCGCGCGCTGCGCTCTGGAAAAATTCGGCGGCGATTCGATGACAGAAACTCTGAGAAATTTCCAGGGCTACTGCCAGCAACTTAAAAATTACTGATGATCCAAAGTATTGACGACCAAACGACTGATAACTAATTATCGATGATCTATCCCATCGTAAAATTCGGCAATCCGGTCCTCGAGAAACCCTCCGAAACCGTAACCGTTTTCGACGAGGAGCTCGAAAAGCTCATCGCAGACATGTTCGAGTCGATGTACGAAGCCCATGGCGTCGGCCTGGCCGCCCCGCAAATCGGCATTGGACGCCGCATTGCCGTCATCGACGTCACTTTCAAGGAAGATCCCAACGCCAAACTCGTCCTCATCAATCCCGAAATCATTCACACCGAAGGCCGCCACACCCAGAGCGAAGGCTGCCTCAGCATTCCCGACTTTCGCGAGAACGTCTCGCGCCCCAACAAAGTCACCATCCGCGCCCAGGACGTTCACGGCAAGGTCTACAAAAAAACCGGAGAAGACTTGCTCGCCCGCGCCTTCCTCCACGAAACCGATCACCTCAACGGCAAGCTCTACATCAGCCACATCAGCGCCCTGAAGCGCGACCTGATGAAACGCAAAATTCGCAAGATGATGAAAGCCGGAGAGTGGTAGAAATTGAGTTATTGTGTAATTGAGGAATCGAGATTCGTATCAGGCGATGCCTTCAGGCATCGCGTCAAGTCATAATAAAGACGATCCGCCTTTAGGCGTCGCCGGCACGGCCTTCGCCGACCTCGCGCATTTTGCGAATCAGGTTTTCAATTACTCAATTACTAAATTACCCAATTACAAAATGTCCCTCGATCTCGTTTTCTGCGGCACGCCGCGCTTCGCCGTCCCCACGCTCGAAAGGCTGGTCGGCGCCGGCTTCCGCGTCCATCTCGTCGTGACGCAGCCCGACCGCCCCAAAGGACGCGGCCTCGAACTCGTCTACTCGCCAGTCAAAGAGTCCGCGCTGAAACTGAATCTTCCCCTCACCCAGCCCGACCGCATCAAGACCAACGACGAATTCCGCGCCCAACTCACTGCCCTCCAGCCCGACGCCATCATCGTCGTCGGTTACGGCCGCATCATTCCGCAGTGGATGCTCGATCTCCCTCCATTCGGCAATCTCAATCTGCACGCCTCGCTGCTCCCCAAATACCGCGGCGCAGCGCCCATCCAGTGGGCCATCGCCAACGGCGAAACCGTCACTGGTGTCACCACCATGCGCATCGATGCCGGCCTCGACACCGGCGACATCCTCCAACAACAGCAACTCGCAATCGCACCCGACGACACCGCCGAAACTCTTGCTCCGCGCCTCGCAAAGATCGGCGCGGAACTGCTGGTCGAGACCCTTCGCGGCCTGCAAGCTGGCACCATTCACCCGCGCCCGCAGAACAACGCGCAAGCCAGCCTCGCCCCGATCCTGAAGAAAGAAGACGGCCTCGTCGACTTTTCCCGCGCCGCCGACGAGATCGTAAACCGCATTCGCGGCTTCCAACCCTGGCCCGGAGCGTACACAAAATTCCGTGGCAAAACTCTGCAAATCACAAAGGCCCTCCCTACGACCGACGCATTTCCGCCAGCCGAGCTGCACGCCGATTCCAATCATCTTCTGGTCGGCTGCGGCCATCACACTTCACTCGAACTTCTGGAAGTCCAACTCGAAGGCAAGAAGCGCACCTCAGCCGCCGACTTCGCCCGCGGCTATCACCCCCAACCCGGTGAAAAGTTAGGTTGACCGCTGTGGTCCACGGCGTTCCTCTGTGTCCCCTGTGGTTAAAGATTTTTCTTTCCCGCGAAAGCCTACAATGTGGAAGCGATGTCCGTCTCCCCCGCCCGCGCCGCCGCCTTCGACATTCTCCTCCGCGTCGAACGCGAATCCTCCTACGCCTCCGACCTTCTGCACTCTCCCGGCCACGAGCATCTCTCCACTCCGGATCACGCCCTGGCCACAGAGCTCGTCATGGGCGTGCTCCGCTGGCGTTCGCGCCTCGACGACAAAATCGCCGCCGCGTCTTCGCAGCCGCTATCCAAACTCGACCCGGAAATTCTCGTCGCCCTGCGCCTGGCCCTCTACCAATTCCTCTGGCTCGATCGCATCCCGCAACGCGCCGCCCTCCACGAAAGTGTCGAACTCGTGAAGCGTGCCCGCAAGCGCTCCGCCGCTCCCTTCGTGAACGCCGTGCTGCGCAAGCTCTCAGCCGCGCCGCGCACCGACACTCTCACCGCAGACGAAAGCGCTCCGCCCGAAACTCTGGCCCGAGTCCTGGCCCATCCGCTCTGGCTGGTCGAGCGTTGGGCCCACGCCTACGGACTCTCCGCCGCTCGCCAAATCTGCCAACACGATCAGTCCGTTCCCACGACAGCAATCCGTCTGCGCACGCCCACTGCAGAACAACAACTCGTGCAGGAAGGAATCACACTCATCCCCGGCGGACTTCTCACGTCGGCCCGCCGCGTGCAAGCGGGAGACATTACGAAGACTCAAGCCTTCCGCGCCGGCCAGATCGTCATCCAGGACGAAGCCTCGCAACTCGTCGCCGCCCTCGTCGGCCCCCTTGGCGCCTCAGATGTTCTCCGCGAAAAATCCCGCATCATCGACTGTTGCGCCGCTCCCGGCGGCAAGACACTGGCCATCGCCGATCACAATCCGTCAGCCGCTATCACGGCAATCGAGCTTCATCCCCACCGCGCCCGTCTGCTGCAAAAGTTGCTGCGCGTGCATCCGTCGCATTCAACAGCTCGCATCCAAATCGTCGCCGCCGACACGCAACATCTCCCGCTCTCTCATCAGTTCGACCGCGTCCTCGCCGACGTCCCTTGCTCCGGCACCGGCACCCTCGCCCGCAATCCTGAAATCAAATGGCGCCTCACCGTTGACGATCTCGCCGATCTGCCGCAGCGTCAGCTCGCAATTCTCCGCTCCGCCCTGGCCCAAGTCGCACCTCGGGGACGCCTCATCTACTCAACTTGTTCGCTGGAAAAAGAAGAAAACGAAAAAGTAGTCGAGCAAGCCTTGTCTGAGAACAAGTCTCTTCGCCGGCTCGATTGCCGCTCCGAACTTAATCGCTTGAAAGAATCCGGCGAGCTCACCTGGCCCGCACTAACTTCGTCCAAGATAAATTCGTCCGAACGAACTTCATCCGACCCAGCCTCGCTCACCAACGGCCCCTACCTTCGCACCATCCCGGGCGTTCACCCCTGCGACGGCTTCTTCGCCGCAATCCTGGAAAAGTTGTAGGCGGAAAAGTTTTAGCTGAAAAGGTTCCAGGGAAATGATCTTGGTTCGATCCGTGCAGATCCGTGGCAAGTTGCTTAACGCACTTCGAAATTCACAAACGTTCCCGCAAACACCTTCTGCCCCGCCGCCGGAACCTGCGACACGATCATGCTCGCGGGCGTAGGCTGCGCTGGAGGCCCTGTCTGTACCGCCGGAAGAACGACCGCCGAAGGGGCATTCCCTGCCGCCGGAGTCGACGCGCTGGCGTCCCCCGCAGCCGGACTCGGCAGCGCGGCCACATTCACATTCCCCAGCTTGAATCCCGCATCCTGCAGGCTCCGGCTGGCGCTGCCCAGCGGCTGTCCCACAAAGCTCGGCATCACAAATGCCTCCGGCTCCGCTGCCGCACTCACAAGAAAACTGATCCTCGGAGCCGCCACTTGCGTCTCGTTCGCCGTGGGACTCTGCGCCAGCACCTGATCCGCCGGAATTCCCGGCTGCTCCACCTGCGCCATCGAGGCCACATCCAGTCCGCGCCGCCGGATATTCAATTCCGCCGCATGCTCGCTCTGTCCCGTCACATCCGGAATGCTCACTCGCATCTTTCCCAAACTCTGCGCCACGCGCACCAACCAGCCGCGCCGCACCTTCGCTCCCGGCAACGGCAGCTGCGACATGATTCTTCCTTCAGGAATCTGCGGACTGTAATACTGCCGCTCAATCGCGATTTGCAATCCCAGTCCCGCCACCGCCCGCTCCGCTTCCGCCGGCGTAAGCCCCACTAGCGGAGGCACAGCCACCTCGCGCCCGTGAATGGCAAACCGCATGGCCGTTAGCGCCGACACCATCGCCACAATCACCAGCACCAGCGCCAGCATCGCAAATCGGATTGCAGATTTCATCTCTCAACCAGTTCGCTTAAAAAAAATCGGGCGTCTGATTTCGCTAAAAAAACTCCGCCTTTGGGCTCGCTCCAGAACTTGGCCCTTCGGTGGCGCGGCGCTTTCAGCGCTGCCACCCTGCCGCCCCTTTTGTCAGCAGGATTATAGCCGCACCTTTCAGCCCGCGCTAACTTAGCAATTTCAATAACATACGACCCGACGAATCGTGCTCGGCTGCCTCTTCATGAGTCTCCGCCAGCCTTGCCTGCAATTTGCCGAAAGAGCGCGCGTTCTGCTCTCAAGATGAGTTCCGACTCTTGCTTTGGAGTATCATATTTCCGTGCGGCATTCCATTCCGGCCTCGCTCGCACTTTTCAGCCTGTTCGCGCTGCCGGTGACTTCTGTCTCAACCAGCCACGCGCAGAGCAACGCCACCTCCGCCACTTCTTCCAAATCCAGTGCACACTCCAGTGCTCCCGCGAGCGCCGCTACATTTGGCGCTAGCGGCCACCCCCACAACCCTCCCGTCACCTCCAATCCAACGGCGCCGGCCCCTGGCGGCGGCCACCATCACCACTATGTGAAATACACTCCACCCGCGGTGTACGTCGTCGCGGTTCCCTACGCCATCGACATCGGCGCCACGGATGATACCGATGCCGACGACGCCCCCCAAAACGGAGATGATAGCGACGCCAACTACCAGGGCGGTCCCACCGTCTTCGATCGTCGCGGATCGGGCGAAGACTCCTACGTCCCGCCAGTCGACCCGGTTCCCACGCCTCACGCGGCTGACCATCCGGACATGGCCGCAGCTTCTCCCGAGCAGCCTCGGGAACCCACGCTACTCATCTTCAAAGACGGTCACCAACTGGAACTCGGAAACTACGCCATCATCGGCACGATCCTCTTCGATCTCACGCCCGGACACGCCCGCAGAATCGCCCTCGCCGACCTCGACCTCGAAGCCACCCGCAAGCAGAACGACGATCGCGGCATCAGCTTTCAACTCCCGCCGCCCCCGCAAGCCAACTAATCACCACCGCCGGCTGCTTCTGGCTCGACGAAGAGCGGCGCGGTGGAAGAGCGGCGCTTCAGCGCCGCGGAAAGTCGAGACTGAAAAGGGCTTCAGCCCCCGTGGACGCTTCCTTGGGCAGCCGCCAGTTCAAGCCGCAGTCGCCAACCTCCTCTCCATTTTCCGAGCGGCCACCCTCCTTTCCCGCACACGCAGCAGCGGCTGCTCCACCAAATAATAGGAAGCACTCGCCAACCCCACCGCAAACCACACGAAATACCACGGCCGGTGATGATCTCCATACGCAAACAATTGCTGCCATAAGTAAAGGCTGTAGCTGATCTTCCCCAGCCAAACCACGGGCCGCACATTCAAAATCCAATACGGCCTCTCGACCACATGTAGCAGCAAGCCAGCAATCGAAGCATGCATCACTGGCCACAGCACAAACAGCAACACCACTGTGATGTGAAATCGCAATTCGCCCAAATACACAGGAACCAGCGCCACTGGAAAAATCATGGCCAGCGCCCACCCCCCTTTGATCCGCGGCAGTCGCGCGGCGAAAATCGCCAGCAGGCACCCCATCGCCAACACATCCGCCACCGCGGGAAACGTCTCGTCCGCGCGCCCGTGCAATCCCAGGAAGTGACACGCCACCCGATAGAGCGGCGCAAACCCCACCACCCCCACCAGAATCGCCACTCGATGCCGATACCACTTCTTCACCACGCCCGGCCACAAAAAATAAAACTGCTCCTCCACGCTCAACGACCACAAATGTCCCAGAAACCACGGATGCGCAAAATCAAAGTTCGCCAAATACAATGCCGCAGCTGCCATGTGATACCAGCGCAGCTCATGCCAGAAAATCACGAACACCGGCACCATAAATACAATCGCTGCGGGAAGAATCCGGTACGCTCTCCGCACATAAAATTCCCGCAACCCAATCGTCGAAGTCTTCCCATACTCCTTCAACAGCAGCGTCGTTATCAGATATCCGGAAATGATAAAAAAGATTCTCACTCCCAGATTCGCAAAAGCCCCCGCTACATCAGCCGTCGTCGAAGAGTGATAGCGCAACTCCACCCCATGCCCCACCACCACCAGCGAAATAGAAATCGCCCGCAGCCCATCCAGCGACGGAATCCGCTTCATCGGCGCAGCCTAGCAGCCGCACCCGCCAACTCTCAGTGACGCGCAACCAAATCCAAAATGATTTCCTGCGGATTTCCCAACTTGGAACCGAGACCGCCCTACCCGATTAAGCCGCTATCCTCTCGTCGACCACCACAACAATCCGATGAACAACGCCTGCATAGGCGCCCTCAACCAGAGCGGCGTCGCGGGTCGGCCCCGCAATGGGATGCCTTGCAGCGCGGCGCGCACGTTGGCCGGAAACATTGCGACCATCATCAGCATCAGCCCCCAGGCCGCCCAGCGTTCCGTTCGCGGGACCAGCAATCCCGCGGCGCCCATCAGTTCCAGAATGCCAGTCAGATAAATGGCCGCCATCGGCTGCGGTACAAACGGCGGGACCATCTTCACTAGGTCATGCCGCATGCGGTTGAAGTGCGCGACTCCCGTGAAGACGAACATCAGCGAGAGAGCGTAGCGAGCGGAGTCCTGCCACGTCGCAAGCGCGTGAACTCCGAGTGCCCCCGCCCCCCGCAGAATCAACCAGGATGCCAGCAACAAGATCAGAACCGGCATGCAGAATTTCCCCCCGGTAAAGACTCGATAAAGACTAGAACGCAACTCCAGATCACATCCACACACTTGTCAGAACAGCAGTTGCCGGAGCAGGCACCTGCGCGCCGAAACGCCCGGCTCCATGCTATAATAAAACCTGTTTCCAGGCGAACTAACCCGCTGTAAAAACAATCAGTTACAGGCTTTCGTGCATATGCGCGAAAGCTGAATTCTCATTTTGAGCTGACGGCTCAAAGCTGAGAGCTAAGAACTAAGAGCTAAGTATGGCTGACGATCAAAACCCCGAACTCCCTCTCACTCCTCCTCCCGGCGGCGAAGGCCCCGGCGCTGCGAATATTCAACCCGTCAACATTGAAGAGGAGATGAAGCGGTCGTATCTCGACTACTCCTTGTCGGTGATTATTGGCCGCGCGCTGCCCGACGTGCGCGACGGATTGAAGCCGGTACATCGCCGCATTCTTTACACCATGCAGCAGATGGGCCTTCGCCCCGGCGGCGCCACGCGTAAGTGCGCCCGTATCGTCGGCGAAGTGATGGGCAAGTACCATCCGCATGGGAACCTCGCGGTATACGACGCCTTGGTGCGCCTCGCGCAACCCTTTGCCATGCGCGCTCCGCTGGTCGATGGCCAGGGAAACTTTGGCTCGGTCGATGGCGATCCTCCGGCGGCCGATCGTTATACCGAAGCTCGCTTGACACGCGTCTCTACCGCGCTGCTGGAAGACCTCGACAAGGAAGCGGTCGACTTTTACCCGAACTACGATGGCACGGAAACACAGCCCGCCGTTTTGCCGGCGCGGTTTCCTAATCTGCTGATCAACGGTTCCGACGGCATCGCCGTCGGCATGGCGACCAAGATTCCGCCGCACAATCTTACCGAGATTGTCGATGCCACGATTACGCTGGTGAATAACCCGGCCGCGCAGTTGCCGGAAATTTTGAAGTTTGTGCAGGGACCCGACTTCCCGACGGCGGCCATCATTCACGGCCGCGCCGGAATCTTCGAGGCGTACCGCACTGGCCGCGGGCGTTTCATGATGCGCGCCCGCGCTGCCATTGAGAACATCACCAAAGATAAGCAGGCGATCATCGTCACCGAGATTCCGTATCAGGTGAACAAGGCGCGCTTGATCGAGCGCATCGCCGATCTCGTCAACGACAAGACTATCGACGACATCTCCGACATACGCGACGAAAGCGATCGCGACGGCATGCGTATCGTGATCGAACTCAAGCGCGGAGCCGAGCCGCAGATCGTGCTCAACCAGCTCTTCAAGCATACGTCGATGCAGGAAGGCTTCAGCATGATTCTGCTCGCCGTGGTCAACGGACAGCCGAAGGAAATGGGGCTGATCCAGGCGATCAAACACTTCATCGACCATCGCGTCGATGTGGTGCGGCGGCGCACATCGTATTTGCTCAACAAGGCGCGCGATCGCGAGCACATTCTGGAAGGCTACCTCACCGCGCTCGATCACCTCGATAACGTGATCGCGATTATTCGCGGCAGCGCCAACCGGGCGGACGCTCGCGAAAGTTTGGTCGCTTACTTTGGCGGCAAGAAGATTGACATCAACACCACGGGGCGCGCTCCCAAGCTTGATCCCGAAAAGCCATTCACTTCGAAGCAGGCCGACGCCATCCTCGAACAGCAACTGCACCGCCTGACCAAGCTCTCGATCGACGAAATTGCGAACGAGTTGAAGTCGGTGCGCGAGGCCATTGCCGAGTACGAATCGATTCTGGCGTCCGAGGCCAAGCTGCGCAAAGTCATCATCAAGGAACTGGAAGAGGTCAAGAAACTTTACGGCGATGCGCGGCGCACCGTGATCGAAGACGAAGCCGCGGAAATCATGCTGGAAGACCTGATCGCCGACGAGCAGGTCGCGGTCACGGTCAGCCATTCCGGCTACATGAAGCGGACTCCGATTTCAACCTACCGCATGCAGCGGCGCGGCGGTACCGGACGAACCGGAATGAAGACGCGCGACGAGGATTTTGTCGAGCATCTGTTCATTGCCTCGACGCACGCTTACATTCTGATTTTCACGAACACAGGACGCGTCTACTGGCTCAAGGTGTATGAGATTCCCGACATCGCCGCGGCCGGCAAAGGAAAGCACGTCGGCAATCTCGTCGGCCTGCAACCGGGAGAAACCGTGCGAACCATGCTAGCCGTGCGCGACCTGGAAGAAGAAAGCCGCTACGTCTTCTTTGTCACCCACAACGGCACGGTGAAGAAGTCTGCGGTGAAAGACTTCTCGCACGTGATGTCGCGCGGCATCATCGCCATCAATATCGAACCGGGCGACGAACTGGTCGCGGCCTCGCTGACCGATGGCAACCAGATCGTCTTCCTAGCCTCGCATGATGGGCAAGCGATTCGCTTCGATGAGAACGATGTGCGTCCCATGGGACGAAACGCCACTGGCGTGCGCGGCATGAACCTCGCCGAGAAAGATTACATCGTCGGCATGGCGACCACGCTCAAGCCGGAGGTTCAAGCTGTGGCGAAGGAAGGAGAGGTTGCTCCCGAAGTAGCCGACCTGGTTCCGGAAAAAGGCTCGCTCATTCTTTCCGTCACCGAGAACGGCTACGGCAAGCGCACTCCCGCCGACGAGTATCGCCTCACCAATCGCGGCGGCAAAGGCGTGATCAACGTCAAAACCGCGGCCCGCAACGGCAAAGTCGTGAGCATCTCGCAGGTGACGGAGAAATCCGAGGTGATGCTGATCAGCCAGTACGGCAAGATCATCCGCATCGAATCAAAGTTCATCCGCGAGTCGGGGCGGTCGGCGCAGGGAGTGCGACTGCTCAACGTTGAACCGGGAGACCGGGTTGCAGCGGCGGTGGTGATTCCACCGGAAGAGCCGAATGGGAATGGGACGCTGATTCAGTAGTGCTCGCGTAGGGGCGGACGCATTCGTCCGCCCGATCACGATGCTTTCGTCCACCTCGTGATCTGACAGCGTAGTGCCGCCCGCCCCGCATTACCGCAGTCACTTCTAAATAACCCCGCATTCCGTTACTGTTAACGGTAGTGACACTGTCCCTCCCCGTGTGTGCTGGCGCGGTTCGAGACTCTTTGTGAGCGAGCGCTATTGCATAACAAAAGTGCATAACGTTGTGACGAACACCGACATCGCAAAAACTGAACTGCCCGCGTACCAGGAACTTCTCGACCGGCCGATTCGCGAGCTGGCGCTTAAGCTGGCTGGGTCTCCGGTAGAACGCTTTGTTGAGCAACTCTATCGCGAACTGGACGCCAAGGGGCTGACGAAGTTTCGTCCGGCTTGTTACTTGACCGATGAGTGGGGATGCCCGTCGGGCGAGCCGATTATCGGGATTCCGTTTTATCTGGCGCATCCGGCTTTGGCGCAACTGGAAAAGGAAACGCATGATCTCGAAGACGCGAGAGAAATCATGATGTACCTGCGCCACGAGGCGGGACACGCCTTCACCTATGCGTACAAGCTGCACAATACTCCTGACTGGAAAAAGACCTTCGGCCCGTTTCGACGTCCGTATCGCGACAACTACCGGCCCGCGCCGTTTTCTCGAGACTATGTGCGGCATCTGCCGGGTTGGTATGCGCAGAAGCACCCGGATGAAGATTTTGCCGAGACGTTTGCGGTCTGGCTTACTCCGCGGTCGAACTGGCGCAAGCGTTATCGCGGCTGGGGCGCTCTGGCTAAGCTGCAATACTTGAACCGGCTGGCGCGAAAGCTGGGAAAGAGTGATCCTCCGCGGCGGCGCGGGCAGACCGACGTGACGGTCGATGAGATGGAAACTACGGTCGCGGATTTCTACCACCTGCAGCGGGTAGCGCGCGAGGAAGTTGCGGTTACCGAGCTTACTCCGGACACGGATTTGCGCGACATTTTTCCGGTGTCGAAGCGGCGTAAGGCGGCGCTCGCGGCGCATGAATTTCTGCATCAGCATCGCAAAGCGGTGATTGACAAGGTGGCGCAGTGGACGGGAGCGCAGCGTCCGCTAATCAAGACTTTGATGGACACGATTGAGAAGCGCACCGGTGAACTTGATCTGCGCGCCGACAAAACGCGCGGCGCCGAGCATCTGGCGGAAGTCACGGCCTATGTCACGGCGCTGGTGATGACTTATGTGACGAAAGGAAAGTTTATTCAGCCGTGAGGAAGCTCGCAGCTCCAAGCTCTCAGCTCTCAGGTCGTTGATTTTCCTGAGAGCTGAGAGCTGACAGCTGAGAGCTATAGCATTCGAGGAGAGAGAATGATCGGATCAAAACTTAAGATCGCGCTGCTTTACGACTTGTGGAATGAAGATCCGGCGGCCGCTACGGAGGAGACGGCGGCAGCAGCGATCCGCAAGCCTCGCAAGAAAGTGAAGAACGTAAAAAAGGCCAAGACCGATCGCGAGGAAATCTTTGAAGCTTTACAGAAGCTGGGGCACGAGCCTTCCTACTTCGAACTCGACGGGCGCCCGCAGTCGCTGCACTCGCTCTCGCGCTGCGATGCCGACCTGCTTTTTAATCTCACCGAATCTTTCGATGGCGACGACACCAAGGAAATGAACGTGGTCGCTTACGTCGACCTGTTGGGATTGCGCTATACAGGCGCGGGTCCGCACGCGATCATTCTGGCGCAGGACAAGGCGATTGCCAAAAAGATTTTCGCGTTTCACGGCATCAAGACTCCCTTTTTCGCTACTGCGTATCGCGGACGCATTGAACATGCGCACGACATTTCTTTTCCGCTCATCGTCAAACCGTCATGGGAGGATGGATCGATCGGCATCGATGCCGGCGCGGTCGTGAAAAACGTCAAGGAGATGATGGAGCGGGTCGAATATATTCAGGATGAATTCGACTCTCCGGCGCTGATTGAGGAATACATCGAAGGGCGCGAAATCTATGCCGGGATTCTGGGCAGCTACGAACGGGCGCAGGTTTTGCCGCTGGTCGAACTCGACCTGTCACGCTTGCCGGAAGGTACTCCGAAGATTGCCAGTTACGACGTCAAGTTCGAGAAAAATACCGAGGCTTACAAGCTGACGAAATCAGCGATTGCCGAAAATCTGGACGAAGAGACGGCGAAGCGTTTAGAAGATACGGCGCTGGCTGCGTATCGCGCACTGAAGCTGCGCGATTATGGACGCATCGATATGCGGCTTGCCCCTAACGGCGACGTTTACGTGATCGAGGCGAATCCGAATCCGTGGCTGGCCAGCCGGCAGGAGTTTGCCATGGCGGCAAGAGCATCGGGGCTCTCCTACACCGAGACCATCGAGGCAATTGTTGATTTGGCCATGAGCCGGTACTTGAACGCGAACCTGCTCGCGAAGGCGGCGGGGATGCACTAAGTTAAGTAGTTTTTTCATCCCGAACGAAGTGAGGGATGACAATCTCAAGTGGGATGACGATTCTAAAGTTTTTGCCTACCTCGTCGTCGCTTTCGCTACGGGTTTGAGTCTTTCAAACGCTTCCTCGGCGCGACCCAGAGCGTCCTGCACGTTGTCGCAAATATTTTCGGGACCCACCAACTCCTCAAACTCCGTTTGCTGAATCAGCTTTAAAGGCTGCTCTCTTGCACCACAGAGAATCAGGGCGCGTCCACTCTTCTTCAAAGTCCGCGCTACTTCTTCCAGTGCAAAGAGTCCGGTGGCATCGAGAGCGGTCATGTTGCGCAGGCGCAGAATCACTACCGGAGGAAGTTGGTGAATGTCTTCCGTCACTACGTCGATCTTGTCGGTCGCGCCAAACAAAAACGGGCCGTGGATGCGGAAGATGGTGGCGTAATAGGGGATATCTTTGTCTTGCAGAATGTGGACGCGTCCATCTTCGACGTAGTCGTCGGTTACCTGCGAAACAGTGGTGGTCGCGGCGACGCGGCTGATGAAGAGCAGCGCAGCTAGAATCATTCCGGCCTGCACGGCAACAGTAAGATCGGCGAAGACAGTCAGCGCGAAGGTTACCAGCCAGACGCTGATATCGGTTTTCGTCAGCTTGAGCAGTGCGGGGATTTCGCGCCACTCTCCCATGTTGTAGCTCACGACCATCAAGATTCCCGCCAGCACGGCCATGGGAACGAAACTCACCAGCTTCGAGGCAAAGAGGAGAATCGCCAGTAAGGTCAGAGCGTGAATCATTCCGGCGACCGGTGTTTTTGCGCCAGCGCGAATGTTGGTCGCGGTGCGGGCAATGGCGCCGGTGGCCGGAAGACCTCCAAACATGGGTGAGGCTATATTGGCGATGCCCTGCGCCACCAGTTCAACATTGGGATTGTGGCGGTCATTGACGTTGTTGGAATTACTCATGCGATCGGAAACCACGGCCGACATCAGCGATTCGATCGCGCCCAGCATGGCGACCGTTAAAGCGGGACCGAGCAGTCCGTGGATCAAGTCGGTGCGAAACACGGGAATGTGGAGATGCGGCAAGCCGCTCGGGATTCCGTGGAAACGCGAGCCGATGGTTTCCACCGGCAGTTTGAAAATCCACACCGCGACGGTGCCCACAGCCAGCGCGACAATCGCACCGGGGATGCGGTTCGAAAAGGCGCGGCATATCAGAATGATGACAACGGTGCCAACGGCCAGCGCCGTGGCCTCGAACGAAATGGTATGGAAGTTAGACGCCAGCGCTTCCATGCGCAGCCAGAAGACACCGGGAACTTTTTCGAGCTTGAGGCCGAAAAAATCTTTTATCTGAGTACTGGCGATGAGGATGGCAATCCCGTTGGTAAAGCCGATGACAATGGGACGTGGAATGAACTTCACCGCCGAACCCATGCCGGTGAGCCCCATGATGACGAGGATGATTCCAGCCATCACGGTGCACATAAAGAGGCCATCAACGCCATGGACGGCTACGATGCCGGCGATTACGACTACAAAGGCTCCGGTGGGACCACCGATTTGCGTGGTCGATCCACCAAGCGCGGAGATCAGAAAGCCCGTGACCACGGCGCAGTAAATTCCGGCTTGCGGGGTGAGTCCCGAGGCAATGGCGAAGGCCATGGCGAGCGGCAGGGCTACCAGGCCTACGGTGATTCCGGCAACCAGATCGTGCAGAAATTTGTTCAGGCTGTAATGACGCAGGCAGAGGACTGACTTAGGGAGCCAGCGCTCGTCAAAAAGTGTGAGTTCCATGGGAAACAACAATTATTGCAAGTTATGGGTGCGGGTAATAGTGCCCGAAGGACTAATGGGTGGGATGTACAGTTTGACCAGCCAACCGCGCCCGAGCGGGACGGGGCAGAGCCCCGTCACCACACTGGCAGGCCTTTCTAGAACAGATTCCACAGGAACTGGTTGTAAACCTCGTGATGGAATTGCACCTCGGCGGGCTTGACGATCGTGCCCAGCAGCCGCGGACACCGATCAGCCGATGCTTGCTTCAGGTCAGCGTAGCGGCCCTTCACGTCTTCTCCCAGAAGCTTGGTGGTCCAATCGGCTTTGCGGAAATCGTCGATTGCGGTGTAGATGTTATCGGGTAGGTAGCGCTCGGCCTGGCGGAGGTTCTTGATCTTGGCTGTCTCACCTTCCAACCCAGTCTTGAAAATCGAATACATCACGAGATAGGGATTGGCGTCGGGAGCGACAGCTCGCACCTCGATGCGCATGCTGCGCTCGTTGCCGATGGGGATGCGGATCATAGCGCCGCGGTCGACCGCCGAAGCTTTGAGTTGGTTCTGCGCTTCGAAATGCGGATCGAGGCGCCGATAGGCATTGACGCTGGAATTAAACACCAGGCAAAGATCGTTGCCGTGGGTAAGCACCCGGTCGAGGAACTCATAGCCGAATTTGCTGAGCTTCTCTTCGCCCTTGGGATCCCAGAAAATGTTTTTGCCTTCCTTGCTGACCGAGATGTTGGTGTGCATGCCGCTGCCGTTGACGCCAACCACCGGCTTCGGCAGAAAGGAGGCGGTCAATCCCATATTGCGCGCCACCTGCCGGCAGATCAGTTTGTAGAGCTGGATGTGGTCAGCAGCGGCCACGGCTTCGGCGTAGCTGTAATTAATTTCGAACTGTGAGGGCGCCACCTCGGGGTGATCTTTTTCGTTCTGGAAGCCCATCGAACGCTGCACTTCGGCAGTGGTATCGATAAACGTGCGCAGCGGATCGCCCGGCAACGAGTGGTAATAGCCGCCAGTATTGACGTATTCGAACTTGCCGGTCTCGTGATAGACGCGTTCGGCTTCCGGGCCATTAAACAGGAAACCTTCAATCTCATTGGCGGCGTTCAGGGTGTAGCCGTGTTTTTTGTGCAATCCGGTGGCAAACAGCTTCAGCATGCTGCGGATGTCGGCCGTGTAAGGCTCACCGCTTTTGTCGATGACCTCGCCAAAGACGAGCACTTTGCCCGGCCCAAAAACATCGGCCGGTCCCCAGTAAAAGGCGCTCCAGTCAATGCCCAAACGCAAATCGCTTTCGCGCTGGGCGGTGAAGCCGCGAATCGACGAACCGTCAAAAGTCAGGTTGTCGTAGCTCTTGAGCAGGAATTTCTTGTCATAGTCGAG
Source organism: Candidatus Sulfotelmatobacter sp. (assembly GCA_052148475.1). Classification (GTDB taxonomy): domain Bacteria; phylum Acidobacteriota; class Terriglobia; order Terriglobales; family Acidobacteriaceae; genus Sulfotelmatobacter. Next base: position 2,184 of record JBKQID010000050.1, on the reverse strand, counting down.
CATGTGCAGACGGCCTTCAAGGTCGCTGAACATCACGGTCACAGCCTTGATCCGCGCCTCGTCCGTCAGATACTTCAGCCGCTCTTCCTGAACTTTGTGAGGAGCCACGCGGTCCAGGCGCTGCTTCTTCGCCTTCAGATTCATCTCTTCGAGTTCGTCGTAAGGGATCGCTAGAAAATTCCGCAGTTCAGTTGACATGCTTCTCCTTAACTTTGGGGGCGCTGCCCGGGAATCAAATTGAATGGCCAGGGAACTGAATAGGCTAACGCTTCTGGCGCACATAGACAAATAGAAATCGGTTATGGCAACGATCAAGTTTTCCAATTTGCACCGGGAGTGGTGCAGAAACCAGCGACTTTTTTGGCGATTTGCTTTGTTGGACGATGGGTGCCCCATCCTTGCGCGTTTTTTGCGCAAGGGTGGGATTCCACGGCAGCGTCAAGCTAAGGCTTTTGCATTTGCACTTGTTTTTGCATTTGCACTTGTTTTTGCATTTGCACTTGCTTTTGCATTTGCACTTGCTTTTGCTTTTGGGTGGCGCAGCGGTTTACCGCTGCGATTACGGTCGTATTCGATGTCGGCTTTAAGCCGCCGAGGGACGGCAATTTCCAAACTGCACCACCCTCTGGTAGAGACCTTGGTGGCGTTTTCCGTGAAATAATCGAATTCGAGGAATTGTCCGAGGAATTGGCCTTGACCTGCTCGATTTGCCAGGATCGTAAAGAGAAGCGCTTCTGCCCGGCGGTGCACGGAAAGATCTGTCCGCAGTGCTGCGGGGAGCAACGCGAGGTGAAGCTCGATTGCCCCAGTGACTGTCCTTATCTTCTCCAAGCGCGGCAGCACCTGACCGAACATCACGGGAGTGAGCAAGATGAAGCGCCCGGCGCACGGGACGCCGAGGCTTGGATCCGCGAGCTGGAGCTCCCCGATATAGAAATCGCCGAGCAGTTTCTCTATGAGCGCGAAGAGTTGATCCTCGGGCTCAGCTTCGCGCTGGCGAAGAGCGCCCGCGCTGAACGTTCACTCGACGGTCGCCCGCTCATGGACCGCGACCTGATCGCGGGTTTGAGTGCGATGGCGAAGCACTACCAGATTCTGGTGAACTCGAGCCTCATCTACGCACTGCCGACCGCCAACCTGGCGCACCAGAGTATTGCTCGCGAGATCGAGACCATGGTGCGGGACTTTCGTGAGGCCGAAGAGAAACAGCTTGGATACAATCGGCTGCGCGATTCCGATGTGCTGAAAGCTCTGGTGTTTCTGTCGCGCCTGGGTTTGAGTCGCACTTCGGGCAGGCCAAAGTCGCGGGCGTTTGTAGATTTCCTGTTTGCGCAGTTTCCCGAGAAGCACACGGCGATCGCCGGGCCCGACGAGGCCGGGAACCGCATCGTGATTCCGTAGGAGCTGATCCCGACGTTCCCGAATAGCACCTGACTCCCAATCTTTGTTTGTCATCCCAATCCTTGGTTGTCATCCAGAGCGAAGCGAAGGACCTGCTTTTTGCCGCCCTGTTAGCAATCCTTTTGCGTGGGATCTCATCGTTTTCCTTCGTGTGACTGAGTGTCCTTGGCGGTGGAGCCTTCCTAAACTGAGCCCCTATCCAAGAAGCGTTGGGTCAGTTTCAATTTGTTTTGAAAGGGCACGGCTTCACAGGCTGCGGAAAAAGTCGGTCTTGCGCTTTTTTTTGGGTGGCGCAGCGCTTCAGCGCTGCGATAAGTGCATTGTTGTGACTGCGGCTTTAGCCGCTGAGGGAATGCGTCTTTCAGAGGCGGCGGACCTTCTGCCCGTCTTTTAACTCCGCCAGCAGCTCTTGCGCGGTTTTCCCGAGTACAGGATGGCGCCCGTCGGGCGCGATCTCAACCAGCGGTTCCAGAACAAAACGGCGCTGATGCATGGCGGGATGCGGAATTTTGAGGCCGGGCTCATCCACCACAAAATCGCCGAACAGAACGATGTCGATATCGATCTTGCGCGGGCCCTTCGCGCGCATGCGGAGGCGTCCCATCGCCGCTTCGATCTGTAACGCGAACTGGAGCAACTCTCGCGGCGTTTTCCCGGTTTCGACGGCCGCTACGCAGTTCAGAAACCACGGTTGGTCGGGGACCTCTACCGGCTGGGTTTCGTAGAACGCGGAGACCGCGAGCAAATGGCCCGCTGCTTCCAGATGCGCCAGGGCTTCCCGCA
>JBKQID010000049.1:0-33314 GCA_052148475.1 Candidatus Sulfotelmatobacter sp. | reverse complement strand
CAATGCTGTCAAAAGAGCGGAACACAATCTTCGGATTATGCTTCTGCAACACCTTCGTGATCGCCGCCGTCAACGTGGTCTTGCCGTGATCGATGTGACCAATCGTCCCTACGTTGCAGTGCGGCTTGTTGCGATCAAATTTTTCTTTCGCCATAACCGTTCTTCCTCAGGGGCTAAAGCCCCGGGCTCTCTATTTGCCTGACGACACGGCTCAAGCCGTGCCCTGATACAAACCTGGTTTCAGCAATCTCGACACAAAGCTTCAGTAATACTGATACAACTTCTTAAACTTGTGCCGCAGCGCGATATCGACGCCCTCAAGCTTCGACAGGTAAAACTCGCGCATCTGCGCCTGATCGGACACGGGAAGCGAGTCGTACAACTGCTTGGCTTCGAGTCCCGCTTCGCCGACTGCGCCTTCCAGCAAACGCTGCGCCAGCACCGCGTCGAAATTCCGAACGCGAATTCCCTTGCGGTCCAACTGTTTCAGGAACTGCTGAGCCTTCTCGGGCAAGAACGCCTGCTCGACTGCCCCTTTGAGCCTGGCAAAGTCTTGCTCTTTCTCAACCTTGATCGGAACCCGCTCAAAACTCACTGTCATTCTCGAAAGTGCTTCATTCCCAAATCAATTCTGGAGCGGGAGACGGGAATCGAACCCGCGACCAACAGCTTGGAAGGCTGTGACTCTACCACTGAGTTACTCCCGCGAAACCCAGCTGTCAGCTATTAGCTGTCAGCCCTCAGCTAAACCTCAGCGGCTAAAGCCGCCTCCGAATTGCGACTCCTGGCGGCCCGGCTGAAGCCGGGCCCTTCCACAAACCCTGCTTCCCGCGCGCTTCCAACCAGTGACAGAACAATCTGGAGCCGATGATCAGGATTGAACTGATGACCTCTCCCTTACCAAGGGAGTGCTCTACCAACTGAGCTACATCGGCCCGAAAAAGCTGTCAGCTGTCAGCTCTCAGCCGTCAGCTCTCAGCAAAACCGGCGAACTTTACTCGGCGTCCTTGTCGGGGTGCAGCACTTCATTACGGCGCAACACCGACTTCACCGCGAACAGCGCCAGGATCACCAGCGTCCCGGCCCGAATCCTGGGGTCGGTCAGCGTGGTCCAGGCCAGCGCTCCCAGCACCACGTAGCAGACCAGCGCAATGAACAGGCGATTCACAAATCCGCGATTCAGAAACCTAGCGATTCAACCATCAGCCGTCCACAAAATCAACGACTCACAAAATCCTGGTGCACAGGGAAGGATTCGAACCTTCGTACCTCGCTAGGAGGGACAGATTTACAGTCTGTTGGCTTTAACCACTCACCCACCTGTGCAAAAACTTTCGGGCGATGCGGCTGTTGCGCTTCGTCCAGCAGACTGCACTAAACCGGGGCCGCTCGCAAGCACACGCGAAACCCGCCGACCAAACGCAGCCCAGCTTTCTCTTTCGCAACACAGGGAAACCAAGGATCGCGCAAGACACCGCGAAGATCACTGACCGCTTAATCGTCGATCAGGATCACTGCACGCCGGAAAAGTACTGAATGGAGTGCGTTGGAAAAACCTGTTGCGCCGCTAACCGAGTCCGCCGCCTGCCGGAAAAAACATTTACTGGAGCTGGCGAAGGGATTTGAACCCCTGACCCTCTGATTACAAATCAGATGCTCTACCAACTGAGCTACGCCAGCAAATTCGAGGAGAAGGCGCGCCTTCGCGCAAACTCATCCCTCAGATCCCTGCCAGATGTCCGGGACAATTATTTAAGGTATCACAAGGGGAAGTTTGGGCGCAACCGCGAGCTATCCCGATCAGGCTTCTAGAAGTTCCTGAGCCACGAAGAACACGAAGGTGCACGAAGCAAAACCCGAACCTGCATCTGGAAGGCCGAAGAACCTAATCTAAGCCGGGACCGCCCTGATTTGAGTGTAAACCCTTCCCATAGACGGTCGAGTGGTGTATGCTCTCCCCTAGACATTCGACTGGAGAGTGGAGGAGAGATGGGTGATCGCACGGCGGCGAATTCCGAGATGGTGCAGGGCACGCTCGACATGCTGATCCTGCGCACGCTGATCACCGGTCCGGCGCACGGGCATACCATCGCCCACGTGATCAAGCATATGTCGGAAAACGTGCTGGAAGTCGAGCAGGGATCGCTGTATCCAGCCCTGCACCGACTCGAGCACCGGGGCTGGGTGAGCTCGTATTGGGGCACGAGCGAAAACAATCGCAAAGCTAGGTTTTACAAGCTGACGGCTGCGGGGCGGAGGCAACTCACCGCCGAGACCGACCGGTGGCGGATGGTGGTGGCTGCGATTGGCCGCGTTTTGGGGGAGAACCAGTAGCGCCGCCCTCAGGGGCTAAAGCCCGCATCGATTTCGCAGACGAACGCGGCCCTGAAGGGCCGCTCTTCCACGGTGGTGCTCCGGCTGGTGATGCCGCAGCGAAGCGGGAAGCACGAGGTTCGCGTTCGGGCTGCGAAACCGCGGTGCTCAGGCTTGGTTCCGGTTTGTGAGGAGGGAACGGTGAATCTCAAACGATTCTTCACGCGATCGAGGGAAGATGCCGAATTGTCGGAAGAGCTTGAATCCCATCTCGCGCATGAGATTGATGACAATCTGGCGCGCGGCCTGAGCCCGGAAGAAGCCCGGCGGCTGGCGTACGTGAAGCTGGGTAATCCGCACCGTATCCGCGAGAGAGTGTGGGAGACGAATCGCATCGCCTGGCTGGAAGACACGGGGCGCGATCTGCGCTATGCGGCGCGAACCCTGGCCAAGGCCCCCAGCTTTACGCTGGTTGCGCTGCTGGTGATGGCGCTCGGCATTGGGGCCAACACCGCGATTTACAGCTTTCTCGACTCGCTGCTGTTGAGTTCACTGCCGGTTTCTGACCCCTCGTCTCTGGTTGTCTTCAATTGGCATGTGAAGTCGTGGCGTGGAGATTCTGTCATTCACAGCATGCACGGCAGGGTCTATGACGACCCGAAGTTTGGCTCCATAAGCCCGATCTTTCCTTATGCCGCGCTGTCTATTTTTCAGGACAGCGGGGCAGTCTTTTCCGACGTGTTCGCCTACGCGCACACCCGCGAAGTCCGCAGCATGAACGTCTCGATCAACGGACAAGCCGAGACTCTGGACGGAGAACTCGTCTCCGCAAACTACTTTCGCGGTCTGGGGGTGGCGCCGGCCGCAGGACGGCTGATTGCCGCGGACGATGACAGGGTGGGCGCAGCTTCGGTGGTCGTAGTGAGCTTTGCGTTCAGCGAAAAACATTTTGGCCGCGCAGCAGACGCGCCCGGAAAAACGCTTTCGATTAATGGCGTTCCTTTCACTGTGACGGGAGTGGCTCCGCCGGAGTTCTTCGGTGTCGATCCCTCGGAGGCTCCCGGCGTGTATGTTCCGATGCACGCCAATCTCGTGTTAGGCGCGGGCAATCCATTTGGTTTTACCCCCTCCGAGTATCTGGACGGGAACGATTACTGGATGGAAGCGATGGCTCGTCTGAAACCGGGGATCACTCTCGAACAAGCGCAGGCGCAGCTCGCTCCCAGATTTCATCAGTGGGTTGCGGGAACCGCCAAGAACGACAGGGAGCGCGCAAAACTGCCGGACATTGTGTTGCGCGAGGGTCGAGGCGGGATCGATACGCTGCGGCGGGAGTATTCCACGCCGCTGTTTCTGCTGATGACGTTGGTCGCGCTGATTCTGGTGATCGCGTGCTCCAATGTCGCGAACCTGCTGCTGGCGCGCGCCGCTTCGCGCCGGCGCGAGATTGCCATCCGACTGAGTGAAGGAGCAAGCCGCGCGCGAGTCATCCGGCAGTTGCTGACCGAGAGCATTTTGCTGGGCGTGGGGGGCGGGGTGCTCGGCGTCTTGCTGGCGTTTTGGGGAATCCGGCTCTTGACCGCCCTTCTGGCCGGACACTCTGCGGACGCAATGCTTCATCCGCACCTCAATGGGCATGTGCTGGCGGTGGCGGCAGGGCTCGCTTTGCTTACAGGCCTCATCTTCGGTCTGATCCCGGCTTTGCAGTCGACCCGGATGGACCTCGTCTCGGCATTGAAAGAAACCCAGACGAGTCAGCCGCACGCAAAACCTTCAGGCTGGCGCGTCAGCGTAAGCCAAATCCTTGTGGTGGGGCAGATTGCCACCACCTTGCTGATGTTGGTCGCAGCCGGACTCTTCGTGCGCACGCTGAACAATTTGCAATCGGTCAATCTCGGCTTCAATCGCGAGAGTCTGCTGCTCTTCACTATCGATGCCACCAAGGTTGGATACAAAGACCCGGCGATCTCGCAGTTTTACGGCAGGATCCTGGAGCAACTGGCGGCGCTCCCCGGCGTGCGCAGCGCCGGCATCGCTCGCGGCTCGCTGATTAGCGGCGAGGACAGCATGCCGATCAGCACGGTGGGCGCGCTGCCGAACGGGGATAACTGCTACTGGCAAGTCGGGCCAAATTTTCTGACCACAATGCAAGTGCCGATTCTCGAGGGCCGCGATATCGACGAGCGGGACCGGCCCAATTCACACGCGGTTGCCGTCATCAGCGAAGAGTTTGCCCGGGTCAATTTCCCCGGACGCAATCCGCTGGGGCAACATCTCATGTTGTGGGAGGACAGCAAGCAAAAAAAACTCGGGCGCGACATGGAGATTGTTGGCGTGGCGAAGAACGCCCGCTATGGCAGCCTGAAACGAAAGACCCTCCCGGTCGTCTATATCACCTACAACCAGGGCTTTCCACCGCCGGACGAAGTGATGTATGCGCTGCGCACGGCGGGTGATCCGCTAGGCTTTGTCAATTCGATTCGCGATGTCGTGCACCGGGCCGATGCCCGCTTGCCCGTCGATGACGTGAGAACGCAAGCAGGGGAAATCGAAAGCAAAATGCGTCACGAGAAGCTGCTGGCTGAATTGTGTTCCGCCCTGGCTGTGCTGGCGCTGACGATCGCCTGCGTTGGGCTTTACGGGACGATTTCCTATACGGTGGCCCGGCGGACGGGTGAGATTGGAATTCGCATGGCTTTGGGGGCACAACGCGGCGAGATCGTATGGATGGTGCTGCGACACGTGATCGTGATGGCTGCGGTGGGACTTGCGATCAGCGTACCGATTGCGCTGGGCACGTCAAAGTTTGTCGGATCGTTATTGTTCGGAATGAAGCCGAATGATCCGCTGGCGCTGGGGCTGGCGGTGATGATTCTGCTGCTGGCGGCGCTGGTGGCGGGAGGAGTGCCGGCGCGAAGGGCAGCTCAGATCGATCCCATGACGGCCTTGCGGCACGAATGAGTAGCGGCGGGGTGCTATCATTTCATCTCTGACCCGCATTTCATGCGAATAAGACGCGCCTTCCCCATTGCTCTGGGTGTCGTGATCGTGGTCGCGGCGGTGACGCTGACCGTCGAGCTGCGAAAAGCGGCTCCGCCGGAGCCTGCGCGGCTGCTGCCCGGAGCCGACGCCTTTGTGTACGCCGACTTCAGCTGGGTGCGTAAGGCGAATTCTGGAAAGTCTCTCTTCGGTGCCTCGCCCAATCCTGTTTCGCACGATCCGGACTACGAGCGCTTCATCCAGGAAACCGGGTTCGACTTCGAGCGCGATCTGGACGCGGTGGCTTTCGCCATCCATTACCCGCAATCCTGGCCGGGAGGCGGAACCGGCGGGCCGGCACCCGAGGCTCGTTTTTCGGAAGTCTTTACCGGCAGGTTTGACCAGAGCCGGTGTCTTGCCTACCTGAAGCGGACCGCGCAGTCGATCGAGAACTACAACTCGGTCGACATTTTTACGATTCCGATTTACGGACGTTCGTTTCGCATCGCGATTCTGGGTGTGGATACGGTGGCGGCTTCGAATCACGACGACCCGGCGGTGATCCGCGGCATGGTCGACCGTTCGCGGCGGCTGGCGTCGCCGTTCGGAGGCCCGGCGCTGCTGCGTCATTACTACAAGCGAGTGCAACTGGCGAGCCCGATCTGGATTGTGGCCCATGTGGAGCCGAAGGCGCCCGGGTTTGAAACCTGGGCCAGCGTGTTTCCCAAGCCGGCCGATCTGGTCGTCTCCGCCAGCTACAACCCGCTGCATTTGCCGCTGCGCGTCGACGTGCTGCACCTGCGGGCGGAAGCCTCGGCGGGCAACGATGTAGACGCAGCCAACATCACCAACAATGTCTCAGTGTTTCTGACGTTGTTTCACAGCGCAGAAGCGTCGGTGGGGTCGCCGGGCAGCGACCCCGACGTGAAAACTCTCTTCGACAGCCTGCAGGTGCGCCAGGAAGGCAGCCGGGCGGTGCTGGTTGCGACCGTCCCCGTTGGCGTTTTTCACAAGCTGCTGGAATCTCCAGAACAAGCGCCGGCGGACGCTGAGCCACCAGCGAAGCCCGCGAAGCACAAATAGCGGGTCGCCCGGCGTTTGCAACTAAATTCCTCGCCGCGCGTCTTACTTAGGATGAGGTAGTCAGACCCGCGGCCAAGCGCAAAGCCGGCAGTCACAAACAGCAGGTACAATAAGAGCCGATGTCGAGCCTTCCACTTCCGATTGCCGCCTTCTTCGCCGGGCTGATCTCATTTCTCTCGCCCTGCGTGCTGCCGCTGGTGCCGGGCTACGTTTCGCTGATCTCGGGCGCGGGCGTGGAAGAATTGAAGTCGCCGCAGGGCCAGCTCATGCGGCGGGTCATGGTGAATTCGGTAGGATTCATCCTGGGGTTCAGCGTGGTGTTCGTGACGCTGGGGGCGATCTCGACCGAGATTGGGCAGATAGCGGCGCGCTACAAGCACACGCTGTCAATCGTGGCCGGCGTGGTCATTATCATCTTCGGACTGCATCTGACCGGAATCTTCAAGATCAAGGCGCTGTACACCGACGCGCGGCTGCATAGCGTGAAGGGCAGCAGCACGCCAATCGGCGCGTTTGTGATTGGATTCGCGTTTGCCTTCGGATGGACTCCGTGCCTGGGGCCGATTCTGACCGCGATCCTGACCCTGGCCAGCGAGCAGGATACGCTGGTCAAGGGGATTCTTCTGTTGGCCGTGTATTCGCTGGGGCTGGCGGTGCCGTTTCTGCTGACCTCGCTGCTGATGGAGCGCTTTCTGAAGTTTTACAGCCGCTTTCGCTCCCACATGCACGTGCTGGAAGTAGCTTCGGGCGGGCTGCTGATTGCCCTGGGTGTGTTGCTGGTGATCGGGCGCTTTACTCTGATCTCAAGCTGGCTGTCGTTCCTGAACCGTTTTGCGTTGTAGTCGTTGGAGGTCTGGTTTTGAAGATTGAAGAATTTCAGTTCTGTCCAAAATGTGGGGCCGCGCTGAATCAAGGCGCGGGCACCGCGCCGGAGAGCGCTCCTAACCCAGTCAGCGCGGTAACGTGCGGCGCATGTGGCACGACGCTGCAGGCCTCGGATTCCGCGGGCGGTGCAGCTTATCCTGCGCGCGGGAATCGCAACCCTCTCGCTCTGGTGGTAGTGGCCGTCGTAGCTGCGGGCATGCTGTACTTCGGGATGCACATGTCGCGCCGCTCGGGAACGACGCCGGGAGGCGCCAAGTCGTCGGATGCGCCCGATTTCACGCTGGAGTCGCTCGACGGCAAGAACATGCGGCTGTCGGACCTGCGCGGCAAGGCCGTCCTGCTGAATTTCTGGGCGACCTGGTGCGGCCCGTGCAAGATCGAGACCCCGTGGCTGGTGGAACTGCAGAACCAGTACGGCCACGACGGGCTGCAGGTCGTGGGAGTCGAAATGGGGGACGACAGCAAGGACGAAATCTCCAAGTTCATGAAGGATATGGGAATGAATTATCCGGTGCTGATTGGCAAGGAAGCGGTGGGCGAGGCCTACGGCGGCGTTCCAGCCCTCCCGGAGACTTTCTTCATTGGCCGCGACGGCAAGATTGTCGACAAGATTATCGGGCTCAAGGGTAAGGGCGAAATCGAGGATTCCATCAAGAGAGCGCTCGACACGCCCGTGGGAAACTCGGCGGCGGCTGCCGCTACGGCCAGTACAGTGGATGGTCCGAAGTAACGTTGGCGCGGGGTGATCGAACGACTAGGATCTGGACACCGGCAAATCGGCGGGGCCGACCCGTCGTTACTGCTCCCACTGCCCAAACATGACAATAGAAACCATTCCGCAGTTGCTCTACTATCGAATCGCTAAGATGAAGATGATGATGCGGACGCAAAAAACGGCCACGCTCTTGTCGCTCCTTCTGCTGGCGGGCACAGCTCTGGCCCAGGCGGCGCAGGAGGAGCCTTCGGTGACTTACACTCCGATCACGCCTCCCACCCCCACATCGGGCCGGCCTTCGGTTTCGTTCGCTCCGGTGGCGCTGGTCACGGCTCCGCGCGCGGAGGAGACGAACGTGAATTTAAACTTCCGCGTGTCCTCCGGATTTCATATCAATTCCAACCTGCCGAAGTCCGAGTTCCTGATTCCGACGGCTTTGAAGATGGACCTGCCCACTGACATCGTGCTGGGCAAGATTGCGTATCCCGTGGGCAAGGACCTGGCCTTCCCGTTTTCTCCCAATGAGATGCTGAGCGTGTACAACGGAGATTTCACCGTCGCCGTAGCGGTGCATCCGCTACGCTCGGTAGTGCCGGGAAAATATGTGATGCACGGGGTGCTGCGCTATCAGGCCTGCGACAACGCGCAATGTTTCCCGCCGAAGACGCTACCCGTCAGTTTTGAAGTGAAGGTCGTGAGGGAAAAGCCCGGACACCAGGTCAATCCGGCGCAGAGCCCGCACGTACATAACTAAGCTGTCAGCTCTAAACCACCCCATCCTAAAATTTGTCGTGCTGAGGGGAGCAGTGAGGACCGCAACGCTATCCCCACCGCGGAGTCGAAGCATCCCTATGGCCACCACAGGCCGCGTTTTTGGGGACGCCTCAGCTCGCCGGAAAGATCCACGCACGGACGATGCCCCGGGTAGGGATGCTTCGACTGCAAACGACCCTCGCTTCGCGAAGGTCGTTCTTCGCTCAGCATGACAGCAAGAATAGTTCTGCGAATCGCTGCCGACAGTCAGTCGGCGCGTGGCGACGCGCTGGCGAGCGCGAGAATCGCTCCACCAAAGAGCAACGTATCGAAGAAGTAGTTGAGCCCCTCAACTTTGACGTCGGTGCTCGGGTCGGCCAACGAAGAAATCAGAATCGGCCCGTAGATGAACAAGACCAGCAGCACAATCCAGGTTCCGAGATAAGTCGCCGCCATGCGCGTCTTCTTATTTAGCAGAATGCCGATCCCGGCAGCAAAGAGAATTGCTCCGGTCAGATAGCCGATGAGCAGGTGCGCCGGAATCCACGCGGGCATCAGTTTTTCGAGCGGGACTCCTGGAACGTTCGCGGTGTGCAGGAAGTTCTCAACCCCATAAAATATGGCGGCGATCCCAATCAACACGCGGCCTACCATGACGAGCCGGCTTGCCCATGGCTCGCTCCTTTGATCGCGCAGGGCTCCGGCCGCCAGCAGCCAGCCTCCGCCCCCGAACGCCAGCTCGCGGAGGAGTAGCGTCCATGCGAACCTGTTGCCGCGGTCGGCGAGCGCGCCCGGAATGTCCATCATGGCCACAAAAAGGAACATCATGATCCCGAACAGCAAGCCGGACCAGCGCTCCTGAACTTTTGTGGCAATGCTCAACGACGCGGCCAGCAAAGCAAAACCGACGAAATATGCCCAGAACAAATGCCACGGCACATACGAAGGCACGCCTTGCTGGATGAATTGCGCGGCCGAGAGATGCTCCGCGCCGAAGACCGCTAGTGGGGCGGCGAAACACAAATTGCTCAACACGACGACCTTGTCGAACCCGCTGGCCCGCGCGAGATCGGTCTTCGCGGCCCACAGCGCGATCAGGAAAAGCAGGATGCCGGCGCTCGACATGGAGACCGCCGTGCGCGAGAACTCAAAGAATGCGAGGAGCATGGTGAAGTGCATGGGATGTTACGCGTGCGATCGCGCGGGAAATTGTACTACCGAAGAGCAGGTGAGAATATTTGTTTGCGGAGGGCGAGTTGAATTTCCGCTCGGGGTTTCGTTTTTTGGGTGATGTCACAGAACCGTAAACAGTTCCTGCCGTAACCTCACAACAGGTTCCTTGTAACCTCGTTTCCAATCCTGAAAGGGCTGCCAGAAACGGAAGCGCTTCGCACGAGCGAAAGGTCGAAAGATAATCACCAAGGGGTTGAATTCGCGCCCCCCTCCGAACGAATGGAATACATGAACCGCCAACGATAGCCGCGGCCATCTCTTACGCTCTGACCAGTTCAAGACGACGGCTCGCTCTTGCACAAGCGGTAGGACCTGCGACGTCATGTATTCATGCCATATCGGGCTATCCGAGTAAACAAGAAGAATGTCTCTACCTCTTGGCAGCCATAACGTCCACACGAGTGCGTACAAAGCTGTCCGATGTGCAAGGCCCAGAGCTAATGCGATCAGAGCCAACGGCAGGACGATCGGTAGCGCGGCTACAACGCCGAGTGCCCGCAAAATTGATCGTGAGGACTTATCTCTTTGCGCCATTGCCGCGTGTTTCCTCGACAGATTAGTTTTTTTGTTTCTTGTCGAATCTCGCCCAGGCATCTTTCAGCGCGACTGTCCGGTTGAATACTGGCCTGCCCGGCTTTGAGTCGGGGTCGACGCAGAAATACCCCAGACGCTCGAATTGAAAACGAGTGCCAGCCGCGGCGTTGGCCAGCGACGGTTCGACTTTCGCGTCCGGGATGATCTCCAGCGAGTTGGGATTGAGGTTGTCGAGAACGTCCTGGCCCTCTTCGACGTCGCTGGGATTTTCCTTAAGGAACAGGTTCTCGTAAATACGCACCTCGGCATCGAGGGCGTGCGCGTGCGCGGCTGAAACCCAATGGATGGTTGCCTTCACCTTGCGGCCGTCAGGCGTATTGCCGCCGCGGGTTGCCGGATCATAGGTGCAGTGAACTTCGACCACTTCGCCTGTGTCGTTTTTCACGACGCTGGTCGCGGTAACAAGGTAGCCGTAGCGCAGGCGCACCTCGCGCCCCGGCGTGAGGCGAAAATATTTTGGCGGTGGGACTTCGCGGAAGTCGTCTTGTTCGATATAGAGCACGCGCGAGAACGGGACTTTGCGGCTTCCGGCGGCCGCGTCCTCGGGATTGTTGACCGCGTCCATTTCCTCGACCTGATTCTCGGGATAATTGTCGATCACGACTTTCAGCGGGCGCAGCACGGCCATTACGCGAGGCGCGCGCTTGTTCAAATCCTCGCGCACGAAATGTTCCAGCATAGCGAGTTCGATCGATCCCGTCGTTTTCGAGACTCCGATCGACGCGCAGAAATTGCGGATCGCCTCGGGCGTATAGCCGCGGCGGCGAATGCCGCTCAGCGTGGGCATACGCGGATCGTCCCAGCCGCGGACACGCCCCTCCTGTACCAACTGCAGCAGCTTGCGCTTGCTGAGCAGCGTGTGGGTCAGGTTGAGGCGGTCGAATTCGATTTGCTGCGAAGGAAAAATTCCCAGCTGCTGGATGAACCAGTTGTAGAGCGGGCGGTGATCTTCAAACTCCAGCGTGCACATGGAGTGGGTAACTTTTTCGAGCGAATCCGACTGTCCGTGGGCGTAGTCGTACATCGGATAGATGCACCACTTGTTGCCGGTGCGGTGATGCTCGGCGTGCAGGATGCGGTACATGACCGGGTCGCGCATGTTCAGGTTCGGCGAGGCCATCTCGACTTTGGCGCGCAGCACGCGCGAGCCGTCGGGAAACTCTCCGGCCTTCATGCGTTGAAATAGATCCAGATTTTCCTCCACCGAGCGATTGCGGTGCGGGCTGTCTTTACCGGGCTCGGTGAGCGTGCCGCGATGCTTGCGAATTTCTTCGGCCGAGAGATCGTCGACGTAGGCTTTGCCATCGCGAATCAGTTTCAGCGCCCACTCATAGAGCTGGTCGAAATAATCGGAGGCGTAGAAGAGTCCATCCCAGCGGAAGCCGAGCCATTGCACATCGGCCTTGATCGACTCGACGTATTCTGTCTCTTCCTTCTCGGGATTGGTGTCGTCGAAGCGCAGATTGGTGTGTCCGCCGAATTCGTCGGCCAGTCCGAAGTCGAGGCAGATGGCCTTGGCATGGCCGATGTGGAGATATCCATTGGGCTCGGGAGGAAAGCGGGTCTGCACGCGGCCGTTGTATTTGTTGGTCTTCAGGTCGTCGAGAATGATGTCGCGGATAAAGTTGGAAGGTCGAGAATCAGGGGCGGCGGCTTCGCCGGTCTCGGCCTCGGTATCAGACGTTTTCATAGCTCTGATCTTACCGCAAGGAAACACTGGCGTGGGCTGGTGCTTCGCGATTCGGAGGAACTTATGGAGGGGCGGACGCCTCGTCCGTCCCAGTAGTGGCACGGCTCTGGATCGACGCATTTGTGGCGCTGATCCCCGGACGAGGGCGGCGTCCGGGGATCCACATCGGAGAGCGTGCTTCTTGTATTGCCCTTGTCGCGCTGCACGGCTGTCAGATCACCCGCGCCACTGCGGGAATGCGGCGCAGGGCTGCCGTCGCGGCCCAACTCAGCAGCGCGGTAGCGACGAACACGATGGAGAATTTCGCAATCGCGGGCAGTTGCGCTTTCAGCAGACTGTACTGCAGCCAGCTCACAAATGCGTAGTGGATCAGGTACATGCCGTAGGCGTTGTTGCTGAGACTGTCCCAGAATCTGGTTCGAGTTTTCGCGAAACGCACGAATAGCGCCAGGAAAGCGAAGCTCGAGGCGGCACACGACAGCACGAAGGTTGAATCTCCGGCAATTTCCCACGCTCGCGAACCGATGTGGACCGTCATGGCCGCGACGCCGATGCCGGCGGCCAATGCGAATGCCACGAGCGCCGCGACCGACCACAGGGACCATCGCCGTGCCAGCTTGCCGTCGGGCGCGAGCAGGCCGCGGTCGAGGCCGTAGGCGCCCACTCCCGCGCCCAGCAGGAAGTAGACCAGATAGTGCAGGCCGCGGCTGGTTTGAAAAACGAACGCCCCAAACGAACTCCAGGAGAAGGGATTGACCGCAAGCGCCAGCGGGATGTACGCCACGCCCGACGCGGCCACGAGCAACCCAAAGAAAACGATGGGGCGGCGATCCGCGCCGGAAGTGAGACGCCCTAGCGAGTCGCCCCACTTGGGCAGGAGCAGAATGAGTGCGGCTGCGAAGACGTCAAATACCATCAGAACCCACACAAACCACGCCGGGCCCGCGGGCCAGTTGCCGAGCGACCGCCATTGCTGCCAGTATCCCGCAATGCCCCCACCGGCTCCAGTCTGCAGATATGCCGGATAGTAGGCAAGCGGCGCTACCACGGCCGCGGCCACGATAAAGGGCAGACCCAGCCGGAGGGCGCGGTCGCGCAGGAATTGTCCGCTGCCTTTGCGCTGCAGGCTCTTCCACACGAACATGCCGGAGAGAAAGAACATGAGGGCCATGAAGAAGATGTCGTTGAAACTTGCGAAGAGTGCAAAACCTGTCCAGCGCTGCGGGTCGAGGATCGGAAAGGCCTGCCACCATCGGACTGGGCCGTTCAGCGCAGATGCCGGGGGCGGCGCAAACGGGTCGTAGGCCAGGGCCGCGTGGTGCGCCAGAACCAGCAAGGTGATGAAGGCTCGGAGGTATCCGATGGACGGGTTGTACGTGGCGCCCGCGGGCGCGGTGAGTTCCGTAGCGGAATTCTCGCGGATAGCTGGGAGTACGGCGGTCGAGGTCATGGCTGGTTTTCTCCTGGCTGCGGCAAAGCCTTGCCGGTTTGAGCGTTTCGGTTTTCGACATTTGTTTTCGACATCTGTATTCAACACGGCTTAGACGGGCGAGGCTTCCCGTGGGCGTGCTCGTGTCGTCAGGCACGCCGCAGATATTCTTTCGGGCGCTACTGCGCTCCGAAGTGTGCGGGCTGTTGCGCTCCGGAAACTCGTTTCCGGAGATAGCTCAGGAACACCCAGGTCTGGATGATGGCGGCGATGCACACTCCGAGCCATGTGAACGCAACACTCGCCAGAATGGACACGTTGACGATTGCCACGAGTTTGGAGTATTTGGCCGAATCCTGCACTGCATCCTGCAAGACCACGAACGGGTACGCGCTAGGTGCATTCGTAATGGCCTGGATCATGGTATGCAGCACGACCAGCATCAGGGCGGACTGGAACAGCTGGCTCAGGATCGGAAACCATGTCCACTGCGGCCGCGCCAGCGTGATGGCTGACCTAACCAAGGCAACAACACTGACGAAAACAAAAGGAAGATAGAAGCCATGCAGGATCGGACCGGCCTTAAGCGCCGCCGCTGCCGGCCCCAGAATCAAGGAGGGGTATTGCGGAACGAGCAACAGCCAGACCAGACCGAAGATGTTAAATCCGAGGTCGGAGACCGCTTTCAGCACAGAGGGTTGCTTACGTTCTTCCTTCCGCACGGGCGGCAGCTTGAGCGGGTCCCACTTGATTTCGCTGCCCAGGTGAGAGCTGGTGCGCTCAATGATGGCGAAGACCAGGGTGACGATCCCTGCCGCGATGAACAGGCCGGACCAGAGGTCGCCGAAAGTGTTGAGTATGGCCGATGGCCAGTTGCCGCCGCTATTAGCCAAGTTCACCGGGCCGACGATGAAAATGAAGACCGGAACCAGAATCCACAGCAGCACCATCTTCAAGACGAATTCATAGATGGGAAATAGCGCGGGCCCGATTAGATGGCGCTGCGGCCCCAGGCGGCCGGCGACCATCATAGGGCTGCCGCAGCGCTTCAGGATCGCCGCCGTCTCGGTCTTGTCGAGGGGGTGGCCGAGTTCCGCTTCCTTGTCTTCGATCTGAGAGCGCAGGTCCTCCCCTAGTTCGGCGAGCAGGTCCTCTTGCCGATGCGTTTTGGGAACCCAGAAGCGAACGGCCTGCAGGTAACGGTCAATCAAGTCCATGGCGTTCCTGGTTGAAGGCTCTTGGCTGGTTGCTTTGCTCATAACGATGCCTCTTGAAGAATCTTGTTCAGCGACGTGTTGATGTTTTGCCATTCCTCGAGCAACTGGGTCAGAATCTGATCCCCCGCCGGCGACAGCCGGTAGAAGCGCTTGTTGCGCTTGTCCTCTTCGCGCCACTGGCTGACCAGCAGTCCCTGGGTTTCCAAGCGGCGCAGCAGCGGGTAGAGCGTGCCTTCATCGATGGCCAAACCGTCCTCGGCCAGCGCCTTGCGCAGGGTGTAGCCATACTGCTCGGTCCGCAGCTGCGCCAGGACTGCGACGATCAGGCAGCCGCGGCGCAGCTCCATCTTCAGGTTCTCGAGGATCTCAGGGCTGCCTTGGGTACCGTTCGTCATATAGTATGTGACATACACTGTATGATACACAGTATAAATTGTCAAGCGTTTTTTCAGGGATCACCACAAGGCGTTGGACCGGTCATAAGATATCCAAAATTACCTAAGCGCATACTTGGGAGCTGTCTTTGGCGAGTCAGCCGGAATTGCGGACGTGGGTTACGTGGTCGGAATTGGTGCGGCAACCGCGCACCACGCTAGAGGAATTCAAGGCGCTTCTAAGCAAGCACCCGAGGGCGGGCTTTCTGATCGCGTGCGCGAAGATGAGCGTTGGGTTCGACTATGGTCCGGACGCCCGCACGGTTCCGTCCGACGAAACCTTGGCGAGGCTGATTCCGCATCTTCTCCCGCCAGAACTTGTGCAGCGCGTAAACTGGTTCGCCAATCAGAAACGCATCATTTTCTTTCAAGGCCAATTGCGCTACCTGGCCGCTGAAGTGATTCGGTTGAAGCCGTCACCGCCCGAGGATATTCCCGGGCCTGAAAACCAGGAATTAGGCGAGTTCATGCTGCGCGCCGGAGAGTTGCTTTACAAGCCGCACGTGGTTGTGCAAGACAAGCTGGGTGCAATGGCAAACCTAGCGGCTGAATTTCTTCCGACCTACGAGTTGGATTCGCCGACCGATCCGATGTTTGTTTTCCTGCGGTTCTACATCTTCCTTTGGATCATCATTGACCGGCTTCCGCTGCATCTGCGGTTGTTCGATGTAGAGAAAGAGTTTCAGAAGCACTTTCCGTTTCCGCTCATCACTTATGCGGAGTTCATCGCGGCTTTTGCTCTGCACGCGACCCAGGAGCGAAATAGCAAGAACTACCAGGCGCCTATCGATGCCACTCTAAGGAAGTCGTGGTTTAAGAACGCGAATATTTCGCAAGACCTGATCGACAAAATGTTCGACAGCGTCTCCTTTTCTCTTGATAACCTTCCGGAGCCGAAAGACACGCTCGGATATGGGGATTTTGAATTCATCCGGGATCGTCCCTATTTCCTGCATAACGGCGACATGTATCTGCTCGATTACGAATTCGCGCTCGGCAAGCTGGAGAGCGCGGTTGTCTGGCGCGTATTGCGGAAGCTGCCGGACAATAAGAAAGAGCCGTTCCTGAGTTTCTGGGGCCATATCTTTGAGGAATATGTTGTCTGGATGTTCGAGACCTACGCCGAACCCTCGCTCAACGTGCTATATCCGGGGCCGCTCTACGTCGGCAGCACTGACCAGATCTGTGACTCGATTATCGTCTGCGGCGATACGGCGGTGCTGATTGAAGCGAAACTCGCGACGTGCAAGGCGAGCGTCCGTTATTCTGGCGATTATCGGCAGGTTACGGAATATCTGGAAGACAGGCTCGTGACTGGTGCCGGCGTATGCCAGCTCTTAAGCGTGGTGAAAAGTATCTGCGGGTCGCCCGAAACTCTGCCGGCTTGGCTGAAAGGGATTAACAAAATCATTCCGGTGATTGTCACGAAAGACGATGTTGGCTCAAGCTGGGTAGTGAATGCCTATCTCAATCGGCGGTTCAAGGATCAGCTTGGCCCGAAGTCGCACAAGGGGATCGTCGTCACACCGCTGGTTAGTCTCAACATTTCGTCGCTGGAGCGGTTAATCTGGGCACTGAAGGATAGGTCCCTGGCCGATGTCTTGGAAGAGCGCATTCGGACCAATCCCGATATGACCTGGCCTTTCGACGCGGCCTGCAAATATGCGCAAAAGGGTGCGGCACGAAATCTGCATAAGCATTTCGATGCGTTCGAAGACCTGACGAAGAGACTGATCAAGGATTTCGACATCCGCGACGAGGACATCGGTTCGGGTCCGATTCAGCAATAGTGGCATCTTCGTGGACATCTGAGCCTCCGATACCCAAGGTTCACACTCCGGCCGAGACTACCTGGCCGGGAGCGGAACTGAGGGATTCTCGCTGTGCCAACTGCCGGCGGTATCGGACATGGCGCCAGCGAGTCATTTCGACCAGCGGCTTCCATACAGGATTGACGAGATCGTGCTTGATGAGCAGGTGCCAAAAACGGTTGGAGCGCTTGTAGAGGTACGACATCGCCAAATAGAGCGGGATCGCCTGCCAGTCTTCCGGCCGGCGACGCCAGATCGACGCGTGCGAGAACAGGTGCTGGTACATCCAGGCATACCCCTGCTCCAGTTCTTCGGGAGTCATGTGCTTGGGCCGAAAGACGGCGTGGCCGGTGTCGTAAAGCGTCCAGTCGCGATGCAGGACGCGGCCCTGGGCTTCCATCTGGCGGAACAGCGGCGTCGCCGGGTACGGCGTGAGGATGTGGAAGGTCGCGCACTCCAGGCGGCTTTCTTCAATCCATTCCGCAGTGCGGGCGAACGAGTCTTTGCGGTCGTGGTCGAAGCCGAGAACAAACGATCCGTTCACCTGGATGCCGTAGTCGTGCAGGATGCGCACGCGGCGGGCGTAGTCGGAAGTCTTCGGCGTCTTCTTATGAGAGTCGGCGAGATTGTCGTCAGAGAGCGATTCGAAGCCGATGAAGACGCCGGTGCATCCGGCCAGCGCCATGTGGCGAATCAGGCTGGGATCGTCAGTGACGTCGATGGTGACGGCGGCGCTCCAGATCTTATTAAGAGGCCGCAGCGCGGCGCACAGCGAGTGCAGGTAATCGGGGCGCGAGCCTAGATTGTTGTCGATGAAGACGGCGTAAGGCTGGTCATTATCTCGAAATTCGGAGGCCACTTGTTGCGGATGGCGCATGCGATACGGCATGCGCAGGCCGTCGGTGGCGAGATAACAGAAGCCGCAGCGGTTATGGCATCCGCGGGTGGCGATCAGGCTGGTCGTGGTAAGAAAACTGCGGCGTGGGAGGATCGAGCGCCGCGGCGGCGGATCATCGCGATAATCGTTTTCATAAGTCGCCACGTAGCGCGGCTGGAGCGTTCCGGCTTCCACGTCGCGAAGAATTCTAGGCCAGAGTTGGACGCCGTCGCCGAGCGCCAGGGCGTCAGCGTGGGGAGCGCATTCGTCAGGACAGGAGAGCACGTGCAGGCCGCCGAAGATTACTCTCGATCCGCGGGCGCGATACCAGTCGGCGAGTTCGTAGGCTCGGCGGGCGAAGGTGAGATGGACCGTGATGCCGACGACGTGTGGCATGGGATTGGACGGTGGCCGGCCGTGCAGCAGGTTTTCGTCCCAGTACTCGACTCGCCAATTTGCCGGCGTGGTCGCGGCGAAGCTGGTCATAGCCAGCGTGGGCGTGAGCACATGCTTGCCGAAACTGGCGTTCGCGTCCTTGGGATAGAACGGGTTGATCAGGAGCGCATAGCGCCGCTCGAGGAATCCCCGGGGCTCGGCCGGATCGAGCGTGGGCGCATGGAGCATTTCCGGGGGAATCCAGCGCTGGGGAATGGGGCGAAGGAAAGGTTCTTGAGGATCGATCATGAATTTACTTTATATTATAAAGTACTTCATGTCAATCCCGAAATGGAGGGACGGACGCCCTCGTCCGCCCGGAGCGGCCAGAACTCTATGTAGCCACAATCTGTGGCGCTGCTCCCCGGACGGGGGCGTCCGGGGCTCCAGGAAACATCTGCGGAATTTCCTATTTGTACTCAGCTAGCCTTCTGAATCGCCTGTTCCACTCGCGCCAGCGTGGTTTCGCGCCCCAGCACTTCCAAGGTTTCGAACAGCGGCGGGGCGTTTTTGCGGCCGCAGACGGCGACCCGAATGGGCTGGAACATTTGTCCGGCTTTGACGCCGAGTTCCTGGGCGGCGGCGCGGAGAGCCTGATCCAGCGGGTCGTGTTTGAATTCGACGTTGGCCAGGACTTCCTTCGCGCGGGTCAGAACTTTCAGCGCCATGGCCGCGTCTCCTTTTTGCGGGATGAGTTCGGCTGGATCGTAGGGCGGAAGTTGGTCTACGAAGAAGAAGTCGGCTGCGGTGAGCACGTCGCCCAACAGCTTGATGCGCTCGCGAATGAGTGGAACGATGCAAAGCATTTTCTCGGGCGTGATGTGAGCATACGCTTCACGCACGATGGGCAGCAGGCGCTGGCTCAGATCGTCGATGGCGAGGCCGCGAATGTGTTCCGCGTTGAGCCAGACCGCCTTGGGATCGAATGTTTCCTCCGGAGTGGCCGCCGGCTCCTTGAAGTTCACGACCGCGTTCGCGCGATTGATGCCTTCCAGCGAGAAAGCGTCCGTAAGTTCCGAGAGGCTCATCTGCTCGCGATCATTTTTCGGCGACCAGCCCAGCAGGCATAGAAAGTTGATGAAGGCCTCGGGCAAGAATCCGGCATCGCGATAGGTGGTTACGCTCACAACCGGGCCGTGACGGCGCTTGGAAAGCTTGGTGCCGTCGGGCGCTACCAGCAGCGGCAGATGCGCGAACTGCGGCGGCTGGAAGCCGGCGGCTTCGAAAATCAATACGTGTTTGTACGTATTCGAGAGATGATCCTGGCCGCGAATGATGTGGCTGATGCGCAGATCCGCATCGTCGGCACACGAGGCCAGGTGATAGGTTGGCATGCCATCGGAACGCAGCAGGGCGAAGTCCTCAATGTCCGCGCCCGCCTTCACCTGCTCGCCGTAAACCGCGTCGGTAAAGCGCACCACCCCGCCGTCGCGGGGCACGCGAAAACGCAGGGCAAACGGTTCTCCGGCGGCGGCGCGCCGGTCGCTTTCCTCGCGTGAGAGTTCGCGCATTCCAGGATTGAACAACCATGTGCCTTGCGCGCCCGACCGTTCACTGTCTCCAGTGTGCGCGGGGGTGAAGTCGCGGTAGGCCAGGCCTTTCTGCAAAATGTTCTCGGCCATTTGCCGGTGCAGTTTTCCGCGCTCGGACTGCTTGTATTCCTCGTCCCAACTCAGGCCCAGCCATTTCAAGCCGTCGAAAATTGAGTTGACGGAGGCGTCGGTATTGCGTTCCACGTCGGTATCGTCGAGCCGCAGGGTCATGGTTCCGGCGTTGTGGCGAGCATAGAGCCAGTTGAAGATGAACGTGCGGGCGCTGCCCACGTGGAGAAAACCGGTGGGCGAAGGCGCGAAGCGCACTCGCGGCCTGGCGGACGAACTTGAGTGGGTGGATTCGGGCATTGAGGATGGTCGAGTGTTGCCAGTCTGACGGTCGTTGGTTCTAACGCTTGCTGGTTATGACTCTCGATGGTACGAGCAACGGAAAAACATCGTCAAGCGAACGCAGGGTGGGGTAGTGGCGCAGTTTGAAACTTCGCGCCGTTTTGTCTACACGGGGCATCATCCCAAAAGCTAGTCCAAAAGATTGCAAGCTAAGAGGCTCGACGGCAGCAGAGCCCAGAAACTCAAGGGCAGGTCGGCTGCAAATCGTAGCCCAAGTAGTAGTAACCCGACCAGCGGGGCTCTCCCTGGTAGGCCTTGGTGGTCCAGACCCCGAACTTGATTCCCTCGCTCGTCGCGCACGAGGTAAAGATTTCGCTCTGACCGTCCCCATCCAGATCTACCCGCACCAGGCCATCCGCAACGGTCAGGGCTGGCGGTTCCACAATTCCGATCCCCATGTCGGTTGCGCCAACGCCTCCCGGTTCAAGCGTATAGAAGGATATCCCCGGCTTAGCATTCATTTTCGCGCGTCCTTGCAGAAGCGCCTTGCACATCGCAGGATCGGTGGTCTGCTCCAGGCTTCGTACCTGCTGTACCTTTTGGGGCTCCCCCATAATCACCAATGCGACGGAGGTTCCGCGGGCAAGATGTGGGTTGGAAATCGCAAGGCATGGACCCTGGAACCATCCGATTCGCTGGGCAAATGAAAATGCTACGGCGGGGGCAGATGCGGGCTGTTTGGTTTCACTCGTTCTCCGGTCACTCGTTCTCCCGCAGGAGACGGCAGCAAGCAATAGAATCGGAATCGCCCCGCCAAGCACAAGGGTCCTGTAGAGTCTCCGGATGGGCAGGCGGCTCTTCATAAAGACGATTCCATCATGTTTCATCGATGCTGGAAGTTCAGGCCTCGATAAGCGTGTCTCGTCAATGACCATCGACTGACCAGTGTGGAGCATCCGATGTCAATTTCTTGAGTCCGTAGGATTCGCCAACCGCATGCAGCTTCGTGTTCGAGTTGACATCGTCCATGAACGTGACCGATTCCTCGGTGCCGTCTTTCTTCTTGATCTTAATGGTGCCTGTCCAAGTGATATTCATGTCGATCGCCTTGCCCGCAATATGGTTACTGCTCAGTGCTGGAGCGTTCGTGCTGTTTGGCGGCACGGCGAGGCCGAAGCCGTCAATCATCTCCTTCGCGCCAGCTTTGCTCTTGTCGTCATCGCCATGATCCCACTCGATCTCAACGCCCGTCATTTCGTCTGCCTCAGAAGCTTTCGCCTTGCCCAGCCCGATCAACCAGCACCAGTGGAACAGGTAGGCACGCTTGGCGCTGCGCTTCGTTTCTATACTTTTGGGATCGATTGTGGCTCCTGCGTCTTCGAGGGCTTTGATGAACGCCTTGGCGTTGGCTTTGAAGGGTTCTGCAAGGTCGTCCACGGAATCGCTGGCAGCCTCGTGAGCATTGGCCCACGTTACCCAGTAGGAGCCGCTCTTACTTTTTGTCGTTTTTCCCATGACACCCCCAGTTCTGAATTGAGAGGCCGGGCCGGAAACACTGCGGCGTATCCTACCACAGACAAAATGACGACTTCGCGTCGCCCCACCCGCTATGGCAGTCATACACCACCGGGTTGAGCCGACGCGCCATAATGATTTTCCGCTCGCAGCCTGATTCAGTACCAAGACGAAGACGGACAGTGTACTTAAATCTTATTGTTTTCGGCTCTCTGTTGTGAAAACATTAAATCACCGTTCCCCACCTAAGACTGAGCCAGAGCGCTTGGCCCGAGGCGTCCTCAGCGACCCTATGAACAGCGTAGTCATCACGACGGTTTTGATTCCCGGCATTGTCTCGGCGCTGCTGTTTCTGGTGTTTACGTATCTGCACGAGCAGAGCCGGCAGACGTACTTCCGCGCCTGGCAACTGGCCTGGGCCGCGTACTCACTGCACTACGTTCTGGACGCGTTTCCGGCGTCGGCGACCGCGTTTCTTGTGAGCGAGCTTTTCCTGGTCGCGATGGCGCTCTGTATCTTTGTTTCGACGCGGCTCATGCGCGGCTCGTATCGCTTCCGCTGGTACGACGCCGTGGTCGGAGCAGCGGGGGTCACGCTCGCGCTTCTCACTCTGCGCGGTCACCTCGTCAACGGTGTGTTCCAGCCCGACCTGCAACCCACCATTCGTTTGGGCATGGGACTGGCCGCGATCCTGCTGTATTGCTCCGCAGTCTTCTACGTGAACGGCCAGAGGCGCGGATCGCTGGCCTTCCAGGTGCTCGCCGTCTCGCTGGCGCTGTGGGCAGCGCTGATGGCGGTGGGGCAATTGCAGGGCCCGCTGGGCGAGTCGTTTGGCAGCGCCAACCGGCTGTTTGGGCCAGTGCCGCAGATGCTGCTGGGCATTGCCATGGTGATGGTGCTGTTTGAAAATCAGCGAAATGCGGTTCAGGAAAATACCCTGGCGCTGTCGACTCTGGGCGTGGACCCGCGCCGGCTGCTGTTCGCCGACGACCTGGTGCCGAACATGCAGGCCGCGCTCGAGCGCTTACGCAGCGCCTTGCCGATGGACCGGGCCGCCATCGTCATCACCGAACGTTGGCGTGGTCTGTTGCCCTCGGTGCAGCAAGGTTTCTCCCCGGAATTCCTCACGGCTCTGGAAAAAAGCGGAGCGGGCGATTACATCTGCGAACTCGCGTACCGGCAAAACGGAATTTTCACCATCCACGATCTCGCCGAGATGACCGAGCCTCTGCCGGTCGCGTCCCTGGGAACTTTCGCCGAGTTCAAAAGGATTCTGACCGAAGCGCAGGTCCGCAATCTGACCGCGGTCAATCTGCAGACGCGCGAGCAGAATTTTGGAGTGATTCTGCTTCCCCACGCTGAGCGCCGTGCGTTCGGTTCCTCCGGCCCTCGGCTGATGGTCGGTCTCGCTCTGCAACTGGGCCTTACGCTGGAAAACTACGTGGTCAGTCACGACGCGCATCGCCGCACCAAAGAGTACGAGCTGCTCACCGATATCGGCAAAGCCATCAGCTCGCGCCTCGATCAGGACGAAATTCTTCGCACCATTCAGTCCGAACTGGGTCAGATTTTCGACACTAGCCACTTCTATATCGCGTTTCAGGAATCGGAACAGATTCGCTTCGAGCTCGAAGTCAGGGACAATCGCGTGCTGCCCAAGCGCAGCCGTGAACTGCGGAACGCGTTTACCGAGTTCGTGATCCGCAACGGCGAACCTCTGCTCATCCGCTGTGATCTGGAGAACACCAGGAAAAGCCTGGGCATCACCCATGTTCCACAACGGCCGGCGAAATGCCTGATCGCGGCGCCGATTTTCGTGGGCAGCCGTTCCTCGGGTAACAAGGCGTCGGGAATTATGGTCGCGATGAATCCCGATCGGGAATTCGTTTTCGAACAGCGCGACCTTGACGTGCTGGTAACCGCTGCCGGACAAGTGTCGGTGGCCGTGGAAAACGCCCGCCTGTTTGGCGACGAGCTGCGCCGTTCGCGGCAGCTCGCGTTCCTCAACAATGTGTCGCGCACCGCCATTTCCAGCGACGATCCCGTCCACATGCTGGGCGAGATCGCGAGCGAGATCCAGAAGAACTTCAGTTTCGATCACATTGGCATCGGCCTGCTGGACTACGGAACCAAAGAGATTGAGATCAAGGCCGAGGCGGGCGTGACCGCGCACGCCACAGGAAGGCGCATTCCGCTGGGAACCGGCATTCTGGGCCGCGTGGCTCGCACCGGCGAACGCGCCCTGGTGCAGAACGCGTTGCCTGGCAATCTCACGGGCATCCTGGCGGATTCGCGTGCCGTGCTTTGCATCCCCATCACCTACGGCGAATCGCTGCTGGGCGTGCTAAACATCGAAAGCCGCGCCGAAAATGCGTTCGCTCCGCAGGACGTTCTGATTCTGAATACGCTGGCCGATTTGCTGGCCACGGCGCTGCACAACGCGTTCGTGTTCCAGAAACTGCAGCAGCAGTCCATCACCGACGGCCTGACGGGAATCAAGACACGCCGCTTTTTCTGGGAAGCCCTGTCGGCGGAGTGGAAACGCGCCTCGCGATCGGGGCGCCCGTTCTCGGTGGTGCTGATCGATCTCGACAAATTCAAAGAAGTCAACGACACCCTGGGCCACTTCGAGGGCGACCTGGTGCTGGCCCGCGTGGGCCGGCTGCTCGAACAAAAGTCACGCCAATCGAACGTAGTGGCGCGCTACGGCGGCGATGAGTTCATCGTGCTGATGCCCGATACCGGCGCGGAACAGGCCCAGGTGCTGGCCGAGCGCCTGCGCCAGTGGCTAGCCTCCGATCCTATGCTGAGCGAACACCACGTAACCGGCAGCTTTGGGGTCGCGAGTTTTCCCATGCACGGCTTCTCCATCGAAGACATCATCCGCGTGGCGGATTCCGGCATGTATGTTTCCAAGCGCTCGGGAGGAAACCTGGTCTCGACCGCGCATGAATTTGTGGAGGGCCAGGACTTCGCCCGCCAGCGCCAGCAGATTTCAGCCTATATCGAGGGCTTTCTGCAGCGCGAGCGCACCGGGCCCGAGCAGCTTGAGGAATTGACTTTCACCCTGCGCAAGCTCTGTGGCGGCGAGCGAGAGGAAGACTGCAACGTGCCACTGCTGAAGGAAGCGATCGAGTCTCTGAGCCGGGCCGCCGAGTCGCGCGAGTTGCAGACTGCCGGCCACGGCGATCTGGTGGCGCGCTATACCGAGGTGATTGCCCGCGGCCTCGGTCTGTCGCCGGAGGAAACGGCCGACCTGGTGTACGCAGCGCGGGTGCACGACGTCGGCAAGATTTTCGTTTCTGAGCACATCCTCCACAAGCCGGGCCCGCTTGGCGAAGACGAATTCCTCCAGGTGAAAATGCACGCCCACGTGGGCGCGGAGATTGTCGGCATCATTCCGCACAGCCATATGATGCGCGATGCGATCGAACACCACCACCAGCGCTTCGACGGCTCGGGCTATCCCGACGGCCTGCGCGGCGAGGAGATCCCGCAGTGGGCGCGCATCATTGGCCTGACCGATGCCTATGCCAACATGGTGACCGAGCAGTCGTTCGCTTCGGCGCGAACGCCGGAGCAGGCCCTCGACGAACTGTCTAAGATGAGCGGCACGCGCTTCGACGGCATGCTGGTACGGCTGCTGCTGCGCGGTCTGCGATCCGAGCGGACGCCATCGGGCTCGGGAGACTAGTTGCCGGACCGCGGCAGGCTTCAGATTTCGTCATCCTTGCGCGCAAACCGGAAAATCAGGGCAAACGTAACGCCCAGGGCGCTGCACGCGATCAGGATCCACCGCAGCAGACTTTGAAGTTATGAGAGCGAATAGCGCTGTGCCGATCGGGCTCCCCCACATCCCTGTCGTTGTGAGCGGCCTGTTCTACCTGGTTTTCTTTCGTCCGGCGAACTTATTCGAAATGCCTTTGCCGAAAAACGTTGCTACTTCAGCGGTCGACCAGAAAAACACAATGATGCCGATTGCGATGGTGCAGGTTGCGATGATTTCCTGCAGACGGGCAACTGTTGAGTACAAGGACGCCCGAGACTCCGGAGCATACGAATAAAATCGAAGGACGTTCAGTCCGAGCCAGACAGACCCGAGCGCCGGCAGGCTAAGAATAAGGCTCAGGAGAGCTAGCGTTGAACGGCGTTTCGCATACCGACGCTGCGCGAACCACGACTGCACTACCAGCCCGAAAGACAACACCGCAGCCGCTGCCCGACCCGGCTCTGACGATAGGGTCCCCGACATGATCAGACAGAAGATGCCTGACAGGACGAGAACGCTCCAACCCCGCTTTAACACCTGAGCGCCATTCGAGAGAGTTGGCATGTTGGGGCCTGCACTTCGTCGGAAAGATGATACTAGGAGCAATTCTCGCTTGCATCGCCTATCCGGAACGAGGAATGATCCGATACGCTAGTGATTATGTCCATCCCTCTTTCTCTCTCCGGCAAAGTTGCTCTCATCTCTGGCGGTTCGCGTGGTATTGGCGCGGCCACGGTGCGCATGTTCGCCGCCGCCGGCGCTAAGGTTGCTTTCAGTTATCGCAGCGCGCGGTCTGAGGCGGAAACGCTGGCCAAGGAATGTGGCGCGGACGTGTGCCACGCCGTCGCTGCTGATTTGAATAATCCTGAAGCCGCGCGTGCGCTGGTGGCCGAGACCGTGCGCCATTTCGGTCAGCTCGACATCCTCGTGGCCAACCACGGCGTATGGCCGTCGGAGGACGTGCCCATCGAGCGCATGAGCGATGAGCAATGGCGCTCGACAATGTCCATCAATCTCGACGGCGTGTTCGGTCTGGTCAAACACGCGGTTGCGCAGATGAAAGTTCAGATGAAGTCGCAACCCCGCAGGAGCGGCCCCGCCGGACACATCGTGCTGATCAGCTCTACCAGCGGGCAGCGAGGTGAGGCCTTTCACTGCGACTATTCTGCGACCAAGGGCGCGCTGATCAGTCTGACCAAGAGCTTGGCGAGCGAGCTTGCTTCCGCCGGCATCTATGTAAACTGCGTTGCCCCCGGCTGGATCGATACCGACATGAGTGCCGGAGCCCTGGCCGATCCAAAGACCGGCGACAAAATTCGCAGCACGATTCCCCTGGGCCGCGTAGGCAGCCCCGAGGAGATTGCCGCGCCCGTGCTGTTCCTGTGCACCGAGCACGCCGGCTTTATCACCGGGGAAGTGTTCAACGTGAACGGCGGCGCAGTGCTTGTGGGATGAGCTGAACTTGGCAGGCAATTCCGGGTCGTCAGGAGGAATGAGATGTCGAAATTAATCGGTTTAGCTTGCGCTGTACTGCTTCTAATTCCCCGCCGCAAAGCTGCAAACGGACCAGTTCTCGAAGTATAAGGGGGTTGAGGCCTACGAAATTCGACCGGGAATCCTGATGATGCCGAAGTATTCAGCAGAAGGGCAAGTCTGCGAGATTGGGCTGGAAAGTCGACGTTATTCGCCCGAAGTAATTCGCCTGGACTCTGCCCTGTCCCGCAAGGAGATTGATGAAGTTGCCGCTGAGCTTGC
Organism: Candidatus Sulfotelmatobacter sp.; assembly: GCA_052148475.1. Lineage (GTDB taxonomy): Bacteria > Acidobacteriota > Terriglobia > Terriglobales > Acidobacteriaceae > Sulfotelmatobacter. The sequence goes on along the minus strand of JBKQID010000049.1, from coordinate 5,944 downwards.
GCCAGCAAGTGAGAGAGGCCCGAGGAAAGCGGGATTTGGGGATGATGTGCTGTCGCTGAGCGGCCCCGGCATGACAACAGTTTCAACATACGAGAATATTTCAATCGAAATCTATGGTCATGTGCTGCCCCCTTCCAAGAAGCATGAAATTGTTACGGACGATGTCGCTGCCGCGATCAAATGGAAGAATCGAAAGTGCCAGTAGGCCGAGCAGTTAGCCTCCAATCGACGCTAGAACCCATAAAAACGCTTGCCTCCGGCTTGCGTTACCGGCGTTTCCTGCATCCAAGCAACGAGAGGAGCTTTCACAGCCGCAGGCGGAAAGTCCACCAGAAACGCTACAATTCTGATTGCACGCGATCACTTCCTCAAGTGGAATGAAACAGTTTCTCCCGATTCTGGTTTTGGTGTGTTCGGCCTGGTCGCAAGCCGGCGAACCGCCGCGGCCGGCTGCGCCTCAGGCATCGCCGCCTGCATCCGCGCAGGCCGCAGGTTCCGGTGCCGCGGGCTCTGCGCCTGCCGCTGCTGCGCCCACGATTTCGGCAGATCAGGAAAATGCCCGCAAAGCCAAAGCCCTGATCGATCAGGCAATTCAGGCGCTGGGGGGACAGAACTATCTCACCATTCGCGATCGCGAGCAGCAAGGGCGCAGCTACAGCTTCCACCACGGCCGGCCCAGCAACGGAGGCGTGATTTTCTGGGGCTTCTCCGAGTTTCCCGACAAAGAGCGCGTCGAACTCACCAAAGAGCGCGACGTGACCGAGCTCTACATCGGCAACAAGGGATACGAGATCACCTACAAGGGCGCGCATCTCATGGAGAAAAAAGATCTCGAAGACTACCAGCGCCGCCGCCGCTTCTCCCTCGACATTATTCTTCGCACCTGGATTAACGACCCCGGCGTGGTGCTGCTGTTTGAAGGCTTCGCCATCGCCGCGCAACATCCGGCGCAGCAGGTGACCTTGATCAACGCTCAAAACGAAAGCGTCACACTTTACTTCGATAACGACTCGCACCTGCCCGTCAAGAAGACGTTCACCTGGCGCGACCCGGACGACCGGCAGAAAAATCTGGAAGAAGAGGTTTACGAAAATTACCGCGCGGTCTCCGGCATCATGGCGCCCTACAACGTGACCCGCTTTTTCAACGGCGACATGGCCAGCCAGCGCTTCCTCAACTCGGTGACTATCAATCAAGCGCTCGACCAGGCCATGTTCGACCCCAACTCCGGCTACGATCCCAACAAGCCGGTCGGCAAGCAGAACAGTAAACATTGAGGAACGTTGATTCGTAAAGAAGGGTAAAGAGGACGCGAATTGGATCGCCCGCCTGAGCACTCCTTCAATGTCCTGTAACCTACTCTGCCGCAGGTAGTTACTTCTCCTTCCAGGCAAACCGCCGAGGTTGGCGAGTGGCATCCCCTCGCCACGGAGTGTGGCGTTCTTACCACAGACAGTTTTGGTAAGCGTGGCGTAATCTACTGCATTCACAGAACACCCTTGATTCATTCTTGACCCACGAGCAGACAATCCGCTCCGCGGTGGAATGCAGCGGCGTCGGACTGCATAGCGGCGCGCCCGTTTCCATGCGCATCCTGCCGGCAGCGTCGGGCACGGGCATCGTGTTCCGGCGCACCGATCTCGACGGCTTTGAAATCGAGGCCATCAGCCGCAACGTTGCCCGTGTCAGCTACGCCACCAGCCTCATGAAAAAGGGCGTGCTCATTTCGACCACTGAGCACGTGCTCTCGTCATTCATCGGGATGGGGATCGATAACGCGATCGTCGAACTCGACAACCTGGAATTGCCGATCCTCGACGGCAGCGCGCGGCCGTTTGTCGAGATGATTCGCAAGGCGGGCATCCGCAAACAGCGGCGGGGCCGGCAGTATTTGAAGATTCGCCGCGAGTTTGAGCTGCGCGAGGGCAACAAATTTATCGCCGTGTATCCCTCCGACCGTTATTCCGTTTCCTATTCGATTAATTTTCCGCATCCGCTCATCGGGAAAGAAACCTTTCAGGTGGAACTGACGAACGGAAGCTATTTGAAGCACATCGCCGCGGCGCGCACCTTTGGTTCGCGCGAGGACGAGCAGGCCATGCGCAACATGGGACTGATTCGCGGCGCTTCGCGCGAAAACTGCATCGTGCTCACCCGCGATGGAGTGGAGAACGGCCCGCTCCGCTTCCCCGACGAGTTCGTGCGCCACAAAGTTCTGGATCTGGTCGGAGATCTGGCGCTGTTAGGAAAACAGATTCTGGGCAACGTGGTCGCCGACCGCGCCGGTCACGCCATGCACACCGCCCTGGTCTCGCGCATCCTCCGCGACAAGACTTTGTGGGAGGAAGTCACATTCCCTGACGAAGACCGCGCCAGCTTGCATTCCAGCGCCGAAGCCGCCGCGGAATCTTCGCTGTAAAGCCCAAGGTTAAAAATCAGGGCTAAGAATTAATAGTGTCGTCCCGACCGAAGCCGGAGCGCCAGCGACGGCGTAGTGGAGGGACCTTGCGCCGCTCAATCCGCCGGCTGGCGGGGCATCTCGCCCGCATCGGGAAGGTCGCGCGGTTGCTCGCGCAACAGTCGTTCCAGCTCGGCGCGAGTCTGATCAATCACGGCTGCGGCAAACTTTCGCGCCGACTCCTGCCGCTCCTGCGACAGCTCTCGTACCCGCATATTGAGCAGCGGGATATCTTCTTCAAACCAGCGCAGCGTTCTTTGCACCTTGGCGATGCGGAAGTCGTCGGTCAACATTCAGTCTCTCCGTGTCCTCGATAAGTAGGATCTGCGAGCGGCGATCCAGTCGATTTATCAGAGTGCCACGACTATAGAGACGCGCAAGTCTAAAGGGAGATACCCCTCGGCCTGGGGCGCGAGGGCGTAACGATTATGCTTTCGATTGCGGGTGGAAGACCGGCGCTTCAGCGCCGCGTAAAAGCGGGGACAATCGACGCGGGCTTTAGCCCCGCTGAAACTCTGTAGGGATGCCGTGAGTTCGCGATACGCGAAACGATCTAGTGCAAGGTCTCAGATTCGGCCGCCGCCAGCCGCTCTTTGGTTCCGGGAAATTCCCGTTCGATTTGATCGTCGAGCCACTGTTCGAGCTGGGCCTGGCTGCTCTTCGGAATGTTGTGAAAGCGGAACCCAGCCAAGCCTTTCACGTCCACCCAGGCGACTTCGGCTTCCACTTCCATGTTGATGTTGGATTCGGGCAGTGTGAACTTCAGATGAGGCGCAGCGCCCTTCGGCGGAGCCTCGCGCAGCATCAGAGCGATGCCGCCCTCGCTGATGTTGGTGCTGGTCGCGTTCAGAGTCTTACCTTCATATACGACTTTAACTTGCATTTTCGCCGGCTGGCGGAAGTAGCGGCGGCGCTCTTTCACCATGAAATTCAGCGCGGCATGAAAGCAACGGGACGCGTTGAGCGCGCTGATCGGCTTCTGCAGAACGAAGTTGGCGCCCATGCCGAAGGCTTCCTGTGTGGTCGTCTTCTTTCCGTTCAGAATGGCGAAGGCAACGGAGTTCTTATTGCTGGGAGTGTTGCGCAGACCCTGCAGGACCTCGAGTCCTCCGTTCAGATCGTCGCAATCCACAATCACGGCATCGAACTTGTCGGAAATCAGAATGTCGACGCCGGCCCGCACCTCATGGCAAATTTCCACGTCAATCGCCAATTTTTCGAGCGTGGGCCGGATGACACGCACCAACTCCGGGTCCTTACTCAGCAGCAAAGAATCCAACGTCATAGGGAGATTCTAGGGGCGCGGGGAAGGTGCACGATAGTCACCAAGGTAATTGGCCCTTCGGTGCGGACTGAGGAAGCTGGCGTCTCAATATTTATTGCCGAGCGCGAAACTACTCAGAGTTGTACCCGCAATCGCCCCAGAGTACAACAGAACAGCGCGCTCAAATGCCCAACCTCGCCTACCTTTCGCTGGGATCGAACGTCGGGGACCGCGAGCACCAGCTCCGCGACGCGATCGCGCGCCTGGAGACCGCAGGCCGGGTCGTTTCGGTTTCTTCGTTTTACCAGACGGAACCGGTCGAGTTCACGCACCAGGCGTGGTTCCTGAACTGTGCCGTCGCTCTTGAAGCCGCCGCGACTGCTGAGGAGTTGATGGCCGCATTGCTCGACATCGAGCGGCAGATGGGCCGCCAACGCGTCCAGAAGAAAGGTCCGCGCACCATCGACCTCGACATCCTGCTCTTCCGCAGTCCGATGACGGGCGACGCCGTCATCGACTCGCCCGCATTGACCATCCCCCATCCCGCGATGCACCAGCGCCGTTTCGTGCTACAGCCGCTGGCGGAAATAGCCCCCGAAGCGCGGCACCCGGTGCTGAAGAAAACAATTCGCGAACTGCTCGACGCGCTGCCGGCAGGACAGGCCGTGCGGAAGCTCCAAAAAGATTAGCTACGGATCACACGGATCTCCAAGGATCAAAAAAGTAAAAAGAAAGAATTTCAGATCCGTGAGAACCCGTGAAAATCCGTGGCTGTTTCTTAGGGCAGGATAATCCTGCCCGCGGTTTCCCGCGGCGCAACCAGCGTGGGATCTTTCTCCGGAAACTGGGCGAATAGAAAATCCACGAACGCCCGCGACTTGGGGCGACCCGACGTGCGTCCATGCGCCAATCGCACCAGAAACACCAGCGCCTTCAGCACCTCCGAATCGCGCAGGGACGAGTAACCGGCATGCTGCTGCTCGGCCTCGCGGTATTCCTTGACCATGGTCTCGATCTCGGTATTGACTCTCCGCTGCGCCTCGCTGGTCAGCGGCTGTTCGTAGTGCAGGCCGGAGTTCACCCGCCGCTCGTAGCTCGTGGTTAGAGCAGAAAGCGCGGCGATCAGATCCTGATCGTGCAGGCTGCGGTTGGCGCGCGCCGCTTTCGCCAGCGCATAGGTCAGGCCCATCAGCAGATGTTCCTTCTCGTACATGAACCGGTCGGAAACTTCGATCTGCAGAAATAGTCCCGCGGGGTCGACCTGGTCCTGTTTCAGCGACCGCGGCTTTTCGTGCTCACGGGCCTGCAGAAGGTACGCGCAATCGCTCGGACAATCCAGAGTGACTTCGCGCTGCTCGCCGCAGCACTGCGGGCAAATGCGCCCGTGAACCGCGGGGCAAAAGCGCTTCTCCTTGCGAATCTCACAAATCGCGCAGCTCAATCGCGGACTCCCTGAAAACATTATGGCATGGGCAAGGGAATCGTCACGGAGGCAGAAACGGCATAGCGAGAATTGTTGATTGTTGATTTCTGATCGTTTGATTTCTGATTGTTGATTAGAACCTGTGAGGACCGGTTTTCAATCAGCAATCAACGATCAAGAATCAGCAATCGCCTCCCCAGTTACCACGCGGGTACGCATGGCAGGCCCGCGGCCGCGCTGGCATGCTTTCGAAGCCCTGTAAACATGGCCTCTCCCACGCTCGATAATTAGAAAACCCCTGTAAAATAAGGTGTTTTCCACAGCCGGGAAGGTATAAGATAGGCCCCGCTAGTATTCAACTGATTTTTCCGAGGAGAAAACACATGGCTGCAGGTTTGACCAAGACACAGCTCATCCGGCATCTCGCCGAGAAAACTGAGCTTCCCAACAAAACCGCGGCGGCGTTTTTGGAGCATCTGGCCGACACCGCTATCAAAGAAACCAAGAAGAACGGCATTTTCGTTGTGCCCGGCCTCGGCCGTCTGGTGAAGGCGCACCGCAAGGCTCGCGTAGGACGCAACCCGCAGACCGGCGAACCCATCCAGATCAAGGCAAAGACCGTGGTAAAGTTCCGCGTCGCGAAAGCTACCAAGGACGCGATCGCACCTCCCGCAAAAAAGTAGTTATCGGGTTTGCTTGATAACCAAGGCCGGCTGAAAAGTCGGCCTTTTGTATTTGCGCCGCCGGTTGGTCCGAAACGATCTGAGACGGAATCGCCTGACGTGGGCAGCCCATCGCG
>JBKQID010000048.1:0-16279 GCA_052148475.1 Candidatus Sulfotelmatobacter sp. | reverse complement strand
TCAACCGCGACCGCCGAGAACGGGGCTGGCGTTAGCCTTCTTGTCGCGCCGGCAACTTGCCGGCCGTCCCGAGGGCGACACGCCCTCGGGACCCGGCGGGCGGTTCGCCCGCCGCCACAGCCGCCGAGACGGCGGCGCTACGATCTATCCTCTACTCCGCGCCCTGCTTGATCCGCATACCGTAGAACGAGCGGTAGACGAATGTGAACGATACCAGGAAGAACACCAGCGCCAGCACGCGCGTCAGTGTTGTCCCCTGATCCGCCGCCAGTTTCACCGCCAGTTCCACTGCCAGCAGGCCGAACAGCGTGGTGAACTTGATCACCGGATTCAGAGCCACCGACGACGTGTCTTTGAACGGATCGCCGACCGTATCGCCAATCACCGTCGCATCGTGCAGCGGCGTGCCTTTCTGCTTCATCTCGACTTCCACAATCTTCTTGGCGTTGTCCCAGGCGGCGCCGGCGTTGGCCATGAAAATCGCCTGGTAAAGACCGAAGATCGCAATGGAAATCAGATAGCCGACGAAGTAGAACGGATCGACAAAGGCGAAACACAGCGTCCCGAAGAACACCGCAATGAAGATGTTCAACATCCCCTTCTGCGCGTACTTCGTGCAAATCTCCACGACTTTTTTGCTGTCAGCGATGGAGGCCCTCTCAGCACTTTCGAGTTTAATGTTGGCTTTAATAAACTCAACCGCCCGGTAAGCGCCGGTGGTCACGGCCTGCGTGGAAGCGCCGGTGAACCAGTAAATCATCGCGCCGCCAGTGATCAGTCCCAGGAAAAACGGAGCGTACAGTAGCGAAAGTTTCGCCACGCCCGCAGCGTCGGTGAGCCCGTTAGTCAGGGCCATGATGATGGAGAAAATCATCGTGGTTGCGCCCACCACAGCGGTGCCGATCAGCACCGGCTTCGCCGTGGCTTTGAACGTGTTTCCCGCGCCGTCATTGGCTTCGAGCAAGTACTTGGCGCGCTCGAAATCCACATCCATGTTGAAGTCCTTCTTGATCTCAGCCTTCACGTTGGGCACGGCTTCGATCATCGAAAGCTCATACACCGATTGCGCATTGTCGGTAACCGGACCGTAGGAATCCACGGCGATGGTGACCGGCCCCATGCCCAGGAATCCAAACGCCACCAGGCCAAAGGCAAACACCGCCGGAGCCAGCATACCCGCTGCCAGTGCCAGGCCCATCGTGCTCATGTAATAGGCAATGGACATCAAGAACATCATCGCCAGGCCAAGGTAGTAGCCGGAGAAATTGCCCGCCACGAATCCCGACAGAATGCCCAGCGAAGCCCCACCTTCCTGCGCCGAGATCACCACTTCTCTCACATGCCGCGACTCGGTCGAGGTGAACACTTTCACCAGTTCTGGAATCAACGCACCCGCCAGCGTGCCACAGGAAATAATTGTGGCCAGCTTCCACCACTGCGTGCTATCGCTGCCCAGAGCCGGAATGACGAAATAAGAAACCAGGTAGGTCAGCCCGATCGAGATGACCGAAGTCAGCCACACCAGCGAAGTCAGCGGTGCTTCGAAATTCATCTCGGCGGCGGAGCCGTATCGTGCTTTGGCGATCAGCGCATTCAGGAAGTAAGACCCCGAGCTCGACACCAGCATCATCACGCGCATCACAAAAATCCAGACCAGCAACTGCACCTGCACGCTGGGATCTTTCACGCCCAGAAGAATGAACGTGATGAGAGCCACGCCGGTCACGCCGTAAGTTTCAAACCCGTCCGCCGACGGTCCAACCGAGTCGCCGGCATTGTCGCCGGTGCAATCGGCAATCACGCCGGGATTGCGCGCGTCATCTTCTTTGATTTTGAAGACGATCTTCATCAAGTCGGAGCCGATGTCGGCGATCTTGGTAAAAATGCCGCCTGCAATACGCAGCGCCGCCGCGCCCAGCGACTCGCCAATGGCGAAGCCGATGAAGCACGGTCCCGCGTAGTCGCCCGGAATGAACAGCAGAATGAACAGCATGATCAGCAGTTCCACGCTGATCAGCATCATGCCGATGCTCATGCCCGCTTCCAGCGGAATCTGGTACACGGGATACGGTTTGCCGGGCAGGGAGGCGAACGCCGTGCGCGAGTTGGCGAAAGTATTCACCCGAATGCCGAACCACGCCACGCCATAGCTGCCCGCGATGCCCACCAGGCTGAATCCCAGAATAATAGGCAGCGTCAAAGCCACCGATTTTCCCGGCACCGGCGACAGCCACCCGAAGTACGCGGCAATAATGACCGCGATAAATGCCCACAGAAACAAGATGAACTTGCCCTGCGTCACCAGGTACGTCTTGCAGGTCTCGTAAATCAGTTCGGAGATTTCGCGCATGGAGCGATGCACGGGCAGATTCTTCAACCGCATGTAGATTGCCATGCCAAAGCCGAGCCCGAACAGGCAAAACAGGATTCCGATCAGCAGCAGTTTGTGGCCGTCGATAGCGCCATGGAGGAAACTGACCTGCGAAAGGTCGGGCAGCTTCAGAGAAGCTTCACCGCCGGCGGTTTCACCGGCAGGTTCAGCCAGGGCAGTAGTGGCGCTGGCCATAAACAGCGCGGCCACTGCGCCAATTCGTGAGACCACGCCGCGCAAGGCGGCAGTGGCGAGCCAAGTACGCATAAAAAGTCCTCCTAATAATGTCGTATAAGGAATATAAAAACGTGTTTAGGCCTCGCCCCCCGGACGCAGCATCCCGGCCTCCGTACCACGGTTCAGCACCGTGAGCACGCCCAGTCGAGCCTAGGACATCTGTTCCGGAATTCCGAACACGCTTCCACCGCAAGACCTGAGTGTTGGAGCTTGGCCGCGTCGGAGTTCGCGCTGGATTTGAATTAAGAAGCTACGCCGCAAAAAACTCGACCAGATAGAATAAGACCCTGGTGCCGGCATACCAGCACAAAACAGGCGTTTATAACACGTTGGATCAGAAGGGTCAAACCTATTGAGGAGTTAGGGAACCCCGCCTTCCCGGACTGGGCAGGGAATCGGTGCTCCAGCACGGCCTTCCAGCGGATGATCGCGGCGCCCGCTTCATCCCAAATATCTCTGGAGCGGCTCCCAGTAATGGGACCACCATCCCGGCGCCAGGCTCGCCGAGGCTCCCTGGGGAAATCCCGTGTGATCGAACACCAGCTTGGTTTCGGCTCCCTGCTCGTTCAGTTGGAATCTCACGATCGAGTACAGACCCGGGGACCAATCTTTCTCTCGCCAGGCCTGAACGATGCGCTCATACGGAACCAGTTCGACCTGGCGGCCCACGATCACGCCTCCAAACATGGAGAACGAACCGCCCACGTCAGGACTGATTTGGGTAGAAGCGCCTTTCATGATGAAGTCGGTCACCTGGCTGAATTGCTTCTCCTGGGTGAGCGCCTCGTAGACGCGCTTTCGCGGCGCCTTGAAAACAACTTCCTGGTGGATGCATTCACACGCGTTCGAGATCCCATTCCGGTCCGCCTGCAGACCAAGGCTGAACGCGCTTTTCGTGATTCCGAACAGCGGCAAGATGGCCGCCAGGCGCACCGGAAACTCTCTTCGTGTGTATTGGGGGAGATCCATTGCCTTCCACCTCCGTGCCGCGCTTATTTTGATGTTTTCAATGACCCGTTATACATGGCGACCATCAGGTCCTGGGAGTGGCCGTCATAGTCGGCATCGAGCGACCACATGAACGTCCCTCCCAGCCCGCGCTGCCAATCGGAATACCACACACGGTAATAGGTGGAGAACGCATCGTCGTAGGTGATAAAGCCATCGCCGCCGTTGACCCTCAGCATGTAGGGAACGAAGGCGATCGGATCGTAAAGCGTTTCCCATCCCTTCGCGTTGATCAGGGGCTTGAAGTCTGGACCGTAGTTTCCACTGGTCACCGTGTTATCGCAAGATTCGTCGGCGGTGTACAACGAGTTCGGACACAATCCAAACAGCTGGTTGATGTTGTGGTAGTGGTAGCCGTAGAAGGGCGTACCCATATTGAGCTTGGCGCCGGACATTCCCTTTAGAAAAATCGTGGCTGCGCCGTCCACACTTCCTCCGGGCTGGCATTCATAGGGCGCGGGATCGTGGTTGTCCCAGAAGATGGCCGAGTTGAGTTGGCCGTGGGCTGTCCATGGCCCAGCGCAGTCGTACATCATAATGTTGACGTAGCTGATGGGCTCCTGCAGGTCTTTCAAGTCGTATCCATAGCCGCCCCACGGCGCCGCGTCGATGGAGAGGACATAGTCGTGGTTTGACTGGCGCAGCTTCTGCACCAGTTCCACCATGAATTTGCGGTCGCCTGTGGTTTCAGGGTATTCCCAGTCGAGATCGACGCCGTCGTAATGGTGCTGCGTTTCGAAGGCCGCGATATTGTCGACCAGGGTTTGCACTGCGCCGCTGGCTTCGAGCCCAGGGAAGTCGCCACCCAGCAGCAGCAGAACTTTCACGCCGTGAGCGTGAGCCAGGTTGTTGAGTTCGGGCTCAAGGAATTCGTTCTGCGGTCCCGAGGGCACCGACAGCGTGCCAGTCGCATCGAACGACACTCCGGCATGGTTGATGTGGGTCAACATACGGTAGGGAATCTGCGGGGCGCCGTACGCCAGCGTCTGATACTTGCTCCAGTATCCGTAATCGGCCACAACACGCTTGGTGAGATTGTTCGGCAGCGCTCCTTGCGCGAGGGCAGACGGAATGGAAACCGCCGCGATCAGACCGATGAACAGGAACGATGTGAGGCGTGCGAACGGCAAGCAACGAGAGAACATGCTACGGGAGAACATGCTGCGAGAGAACATGGGGTATAGCCTCCGGGAGAGAGGTTCGAGGCCGGAATAGCCCGTCCAAAGCGGCGTCCAGCCGGAAGTTCGAGGATTCTACCACGACAAGCCGGCTTCCGTTTGGTATTGTCTGGGCAGGCCAATTTCCTTGGCTTTTCTGACTGAGGGTTACATTGAGGAATGCACAATGACCACCGATCCCGCGGCAATCCGGACTTCGATTGCGCCCTGGCTTAGCGTTCGCGACAGCGCCCGCGCTGTTGATTTTTACAAGTCCGCCTTCGGAGCGACTGAACTGTTTCGACTGGAAGCCGATGGCGTCGTGGCGCGGCTTTCCGTGGAGGGCGCGGAATTTTGGCTGAGTGACGAGTCTCCTGAACACTTCAACTTCAGTCCCCAGTCTCTGGGCGGCAGTTCGGTCCGCATCATTCTCACTGTGACCGATCCCGATGCCGTTTTCGCCCGCGCTCTGGCAGCCGGAGCGTCCGAGGTCTATGCCGTAGTCGAGGAGCACGGCTGGCGCCTTGGCCGCGTCGTGGACCCGTTCGGACATCACTGGGAAATTGCCCGCCAGATCGAGTAGCCGCCTGACGGCAAGAATGGATTCCTTACTTTCGCTTCAGCGGGGAAGCCGGCGGACTTCCCAGCGCCAGCGTTCGCAACAACATTTTCAGGTCGCTCGAGTGCGCGTCGTGACACTCCAGGCAGGACGCCTTCACGACCGGCACGTGCTGCCGCAATTCCGCGGATTTCTCGTGGCAGGCGAAGCAGATCTGTTCCTTCGGCATCACCAGGTTCAAGGTCGTCATATCACCCTGGGTTTGCGCCACATGGCACACCGTGCACGAAGTCATCACGGCCGAGTGCACCGACTTTCCGGTGATTTTCTTTACGTGGCAGGACGTGCAGTCCGCGTCGACGGGAAGAACGCCGGGGTGCTCAACGCCCCCCGCCGGCATCGCCGCCGCCAGCAGGAGGAAAACGAAAGCGATCCGCGTGCTCAGTGTGTTCTTCATCTGCGTCGCGTTATTCTATTGAGCGGGGGCCGCCCGATCATTACCAGAAATCTACTAGCTCCCTCAGAATTGACTCTAAACGCAGTCGCAGAACGATAGAGCGCAACGCTTAAGTCATTTGGATCCAGAGGGAAGCGAGAGCTTCGTGATCACCATCACGTATGTGTGCGATTGCGCGCACACACCCCGAAATCCTTGCACCCATGTAGACTGCTGCTGCAGGACCCTGCCCATGATCGATCGACGTGTCTTCCTGAAAACCAGCGCCCTTGCCTCCGCCGCCAGTTTGCTCAATCGCAGTTACGGTGCAGCACATGCCGTCGCCCCCGGACAGATTGCGATCCACGCTCAAGTGCCCAGCACGCCGAAGACCAGGCTGGCGGTAACCGAACTCATGAGCGGACTTCGCCTGCTCAATCCTGCATTCGATGTCATGCAGATCGAGGCGAAACAGACCGGAGGCGACGCGCCGGCTGCCGTGATGCTCACTCTGACGATCGATTCGTCGCGCTTTCGCGGAACCGAAGAGTATGAGATCGCAGCGCTGAATAGTGGCCACGGCGCGATTCTCCGCGCCGCCAGCGAACCAGCGCTGCTGTTTTCCGTGTTTGATTTTCTGGAACAGCAGGGACTGGTCTTCGGCATCGATGGCAGGACGGCGCCGCTCGACCGCCCGCCGGCATTGCGCTTGCCGCCGCCAGGCCAGCCCTGGACGGCTTCACCCCGCTTCGCTGTGCGCGGTCTTCTGCCCTGGCCCGATTTTCTCAACTGCATCAGCGTCTACAACGAAGGAGACTTCAAGGCTTACTTCGCGGCCATGCTGCGCATGCGTTTCAACATGTTCGGCATGCATGTCTACACGCAAAACGATCCCGGCCCGCTCGCCGAGTCTTATCTATCGTTTGAGTTCGCGGGCAGCGGACACCGCGCCTCCCTCGAAGACACCACCGTCACGAGCTGGGGATATCTGCCGCAGCGCACTTCGACTTTCAAGATGGGCGCGTCCGAATTCTATGACCAGGAAACATTCGGAGCCGACGCCACTCGTCTTGCCGCCGATACCTGGGACACGGCCGACCGCACCACGGCCATGATGCGGGCGGCGTTTCAATTCGCGGGAGAGCTCGGCATCCGCACCGGCATTGGCTTTGAGCCCTATCAGAATCCGGCAGAGATTGTGCGTGCGCTTCCGCCCGAAGCCCTTGCGCATCCTGGCGGCTTCATCGAATCCAATACTGCGCGCGATCTGCTCGAACGGCGCCTGGCCGATCTTCTCGAACGCTATCCCATGGTCGACTACGTGTGGCTCTGGCAGGACGAAGGTGCGAACTGGGACAGCCGCGAAAAAAATGTTCCGCTCTCCGTGACTCCGTTCGCCCAGGCGCACGCGTTTTTGCAGCGCCACGCTCCCGCGAAGCGGCTGGTGCTTGCCGGCTGGGGCGGCGTGACCCGGCACTTCGAGTCTCTGCACCAGCGCCTGCCAGAGGACATCATTTTTTCTGCGCTAAGCGACTCGCTGGGATGGGACCCGATTCACGAAGCCTTTGGCAAGCTGGGCAGCCGGGAGCGCTGGCCGATCCCGTGGCTGGAAGACGATCCTTCGATGTGGTTTCCGCAATTTCGCGCCAGCCGTTTTCAAACCGACATGCGCCACGCCCAGGATCTTGGGTGCCAGGGCATGCTCGGAATTCATTGGCGTCACCGCATCGTCGATCCCACTGCCACTTATTTTGCCCGCGCCAGTTGGAATCGCGAACTTACCACCCCGGACCACTACCGCAAATTCTGCGCCACGCAGGCTTCGGGTGCTCGTGCTGAAGATCTGGCTACACTCTTCGATGATTGCGACCGCAATCATGCCATCTCATCCACTTTCCTCGGCACCTATGACAAGTCAGGATTCGCCAATCGCGTTGAAATCGCTGGCGACTACAGCGAAGCCTTCGACTACGCCAGTAACGAGCCTGAACTCGCCGTGCTGGCCACGCAGCGCAAGACCGCGGAACGATTCCGCGAACTGGCAGCGCGTGCGGCGTCCGAGCTGGAGCGCGAACGCGTTGGATATTTTGCAGGCTTCGTCGGCCTCATGGTTCCTTATTGCGATGCTTATGAGTCGGCTCATCAACTCGGCGCTGTTCTGAAGCGTGCGGTCGAGCTGAGATCCGCCGGTAAAGAGGATGAAGCACGCAGCCACGTTCTCGAACGCGGTGTTCCTTTGTGGCTGGCGATGGCTCCGCTGGTGCGGCAGACCATGCTGGAATTTCAGGCGATCCTCGCCACCCGCAACGACCTTGGGCAACTCGCTTCCATGCAGAACAAATTCGTGCGCATCGCGCTGGAACGGCTGCGGCTGTCGATCAAGGAATTTCTGCGCGAGTTGCCCCCGGAAATGAACCGCGCTTATTCCGCCGCGATCTCGCCCGAGGGGGCGAATCCGCCTCGCTTGTTCCTTCCCACCAGGCCGTCGCTGCTCCAACCCGGCGAGTCTCTTCGCATCTTTATTAACGTGTCAGGCAAGCCCGGCGACGAGCCAGTGACGCTCTACCATCGCCGTCAAGGCGCAGAGAAATGGAATGCGATCGACGCGGCTCATGCTGGACGCAAGGTCTACACGGCGCGACTGGGACCGTTCACCGCGGAGGATTCCGCCATCGATTATTACGCAAGCGTTCGTGATCAATCGCAGACGTTTTCTGACCCGCCGCAGGCGCCGCTCAACGTCTACACGGTCAATGTTCTGGGATAAGGTTTGTTTATCCGGGATATTTGCGGGCCTGGTCGATCCAGGCCTTGATGTCTTTTTCGGAGGCGCCGGCTTTTTGCAGATAGCCGCGCATTTCGGTTTCCAGCATTGCTTCCGATGTGCTGGTGATGGCGGCTGCGTCGAAATCGATGCCGACGACAATGAAGGTTTCCGGCTTTGTAGCCTTCACTTTGATGACTCGGTATTTTGTGGCCATGATTTCTCCCGCACTCAGTCTACAGCAAGGAGCACGCCCCGTTAGTGAGTTCGCGCCAACAGGGTTTGAAAGACGGCCAGGTTTTTCTTCCAGCGCTCGACCGTCCATAACTTCAACCCTCTGCGCCGTTGCTGTTGTTGCGCGGGAGAGGCGCGAAGCTTCTCCAGGCATTGTGCTTCAGTGATCGAGGTGTCATAGGTGATGACGGCATCGGGTGGGAACCCGTATAGGTTCCGCAAGCGCTCCGGCATCACCATAATGCAGTTCAGTTCGGCGCCGAGGATGAGCGCGCCGGTGAACCGGAAGACCAGATACTCCGATTCGGCGACGATCGGAAACCAAAGAAAAATCGGTCGGGGCTGTTGGGCGAGGGAAGTCATGAACTGCAAGCCATCCAGACCACGGTGCTGACTATAGGCTTCGTGGCCTGCGAAGTGGCCGCAGGGATGGCGATCGTAGTGCACCAGCTTGCCGCCCGCCTTCATGTAGGCAACGGCGCTGGCTTTATCCTTGCGGTCGAACGATCCGATGCTGATGAGGGTGGGCAGTTCGGTGGCGTCGCGTGTGGAGAGAGAAGCGTCGTCCGTGTCGAGCTCGACTGCTGCGGGGTTTGAGTACAAAGGAAAAATCCACTTCTCTTCGCCGGCCGCGGGGGTCAAATAAACGGTCGCGCCATGGCGGTTCAGGACGACGTCTTCCGGGTCGTGGTGCACGACGATGAGGCGGTTGTGGGTATCCCAATGCTGCAGTTGACGTCCGTAGTCCAGCCAGACGTAGGAGGTATTCAAAAGGATCACCTCAAAGTCCGCGCTGTGATCGTTGATATAGGACCAATCGTGGATGTGATCGGCGGCGACGGGAATGCGCGTGCGCAGATACTCGACCAGGTGGAATTGGTCGGTGTGATTGAAAAGCAGGTGAGGTTCGTAACCGAGTGCGAGGGCCAGAGCGGCAAAGCCGCCCATCACTTCGGTGTGACCGGGAAGTCGCTCGACGATGGCGAGTTTGCGGGGCATTGATTGGAGATCGGATTAAAACTCGGTAGCCTCGCAAGGGTAGCTCGAATCTCGAGGATGTTGTGTGAATTTGATTGGCGGAGTCCGTGGGTGCCCACCCTTCGAAAATCGCGAAGGGTGGGGTAGGCTCGGTCGCGTCGGTTCTGTTCCCGGTTTCTCCCTACTTCGACAAAGAAAAGCTCAAAGTGACGGTCGTAGCGACGACCGCCGGACTGCCGTTCTGAAGAAACGGCCTATAGCGCCACTGCTTCACCGCCTCTACTGCAGCAGGGCCAAGCATTGGGTGCCCGCTTATTAAGTCGACTTTGTGCACTCTTCCGTCGATGTCAATCTCGATCTCCAACACTACCGTTCCGTCGATACGCGCCTGTCGGGCTAAGGGCGGATAGGAGGGGTCGACTCGGTGGATCAGTTGAGGCGCAGCTTCTGACTCTGCAACAACGACGGGGGATTCCTTCCCCGTCGTTGTCGGGGCACCGTGACCCGTTGTGAATAATTTCCTTTGCATCTCTGCCGTCGCGGGTGCATTCGGTAATGGCACGACCCTCTGCGGCACGGGAGCAGCGCCGTCAGGCGGTTTCGCGCCTGGAAGGGTGCTCAGATCTGCCGGCCTGGTGGCTTCGATGACAGTTGCTTTCACTGAGATTTCTGCCCCGTGGTCGTTGAGGGCGAAACCGCTAGCCGTGAACCTCTCAATCGTGAGGGGGTGGCCATTGACCTGAAGGTCCTCAGGCAGACCTTTTTCCTCAAGGACGACCTCCGGGGGCTCAAACAGCAACTTGACGGGATGAACCCCAATCTCTATCGTCTGAGGCCCAACCCCAGTCGTTCGAATCGAAACAGAAACGGCTGAGGCTGAGCCGGGGCCGGGAGTGTAAAGTACCGCTATTCCGTCGGAAACGTGTGATTGGTCGGACAGCGTGTCAGGTCCCCACAAAGGTTGATCCATTAGGCCAATAGAAATCAGCGCTTTCCGGAGATCCCGCAGTATATTGCTTACCTTCGGGTCGATGTCCCCCGGCTGGAGTACTCGCTGAGGCAATGCCAATGTGAACGCTTTCTGATCATCGGCATATCGGCCGCAATGGCCCTGCGCCGAAAAAGTCGGGCCGAAGATCTTTCCGAGCTCGTCTTGTGCATAAATGAGTTTTTGCGCGCTATACAGGGCTTCGCCCCGAACGGTTGGGTCGGTGAAGTTGTTTGCGTAAAACACTAAGATTTGCTTTGAGCGACAGAGACGAAACAGTGCGGGTTCAGGCAACTCCTCCCTGATATCTATGAAAACCGGCTGATTGAAGAGCGGTCTTAGGTCATTGATCATCTCAGCATCTGGAACCTTGGACGACGCCATCGCGTTAAGGTTCCTTTCGACCGCATCAATGATGTCATCCTTTGTCATCGCCCAAACGTGACTTGCCGCAACAGTCAATGGGGCTGGGGATGGCGACTTTCCTTTAGGGGACACGCCTAGCGGGCCGGATTTCCCGACTTTTTTGGGATCTTTCGCTGGAACGAGATGGACTTGTCGAGGTAACGCTCCGCCGACCGGGACGTTCTCGTCGTAGGTCTCGAACCCTTCCTTATCCACCCTCAGCCGAACAATCTGCCCCGACTTGACTGTACTGCTAAGTGTGAGAATGAAATTCCCCTTCGCGTCCGTCCATTCATCTTGCGCGGCCTGTTCGCCAACAAGGCCCACACGTGCCCCCGCGACCGGAGCGCCGGTCCTCGAGTCGGTGACGACTCCAGGCAGGGTCAGGACGGCCTGGCCAACCTGTGCAGCCGACGCAGCATTCGCAACGATGACCAAGGCCAGAATAATCGAGTTCATAGGCGGTGAAGGCGCACGACGAATCCCCGTGTCGGTACCTCGACCGAGGCATCGTACGGCGAATAACCCTCTTTGGTGAAGTGGATTCGAACTCTGTCTGAGGTTTTCGATTTCCCGGTCAGGTCAAGCTTGTAGTTGCCATTGTCCTCAGAGAAACAGCGTTCGCCGGTGTTAGCCAGAGTAATTGTTGTTTGCCCTAGCGGGTTGTTAGATTCGTCTACGATAGTGCCAGCGATGACCAGCGATTGGTCGGGCGTCTTGTCTCGAGTTACCATCCAAGACAGAACGAACGCAGCCAGCACTATAGGCAAGGTAACAGCGAAGTGCCTTCTCGCCGGCCACTTCATCGTGCCGCCGAGAATCGAAGATAGTATCCCTGCTGCGACAGCAGCAAGGGTCGGTAGAAGAAAATTCTGAACTAAGTAAGTAAACATTATCGGCCCAAGCCTGACGAACGCACGGGCGGTTACAACTATAGAGCCTCTACCTGGTCTTCTGCTACAGATTTCCGGAGCAGAAGAAGCAAGTCAGAGCCATTCCTGACGCGACTTCAACGTGTTCGTCAGAGGCTACGGCTTCACCCCTAGCTGCCAGAACAAGAACGAATAAATATCGGCGAATTCTTCGATCTGCTTGGTGACCGGCTTCCCCGCGCCATGCCCTGCCTTGCTTTCGATTCGTAGCAAAATCGGCCGCGTCTTGCTTGCGCCATTCTTGGCTTCGGCTTGCATCTCGGCGGCCATTTTTTTGGCGTGCATGGGGTCGACTCTTGTGTCGGTGTCGGCGGTCATGAATAAGATGGCGGGATACTCCGTGCCCGTTTTCACGTGGTGATAGGGGGAGTAGGCGTAGAGCCACTTGAACTGGTCGGGATTGTCGGAGCTGCCGTATTCGGGGATCCACAATTTTGCGATCTGGAAATCCTGGTAGTGGAGCATGTCGAGCAGCGGAACCTGGCAGACTACGGCGCGGAACAGGTCGGGGCGCTGGGTGATCATGGCGCCCATGAGCAGGCCTCCGTTGGAGCCGCCCTGGATGGCGAGGTGATTGCGGTCGGTATATTTTTCGGCGATGAGGTGCTCGGCGGCGGCGATCATGTCGTCGAAGACGTTCTGTTTTTTTTCGAGCATGCCGGCGCGGTGCCAGTCTTCGCCGAACTCGGCTCCGCCGCGCAGGTTGGCGACAGCGTAGACGCCGCCGTGCTCGAGCCAGAGATACTGCTGGCGCTTGAACTCCGGCGTGAGGCTGATGTTGAAGCCGCCATAGGCGGTGAGCAGCGTGGGATTTTTGCTGTTTTTCTGTAGGCCTTTTTTGTGCACGACGAACATGGGGACGCGGGTGCCGTCTTTGGAGTTGAACCACTCCTGATTGACTTCGTAGGAGGAGGGGTCGATCGAGGGGGCGTCGACCTTGGTCCAGAGCGCAGTCAGGCCGATTGCGTCGCCTGATGGTCCCGTGGGTTTGGTATCGACACGCACTGGCTTTAGATCGACCCGGTAGATGCTCGGAGGCACGGTGAACGATTGAAAGCCGAAGAACATCTCGTCGCGATCCCAGCGGCCGCCGGATCCGAACACGGTGCCAATGGCCGGAAGTTCGATGTCAGTGATCTTCTTGCCGTCGAGATCGAAAAGCTTCAGCTGTGACGTCGCGTTCTGTTCGTACTGGGCGTAGAGCATGCCGCCGAAGACTGCTGTGCCCTGCAGGACGGCGTCGGACTGCGGGATGATTTCTTTCCAGGCGGAGCGATCGTAGTTGCCGACGTCGGCGACGAAGACGTGGTAGCGCGGGGCGTCTTCGTTGGTGCTGATGTAGAGTTTGTCTTTGTACACTTCGCCGGCGTAGAGGAAATCTTTGCCGGTGGTGACGCGGATGGGCGGCGTGCCTTTCTTCAAGTCCATCAGGAAAAGCTCAGTCTTGGTGTAGCCTTGCTCGACGTTGATGAGGAGCCAGCGGCCGTCGTTGGAGAGGCTGACGCCGGGCCAGTCTTCGGGATCGCGGCCTTCGCCGAAAATGGGTTGATCTTCCTGGTCGGGATCGTCGCCGAGGGAGTGATAGAAGACGTGACGGTTGTACATTTCCTGGCCGGCGGGGACGTCTCCTTTTTTCGGATAGCGGGTGTAGTAGAAGCCGGAGTTGTCGATCTTCCAGGCGATGGAGGCGGCGCGGGTGCGTTCGATGGTGTCGGGAAGCAACGTGCCGGTTTTGGTTTCGATGATGTGCAGCGTGCTCATTTCGGAGCCGCTGGGCGAAGTGCCGTAGGCGACGTACTTTCCGTTTTCGCTGGGCTGGAACCAGTCGAGAGCGATGGTGCCGTCGGCGGCGAGCTGGTTGGGATCGATCAGGACGCGATCAGGGCCGTCGCCTTTTGCAGGAGCGATGGCGTCGCTGGTCTTTTCGCGAACATACAAGATGGGCTGGTTCTGCATGCCTTCGCGCCGGGTATAGAAATAATGGTGGCCGGCGAGGATGGGCGGGGTGACGCTGCCGATGGAGAGCAGCTCTGTCAGGCGTTTCTGGATCGCGTCGCGTCCGGCGAGGTGGTCAAGCATCCCGCGGGTGTAGGCCATCTCCTGTGCGACCCACTGCTGGGTCTCAGGGCTGTTGCCGTTCTCGAGCCAGCGGTAGTTGTCGACGACTCTGGTGCCGTGAAAGGTGTCCGCGACCGGTTTGATCTCGGCCACGGGAGGGCCGGACGGAGAGTCGTCTCCAGCGTAAACCGCGGCAGCCAGTAGAAATAGTGATAAAGAAGAGAGAATCAGGAACAAACGCAAACCTCCTGCCAATGGGCACCTCTTGGTCAAAACTATAACGACAAACAGTGGCGATAAAGGGATGGCCGACCGTGGAGACGCGGGCGACCTCGCGGTCTAGCGTAGCAGAATGGCGAGAGGAGAGAGTTTGTCATCTCTTATGACGACTCGTGGTTACGTTCGCGTCAGCAGTGTTTTCAGACTCGAGGCCGGAATGCTATGATAAGTCGACTGCTGAAGATCGCGGCCCACGCCATGGTCTTCCACACTCCTCAGTAGCTCAATGGCAGAGCATTCGGCTGTTAACCGATGGGTTGTAGGTTCGAGTCCTACCTGAGGAGCCATTTCTTTTCTAAGCCACTGACTCCGCAAGGCTGCGACGTTCCTTTCTAATGTTCTTTCTAATGTTTCGCCCCGATTCTCTCAAAATCCAGTATTAGAGGGGAGAGGTCGATGCGAGTGAACAGAAGGGTCAGCATTTGGAAGCACGTGCGTGTGGCGGATGGAAAGTGGCGGTATTGCCGCCCGGTGTTCGACGCCAAGGAAAAGATCGTCTCCGACATGGTGATCGTAAACGGGCTCGAAGAGCGGCACACGGAAGGCACCTACTGCCTCTGCTTTTACAACCCGAGGCTGACGTGGCAGAAATGCGGATATAAGCCTGCGGACGCCGTTGCCGCTGCGGAGCGTCAGCGGGCACTCTTCAAGGCGATGGAGCACGGCATCGTCGAACGACCCACGAAAACGCAGACCACGGGTACGATAGAAGAGGCAGTTTCGGAGTATCTCGCAGAGCTTGAGGCTCGGGTCCGCAACGGGAGCAAACGCCCTACAACCTACGCCGCTTGCAAGCAAATCCTGCGGGAGTTCCAAGCGTATTGTGAGCGGCGTGGCAAGAAGGGTTTGTCAAAGATCACCAAGCTTGACCTGCTCAACTACGCAGGCTGGGCTTATGAGCAAAGCCCTACAAAATCTCGTCGCACGGCGAACACCAAGTTCATTCGCGTGAACCAGTTCTTGAAGGCCCGAGGGATAGCCGTCGCCACAAACGCAGACGCCCCCAAGTACACGAAGAACCCACCCGTGCTTGTCTACTCCGAGGAGCAACTGGAGAAGTTCTTCGTCGCCTGCAACCCTCGCCAGCGGGTGATCTTCAAGACTTTCCTGATGGCGGGACTGCGGGAGTCCGAGCTTGTCTTCCTCACATTCGACCGCCTGCACCTTGATCGGGGCGTGATCCGCATCGACGAGAATCCAAAATACGACTTTATGCCCAAGGCTTATCAGTGCAGAGACGTTTATATCCCGCCTGAGCTTGTTGAAGAGCTTCGCAAGGTGAAGCCGATGGCGGGCTGCGACCTAGTTTTCCCGACCCGGAACGGCACCCCAAACGAAAAACTGCTCATTATGTCCAAGCGGATTGCGAGTAGGGCAGCGTTGAATCAGGACGATTTTTGGCTTCACCGCTTCAGGGCGACCTACGCAACTCACTGTCTGCGAAACGGCATGGACATAGCATCTCTTCGCGACCAGATGGGGCACGCTGATCTGAAGAGCATCGAACGTTACTTGCGTGCACTCGATCAAGACAAGCGTGGCGAGAAGGTGACGCTAGTCTGGGCGAAGGCTGCATAAAGACACGTCCCCACTCGGTTGATCCGTGTCCCGGCACGAGGGTGAAACAACAGCCGTCCGCCAGCGTAGTTGTGTCTAGTCGGTACTTTTCCGACATAGCCTTTCAAAAAAGTCCGGAAGTCTTTGATTTAATGGCAAATCCGGTTTTGGCGTTTCTAGCGATTCCGCTGATGCGATTGGTAGAATAGGGGTACGGAAAGAGACCGACAGTGGGTGCAACGCCCATCCTTCCTAAACGGTCTCTGCCCGAGGTAGTGGTGGTTCGGCACCCTCTGAACCCGCAATGCGAACGGTA
>JBKQID010000047.1:0-12438 GCA_052148475.1 Candidatus Sulfotelmatobacter sp. | reverse complement strand
CGATTCGCGAGGCCTTGCACGAAACTCCGGGGGTCGAAAAGCAGCTGGGAGCGGTGGCGGACGGGATTGAGCAGCGCGACCGGGAGATTCTGCGAGCGCTGCGCGGGGACCTGGAGACGGCGAAGCGGAACGAACCGGTGCCGTCGTCGATCGACCAACGGGTGATTTCGATTATGGACGAGGAACGCTTCTCGCTGGCTAAGCCCACGCAGTCGCATCTGGATTCCTACAACATTGCGGCGGCGGAGTTTGCGGAGCAACTCGGCAGGCTTCGTACGCTGATGGAAGTTGACCTGACGAAGCTGGAGAAGGATATGGAAGCGGCGGGAGCGCCGTGGACTCCGGGGCGGGTACCGGAGTGGCCGGAGAAGTAGCTGGGTCCTTAGAACGAACAAAAACTTACCACGGAGGACACAGAGGACACGGAGGAATCTAAGGAGTTACGGAAACTCGCTTTCCATTGGCGTCTTCTTTCGTGGGGACTTATGTTGCTCGGTGTCGTTGATTTTTTCAACAGCGAGCTTGCGGTAGCTTTTTCCTCAATAAGTCGCTTGCTTATTTTGCGCGTGGCTGTGGTACACTCGCCGCCGACCGTTGCTCGCGCTGTGGGGCGCAAGGACGGCCGTGGGGAAATCCGTTTGTTTTGTCCTTTAGGGTTCTGGAGGGCTGGGAATGGGCCTCGCGTTAATGGTTTTGATTTGGCTGATCACTCTGATCAGTACGTACTTTTTTGTCGCCAAAACCTGGTGGCTGCCCGTGGGTGCTTCCGCGGCCACGGGATGGATTGACCATCAATTTGCGCTCACCTTCGTGATCATGGGCATTGTGTTCCTGGCGGCGCAACTCTCGCTGGGCTACATCGTGTGGAGATACCGCGAGAGTCCGTCTTCGCCTCCGGTTGAGTATTCACACGGAAACACCAAGCTGGAAATCGTGTGGACGACGCTGACCACGATCCTGTTTATCGGGTTGAACCTGATGGGCAGCAGCGTGTGGGCGAGCCAGCGCTTCGATCCGCCCGAGGCCGGAGCAGTGCAGGTGGAAGTGACCGGGATGCAGTTTGCCTGGTACTTCCGCTATCCCGGGCCGGACGGACAATACGGCAAGACCAGTTTCAGCCTGATGGATCCATCGGCCGGCGGCGAGGCCGCGGTCGGATTGAGCAATACCGACCCTGCCGCGAAAGATGACGTGGTCACGGGAACGATGTACCTGCCGGTGAACCGCGAAGTCGATTTGAGCCTGCGAGCCGTGGATGTGATTCACAGCTTCTTTGTGCCGCAACTGCGCTTCAAGCAGGATGCCGTTCCGGGCCTGAACATTCACATGCATTTCAAGCCCACGGCAATTGGCGAATACGAGATTGCCTGCGCCGAACTTTGCGGCCTCGGGCACTACAAAATGCACGGTATGGTCCACGTCGTCAGCCAGGAGGATTTCGACAAGTGGCTGGCGGCACGGGAGGCGGAGAAACAATAAAATGGCGACCCCGGCTTCGGTTCACGCGCACGCACCTCAGGGGTTCATCCGGAAATACATTTTCAGCCTCGACCACAAAGTCATCGGCATTCAGTATTACTTTTTGGCGCTGACGGCGGTGTTTGTCGGGATGTTTTTGTCGATCCTGATGCGCATTCACATGATTTGGCCGACGGCGGTGCTGCCGCTGGTGGGCGAGATCAAGCCGGAACAGTACCTGGCGCTGATGACGATGCACGGCACCATCATGGTGTTTTTCGTGCTGACGACGGCGCCGCAGGGTGGATTCGGCAATTACATTCTGCCCATTCAGATCGGTGCGCCAGACATGGCGTTCCCGGTCCTAAACATGCTTTCATTCTGGACGACGTTCGTCGCCTACATGGTGATCCTGGCGGCGTTTTTCGTGGTGGGCGGCGCTCCGCTGCACGGTTGGACGGGCTATCCGCCGCTGAGCGCAATTCAGTCGTCGGGGCCCGGCGAGGGACTGGGCGCTGATTTATGGATTACCAGCATCGCGATTTTCTGCGTGGCATCGCTGATGGGCGCGCTGAACTTTATCACAACAACGCTCGACCTGCGGGCCAAGGGCATGACGATGATGCGCCTGCCGCTGACCGTGTGGTCGTGGTTCATCACCGCGATTCTTGGGCTGCTGGCGTTTGGCGTGTTGCTCTCGGCCGGAATTCTGCTGCTGATGGACCGCAACCTCGGCACCAGCTTCTACGTTCCCACGACGATGGTCAACGGGCAGATGACCTGGCACAAAGGCGGATCGCCCCTGCTGTGGCAGCATCTGTTCTGGTTCTTCGGGCATCCTGAGGTGTACATCGCGATTCTGCCGGGCATGGGGGTGGCGTCGCAGATTCTCTCGACGTTCTCGCGCAAGCCGATTTTCGGCTACAAGGCGATGGTCTACGCCATGCTGTCGATTGGGTTCTTCGGGTTCATGGTGTGGGGCCATCACATGTTCATGAGCGGGATGAGCCCATACTCGGCGTTTGCCTTTTCGCTGCTGACCATGTGCATTGGCGTGCCGTCGGCGATCAAGACATTTAACTGGCTGGGAACGATGTACAAAGGGCGCATCCGTTTCAGCACACCGATGTTGTATGCCATCGGCTTCGTTTCGCTGTTTGTCTCGGGCGGATTGAGCGGACCGTTCCTGGCGCAGCCGGTGCTGGACATCCAGTTACACGACACGGCTTTCGTTCCGGCGCACTTTCACCTGATCATGGGCGTGGCCGCGATCTTTGGAATTTTTGCGGCAACCTATTACTGGTTCCCGAAAATGTTTGGGCGCATGATGAACGAGACGTGGGGGAGAGTGCATTTCTTCATCACGCTGGCGGGCACCTACGCCATTTTCATGCCGATGCATTATGCGGGCCTGGCCGGGCAGACGCGGCGCTACTCGCAGTTCACCGAAGTTGCCTATCTGCAGAAGCTGATTCCGCTGAATACATTTATTACCTACGCTGCGGTCATTACCGTCGCGGCGCAGTTTATTTTTGTGATCAACCTGTTCTGGAGCATGTTCAAGGGGCCCAAGGCCAGCGACAATCCTTGGGAAGCGACCACACTGGAGTGGACGACGGCAACTCCGCCGCCGCACGACAATTTCGGCGGCGTAACTCCGGTAGTGAACCACGGACCGTATGAGTATGGAGTGCCGGGCGCGGCGAAGGATTACGTGATGCAGACGGATCCGGCGACGAGCGGGGGGCATTGAGAAGATCAGAAACCCCACCCTGTCGCAAAGAACGCGACAAGGATGGGGCACCCGAGATGGGCACCCGAGGATGTTGAGTAGGCAAGATGGCGACTTACACTCCAACCACTCCGATCGATCACGTAGGGCGCGGACACAAGCCGCCGGCGCCGCCCGCGGGCGGCGGCGACGACGGGCGCGGCGGCGGGGACGGGCCCAATTACGGGGCGCGGCTGCGACGGGCGCGGCTGGGACTGATCTGCGCGATTTTCACCGTGTGCATGGTGTTCATCTCGCTGACCAGCGCTTACATCGTGAGACAGGGGCTGGGAACGTTTGACGGAGCGTCCAACAGCTACGTGCGCGATTGGGGCCGGGTGGATTTGCCGTGGCTGTTGCTGGCGATCAATACCGCGGTGCTGCTGGTCAGCAGCGTGACTATGGAACTGGCGCGGCGAGATACCGCGCGGCAGGCGGCGCTGGCTCCGGTGAAATCGATTCCGGGAATCTCGCTGGGGGATGAGAAGTCGTTTCCGTGGTTGGGGATTACGATTCTGCTGGGGATTGGGTTTCTGGCGGGGCAATGGCTAGCCTGGGCAGAACTGCACGCGCGCGGATTTTTTGTGAACACGAATCCAAACAGTTCGTTTGTGTTTCTGCTGACCATCACCCACGCGGTGCACCTTGCCGGGGGGATGATTGCCCTGCTGTGGGCGGGCAGCGCTTCCCTGCTGCACAAGCCAGTGGAGTCGCGGCGGATCGTGGTCGACATCACGGCGTGGTACTGGCATTTTATGGCGGTGCTGTGGATTTATGTGTTCGCGTTGCTGGGGTTTGCGCGATAACAAAAGTGATCACTGACCACTGATTTGGAAAGGGGAACTTGAAGAATGGCGGACGCCACGCTTCAGCACGACGCGGTTGGACACGGGATGGCCGGCGATTACGAAGCGCCGCTGTTTGGGGCTTATTCGAAGAAGGTGGGGATGTGGCTGTTTCTGGCCTCGGACTCGCTGACCTTCGGAGCGCTGCTTTTCGCGTTTTGCTACGACCGGATTTATACGGCGTGGCCGACGCCGTTTCATGTGCAGAGCATCATCAATTCCACCATCATGACGGCGTGCCTGCTGTCCAGTTCGCTGACCATGGTGATGGCGGTGTTTGCGGCACAGCGGGGCGACCGCGCGTGGACTCGCAACTGGCTGCTGGCCACCATGGCGTTCGGCACTGCGTTCATTGTGCTGCACGGCATGGAGTGGACCAAGCTCATCGGCGAAGGGCTGACGCTCCCCATTTTTCCGAAGCCTGCGACACCGGCGGTCGGAGAGATGGCCGACATTTCGAAGAACACGCCGCAGTTCGCGGCTACGTTTTTCGGCCTGACCGCGATGCACATGCTGCACGTAACCGTGGGCGTGATGTACCTGGGCGTGGTGGCGTTTCGCAAGTGGTTTCTGCCGGTTCTGGGTGTGCTATGGATCGCGGGTTATTTACTGATTCCGTCGGATAACGTGTTTCATTACGGCATACACGCGCTGCTGATCGGGCTGATCGTGGCGGCGCTCATCCTGTTCCTGAAGCCGAAAGATTACGACGCGCAGGATGTGGAAGTGGCCGGGCTGTACTGGCACTTCGTCGACCTGGTGTGGATGTTTATCTTCCCGCTGGTGTATTTGTTGTCGACGAAGATCACGTAGCGAAGCAAGTACCTCGGGGGCTAAAGCCCTCAGGAAAAGGAAAGCTTGATCGCAGCGCTGTGAGCGCTGCGCCACCCCAAAGGGAGGATCCATTCGATGCACGATACCGCGACGGAAGAATACTCTGGGCATGACAGCAAAGGTCAGTACTTCTGGGTATGGGGAGCGCTTTTGGTACTGACGGCGATCGAGGTGGTGCTGGGATATAAGCAGGTCTTTTCGCCGGTGCGCATGCTCGAGGTGCTGCTGGTTCTGTCGATCATCAAGTCAGCGCTGATTATTGCCTACTTCATGCACCTGAAGTTTGAGCGGGCCATCATGCGATGGATGCTGGTGATTTCGGTCTCGGCGTGCTTCGTGATTATGTATTTTTTCTTCTTCCCGGATGCGGGGAGAGTTTTGCGGCTGGGAGTGCACTAGGTGATTATGAAGTTGGCGAGAAGCTTTCGTTTAGCCGTTCTGCTGTTGGTCCTCGCGCTTTGGACCGCGCCGGCATTCTCGCAGGGCTGCGCCATGTGTAATGCAAATGCGAAAGCCACGCCGAAAGAAGGTCAGCGGGCGTTGAATCGCGCCATTTTTGTGATGCTGGCGCCGCCGGTGGCCATTATGATATTTGGATTCGGCTTTGCCATGCGGTACGGAAAACGGCGCGACCGCGAAAACGATTCCGAATAAACTTACCTAACATTCGTTGGCCTTGCGATTCCTGTCTCTTCATCGTTTGACGCCGACACCAGAGACGTAGCGAACTACATCTCTACGATGGAAGCGGCGAACCCTTCCCTGCTTTATAATAGAAAGATTCGGTAGGCCTCGCGGAAGGCTCTGAGCGCGTGCGCTCGAGTTGAAGGCGAGGATGTCCCGGGCCCTTTATCCGATGTCTTCTATCGCCACGCACCCTGACTCGAAACCCGCTGGTTCGGCTCCCACCGAAAGCATTGTGGTGCGCGGCGCGCGCGTGCATAACCTCAAGAATATTGACTTCGAGATTCCGCACAATTCGCTGACTGTGGTGACCGGAGTATCCGGGTCGGGCAAGTCGTCGCTGGCGTTTGACACCATTTACGCCGAGGGGCAGCGGCGCTACGTGGAGTCGTTGTCGGCGTACGCGCGGCAGTTTCTGGAACGGATTGAAAAGCCGGATGCGGACACGATTGATGGAATCGCCCCGGCGGTGGCGATCCGGCAGAAAAATACCACCAGGAATCCGCGCTCGACGGTGGCGACGGCGACCGAAATCTACGATTATTTGCGGCTGCTGTTTGCGCGGGTGGGGCGGACGTATTGCGCGAAGTGCGGGCGCGAGGTGAAGAAGGATAGCGTCGACGAAGTTGCGGACGCGATTCTGGCGCTTGATCCGGAAACGCGGCTGCAGGTGTTGTTTCCGCTGCAGCGGCCGGGGACGCAAGAAGCGGCCGAGAAGAATGCGCGAAACACTAACATGCAGAAAGGTAAGTCAAAATCCCCACCCTCTCGCGAGAAGCGCGAGAAGAGTGAGGCACCCGGGTTGAGCGACGCGTTGAAGACCCGGCTGTTTGATTTGCGGAAGGGTGGGTTCAACCGGCTTTACCAGGCGGGGGAAGTTTATGAGTTCTCTACGCCGGAATCTTTGCTCGATCTCAATTTTGATCTGCCGGTTTTTGTGCTGGTGGACCGACTGGTAGTTTCTGTCGAGGCTCGGACACGCATTGTGGACGCGATCGAGACGGCGTATCGCGAATCTGGGGAGGTTATTTTTGAAATGCCCGAGAGTGCGGATCAGGACGCAGCCGCGGGCAAGAGTGCCCGGTCCACACGAGTGCTGCGATTTGCCCAGCGGTTTGAATGCAAGCAATGCAGCCTGCGGTATGAGGAGCCGGAACCTCGACTCTTTTCTTTTAACAATCCTTACGGGGCGTGCCCGCGATGCCAGGGATTCGGGAACACGATCGACTTCGATCCCGATCTGGTGATTCCGGACAAGATGAAGACTCTGGCCGATTGCCCGATCGAGCCCTGGACCAAGCCGAAATACCGTCCGCTGTTTACCGATTTAAAGCGGTTCGCCAGGTCGGCGGGCATTCCTCTGGATGTGCCGTGGGCAGACCTCGAAGAGGAACACAAGGATCTCATCCTCAAGGGCGAAGGAAAGTTCCTGGGGGTTCGCGGATTCTTCCATTATCTGGAGCGCAAGAAATATAAGCTGCACGTGCGCGTGTTTCTCAGCCGTTATCGCGGGTATTCACTGTGTCCGGAGTGCAACGGGTCGCGGCTGCGGCTGGAAGCGCGGCAGGTCAAAGTTCAGGGACGCAACATCTGCGAGGCTTGTGCGCTCACCGTGGAAGACACGCTGCGCTTTTTTGAGCAGGTTGAGCTGAGTCCGGAGGAAGCCGAAATTGCCGACAAGCTGCTCGAGGAGATTCGCGAGCGGCTGCGATTCCTGAACGACGTGGGGCTGGAGTATCTGACGCTCGATCGGCTTTCGTCGACACTCTCGGGCGGCGAGGCGCAGCGCATCCAGCTCGCGACTTCGCTGGGGTCGCGGTTGGTGGGCACGCTGTATGTGCTGGATGAGCCGTCGATTGGGCTGCATCCACGGGATACGCACCGGTTGATCAAGATTCTTCACGACCTGCGCGATCTGGGAAACACGATTCTGGTGGTGGAGCACGATCCCGACATCATGCGGGCGGCCGACCGCATTCTCGACCTGGGGCCCGGGGCGGGTGAGAACGGCGGCAAACTGGTGGCCGAGGGGACCTACGAAGAGATTCTCCATAATCCAATTTCTTTGACGGGACGGTATCTCGCCGAGGACTTGCGGATTCAGGCTCCGGCAGTGCGGCGCAAGCCGGGAGCGCAGCAGATCACAATTCGCGGAGTGCGCGCCAATAATCTGAAGGGCGTGGACATTAGCATTCCGCTCGGGATGCTGGTGGCGATCACTGGGGTTTCAGGATCGGGCAAGTCGACGCTGCTGCATCAGGTCCTGTACCGGGCGCTGGCGCAGGCCAAGCAGCAGTCGGGCAATGGGGCGAGCGGGCCAGCGGCAACGTGGGAGAGCCTGGACGGGGATCAGTTTATCGAGGAAGTGGTGCTGGTTGACCAGTCGCCGATTGGGCGCACGCCGCGGTCGAATCCGGTGACGTACATCAAGGCGTTCGATGCGATCCGCGATCTGTTCGCTTCCCTGCCGGAGGCGAAGAAGCGCGGGTTCGGGGCGGGACATTTTTCGTTCAACATTCCTGGAGGCCGCTGCGAAACTTGCCAGGGCGACGGCACGGTCACGGTGGAGATGCAGTTTCTGGCCGACGTCGAGTTGATTTGCGAGGAGTGCAAGGGCACGCGCTACAAGCCGACGGTGCTTGAGGTGCGGTATCGCGGCAAGAACATTCACGAAGTGTTGAACCTGACGGTGAAGGAAGCGCTGAAGTTCTTTGCCGAAGCGCCCAAGATTACTGAGAAGCTGCGATCGCTGGAAGAGGTGGGCCTGGGATATCTGCGGCTGGGGCAGTCGGCGACGACGCTTTCGGGCGGCGAGGCGCAGCGCATGAAGCTGGCGGCACATCTGCAGCCGGCTTCGCGGGAAGCAGGCCGGGCTGCGTCGGGAAGCGAGGCGCGGATGAAGCGGCGCCTGCTGTACATTTTCGACGAGCCTACGACGGGGCTGCATTTTGACGACGTCAGCAAACTTCTGGCCGCGTTTCGCCGTCTGATAGAAGCAGGTGGATCGATTGTGGTCATCGAGCACAATCTGGAAGTGATCAAGACCGCGGACTGGGTGATCGACCTAGGCCCTGAAGGCGGAAGCCGCGGCGGCAGGATTGTGGGAGTTGGTCCGCCGGAAGACATCGCGCGGCTGGCGGGCTCTTACACAGGGAAGTATCTGGCGCGTATTCTGAACGGCAATGGTGTGTCGCGCTCTCATAGCTTGTAGATTCGTGGTCGGCCGGTGGCTTGCGGCCACCGTCCTTTTGGCATGCTTGCGTACGTTTGCCGGCGCGCAGGCGGCGAATCCTCCTTCGTCTTCGCCCAGTCCGGATTCGCAGTCGGGCAATCAGCCGCAATCGCCGCCTGACGGATATTCCGCCAGCGTTCATCACAAGACGAAATCAAATTCCGGACAGAACGCTCATCACACCACCATTGCCGAAGAAGTCGCACCTCCGCCCGAGCTCACCCATGCCGAAGACCTGATTGACAAACATGACTACGCCGAAGCTGAGCCATTGCTGCGGAAGGTGGTGGGAGATGATCCGGCGAATTATGTGGCGTGGTTTGAACTGGGCTTTGTGGAGAACGGTCTCGGCAAGATAGACGACTCGATTGCCGCGTATCGCAAATCGGTGGCGGCGAAACCGGACGTGTTTGAGTCGAACCTGAACCTGGGACTGCAACTCGCGAAAAGCGCGCAACCGGATGCCGAACAATATCTGCGCGCCGCCACGCAGCTCAAGCCCACAAGCCACGTCGCCGAGGGCCAGGAACGGGCGTGGCTTTCTTTGGCGCACGTGCTCGAATCGACCAAGCCGGAGGAAGCGCTTGTGGCCTACCGGCAGGCTGCTACGTTGCATCCGAAGGATGCCGAACCGCACCTGGCGGCCGGACTCCTGCTGGAAAAGCAACAGAGACTTTCGGACGCCGAGAACGAATTCAAACAGGCGCTGGCGCTTGATCCTTCGTCCGATGCCGTGACGGGTCTGGCCAACATCTACATGCGGACCGGCCGTTTGGCTGAAGCCGAAGCGGAGTTGCGCAAGCTGGTCGGGGCGCATCCCGAGCCAGCCGATACTCATCAGGCCGACCCCCATCAGGCCGACCCTCGCATTCAATTGGGACGAGTGCTGGCGGCGGAGGGCAAGAATGACGACGCGATTGCCGAACTGCAAGCCGCGGTGAAGCTGGTTCCGGCGGATGTTTCGCTGCAGCGCGATCTGGCCGACCTGTATATGATCTCCAAGAAATACGATCAGGCCGAGGCAGCCTATCACGTGTTGCTGAGCGCCTATCCCAACGACGCCGAACTTCACCAGAGTTTGGGCAAGTCGCTGCTCGAAGAAAAGAAGTTCGCAGACGCGCAGAAGGAATTCCTGGCGGCGGTGAGCCTCAAGCCCGAGTTGGGGACGGCATACGGCGACCTGGCCTTCGCCGCCAGCGAGAATAAGAACTATCCTCTGACCATTAAAGCACTGGACACGCGGGTGAAATACCTGCCCGACGAGCCCGTCACCTACTTCCTGCGGGCTTCGGCCTATGACCATCTCAAGGACGTTAAGCGGGCGGCTGTAAACTATCACCTCTTCCTCAATACGGCTCACGGGAAGTATCCTGATCAGGAGTGGCAGGCGAAGCACCGGCTCATCGCTATCGAGCCGAAAAAATAAGGCCGCAGGACCGGATCATGTTTGGGGCGCGGGTTCTATTTTGGCAAGTGGCGACGTGCACGCTGTTCGCGCTGATGATCGGCGCGACGGGCCGCGCGACGGCGAGTAGTGACCTGTCGGTCGAGGAGTTGAAGGCCCGGCTGGCTTCGACCAGCATTGGGGGCCGGCCTCATCTGTGCATCGAGATCGCGCAGAAGCAATTGGTGGAGACGGACAAACTGTACGCGGCGGGCGAAGTCGAAAAAGGCCAGGCCGCGTTGACCGAGGTTGTGGCCTATTCCGAACTGGCCAGGGATTACGCGATCGAATCGCACAAATATCAGAAGCAAACCGAAATTGCCGCCCGCGCCATGACCCGCAAGCTTACCGACCTGCTGCACTCGCTTGGCCGCGACGATCAGGCGCCGGTCGAAGATGCCATCCGGCGTCTGGAAAAGGTGCGGGACGATCTGCTCAAGGCCATGTTCCCGAAAGGAGTGAAATGACCGCTTCCCTTCTGCGACCTGGGTTGCGGTTGGGGCCGCCCATTACATTGTGCCTTGCCCTGTTGCTGGCGGGCGGGTCGGTGCTGCCGGCGCAGCGCCACCGCGAACCGCTGACCCAATCGGAGATCGACCAGATCCGCGACGCCAGCTGGGAACCGAGAATGCGGCTGACGCTTTACGTTCAGTTCACGCGGGATCGGCTGGTCAAACTGGAGCAGATGCGCAACGATCCTAAAACCAAAGACCGGCCGCGCGTCACCCACGATATGCTCGACGATTTGCAATTGC
Source organism: Candidatus Sulfotelmatobacter sp. (assembly GCA_052148475.1). Taxonomy (GTDB): domain Bacteria; phylum Acidobacteriota; class Terriglobia; order Terriglobales; family Acidobacteriaceae; genus Sulfotelmatobacter. The sequence goes on along the minus strand of JBKQID010000047.1, from coordinate 1,415 downwards.
TCTACGACGAACTCAACGACAATATCGACACCTACGTCGATCGCCGGGACGACATTCGAAAACCGCTGAAAGTTATTATTGCGGCGGATACGGAGTTCCAGGCCAAGCTGCGCGCGCTGAAGGACGCGGCCGACGTTCCCCCGGAAGAGGCTCGCCAGTACGAGTTCGTTCTCACCAACCTGCTCGACAGTGTGGACAGTTCGACGGAGGACCATCGCAAGCTGCTGGCAGATCAGGAAGACGCGGCCAAGCATAAGAAACTGAATTCGCCGGGGAGTGTGAAGACTGAGGGCAAGCAGGAGTGAGGCGATGCAGCGGACCTCAGCCGTCGGACCTCAGCCGTCGGAACTCGGTCGTCGGAAATTGAGCGCGACCCTCAGACGACCGACCGTCAGGCCCCGCACACGCGATGGCTGTCGCTGTTCCACGAACGTATCATCGACGGTGGAAGAGCGGCCCTACAGGGCCGCGTCAAGCATGCAAAATCAAACCAGGGCTTCAGCCCCTGAGGAGTCATCGGCGTTACGCCTGAGGTCTGAGGTCTGACGCCTAAAGTCCGCCCGTGCTAAGCTACGCTCACCGTGCGCGAAGGGCTGCTTGAAATATTCCAGGAGACTTATCGGGAGCTGCGTCCTGCGGCTTCGATTCCAGAGCTGAAGATTGAATTCTTCGCCTTCGCCAATGTGAACAACACCATTCGTCTGCGCGACGGGCGGCTGCTGGTGCGGCTTTCCGATCTGCTGGAAGGAGCGCCGGACGGGGTTCTGCGGGCGATTGCTCACATCCTGCTGGCCAAGATGTATCGCCAGCCGATTGATCGCGGACAGGCGGCGCGCTATCGAAAATATGTGGCCAGCCACGAGATCGTGCGCAAGACGCATCTGGTGCGGCAGATGCGGGGGCGCAAACGGTTACGGCCGGCGCGCGGGCACTTCTATGATCTGGACACGATTTTCGAAGAATTGAATACGCGCTTCTTTCACGGGCTGATGGCGCGGCCGCGCATGAGCTGGAGCCAGACCAAGACTCGCCGCATTCTCGGGCATTACGATCCGGCGCATAACGCGATCATCATCAGCCGGGTCTTCGATCATCCTGCCGTGCCGGCGTATGTGCTGGAGTACATCGTCTACCACGAGATGCTGCATCTGAAGCATCCCGTCAGGCTGCGCGGGAGCCGGCGCTGCGTGCATTCGGCGGAGTTTCAGGCGGAGGAGAAACTGTTCCCGCGGCTGGATGATGCTGAAGCGTTCTTAAAGCGGATATGAGTGAATTCTCTCGCAAACGGCTCCTGGATGTCTTGACTACACCGGCCGACCGTGCCGTGGTCTCCGTTTAATCCCGGATTTCCCCGTGTGATGCAGATCACGCTCGTTTGTGACGCCGCGGATTGACGGGCCCGTCGCTGGCGGCAT
>JBKQID010000046.1:0-2641 GCA_052148475.1 Candidatus Sulfotelmatobacter sp. | reverse complement strand
TCCGGACGTGACTCTGATGGATCTTCAAATGCCGAATCTGAACGGTATCGAAGCAATCAGCCGCATCAGGAACGAATTCCCCAACGCCAAGATCATAGTCCTATCGACTTATTCCGGAGATGTTCAGGTCCTGCGCGCCATCAAAGCGGGTGCTCGGGGTTACATCCTGAAGGGACACGTGCACAGGGAACTGTTGGACGCGATTCGGAGTGTGCATGCGGGACACAAGCGAATACCGCCCGAAATCGCGGCGGGGCTGGCTGAGCATGCTGCCGACGATGCGCTGAGCTCGCGCGAAATTGAGGTGCTTCGTTTGATTGCTGCTGGCAGTGGCAACAAGCAGATCGCCGACAAGCTCTCCATTGAGGAAACGACCGTCAAGAGCCACATCAGTAGCATTCTCTCGAAGCTGGGCGCCAACGATCGGACCCATGCTGTAACCATTGGACTACAGCGCGGGATCATCGAACTCGACATCCCTCAAAAGTACGGCTCGTAAGTCCTCCTTTCTACCGTTTCGCTACGTTCCAAGATTTACTAGCATGGAACGTACTACGGAGAACGCTCCTGCAACGTCTATTTTCCACATTCGCGGAGGGCCTGGGTCTTGGCGTCGATAGTGATCTCGGCGCCGAGTTTGCGCGCCGGAGCCATTCCGGCGGGACGAATTTCGCGTCGGTTCCCGCGATGTGCTCTCAGGTGTGGTCGAAGGCACACCCTTTTATGTGGGGGCTGCGCAATTTGAATATCTGGCGAAGGCGGAGCTGATTCTGGATGTCATCGCAGGCGACCTAGACAGCTTCTCTCTAGAAGCCGGAGAGGGTGTCCGTTTCATCAGCCGAACATCTGATACCTGCCTCCAAGCGAAGCCCGCGGAAAAGTGAGTAGAGAGAGGAAAATTTTTCGACCTCAACCATCCAAACCTGTCAACCATGTGCTTCCTCTGACACTTACTTTCCACCTGCCGCCCCTACCGATGAGCCCACACGAGGGTTGCGTGTGGCTGCTCCGAACTTTAAAGTGCTGCTGATCGAGGAGAGCGTTCTCCGCGGTAGGGCGCGGCGGAGATCAGCATCTGTTCGGATGTTTGATCGGAAACCCACGCCGCTTGCGGTGTCCCATCTAGCTGATGAAACCGCCGGTCCTGACACACCACCGCCGTCTTGGCGGGGAAACTGCTGTTCTGAGTAGCGGAAGAATCGCACCGGCGTTAGGGGAAGATTCACAAAGATTTGTTCTTACCAGCCCACAGCCCTCCATCGACGACCAGCACGTGACCCGTCACGTACGCCGAAGCGTCCGACGCCAGAAACACCGCTGCCCCTTTCAGATCGTGATCGCCGCCAAAGCGGCCCGCCGGGATCTTCGCCAGCAGGGAATCTTTACGGTGCTCGATGATCCATTCCGACATATGCGTCGGAAACCATCCCGGGGCGATGGCATTCACCTGGATGTTGTGCGGCGCCCACTGGCACGCCAGATCCTTGGTGAACGCGATCACGCCGGCTTTGCTCGCGTGGTACCCGATCGCCTGCAGTTCCGCCGACGCTCCGTCCAAACCCGCCACTGATGCGATGTTGATGATCTTGCCCGACCCCTGCGCGACCATAGCTTTGCCCGCCGCCTGACAAAACAGGAACGTGCCGGTCAAGTTGGTGGAGAGAACTTTGTCCCACTGCTCCAGCGTCATTTCTTCCACCGGAGCCCCCCACGACACGCCGGCGTTGTTGACCAAAATGTCGACTCGACCAAACTTTGCGAGCGTCGCATCGACGACTTCCTGAATCGCCGCCCGGTCTCTGACATCGCATCCCAAGGCCAGCGTCTGCACGCCCAGGCTGCGCAAGGCTTCCGCCGCTTCCTCGCAGCGCTCCTTCTTGCGGGCGCAGAGCACCAGATTCGCCCCCATCTCGGCCAGACCCTCGGCCATCTGGCGACCCAGTCCCATCGAGCCGCCCGAAACAATGGCGACGCGGGCAGTTAGATCGAAAAGCTGTTTGACATTCACTCCGAGGACGACCTTTCCGGGCGGCTGCGCCCCGCAACAATAACACTTCGTATCATAACTATAGTCCCTGTCACTCTTGTCCAAATTAGGTTTTGAGCGGCGGGGGTAGAACTCTGCTACGGTTTGCGTTGCGAGACGTGAATCGTAGGGAGGGCCACCACCGCCGTGATACGAGTATCCAGCATTTTCAGCCAGATGTTGCAGTTGTTTTCCCGCCAAGAGTTCGAGCAGGCGGTCGCCGAGCACCGGGCCGAGCGCCACGCTCGCGGGTTCAGTTGCTGGGGACAGTTCGTGGCCATGTTGTTCTGTCACCTGGGGCGGGCGCAGTCCTTGCGCGAGATTTGCGGCGGACTGGCCGCCAGCGAAGGCAAGTTGCGGCACCTGGGTTTGCCCGATGCGCCCAAGCGCTCCACCCTGGCCTATGCCAACGAGCATCGGCCCTGGCAGTTGTACCGCGCCGTGTTTTATCAACTGCTGGGCCGCTGCCGCGAAGCTTCCGGTCCGCATGGCTTCCGCTTCAAGAACAGACTGCTGAGCCTGGACGCCACCCTGATCGAACTCTGCGCCAGCGTCTTCGACTGGGCGCAGTACCGGCGCACCAAGGGCGCCGTGAAGCTGCATCTGCTGCTCGAT
>JBKQID010000045.1:0-19821 GCA_052148475.1 Candidatus Sulfotelmatobacter sp. | reverse complement strand
CAATGCTGTCAAAAGAGCGGAACACAATCTTCGGATTATGCTTCTGCAACACCTTCGTGATCGCCGCCGTCAACGTGGTCTTGCCGTGATCGATGTGACCAATCGTCCCTACGTTGCAGTGCGGCTTATTGCGATCAAACTTTTCTTTCGCCATAACTCAGCTCTTAGCTCCTAGCTCTTAGCTTCTAGCTAAATCCTCTGTCATCCTGAGGCGCCGCTTTTTGGCGCCGAAGGACCCGTGCAACTTCTCTACTCGTCCCCGTCGGCCTCGTAGTACGCGCCAACGAATTCCTGCTTCTCGACCAGTTCATCGGTAACCCGCCGATCGAACTGCGCGAAATCTTCTGAAAAGCGTTCGCGGAAAATTTCAAATCCGCGATGCCCCTTCCAGAAATCCCGCACTCGATAACGCCCATCGCTTCCAGCCTCAGGCCCAGCCTCGGACCCGGCCTCGGACAACGACTCGCACTTCAGCTCCGTTGCGATGAAACCTTCTGCCCGCCCCAGAAACCGCGCCCAGCTGCCATCCGGCCCAAACACAGTTTCAAACTCGGCCCGTTTGCTTTCCCTGACCCAGAACCTGCGGTCGACGACGAACCGCGGCGCTCGGAGTCACTTCGCCGTTCCCTGCACCTTGGCGATGATTTCCTCCGCGACCGAACGCGGAGCCTCCTCATAGCGCGCAAAGTGCATCGAGTATTCCGCGCGGCCCTGCGTCGAGGAACGCATGTGGGTCGCGTAACCAAACATTTCCGCCAGCGGCACGATGGCCTTGATCACCTGCGAACCGGCGCGGTGCTCCATGCCTTCAATGCGTCCGCGGCGCGAACTCAAATCGCCCATGATCACGCCGGCATAATCCTCCGGGGTCACCACCTCGACCGCCATCACCGGCTCCAGCAGCACTGGAGACGCCTTGCGGGCAGCTTCTTTGAATGCCATCGATCCGGCAATCTTGAACGCCATTTCGTTCGAATCGACGTCGTGATAGCTGCCGTCATACAGCGTGGCCTTCACATCGACCATGGGATAGCCCGCGAGAATTCCACCTTCGAGCGCCTCGCGAATTCCCTGATCGATCGGCTTGATGAACTCTTTGGGCACCGAGCCGCCCGTGATGTCGTTGACGAACTCGTATCCCAAGCCCGGCGGTTGCGGGTCGAGATAAATCTTGGCGTGCCCGTACTGGCCTTTGCCGCCGGTCTGGCGAATGTACTTGCCTTCGGCTTCCGCGTGCCTGCGAATGGTCTCGCGATACGCCACCTGCGGTTTGCCGACATTGGCCTCGACCTTGTACTCGCGCATCATGCGGTCGACGATGATTTCCAGGTGCAGCTCGCCCATGCCGCTGATGATGGTCTGCCCGCTGTCGGGATCGGTATGAACCTTGAAAGTAGGATCTTCCTGGGCCAGGCGGCTGAGCGCCATACCCATTTTTTCCTGGTCGGCCTTGGTCTTCGGTTCGACCGCGACCGAAATCACTGGAACCGCAAACGTGATCGACTCCAGCGCGATGGGATGATCCTCATCGCAAATCGTGTCGCCGGTGCCCACGTTTTTCAAACCCACCGCTGCGCAAATGTCCCCGGCGAGAATTTCGCTGATCTCTTCGCGCTTGTTGGCGTGCATCTTCAGCAAACGTCCGATGCGCTCCGACTTCGTGGTGCGCACGTTCAGTACGGAATCGCCGGTCTTCAACTGCCCAGAATAGACGCGGATAAATGTCAGCTGGCCGACGAACGGATCGGCCATGATCTTGAACGCCAGCGCGGAGAATGGCTGCTTGTCGTCGGCGTGGCGGAAAATCTTTTCCCCGTTGTCGGGATTCAGGCCATGGGTTTCCGGCACATCGAGCGGCGAGGGCAGATAATCCACGACCGCATCCAGCAGCGGCTGCACGCCTTTGTTCTTGAACGCCGTTCCCACCACCACCGGAAATACTTTCAGCGCGATGGTCGACTTGCGCAGCGAGGCACGCAGTGAGTCGGCCGAAATCTCTTCGCCTTCCAGAAACTTGTGCAGGATTTCGTCGTCGTTCTCGGCAATGGTCTCGACCAGCTGGGCGTGAAAGGCTTCGGCTTTCTTCTTCAGGTCGGCGGGAATTTCTTCGGTCACGTATTCCGCGCCCATGGTGTCGTCCTGCCACACAATCGACTTCATGTTGATCAGGTCAATGACGCCGCGGAACTTGTCTTCCTGGCCGATGGGAAATTGAATGGCGACGGGCTTGGCGCTGAGACGCTTGCGGATGGTGTCGACGGCATGCTCGAAATCGGCGCCCATCTTGTCAATCTTGTTGATGAAACAAATCCGAGGCACGCCGTACTTATCAGCCTGCCGCCAGACTTTTTCCGACTGCGGCTGCACCCCGTGCACCGCGTCAAACACCGCGACCGCGCCGTCGAGCACGCGCAGCGAACGTTCTACCTCGGCTGTGAAATCGACGTGGCCCGGCGTATCAATAATATTGATGCGAATGTCGCGCCAGGTGCAGGTCGTCGCCGCGGACGTAATCGTGATGCCGCGCTCCTGCTCCTGCTCCATCCAGTCCATGGTGGCCGTGCCTTCGTGCACCTCTCCGATGCGGTGCGTCTTTCCCGTATAAAACAGGATGCGCTCCGTCGTAGTGGTCTTGCCGGCATCGATGTGGGCCATGATGCCGATGTTTCTGCAGCGTTCTAATGGGACTGTTCTGGGCACGGCTCTATAACTCTTTCTGGGGCTCCAAAAATCAGCTGTCAGCTCTCAGTTGAAATTCTTGTCATCCTGAGCGGCGCTTCGCCGCGAAGGACCTATGCAACTTCTTACCACCGGTAATGCGCGAACGCCTTATTAGCTTCCGCCATGCGGTGCACATCTTCTTTCTTCTTGATCGCCGCGCCCTTACCGGCGGCGGCGTCCAGTAACTCATTGGTCAACTTCTCAACCATTCCTTTTTCACCGCGCGCTCGCGCGTAGGTAATCAGCCAGCGAATCCCCAGCGACGTCCGGCGGTCGGCATTCACCTCCACCGGCACCTGATAGTTGGCACCACCCACGCGGCGGGTCTTGACCTCGAGCAGCGGCTTGGCATTCTCGACGGCCTTCTTGAAAAGCTTCAACGCTTCGTCGCCGCCCTTCTCCTGCACCTTGGCCAAGGCCTCATAAAAGATGCCCTCGGCGGTCGAGCGCTTGCCCTGCCACATCATCGAGTTAATAAACTTCGTCACCAGATCCGATTGATACACGGCATCGGCCGGGACGGTCCGCTTGGCGATATGTCCTTTACGAGGCATGTAAGCTTTAGCTCCTCAAACGCAGTTTCAAGTTTCTTGTTTCAAGTTTCAAAACCGAAGCATCACGCCAGAAACCGGAAACTGGAAACCGGAAACTCTCTCAACCCTTCTTGGGCCGCTTAGCGCCATACTTCGAACGTCCCTGCATGCGGCCGGCAACGCCCACCGCATCCAGCGTTCCGCGAATCACGTGATAGCGCACGCCCGGCAGATCCTTCACACGGCCCCCGCGGATCAGCACAATCGAGTGCTCCTGCAGGTTATGGCCAACGCCGGGAATATAGGTAGTCACTTCAATTCCGTTGGTCAGACGCACGCGCGCCACCTTGCGCAAAGCCGAGTTGGGCTTCTTGGGCGTCTGCGTGTACACGCGGGTGCAAACCCCGCGCTTCTGAGGACATCCCTGCAAGGCAGGGCTCGCCGTCTTGTAACGGGGCCGCTTGCGGCCCTGAGCCACCAACTGGTTAAACGTAGGCACTCTTCAGACTCCTTAGCCGCGCGACATTATCCGGCAGCATCCATCGCACAACATCCTGCCTCCACGCGCAGCGGCACAGCTAAATTCCTGCTGCAATCCTGTGAGACGCGCATCCGTGGGCATGGCTGGCTCATGTTTAGCAAAACAAGGCCAACCATTACTTCTCACCGCAAAATGCCGGAGAGATTCTGGATTCCCTAGACTTTCGCTGCCGACGGTGGCGCCCGGCCAAACTCCGGGGGCACTCCGTTTCGTCAGCCTTGCCCTGCATATCCTTCCACAATAGGGCGGAAGGCACCGCAGGAACGTTTCAGCGAGGAAAGTTTCCGAACCTGCATCTCTTCATCCGGAAACTCATTTCTCTTCGTCTATAGCTTCCACTGCAAGCGACTGCGCACACCGCTGCACAGCAAAACTCACAGCACACAGCAAGCCTGGATGTACTCGCGGAACCAAACTACTATAGCAAGTCTCTGCAAACATCGTCAACGGGTGTTTTTGCATCCCACTATGACGGAAACTGGAACGCAAGGCCGACCTATGGTTTTCGTGAGTATGGTTGCGTGAAGAGCGCATTGGCGCGAGAGATCCTTCGCTAAGAACGCTCAGGATCTCGGCAGGAGGCTCCCGCGCGCGAAGGGCGCGCGCTCACGCCTCCTAAGCGCCTCGACTTGCCGATTCCGTCTCCAGCCTCTACACTACAAGTTTTCCAATTCATTCGACGACTCGCTCCGCCCCATGTCGGGGCGCGAGGCCGGGACAACGCTCAAAGAGGGGTGCATGGGTAGGTCGCATTCGAAGGCTTGGCGGTTGGCGGTTGCAATCCTTTGTCTATGGAGCGTCAGCGGATGTGGGAAGGCCACCAAGTCCGGCACGGCGCCGTCTGCTACCAGAATCACCCTCAACCCGGGGAGCAACATATCCCTCACAGTGGGTAGCGCGCAAGTGTTTACGGCATCCGCGCAATCCAGTTCGGGCGGCAGCATCAATACTCCCATCACCTATACCTCGAGCGACCCTTCTATATTGACAATTGCTCCCAACGGCGTGGCGTGTGCCGGCCACTTCGACGTGGCTTTCACAACCTGCACCGGTGGGGGCACAGGCATTGCCCTGGTGACCGCATCGGCGCTCGGCGCCAGCAGCGTGCCCACTTGGGTATTCGTGCATCCTCCGATCGACAACATTACCGTGACCGGGCTTACCCTCAACGGCGCTCCGATTATCGAGCCTTGCCTTTCCCAGACTCAGTCCATGACCGTCGAGGCCCACGCTTTCAGCCAAGGCACCGACATCACGGCCTCGGTCGGTCCGTTTACTTTTTCCGCGAATAACCAGACGGTGGTGAACCTGGTCCCGATCGACAGTAAGTTCTACGACCCGGTCGCCAATATTACCTACAGCCTCCCCACCAATCAGGCCACGGCGATCGCTCTGTTTCCCGGAATCGCTTACATCTACGCCTCCGCGGGCGGCGTTACCAGTTCGTCGTTCCAGCAGCCGCAATACCAGAATGCGCAAGGCGCTACGGCGCCTGTGCTGGACTTCTTCGCAACCTGCCCCATCAAGAGCGTTGCTCTTGAAATCGGCTCCGGATTGCAGCAGTCCGATCAAACCACCTTCGTCACCTCTAAAGGTACGTCGCAAACGGCCACGGCGGTGTTGACCGACATCATGGGGTACACTTCGCTGCCCAATACCAATGGCGGCATCGTCCTCAGCAAGATCCCGCTGACCTGGACCTCGTCGCAGCCCGGCGTATTGGCTGCAGGCACGGGATGCCTGGAGACCTGCGCCCTCGCAACCCCATTGCCCGGCTCCGGTTCGGTTACGGCCTCGTGCAGCCCGCCCACCTGCAACATCGGATTCCCCCTCGTACCCGCGTCGCTTTCCGGCTCAGCCTCGGACCCCAGTTCGCCTCTGTCCCAATGTAACGCGTTCTTTGCGACACCAACGTTTAAGTGCCAGGAACTCATCCCCGCCCCGGTCTATGCCGAAACTGCGATTTCTGGCCTGATCACCGGGGCCACGACTTCGGCGTCGGCGCTCGCCACCTCCACCGGATGTGCGCCCGAACCTCCGGTAACCTGCACCACGTCCATCTATAACCTCTCGACGTCCAAGGCCAATGCAGGCTCCCAAATTCCTTTGCCGGTTTCGCCCAATTCCCTGATGTTCGATCTCGCCGGCGATCGGGCCATCATGGGCAGCGAGTTCGGCGCCCAGATCATCAACCCCTCGAATTTTGGCACCAACAGCAGCCCGTATGCCGCGTTGAGCACGGTCACCGGAACCATCCTGGGGATCTCCAACAACGGATCCGTCGCGGTCTTCTCCGATACCGCACAAAACCTGAATCAGACCTACCTCGTGAGCCTGGCCAATATCAATTCGCCGGCGGTTACCCCGCTGAGTATTCCCGACGCCGCGGCTGTCGCCTTCTCGCCTGATGCATTGAAGACCTTCCTCTTCGGCAGTGGCGGAAGTTCGATGTACGTTTATTCCACGGTGCAGGCCCTGCAGGGACCGATCGCCCTGACCGGCCCGGTCAACGCGCACACCGTCGGGTTCTCGCCGAACGGCGCCTTTGCGTTCGTGGCCGAGGCCGCCGCCAACGGCAACACGGCCAATTTCACAGCCTTCAATACTTGTGACGACCAGGTCTCGGCCAGCCCGACTCAGGTTCCTGCAGTCCTGGCGCTGCCCCACAATCCTCTTCTCATGCAGGTATTGCCCGGCGTACACATCGAGGGAACCGACTCTTACGGATTTTCGATTCCCGACGGAACCCACGTACTGGTGTTGGACGCGACCGGGTTCGACGTCGTCACAGCCGCCACCTCAGCCGCCCAGCCCGGAACCATCTGTCCCCAGACCCTGACCTTCCTCAGCAACGATCCCTTGCGCCCGGCGCAGCGCGTCGAATTGGGCCAGGGCACGCTCCAGCCGCTGAATTTCTTTGTCTCCGCCGATGCCTCGCAGGTCTACATCGCAGCCGCCGCCAACGCCAGCATCCTGGTCTACGATTTTGGCGCCGGTGCGGTGACCAGCGGCATCCTGCTCACGGGAAATGCCACCCCCATCAGTGCCCAAATGTCCGTCGACACCGGCACCATTGTGGTCGCCGGCAGCGATGGCATGGTGCACGTGGTCAGCACGTCGCTCGGCGGCAGCGACCAGTTGCAGATCACCTTCCCCGACTTGCCCAACTACCTGAACCCCTTCTGCACGGCTACGCCTACGCAGGGCCAATGTGCCTTGAGCTTGATGGCCGTCAGACCGTAAGTGCAGTTCTCAGTTCTCAGTACTCAGTTCTCAGTTTTGGCCGCAGCAGAAATCGGGCAGCAGGCGCAAGAATTGCGAACGACTGCTTGCCCAAGAGTGCTGGGCTGGATCAGAAGAAGAAGAAGGGTCCGCTAGAGGATCTGGGAACTGAGAACTGAGAACTACCTTTACGCCGGCTTCTCCAGTTCCTTACCCACGCTGTCAAGCACTCCATTGACGAAGTGCACCGACTCCGGACTGGAAAATTTCCGAGCAATCTCCAGCGCTTCGTTGATCACCACCGCCCGCGGAGTCTCCGGATAGGCCATCAACTCGGCCACCGCCGCGCGCAGCAGATTGCGATCCACCGCCGCCATGCGCTCCATCCGCCAGTGCTCGGCGTGCCGCTCAATCAGCCCGTCAATCTCGGCGTTGCGGTCGGTGGCCACCCGAAAAAGATCGTCGGCAAATCCTCGCACTTCGGCGCTCGCCGTGCCATGCTCGGCCCAGAATGTCCGCCGCACCTGCTCGGCATCCTGCTTGCCCATGTCCGACTGAAACAGCATCTGCAGCGCCAGTTCTCGGGATTTGCGGCGAGTACCCATAAGCGGTCGTTGGTCGTTTGTCCTTGGTCGTTGGCCTGATCCTGGTCGCACCGGAAGGTTTAGTCTACAGGAATAAAAACGGAAGGAGAAAAACCCACGCTAGCGTTTGGATTTCGGTCGGCCCTTCGCTGCTCCGCGGCCCCGACCCCGAGCCTTCTGGCCAACGACCAACAACGAACGACCGACGACGCTCTCCTTCAGCGACGCCATCTCCACCGCCGCCAGCGCCGCCTCGAATCCCTTATTCCCCATCTTCAGTCCAGCCCGATCAATCGCCTGCTCCAGCGTCTCACAAGTCAGCACTCCAAACGCATGCGGCACCCCGGTCTCCTGCGCCGACTGCCCAATCCCGCGCGTAACTTCGTTGACGATCACGTCATAGTGCGCCGTATCGCCGCGCAGCAGGCAGCCGAGACAGATGATCGCATCGTATTTTCGAGTCTCCGCCAGCGTCCGCGCCGCAGCGGGAATCTCAAACGCCCCCGGCACGCGCACAATCGCAATGTCTTTCCTCTTCGTCCCCGTGCGCAACAGCCCATCGCAAGCGCTCTGCAAAAGCCGCTCGGTAATAAACGCATTAAACCGCGCCACGACAATCGCGAAGCGCTTGCCGCAAGCGTCGAGCTGACCCTCGACAGCATGAAACGCAGGCTCAGGAGGCGACTCCATTTTTAATGTGATCTTCTTCTCCGTGACTCAGTGCCTCCCTGGTGAGCTTGCATTCCTCTATGTTCCCCTGTGTCCTCTGTGGTAAAAGCCCTTGACTCACTTGCCTTTAAACACCGCCGCCCGCTTCTCCAGAAACGCCTTCGTTCCCTCGGCTTTATCTTCGGTAGCGCAGCACACGCCAAACAAAACCGCCTCCAGATAAAGCCCCTCGGCCAAAGTCATCTCCATGCCTTTGTTGACCGCCTCCATCGCATACTGCACGGCCAGCGGAGCGTTGGCGATAATTTTCGCCGCAATCGCCTCCGCCCGCGGAATCAACTCCGCCGGCGCCGTCACTTCATTCACCAGCCCAATGCGATGCGCCTCCTGCGCCGTGATCATCTCGCCGGTGAGCACATGCTGCATGGCGATCCCTTTGCCCACCAGCCGAGGCAGCCGCTGCGATCCACCATACCCCGGGATAATCCCCAGCTTCACTTCCGGCTGCCCCAGCTTCGCATTCTCACTAGCCAGCCGCATGGTGCAAGCGAGAGCCAGTTCGCATCCTCCCCCCAGCGCGAAGCCGTTAATGCAAGCAATCACCGGCTTGCCCAGATTCTCAATCAGATTGAGCACCGACTGCCCGCGATGCGTATATTCCTTGCCGGTCACCGCGTCCTGCTGAGCGAGTTCGCCGATGTCGGCCCCGGCAATAAACGCCTTCTCGCCCGCGCCGGTAAAAATCACCACGCGAATGTTCTTATCGTTCTTAATGTCGTGAAACGCCCCGCGCAACTCCTCCATGGTCGCCATGTTGAGCGCATTGAGCACCTTGGGCCGGTTCACAGTAACGTAAGCAATCGAGTTTTTCTTTTCGAGAATGATGTTTTCGAAGTTCATAAATTCAACCCCATACTAATGTCATCCTGAGCGAAGCATGTCGATGAGCGAAGCGAATCGACATGTGAAGTCGAAGGACCCCTATCACCTCGCACTCACTCCGCCGCGTAAGGGAGTTCTCTCGTCCCTCGTGAGAACGCCCGCCGGTGCCTGCCGTTGCGCCCGCTGAAGGGATCCTTCGACTACGCAAGAACTTCGCTTCGCGAAGTTCTTGCTCCGCTCAGGATGACAATCGCTTTTAATATATTCGTGTGCAATCCGTGCAAATCCGTGGCTAAAGCTTGTTCGCCTTTGGCTTCTCCGGGTCCGCATAATCATAAAACCCGCGCCCCGATTTCCGCCCGTACCACCCCGCCATCACCATCCGCTTCAGCAGCGGAGGCGACGCAAACCGCCGCTCCTTGAACTCGTCATACATCACCTGCGTAATGTAATAAGTCGTATCGAGCCCCACAAAATCCAGCAGCGTGAACGGCCCCATCGGATACCCGCACCCCAGCTTCATCGCATTATCAATATCCTCAAGCGACCCCACCCCCTCTTCATACGCGCGGATCGCATCGAGCAAATAAGGCACCAGCAGCCGGTTTACGATGAATCCCGTCTTATCCGAGGTCCGCACCGGAACCTTGCCCAGCTTTTTCGCAAACTCGTAAGCGGCCTCGTAAACGTCATCGGCTGTGGCGATGGTCCGCACCACTTCGACCAGCTTCATCAGCGGCACCGGATTAAAAAAGTGCAGCCCAATAAACCGCTCCGGCCGCTTCACCGAGGTCAGCAACTCCGTCACCGAAATCGAGGAAGTATTCGAAGCAAAAATCGCATCCTTCTTCACCACGCCATCCAGCGACGCATACATCTTCTTCTTCTCGTCCACATTCTCAATGATGGCCTCAATCACAATGTCGCAATCCGCCAAGTCGGATTTGTTAGTCGTCCCCTTGAGCCGCGCCCGGATCGCATCCTTCTGCGCCGCCGTGATCCCGCCCTTCTCCACCGGCCGCTCCGCAAACTTCGCCAAAGACTTCTCAATCCCGGCAAACCCCTTGTCGAGAAACCTCTGCTCAACTTCCAGCACAGTCACGTCAAATCCAGCGGTCGCGCAAACCTGCGCAATGCCAGAACCCATCAGGCCGCAACCGAGGACTCCAACCTTTTTGATTTCCATGATTGCTTCTTTCATATACAAAATTGCTTTGTCATTCTGCGCGGAGCGGAGAGCCTGCGTAATTTGCCGGCGCCACGGGACCGCACATCTTGCTATCCCTGACCTCGCTTACTCAGGACCGGCCACACTCGAAACAAGGCATAAATGACCAACCACCAGAACAGTACGCCGGCGAGCAAGATGACTGCGCTCGAAATCGGCGTTTCTGGATCAAAACTACCGCGGATCGCGTTCCAGAGATAAGCAACCACGGCCATCCCGGGTGCCCAATAAATCCATACAACAGACCGTAGGACGGACAACAGATCAAAAAGCAGGGCAAGACCGAACAAACCGATACTAATCAGCAGCGCGCGTAGCCACGGACTCCGCATCAGCTCATGCTCTCCACAACCATCGCAATCCCCTGCCCACCACCGATGCAAGCCGTAGCCAGCCCATATTTCTTCTTCCGCCGCCGCAACTCATACAACAGCGTGATCACCAGCCGCGTCCCGGTCGCGCCCAGTGGATGCCCCAGCGCGATCGCCCCGCCGTTCACATTCACTTTCTCGCGATCCAATCCCAACTCTTTCTCGACCGCCAGATACTGCGCCGCGAACGCCTCGTTCACTTCGATCAGATCGATGTAGTCCAAATTCAGCCCGGCCTTCTGCAGCGCAATCTTCGACGCCGGTACCGGACCCCGCCCCATCAGCTTCGGCTCCACGCCCGCAATGCCCCAGCTCACAATCCGCCCCAGCGGACTCATGTTGCGCTTGCGCACTTCGTCCAGCGACATCACCACGACCGCCGCCGCCCCATCCACAATCCCACTTGCATTCCCTGCGGTGACAGTTCCGTTCTTTCCGAATGCCGGCCGCAACTTCGCCAGCCCCTCCATCGTCGTCTGCGGACGCCGGTGATCATCTTCGGTCAGCGAGTCTCCTGTCGCCTCGCCCTTCGCATTCCGCAAAGCCACCGGCACCAACTCTTCCGGAATGCGTCCTTCTTTGTAAGCCGCATCCGCCCGCTGCTGCGAACGCAGCGCAAACTCATCCTGCATCTCGCGCGTGATCCCCTGCTGCGAACCGTAGAGCTCTGCGGTGTTAGCCATATAAGACCCGCAGTAAGTATCGAGCAGCGCCACCATCAACGAATCTTCCAGCTTCCCGCCCGGCGCCAGCGTAAATCCGTCGCGCCCGCGAATCACAAACGGCGCCTGCGACATGGCCTCCATCCCGCCCGCCAAAACAATCTTCGCCTCATCGGTCTGGATCATCTGCGCCGCCGACACAATCGCCTGCATCCCCGACCCGCACAGCCGGTTCACCGTCAGCGCCGGAGTTTCAATCGGCAGCCCCGCCCGCAATCCCACGTGCCGCGCCCCATACAGCGCGTCGCCCGAAGTTTGCTGCGCATTACCAAACACGACATGATCGAATTCCTTTGCGTCGATCCCCGAGCGTTCGATCGCGCCCTTCGCCGCCACAGCCGCCAGTTCCTGCGCGGTAAAATCCTTCAATTTTCCGCAATAGCGGCCAAAGGGCGTGCGCGCCCCGCTGACGATGGCAATGTCCCCTGGCTTCAACATGGTTTTTCCAAAGTGCTCATGGAGGGGCGGACGCCCTCGTCCGCCCAGCCCGCGACACGTGCCCATGGTCAGAGCCGTTGCGCTATCCCCCGGACGAGGCGTCCGGGGCTCCACGATGATCCTTCACCCACTCAATTTCCGGCAGAAACTCAAATCAGAATCGATCAGAGTCGCTACGCCAAACTCGTTAGTTTAGCAGCGCGTGAACAGATTTGACTATCGAGAGGTGGCCGCGTGAATCCCTTAGCCGCTGGACCAGCAAGATCGTGAACCCCGAAGGGCACGAAGTATCACAAAGGTTTCATTTCTACATGTTTCCTTCGTGGACCTTCGTGTCCTTCGTGGTACGCGATTTTGCTTTGGACGCCAATGATCGATATCGTGTTACGCATGGAACAGCGCGTTAGCATCATCACTCTTGGCGTAGCCGACCTGAAGCGCAGCCGCGCCTTCTACGAGCGCTTGGGATGGCGCCGCTCCATATCCAAGGACGACGCCGAAGCCATCGTCTTCTTCCAGGCCGGAGGCATGGCCCTCGCCCTTTATCCGCGGCACGAGCTCGCCAAGGACGCGAACGTTGCCGCCGATGGCCACGGCTTCAGCGGAATCACCCTGGCCTACAACGGCCGTACTCGTGCGGAAGTCGACTCCGTGCTCAACCAAGCCGCCGCCGCGGGAGCGAAGATCGTCAAGCCTGCGCAGGAAGCTTTCTGGGGCGGCTACTCGGGATATTTTTCCGATCCGGACGGTTTTCTGTGGGAGGTTGCCTGGAATCCATCGTTCGCAATCGCCGGAGATGGAAGCATTCGCATTCCGGACTAGCGTCACTGCTGATAATCAAGCCAAGCCGTGAGATGAATTCAATGATTCATTCACTCAATGAGTCAATTCTCTACGCCACCGCGCCTGAAGCCAGCGCCGGGGCCAGCGCCACGATCTTCCCCGTCCCGTGCGCCATGGCCTGCGCCAGCGCGTGCTCGGCACGATTGATCACTTCGGTCACCACATCTACGGGATCGTATTCGGTGCGGATCACGGCCTCGGCCAGCCCGGCGGAGAATTGCGCGGTATGCCCCTGGCTGCCGTCATCCTTCGCCGGCAGCCGCACTTCGGAAATAGTTTTGCGCAGCTTTTCGACCGCCAGCATGGCTTCTTTTTCCGCGGTCTCACCCAGCAGGATCGCAATCGTCATGGTGTCGTAGCGAAACGCCAGATCGTTGGTGCGGATGTTGGCGGCGATCAACTGCCCCGCCCGTTCCATCACCGCCTGCACTTCCGCCTCGCCGTATTCCTTGAGCATGGCCGCGCTCTTGCCGAACTGCAGCAACAGCACCGAAAGCGCCGACGCGTTTTGAATCGCCCGTTTGCTCTCCGCCAGCAGCAGATCAAGATACGAAGCCCGCTTCAGCAGTCCGGATTTTTCGTCGGTCACCGATAGATTCTTGACCAGTCGCCGCAGCCCTGCGTTATTCAGGGCAATCACCATCTGCTCCGATAGAGTTTTCAGCACCACCATGTCTGACTGCTGCCAGGCCCGGGTCCGGCTGTGCACCAGCACCAGCATGCCCACAATTTCTTCGCCGTCGCTGAGTGGAATGGCCAGCAATGTCGCCGCTCCCAGCTCCGTCACCGCCTTGCGGGCGGCCTGCAATGCCACCGCCTTGGGCGCGTCTTCAATGGCCAGCGGTTCTTGTCCGTCGACCGCCTTCTGCAGGCTGGCAACCAGTTCGGCAATCGCCGAATGACTCGCCTTCTTGAAGCCTTCGATGCAGAACTCTTCCACCGCAGTCGCCGACGAACCAGCCTTGCCCATCGCCGCAATGCAGCGCGTCGCTTCCCAGTGCGTTCCAATCTCCCGCACCGCGGTATTGAGCACAGCCGGGGCCGTGCCCTGGTGATACAACTTGCGTGAAATCTCGGCCACGCGGGTGAACGCGCGAACGTCGGTCGCCTGATCGGGTGCCGGCGCCGCCGCGGCAGCCGGAGTCGCGGCCGCAGCCGGAGCCGCAACCGGAGGCAGCGGCGCCGATCCCGCATAGCGCGGAGTCACCCCCGCCGACATATACAAGCGTTGCAGATCCTCGTTCCGTTCCTCCTCGCGGGGAAACAATTCCTGAATCCTCTGCAGGCGCTCGACCGCCTTGTTCCGCATCCCATACTGCACCAGGATTTCCGCCTGCAGCATCAGATCCTGCAGAGTCGAGGCTCCCAGCGTCGGCCCTTCCACATGAGCCGGTTCGGGCGTCTTGCTGGTGGAACTGAACCGGGACGAGATTACTTTGAAGCGTCCCTCTTCCACCTTCCCCTTCAGCATATCCAGCCGTTTCAGGTGCCCGGACTCGTACGGATCGACTTCGGCGGCCCGATCGAGACATTCGGCGGCCTTGGCATACTCTTCCGTGCTGCAATAGAGATCAAACAATTTCAACAGCGTCTGACAGTAGTCGTTCTCACGATTGGACGCGTTATAAAGCTCGCTGAGAAACTCCAGCATCTGCGGCGAGGCCCGCCGCGCCGCCGTGATGTCCTCCATGATGGCGATGAACTGGCGGCGTTCCCCGCGGCGCCGCTGGAATTGTTCCAGCTTGCGCGCCAGCGCCACCGCTTCGTCATCCTGCTGGTTATCCAGCAGGCTCCCAATCAGCGAGATCACCTGCTGCACCCGCCCCGGGTTCTGCTCAAACAGTTGCCACACCAGCGGCTCGGCCTCGGCGTTTCGGCCCGCCGCCAGCAGCGCATCGGCATAGGTTTCGCGCAACGCCGCCGTCACCTGCCCCGAGTTCATTTGCGATTCAAGAATAAAGATGGCCGCTCCCGCCTGGCCCTGCGACAGCAAAGTCTTGCCATAGGCCAGTGTGATGCCCTGATCGGAAGAATCTTCCTGGTACGCGCGCTCGTACCACTGCGCCGAATCGCTGCCCTCGGCCGTGGCCAACTGCGCCACTTGCTGAAAGGCCAGCGCAGCCGCTCTGCGGTCGCCGCGTTCCGACGCCAGTTCAGCCACCCGCTGCAGGTTGGCCCGGTTCGGTTCCAGCGCCACAATGCGGTCCAGGATCTCCGCCGCTTCCTGCTTCTTGCCGAACTTCACCACATCTGCCAGCGCCGCCTCGTAGGTGCCCACGGCCAGCTTTTTATTGGAGCCCTCCAACAGTTGGCCGAAGCGGAATTTCTGCTGCCAGGTCGGACTTCCATGCCGCGCCAGTTTCTTATAAGTCAGGCTGGCTCGAGTCGCGTCCCCGGCCCCCACCTGCCGCTCGAACAGGTCGCCCAGCAACTTGACCGCATCGGCGTTGCGGCTTAGCGACAGGCACAGATCGGCCGCCAGTTGCCGCACTACATCGTTCTCTGCATCGTCCCGCAAAACAAGGAGATACTCTTCGAGCGCTTCCGGAGTCTTGCCTTTCTGCAAAAGTTTCTCCGCGCGCTCCACGCGCTTCGCTATCTCGGCTCGGTCCAGTCGTTTTGTGATCTCAGGCATGCGGAATCAGACGGAGTAAACCCTGCTCCGATTCTAGGAGCGCCCCCCAGCAGCAGCAATGCGGTAACGACCAGTCACGATTACGAAGGTCACCCCTCGTGGCGCGGAAGGGCGGTCTCCTAACCCATTTTGGCCGGCCTTTACTCCCGGCTATTGCGCAGAGGCGTTCCCAACAGACACGCATCCATCGGACGCCGATCCGGGCGGATCGAAATCCCGCCGTAGCACAACTTCCTCAGCAGAGAATCCGGTCGCAGATGCCAGCTGGCCCAAGTCAGAGGAGAATCGCCGTACGCATCCTTCACATCGATCTTGGCGCCCGCGTCGAGAAGAGCCTGCACGGTATCCTCGGCGGCGAAGGCCGCCGCTCGATGCAGCGGTGTTTCTCCTCGGGTCCGAACATCCCGCATAAATGCTCCCGATTCGGCCGCGACATTGGTTGCAATATTTGGGTCAGCTCCAGCGTCGAGCAACACCTTCACCACCCAGGACTGAGCCGCACGATGCGACGAGAGTGCGGCGTGCAGCGCAGTCTCCCCGGTGTCTGTCTCACGAAAGTTCACGTCGGCGCCGCTCTCAATCAGAAACTGGCACAGCCGCCAGTGACCGTGAAAGGCCGCCGCATTCAGGCCCAGATCCCTTCCGAACGATTGGAGTGTTTCGCCCTTCGCTAGCAGATACTTCATGGCGGAAACGTCTCCGTAGTATGCGCACCATTGCATCAACGAGCTGCCATCGCGGGTCTTCGAGCTTGGCGAATGGCCTTGCTCCACATAGTCAAACACCAGGTCGGTACGTCCCTCAGCAATTCGCTCCAGCATAAAAATCCTCCCGCGGCCACGCTTACGTGCTTGCGCATTCGACGACATTCTACTGGATGAAAAATTGCCGTATCCCAATTCGCCCTGGCACCCTTTCTGATGCTGAGGAACCGTGGGGTTGCAAATTTGATGATTGATGATTGCTGATTGTTGATTGTTGATTGAACCCCTGCGCCACGGGGAACGATTTTCAATCAACAATCAAAAATCAGCAATCAACAATCTTCCTGCGAAGGTGCACTCCTGCCGCGCGTGGCTGTTCCGTCCGATTCTCCACTCCATCGCCCGGCAAACTTGTGTATAGTGTTGCTTCCCATTAGGTTGAATCTCGCTGCAGGCTGGCCCTCGGAAAGGGAGATCGGTTGAGACCACTCGCACGCCGTTTTCTGGCTCTTCTACTCGCTGCCCCATGTTTTCTTCTGATCGTTCTTCTACTCACCGGTTTCCCGAGCCCGGCTCAGGAACCCCATGCTCAGGCACTCCAGGCTCAGGAAAACTCCGGCGAACGAATTTTCTTTCACGCCAAAGTCTTCACCGGCGACCCGCAGAATCCCTACGCCGAAGCGGTTGCCATTCGCGCCGACAGCATCGTCGCAGTCGGCAACCTCTCTGAAGTCGAGCAGTCCGTTTCCGCCGGCGCCGAACGCATCGACCTCCAGGGCAAGAGCCTGTTTCCCGGCTTCATCGACTCCCACAGTCACTCCATTGACGGCGGACTCGGCCTGATCGCCGCCGACGCCAGCGAAAAAGTTTTCTCCCTCCCGCAACTCCCTCCCTTCGTCGCCAACGCGAAGAAGTCTGGCCGCGGCATGCGCGGCGACATTCTTGAGATCCTCGGCCTGCCGCTGGAGTTCTGGTCGCATCCCGACGTGCTCAACGCCGACTTCAGCACCAGCGCCTACGCCAAGCAGAGCGTCCTGCTCCGCGGCATGGATGGCCACACCGCCTGGGCCAATCGCGCCCTGCTGCAGCGCGCCGGCATCACTGCCGACTTTCTGCAGAAACTTTCTCCCGCCCAGCGCAGCTATTACGGCATCAGCAAAACCGGCCAGCCCAACGGTTTCCTGGTCGACGCCGGCCTGGAAAAAATCGAGCCGCTGCTGCCCCAGCCCACTCCTGAAACCTTGCTGGCCGCCGCCCGCGCCGCTCTCGAATACAACTACAGCCTCGGCATTACCGCCTGGCTCGATCCCCTCGCCAGCGACAATGTCCTGCAGGCCTACAAATTGCTTGCCGACCACGGCGAGCTCACGTCGCAAATCGTGGCCTTTCCGCAAGTCCTGGCCAAAAATCCCGCGGCCGAACTCACCGCCGTGCAGCACACTCGCGACGTTTACAAAAATGTTCCCAACCTGCACGTCACCGGAATCAAAGTCTTCGCCGATGGCGTGGTCGAGTTCCCATCGCAAACCGCCAACCTCAGCCGCCCCTACAAAAACACCGGACGCAATGGCGAACTCCTGTTCGATCCGAAAAAATTTGCCGAGCTCTGCATCGCCGCCGACAAGCAAGGATTGATCATCCACGTGCACGCGCTCGGAGACGGCGCGGTCCAAGCCGCGCTCGACGGCATAGCCGCCGCCCGCCAGGCCAACGGCAATTCCGGATTGCCCCACACTCTGACGCACGAACAGTTCGTGCGCCCGGAAGATTTTCCCCGCTTCCGCGAACTCGGCGTGATCAGCGCCCTGCAGCTTTTCTGGGCCGAGGCCAGTAACGACACCATCGAAATCGTGAAGCCTTATCTCGATCCCGAAATTTACCGCTGGCAATATCCCGCCCGCTCCATCCTCGACAACGGCGGCATCATTTCCGGAGCCAGCGACTGGCCGGTTTCCACCGCCAACGTTTTCTACGCGATCTATCAGGCCGAAACCCGCAAGGGACCGGAAGGCGTTCTCGACCCCTCACAAGCCATGCCCCGCGAAGCCATGTTCTACGCCTACACCCGCAACTCCGCCCGCGCCATGAATATGCAGGATTCCATCGGAACCATCGCCCCCGGCAAGCGCGCCGACCTGGTCCTGCTCGACCGCGACGTGTTTACCATTTCCCCAGAAAAAATGCGCGACACAAAAGTCCTGTGGACCATGGTCGCCGGCAAAACGGTCTACCACGCCAAATAAGGCGGACGTGTGCATTTGCAGACCCCGTAGCAGGTACGCTTAAACCGCCGTCATCCAAATCGATCAGCTATCCCCGCGTTCATCTGGATTTGTGGTGGACGGCACGGAATCGATGTAAAATGGCGCGACCTCTGGTAGCAGAGGGGGGATTCGGCCCGTCTCGGCGAGTGCAGAATCCAGGCGACGATTTCTCCGATCCCCTTCAAGGATTTTCTCTTATGTACAAGACAGGGATGGTTGCGCTGCTTGCCCTCTCATTTTTCGTTCTCCGGGGTTATGCCCAAACAACTCCCGCGCCGAGCGGTGGTGCCCCCCCGGCACAGAAAACCGAGACCCCAGCGATCGTCACCAACGCTGACGAAGTCACGCTGGATCTGGTGGTTCACGACAAGAGGAACAAGCCGGTCCTTGATCTGAAGCCGCAAGACATCGCGGTCGCAGACAGCGGCGCCGCGGTAAAGCTCGCCGATCTTCGCCTGGTGACTGGTGCGTCCAGCGCAGAACACCGGATTACGCTGGTCTTCGACCGGCTTGATCCCTCCGCGGCGAAAAACGCTCACGACATCGTCGCAAAGATCCTCAAGATAATCCCGCCGCGTCAGTTCTCGTTCTCCGTGCTTAACGTTGAGGGACGTCTCCGGCTGTTTCAGGAATTTACTACCGACGTCGCCGGTGTAGAGAAGGCGGTGGGCGCGGCTACTGAACGAGGCGATGGAACCAAGGAGGACGCTGCCGCGCTGCCGGAGAAGGACCTCATCTCTGCCGCGCGGGCCGGAACCGATTCTTCCGGAGCACATATCAGCGCGCAGCAGCGCAACGTCGCCCGAGTCATGCTTGCATCTCTGCAAGAGTCTCAGCGGATTGTGCAGGAGCAACACGCCCAGCCTTCGCTTTCCGGCTTGCTGGCGTTGGCGCGCACGCAACGCCAGTTCCCCGGGCGCAAAGTCATCATCTACTTCACCGAAGGCCTGCCCCCCGATGCCAGCGCGAAGGATATGCTGAGTTCTATCGCGGGCGCCGCCAATCGCGCCGGTATCAGCATTTACGTCATCGATAAAACGGCAGTTGACACCAAGGTCATGGAAGGAATGGTGTCGGCGGCTGCCATGGGTGGTCTTGCCACCTATAACATCCAGAATCCCCCGCCCACCGGTCCCGCCGCAGTCTATCCCAGGCCCTACGGTCCTGGTATGGTCACCATGTTCAACGATCAGGTCAACCGATTCGAGATCGAGGAACTCAACCCCAGCAAAGATCCTCTCGCGCAGTTGGCGGCAAACACGGGGGGCGCCTATATATTCTCCGAAGACAATCTGAAGAAACCTTTCCGGCAGCTGGTCTCCGATCTCACCACGTATTACGAAGCTTCCTACGTTCCGCCCATCCAGGAATATGACGGGAAGTTTCGGCCGGTTGCGGTGCAGCCGGTGCGCAAGGGGCTCAAGATACATTCGCGGGCGGGTTATTTTGCGGTGCCTCCCGACG
>JBKQID010000044.1:0-31515 GCA_052148475.1 Candidatus Sulfotelmatobacter sp. | reverse complement strand
GTGACGTAGCCCTGCCCGTGCCGCTTGACATGGTATTCACCTACCGTGTGCCGGCGGAGACCGCTCCCGTGGTCGGAGGCCGCGTGCTTGTGCCCTTCCGCCAGCAGCGTCTCACCGGTGTCGTGGTCGAACTGCACGACCGCAAGCCATCAGTCAAAACTAAATCCATCCTCAGCGTGCTCGACGCCGCTCCCGTGCTCGATGAGCAACTGCTGCGCCTCGGGCGCTGGATCGCTGACTACTACCTCGCGCCCATCGGCGAAGTCTTCCGCACCATGCTGCCGCTGAACGCCGAATTCAAACGCGCGATCGGCTATCGCCTCACCGAACAGGGCCAGATGGCGCTGCATCTCGCCGGTATGTCCGGGTCGTCCGCCCGTTCCCAGCGTTCTCCGGAGGAGCAGGCGGCTGAATTCCGCGTGCTCGATTATCTGGCCGCCTGCTCATCGGAAATAGAGTCTGGCGCCTCAACAGTGAGCAACGACGCGGTTGGGAATATCACGACCGGGAAGGGCACGGCTTCAGCCGTGCCGTCGAAGCCTGCTGAAGACCGGGCTTTAGCCCCTGAGGCCGCCGTACTCGTCCGCGAAGAAACACTCCGTTCCGCGACGCGCGCTTCCCGGGCCATCCTCGCAGGAATGGTTCGCAAGAAATGGCTGGCGCGCGAAGACATCTCCGCGGCTCGTGATGCCACCCGCACCATCAAGGTCGGGCTGCTGAAATCCGCCGAAGGAAAACTGAACGACAACCAAAGAAAGCTGCTCGACACGCTGACCGCATCAGGCGGGAAACTTCCGGTCACCACGCTGCAATCCCTGGAGGTTCCACGAACCACGCTGGCCACGCTGGTTCGCCGCGGACTCGTCGAAATTCTCGATGAGCTGGCAGACTTTTCTGTTTCAAGCTCCAAGCCGCGGCCCTCGCTGTTCGATTTCGATTTGAATGCGGCCCAGCAATCCGCGCTCGCGCGAGTACGCCAAGGTGTTGCGGCGCGCCAGTATTCCGGCATGTTGTTGCACGGCGTAACCGGATCGGGCAAGACCGCGGTATATCTGGCCGCAATGCGGTCCGTGCTCGAAGCCGGCCGCTCCGCCATTCTGCTCGTTCCGGAGATCGGCCTGACTCCGGCCGTGGCTGCCGATCTCCACCAGATTTTCGGCGATGAAGTTGCCATCCTGCACTCCGCGCTTTCTGACCGCGAACGCGCCGAGCAATGGCACCGCATCAAACGCGGTGAAGCGCGCATGGTCGTCGGCACGCGCTCGGCGGTCTTCGCCCCGGTCGCCGATCTCGCGCTAATCATCGTCGACGAGGAGCACGACTCTTCTTACAAGCAGGAAGAAACGCCGCGCTACCATGCCCGCGACATCGCCGTAGTACGCGCCCGGATGGCGAATGCGGTCGTCGTGCTGGGCTCGGCAACTCCGTCGCTCGAATCCTATTTCAACGCGAAGAGGTCGAAGTACGCGCTGGTCGAGTTGCCCGACCGCGTCGAACAACGTCCGCTCCCCGAAGTTGAAATCATCGACATGCGCCAGGAGTACCAGGAGACCGGCCACGAGCAGGTCATCTCACGCAAGCTGGCCGCCGAAATCAAAGACCGCCTCGACCGCAAGGAGCAAGTGATGGTCTTGCTCAACCGCCGCGGATATTCTCCCGTCGTCCTGTGCCGCACCTGCGGCAAAAAACTCGAATGCCAGAACTGCGCCATCGCACTCACTCATCACAAACGCGAGCACAAAATGGTCTGCCACTATTGCGGATTCACCGCACCTGTGCCCAAAGCCTGCGTCCACTGCGGTAGTGAGTACGTTTATTTTCTCGGGACTGGCTCAGAAAAGCTCGAAGAGTTGCTGCACGGCATGTTCCCCCAGGCGCGCATCGCCCGCCTCGATCGCGACACCGTGCGCAGCCACGAAGATTTCGAGCGCGCTCTCAACGCCTTGAACGAAGGCCAACTCGACATCCTCGTTGGCACCCAGATGATTGCCAAGGGCCACGACATTCACGGCGTAACCCTGGTCGGAGTGGTCGGCGCCGACGTCGCGCTCGGCCTGCCAGACTTCCGCGCCGCCGAACGCACCTTTCAGTTGCTCACTCAGGTTGCCGGACGCGCCGGGCGCGGCCAGACTCCCGGCAAAGTTGTGCTGCAGACTTATTTCCAGGATCATTATGCGGTGCAGTATGCTGCCCGCCACGACTTCATCGGCTTCTACGAAAAAGAACTGCAATTCCGCAGCTGGATGCACTACCCGCCTTACTCCGCGCTGGCCAACGTTCTGGTCCGCAGCGACAAACTCGACGACGCCCTGCAGTGGTCGGGAACGTTAGGAAAGTGGTTCGACTCGACCCGCCATGAAGGCGTGCGCGTGCTCGGTCCAGCTGTGGCTCCCATCATGCGGCTTAAGCGAGACTATCGTTACCACTTCGTGCTCAAATCCCCCAGCCGCAAAAATCTCAACACGACTCTGCGTGCCATGCTGGCCCACGCCACACAAAAAAAGATTCCGCGCACGCAGGTGATTGTCGACGTCGACGCACTCTGGCTAATGTGATTCTGTTCGTAGATAATTCTCGCCGTATGCCGTCGAAGCCGCATTTCTTTTCCTCGCCATCCGCGTGGCGCGCCTGGCTTGAGAAGCATCACGCCGACACCCAGGAACTATGGGTCGGCCTTTACAAGCGGGAGTCCGGCAAGCCCAGCGTTACATGGCCTCAAGCGGTGGACGGCGCGCTCTGTTTCGGCTGGATCGACGGCATCCGCAAAAGCATCGACGAAATCAGCTACAAGATCCGGTTCACGCCGCGCAAGCCACGAAGCGTCTGGAGCGCTATCAATGTGAAACGCGCCACCGCACTTTCCGCCCTGGGCCTGATGCACTCCGCAGGTCTGGCCGCATTTGAGAAACGCGAGGGGAGTCGCTCCGAAATCTATTCCTACGAGCAGAGAAAAAGCGCCAAACTCCCCGCTGCCTACGAGAAAGAATTTCATAGCCACATGGAGGCGTGGAAATTCTTTCAATCCCAGCCACCCGGATACAAAAGAATCTGCAGTTGGTGGGTCATTAGCGCGAAGAAACAAGAAACCAGATGGAAGCGGCTGGCTGCGCTGATCGAACATTCGGAGCATCAACGAAACATACCAGCCCTGGCTCGCCCATCCCCCTCCTGAAGCAGGAACACCCCTCGGGCTATCTCATCTGGAAAGGCGAGATGGAAAAGGTCAGCACCAGCATGATCAATCCCACGAGCGCCAGCACCCAGCGATTGGGAGGAAGCATGGGGAATTCCGGTGCTTGCTGCTGGCGATACGTGATTATATTCAGTACGATCAACAACCCAGCCCACACTCGCCATCCCACATACATGTGTCCCAGGTAGACCAGCGCGATCACGGTCATCCACGAAATCACGCGGTGTGCCCGCGGCGCCAGCGCATAAACAATATGTCCGCCGTCCAGTTGGCTGCTGGGCAGCAGGTTCAACGCCGTAGCAAACATGCCCACCCACGCCGCCACGGCCGTCGGGTGCAAATAAACCCGTCCCAGCGGCAGCGCGGCAATTGCGTGATTCGGGGCAACCAGGCGCAGAGCGCCGTGCATGACGTGGAAGATCGCCGGAAATCCCAATTGCAGATCCGACGGGCCCATGCCCGGAGCCAGCGGCTTCGAAAGCCCCATCGCTACGGCCAGCGTGGCCACGGCCACGACGAATCCCGCGATCGGCCCCGCAATACCGATGTCGAACAGTGCAGCCCGCGACCGGATCGGCCCCTTAATGCGAATCACCGCTCCCAGCGTTCCGATCAACGTCGGCGCCGGAATGAAGAAGGGAAGCGTCGCGCGCACGCCGTAATACCGGCAGAACAGGTAGTGACCCATTTCATGCGCCAGCAGAATGAACAGCAGCGTCGCGGAAAACGGAATCCCGAGCAGCAGACGCCACGGATGCGCGGCCACCCATCCCAGGGGAAAAAATGGCAGCCATTCTCCCTCGTAGGCAAACGGCGGCAAATTGTGCAGAAAATTAAACTCCATCCGCGCTCCTACCACCAGCGTCGTGAAGACGGTCGCCAGCAGCAGTAACCCGTGCAGCCAATAGCGTTCCCGCGGCCGCCGTCCGACCGGTTCCGGCAGCGCATGGTAATACTCGAGCGTAGATGTAGGAATCGGGGAATAAGGTTCCGACATGGAATTCTTCGGTCGGGACCCGTAGTCACCGTCCGTACTTTGATGCTACTACACAGCAGGGAACTGCCGCGCAACCGCGGCTAGAAACGAGGAAGCTCGGAGCTAGAAGGTAGAAGTTGTGCTTGTTTAGTCGATCGACTGCAGTTCTTTCCCCGGCTTAAAGCGCACGGCCCTTCCTGGCGGAATGGACACTTCAGCGCCGGTGCGCGGGTTGCGCCCGATTCCGGTCTTGCGCGGACGCACGTTGAACACTCCAAATCCTCGTAGTTCAATGCGATTGCCGCCGGCCAGCGCCTTCTTCATGCTCTCAAACACGGTTTCCACGGCCAGTTCGGCCTTGGTCTTGGTGATGCCCGTCTTGGCCACCACTTCGTTGATGATGTCGAGCTTAATCACAAGCGGCTCCCGCGTGCAGGGTCAAAATAGTCCCTCAAGTGATTGATGCTAGGGGAGATAAGCAGGATTGTCAACGGGAGCATCTATCCCGTAAACTGGCACGCGCCCAGCCAAAGAGATTGAGTGATTGAACCATCGGGTCATTGAGTGATTTCTGTCGCATCGCGAATATGCCCCGCGCTCAATTGTTTTTCAATGTCTCAATCACAAATTGACTCAATGATTCAATTCCTAAAGGGAGTTTCATGCTGAAAAGTGACCGCTGGATCCGCAAGATGTCCCACGAACACGACATGATCAATCCCTTCTCCGAGAAGCAGGTGCGCGAGGGAGTGATTTCTTACGGCCTATCGTCCTACGGCTACGACCTGCGCGTGGCCGACGAGTTCAAGATTTTCACCAACGTCAACTCGACCATCGTCGACCCTAAGCATTTTGACGAGAAGTCTTTTGTCACCGTGCAAACCGACATCTGCCTCATTCCGCCCAACTCGTTCGCCCTGGCGCGCTCGGTCGAATACTTCAAGATTCCCCGCAGCATTCTGACCATCTGCGTCGGCAAGAGCACCTACGCCCGCTGCGGCATCATCGTCAACGTGACCCCGTTCGAACCCGAGTGGGAAGGCTTCGTCACCCTCGAAATCTCCAACACCACCCCGCTTCCGGCCCGCATCTACGCCAACGAAGGCCTATGCCAGATCCTCTTCTTCGAGTCCGATGAAATCTGCGAAATCAGCTACGCCGACCGCAAAGGCAAATACCAGTCGCAGAAGGGAATCGTGTTGCCGAAACTGTAAAGGGAACCGCTAGTCTTCACGACCGGGAAGGGCACGGCTTGAGCCGTGCCGTCCGCAGCTCTTAAGTCGAAGAGCGGGCCTTCAGGCCCGCGTTAGGTGATTGAAAACTCTTTGGGCTTTAGCCCCTGTGGTCGATCTTCTAGGTCACCCGCAGGTAAGTCGTGTAGGGCTGATCCTCGATTTCCGTGAAGGCGAGCAGCTTCATGATCCCGCTCCCCGTCGTCACATGCCATAGCCCGGGGTTCATCTTCTTCGCCGCCAGCAATTGAGCGCTCGTCACCGCTGGTTGCTCGGCATCTGTGATGTCAAACAGCACCACCGGCCCCACCAACAGCGCGACCGTATCCGGATGCTGCGCATCAATCGCCTCCAGTCGCGCCGTCAGCGGAAGCTCAAGGTCAATTCGATCCCCATCCTTCCACTCCCGCTGCACGCGCGCGAAACTCCCAGCCTGCGCCGCTTCCCGCTTGCCGTTCACCGCAACCGACGCTCCATCCGCCCAAGCCGGAATCCGCAGGTTCACCGCAAACTCCGCCGCCCGCGACGCCTTCACCTCAAACTGCACATGCGAATCGTACGGATACTCACTCTTCTGCGTCAGCGCAATCTGTGCCCCGCCCTGCGTCCACTTCAGTGTCGATGGCATATAAAGATTCACATACACCCCGCGTCCATCGCGAAAGTAAGTATTGATCCGGTAATCCGCGGCGACTTGCGGCAACGTCCCCGAGCAGCACGCCCACCGCTCCTTGTGATAAACCTTCCGCCCTTTGAAGTTGTAATCCGAATAGTAGTAAGTCCGGCCATCGGCTTCGAGCGGCAATGATCCCAGCACCGTGTTGTACATTACCCGTTCCATGCTGTCGCCGTAACGCGAATCGCGCGTCACCCGCAGCAGGTAGCGCGTCAGTTTGAAATGAGCATACGAACCGCAAGGAGTTTCAAAACTGGCGTGGCTGCCGGTCAGGCTCTTATAAATTTCGGGGCTGCCGGGAGCGCGCAGCGTCTCGTCCGCGCCCCACCCACCCGTCGCGAAACTTTGCGCCGCCACAAAGTCAAACCCGTTCTTCGCCGCCCGAAAATGCTTCCGACTGCCCAGCGTCAAGTAGGCCTGCATCGCCGAGCACAACGAGTTCACATGGCTGTAGGCGTGGCGTCCTTCCAGGTTGCTGTGCCCTTCCGCCAGCGGATCGTAATAAACATCATCCAGGTACCGCAGACCGAGAGCCCGATACTGCTCTCCAGCCCCGCGCTGGTAGGCCAGAAGCAGATTCTCGGAAATCGTGTACGACTCGTCCCAGGTATACGAAGGATCCGGATTCGAGCGCCAACGTTCCCCATGCTCCACAGCCTTCTTAGGCAAGTGCGGCAGAGCCGTCTTGGTGGTTTCCGCCAGAATGGCGAATGCGTCAGGATCCCCCGCGTACTGGTGCGAGTCGATCAGCCCGCAAACCAGCTTGTCGTAGGTATAAGCCGGGAAACGAGTGTTCTCGTAAAACTGACCCCCAATCGTCTTGGCGTACAAACGATTCAGCCGCAGCACTTTCTCTCGCGTCTCCGGCGAGCGGTGGATGGCATAAGACCGCGCCAGTGCAGAAACCCACTGCCCGAAGGTGCATCCCGGCGCAAAGCCGATTTCAAAAAGATGATCCTCGTTGTGCGCGTCGTATTGATACCACCCGCCCAAATCCGCGCCCGGCGCGGGTTGCCCGACCATCTGCCGAAACGGTTTCAGCAGGCTGTCTTCGCTCAGAGACATCAGCAGATCATGCGTCTGCTGCAGTTGCTGCTCGTGCAGCGCGCTGTCCAGCGTGACGTCGCCGTAGCCGAATTCCTCGAGCGGGGCCGATTGGATTGGATCCGATAACAACGAGCCGCAGCGAAGAGCCGAATTCCCTAACCCGGGAATTAGACTCGCGGCCGACGCCACCGTAACCGATTGCAGGAACTTTCTGCGGGAGACTGCTTGCGAGGGAGACATTCGCCCTCCCAACCTGGAGTGGTCCTTCGATGAGTGTAACGGGAGATCCGGGTGCCCCATTTCTCGCGCTTCTTGCGCAAGAAGTGGGAATCTGCAGGAAAACTCCTACCGCTGGTTCTCCCCTTCTTTAAACATGTACTTGATCGCAGGCTTGTAGATCATCAGATTCGAGTCGCCGTTCTCGCGGTTCACCTTGATGCAATTCCGATCGTACCATTCGATGATGCCCCGCACTTCCTCGCCATCGCGCAGCACAATCACCATCGGCGTCCGCGACTGCATCTGCTTCTGATAGTAAAAATTCTCGGCGTTGGTCTGCTCCGGCGGCGCGGGCTTCTTGCCCCCGCCTCCGCCCATCGGACGATCATTACGATCGCCACGATCTCCTCGGTCTCCACGATCCATCCGATCGACGCCCATGCGTTCCCCACGCTCGTGCCGGTCGTTTCGTTCCGGGCGCTCGCGTCGTTCCTGCGGCAGCCCAGCCGGGTTGTGGTTATTGTAATTCTCCGCGCGCGGCAGCGTGGGCCGAATCAGCTTGCGGTTTGCAAAATTGTCCTTCTCGTAGATTTCGGCCGGTACCGGATCCATCGTTTCCTTCATCGTGGCGCTACCTCGCTGGCACTAAACTGGATACACGCATTCGCCCAGACCACACCCGAGAGCCCTTGGAAGTATTCAACGAAGGCGTGAAATTTTCACCTAACCTAACACAGGATCCTTCCCCTGACAATGCTTCCTTCGTGCCCTGTCGCGGCATGTGCCAAATCTTGCACACCCCCTAGAATATCGATTCGTCCCGCTAATTCGTGTTCGACAGGTCAGCCCCGCGCCGTTCTCGCCCGCTCCAGGTGACCACCGCCACCAAGCTCGCCACCAGCAGCACCGTCCACGCCAGCACCGGTGGAAAGCTGCCGCCATAGCGATTCTCAGCCAGTTTCGCTTGGATCACCGAATTCCGCGATGAGAGCAAGTTGCCAACCTGGTAGGCAAATCCCGGCAGCGTGCCTCGGACCGCCGGCGGCGACAGCTCATTCAAATGCGCCGGAATCACTCCCCACGCCCCCTGCACCATGAACTGCATCAGAAACCCGCCCACCGCCAGCAGGGGGACGCTCCTGGAATACGCCCACAGCGGAATCATCGGAATGGCGAGGAGCGCGGCGATCACAATCGCCCGCCGCCGCCCAATCCGCTCCGACCACGTACCAAAGAAAATCCCGCCCGCCAACGCTCCGCAGTTGTAAATGATCGCAATCAAGCCCACCGTTTTCGGCGTGAACTGCAGGTTTCTCTGCAAGAACGTCGGATAAACATCCTGCGTGCCGTGACTGAAGGAATTGAACGCAAACATCAGCACAACCACGAAAAGAAAAAGTCCCACATTCGACCGGATATCCTTCCACAGGCGATTTTCTGCTTCCCTCGCAACCTTTCCCTGCAGCCATGCCGGCGATTCCTCCACCTTGGTTCGAATGTAGATCACCAGAAACGCCGGCAGCGCTCCAATCACGAACATGCCGCGCCAGCCCACGTAGCTGAAAACGGTGAAATAAACCAGCGATGCAAATAGATAGCCCATGGCATAGCCTTCTTGCAGGAGGCCGGAAAAGAAGCCGCGTCCTTCGGCCGGCAGCGTCTCAAACGCCAGAGCCGCACCCACACCCCATTCCCCGCCCATGGCGATTCCGAAGAGTGCCCGCATGATGAGAAAAAACTTGAATGAAGGCGCGAAGGCCGATCCCAGTTCAAACACCGAGTAGGCGATGATGTCGATCATCAACGTTGGCCTGCGCCCAAACCGGTCGGCGATCAGCCCAAACAGAAATGCCCCAACCGGCCGCATCGCCAGCGTCAGAAAATTTGCCTCCAGAATCTCCGACGGCTTCATGTGAAACTGCGCCGCCAGCGCGCTGACACAAAAGACCAGAATAAAAAAATCAAACGCGTCCAGCGACCACCCCAGAAAGCAGGCGATGAACGTATTCCGCTGCACCGTCGTCAGCCGACGAAAGTTCCCGATGAATTCCATAAGTTCGTACCGGGCCTCTGAAACCACACGATCCGGGAAGGGCACGACTTCCAGTCGTGCCTCTAGGACCTCTGGGCGTCGAGGGCTTTAGCCCCTGAGGGCCGCGAACCCTCGCCGCGCGCTCCCGCGGATGCTAGCATATGTCTTTCAATCAACAATCAACAATCAGAAATCAACCATTCCCCCATGCCCGACCTCGATCTCCCGCAACGCCAGGCGCCCGACTCGCTCATGCTCACTGGCTTCTGGTATCGCGCCCTCCCGGCCGATCGCGTGCACCGCAACGAATTGTATAAAGCGACGCTGCTCGAAATTCCCCTGGTCATCGGCCGCGACCGCCTCGGCCAGCCTTTCGCCCTGCGCGACGCCTGTCCGCATCGCGGCATGCCGCTCAACTGCGGCCGTTTCGACGGCGAGAATCTCGAGTGCGGATATCACGGCTGGCAGTTCGATGTCCACGATGGCCAGTGCCAGCTGATTCCTTCCCTGACTTCCGATCAGAAACTCAAAATCGATCGCATCTACGCTGGCAGTTATCCCTGCGAAGAGCAGGACAGTTTCATCTGGGTCTTCATCCCCGATCCGCCTCCGCCCGGCGCCGGTTTCGCCCCTCCCGCCGAGCCCCCCGATGCCGCGCCGCAAATCGAAAAATTCTCCGGCAAATACAAGTCCGCCTACCTGCAAGCCGAAATGCCCGTCAGCATCGACCACGGCATCATCGGCCTCATGGACCCCGCGCACGGACCGTTCGTGCACCAGGCCTGGTGGTGGCGCACCCAGCACAGCATTCACGAAAAGAAAAAGAATTTCGAACCCATCCCCAACGGCTTTCGCATGAGCGCCCACACGCCCAGCTCCAACTCCGCGCCCTACAAGCTTCTTCGCCTCTACGCCGACGCCGATTCCATTACCACTACCATCGATTTCGTTCTCCCCAACCTTCGCACCGAAACCATTCGCGCCGGAAAATACTGGTTCTCCAGCCTGACCACGGTCACGCCCATCACCCGCAATCATTGCCGCATCGATGTGGTCGCCGCGTGGAATATATTCCGCTGGGTGCCCTTCGTCCCGGACTTACTGAAGTTCGTCTTCGCCAAATTCGTCGAGCAAGACCGCCGCACCATGGAACTGCAAGCCGAAGGCTTAAAGCACAATCCGCACCTCATGCTCATCGACGACGCCGACCGCCCCGCCAAATGGTACTTCCAGCTCAAGGCCGCCCATCTCGAAGCCAAACAGACCGGCGCAGAAATGAAGCACCCAATGTCCGGTCCCATCACATTGAAATGGAGAAGTTGAGGCGATTTGCGGGCGTGAGCGCAGCGGGAGCCCGCAGCCGAAATCCCGAGTGCTTTTTGCGAGGGATCTTGATCAAGAAGTTGTCTACGAACTACCCTTCACCGGCGCTTAGGCAGGTCGCCCAGAGTGCGATCCGGTAACCGCAGATCCTCCTCGCTCACCAGCCAGTCCATTGCTTCCTCGCGCGTTTTGAAAGAGGGCAGATCGCGCTGGGAAAAACTCTTGATGTGTTCGTAAAACACTTTGGGCAAGGCCTCGATTCCCACCCACGCCGAACGCTTGAGGTGCGGCCGGTCGAACACCGCGCTCTCTTTCAGGCGGTCGATCGCGACCCGGTCAAACTCCGCGCCGGTGAAGTCGGCCAGCAACAATACCGAGCCGCGCGGTTCGCTGGTCACATAACTTGGCACCAGCAGCGCGATCGTCTCCACTTCTCTCGGCGTGCAGCCAGAAATATCCGCCAGCAGAATTTTCTTTCCTTTGTATTCAACGACGCGGATACGGTCTTCCATGGGCACCTGCTCACGCTTGCGACGTTAGGAAAGCTCTGATTAAGCCTCCGCGTTCCTCTGTGCGCCTCCGTGTCCTCTGTGTTTACACTTTCTGTCGGGACCTTAATCGGAGGCTCCTTAGGTCCCTAAAAGCGACTCCACCACGCCATAAACCCCGTCCAGCGCGGCATCCAGAGCGGAAGCATCCTTGCCCCCAGCCTCCGCCAAATCCGGCCGCCCTCCGCCTTTGCCGCCAACCTTCTGCGCCACCGGACCAATCACTTTCCCCGCCTGCACCCGCCCGGTCAGATCCTTCGTCACTCCCACAATCAGCGCCACGCTTCCATTCGACGCCGACCCCAGCACGACAACGCCTGACCCAATCTTGTCGCGCAACTGATCCACCAGCGTCCGCAACTGAGCCCGCTCCAGATTGTCCACGCGATGCGCCAACACCTTCACGCCCTTCACTTCCTTGATCTTGTCGGAAATGTTCGCCGTCGCCGACGAAGCCGACTTCATCCGCACCTGATCGAGCTCCCGCGTGAGCCGCTTGATCTCGGAATCTTTCTTTTCAAACTCGGCCTTCAAGGCATCGGCCGGAGAGAAAAACATTTCGATGTCGGAAGCCAAATCCGACAAGGGTGCCCCATCCTTGCGCGTTTTGTGCGCAAGGGTGGGAGAGACGAAACTCGACACTACGTTCTCGAGCTGATGATCCAATCTGAAATGTCGTAACGATCCTTCGCCGGTAAGCGCCTCCACCCTCCGCACTCCCGACGACACGCTGCCTTCCTTCAAAATCTTGATCAGCCCAATCTCCCCCGTAGCTGCCGTGTGAGTTCCGCCGCACAATTCGGTAGAAAAGTCGCCGATCCTAACCACGCGAACTTTGTCCCCATACTTTTCCCCGAACAGCGCCATCGCGTGATAAGTGTTGATGGCCTCGTCGATGGGCACGTCAGCAAGAGTCTCGACTTTCACATTGCGCAGCAGTTCCTTGTTGATCAGGTCTTCAATGTCCTGCAACTCTTCATCTTCCACGGCCGTGAAATGCGAAAAATCAAACCGCAGATGATCCGGAGCCACCAGCGACCCCGCCTGCTTCACATGCTTCCCGAGAACTTCGCGCAATCCAGCATGAAGCAAATGCGTAGCCGTATGATTCCGCATGGTCGCCACTCGCCGTTCCGTATCCACCACGGCATCAACCCTGTCACCAACGCGAAGGGTGCCCCACCCTTCTTTCGCGTTCTGTGCGAAAGAGGGTGGGGTTTTTGAACTCGCACCTTTCACCACAACCTGATGCGCTCTTACGCCCTGAATCGGCGAATAGCATCCCTTCACCTCGGCGACCACAGTATTGTGATCGTCCGAATAAAACCATCCCCGATCCCCCACCTGCCCGCCCGACTCGGCGTAAAACGGAGTGTGATCAAGAATAACTTCGCCCTCTTCGCCGGCCGAAAGTTCCTGCACTCCCTGCCCGTCGCGAATAATGGCCAGCACCTCGCACCCATCCGACCGCGTCTGCCGATACCCTTCAAACAAAGATTTCGGCAGCTGCTGGTAAGCCGGATTCGCCGCCTGCTTCGCCGCGCCCTTCCACGAAGACCGAGCCCGCGACTTCTGCTCCTCCATCGCGCGATCGAAACCCACTTTGTCGAAGGCGATTCCCTGATCGCGCGCCGCATCCTGCATGAAGTCTAGCGGCATCCCGAACGTGTCGTAGAGCTTGAACGCTTTTTCGCCAGCTAGCATTGGACTCGTCAAAGGCTCTTCTATCTGCTGTCGCTGTTCAGCCGTTGGGGGATAGTGGCCCGCCTTGATATCCTGACGAGCCGACGAAGCGATTTCGAAGTCAAGTCGCGAGCTGCGGAGTTCCTCCTCGAGTTTCTCCAGACCAATTTCCATCGTATGGGCGAATCGCTGCTCCTCCGCGAGCACTGCTTTGGAAACCCGCTCTACCTTCTCGACCAATTCCGGATAGGCATCGCGCATCCCCTCGCACACCGCAAAGACCATCTCATACAGAAACGGCTTCTTCTGTCCTGATAGCCGTCCGTGGGTAATGGCCCGCCGAATAATCTTCCGCAATACATATCCTCGGCCTTCATTCGATGGCAGCACGCCATCCGAAATCAAGAATGTCGCGGCACGGGAATGATCGGCGATCACCCGCATCGAAGCCGCAGACGCAGCCTTTGCTTTTGACAAATCGCCGACCGAGCCGACTGTTAGCGCCATTGCTCTGTAGATCAGCGGCCTAAACAAATCCGTGTCGTAATTTGAAATCACTCCCTGAAGCACCGCCGCCACCCGCTCCAGCCCCATCCCCGTATCGATCGACGGCTTGGGCAGCGGATTCAGTTTCCCGCTGGCATCGCGGTCAAACTGCATGAACACCAGATTCCAAATCTCCACATACCGCCCGCAATCGCACCCGAATGCACAATCGGTGTGCCCCTGATCCGATGCCGCCACGCCCATGTCGTAGTGAATCTCGCTGCACGGCCCGCACGGCCCGGTGTCGCCCATCTGCCAAAAATTGTCCTTCATGCCCATCTGATAAATGCGATTCTGAGGGACGCCAACGTTTACCCACTGTACGTAGGCTTCCCGATCGCTACCTAATAGTTGACCCGGCGAGACCTCAGCACCTTCGAAAATCGTCACATACAGCTTGTTCTTATCAATCCCAAACCACTCCGGCGAAGTAATCAGCTCCCACGCGTAAGCAATCGCATCCTTCTTGAAGTAGTCGCCAAACGAAAAATTCCCCAACATCTCGAAAAACGTGTGATGCCGGTTGGTGAACCCCACATTTTCCAGATCGTTGTGCTTGCCGCCCGCGCGCACGCACTTCTGCGACGTCGTTGCCCGCGAGTAATCGCGCTTCTCCAGCCCAAGAAACACATCCTTAAACTGGTTCATCCCCGCGTTGGTAAACAGCAGGGTCGGATCATTGGCCGGGACGAGCGACGACGAATGCACCTCCTTGTGCCCTTTCTGCACAAAAAAGTCCAGGAATTTGCTGCGGATTTCAGAACCGGTCAGCATGGAAATGTAATTCTAAATGAAAACGACGGCGAACCAGCAGCCCCCGCAAACGTGAAGACCACAGCCGTCGAGAGCCAGGCTGCTCGAAGATCAAACCTGATCACTGCGCCCTCTGTGATTTAATTGTTGCCCTCGACAACTACTTCTACTTCGGAGCATCGGCGGGCTTTGCCGCGGCCGCCTTCTCGTCGCCGCCCCTGATCTTGTGCCCGATGTCCTTCACCCCCTGCTTGATGGCGCTGCCCGTTCTCTTGGCGACGTCTTTGGTATCTTTCGCGGCAGTCTTGGCGGCCTCCTTCGTATCTTTTGCCACCGTCTTCGTATCCTTTGCAGTGTCTTTAGCCAGCGTCTTGCTATCGTTTCCAGTCGTTTTCGCCGCACCCTCGGTGGCCTTGGTTGTACCCTTCGTGCCTTCTGCCGTGTCTTTGGCCCCAGCCTTCGTGTCTTTCGCGGTTTCCTTGGCCGCCGTCTTGGTGGCATGCCCGGTTGTTTTCACCGCATTCTTCGTATCTTGCGCCGTGGTTTTGGCGGCCGCCTTCGCCGCCGGGCCCGCGCCGGTGGACTTGTCTGTGTTCCCCGTATCTTGAGCGCGGACGCCCGCCGTCGCGCTGGTCGCCGCGCTGATCGCCACGCTGATCGCCACACTAACGACCATTGCTGCCAGTTTCGTCTTCATCCACTCACCCTCCTCATCCTGCGCTCTCGCTCTCCAGCGCCGTGAGCGTCTCCTCATCCACGTCCCACTTCTTCAGAATGCTGAAAATGGTCTTCGTCCCGAATCCCGCCCGCGCCAGCTGACGAAAAATGCGCGCCGTTTGCTTCTGATCCTTCGGTTTTTCCATCCGCTTCTTGCGCAGAAATTCCCGCGCCTGCTTCTCGTCGCTCACGCCCTCATACGCGGCTTCCACGGCCTTCTCGATCACCGACCCATGCACGCCCCGCGTCTTCAACTCGGTGATCACGCGCATCCGCCCCACTTTTTGGTTGTCGCGCCGCAGCGAAGAGTAATACGCGGCAAACTGCGAGTCATTCAAATATCCCCGATCTTTCAGCCGCCGGACCACCAACTCCACCAGCGTCCGCCCATACTCCGAATCCGCCTCTTCAACCCGCGCCCGCATCAGCCGCTTCAACTCGGCCACCGTCCGCATCCGCCGCGCCAGCGCACCCACGGCATATTCGTACAACTCATCTTCGGAATAGCTTCTTCTCTTGGGACGCGCAAACGCCATGCGCTAACGATAACGCAACTCGCAGAAACCACAAAGCAAATGAAAACACGGAGGACGCCGAGGAAGCCGATCAAAGACCTCTTGTGTCCTCCGTGTCCTCCGTGGTTCATTTTCCCGTCACAAGAAAAAAGGGCGCGTTGGCACGCGCCCATCCAAGGAGACAACCCACAACGAAAACCAAAGACTACCGTCCTCCAAACCCCGCCGACTGCATCGACTGCCGCGAAATATCCGCCGTCGACGCAATCCCTGCCATGCGCAGTTTGAAGTCGTCGGCGTTGGACGCGTTCTCCACCGCCGTCTCGTAATTCACCAGCCCCGCCTGGAACAAATCCCACAGCGACTGGTCAAAGGTCTGCATGCCGTACTGCGACGTGCCCGCCGAGATCGCGTCGCGAATCGACCGCGTCTTTTCCGGCACCAGCATGCACTCCCGAATGTAAGCCGTATTGATCATTACTTCCACGGCCGGCACGCGCCCCTCGGAGTCGCAGCGCCGCACCAGTCGTTGGCTGACGATCGCCCGCAGCACCGCCGCCAGTTGCATGCGAATCTGCTTCTGCTCCGGCGGCGGGAAAATCGAAATCACACGGTTAATGGTTTCCACCGCATCCAGCGTGTGCAGCGTCGAGAACACCATGTGGCCAGTTTCGGCCGCATGCAGCGCGGTCGAAATCGTTTCCAGGTCGCGCATTTCGCCCACCAGAATCACATCCGGATCCTGACGCAGAGATGCCCGCAGCGCCGCCCCAAACGACGGCGTGTCCACGCCCACCTCGCGCTGGTTCACGTATCCTTTCTTGTCGCGATGCAGAAATTCGATCGGGTCTTCAATCGTGACGATGTGTTCCGCTCGCGACGAGTTCACCCGATCCACCATCGCCGCCAGCGTTGTCGATTTACCCGAACCCGTAACCCCCGTCACCAGGATCAGCCCGCGCGGCATGTCGCAAATCTGCTCCACCACCTTGGGCAGAAACAGTTCGTCGAGCGCGCGAATCTTCGTCGGAATAACGCGCAGTACCAGTCCCACGTTGCCCCGCTGCTGGAAAATATTCACACGGAACCGTCCCAGGCCGGCCACGCCGTACGCCATATCGATTTCCGTGGTCTCTTTGAATTTCTGCTTCTGCCGTGCTGACATCATGCTGAACGCCATGTTCAGCATATCCTCGGCGCTGATGCGCGCCTGGTCCGTCAACGGCACCAGTTCGCCGTCGATGCGCAGGTGAGGATAGTTTCCCACCTTCAAATGCAAGTCGCTGGCTCGCCGTTCCGTCGCTATCCGAAGCAGATCATCAATATTCATGCGGTGGTTGTCCCCTGGGGAAACATCGCCCTGACGCGCTGTTCACATCATCGCCCGAATCGTGACCTTACCCAAGATGACCTAAGTAATGTCTGCACTTGGCGACTGGACACCGCTTTCCGTGCAGGCCGCCGTCAGGTTAACGAAGCTCTGATTAGGGCTTCGGGTTCCTCTGTGCGCCCTCTGTGTCCTCTGTGGTTCACGCTTTCTGTCCGGACTTTGATCGGCGATCCCCTAAAGCTTACTTCTTAGCCGCTGCCAGAGCGCTTTCCGACCCGTCCGCCGCCAGCGCCTCTTCAATGCTGGGTATTTTCCATCCCTGCAGCTTTTGGCTCAGGCCGGCGGCATCGTCCGCCGCTCCCGTCTTGCGATACGCGGTGATCAGCAGCTTCATCGACAGCGGATTCGCCGGGTCTTCCTCCAACTGCGCAATCGCGTCGGCATACTTCATCTGCGCCACCAACAGCGTTCCAGCCGCACCGTGATAGATTCTCTTCGTGTTGACGCTCGAAGTTGGCGACGCTTTCTCCTCCAGTTCCGCCACGAACTTTGCGGCCGTGATGAAATCGACCGCAGCCACCGCGCGCTCCACCCGTACCCGCAACACTTGAGCCTTTTCTTCATCCAGCTCCAGCTGAGCTACACGCCCACGCGCCGCCGCGAGCAAGTTCTCCGCTGCATCCAGATTCTTTATCGCCGCCGCCTGATCCGGCTCATACATGGCCATCACTCGGTGTGCCCGCGCTTCCCAGATCCACTGCTCCATCGCACGCGCCTTGGCCGCGGCATTCAGATACGCGACATCCGCCTCCGCATACTTCTTCTCGCGCACATACGTCAACGCCTGCTTCTGCAGATATTCCGCTTTCGCCCCATTGCTGGGAGCCTCGTGAATTGCCTTCTCATATTCCTTGCGCGCCTCCGCCTCATCGCCCATCAGCGAATAAGTCTCGCCCAGTTCCTTTTGCGAAATATAAAATGTCGGATCCATCTTCAGCGCGATCCGGTATTGCTCCAACGCCTCCGGATATCGCCCCGCGAAGCGCAGCATTTCCCCATAGGAATCATGCGGGTTCGGTTCATTGGGGAGAAACTCAATGTATTTTGCCGTGTACTCCAGTGCCTTATCGAAATCTCCCAGCCGCGAATACAAATATCCCAGCTGGTTGTAACAGGTGGCGTAATTCGGATCTTCGGCCAGCGCCCGCTGCGTCAACTTCATCGACAGCTGATACTCGTCCTGCCAGCGAAACAGCCAGTAGCCGACCAGAAAGTTCAGGCGCTTGTCATGCGGAAACATGGCCAGCATATCGTTCATGGCCATGATCCCTTCCACGTAGCGGTTCTCGCGCACGCCCACCATCCACCGGATCAATAACTGCTCGCCCGGCGTCACAGCCCGCATCAGCGCTTTCGCTCGCGCCCGGTCGCGCGCTTCTTCCGCGGGATCGTTGGTCGTGAAACAGATCCACACGTAAGCCTGGGCAAACTTCGGATCGAGTTTGATCGCCTCGTTCCAATCCCTCAGCGCAAAATTCCACCGATGATTCTCGTAGTCGACCATCCCACTCTCAAACGCGTGCGCCGCCGCCCGCGACGCAGTGGTCACCGGCAATTTGGCCACGATGGCTTGGTCCGGAGCGCTCCCAGCAATCGTTGACGCGGTCAGCATTGCCACAAGACAAAATAAAGCGAGGGTATTCCGTGAATTCATCGGGGTTGTGTGTCTCTCCCCACAATAGAGGACACTGAATCTCTGTCTAAGATTACGTCGGTAATGGAGCGACGGCTATTGTTCGCGAAAACGGTGAGGGCAGGCCCACGTTTTCCTGGTTTTTCCTTTCCTGTTCTAGAACGCTGGGTGCCCCGTCCTTGCGTTCTTGGCAAGGGCGGGTAGCGATGCTGCCGACACAACTTTTGTCGCCTCCACACCAGCCCTGTTGGGCATGCGTTCGTGGCTCCCACCCCTCGCAAACTGCGCGACGGACGGGCACCCACGGTGTTGGTGATACCAGCAAAATCAAAAGCCCTGGGCCACCCTGCCAGGCGCCTTGTAACCTCCGACCCGTTCGTGGAATCATGTCCACCAGGCGCAAGGTCTGGCCACGAAGCGGAGGAAACATATGGCGAAAGCTATCTGGGAAGGTGTGGTACTAGCAGAGAGCAACAATACCGTGGTGGTCGAGGGCAATCACTACTTTCCACAGGAGTCGATCGCCACGCAGTACTTCAAGCCCAGCGATCACACCAGCGTCTGCGGCTGGAAGGGCACGGCGCACTACTACAGCCTCGACGTAAATGGCATGAGGAATGAGAACGCAGCCTGGGTCTACCGCGATCCCTCCGCGGCAGCATCTGAGATCAAGGATCGCATTGCCTTCTGGAAAGGAGTCAAGGTCCAACTCTAGCCCCGAATACACAGCCCGAAGAGC
Source organism: Candidatus Sulfotelmatobacter sp. (assembly GCA_052148475.1). Taxonomy (GTDB): domain Bacteria; phylum Acidobacteriota; class Terriglobia; order Terriglobales; family Acidobacteriaceae; genus Sulfotelmatobacter. The sequence goes on along the minus strand of JBKQID010000044.1, from coordinate 12,293 downwards.
ACAAGAAAGAAATCTCAACCAGCAATCAACGCATCGCGTTGCGCGCAGTCCCGTGCCCGCCCGCAACCTCTTTCCCCTCGGCGTGCCATTTCCGCGCCAGCCCTTCCAGTTGTGCCAGCACCTTCTCAATGTCCTTCATGCGCTCGGTGATGCCGTACGTCACCGCCGGAGGAATCGTCGGCTCGTAATGCCGGAACACGAATCCCTTGTCCTCCAGCATGCGCAGCCGCTCGGTCAGCACCCGCGACGAAATCCCGCTCACGTTTTTCCGCAGCACCCCGAACCGCATCGGCCCGTTCGTGCTCAATGACCACAGAATGTGCAGCGTCCACGGCCGGGTCAGCAGTTCCAGCAGTCCGCCAATCGCGCAGGGAGATGGAACTTGCTTCGATCGCCGCATAGGTATCGTCCTGACACTAGGTTACTCCAAAGTGCCTACTATGAAAAGAGACAATAGTTATTTATTGTAACCAATGCCGCCACGCTTCATCGAATTGAACTGAATTGGGAGGCCTCAAATGAAACTACTTCGCATCGATTCCAGCGCGCGCCGCAACTCGGTGTCGCGCCAGCTGACCGGCCGCTTCGTCGAAGCCTGGCAGCACCAGCATCCCGAAGGCACGGTCCTTGAACGCGACCTGGCCACGACTGCCATGCCTCACATCACCGATGAATGGGTGCAGGCCATCCACTCCGATCCCGCCAGCCTGACCCCTGAGCAGAGAGACGCGCAGAAACAAGTGCTCGCCATCTCCGACGCATTGGTCGACGAGCTGGTTCAGGCCGACACCATCGTCATCGGCGCGCCCATGTACAACTTCGCCATCGCGGCGCCGTTGAAAGCCTGGATCGATCAGGTCGTCCGCGTCGGCAAGACCGTGCTGTGGGCCGCCGCCGGGCCGCAAGGCGTTCTGAAAGGCAAGAAGGTCTACGTCATCACCTCGCGCGGCGGCGCCTATCGGCCCAGCACCCCCACCGAGCGCTTCGACTACCAGGAGCCGTATCTTCGCCACATTCTCGGTTTCATCGGACTCACCGACGTGACCTTCATTCACGCCGAGAATCAGAAGCCCGGCGCCCAGGCCGAGATCGCTAAAGCCGCTGCCATCGCCCAGATCCAGCAGCTGGCGGCCGAAGCCCCCGCGTTGGTCGCCAGATGACGATGTGTTTCATGACCCGCGTGCGGCCCGTGACGCGCTAGAAATAATAAAAAGCCGCCCACTCACGGGCGGCTTTCTGATTCATGCTCCAAGGCTTGAGACTACGCAGCCGTCTCTTCCGATACGGGTGGTTGGAACGGCTCATCGTAGCTGCCGCCATAAATCGACGGCACCTTCGATCCCATGGGCCGCAGATACGTCGCCAGCTCGCCGCGATGATGGATGCTGTGGTTGTTGAGGAAAGTTAGATAGAAAACCGAAGGCATATTGAACACGCCGAAAAAGTTGACGGGCGTGAGCAACTGCTCGGCCGACATCGCTTCCACGCGCGCGACGCCGCGCTTCACATTCTCGTCATACCATGCGACCACCTCGGCTGTGGTCTGCGGCTTGTGCTCTGGTGTGTCCATGTTGAACTTCAGGCCGGCAATTCCATCCAGAAACTGGATGTCGCTGTTAGCCAGGTGCCATGCCAATTCCTTGGCCGTGCGCGCTTTCGGGTCGGGCTTGTAATCCGACTTCGCGTCCGGAATGGCTGCGATCACTTTCCGGGTGACTTCCGCTTCACGCTTGAAGCCGTCGAGCATGAGCGCTCGCAGGCCGAGGACAAATTCAGGAGTTGGTTGCTGGGACATTTTGTTCTCCTTGAGGGTGTTATGTTTTTCCGGGCTAGAACGATTAAAAGGGGCGCTGGTCGCGCCCCTCCGCATAGATGTATATGCCAATCCGAACCGTGCAAATTATACCCCGACTGGCTGCTTGCTGTCGGCCTTAGTGGAGACTGGGACCGGGGTGAGCCAGCCGTGCCGGTCGCTCTTCTCGCCGCGCACGATGGCGTAGAACTCTTTCTGCAGCGCCTTGGTGATGGGGCCGACCGCGCCCTTGCCCACCTTGATTTTGTCGACCGAGCGAATCGAGGTGACTTCCGCGGCCGTGCCGGTGAAGAAGGCCTCGTCGGCAATGTAGAGCATCTCGCGCGGAATCATCTGCTCGACGATGGGGATGCCCAGGTCGCGGGCGATCTGCAGCACCGAGTCGCGCGTGATGCCGGGCAGCACCGAGTTGCCCAGCGGCGCGGTGATCAGCTTGTCGTGATGCACCAGGAACAGGTTCTCGCCCGAGCCTTCGCTGACGAAACCGCTGGCGTCAAGCGCGATGCCTTCCACGTAGCCGTTGACGATGGCTTCCATCTTGATGAGCTGCGAGTTCATGTAGTTGGCGCCGGCCTTGGCCATGGCGGGCAGCGTGTTGGGCGCAAGGCGCGTCCACGAAGAGACGCATACGTCGCAGCCCTCGCTCTCGCCGCCGCTCAAATATTTCCCCCATGGATAGTTGATGATGTAGACCTCGGTCGGCGAGTTGAAGGGGTTCACGCCGGCCTCGCCGTATCCGCGAAGAATGATGGGGCGCACGTAGCAGGGCCACGCGCCGTTGTGACTGACGGTGTCGAGCATGGCCTTGACCAGTTGCTCGCGCGTAAAAGCCACGTCAATGCGGTAGACCTTGGCGGAATCGAGCAGGCGCTGCATGTGCTCGTTGGCGCGGAAGATGGCGGGGCCAGTGGGCAGGTCGTAGCAGCGCACGCCTTCAAAGACCGAAGAGCCGTAGTGGATGACGTGCGACATCACGTGGATGGTCGCGTCGTCCCAGTTAATGAGCTTGCCATTGTGCCAGATCTTGTCGGTCTTTTGGATTGCCATGCGAACTCCTTGGAAGTGGCTGCGTTACTGAACAATTATATCCGAGGGTGGAATGGGGACGGGCCGGTGCGGGGCCAAGTGGGCTGGTGTGGGGACGGGCGACTCGCCCGTCCAGGCGGCCCAGGGTTATCGGGCCGCGGAAGGGCTGGAATTGGGTCAGAAATGTTCCTGCAGGAACATAACTGCGATTTTGACATAATGTTCCTGCGGGAACATATTATGCACAATAATGTACATACAAATAAATACGCACATAGATAAATGGCTTGGATTGTTGAGGTTGCGGGCTGCCGAAATATCGGCAGCCCGCCGAGAGGGCGGCAGGAGGGGTAAAAAGGGGCGTCCGAGGTGCATCGTTTTGAGACGGGGACGTGATTTTGTGTGGTTGGAAATCCGCGCGGCCCCAGCGGCTAAAGCCGAGTTTCTGTGTCGGAGCTTGAGCGGCACGACTGGAAGTCGTGCCCTTCCCGGTCGTGCTCGTGATGAGTGAAATCTGCTGGCCTGGAGATTGACGGGATCCGGGTAGGGTTTACGAAGCGTTTTCTGCTAGGGCGCCCCGTCTGTCCGCGGCTTCAGAGCAGCTTCTTCAAGAGTGCACGGTCATAAGCTGAGACCGTTTGAGCCAGAACGGACGCTTGCCAGTCCGAGACCCACCTCCTGACGTTCGGACCTCTTGATAGCTTAAGTAGCCGCACCGTTAGAAGTGATCTCATATCTACGTAGAGCCTTCTCGCTACGGGGTCGAATTGGGGTCTTAGCCGAGCTTTGTAGCGAATGGGTACGTCTGTATAGCTACGTATGCGTTCGATAAGCTTCACGACGTCAGCCAGATGGTTGCGCAACAAACGACTAGCGGATCGTCGAACCGTCGCGAACTCCTTATCCCCGTAGCTTGCGTAAACCACCGCAGCGGCTCGGAGTAGCGGTGCCGGAGCAAAGGACATCTCGTCGTCAAAGCACTTCCTAAGTAATGGAAGCGAGCGTCGATCTCCACACCTCAAGATGAGCAACGGTGCGAGAGCCTTACATTCTGCTGCTTTGGTGGAGTTACTCTTTCCTGTTAGGAAATCAGTCGCTGAACTCCGAATTCGGCGAGCCTCGAATTTGGCGGGTTCAAGTCTTAGCAGTCCTTCGGTGAGGGCCACGTCTACATCTGGGTAGATCTGTTCTTCGGCTCCCATTACGAATCCCGCCCAATTTATGTATTCGGCAGCAGTTCCGGAACACCGCATATAGTCGCAGACACGGTCCGCCAATCGCGGCTCCGCCAGGACGTCCGCGAGGGCGCGACGTCGGAGAAATCGCAATCTAGCAAACCCTGCTAGCTTGTAGAGTCGACGTAAGACCTTATCAAATTCCCCTTTTCCCTCATGTGGTTGAGCTCTCGCCCATATCTGCCTTACTTGCTTGGAGAAGCGGATCTGCTGTTTGCGTGTTTTCGCATTCTTTGCAGCGTCGTCGGCTTTGTCGAGCATCTCGTTAAGGTCGAGATGAAAATGGCGGCGTGCTTCGGACAAGGTGAGGATTCGGGACTTCTTTGAGTTCGGTGAGAGGTGAAGCCTCGCGAGGGACTTGCCCACCTCCGAAAGAACCTTTAGGCCGGCCGCTCTTGAGGAAACTCCTAGATTTTGGTCGTCCATCCAGCGGACGTAGCTGTCTTCCCCAACGAGGGCGATCTTGGAATCATCGTGGCTGAAGAGGGTGATGTGGGCCAGAGTACGTGAACAGTCGAACTCATCGACGGGGAGGCTGATGCCATGAGAGCCCGAGTAGTCCTGTCTGATCGAGAGACGCTCAAGCAAAAAGAAGAGCAAGCCGATCATCCGCGGCGTAACCGGAAGGCCCCGGATTGCCTCGTCTACGTGTGAGTGTAGAAGGCTGTCAAAGAAGTTTGTGATGTCAGTGACTACAAGGTACGGGTGCGTTGCCTGTAGAAGGAGGTACTTCCGGTACTGCGCGAATCTTAGCCAGTTGAAGAAGCTGCGCTGGCTCGTCATTCGATACTGGGTTGCCCAGTTAATCTGCTGGACGGCCTGCTGTTGCGCAAGCTTCTGCGCGCTTTGCAAACGCTCCCGCTTGAAGTAGACGTGCTTGTGTTCTCTTCTTAAGGCCTTAAGATATATTTCGTCCACTATGGTTCGGTAAAGGACCAGGTCCGGAATTGCGGGCTGCGTCATCGTGCGGCTGAAACCGTTGGATTTCCCGATCGTGAACCGAAACGGTGTCGCGGGCTCGTATCTGCCACTAGAGATTTGCGTCAGGAGTGTTCGAATCCATTTGTCCGGATCGACGTCATAGTCCACGAAGTCAATCACATCGCGGATGGTCGCGTTTTTTAGCTCTGCACGGACTATTTTCCATGTACTCCAAAGAGATGTCTTGCTGATGCCTTTGATCGAGCTCATCGCCAGTTAAATCGAAACCGAAAATAAAGGGCCATGGCTTCGCTGCGCCATGACCCCCTCATAGACGCGTCCTTTTTACACCTGTGGGGGAGGGGATGCCAAGGGGGATTGCGGAGAGGGTTTTCGGGGGCTGAAGCCCGGTTCTGGTTTTGGGGGCTTACGCGGCGCTGAAGCGCTGCTCTTCCACGGGGCGGAGCTTGCGGGCCAGGAAGAGCATGACGAATGCAATCAAGCCGAGCCACAGGGTGTACTTGAGATTGTGCAATGGGGGAGCGTAGGCGATGGAGAATTCGCCGGCAAAGTTGGCGCGCTCGGGATGCGACGGGTTGGAGATGATCTCGACCTGGTCGCCGCGGTGGATGCGGTTCGACCACAGGACCCACATTTCTCCGCGGTTGGAAGTCTGATAACCGATATCGGCAACGGCGTGCTGGGGGAGCGATGGGGGACTGTAGGTGACCTGACAGCGGAAGCTGTAGGAGAAAGACTTGTTTATCGTGGGATCGCTCTGAGGCATCTCGGCTTGATCAACCTCGCAAGAATTGACTTCGGCGACGATGTGCGGCCAGTGCGCGAGATGGTCGTAAGTTCCATAAAAAGAGAGGGCGGTGAGCACAGCCACCAGAGCGGCCACGAACGCCAGGGGATAGCCGAAGAACCGGAGGAACACAGAGATCATGAAGCGGAGTTTTTCTTCTGTCGTACGCTCTGGAGTGCGCTCGTCGCGGTAGGGTTCGGGCGAGGGCTGGCGTTTGCCGAATACGGAGATGAAGTCGTCTTCGCCCTCGTAGGTCATAGCTCGAAGCTCATGGGAGCGCGCTCATGAGAGCGTCTGGCTGCGGACGCGATGGGAGCGGGCTGTCATGGTTGTGAGGCTGGGGCTGCCGGCGCCAAGGCGGCCTGGACGGTTGCGGTGGGGAGTTCGTCGCCGCGGAAGTATTTGGGGTTGTCTTTTGAGCCAGCCTTGAAGTTCGCCGACTTCATTTCGGGCATGGCTGCGTAGGGCTTGGAGTAGTCGTTGGCGGCGTTCCAGAATAAGAATCCGATGCCGCCTTTGGCTTTGGCGGTCTCGACCTGAATTTTTATGTATTCGGGGGAATAGGTTTTCGTGCGCCAGTGGAAGGCTTGCAGCCAGGGGCGGATGACGACGCCGCTGCCTTTGGTGATGAGTTCGAAGCGGTCCATGGATTCGCCGATGAAGTGGGCGGGTTCGTCGCCGGGGTGCTCGATGTTGTCCATGCCGAAGAAGTGGCTGGGATAGATCATGGGGCTGAGCACGTCGCAGTAGTGGGCCATGCCGACGATGTCTTGTCCGGTGTGGGCGAGGTCGACCTGGCGCTGCCAGGCCATGACGCCGAAGACGTCGAGGCTTAGCAGGACGCCGGTGGGGTGGAGTTCGGCGTAGGCTTTTTTGAGGAAGGCGGTGATGACGTCGGTGCGCTGGGGGCCGCGGGGCTTGGCGGTGCAGGCGGCTTTTCTATCGTCCCTACGGGACTTGTTCACATTCTTGGCGTCTACCCCACGGCTTGCGCCGTGGGCTGTATTCTGTCGCCCCTTCGGGGCCGCGGCGGAGTCGGTATCGGCGGTGGTGCTTGAGGCGGCATCTGTTGCGGTTGCCTCGGTTCCGGCTTGCTTCGCATCGGCAGTCGCGGAGGTTCCGGCTTGTTTGGCATCGGCACTTGTGCCTGGGCCGCTCGGCTCCGCCTTCGCGGGACGGGCGAGGCGCCCGTCGCCACATGTTCCGTTATCGCTGCTGGCGTCTGCTGGTGAGGCTTCCGGTTGATCTTTTTGGTAGACGAAGTGGGCGTCTTTCTGGTCGCCTTCGGCGGGGAATCTTACGTAGTCGAACTGGATTTCGTCGGCGCCGACCTGGGCTACGTGTTTGGCCAGGGCGATGTTGTAGTCCTGCACCTGGGGCTGGCTGGGATCGGTCCAGACCAGCTTGCCGTTTTCGCGCCACGCGGTCTTATTCTTGCGGGACTGGACGGCGAGTTCGGGATGGGCAACCACCAGGCGCTCGTCGCGGAAAATGGCGATTCTCGCGATGGCGTGCATGTTCTGCTGGTGCAGGAAACGGACGAACTTGGGCACGTCGTGGAGGTAAACTTTGTGGTCGCCGAGCAGCGGGTGCTCGAAGGGAATGGTGACGCTGCCGTCAGAATCCTTGATATCGAAGACCACGGCGTTGCCGCCGACTTCACGCCAATGCTTGATGATGCGGATGCCGTGATCGCTGCCGGCCATGAATCCGGTCAGGTAGATGGCTCGGACTTCGAAATCTTTGGGGACGGGGATGGTCTTCTCGGTGATGGGCGCGGAGAGGATGCCGGGAATGATGATGGTCTCGTTGGCTTTGAGGATGTTGGAGGCGTCGGATTTGTGATTGACGGCGCGGATGGCGTCGGCCAGTTCGGATGAAGTCAGGTAAGATGTCTTGCCCAGGTAATGGTGGGCGATGGTGGGGATGGCTTCTCCTCTTTTAGCGGTGTAGAGTTCGGTACCGGGGGCCGCGACCTTGGGCTGGGGAAGGTCGGCGGGCTTGGCGGTGGTGGCGCTGACGACGTTGGTATTGACGACGTGCGGTTGCGAAGAGTGGTCGGCGACGGCGGGTTTCGCGGTCTGGGCTTCGGCTGTGAAGCTGGAGGAAGCGTTAGGCGCGATGCGCCATGCGGCGGCGGCGAAAAAGAGACAGGAAACTGCAGTGATGATCCGAACCGAAGAAAGGCGCAAAGTTCCTCCGCGAAATCCTACCCGTTGCGATACTAGCCGCGCGGGGTGGGGGTCGCTAGTTACGTGTGGAGTAACACGGTTGGTCGGGGCGAGTTGCGGGGTGCGAGCAACCTCCGAGCTGGGAGTTTAGATGCGGCTGGCCTCTTGCCGGGTTCCGCTGGGCTTCGCCGGCGCGGGACGGACGAGGCGTCCGTCGCCACATGGGCACTGGTTCCGGTACAGGTTCCTTCCTTGATGGTGCAAAGTATTTCTCTTCGGGGTTGTGCGGTTCGTGGAATGGGTGGGGCGTATTGGGGTAGTTTGGCGGTAAACCTTGGCGGGTGTGGAAGTTAGGGTCGCTGAGGAGATTGCTGGCGGCGTGGCCAGCGGGTTGCTATTCCCTTGGCAAGGTCAACGAGAACGATCCTATGAGAACAAACCTGGCAACTGTGCTCGATCCGAACCGCCGCAGCAACGATGCTGGAGAATTTGATGCCGCGCTGCGCCGCCGTATTGTGGGGCAGGACGCTGCCGTCGAAAAGGTTGTTGAGATTTATCAGATGTTTTTGGCGGGGCTGAACGCGCCGGGGCGGCCGGTGGGGAATCTGCTGTTTCTGGGGCCGACGGGATCGGGCAAGACGCGGGTGGTTGAAGCGATGGCCGAGGCGCTGTTTGGGGACGCGAGGGCCTGCATCAAGATTGATTGCGCGGAGTTCCAGCATTCGCACGAGATTGCCAAGCTGATTGGTTCGCCTCCGGGATACTTGGGGCATCGGGAGACTCATCCGCTGCTGACGCAGGAAGCTTTGAATCAATGGTTTACGGAGAAGCTGAAGCTCTCGATCCTGCTTTTTGACGAAATCGAGAAGGCGTCGGATTCGCTGTGGCAACTGCTGTTGGGGATTCTGGACAAGGCGACGCTGACGTTGGGCGACAACCGGAGGGTGGATTTGTCGCAGTGCATCATCATTTTGACCTCGAACCTGGGCGCGTCGGAAATGACGGACCTGGTGGATGGCGGGTTTGGTTTCGCGCCGAAGGCCGTTGAAGTCGATGAGGCGTTCGACGACAAGATTCAGCGCACGGCGGTCGAAGCGGCGCGGCGTAAGTTCACGCCGGAGTTCATGAACCGCATCGACAAGACGGTGGTATTCAAGACGCTGCGCGATGAACATCTGGCGCAGATTCTGGACATTGAACTGGGGATGGTGCAGCAGCGCGTGCTGATGGCCGCGGGCACGAACCAGTTCGTCTTCAACTGCACGACGGCGGTGAAACAGTATTTGCTGAAGGAAGGCACGGACCCGCGGTACGGGGCGCGTCACCTGAAGCGGGCGATCGAACGCAATCTGGTTTTTCCGCTGGCCAATCTGGTGGCGACGGGGCAGGTGAAGCTGGGAGATTTTGTGCGCGTCGACATGGCTTCGGAAAATCAGATGATCTTTGTGAAGGAAGCTGAGAACAGCCTGGCGCCGGTGCTGCTGGAGCGTTACGGAGCGGCGGCCGCGACCCAGCCCACGGTACGGGCAGCGCGTACGGCGGTGAACAATCGCCGCGGCGGCGATTTTGGGGCCAACCCTTCGCCGTCGGTGGCGGAGAGCAAGTAAGCTTCTAGCTTTCTCATTGCAAGGTCTTGATTTGTAGGTAGGTACTTCTCGCTTGACCGCATCTCGCGAGATTTCTCTCGATGGCGCCGGAAAGGTTCCGGCGCCTTTTTTGTTTTGAGCAATGTTCGGGCTAGTTGTGCTTACGGTACATGTGTCCTTGCCAGTCCATCATGATCTTGCCCTTGGTTAACTCTTTCGACTTCGTGCTGCTTTCAACCTCTACGACCGCAGTGTCGGTTTGCACCAAACAGCGGCCGTGCGTAAGGGCGGCAAGAACCGAGATTTCCGGCAAGTTTGAATCCCAGCGCCAAGCGTCTTTTCCCGTGCGGGCGCTAAAGGCGATCAAGAGACCGCCGCGAGTGGCGAATACCGTGTCATCGGTCCCGATCACCATGTCATCGTGCAGGGCTCCGGTGTATTTCGGGAGCGGATATTTGAAGGCAACCTCGCCTTCCTCGTCGACGCGGTAAACAAACTCATCGGCGGCGGAAGTTGTCCCTGCCCAGCTGGACTGATGAGAGGACTGGACCGGGATCAGTGTGCCATTCAGGTTGTCGGTCATGAGCGCGTTGGTGGGGGAAAGCGTGGTGATAGGAGCGATCACCGGCTGTTCGCCTTTGTAGTGTTCAACCAGGATGGAGCGATAAGTTCCGTCCTGGTGGATTTGCCAGAGGATGAGACTTTCGTTGCGGGTCAGGGAAATGTCGGCGGGATTGACGGCCGATCCGGGCTTACATTTTGCGGTTCCGATCTTGCGGTCATTCTGAGTGAAGGCGATGTAGGCGAATCCGTCCATGTTAACCATCACGCGGCTGACGAAGGTGCGGGCGGGAGTGGACGCTGAGGTGGCCGTGCAAGTGAACGCAGCGCCGTCCTGCTTGAGGTTGACGAACCGATCCTCGGAGGCGGGCACAGGGAGTTCGAACACCTCCGTGCCGGCGGCTTCGTCGAACGCGGTCAGGCTGGTAGCGGTGCCTTCGGGAGACTGGTTCAGCAGATAGACGATGTGGTCGGTGCTGATGGCGAGGCCTTTACGCAGGCCGGTCGAAGTGTGCTGCCAGCGGAGTTTGCCATCTTTGCCGACGGCGTAGAGGGTGTAGGAAGCGGCATTCGTGGCGCTGATGAGCGCGCCGCCCAGCCAGTCGCCGCAGATCAGTTCCACGTCGTGAGTTTTTTCCGGCATGAGCCAGGTCCAGGACTGGATGCCGTTGTCTTGATCAGCGCGAAGATAGGTGTCGCCATTGGCGGTCTGCTCCAGAGAATAGATGCTGGGTCCATCTCCGGTGGGAACGGCGGGGAGGTCGCCGACTTCGCGGCCGATGGGATCCAATCCCCAGTTTGTTGTCCCGTTCGGAATTGGCCGCACCGCGGACCAGATCTTGATATCGCGAACCCGTATCTCGCCGTTCAGGGTGGCGCTGACGCGGACGGTGCCGACCGCCTTGGCGTGCAGCGTCATGAGGCCGTCTTCTTCGTTGAGGTCAGCGAGGTCGGGATTATCGACGGTCCACTGCGCGTCGTGGAGTTCCTGGGCGTTGTCGTCGAGCAACTGAAGCGGACGATCGGCGCCCATTTGGATATTGATCCGGTTCGGTGAGATCCGCCAGCCGGTGTCGGCTGTTTCTTGAGCGGAAAGAGTGAAGGAAAAAGAAGCGACGAAGCTCAGGATGAGGACGATGGGGCGCAGGCAGCGAAACATGGCGACACTCCCAGCCTGACCGTATCGAACGAAGGATAAGGTCACAAGTAACCCTTGTAACCTTGCAAAAACCTTTAGGCGGTTTCCGCAGAACTTCGCTCCGGCGGACAGCCGAGAGGGGCTGTATCTTTCACCAGCATTTGCTCCAGGCCACGCCTTATTGCAACTGAAGAAATTCAAAACAGGCCATTATCGGTTCCCCGGTTTCCTGAGTTTTCGAACAATTGGGACTATCATCGGGGTTGGCTCCTCCAGTGTTGGCGCTGTGCGTTCAAGGGATAACCGAGGAATATTCATGCCACTTGTTTATGCCTATCTTTTCCCAGCAATGTGGTTCTGCTATTTGGCTTACTGGTGGGGGATGTCGAAGTATGTGAAGGAAACCGAGCGGCGAGAGTCTATGGCGTCGCGGGTGGTGCGCCTGGTTGCGATGATTTTCGCAGTGGCACTGCTGTGGCTGCCCAAGGTTCGGCTGCGCTGGCTCGACGCCCGATTTCTTCCGTCTGGCATCTGGTGTTTCTGGAGCGGTGCGGTCATTACCGCGGGCGGGATGCTCTTTTCAGTTTGGGCGCGTCGTTACCTCGGGAAAAACTGGAGTCAGGCCGTCACCTTGAAGGAAGATCACGAACTCATCACGAGTGGACCCTACGCCCTGGTCCGCCATCCCATTTATACCGGGCTTCTGCTGGCCTTTGCCGGGTGCGCAGTGGCTCGCGGCGAATGGCGCGGTGTGCTTGCGGTCGTCATTGTTTTCGCAGCGCTCTGGCACAAACTGCGGCTGGAGGAGAAATGGCTGGGCGCGCAGTTTGGCGAGCCCTATGCCGCGTATTCCCGACGCGTGGCGGCGTTGGTGCCGTATGTCGTCTGACGGGGATTTATGCGAGCGAGTATGCTCACTGCACCATTTTGATTTTCGTGCGGGAAGCGAAACGCCGGTAATTGCGGAAGGCGATTTCGTTCAGCTCGATCTGTTTGCGATGTCTCTGCAGGCTGACCGTTGAACTCACCGGCAG
>JBKQID010000043.1:0-235589 GCA_052148475.1 Candidatus Sulfotelmatobacter sp. | reverse complement strand
CTGCCGGTGAGTTCAACGGTCAGCCTGCAGAGACATCGCAAACAGATCGAGCTGAACGAAATCGCCTTCCGCAATTACCGGCGTTTCGCTTCCCGCACGAAAATCAAAATGGTGCAGTGAGCATACTTTAGTGAACATGGTTCAGTTAACATTCTCGCTGGCATAAATCCCGATCTGGTGATTACGGACCTTGGGCAAGAGCTTCTTTCCATTGGTAGTTGAAAAGAGAACCTGGGATTGCTGCAGTGGCATGTGGCAGTCGATGCATTTGTTCACAATCTGCTCCCCCAGCTTCGCGTACTGCCCGCACTGCTTCGGCTGATGGCAGGTCAGACAGTGCGGAGAAAATGCGACCGCATCGACCTGCGGCGCGTGGACATTGTGACAAGTCGAACAGGTCATGGTCGCGGACGACTGGAAACATTTGCTTCTCCTCAACATCTGCACCTGGCTGCCATGCACGTCCACCGCTTCCTCCGGGCTGTACTGGGGAATGTCAATGTAGTCCTCGAGCACATCTCCGGACAGGAACGATAGGGAGGGCTGGATCGGCGTTCCGTTGCCAGCGTGGCACAAACCGCAGACATCGATTTGGCGGTCGCGGGCGAGCGAGGCCGGGTTGACGATGGCCTCCGATGTTCCGGGAGGCAGCGGAGACTTCAAACGATGGCGGGCAACATGCTCGCGGCCGGGGCCGTGGCACTTCTCACAGGTGACGCCCAGCACCAGGCTGGTTTTGCGGTAGCGATTCACCGGCGGCGGCATCCACTCGAAGTAACTGGCGTGACACTCCAGACAGCGCGGGATGATGTCTTTGTCGAAATGCGGCGATCCATCGGGAAAACTCGGACTGTTCACCCAACTGTCGGTTTCCGTCCAGTAAGTCACGGGCAGTTGAAACAGCTGATCCCCTTTCCAGAATAAATAAGTTTGTCCCTTGCGCCCTGAACCGGTCACCACATCGATACGCTCGGTGCGCGAGGTCTTCTTGGTGGGGGAAATCGTCGCCACGGCAGTCTGAAAATAACCCTGTTCAGTCTGGGTCATCTCGTATGTGAGAAATGGGTTGGCCGTCTTCAACAGATTGGAATCGGGAGTGAAGCTGCCTTTCATGGTGTGCGGGCTGGGCCAACTGGACGCGAAGTGATGCGCGGTTTGAAAATATGTTTTGGCCTTTTCTTGATGGCAGGAACGGCACACCGGGTCACCTACGTACTCGACGCGTGGCGGCGGCTGCTTTTGCTCAGCGGCAAGAGAAGCTGGCATCAGCGCAACACACAAAAGCAAAAAATAACTCAGCATGCTGGGGTTCAAGACTAGCGATATTCCTGTGGCAATTCCACTTCTCTTTTTGCTGAAGGCCCGTTTGCTTTTGAGATTCGCTTGCGGGCCTCCCGGTTGCTCAATTATGCTCAACTCGCGGGAAGTCGTTATCTGGCGGGGTTCGCAGAGGCGATCATTGCCACATCAATGCGTCCGACATTGGCGAAGGCGGTTGTAGTTCTGGCGGCCATCCTGGCCGCAATTCCGTGCGCACATGCCTGCACCGCGTCGCCGGCACTCGAGGCCAAACTTCACGCGCAGCCCGACGCCGACACGTACGTCGAAGTCGGAGACTGGTTCGGCGACCGCAAGCAATATCCCTGCGCGCTCGAAGCGTTTCAGAGCGCTCTCAAATTAGAGCCGGGAAACGCCAAACTCTATTATCTCGTTGGCCTCACCCTCTTCGCTTCCGGACATGCTGAGGACGCTATCAAACCCCTTGGGCAATCCATTTATCTGATGCCCGAAAAGCTCGAATGGCACATCCTTCTGGCGCACGCAATGGAGGACGCGCATCAGCCCCAAGAAGCTCTGACGGAATGGGAGGCAGCGTTACACCTCGATCCCCGCTCGCCCGAAGCACTGGACGGAATGAGCAAGTTCTTGATGGCGCATGGCGACCGTGTTTCCGCGATCGAACTGCTGAAAGATGCTCCTCGCAACGAAACCCTGACGGTCGATCTTGCTCTGGCTTATGGCGAGAGCCGGATGCTCGACCAGGCGGAAGAGGTTCTGACCCAGGCGATGAAACGGAATCCGTCGTCGTTAGCGCTGACTGCGGCCTTGGTCAAGGTCTACGTCAATCAGGTGCACTACGAGAACGCAGTGAATCTGGCCGCAAAATCGGTCCGCCTTCATCCTGGGAATCTCGAGGCGCAGAGGCTTTATTTGCAGGTTCTCGTGCTCAATGGCGACTTCACCACAGCGCAACCGCTGGCCCGCAAACTGCTCGCGGCCTACCCGCATGATTCTGATTTCCTGTATCTCAGCGGCATCCTTGAATATCAAGGCGGGCAATTCCCTGCTGCCCGGCGGCATTTGGAAGAGTCAGTCGCACTCGATCCCAATCACTACAACGCGCATTACAATCTGGGATTGGTGCTCGCCGAACTCAAGGAGTTCCCTGCCGCGAAAGAGCATCTGGAAAAAGCGATCACGCTCGGAGCCACCGAGCCTCAAGTCCATTTCAAATTGGCTACGGTTTTACGCGCCCTGGGAGAGACCGATCGGGCGCAGGATGAACTCAAGCTGTATCAGCAGCTGAATCAGGCGAAGATCAACCGCACGCTGGCAGCGTCCAAATCGGCGGAGGCGGCGAAAGAACAAGCCGCCGGCAACTTGCAGAAAGCCGCCGCGCTCTATCGCGAGGCCTCGGATGCGACCCCCGACGATCTTCCGATCGCGTTCAGGCTGGCGCTCGCTCTCGACGCCACGGGCGATACAGCAGCCGAGCGCACAGTGTTGGAGCGCGTGATTAAGGTCGATGCCGCGTTCGCTCAGGCTCAAAATCAGCTGGGGTATCTCGATTCCAAAGATGGAGACACTGCCGGTGCCGAGGAGCATTTCCGGCTGGCGGTACAGGCTGCTCCGGGTTACACCCAAGCCTGGATCAGCCTGGCGGCGACGCTCGGCATGGAGTCCCGCTTTTCCGATGCGCAGGAAGCCGTGGCCACTGCCCTTAAGCTCGAACCGGCCAACTCCGAGGCCTTGCAGCTTCGTAAAGATCTGAACGCCGCCCAAGGGCAGCACTGACGAGAGGGCAATCCAATCGGAACCTCAGGGGATGAAGTCGCGATGAAGAATCCGAAGTCCGGTCACTGGACACGGCGCCGCCTGCTACAGACCTTGCCGGCGGTGCTGGCGCCCGTGCTGGTTCCGGCGGGGCTGCGCGCGGCTGTTAACGCCACGAAAACTGTCCCGTTCTCCCGCTTCGTCGACGTCAGCGCGAGTGCCGGCCTCACGCAGACCATTTTCTACGGTGATTCCACTCGCAACATTTACATCGTCGAAGTCAATGGAGCCGGCTGCGCATTCTTCGACTACGACAATGACGGCTGGATGGACGCCTTCATCCTCGGCGGACGCCGCCTGGAAGGCATTCCGCCGGGCGCCAGCAATCGCCTTTACCACAACAACCGCGACGGCACGTTCACAGACGTAACCGCCAAGGCGGGCTTGATTGACGCGGGCTGGGCTCAGGGCGTGTGCGTTGGCGATTACAACAACGACGGCTTTGAAGATCTTTTCCTGACGTATTACGGGCAGAACCGGCTCTACCGCAATAACGGCGACGGCACATTCACGGATGTCACCGACAAGGCCGGCCTGCACGACCCGCGCAACAATCGTTTTGGTTCGGGCTGCACGTTTGTCGATTACAACCGCGACGGATTTCTCGACCTGTTCGTCTCCGACTACGTGGAGATCGACTTGGCGACCGCTCCCAAGCCTTCCTTGCAAATTCCCAACTGCAACTTTGAGGGCGTTGCCACCAACTGCGGCCCGGGCGGCCTTCCCATGCCCTACCACTCTCTCTATCGCAACAACGGGGATGGAACGTTTACCGACGTCTCCAAGGAGTCGGGCATCGCTGCGCTGCGCGGATCGTACGGATTTACCGCGGTTGGATTTGACGCGGACGAGGACGGCTGGCAAGACATCCTGGTCGCCTGCGATGCCACGCCCAGCCTGCTCCTGATGAATAATCACGACGGCACGTTTCGCGAGGAGGCGCTGCTGCGCGGCATCGCCCTCAGTACCGAGGGGCAGCCGATGGCGGGCATGGGAATTGGCATTGGCGATTACGATCTCGACGGCCACATCGACATCGTGAAGACGCACTTCGTGAATCAGCCTACGGGGCTCTACCACAATAACGGCAAGGGAGAATTCGAAGACGTCGCTGCTCGCGCCGGCCTGGGCGCCGAGCGCCGCTTTACCAGTTGGGGCACGGGACTGGTCGATCTCGACAATGACGGCTACCCTGACATTTTCACGGTCGCCGGAACCGTCGCCCCGGAACTCGAGAAAGTCTACGCCAAGTATCCCGCAAAGAATCCACGCCTCATCTTTCGCAATCAGGGCAATGGAACCTTCGTGGAACTGGGCGATGAAGCCGGCCCGGCCATCGCGTCACGCCACGTGAGCCGGGGATGCGCCTTCGGCGACTTCGACAACGATGGCGACCTCGACATCCTCATCATGAATCGCAACGAGCCGCCCACGCTGCTGCGCAACGACGCGCCTCCCGGCAATCACTGGATCAAAGTGCGGCTGGAAGGAACGAAAAGCAATCGCAGCGCAATTGGCGCGCGCGTGCTGACGCGCTACGGCGGAAAAGTACAGGCGCAATGCGTCACCAGCCAGTGCAGTTTTCTCTCAGCGAACGACCCGCGCCTGCACTTTGGATTGGGCGACGCCGCCAAAGCGAGCGTGGAGGTTCACTGGCCGGCAGGCACAACCGAGAGCTACGCAGATCTTGCCGCCGACCAGTTGGTCACCATCCGCGAGGGCCAGGGCATCGTCAAAGGGCGGCCATTTCGCTAGACCGCTTCTGCGACGTCAGGCTTACGGAGCTGGAATCGCGGCTTGGACGATGTTGGAATATGCGCTCTCGCCACTCGAATCCACGGCCGTGGTTGCGTAGCAGTAAGTCGTGCCGTCCGTGAGCGGACCACCGTCGGTGAACGTGGTGACGGTGCTCGCGGTGGTACCGATGTTCGTGTAGGAACCACAGACGTTCGAGGCGTAGATGGCGCGATAGACGTTGTAGCTGGTGATGCCCGAGGTTGTGCTGGCCGTCCACGATAAGCTGACGGTATGTACGGGAGCTGGAGTGCCCGTACCGCTGAGTGCTCCGGCGGTGGGCGTGTTGGCGGCGGTACTGACGAATGAGGCCGACGCCGACGCAGCTCCAGTTGAACCTGGCGTGAACTTCACCGTAAACGTAACCGGCGTGGTCGTGGTCACCGAGACGGGGAACGTGAGCCCGGTGATCGAAAACTCGGAAGCGTTGCTGCCGCCTAAACTCACCGAGGTTACCGATACATTCGCACCGGTCACACTCAGCGTTCCGGTCTGCGTTCCGCTTGTCCCCACCACCACACTCCCAACGTTGACCGAACTGACACTCAGTGTGCCTTGAGTTTGCGCGACCGCGGTGCCGCTAAGAGTTACGCTCAGGGCAGGATCCGTGGCGTCGGAGTCGATCATGACGCTTCCGCTGGCGCTGCCCGCCGACGTGGGCGCGAAGGTCACGCTGAATGAAGTGCTCTGGCCTGGAGTTAAGGTCAACGGTGTGGTGATGCCGGAGATGCTGAAGCCCGTGCCCGCAACTGTGACCTGCGAAATCGTCGCATTCTCTCCGCCCGTGTTCTTCACGGTCTCAGTTTGGCTTGAACTCTGTCCCACCGTGACGTTGGTGAATGTGAAGCTTGTGGGACTTGCAGTCAGCGTGGCCGGCGTCACTCCCGTTCCAGAGAGCGTGAGAGTGAGCGCTGTCGACCCACCCACTGTGAACGCAAGATTGCCGCTGATCGCGCCTGCGGTCGTCGGCGCGAACACCACTGCAAACGTGGTGCTCTGGTTCGGCGTCAACGTCAGCGGCAGAGTCAGGCCGGTGTAGCTGAATCCCGCACCCGATATTGTCGCCTGCGAAATCGTCAGATTTTCGCCGCCCGTGTTCTTCAACGTTTCCGTCTGGCTCTGGCTGGTTCCGTCCTGCACGTTTCCGAAACTGAAGCTGGTTGGGCTCCCGGTCAATGCTCCGGCGGTAGCCGCAGTGCCGCTCAGCGCTAGGCTCAGCGAGGGATTTGAGGCGTCCGAAGTAATCGTCACACTTCCACTGGAGCTGCCCGCGGATTTGGGCGCGAAGGTGACGCTGAACGACGTGCTCTGGCCCGGAGTCAGAGTCACCGGAGTGGTGATGCCGGAGATGCTGAAGCCCGTTCCCGCAACTGTGACCTGCGAAATCGTCGCATTCTCTCCGCCCGTGTTCTTCACCGTCTCAGTTTGGCTTGAACTCTGTCCCACCGTGATGTTGGTGAATGTGAAGCTTGTGGGACTTGCAGTCAGCGTGGCCGGCGTCACTCCTGTTCCAGAGAGCGCAAGACTGAGCGCGGTCGACCCACCCACAGTCAGCGCAAGATTGCCGCTGACCGCGCCTGCGGTCGTCGGCGCGAACACGACGGCAAACGTGGTGCTCTGGTTCGGCGTCAACGTCAGCGGCAGAGTCAGGCCGGTGTAGCTGAATCCCGCACCCGATATCGTCGCCTGCGAAATCGTCAGATTTTCGCCGCCCGTGTTCTTCAACGTTTCCGTCTGGCTCTGGCTGGTTCCGTCCTGCACATTTCCAAAGCTGAAGCTGGTTGGGGTTCCGGTCAATGTTCCGGCGGTAACCGCAGTGCCGCTCAGCGCTATGCTCAGCGAGGGATTTGAGGCGTCCGAAGTAATCGTCACACTTCCACTGGCGCTGCCCGCGGATTTCGGCGCGAAGGTCACGCTGAATGAAGTGCTCTGGCCTGGAGTCAAAGTCACCGGAGTGGTGATGCCGGAGATGCTGAAGCCGGTGCCTGCGACTGTCACTTGCGGGATGGTGGCATTCTCGCCACCGGTGTTCTGCACGGTCTCGGTTTGCGCTTGTGACTGCCCAACCTGGATGCTGGTAAAGGTCTGGCTCGCCGGAGTTGGACTCAGCGTAGCTGGTGGCACTCCGATTCCGGAAAGCGAGAGATCGATCGTGGTGGCCGATCCGCTAATGGTGAGCGAAAGGGTTCCGTTGTCGGCTCCCGCGGTCGTCGGCTTGAACACCACGGCAAATGTGGCGCTCTGATTGGGCGCCAGCGTCAGGGGCAGAGTCAGGCCGGTGTAGCTGTAACCGGTTACCGAAAAAGTGGCTTGAGAGATGGTAAAGGACTGGTTGCCCGCGTTCGTTATGGTCTCGTTCTGGCTCTGACTGGTGCCGTCCTGCACAGTGCCGAAATTGAAGCTGGTCGGGCTCTCGGTAATGCCTCCACCACCTCCTCCACCTGATACACCGGTCCCGGTCAGGGCGATATTCAGCGGAGTGCTGGAGGCATCATTGGCAAAAGCCAGATTGCCGGTCACGGCGCCGGCGGCCTGGGGGCCAAAGACAACGCTAAAGGTGATGCCTTGTCCAGCGGCCAAGGTCATGGGCAGAACTAGCCCGTTCGTGCTGAAACCCGCGCCGGTCACGGTCAGCTGGGAAACGGTAAGACTCGATCCTCCCGTATTGGCCAAGGCAACAGACTGGGTCTGAGTGGTCGCAATCTGCACGTTGCCGAAGGTGACGCTCGACGGTGAGGCAGACAAAACGCCCGGGTTCTGGACGATGTCCGATTTGCCGGAACTGAAACCCTGGCAGCCCACCAGTGTGGCGAGGGCAAGCAAGACGAGCAGCGCATTCAAACGAGCGGGGAGGTAGCCCATATGAGTTGTGTTGCCGCCTACTTCTGGCGACGATGTTAGTCTGCCTTACAGCTACGCCTTTACGAAAGGTTCCGAAGGTTCATCCTGCAGCGGGCCCAAGGACCAACCGATCGCTTCTTTTCGACCATGCCGAAACGTGCCCTCAGACCTCGGAATATCGTTTGCTTTTCGTGGGAAACCCCTGGCCCAACGAGCCTGGCCGGATGGCCTCCTGGAATCTAGCCTCCGGGCATCGCATCCTTCAAACTGAGCGGCATGAGACTCCCCCAGTCCATCATCCGGCCTCTCTCCGTCTTCTACCTCCATTTTCTAATCACCGGCATGCTCCTGGTTTTCTGCTCAGGAGCGCTCCATGCCTTCTCCACCGTTCCAGAACTGGCACGCTCACCCTCGCTGCTTCGGTTCGGTAATGTCGACGTCGGGCAGACCGAGACTTTGATGGTCACATTGACCAACGGCGGGCAGTCCAATGTAACAGTTTCGGAGGTTAGCATCAGCGACGCTGCATTCGCCACCCCCAATCTCACTCTGCCGCTGGTCGTGCCTGCGGGTCAGAGTGTGGAGGTGAGTATAAGCTTCACTCCCGCGACAACGGGCTGGACTCCCGGACTCATCAAGTTCCTGAGCACCGCAACCAACTCCAGTCTGTCGGTTCAGGCGGGCGGCACCGGCGTAGACAGCGAGGCTGTGACGGTGAAGCCGTCGAGTCTGTCGTTTGGCCAAGTGCCGTTGGGAGGCACCTCCAGCCTGCCCCTCATTCTGACGAACGCGCGCACCTGGAACATTACGATCTCTGGCATACAGATTACAGGTGCCGGGTTCTCGATCAGCGGACCCACATTCCCTGTGACTCTAAGCCGCGGGCAGAGCCTGGCTCTGAGCGTCAACTACGCTCCGCAATCGGCGGGCCTGGCCGGGGGCAGTATGCTGGTTTCGGGTCCGGGACTGTGCGTACCCCTCACCGGTACCGGAACCACAAGCGGGATGGGCCAATTATCCATCTCTCCAGCATCGTTGAATTACAGCACCGTTCCGGTGGGAACGACCGACACTTTGCCGATCACGGTCAGCGCAACGGGCGCGAGTGTGACGGTCTCTTCCCCTTCGAGCAGTAGTTCCCAGTTTGTCTTGACCGGGGCTTCGTTCCCCGTGACGATCGCGTCGGGACAGAGCATGTCTTTCAACGTCGCCTTCACGCCGCAAAGTAGCGGAACTCTGTCGGGGTCTCTCTTATTTTCAAGCACAGCTTCAAATTCGCCGGCAACAGAACCCCTTACGGGTGTCGGCACGCAGACCGCGTACACGGTTGGTCTTTCCTGGAATCCGAGTTCGGCGGCGGTTGGCTATAACGTTTATCGCAGTTCGAGTTCGACCGGATCCTATTCCAAGATCAATCCCGCCCTGGACAACAACACGGCCTATACCGACAGCACGGTGACCGCGGGCACCACTTACTATTACGCCGCTACTTCGGTCAACTCGAGTGGAATCGAGAGTAGCCTGTCCACCCCGGTGCAGGTTGCGGTCCCATAACGCTGGAATGGGGCGGATGCAGGTGAAAGTGCGACGCCCTCGGTTTGGGCGTCGACTAAAGCCTGCATCGTCCCCTTCCACATTTTTGCTGCCTGATTTTCTCTTTCTCGATGCGCGGACGATGCCTCGCGCGACAA
Source organism: Candidatus Sulfotelmatobacter sp. (assembly GCA_052148475.1). Taxonomy (GTDB): domain Bacteria; phylum Acidobacteriota; class Terriglobia; order Terriglobales; family Acidobacteriaceae; genus Sulfotelmatobacter. The sequence continues at coordinate 226,149 of JBKQID010000043.1, read as the reverse complement.
TTCAACTCATCCCAGCCTTGGGCACTGAACCGGCCTCGGGAACCTCAGCTTTCCTAAAGCGCGCGAATCAAACAACTTAGCTTCAACTCCTGCCCCGGCATTGAGTTACTTCCGTAACCTCCAACGTTCCAAAGTAATCATTCTAAATGCCTTAGTAGCACCTAAGGGCCATTCTCGCCCGACCCCGGCTGCGGTAGTACTAGTACCAGTGGCCAAGTCGAGGCCTCACTAAGGTTATGTCCATGAACTGGATTCCCTCAATTCTGAGGTCAAAGACGAGGACGGCCATCCTGCTGGCGGTGGTTGGACTCTGCCGCCCGGGAATGGCGCAACAAGTGTCGCTGGCGCTGCTTCCGCCCCGCTCGATGGAGCCGCCCGTGATCGTGATCAGGCCGACGCAGGCCTCAACGATGCCGGAAGCGCCGGGCGATCATCGATTCTGGGACCGTGAGAACAGCTTGCTATTTGCAACTTCTGCCGCGTTCAGCGCCGCCGATTTCGTTGTGACCCGCGACAATCTGCGATCGGGCGGCCATGAAATCAATCCTGTAGTCGGAGTGTTTGGTCACAGCTCAGCCGGGCTGGCGATGAACTTTGCCGGGGAGACGATGGGAGTAGTCGGGCTCAGCTACTTCTTTCATATGACCGGGCATCACAAGCTGGAGCGAGCCGTTTCCATGCTGAACATCGGAGCCTCGGGGGCTGCGGTGACATTTGGCATGGCCAATCGATAGGGTCGCAAACAGCAAAGACTTGGTTCAACCAGTCGATCCTGCCTTCTGCGAACCATCCTCCGGGGCTTGGGGGTTCTGGTTTTCACCGCGACGCAAGATCCAAAGCAATAGGAAGATCCCGATCAGCGCGATCAAGAAGAAGATGATTCCACCTTGGCGATGGAATCTGCCGGTCAGGAACCCAGGATCGACCTTGATTGCCAACGTTCCCAGCGCAAATATCCGCAACCCATTTTTGAGCACGGAAAGCGGGATTGCCGCCGCCACGACAACCGTCTTTCGCCAGGGAGAAACCAGCAATAGCTGCGCCAGAAACATGGTGGTGACCAGCAGCACCATGCTGGACCGGATGCTGCTGCACTCGGGGGCGACCTCAAGACTTAATCCTGGAAGGTGCAGCAGCGTTCCCGTCTGCTCGACTGGAAGGCCGGCGGCGGCGAAAAACCAGTGAGCCGATGTCGTCGAGCCTTGCTGGAGCAGGCTGACCAGCGGGTCTAGAGCGAACTGGGGAAGTGGAACCATCCCGAGCAGGAAACAAAGGGGAAACAGCGCACGCCGGAATGATCGAGTGCCAAAGGAGAAAATGAATGCTCCCATCCACCACGCGACCAGCGCCAGGATGTTCAGCGAAAGTCGCACGTCGGCCGCCCTCGCCAGCAGCGCGATTGCTAGCGCCGTGGAACCGGCGGTCGCGTCCAATCCAGACCGGCCTGCGGGCGGTTCCCACCCCATGAAGATCAAGGCCGTACTCATGGGCAGGATGAGCAGGATGTGGGTGTACTGTTCGTCGCGCAATGCCAAGGCGAACAGAGACGCCAGAGGCCCCCACCAAATTGCGATGGAGATTGCGCCGAGAACGGAGAAGATTACAAGCGGCGATTTGAAAATCGATTCTGGATTCGGGCTGGTTGCCAAAATTAAGGTTCTCTCGTTCACGGTAACACGCCTCGACTTCGCGATCATCTGGCTTGGTGCGTCTGCCGACGTTCCGGGCAACCCGCGGTAACATGAAACAGGAAGACCGTTTTACACTCAACTGAGCGCCGATTGGAGACGAAACATGCGGGACTGCCGTCAGTTTTATATCGATGGGAAGTGGGTGAATCCGACCGAAGGCCGGGACTGGGAAGTCATCAACCCGGCGAATGAAGAGCCCATCGCTACCATCTCGCTGGGAAACGCGGCAGACGTCGACAAAGCTGTAACTGCGGCCAAGGGAGCGTTCGAGTCTTACTCACAAACTACCGTGCAGGAACGGCTGGCACTGTTGCAGCGAGTTATTGAGGTCTACAAGGCTAAGTCTGAAGAGATGGCGCAGACCATCTCGCTGGAAATGGGATGTCCCCTGTCGCTGGCTCGCTCGGCGCAGGCCGCGGCCGGGTTGGGACATCTGCTGGAGATCGTCCGGGTGCTCGAACATTTTCAGTTCGAAGAGCTCAAGGGCTCGACGCTCATGCGAAAAGAGCCGATTGGAGTCTGTGGCCTGATCACCCCGTGGAACTGGCCGATGAATCAGATTGCCGCCAAGGTCGCGCCCGCGCTCGCGGCGGGCTGCACCGTGGTGCTCAAGCCGAGCGAGATGGCGCCGCTGTCCGCGTACTTGTTTGCACAGATCGTCGATGAGGCGAGGGTTCCGCCGGGTGTGTTCAATCTGGCAAATGGCGATGGGCCGACGGTCGGAGCCGCGATCGCGGCGCATCCTGATGTGGCGATGGTCTCGTTCACTGGATCGACGCGGGCCGGGGTGGCCGTGGCCCTGGCAGCGGCTCCTACCGTGAAGCGGGTTACGCAGGAACTCGGCGGGAAATCCGCCCACATTATTCTGGACGACGCCGATCTCGAAACGGCCGTCAAAGAGGGAGCGCAAGCCTGCTTTCGCAACAGCGGACAATCCTGCAACGCGCCCACGCGGATGCTAGTTCCCCGCTCCAAGATGACGCAAGCGATGGCGGTGGCGAAGAAAACCGCCGAAGCCACGAAGGTCGGCGATCCGCTTTCAGACGCCACTCACGTTGGTCCACTCGCGAGCCAGGCGCAGTTCGACAAGGTGCAGCGCCTGATTCATGTGGGCATTGCGGAAGGCGCGCGGGTGATTGCCGGTGGTCCGGATCGTCCTGAAGAGATGAGCGCAGGTTACTTCATACGGCCGACCGTATTCGCCGATGTTCGCAACGACATGACCATCGCCCGCGAAGAGATCTTTGGTCCGGTGCTCTGCATGATCCCCTACGAGGACGAAGAGGACGCGGTGCGAATCGCGAATGACACGCTTTACGGTTTGTCCGGGTTTGTGAGTTCCGGGGACATGGAACGCGCCCGCCGCGTCGCCCGGCGGATTCGCTCGGGCAACGTTCATATCAACAATGCGAGGGTCGACTTCGGCGGCTGCTTCGGAGGGTACAAACAATCCGGCAACGGGCGGGAGTGGGGCGAGGCCGGACTGGCAGAATTTCTCGAGCTGAAGGCCGTTTTCGGCTATACGCCGCGCGCGAAGTGACACTCCCGCGTATGGCCCGCAGGTGTTATTGACTGCACAAAACCCGGTACGTACGATCAAGACGCGGGGGCTTGAATGGCGCTTGGCACGGGCTGGTCCAAGACTTGGACTTATTTCGAAGGTGAGTGGCATGAGGGCAACGTGCCCATCATGGGTCCGCGAACCCATGCGGCGTGGCTTTGTTCGATCGTGTTCGATGGAGCCCGTTACTTTGAGGGCGTGACCCCCGATCTGGAACTCCATTGTGCGCGGGTGAACGATTCGGCCCGAAAACTGTTTCTGAAACCGGTGGTCGCGACAGAAGAGTGGGTGCGGCTGGCGCGGGAGGGGATCGCCCGCTTCGACAAAGATGCCGCGCTTTATATTCGGCCGATGTATTGGGGGGAACAAGAAGGACGGTGGGTGCAGAATCACGACCCCGAGTCGACCCGGTGGTGCCTTTCCGTCTACGAAGCGCCTATGCGGCCGCCCAAAGGCTTCTCGCTCACGCTGTCTCCTTTTCGGCGGCCGACCATCGAGACCATGCCCGTCGACGCCAAGGCGGGATGCCTTTATCCCAACAATTCGCGGGCTCTGTTCGAGGCGCAGGAGCGCGGATTCGACAATGCCATCGTGTGCGATATGCTGGGCAACGTCGCCGAACTTGCGACCTCCAACGTTTTCATGGCGAAGGATGGCGTGGTGTTCACGCCCATTGCGAATGGAACTTTTCTGGCCGGCATCACGCGGCAGAGAGTTATCGGTTTATTGCGCCAGGCGGGAGTGACGGTGATTGAAAAAACTCTCACCTATCCAGATTTCGAAAACGCGGACGAGATTTTCTCGACGGGAAACTACTCCAAGGTAGTCCCGGTCACGCGGATTGGCGACCGTTCGCTTCCCTTTGGCCCGCTCTACACCAAGGCTCGAGAGCTCTACTGGGCGTTCGCGCATTCCTAACGGACAAAACCTTGCCCAATCTGGTATTACAAATGTCGTGCGCCGAGACTGTCGAGGCCCTGACTGAGATTTGGCAGCGCGTGCTGGGACGCACCAACATCGGTCCCGAAGATGAGTTCGTTGATCTCGGCGGCAACGGAGCGCTCGCCGACCGAATCTTTGCCGAAATCGCTCGAGTTTTCAACCGTCAACTGCCGAGCGCTATCATCACCCATGCGCCGACAATCGCAGCCCTGGCCGCGCTGTTAGAGCAGCCGACTCTTCCGGCCTTTCCGCCTCTCGTGAAGCTGAAATCTGGAGTCGAGAAAACTCCCATTTTCATTGCGCATGGCCTGGATGGCCGCGCGAGATTCCAGGGACTGGCCAAACACATGCGCACCGCGAACGCGATTTATGGATTTCAGGCCAAAGGCCTGGATGGATTGGAAGAGCCATTTGAACGCATTGAAGATATGGCCGCGTTGTATCTCGAAGCGGTCTGCGAACTCCAACCCGTCGGCCCATATATACTCATTGGCTACTCGTTCGGCGGACTGATCACTCTGGAAATGGCACAGCGCCTTGCCGAGGCCGGGAAGGAAGTGGCGCTGCTGGCGTTGGTGGATGCGTACCCGCATCCACGATATCTTTCACCGGGCCCGCGACTGCGGCTTATGGTACGTCGCACGCTTCGCCATTTCACCGAAATGTCGCATCGACCGCCCGGAGACGCAATTTCGTACTTCACGCAAGGCCTAGAACGACGGTTGCGCCTGGATGGAGACCGGAAGCGCAACCAGCTTCCTCCAGAAACATCCCCGCTGTCCTACGCGCGGACGACTTTGCGCGTTCGCGACAGCGCCTATGTGGCCTACGGGCGCTATCGGCCCCGGTTCTATCGAGGAAAGATAAGCTTCGTGAAAGCCCAGTCCAACTCTTATTTTCCCGACAATCCGGCTGCAATCTGGGGCAAGATGGCGGACGAATTTGAGGTCACGACCGTGCCTGGGGACCATCTGGACATGGTCACTTCTGGGTTCGAAAACCTCGCCGCTGCCCTTACTGATTATCTTCGTCGAGTACGGCAGCAAGAATGAGTCCGGCCATTCTGTCAGGATCAATTTCGCAGACTTAATTTCTCTGGTGCAACGAGCCTTCGATTCGAGCCCATCCATATGCAGCGGCCCGTGTGCAGGGTAAATAATGTGCAGCGTGAATCATGTGCAGCGTGAACCATAAACCGACCTACTCAACGAGGGAGGTGCTCCTTCCGATCTGGCAACGTGTGCTGCAGCGGACCTCCATCCGCGTGACCGACAACTTCTTTGATCTGGGAGGCACTTCTTCGTCGGTTACCCAATTGTTTGCTGAGATCGCAGACGAGTTGGGCCGCGATTTTCCCGCGGTGACGATCTGCGCCGCGCCCACGATCGAGACCTTGGCTGGGTTGCTGGAGGAGACCACACCTCCCCGGATTCGACCGCTCCTGCTGCTCAAAGCTGGAAGCGAGAATCCGCCCGTGTTCATCACGCATGGCCTGGGTGGCGATGTGCTCGGTCTGGTCGAACTCGTGGGAAAAATAGGCTCTCGGCGGCCGATTTACGGTATGCAGGCCCGCGGGATCGACGGGATCGACGAACCCCTCGCCTCGATCGAAGAGCGGGCGCAGTTCTATCTTGACGCGATTCAGCAGTTGCAACCCCACGGACCATACTCTCTCATCGGCTATTCGCTGGGAGGACTGGTAACGCTGGAAATGGCCCAACGCCTGTCTGCCGCAGGAGAAACTATTGCGCTGCTGACGTTGCTGGATACGTACCCTGATAAGAAATATCTGTCCCTAGTACAGAGCACGCTCTTAACTTTTCGGCAAGCGAAACGCCGCATGCAGAACGGGATCGGATTAGCTCTGAGCAGAAAACGATCGCAGAGTCCTGAAATCGGTGACAAGATTCAACGATACCTGCAGAGCGCCTCGATCGCCGGTGTCGCGCAAAGAATGAAGGACGCGGATTACGCGGCGTCGCGAGGATATTGTCCCCGGTTCTACCGCGGGAAGGTCAAGTTCGTAAGAGCCGAGATCGCCACCTATTTCCCGCACAACCCCACTGCCGTGTGGGCAGACTTGATCCAGGAGTTCGCGCTGGAGACAACGCCCGGAGATCACGTGGGTATGCTCACTACGCGACACAGCGACCTAAGTGCGCTATTGTCTCGTTACCTGGACGAAGCCAATGCAGCGCTGGTCACTCCGTAACATGCCGCAAAGCGCTGAAGAAAGTTCTCGCGGTCAAGACAGCTTCTTGACTCGGGTGCGAACCTTTTCGAACTCGTAGGTGCCGAGTCCACGCTTGGCCGCCAGCTTCAAGTAAGGCAGCGAGTCGACCTCCAGATTCCAGTAGGCCTTGGCCACATAGGCATCCAACGCCACGGGATCCGTACTGGCGACCAGAGTCTTTTTCAGCAGCACGTCTTCCAGATTGCCTCCGGTGGGACCGTTGCGCAGAAGGATCCGATAGCAATCGACGATGGTCAAGGACGGCCGCACAAAGTCGGCCAGGTCTACCAGGCTCTCGTGAATCTTCTGGTGCAATTGGTTGCGCGGCCCGCCCAGCATGCCATACCAATTCTTCATGCCCAGAGTTGTGCCGGTGAGGCCGTGGTGCTTGGCGATCGGGATATTGATGACCTTGTCGACATTCAGAAAGACATCGAGAACCGGCCAGGCGTGCAGAACTTCGCCTTGCAAGTCCACTTCTTTGAATCGGGAAGGATCAGGAAGGATGACGTCGGCCCCTGCGCGCTGCGCGGCCTCCGCGATGCCGGAGCGCTGGAAACAGCGGCGCGCGTCGTTGCAGCTCACGTCGGTCACGACGACCTTCTTCGCTCCCGCGTTCAGGGATTGGCGGACAATCTCGGCGACCACGTCGGGATTGGTGTTGGCCGCCTGTTCGGGCGTGCGATCCCAGCCGATGTTGGGCTTGACCAGAACGACGTCGCCGCGGGCGATGAAGCGGCGCATTCCGCCCAGTTCATCGACTGCGTGCCGCGCCAGCTGTGCAGGATCGTCTCCCTGAATAATTGCCATTTCCGGCAGGTTGGCGTCGGCCGCTACCGTGTGATTGCGCTTGGCCGTCATGGCCAACGCGGTTTCCGGACGCCAGCTGTGTTCGCTCAGCCAGAGACCCAACCCGGCGGTCCCGGCGCCCGCGCCTGCAACTCGCAGCAACTTGATTAACGCTTCACGACGGCTTAACACGGCATGATCAGTTTCCATAATGTCTCCGCAAGAATGATCTCGAAGTTGATCTCTAATTTGATTGACCTGAAACGAATACCGTCAACGACCTCCGCCCGGAGTGATCCGATAAAAACCCTGCTGCTCATTCACCCTCATTACTCTGCAAGATGCCGCTCGATCTCACGGCCCAGATCCTGCAGAGCCGTCGCCACCTCCGGAGACTGTTTGTAGGCAACGATCCGTACCAGATGCGATCCTTTGCAGAAAACCAGGCTTCCCGCATAGAGCCGCGCGCGGTCGCCAATCTGCACGGATTTCGCCCCGCTCCCCTGCTCCGACTCAAGAATGGTTCGAGCTCCAGCCGCACTGCTCATGGTGTAAACATCAACCACCGCGTCGAACTGGTTCTGGAAGTTGTAGTCGGCAGTAGAGGTCGTCTGCACGCCGGCCTTCACGTACCGCTCCGCATCTCCGTCGATGTAATTCCAAAGCTCCGTGGCCGAGAAGGTGCGAATGTCCCCGTTTTTCGCCCAGCCGACAACTTCGTTGGACGCCGGGAACGGCGAGACTTGAACTCGAGCCGGCCGGCTACAGGCGGCAGCGGCAAACATCACTACGCAGAGCGTGCTCACGAGCAGGACGTGGGTCTTCGTAATCTCCACTATCATGAGTAATCCTCCCTCACTGATCCTTCCTTCGGTTCAGCAGAATCTGATTGGTGTGGGAGCGGCTTTCGCCGACGCTGGTGACATACACCGCTGGCCGATCCTGCACCGGGCAGGCATGCTCGCAGGCGCCGCAACCGACGCAGCGGGCAGGATCGAGATACGGCTGCTTAACTTGCTTCACGTTGCCCGCCGCGTCAATGACTTCCGCCGGACGAAGATAGACGGCCTTGGGAGATGTCGGACACCATTCTTCGCAGACAATGCAATCCGTGGCCATGGCCCAAGGCAGGCACCGGCCGCGATCGTAGAATGCGGTGCCCAGCCGGATCGGTTTTGCCGCGCTCGCCAGGTCGACCGACCATCCTTTTTCTTTTGCCGTGATCTCCCAGATGGCGCCGGTGGGGCAAACCTGCGAGCACAGCACGCAACTGGTCTCGCAGTATCCAATGCGCGGCACCAGTATCGGCGTCCAAAGACCCTCCAGCCCAGCCTCGGTCAAGGTGGGATGCAATGCGTTGTTGGGACAGACCTTCATGCATTCCCCACAACGAATGCAGCGTGACAGAAAATATTCCTCGTCGAGGGCTCCGGGCGGCCGGAGCAACCGTTCGTGCCGCTCGGCGGCAAATCCGGGCGTGCTGCGCGCCAGCGGCACAAGCGCAGCACCCGCGGCCAGTCCGGTGAGGACTTTGCGGCGCTGCAAGTTTGCGCCCGCCACTTTCTCTTGCGGAAAGAACTTGAACTGCAGTCCATGCTCCGGACACTCATCCACACAATTCATGCACAGATGGCATTCGGGTTGATGCCAGGGGACGCCGCCGACCGGGTCATCGCCGCCCTGGCAGCGCAGCAAGCAGCGATTGCAATCGTTGCAGTGCTCCGGATGCTTCACCAGCCCGAGCACCGACCAGCGCGACACAATACCCAACAGCGCGCCCAACGGACAAAGCGCGCGACACCAGAACCGGGTGATGCGGAAATTCAATGCAACCAGAAAGATGAAGATGATGCCCAGCCACACACCGTGCCGGAAATACGGCTGTTTGAAGCCGAGCAGCAGGGCTCCGAGGATGAAGTGCAGGATGACGCCCGCGGTCTGAACGGCTGCGAATCGGCTGTGGTCGAGCACGCTGAGAAACGCCCGCAACCCATAGCCGATTGCCGGCAAAATCGACAGGCCCGTCGAGCGCACCAGCAAAGAGAACGGGTCCAGCCATCCCACAATGCCCGTGCCCAGGACAGCCGCAACCAGCACCACAATCAGCAGGTAATATTTCGTGGTCTGCCAGCGCTTGTAGCGGTTCGATTCAATCAGTTGTTTGCCGCGTTTGCGTTCTGACTTGAGGCTGCTGAAGAAGTGATGCACCGATCCCAGAGGACAGATCCATCCGCAGAAGAAGCGCCCAAAAAACATCGTTGGAATCAGAATGATGAGACTCCACAGCAGCCCGCGATAGAGCGCATGACTGCCGAGCGCATTCGACAAGGCGACCAGCGGATCAATCTGGAAGAAGACTCCGACGGGATAAGGAAGCCGGATCTCGCTTCCCGAGGCCGTCAACGTTCCCCGGAACGTTCCTCGGAACTCGGTGCGCACCAGCAGGAAGAGGAACAGCAGAAAGAAAACAATCTGCGAAAAACGACGTAGCTTGGCCGGCTTCGGGAAGTGCACAACTCTGCCTCGACCGCAGGAATGGACGGCTTGTTCGCGCAGAGCCGGATCGGGACGTGGCAAAAACGACCCGTAATTGCTCCGCGACTTCCCATGTTCGGTCGCGGACTGCTCTTGTTCCGTGACGGAGATCACACCTTCTCGTGTGGCTGGCACGTCCCCTGGGCGTTATCATCTTCGAGCGTTGAGATGATTCCGAATACCAATCCATGCGCTGTCGTGTCGGTGAGGTGCTAAAATCGGGCGCCATGCGGTGAGCGATTCATGAACACCTTCCCAATCCTGTTGGGTGCTCTGTGCGTGTATGCGCTGGCCTACCGCTACTACAGCGCGTTCATCGCGGCCAAAGCGCTGGCGCTGGACGATCGCCGCACGACTCGGACATACTTACGCCGACGGGCACAACTATGTAGCTTCGCCGCGTTGGGTGCTGTTCGGACATCACTTTGCGGCCATCGCCGGAGCGGGGCCGCTGGTGGGGCCGACTCTGGCAGCACAGTTCGGATTTGCCCCGGGCTTTCTCTGGCTGCTGGTCGGCGCCGTGTTGGCCGGGTGCGTTCAGGACTTCACCGTACTGGTGGCTTCGGTGCGTCATCGCGGCCGCTCGCTGGCGGATATCGCCCGCACCGAAATCTCTCCGTTTGCCGGCTTCGTGGCCATGGTCGCCGTGCTGTTTATTCTTCTGGTGACGCTGGCCGGCCTCGGCATCGTAGTGGTCAATGCGCTCTCGAACAGCCCGTGGGGCATTTTCACCATTGGCATGACCATCCCCATCGCCATGATCATGGGATTGTGGATGTTCAAAATGCATCCCGGAAAAATAACCGTCACTGGGCCCAGCATCTTTGGCGTCGTCTGCTTAATCGGTGGAGTGATCGGCGGACACTGGGTGGCGCAGAGCAGATTTGCCGGAGCGCTCACGTTCACGCCCCATCAGATCACGATCCTCATGGCGATCTACGGCCTGATCGCATCCGTTCTTCCTGTCTGGCTGGTGTTGGAACCGCGCGATTACCTCTCGACTTACGTGAAGCTGGGCACGATTGCCGTCCTGATAGCCGGCGTCTTCGTAGTTCGTCCTAAGATTCGGTTTCCGAACTTCACCCAGTTCGTTCATGGCGGTGGACCGATCATCAAAGGAAGTCTGTTCCCGTTTCTCTTCGTGACCATCGCCTGCGGCGCGATCTCGGGCTTCCATTCGCTGGTGGCCTCCGGCACTACGCCCAAGATGCTGGATAAGGAGACCGACGCGCGCTTCATCGGATACGGCGCCATGGCAGCGGAATCGCTGGTCGGAGTGCTGGCCCTGATTGCGGCCTGCTCGCTATATCCGGGCGACTACTTTGCCATCAACACCACGCCACAGGTCTTCAGCCATCTGGGTCTGACGACAGTCAATCTGGATATGTTCTCTCGCGAAGTCGGGGAAAAACTGGCAGGGCGGACGGGAGGCGCGGTCTCGCTGGCAATCGGCATGGCGCAGATTTTCCGCGGCATGCCGGGGATGGATCGTCTGATGGGCTACTGGTATCACTACGCCATCATGTTTGAAGCCCTGTTCATCCTGACTACCGTGGACGCGGGAACCCGATGTGCTCGCTACGTTCTACAGGAACTCATGGGCAACGTGTACAAGCCCTTCGGCAATAGCGCCTGGCTTCCCGGAAATTTGATGACCAGCTTCTTCGTTGTTCTGGGTTGGGGATACCTGATCTACACGGGAAGTATTTCCACGATCTGGCCGTTGTTCGGAACCGGAAACCAGTTGCTGGCGACGATCGCGCTGGCGGTCACGACTACCTTCCTCATCAATATGGGCAAGCAGAAATATGCCTGGATCACGGCGGTTCCGATGTGCTTTGTAGGCGTCACTACGCTTACCGCAGGAGTGCTGTCGATCAAGAATATTTTCTGGCCACTGACCCGCCAGCCCGGCCAAGTGTTTACCGGCTACATGGATTCAGTCTTGATGACCATCTTTATCGTGGGCGTGGTCCTGGTCGTATTCAGTGCGGTGCGACGCTGGATCGCGGTGGTGAACGGCGCTCCCGCACCGACCGAGGCCTTCGGCCCTCCGCTGACTGACGGTGGCAACGTGAAGATGGGCTGCTGCTAGGAGTCAAGCAGGCCCGAGCAGGCACAAATCTACGTCCTGTAGATCGACGGGATGTGCGTTACTTTTAACAATTCCATAATCTGCCCGTAACATAAGCGGTATATCGTCCGCTGTCATCCACCCTTGCGATTCTTTTCAGACGTACAAGAGTTTGGTCTCGAACCCTCAACCGAACGATCCTGGAGGATCAGCGTATGACGATACGAAATTTGCTTAGCGGAGCTGGCTTGGCGGCCGTTTTGGCCGTGACGAGTCTCGCCTCTGCTCAAACTCTACCGACGGGGGCAACCATCACACCGAGTGCAGCTCCTGGATCGGTGTTTGTACCTTTAACCACTTCTTTGCAGGACGTTCCAACCTTTACGCCGGATGGCGCCGAAACCACAACCATCAGCCCGGACGGCAAGACTTTGCTGATCCTGACCAGCGGCTACAACCTGAACGAAGACTCCAGTGGCAGCTTTCCAGGGGCGGATTCCGGTGAGTTCGTCTTCGTTTATGACATCTCCACGCCCGGTACGCCGGTGCAAACGCAAGTGGTACAGCTGTTGGATTTTGACACAACCTTCGATGGCATCGTGTGGGCCCCGAACGGTTCCGCATTCTACGTTGGCGGCGGAGCCGACGACAATGTGCACACTTTCACGCTGCAAAACGGTGCGTGGGCGGAGCTGGGCACACCGATCAGCCTCGGTCACTCCGGCGACGTGATGAACCTTGAGACCGAAACCGGCCCGACGGCGGCGATCCTCGGCATCACCGCCGACGGCAATACGCTTTTCGTGGCCAACCACGAAACGGACTCCGTCACCTCGGTGGACCTGGTTCACGGCGTGGTTCTACAGGAGTATGATCTCCGTCCCGGCTTGATTAACCTTGCCCAAACCGGCGTGCCTGGTGGGGAGTTCCCCTATGGAGTCGCAGTCGCGGGCAACACTGTTTACGTCTCCAGCGTTCGCGACCGCGAGATCGATGTGCTGAGTTTTGCCAACGGCCTTCTGACCCTCACCAACCGGATTCCGGTCGCGGGCAACCCGGAACGCATGGTTCTCAACGCGGCTCAAACCAAGTTATTCGTCGTGGCCGCCAACTCCGACGAGTTGATCGTCATTAACACCGCGACCAACAAAGTGCAGAGCGAAGTCAACGCCAGCGCTCCGGCAGATGTTTTGGGCTACGGGAAATATGTGCCCAAAGGCGCCAATCCCAACAGCGTTGCGCTTTCGCCCGATGAGAGCACTGCCTACGTTACCGACGGCGGCACCAACGCGGTGGCCGTCATCAGCCTCACGGGAAAGACGCCCGTGGTTCTCGGGCTCATCCCGACTGGCTGGTATCCCAATTCCGTGAGCATCAGTCCGGATGGCTCCACTCTCTATGTGGTGAACGGCAAGAGCGTAGAAGCTCCGAATCCGGCGAACTGCCGGAACATCTTTGAAAGTCCTTCCGGCAGTCCCTTCGGCTTCGGCTCGGGGTGTCAAACCGCATTCTCGCAGGATGGCGGTGCCAACCAGTATGCCTGGCAGAACGAGTCCTCGGGTTTCCTGACGCTGCCCGTTCCCAACGCCGTTCAGCTGGCTGGGTTGACTGGTCAAGTCGCGCAGAACAACGGCTTCAACTTCCAGTTGAGCGCGAACGACATCGCGACCATGACGTTCCTGCGTGAGCACATTCAACACGTCATCTACATCGTCAAAGAGAATCGCACCTTCGATCAGATTCTCGGCGACCTGACCAACGGGGCCAACGCGGATCCGGCTTATACGCAATTCCCGGCCAGCGTCACTCCCAACTTCCACAACTTTGCCAACAACTTTGTCACCTTCGACAACTTCGACGACAGCTCGATGGTCAGCATGGACGGCTGGCAGTGGTCGCTCGCGGCACGCGCTCTCGATATCAACGAAAAGTGCGTGAAGATCAACTATGGAAAAGGCGGGTGCCAGTACGACAGCGAAGGCACGGCGCGCAACATTAACGTTGCCGTGACCGGCGTCGCTGCTCGCCAGGCGGAACAACCGCTCTATCCGCCCGATCCGAACTTGCTGCCTGGAAACGCCAACGAAGTCGAAGCCGACGGTCCCGACGGCGAACAGGGCGGCGGCTATCTCTGGGATGCCGCGCTCAAAGCTCACCTCACGGTTCGCAACTATGGGTTCTACACCGATCTAGGTGCTTTGGATGTACGCGAAGAGTTAGGCGAAATCTCTCCCACTCTCGCCTATCCTTGCGCCACGAAGCCTCCGACCCAGGTTGAGTGGCCGGCCAAAAAGGAGCTGCTCAACAAATCCGATCTCTGCTTCTGGCCCTTCGATCAGAGCTACCCGGACTTCTTCCGCTACGCGGAATGGGCGCGGGAGTTCGACTTGCAGGTCAAGCACAACAACATGCCCAATCTGACCTTCCTGCGCTATGATCACGACCATTTCGGCAGCTTCGGCAGCGCCAGTTTCGGTGTGAACACGCCGGAACTTCAGATCGCCGACGACGACTACGCAGTAGGACTGACGGCCGATAAGATCGCCCACAGCCCCTACGCCAACAACACGCTCATCTTCGTGATTGAAGACGATCCTCAGGACGGCGCCGACCACGTCAGCGGCGACCGCAGCCTTGCCTTCGTCATTGGGCCTTATGTGAAGCAGGGTGCAGTCGTCTCCGATGCCTACTCCACGGTCAGCATGCTCCGGACGATCGAACAAGTCCTGGGCCTGCCCACGCTGAGCGTGCACGACTCGGGCATTCCGCCCATGACGAACGCCTTCAACATCTCGCAAGCGAGCTGGACCTATTCCGCAATTCCGTCACTCTACCTCTTCAACACCACGCTTCCGATTCTGAACAAGTTCGTCGTCAATCGCGCGGACATTCCAAAACCCACGCATGATGCGGCCTGGTGGGAAGCTCAAACCAAGGGCATGGACTTCAGCGACGCAGACCGGATCGACTCGGAGAAATTCAACCGGATCATCTGGAAGGGTCTTAAGGGAGACAAGCCCTACCCCAATGACCGGATGAAGGCTGGGACGCCTAAGCCGGAATCGAGGGAGATTACGAGTACCGGTTCTAAATAAACTCAGAACTGGAATTTGAAACAAAACATCCCGGCTGCATGCTCATGGGTGCTGCTAACGAGAGTGGGCAGCCGGGATTTTGTCTAGCTAAACTAACTCAGGCGACGCAACCCCAGTTTCGCCGATCAAAAAAGAAGCACGTCGACCACTTCTGCTTCTCACTTCTTGGAATATTCGTCCCGCAACTGGACCTGCCGGTCGGTCATCGGAACCTCATTTCCTGCGATAAAGAAGTGAAACATCAGCAGAGAAACATTAGCCGCAAAACCACGTGCGGAGCATCGCAGCCCCGCACCTGACAACGCGGGAGACAGCCCCCAGACCGTTGATTTATCCGGGACGGGCACGCCGTAGAACTCGGTGACGAACCAACCACAAAGTCATACTCCAGTTGGCCCCGATTGCCGTAGTACACCAGATCGATGCCCAGATAGACCTCCTGGTAGCGCAGGCCGGACCAGGTTCGCAAATTGGTCCGCCGGGTGCGCGGGTCGCCCGAAGGGAAGTAACTCACGATTCCCGGCAACGGTCCTTGCGGGTGAAATGCGAGGCCTCCCGTTGGCTCCTGACAAGCTCAGGTGGATCGGCTGGGTATGGATCGGTATGGTTCGGCTGGCCCTCGGGCGCGCCCGCAGCAGTAATGTCGATCGACGCCTGGTTCTGGTAAAACTCGAAATTGAGGGCGGCAACGGACGATGTGTATGCCGCCCCGCTTCCAGTTCCGCTGCCTGCCTCTTCAAACGTGAGAGTATCGCTGCCCAGCGCTTTAACGGCGGGCGTTTGTGCCTGAGTTCCAGTAGCGAGAGAAATAGAGACCGTCAGCAAAGCAAGTTGGAAGCAGACGCGGGCGCGCATCATACGTTTTCTCCGGGTCAAGAACGAGTGGACGAGTCCGACAACAGGAACCCACAACCTACGTGTGTAGCGTCAAATCCCTATTGAGTCCGGGGGAGGAAACGATCGGGGGAAAGTACATCCGTTAGCATGGCAGGAAGCCCACAGCGAATTCCTGCTCCGAGCGCAACGCGGTGGGGGCTATACAACGACAATCGGTTTTGCGAATGTCAATATTGTTTGGTCGATATTGTTTGGTCCAACCCTAGGTGTCGAATGGCCTGCAGACCCGTCTGGCGGCTGCCTGGATTCTCTGAGTCCAGACGGGCTCTTTTTCAGTTCGACGATCCTGGTGTTGCTTCCGGCCTCAGAATACGAAGCGCAAAGCGAACTGCATGAAGCGCGGCGTGGTCAGCGTCGAAAGATACTTGCCGAATTCTGACGCGTCGTAGGAGAGCGAGGGTTGAGCGGAATTGCCCACATCTCCGCGCACATCGTAACGCACCGAGTTGGTGGCGTTGAACGCTTGCCAACTGAATTCCAGACGCCTCCCCTCGCCAAGAGAAAAGTCCTTGCTCACGCCGGTATCGATGTTGAACATTCCGTCACCAATGACGTTGTTGCGCACTCCAGATTCGCCCGGCCACTCGGGGCGGAAAGCAGCCTCGGCCAAGTCTGGATGTAGGAAGATGTCGGGACCGATGTCAACGCCGTTCACGATGGCATTCTTCGGATTGGAAGTGACCGGTGGCGGCCCGTTGGGTTCGGCATCGCCCTCAATGTTCCAGTTCGTCGCCCAAGTGAAACCGTTGTCGACCGTGATGGGGAACCCAGTTGTCCAGCGGAACACGCCGGAGGCGTGCCACCCGCCAATCAAAGCGTTGAGTAGCGGCCCGGCGTTGCCCGCCAGATTCTGGCCTTTGCCGAAAGGCAGGCGATAAACCAGGTTCGCGTTGATTTGATGTTTGTTGTTGAAATCGGACAGGCCCCGCAGAGACAGCGGATCGTAGGAATTGATGACAATGCCACCGCCGTTCAAGTCATCGCCGGTTCCGCCAGTTCCCTCATAAGGACCGACGCGCTCCGCGGCCGACGCTTCGTCCAACGATTTGCCAAACGTGTAATTAAACTGCCCCTGCAGATTTGCTCCCCAGCGGACGTTGTAGGTCACCTGCAGCGAGTTGTAGTCGGAGGTGCCGATGTTCCGCCATGCGTAGAGCGAAGCGAACTGGTCGTGGTAGAAGGCGTACGGACCGAGTTTGCTGTTGGGAAGCGCGGGGCTCAGTCCGGTAATGGAGTCGGGCAAATCCATTTCGAACAGCGAGAAAGTTTCGTTATGCGGGAAGCAATTCCACAGCTCGTAGACATTTTGAGTGGCTGTGGGATTTGCTGGTAACGCACCGGGGGCGCAATTGTCGCCACTGGGGTTCGATTGGCTTTGGTTGTTCAGACCCAGAGCAGTTTGGGTGGCGACGCCAGCCCAGGCAGGAAAAAGATTCTCGAAGAACGGTATGGGCTGGATCGAATTCACGTCCGTGCCGGCAGCAGCGGCTTTCGAAAGGATGGGAGCTGCCTTGAAATATTTCGTGCCACTGGCAGAATCTGTCAGATTGATGGGCATGGCCAGATCGACCTGCATGGGCAGACGTCTCCCCACGCTGCCCACATATGCAATCTGTAATGATGATCGGGACGTGATTTGGCGCTGGATCGAGAAATTGAAGACGTGCGAATACGGCGTTTTCAGAGTTTGGTCCAGTCCCCAGTTGATGGCGAAAGCGCTGTTGCTTGGCGTAACCGGGAAACCGCCCGACGGCGCGGGGCCAAACAAGCAGCCCGGGTCGTTTAAAGACGCGCAGGGAGCGGGCAAGCAGGACTGGCCGGACGATCCCGGAACCAGGCAGGTAAAGCGCGGAGCATTGGAGGGAGACACCACACCCGCGGGATTTCCGAGATCGGTAGAGAGGCCGAACGAGCCATGCTGGTCAAAGCTGTTCACGATTGGAATGCCGAAGTGGTCGTAGGTGATGCTGTAACCGGCGCGGACGGAAAACTGGTCTTTCTTGCCCAAAATCTTTGAGACCCATCCTTCCCCAGTATCCGGCGCCCAAGCCACTGCAATGCGCGGTGAGAAATCCTTGTGGTCCCAGTTCCACAGACCGGGGCCGTTATTCTTGGGCCCGCCCAGGACGAAGGAAATCTCCCCGGCATTATTGGCCGGCATGCCCTGCGCGGCTAGCTGGGCGGAGTGGTTGAACCAGTCGGCCACATTTTGATTGGTGCAGCCGCCGCTGGACGCCTCCACGCAAGGCGCGACCTGATATCCGTTGGTTTCATAAGGCGGCGCTTCGAGCACCCAGCGCAGGCCGTAGGTGAGCGTCAACCGCGGCGTCATCCGCCAGGCATCCTGCCCGTAGAATTCGTAGTCGTTGATAGCGTAACGGCGGTTGATGGCTTGGCCTTGGGGCAGAGCAGTTCCGTTGCGGGCGAAATTGTAAATGCCGTCACCTTCGGGGAAAATCCCTAACAGGATCGTAGTCGCGCTGTCGTAGTTGGGACCGAAGCTGGGATCCACGGAAGGGTACGGATTGTTAGTGGCAGGATTTGTGTTGTTGGCCGGATCCAGCGGGCTGGACGTGTTGGCGATTCCCCCCGTGTTGAGATAGACCGCGTTCGTCTGAACATCAGAGAACGAGTTGGCGTAGCTGGTGTGGTTGTTGCGGATCAGAAAGAAATCTGCGCCGAAGTCGAAGGTGTGGTTGTTGTGGGTCCAGTTCAGACTGTCGGTGAGTTGGTTGACGGGCACAAAGTAGATGGTGGAACGAGTGTAAGGGTCAAGATCGGAAAGCCCATTCAGGAAAACCCCCGGATTCGAAGAGATGCCGGCGTTCTGACCTCCCTGGCGGATGTAGCCCCAGTGAAAATTGTTGACGAGTCTCGGATTGATGACGGAAGTGAGTCCGACAGTGATGCCCCTGCTATCATCCACCCCCGTCGTACTCGCGGGTTGGCCGGGAAACTCCTGGTCTCCAGGATTGTTTTGATTCTGCGTCTGTCCGCGCACGAAAAGGGTTTCCGAACCGCTGGAGTTGAGGTTCCAATCGCCCTTCAGAATGTAGGTGTTCCACTTCGCGTCAGCATTCGACGAAAAGCGATAGCCTAACGTATTCAAGCCGTCCCCAGCGTTTTCGTTGGACGGCTGATATTGGTTGAGGACGCCCAGGATGCCCGCACTGGGGCCGATTCCGAGCGGGTCCATGCCTGTGATCTGGCTTGGCCCAAGTGCGTAGTAGCCCGGTTGAACACCGCTCAGCCCGTTGACGGTGCCGCCGGGACAAGCCTGCGTGTTCAGGCTTCCATCCGTATTGAGTGTGCATAAGTACTGCAGATAACCTTGTTGCAGACCCGCGCTCGGCACATCGCGCAATACGCTGCTTCCCTTCGCTTGCCGGAACCCTTCATAGTTGGCGAAGAAGAACAGGCGGTTTTTCTTGATTGGCCCTCCCGCAGTGACGCCAAATACGTTGTATAGGAGCTTGGGCGCCTTATTGGGTTCGTCACTAGCCAGCTGCGATTCTTTCAAGAACGGGTCGTTGGCGCTGAAGACGGTGTTGCGGTTGTACTCGTAGGCGGACCCGTGAAAGCTATTGGTACCACTCTTGGTGGCCAGAGCGACCTGTGCGCCGCTGGAATAGCCGGAGTCGGCATTGGAGTTGGCGGTGGTGACCCGGAACTCCTGCACTGAATCCGGCGGCACATTCAAGACACTGGTAAAAGCGTAGCCATTGTTCTGATCGTTGACCCCGATGCCGTCGAGCGTGACGTTGGATTGGTCGCTACGCAGGCCATTGACGGCGCCGTTGCGCGTGTCTGTGTCCGGATTTACTTCATTTCCAAGGTACGCAACTCCAGGCTGCAGGCTCAGCAACTGAACCACGTTGCGTTGGGCAATCGGCAATTCATCAATTTGGTCCGACGTGACCACGTTGCCGAGCGATGCGTCGGTTCGGTTAATGAGCGGTGCTTCGCCTTCGACCGTTACCGCAGTTGTGGTACCCGCAACCTGCAACCGAATGGGTACGGTAGAGGGCAATTTGACCAGTAGCGTGACCTTCGACACCACAAACGGCGCAAACCCAGTGGCCGCCGCCTCCAGCCGATATTCCCCCGGAGGCACATCGAGGAACTGGTAGAGCCCGGAGGCATTGCTTGTGGTCGCCCGCTGCGATCCCGTGGCCGGCTCGGTCAAAGTAATCTTCGCGCCTGCAACTGCCGCGCCAGACGGGTCAGTCACGCTGCCGTTCAGCGAACTGGTGGATTGCGCCGTCGCCAACTGCGCCAGGAACGCGAACGCGGCGAACAACCAGATCGCGCGCCATGCGCCCCGCTCACATCGAACGCCAAACTGGCCTCGCCGTTCGTGCCGCCCGCTGCTTGCAGTCTGATGGACTCGCCTCATCGATATAGCCTCCATGGGAAAAGACGATGCCGGCCGAAACGCGCGCGAGAATAAAACCACACGCGCAAGCCCGCTGGCGCCTTTCACTTCCTGTGCCTGTTTTGGATCGGATCCGCACATCCCCCGTCCGAGTGCCGCGGATTATACCCTAAGCTCATGCAAAGGATCATGCAGAAAAGCGGGGGACTGCCGAATCGTTTTTCTTCTCGAAGGCTGGCCCGGCTTTGAATGCCCTCGGATGATCAAGCGTCTGTGGTCGAAGCAGGTGCCGGTGCCTCGACGGGCCATGATCACAGGCCCCCATGATTCAAATCACAGACCCCCCAGCCATGCGACGGCAGAATCGGAACGCCACCAACCAAGGAGCATGCCATGGCCTCCATTGTGACCCCCATCAAGGCGGACCTGTTGCAGACACTTCCCTCCGATGCAGCGCGCCACATTCAGTGGCGATTTGCGGAGCGCTACGACCTGCAGATGCTGGTGCAGTCGGCACGAGCAGTAGCCCGCGGTCCGGTGGCCCGGCTGGTCGCAAACGGAGGACGCAACTCGCATGATTGGACGCCAGCCAAGGCCGAATTGCTGGAGGCGTTCGACAAAGCTGGCATCACCTCCGTGTTCATGGAGCCCGAGCACGGTGGATTCATCGCAGGCCCCAAGAATCTGGCTCTGGCGCTGGTGGCGTTTGAACTCGCGTGGGTCGACGGTGGGGCGGCAACAGCCAGCTTGGCGGGCTGTCTGGCGTTGGCGCCGATTCATGAGCGGGGCACGCCCGAGCAGCAGAAAAAGTACATGCAGCTGGCTGCGCCGCCGCAGGCGGGAGAAGATCGCAAACCGTGGCGCGGAGCGTTTTGCCTGACCGAACCCATCCCGTATGTGGGCGTGGACACGGGCATGCTCAACGGGAAAATCAGCATCGCCGAATGGAAAGAAGGAGAAGAACCGGTTCTGCAGGTGGAAAAACGCGGGCGCTTCATCACCAACATTGCGTTCGCCAACTTTGTAACGGCGGCGGTTGATTCCGGCGATGGGGGCATCAAAGGCAGCTGCATGGTGATCCTGGAGGAAGGAGATCCCGGGACTTTCGATCGTGGAACGCCGACGCGAAAGCTGGTCCATCAGCTTTCGTCGACCGGCGATCCGATTTTCAGCCTGCGCATTCCGGCCAGCCGGATTATCGGTGGCTACGACGTGAAGGATGGCGTGATCGTTCCCCGCTACAAGCACAGCGAGGTCATTGAAGCCGTGTTCCGACGGACGCGGGTAACGGTCGGCATCATGACCGCGGCCAAGCTACTTTCCGCGGTTGAGCCGATCATTCGATATCAGCGAGGGCGGTTCCGGGGCGCGGAAACGGCTACGCCAGGATCGGTGCGTTATGAACTCGGGCTGCAGGCTCGGCAAGACTCGCTGCACCGCCTAGTCGATATTTGGGCCACTGGCGAGGCCAGCGCGTCGCTGGGATTCGCTGCGGCGCGGGCGTTTGACGAACTGGATCCGCTGGAGCGGGAAGCGGACAGACTGCTGAATGTGCAGGGAGTTACTGGCGCCAAAGCGCGAATGAAAGTGCAGCGGGAAGCTGGTGAGCGAGCGGCTGAATTGCTGCGCTTGCCGGCAAGTGATGTCCAACCTACTCAACTGGAGTCTGATCCGCTGCTGCGTTTCGTTCTGCTGGATGCGCTGGCCGACGTGCTCTGCCCCGCGACCAAGCTGTGGAATACGGGCTGGGGCGCGCAGATGATGCGGGAAGCCGTCAGCCTGATGGGCGGCTACGGCATCACGGAAGACTGCCCGGGATTTCTCGGCAACAAGTGGATGGATGCGCAACTGGAAGCAACCTACGAGGGACCAGAGGCGGTGCAACGGCGGCAGCTGTCATTAACTATGGTTAACCCAATCTTCCTGGCGCAGTTCAAAGAGTGGATCAAGGAGATGCGCGGGATCGCATCGGAGCGTCCGGGAACTGGCGCATGCATGCTGGCCACCGCCATGGGAATGTGGTTGTGGACGCTCGAACGTTTGCAGCGCAGCACCGATGCGGATGGCGACAGGCTGTATCAGAGCGCACGCCAGGGCGTGACGTTCCCGCTGGCAGACGCGCTGTGCTGGCTGCTGGCTGCCCGCTGCCAGACTCTCGATGTCATTGAACTGGAGAAGCGGGGGGCCAGCGATCCCGCGGTGGCGGACGGACTGCCGGGGCTCAAGAATTTTATGACCGACTTGTGCCATGTGCAGTCGGCGCGGGCCAGCGGAGAAGTCTCCCGCATCTGCGCGGAGTTAGTGTTCGGATACAACCGTCATCCGGCATGGGATGAAGCGGGATACCGCGGCTGCTTTCACCAGGAAGAGCTCGATTCCCTGGAAGACGTCATGCCGGGCATCGGTTCGTATGGGCTGGATATCATCGGGAACGATGGCTCGCATCCCAGGAAAGCCGGGCCTTGCGCGAAGTGTAACGGAGCCGAAGACTTTCTTTCATTCCAGACGAAGCTAGCTACATGCCTTACCGGCTGCCGGTTGTCGAAGGACCGAGCGGCCGATGCGATCTCCAAGGTGATGATTCCGGAAGCTCTGGACTACCCCGCATGAGTTCATCTTCCTCAGAAAAATCCGCTTCGGTCGAAATGCAAAAGACGGAGCGGCCGCAGATGGCTGTCGACATCGCCTGTGTGGGCTTCGGTCCGGCGATGGGCGGATTTCTCACGACATTGAGCCGCAGCCTGATGAATCCGGATGGCTCAGCGCGACTGGAAAGTGCAGCGTCGCCTGGCCTGCCGCTACAGGTGATCTGCTGCGAGCGTGCTGACGGGCTGGGCTTCGGCGTGTCGGGCGCCGTCACGCGGGCGCGTGGAATTCGCGGCAGCTTTCCCGGCGTGGATCTCACGCAGATTCCCATGGCGGCGGCTGTCAAAAAAGAGAAGCTCGTATACCTGCTTGATCCGGTTCACGCCAGTCATCGCTCTTTCGCTTTCAGGGCGGCTGATAGCATACTTCGCTCCTTGGGATTCCTGTTCGGGCTGAGGCATCAGGCGTTCGAGGTGCCATTTACGCCGGCGTTCATGCGGAAACACGGTGGCCTCGTGTTGTCGCTGGGAGAATTCAACCAGTGGGTAAGCGATCAAGTCGCAGCGTCTGGTGTGGTGCAAATCTGGCCGGGCATGCCTGTTTCTGAGCCGCTCTTCGAAAAGAACTCGGTTGCTGGCGTGAGGCTCGCCGACCAGGGCACTGATCTTCAAGGCCGTCCGGAAGCAGATTTCACGCCGGGCATGGATCTGCGTGCGGCGCTGACTGTCGTGGGCGATGGTCCCGTGGGAGCGGTCGGGCGCAGGATCGATGAACACTTCGGCATGCCGGCGGGCCACGGCTCTCGCGAGTGGGCGCTGGGCATGAAGATGGTGGTGGAACTCCGCGAAGACAGCGTACTCGAACCGGGTACGGTTCTGCATACTATCGGGTTCCCTGAGCCGGAGATTTTCGGGTTCCTCTACGTTCATCCTGACCGGCTGGTTTCGGTCGGCATCTTTATTCCGTCGTGGTTCCGCAGTCCGGTCCGCACCGGCTACCGATACTTGCAGCACTTCCTGCTTCATCCTTATTTGTGGCGTCATCTCGAAGGTGGAACGCTGAAGTCGTGGGGTGCCAAGTCGTTGCAGGAGTCAGGACGCGATGGCGAACCTTTCCTCGCCGGCAATGGCTACGCCCGCATCGGCGAAGGCTCGGGCAGCACCAACGTGCTGGCGGGATCGGGCGTGGATGAAGCATGGACCACCGGTGTGCAACTGGCGGAAGCGGTCATCGAACTGGCGGAGCAGAAGCGCGCGTTCACCCGCGAGAATCTGGAAGAGACTTACGTGCGCCGTCGTCGCGAGAGTTGGATTGAACATGAATCGCAGATCGCAGCGGGTTCGCGCGACGGATTTCAGAGCGGCGTCGTCTCGGGGATGATCGGCATGGCGGTGGCGGGCCTGACCGGCGGGCGCTTCGCTTTCACGTCGTATGCGCCGGCCCACAAGCAGCCTTCGCTGGAAGAGGCTTACGGATCGCGGATTTCTCGGGACGAGTTGAAGCAGATACAGGAAGAATGCGCGGCGAAGGGCACCGCGCTGCACGACCGGATCATGGACCGCTGTGGCTGGCCGCAGATTCCGATGGATGGCAAGCTGCTCATCTCGCACCAGGATGCTCTGCTCATGGGCGGAGGCGTGCAGGCTCCGCCGGGTTATGCGAATCACGTGATTTTCCGGCGTCCCGAGCTCTGCCGCGGCTGTGAGACCAAGTTGTGCGTGGAAATGTGTTCCGGGCAGGCGATTACTCGTGGCGAAGATGGCGTGCCCGCCTTTGATCGCGAGAAGTGTGTGTACTGCGGCGCGTGCCTGTGGAATTGCGAGGCGGGCGCTGACGACGGAGAGGGAAATATCGAATTCCGTGCCGGCGCCGGAGGCCTGCACTCGACGCTGAACTAGCGGATTCTTGATTTGACAGGACTCGAATGACAAACGGATATCACATTGTTGTATGCGGCAGCGTTGTGCCGGACCCGCTGCAAACGCTGGAGCCGGTGCAGACGCCATCCGGACCAGCCCTCAAGAATGAAATGATGCTGCCCGCCATTCTGGATCCGTGGGCGGCGCATGCCCTCTATGAGGCGGCTGACCTGGCATCCAAATTTCCCGGCAGCAAGGTGTGGCTGGTAAGCGTTGGGCCCAAAGCTAAACTGCAGCAAGTGATGATGACGATCGCGCAGCGTGTCAGTTTTGAATTTGTTCCGGTCGATGCGAGCGCCAGCGGCTTTGCCGATGCACACGCCACGGCCGCAGTCTTGGCGGAGACAATTCAGAACATTCCTGGGCTTGATCGCTCGCGCTTGCTCGTCTTCGGTGGTTGGGAGTCGGCTTCGCGGGGCGCGGGCGCCACGATGCAATTGGTGGGAGAGCGGCTGTCGATTCTCGACCAGTTCCAGGGCGTCGACAAGCTGAGTGTTCAAGCCGACGGCTCGTTCGAAGTTCTGGAACGAATCGAAAGTGGACGTCATCAGGCGTCGACCTGTCTCGGTCCGCCGGCTTTATTGGGCTGGGCGACCGGTGATCTGCCGGAGCCGCGCAACAATCCTCAGGTCGGGATGGCCAACATGCGGACGGTGATGCCAGCCCTGCAGCGGGCGAAATCCGCGCCGCTGTCGGCCGCGGGTCTGCACTACCTGAGCGCGAGCCCGCCGAAACAACAGCGGCAGACTCGCGTGGTAAAGGACCTGACGGCAGATCAGATCGCGGACGAGATTGCGGAATGGATCGGCAAATAAGAAACGCAGCGCGGTACCGGGACTATGAGGAGATCGACACTCTGATGGCACAAGATATCTTATTTCTGGCGCATGTGTCGGAAGCGGGCAGCGTACTTCCCAAGGCATCGTATGAAGTGCTGGGTGCGGCTTTGAAGTTGAGGGAGCAGACCGGAGCCCGTCTGACTATCGGCTTGATCGGCGCGAATGTCGAGGCTGCGGCCGAGACGATTGCGGGCTGCGGTGCGGAGCGGCTTCTCGCGGTCACTGGACCTGACTTTGCCACGCCCCGTTACGCGAGCGATGCTGTGGCAGCGGAGGCGCTCTGTCGGGCAGCGGCCGCAGACCTGATTCTCGCGCCCGCGACTTCACGATTCATGCGCGTTCTGGCGGGCGTGGCGCATCGCCTGAACGGATGCGTGGATACGCATGTCACTTCGCTGGATGTCGTCGACGGCGAGCTGTGTGCTACGCGCTGGTACTATCGCCAGCGCATCGAGGGAGTTATTCGGCGCGACTCGCGGCCGTGGATCGTTCTACTTGAATCTGGCTGTAGCGCGGCTTGGGTCAATCCGACATGGACGGGTGCAACGGCCAGGGCCACGATCGAGGAAATTCCGGTGGTGCTCCCCGAATCCGCCAGGCGAACCGTGGTCACCGGCATTCGTGCACCCAAGAGCGACGCGCAAACCATCCGTCCCGATGCCGGTTTGTTGTTTGTTGCAGGCGCGGGCTGGACCAAGAAACAGACCGACGGAAAACCCCATGTCGATCAAGCGGAGGCGCTGATTCTAGATTTTCTTCGTGTCTCAGGTGCATCGCTGGGCGGGAGCAAATCACTGGTCGATCAATCGGGCGAGAGTCAGGCGGTGCTGCGCTTCATGACTCATTTGAATCAAGTCGGGCAGACAGGATCGACGCCGCGGCATCCCAAGGGTTTGTCGACGTGCTGCCATGGCGAAGAACCGCATGTCGTGGGCTGGCGGTTCATCAATGAGCGCCGTGCGGTGAATCTCGACCCCAACTGCGGATGGGCACGGGGAAAGGCAGACGTACTTTATGTGGCGGATGCCTTTGAGGTGATGGCGAAACTCAATGCGCTGTTTCTTGAGAAGGGTCCGTCTGACAGAGGCCAATCCTGCGTTGAAACAGCGGCTCAGTTGGCCTGACGCACATTGGATTTCTGGAAAAAGGAGGTTCAAACGTGGCGACGCAATATTTTTACTGTACGGATTGTCATAAGAAGTTTGCTATCTCGCAGAGGCTGTTCGATACCCTTTTCGATTTTTCCCGGACGGATCCGCAGGAATGTGGGACGTGTGGAGGGGTGAGGGAGTTGCATGTGTCCCTCGACTTTCAACTGGGTATGGGCGACGGAGACTTCAAGGTAGTCCACGCCTTCCTTCCGGACAAATTGGAGTCGTGGCTGGGCGAGGAGGAAGAGGAAGTCACTTTTTATCCTTTTCTGGTGGTGTTGCAGGGAGCGGGCGAGAGCAAGCTGTTCCACTGGATGCCTTACTGGCACCTAGTCGGAAAAGACGCTCGCTTCGGTCAGCATGCGATTTGCCTGGACCAGACCCAGTTCGAGAGTCTGGTGTCGCAGGCGCATGAGAGGACGCTGGCAGCCGTATAGCGCGCGCGACGCAGAACGACCAGACTCATTCTCGCCGGAACCCCTTGGCCATTCGGATCACATGCTCCTGTGATCCTAATCGTCGTTCCTGACCGTTACGCGGGATAGGCTGAGTGGTTTGCCGAGGGGAGCGGAAGCGTGCGCGACATCAACATCGACATCATTAAGCAACTGTGGCCGGAGATCGACTGGATGGAGAATCTCGAACTGCGCGAACAAGTTACGCAGGTCTGGGTGAAAGCGCTCGATCGCAGCCCCCTCCAACCGGAAGACCTGAATCGGATTCCCTTCACCCTACTGGTTCCGAATTGCCCCATCACGTTCATGGAGCACAAGCGCTGCGTCGTGCACATTGCGCGCGCCAGCGCTCGGGCCATGCAGGAGTTCATGGGTCGCGCCTTGCCCATTGCTTTGGATACGGTCATCGCCGGGGCGATTCTGGCCGACGTGGGCAAGTTGCTGGAATACGAAATCGGGCCTGACGGCAAGGCCCGGCAGAGTGAGCGCGGCGAGGCGTTGCGCCATCCGTTTACCGGAGTCGCACTCGCGCTGGAGTGCGGAGTTCCGGACGCAGTTTGCCACATCATTGCAGCGCATGCCGGCGAGGGTGACCTGGTAAAGCGCAGCACGGAAGCTTTCATTGTGCATCACGCCGATTTCATGGCGTTCCTACCATTCAAAAATCCCAAGAACATTCGGGTCAAATCGTAAAGGAGGAAAGGAGAGACCCCGTGTCAGCAGAGAAATCGATTGTCCCGCCGAAGGAAACCGTTACCGCCAAAATGTCCCGCTGGGCGGCGGCGTTGCAATATAAAGACCTCTCGCCAGACGCGATCTACCAGGCCAAGCGCTTCCTGCTGGATTCGATCGGCTGCGCCCTTGGAGGTTACCAGCAGCATGACGTGAAGATCGCGCTGGAAGTTCTTGGCGAAGTCGCGGGGCGCGGCCAAGCTACCATCTTTGGCACGGGCCAGCGCATCGACCCCGTTTCCGCGGCGCTAGCCAACGCGCTGATGATTCGTTGCATGGATTACAACGACATTTATTGGAAGCAGGACCCCTCACACCCTTCAGACATTTTTCCGGCGGCGCTGGCTTGTTGCGAGCGGGCCCGGAGCGGCGGCAAAGAGTTGATTGTCGGTCTGGTTCTGGGCCACGAGTTCGAGATGCGATTTTGCGAGGCCGCGTTTCCGGGCATCCGCGAACGTGGGTGGCATCACGCCACACTGACCGCATTCGTTTCGCCCATCGTCGCGGGACGTGCGCTGCATCTTTCGTGGGAACAGATTCAGCACGCCATCGGAATTTCCGCCAGCCGACATTGCACGCTGGGGGCGGTCACCGCCGGCAAGCTGACCATGATGAAGAACACAGTCGATCCGCTGGCCACGCAGAGCGGCGTCTTGGCAGCGCTGCTGGCGGAAAAAGGCTATTCCGGACCCGAGCATGTCGTGGATGGCAAGGAAGGTCTGACGCATGTTTTCGGACCTGAGTGGAAGCTGAATCTTCTTACCGATGGGCTCGGCGAGTCGTGGCGCATCACCCAATGTGGCATGAAGGCATTTCCTACCGAAGCTCTGACCCACACGCCGATCTCGGCTGTGCTCGATCTGGTCAAGACGAATGACCTGCATCCGGAGCAGGTGGAGAAGATCCAGATTCGGTCGCTGGCGCGGGCCGCCGACATTCTGTCCGATCCCAGCAAGTACGATCCGCGCACCAAAGAGACCGCGGACCACTCGCTGCCCTACGTGATTGCGGCGGCGCTGGTGGAGCGCCAGGTCACGCCGGCGCAGTTCACCATGGAAAAAATCATGGACGAGAAGATTCGGGCACAACTGAAAAAGGTGGAGGTGGTGGCGGATCCAGAGATTGAAAAAGTGTTTCCCGCATTGCAAAGAGTGATCGTGAATATCACAACTACTGACGGACGAGTGCTCAGCAATCAGCTTGATTTTCCTAAAGGCGATCCGCGGAATCCGCTGACCGACCAGGAATTGGAAGAGAAGTTCGCTGCGCTCGCCGAGGGCGTGCTTTCGATCCAGGCGCGGAAGAAAGTGAAAGAAGCGGTTTGGAATCTGGAACGAAGTGATTCGGTAAGCAAGCTGATGGCGCTGATGACTGCCGACATCCAGAGAAAGACCGCCAAGGCGAAGACCAGAAGCCAAGCGAGATCTCGCGCCAGCGGCAAGAAACGCGGGAAGCCTTTACACGCGTAGACCCAATTCGCAGGCGACCGACGCCCGCCAATTCGTCGTGGAGTTCACCATGGCTCAGAACATCGTTGAAAAGATTGCGCAAGCCCACTTGACCGAGGGGCCGAAGCGGCCCCTCCGAGCGGGCGATTTTGTATCCATCCGGCCGTTCCATGTGATGACGCACGACAACACGTCGGCAGTGATGAGCAAGTTCAAAGCGATTGGGGCGAGAAAGATTTGCAATTCCCAACAACTCGTGTTCGCGCTCGATCACGACATCCAGAATCAGGATGAAGCAAACCTGAAAAAATACCGCTCGATTGAAGCGTTTGCCAATGAGCACGGTATTGATTTCTATCCCGCGGGTTCGGGCATCGGACACCAGATTATGGTGGAACGCGGCTACGTTGTTCCGGGATCGTTTGTCGTGGCTTCTGACTCCCACTCGAATATGTACGGGGCGCTGGGTGCCGTCGGAACCCCCGTCGTGCGTACCGATGCCGCTGCGGTGTGGGCCACCGGCGAATTCTGGTGGCAGATTCCACGGTCCATCCAAGTTGTGCTAGAGGGCAGGCTGCGCGAAGGCGTGAGCGGGAAAGACGTGATCATCAGCCTGTGCGGGCTCTACGACCACGACGAAGCGCTCAACGCTGCGATCGAGTTCACGGGGCCGGGCGTGGCTACCTTATCGATGGATGCACGCTTCTCCATCTCGAACATGAGCACCGAGTGGGGGCCGCTGGTGGGATGGTTCCCGGTGGATGAGCACACGATTGAATATCTGCGCGGCGTGCACCGGCGTTTGAAGGAGCAAGGCATTGCGCGCTTCACCGAGCAGGATATTGACGGCTGGGCTGCAAACCCACCGCGCCCTGACGCTGATGCGGCTTACGCGGCGCAGATCACGCTCGATCTCGGAGAGGTCACACCACATGTTTCCGGGCCCGACACCGTGCAGGCAATGCAATCTGTCGCCGCTGTCGAAAACTGCAAGATCGCGATTCAGAAGGCTTACCTGATTTCTTGTGTGAATTCGAGGGTGGAGGATCTGGAAACTGCCGCCCGCGTGTTCCAGGGAAAGAAAGTTGCGCCCGGTGTGAAGTTTTATCTGGGAGCGGCCAGCGCGTGGGTGCAGCAGGAAGCCGAGAGGCGAGGCATCTGGCAGACCTTGCTCGAAGCCGGTGCGCGCCCGCTACCGCCGGGGTGCGGGCCGTGCATTGGGCTGGGCGTGGGACTGCTGGAAAAAGGCGAGGTCGGAATCTCCGCCACCAACCGCAACTTCAAAGGCCGCATGGGATCGCGCGATGCTCAATGTTATCTCGCCAGTCCGGAAGTGGTTGCGGCATCGGCGGTCGCCGGATACATCGCCGGACCGCATCGGTTTTCGGAAGTTACGCTCACCCGACGGTTCACCGAATTCCACGGGAACGGGAAAGGACCTTCCGAGAAAGTCGAAATTCTTCCCGGCTTTCCGGAGCGCGTGAAAGGCCGGCTCGTCTTCCTGCCGCAGGACAATCTGAACACGGATGCAATCTACGGCAAGGATTACACCTACCGCGACGACATGACGGCGGCGATGATGGCCCGAGTCGTGATGGAAAACTACGACCCGCAGTTTGCAACACGCACGCGCGCCGGCGACGTGATCGTCGGCGGCTTCAACTTCGGAACAGGATCAAGCCGTGAGCAAGCGGTGACTTGCCTTAAGGCGAAAGGCATTCCGCTGGTGATTGCGGCCAGCTTTTCGCAGACCTATCTGCGGAACGCCTACAACAACGGATTTCTATGTGTAGAGGTTCCCGAGTTCGCCAAAAAGCTGCGGGAGCAGTTCGCCGGGCAGATCGCGGCAAAGGAAAAAACGATCATCCCCGGTGAGGACGTCGATATTGATTTCACCTCCAGCACAATCACATGGCGCGGCGAGAGATTTATCTTCCCGCCGCTGGGCAGTGTACCGCAATCTCTGGTGATTGCCGGGGGTGCCGAGAATCTGGTGGCGAAGAGGTTGGGCCTGTCATAGGAAACAAACCTGAGGAGGACCTTATGGCGAAATATACAGTAGTCACAATGCCCGGAGACGGAATCGGCAACCATGTTCTGCCAGAAGCTTTGCGGCTTCTGCAGGCGGTTGGTTTTGATGCCGAATACATTCACGCCGACATCGGCTGGGACTGCTGGTGCAAGGAAGGCAACGCCCTGCCCGAGCGCACGGTCGAACTGTTGGCCAGGCATAAGCTCGGGTTGTTTGGCGCGATCACATCCAAGCCCAAGAAGGAGGCGGAGGCCGAGCTCAAACCTGAACTCAAGGGCAAAGGATATTCCTACTTCAGCCCGATTGTGACCATGCGCCAGCGCTTCCATCTCGACACTTGCATCCGGCCTTGCCTCTCGTTTCCGGGCAATCCGTTGAATTTCATTCGCAAGAAACCCGGTGGAGGATTCGAGGAGCCATTCGTGGATGTAGTCGTCTTCCGGCAGAACACCGAGGGCCTTTACGCGGGAGTGGAGTGGACCAACCCGCCGGAGCAGGTACGTGCGGCGCTGGCTACGCATCCCAAGTTTAAACCGTTTACCGCAGTTCCTGGGCCGGACCTGGCCGTGTCCGTGCGCATCATTACTCGGGCAGCGGCGCGCAAGATTTGCCGAGCGGCATTCGAGTGGGCCAGGAAGTACGGTTACCTGTCGGTGACGATCTGTGAGAAGCCGAACGTGTTGCGCGAAACTTCCGGAATGATGGAAGATGAAGCCAAGGCCATGGCGAAAGAGTATGCGCCGATCGGATTGCAGTCGACCAACATCGACGCGCAGACCATGTGGTTGACCAAGAATCCTGAAGACTATGGGGTGATTATCGCGTCGAACCTGTTTGGCGATGTGATCTCCGACGCTTTCGCCGGTTTAATCGGCGGCCTGGGCTTTGCGGCCTCGGGCAACATCGGGGACGAAGTGGCGGTGTTCGAGCCCACACATGGGTCGGCGCCCAAGTATGCGGAACTGGATCCGCCCATCGTCAATCCGATCGCCATGTTCCTCTCGGCCGTGATGTTGTTGCGGCACGTAGGCGAGACCGAGAAGGCGATGCTCCTTCGCGACGCCATTGCCGCCGTGGTGAAGGAAGGCAAGGTACGCACGTATGACATGATGCGCATCCCGGGCGGTGCCAAGGCCATCCGACAGGGCGCGGCAAGCACCACCCAGATGACAGATGCAGTTCTGGCAAAACTTGAGCAATGGGAGCGCTCGGAGCCAACCCCTGAAGTTCTGGCGTCGACCATGGCATTCAAGCGCATTGATTAGGGATTGAGGGACGCTGATGACTCTCGCGGTCCAAACGCAGGAGAGACACACGGGCGAGGCGGGCCACTGGGGCACGGAAATTCGCTCGGATGTGCACGTACGAATTGAACCCCGCGAGCGCGGCGGCGTTGACATTGAACTGGAATCCCGCGTCAAACCTTACTATGGCGAGGCCATCCAACGGCAGACCGAAGAAGTGATTGAGGCTCTCGGCGTGCGGCACGCGCAGGTGACCATCCACGATGAGGGCGCACTGCCGTTCGTGATTGCGGCGCGTATCGAAGCCGCGGCCCGGCGCGCCGGACTGGGCGAAGGCACGCGTGTACTACCCGACAGGCTTCCGCTGCCTGAGCCTTCGGCGTGTGATCGCATGCGCCGGTCACGGCTTTATGTGCCGGGCAGCGAACCCAAGTATTTCATCAATGCCGCGCTGCACGGAGCCGACGGCGTGATTCTTGATCTCGAAGATTCGGTTCATCCCGCCGAAAAAGATGCAGCGCGCTTGCTGGTGCGTAACGCTCTGCGCGGGGTTGACTTTCTGCAATGCGAGCGCATGGTGCGGATCAATCAGCTTCCCCTGGGACTCGAAGACCTGGAGGAGATCATCCCCGAATCTCCCGACCTGATTCTCCTGCCCAAGGTCGAGAGCTCGTGCCAGGTGATCGACGCCAGTCAGAAGATCGCGGAGATCAAGGCGAATTACGGCATTACCCGCCCGATCTGGCTGATGCCGATTCTTGAGTCGGCACAAGGAATCGAAAAGGCCTACGAGATTGCGACGGCCAGCGCAGAAATCGCAGCACTGACCATTGGATTGGAAGACTACACGGCGGACCTGGGAGTGGTGAAGACGCGAAGTGGCGCCGAGTCGCTCTTTGCGCGGCAACGCATGGTCAATGCCGCCCACGCGGCCGGCGTGCAGGCCATCGATTCGGTTTTTGGCGATGTCGGCGACATGGACGGATTGCGGACGTGGGCCTTGAACTCGCGCGCCCTGGGATTTGAAGGTATGGGATGCGTGCACCCGCTGCAGATTACGGTGATCCACCAGGCTTTCGCTCCCACCCCGGCGGAGATTGAGAAGGCGCAGAAAATTGTCGCCGCGTTCCACGAGGCCCAACAGAAGGGCCTGGGCGTGGTAAGCCTGGGATCGAAGATGATCGACGCTCCAGTCGTACAGCGCGCTCTGAAGTTGATGGCGCGGGCGCAGGCGATGGGGCTGGCGTAAAACGTCCCGAGCAACTTTGGATGGGAGCTGTCATGGCCATTCTCGAAAAGACGGAGCTAGTCCTCAACCAAGCCGGGCGCAAAGTTCCGGAGATGGTGAATGGTCGGGCGCAGGTTCCCTACCTGGGTGTGGGCAAGTATCAGCCTCGCGGATGCAAAGCTGCCCCGCCCATCCGGAGTGCGGCCGATTATCCGGAGAGCGGTGATAAGCGCGTGGCCGACCTTGAGACCGCGCTGCGCAAATGCGGCTTGCGCGATGGCATGGTCATTTCTTCTCATCATCATTTGCGGGATGGCGACCGCGTCGCGCTGATGGCGCTGGAAGCGGCTTCCAGGATTGGCGTCAAGAATCTCACGTGGTTTCCCAGCGCGTCGTTCCCCTCGCAGCGGGGCGCAATCGAACTGATGGCCTCGGGTGTCATCGACCATATCGAAGGCAGCATGAATGGACCGTTGGGCGATTACTGCACGCAAGGAAACATGCGTGGCATCGGCGTCCTGCGCTCTCACGGCGGGCGCTGGCAGGCGATTCAGGACGGCGAAGTCCACATTGATGTTGCCGTGATCGCCGCGCCGACCGCCGACTTTTTCGGCAACTGTGACGGCTCGCATGGCAAGTCCGCCTGCGGCTCTCTGGGTTTTGCCCTGGCGGATTCCACCTACGCCGATCATGTCATCGCCGTCACCGACAACCTGGTTCCTTTCCCCTGCGTTCCCTGGCAGATTCAAGGCAACAACGTCGACTATGCCGTCGAAGTCGATTCCATCGGCGATCCCGCGAAGATCGTCTCCGGAACAACGCAGATCACGCGCTCACCCGATCGCCTGCGCATCGCCGAATTCGTCGCGCGTTTCCTGCGCGACGCCGGCATCATGCGCGACGGCTTCTCCTTTCAGGCTGGCTCTGGCGGAATTGCCCTGGCGTTCGTCGGCTACCTCAAGCAGATGATGAAAGAATCGGGCGTGAAGGCGCGATTCGTTCGCGGCGGCTCGACCAAGTATCTGGTCGAACTGCTGGAAGAGGGCCTTACCGACTACATCCTCGACGGGCAGACCTTCGATCTGGACGGCGTGCGTTCTATCGCGAGCAACCCGCGCCACGTAGCGACTTCTCCATTCACTTCGTACAGCTACCATGGGAAAGGGAACTTCGCATCCCTGGTCGATGCCGTCGTGCTGGGCGCGACCGAGGTCGATGCGAACTTTAATGCCAACGTTGTCACCCACTCTGACGGACGCCTGCTGCACGGCATCGGCGGCTGGCAGAACTGCCTGGCGGCAAAGTGCACCATCCTGGCCGTGCCTTCGTTTCGCGATCGCATTCCGGTGATCGTCGATCACGTGACCACGCTCTGCGGGCCCGGCGAATTGATCGATGTGGTCGTGACCGAACGCGGCATCGCCATCAACCCGCTCCGCCCGGATCTGATGGATGCGGTCAAAGGATCAAAGCTCCCCATCCGCCCGCTGCAGGAGATAAAGAAAGAGGTAGAGCGCATCTGCGGCGGCAAGCCCCAGCGGCCCAGACTCGGCGACCGCCCGGTCGCCATCGTCAAATGGGTGGACGGTACGGTCCTCGACAGCGTATGGCAGATCGCCTAGCTCGTTCTCGTAGGCGCCAATATTCGGTTATACGTTCACTTTCATGGGAGAAGGCTGCTTGCCACTGGCTAAATCTTGGCCAGCAAGATGGCGCTTTGCAGATTGCGCACATCCTCTTCGAGCACCTGCGCGCGCTCGTATTCGCGTCCCTGGACCTTGCCCATTGACAGTCGTGGGTTGTGGTGGCGCATCGGACTGGGGACCGGAGTACTTAATCCCACATGAATTTCGCGGACCCCGGTGCGCTCGATGATGGCAGCAGAATCGTAGTCACCGATGCCACCGCCTGCCATGATAGCGATGCGGCCGCGTGCCGACTTGGCGAGCCGGGCGATGGTTTCGGCGCCTTGCAGACATTTTTGCTCGGCGCCTGAGGTAAGGAGCCGGTCCACGCCGGTGGCGCAAACGTCTTCGAGAGATTGGAACAGGTCGGCAGACATGTCGAAGGCGCGATGGAAGGTGACGTTGAGCGGGCGCGCCAACTCGACCAGTTGGCGGGTACAGCGGACATCGACATGGCCGTCGACATCGAGGATGCCGAGAACTACGCCGTCGGCGCCCAGTTCCTTGGCGACGGCGATGTCGCGGCGCATGATCTCGACTTCGTCGTCGGTATAGCAGAAGTCCCCGCCACGGGGGCGAATGATGACCTGCAGGCCGATGGAGACACGGGCACGGACCGCGCCGATCAGGCCGGCGCTGGGAGTGATTCCTCCCTCAATCAAATCGCTGCACAACTCGATCCGGGTCGCCCCGCCCTGCTGCGCGGCCACTGCCGACGCCACCGAGTCGACGCAGACTTCAATCAGTACTGGTTCGGCCATGGGTCCCGTTTACAAAAGGTCGTCGCGAGAGTATCGAGCATTCGATTCAGGTTCGCAACCGCGCGCAGCTCCCATCTCCGGCAAACGGATGCAGAACAGTCTGCGCGGCGTTCGGGTCAGCGCTGCCGACGCCCCATTCGCGGTCGAGAAAGGTGTTCGGGCCAAAATGGATGATGGCACCCATCTCGAGATCCTGCCATTCAACCTGCAACACTCCATCGCAAATACCCCTGCCGATCACTTCACCTCAAAGTTGTAGGAACCGGACCCGACCCGGACCACATACGATCCGCCTTCCTGTGGAACATCCATTGAATTGCCATCTTCTGTAAGATGCGCCCCCGCGATTGCAGGCAGGAAAACCTTTGCCGAGGTGTTTGCCGGGATCGTAACCTGCAAAGAAAATGGGCCCGCCGCAGTTCCCTTCCAGTCACTGATGATCTTGCCGTAGATAGACTCATACTCCATGCGCGCCGAGGTCATGCGCGGATCGAGATGCGGATGAATGAGGATCTCTTTGAAGCCCGGCGAATCAGGCGCGGTATCAATACCTGCGGCGTAGCGATAGACCCAGGCAATGACCGACCCAAACGCGTAGTGGTTGTAGGAGTTCATGGCAGGATCACCGGTATCTCCATTCCACCGCTCCCACCAGGTAGTCGCACCTTTCGATAGCATGTAACCCCACGATGGATACGTATCGTTCAACAACAGGCGATACGCGACGTCGACACGTCCGTGATCGGCCAGCGTGAATAGCAGGAAGGGCGTGCCAAGAAATCCCGTCGAAAGATGCCAATTCCGTGCCTCGATGCCCTTGACCAGTTTGTCGACCAACAGGGGTTCAAGAGCTTCGGGAGCCATCTTGGTGTAGAGCGCAACCACGTAAGAAGTTTGGGTTCCGGTTCCGACTTCTCCGTCGTCCTTGATGTAGGCCTTCCGGAAGGCCGCCCGAATATTCTGCACGATATCGTCATAACGCTTCCCATCGGCCTCTTTGCCGAGGGCGTGCGCCATCTGTGACATCATGTTCGCGATCAGGGCCCAGTAGGCGGTTGCGAGCAAATCCCGGTTCGTGTTTTCGTCGGGAGCGAGCCAGTCGGCGAAGTTAGGGCCAACTCCGTTCTTACGCAGGAAATCGGGATTGCGGCTCTGAATGAAATCCATCCAGCGCTGCATGGCATCCCAGTTTTCTTCGATAACCGCCTTGTCTCCATACTGTACCCAGGTCGTCCAGGGAACGATCACTCCTGCGTCACCCCAGCCGGGCGCCCCTACCAAATCGCTCTCTGGATCGGCTTTGTCAGGTTCATCGACACTGGAAGGAAGAGTGTTCGGAGATACGTTTCGAAATGCACCTTGCCGGCTTTGCGCGTCGACGATGTCCTGTATGAATTTCTGGGAAAATGCGGCGATGTCGAAGTTGTAGCTTCCAGTCCGCCAGAAAACGCCCGCGTCTCCCATCCAGCCCAAACGCTCATCGCGTTGCGGACAATCGGTGGGGATACTTAGAAAATTTCCGCGCTGGCCCCAGATACCGATCGACCACATCCGATTGACTAGATCACTCGATGTGGAAAGCTTTGCTGCGGGGTCGCCGCTCACGCTGCTCAAGACCTCTCCCTTGATCGCATCGAGGGTTGGCGTTCCGGGATATCCCGTCATCTCGATGTAACGGAAACCATGAAAAGTGAAATGCGGGGAGAAGGTCTCTTCCTCGCCTCCGCGAAGAATGTAGACGTCAGTGGCGTCGGCATTCCGTAGATTTGCCGTGTAAATCGTTCCGTCCGGATTCAGAATCTCGGCGAACCTTAGCCGGACCTTGGTGCCCGCCGCACCTTTTACTTTCAGGGTCGCCCATCCCACCATGTTCTGACCGATGTCGAAGATGTAGGCTCCGTTCGAGGCGGGAGTGACTCGCTTGGGGTCCAACGTCATGATCACTCGCGCGGGTGCCGCGATTTGGCTCGATACTGCGATGGCAGGCGCCTCCGTGGCCACCGCCGGCTTCCACTTGGAATCGTCGAACCCGGACTTCTCCCAGCCTGTCTGTTCCAGGCGTGCGTCGTACAGCTCGCCGCCGTAAATGTCGGATCGAACAATCGCCGACGCCGACGCCTTCCAGGACTCATCGGTCACCACGGTTTCATGACTGCCGTCGGTGTAGTCGAGTTCGAGTTGGGCCACAAAACGGTTGGGAGGACGAAAGAAGTGCGTTCCGGCCCAGGTCAGTCCGCTGCCATACCAGCCATCGCCCAGCAAAGCGCCGATTACGTTGCCTCCGTTTGCCAACAAGCTGGTCACGTCGTAGACCTGATACAGCACGCGTTTGCGATAGTCGGTGAAATCAGGGGTCAGAACATCGCCCAGAACATCGCCTCCAACTCGGCTGCCATTCACAAACACGCGGTAGCTCCCCAGAGCCGTCACGTAGAGTCTCGCGCTTTGTACGTTCTTCGAGAGCGCTAGCGTACGCCGCAGGTACGCAGCCGGTTGCGGCAACGCTCCCGGATCACCCAGTCGTTTATCGCTCAAGTCAGCTATGACCTGCGCCGGGTGCCGACGCTCTGTCTTTTCGAGGAGCACTGTCCAGTGCTGATTGGTCGGGAAGCGCAGCACGGAACCGTTCAGGCGCGTGACCTTCAACAACGCCGCTAGCGCGGCCGTTGTAGTTTTCGCTCCGGCATTCGGGCCGAACTCTGCTTCGGTAGCAGTCACGGTCACTTCAACGACATTCTTGCCAACCACCAACTGATCGCTAATATCCCGTCGATCAAAAGTGGTCCATCTACTCTTGGCATCGACTTCGTGACCGTTCACCTTTACGGCAAAGTCTCCTCGCGCCGCCAGTAACAAGACTGCATCTCTTGCTCTCTCAGCCAGGTTGACGGTGACTTGAAACGTAGCCTTGGTCTTCGGCACAACCGCCAGCGCATCCTGACCCGAAATCCAAATCCAGCGAATCCCCTGGCGGTCAACGTCATCCTCCGGATTCTTCCAACCAATCCACTTTGCCTTCCAGTCTGTGGGATGGAGAAAGCCCATCTCCCACCATGCTTCTTCCATCGACTCCAAGACTTGCCCTTCCGCATCCCACACACGGACTTTCCAGTGGTATCGCCGCCGCGATTCCATGGGGGGACCACCGTAAGAGATTCCAACCGACTCCCCAGAATTAACTTTGCCGCTGTCCCAGACGTCGGCTTCGCCGGTCCGCAGGCGATCGGCACTGCTGGCTACTAAGACCTCGTAGGCCGCCTGTGTCCAATTGCGCTCGCGAGAGTCGCTCTGCCATGACAAGTGCGGTGCAGCTTTGTCAACGCCAAGAGGATTCTCCAGGTATTGGCAGCGCAGGTGGACTGGCGTGGCGGAAGCGACCGACAACAGGATGACAATTGCGACAACCACACTCAATAATTTAGGATGCCCCACGGGATCCTCCTGAGATGGGACTTGCCTGACCCGGGAACGACCGGCAATCAACTTCGCTCATGTCCACGACGAGATGCTGTGCTCCCACGGGCTTACCGACAAGACAGACGGCTGGGATGGTTTCACTTGGGCAATACCAGTGTCAACCGGCGACCTCCGCGGCCACCGAACGGAAACCGTTGGCGGCACCTCACGCTGACTTCCACTGACAGCTACGAGATTCGATCAAATTACCCAGACAGCCGAGGGGATTTAGCGGCGAGGAATCCTCTGCTATCATGCCGACCCAACCATCCGATTTATTTCTCAGGAGGACCCGGATGTCGTCCACTCGACGAGAAGTGCTTTTTCTGCTCTCGGCATTTGTGTCGAGCGCGGTTGAATTAGAAGGTTTGCCGAAGCAGGTTTTGGCAACTGCGGATCAGGACAATTCCCTTCCCTCGGCTGCCTACCCGTTCAGCGAGCTGCCCATGAAAACTGCAAACGGAGCGGAGATCCGCCCGGTTCTGAAAGGCAAACTGGCCACAGCCGAGTCGTTGGAAGTGCACGAAACCACATTACCGCCGGG
This sequence comes from Candidatus Sulfotelmatobacter sp., assembly GCA_052148475.1. GTDB lineage: Bacteria > Acidobacteriota > Terriglobia > Terriglobales > Acidobacteriaceae > Sulfotelmatobacter. The sequence continues at coordinate 185,877 of JBKQID010000043.1, read as the reverse complement.
CGCGATGCCGCATGCCCCACATCACCACGTGCACAGCGAAATGTGGCTCATTCGGGAAGGTACGGTACAGCTCACGATCAATGGCACAAGTCATGTGATGGGGCCGGGCTCCGTAGGATTTGTTCATTCCAACGACGAGCACGGCATTAAGAATGTCGGCACCGCACCGGCCACTTATTTTGTCGTGGCTGTGGGACCGGGGGCGGATGCTCAATAGTCCGCCGGGTCGCAACTTCAGCTTAGTTCAGCGCTGCTGACGACCGCTCGGTCCTCGAAGTTCCGGGTCCACAGCAGGCCAAGAGAACGGCACTCATTCGGAGACGGGTACGTCCTCAAACGGCTGGAATTTCGGAACATTCAGGCTGATGCGTTTCGATGTCGGCGGCGGCGCGGGATATTTAACCCAATTTACTCGCTGCTCGCCCGGCGGTAGTGTCCCCCACCACACGTCGAGAATTCTCTTACCGTCAATGCTGAGATTGGCGTATTTCTTGTTTCCGGCGGGATCGATGTAATAAATGTCGTCCCAGCTAAAGTCGTAATTCACCGACTTGGTGCCCGTGTTGACGAAGCGCCACCGGGCCAAGACCGCGCCGCCGCTCACCCGCTTCACCTCGAGCAGATCGCAACGTAGATTGGGATCGTTCGCATATTGCGCGCTGGCGATGACCCCGCCCGTTTTGGCCTGAGCCGGATCGGGTGCAGGAGCGGGATCGGGAGCGCTGGGTTGAGGGGCAGCCGCCAGGGCGACGGACCCATCGCTGGGGGGTGGCTGGCTGGGGGCGTCTGCCGCCTGCTGAGCGGGAGTCGGCGGCTCGGATGGTACCGCTGCGGCCGGGCTGGCGAGCAGGTCGATTCTGTCGCTGCTTCCTTCAATCGTCGCCTCCATCAGGCTGTAAGACCAGGCTCCGCCGGCTTTCTGCGCCCTGACATAAACCGTTCCCTTGCCTTTCGGGCCGGAGATGGGAACAGAAAGATCGGCATCGCCCGCGCCGGGCGAAACGTTGATGGAACCGCCTACGATCCAACCTTCGCTAATCGGAGTCCCCAGGCGTTGGCCCAGGAGTGCATTGGCCTGCGCTCTGGCCGTCGCCTCCCTGGCCACATCGGAGCCGCGCATCGCGCCCATCACCAAAGTGAAGATGCCAACCACGAAGACTGCCCCGCATACGAATAGGGCGGCCAGCAGCCATATCCAGTTTCTTCCCAACCAGCTCCTGCCTTGGTTTGGCATCAGTGTGGGTGAGGTGCCTTGCGGACTGTAGTTTGGTTGTGTGGACATACGCTCCTCCTTGATGGGGTTCGATCAAACTGCGGCTCACTCTCGCTGCTGTACCGCCAACTCAACTTCGCCGCCTCTTCTAGTGGCCGCACTCTATAACGCGCAAAGCCAAAGTTAAAAGGCTCACGCCAGTCAAGGAAAAACTACTCCGGCGAACTCTGGGTGGCGGACGCTTCCGGCATCATGGGTGCTTCCATCATTCCCTTGGACTTGTAATCGATGGGCACCACGCGATAGCGATAGATCATCCCGTGCTGGCCCACCACGTAACCGCGGTCGCGAGCCGGCAGGCTGAAGGCGTTGACCGGCGCAGGGAATTGAATGGCGCGTGACGTCCAATGTTTCCCCCCATCCACGGTGTAGGCCCAGGTTCCGCCGTGGATAGACCAGCCCACTTCGCGGTCGACAAACTTGATGGTTGGATAACCAGAATCGAGTTTGGCAATCACCCCCAGCCAGCTTTGGCCTCCGTCGGTCGTTCGGTACAACATATAGTTGCGCAGCTGATAGCCAGTGTTGGCATCGAGGAAAAACGCGTTATAGACGCGTTGATCGCCCTCCTCCTCGGGCCCCACCAGGACCTTCCAGGTGGCGCCGCCGTCTTCGGTTTTGGCCGTCACTCGCGCGTCGCCCATGGCATAGCCCACCATCGCCGTCGGAAAACTGAGAACCCAAAGATCGCACCCGGTCTCATGAGTGAGTCCTTGCACTTCCATCTTCGCCCGGCAAGTGAAGACTTCCTTCCAGTGGATACCGCCATCCTGCGTGGCGAAGATTTTCCCTCCATAAGCGCGGAACCCCTTCAGGTCGGAGACGAAGACCGCGTTCCCCCGAATGTCTCCAGTCACCTGTTGCCAGGACTCACCGTCGGTGGTGCGAAATAGAGTGTTCCATGCCTGAGCCCAGCCGTGCTTTGAGTCCTTGATAAATCCGTATTTGAGATCGCCCCCTTCAGTATGAGGGTCACCGCCGAGTTCCGCAGTCCAGTCGTTGCCTCCATCCTTGGTGTGAAGAATGGTGCCGGCTGAGCCGGTGGCCCAGCCCTCGTCTTTGCTGACGAAACGGACATCGAATAGAGTCAAATCCTCTTTGTAATTCACCGGCTCCCATATGGCTTTGAATTTAGGCTGAAGTGTGGCCGTTGCAGCTCGCGGGGCTTGCGCCAGGGCGAAACTCATACCCAAGAAAACCAGGACAAGCACCGAGACAGATCGTTTCATAACCCCTCCTTCGCAGCCTCTTCTGCTGGCTGTACATCCATAACGCGCAAAAAACCGGGGCAAATGGCCCACGCTCTTCGAAATTGTTTGGGGCCCGAGACCCGCCGAGCCGCTGTCGTGAGATCGTCTTGCGATTTGGTCGAGTCCTCCACTATTTGGCCGTGGGCCAACGGCGGAGCCAAGATGGGCTCGATATTCCATTCGCCATGTTGAACATGTCGAAATTCCATTGTCGACAATGGAAATTGTTCAACTTCACCTGCCCTTGGGGATCGTCCTTCCACGTTCCATCAACATTCACGTAATACTTTTTGTAATCGGTCAGGTCCCAAGCTTTCAGCACGATCGGTTCACCCGCGGAGGAACCCCGCCAGTCCCCATCCCGCATATTTCCCTGCAGTATCATCAGGACCGTCCTAGGTTTGTGGTCCACCGTAATATAGGCAAGCGGCGACAGCACAACCTGGACGTGCAAGGTATTCGGAGGGGGTAGGATGAGCAAATCTCCGGGCTGGAGTTCATTTTGCGCGATGCGGATTGTGTTGCCAAGGGTGAGATCGTAGAGATCAGATGCCTTGACATAAAATCGAGCTGATTTCGCGAACGATTCATAATCGGGGTGGTCGACGGGCAGGGTGAACTGCCAATTGTATTCAGGCAGGCGAACCAGTTCGTGGTCGGTCAGGAAACTGGTGCACGACCACCCTTCATACCGGTTAACCTTGTGAATTTTGTGCGCGGCACTGTAGAAAGCCACTGGTAGCTGGCGCGTTTTAACAAAGTCAACCAGAGCGTCCACAGCAAAGTTGGCGCAGTCGCGGGTGTAGCCCTTTTTACCAACGTAGTCTTCGCCGTTCTCCAGTATCCACCGCTGGTAATTGGTGACTTCGCTAATGTCCCATTTAGATCGATTCGGCCAGGGCGAGCAACTCGAAGGAGATACGCCCTCGGGGATGTAGATCTCCTCCCCGCCGCTGAACGTATAATTCTTTCGATCTCGAGTCTCTTTGGTGCACTTCAGATATTTTTGGAGATACCAGTTAACCTTCATGGCGTCGGTTGTCCGGAAGTTGAAAAGGATGAGCGCCCAAACATCTATGCCTTCCTGCCGGGCGATGCTCGCAAAACTCTCGCCCGGCTTGACGGTGTATTTGCACTTGAGACGGTAGGGCACTTCATTATTTTTTTCATTCGGTCTTGGGCCGGGCGGCCAGGGTGCCGGACTAACTGGAGACTTCGCTATCGCCATGCTGACCTCCCTCTGTTTAGGTAACGCGAAGAACCTGCAGAAAAAGGCTCACATTTATTGAGCAGCGGCCAGCGGTGATGCGTTCTCTCGCTGCTCGCAAGCCCCAAGTGTCCCAAAACAAAAGCGCAACTTCCGCTCGCTTAGCATTCGACTTGATATATACTTCTGCCCCTGGAGATCGCGATCTTCTGGATATGTTGGAAATACTCGCGAGGCTCATGGCGCACTCCCCCTGGCTTATATCTTTTCTTTTCTGCGTTTTCTCACTTGGTGTGATCGCGTGATGCGGCGGCGCAGCGCCGATTGACGTCGGCACGATTCCGCGGATTGTGTTCGAAACTCTTATGGATGAGCCCAGGGATGTGGCCTCCCTACTGGGGGAGCTTAAGGTCGGCGACGACAAGGCGGTGGCTGAACTGGTGGTGTCGCTGTACTCGGAACTGCACCGGCTTGCGTCGGGTTACTTGAGGCGGGAGCGCAGTGATCACACCTTGCAGACAACTGCGCTGGTGCATGAGGCCTATCTCCGGCTGGCCGATCAGCGAGAAGTGCACTGGAAAAACCGGGAGCAATTTCTGGGGGTCGCGGCCCAACTGATGCGCCGCATCCTGGTCGACTACAGCCGCGGGCACGGCGCCCAGAAGCGCGGCAAGGGCTTTAAGGAAGTTTTTCTGGAAGAGGCCGCGGGCTTTTCCAAGGGGAAGGCGTCCGATGTCATTGCCCTGGACGATGCGCTCAACCGGTTGGCCGAGTTCGATCCGCAGCAGGCGCGGCTGGTGGAGATGCGTTTTTTCGGCGGTCTCAGCATTGAGGAGGCGGCCGGAGTTCTGGGCGTTTCGCGCGCGACGGTGAAGCGCCATTGGAACCTCTCCAAGGCCTGGCTGGCTCGTGAGCTCGGCAGAGGCGAACCGAAAGATGCCTGAAACAAGATGCCTGAAAAATGGGACGAGGTGAAGGAACTGTTTGCCGTGGCCCTGGATCTCGATCCCGGGAAGCGCAGCGCTTTCTTGCGTGAAGCCTGTGCCGGAGATGACTGCCTCCGCGCCGAAGTTGAATCTTTGTTGTCGAGCTTCGATAACGCTCCCACTTTTCTTGAGGATTCTCCCGCCGCTGATCTCGCCGCTGTGCGGTCGCGCGCTCCAACCGGAAAACGAATTGGGTCGTACCGCATCCTGCGCGAGATCGGGCAGGGAGGGATGGCGGTCGTCTATTTAGCCGAGCGTGCAGACGATGAGTATCGCAAGCAAGTCGCCATCAAAATGTTGAAGCCGGGGACTGGCGGGGATGAAATCCTGCGGCGTTTTCGCATCGAGCGACAGGCCCTGGCAGAACTGGATCATCCCAGCATCGTTCGACTCATCGACGGTGGCAGCACCGAAGATGGCTTGCCGTATCTGATCATGGAGTACGTCGACGGCGTCCGCATCGACGAATACTGCGACGCCCATAAACTGCCGATCGCGGAGCGCTTGCAGTTCTTCCGTGCAGTCTGTATGGCCATCCAATATGCCCATGAGAACCTCGTCATTCATCGTGATCTGAAGCCGAGCAACATCCTGATTACTCCGGAGGGCGTGGTCCGCCTGCTGGATTTTGGCATCGCCAAGGTGCTCAACCCGCAAAGGTCGCCCGACACGACACTCACCCGAACCGATGGCCGTGCGATGACGCCGGAATACGCGAGCCCGGAGCAAATTCGCGGGCAGGCGATCACGACCGCTACCGATGTTTATTCCTTGGGAGTATTGCTGTTTGAATTGCTAAGCGGCCATCGACCTTATCACTACACCAGCCAATCTCTGCTGGAAGTGGAGCGCATGGTTTGCGATACGGAGCCTGAAAAGCCAAGCACGGTCATTTATAGGAAAGAGGAAAACGGATCTGACCCAGGCGATGCGGGTTCTCCGATTACTCCGGAACAGGTGAGCAGCCGGCGCGGCTTGCAGCCCGCTGAACTGCAGCGCCGGCTGCGCGGCGATCTCGACACTATTGTGATGAAGGCGCTGGAGAAGGATCCGAGCCGCCGCTACGGCACGGCGACCGAGTTGGCGGCCGACATTGATCGACATCTATTCCATGAACCAGTACTCGCCCGTCCCGCCAGCGCCACCTATCGGACTCGAAAATACGTCCGCCGTCATCCCGTTGGCGTCACCGTAGCGGCAGGATTAGTCCTGCTGCTGGCCGGGTTTGCCGTTACGCAATTCTTCCAATTGCGCCGCATCACGCGTGAGCGCGATCGAGCCAACCGGGTCACGGATTTCATGGAGGGAATGTTCAAGGTATCGAACCCGAGCGAGGCCCGCGGCAACAGCATCACTGCCCGGGAAATTCTGGACAAATCGTCCAAGGATATCGACACGGGGCTGGCCCAGGACCCCGAACTTCAGGCACAAATGATGTTCGTTATGGGAGATGTGTATCGGGGACTCGGACTCTTTCCGCGCGCGCAGCAGCTTTATCAGCGCTCCGCTGACATCCGGCGCCGCGTCCTCGGACCGGAGAACGCGGACACCCTGCGGTCCGAGGACGCCCTGGGGTGGATACTGAACCAGGAAGGTCACGCAACCGAAGCCGAGAAGCTGCAGCGCGAGACGGTTAACATCAAGCGGCGGGTCTTTGGAGTGCAGAATCTGGACACGCTCAGGTCCATGAGCATGCTCGCTTGGACCCTGGATCGCGAGGGCAAATACTCCGAGGCGGAAAAATTGGAACGCGAGGTGATTGATACTCGGAGGCGTGTTACCAAGACCGACGACCGGGACTCGCTGGCAGTCATGAACAATTTGGGAGCCACTCTCAGCCACGAGGGTCGCTACCCTGAAGCCGAGAAAATCAAGCGGGAAACCCTCGATCTCCGGCGCCGTATCCTCGGGCCGGAAGACCCAGACACACTGACCGCGATGAATAACCTGGCGTCTGCTTTTCAACGCGAAGGCCACTATGCCGACGCCGAGAAATTGCAGCGCGAGACACTGGACCTTCAGCGCCGCATTCTGGGGTCCGAACATCCGGATACGCTCAGGTCGATGAACAATCTGGCGGTCACCCTGTTCGACGAAAGCCGGCTCGGCGAAGCGGAGCAACTGCAGCGCGAAGCGCTCGCTACCAAACAGCGTGTCCTCGGACCGGAGCATCAAGACACGTTGTGGGCGGTGACCAGTCTGGCCCAGACCCTTCAGCACGAAGGTCATTTAGCGGAAGCAGAGAAGTTGCAGCGGCAGACCCTTGAAATTCAGAATCGCGTCCTCGGAGCGAAACACCCGGATACGCTGTCCAGCATGGACGGCCTGGCGGCAACTCTGCGAAAGGAAGGCCGCTACTCCGAAGCGGAGAAGTTGGAGCGGCAGACGGTGGACGCGATGACTCGACTGCGCGGACCGGACCACCCTTATACGCTGGAAGCAACCGATGAATTGGCTCAGATCCTGGGCAAAGAAGGCCGTTACGATGAAGCCGAGAAGTTGGCGCGGCAGACGCTTCAAATTCAGCGCCGCGTGCTCCGGCCAGACCATCCGGATACCGCTGAAACAGCCTACGATCTTGCTTGTATTCTGGCGCACACGGGCCGCAGCGATGAGGCAATTTCACTTTTGCGCGAGGCCGTCGCCCACGGTCTGGACCCGGCAACTGACCGCGAGATGCCAACGGAGCCTGATCTCAAGCCGCTGCGCAAAGACCCGCGCTTCGCGGCGCTTGTGTCTTACGCTCAGCAGCGAGCTGGAGCCCAAGCTTCCAACCACTAACAAACCCGCTCGATCAGTGGATCACGATCGTGCCGGCTCATGGCGGAACTCGAGCTTCGGAGCGAATCTTTACAACCGTGTGTAGAGTTGAAAAGGCGCCCAGTAAAAGGGATTCTGAAAGTCGCGGTTGTGTAGCAGGGATAGTTTGGCGGCGCGGAGAGCGGCATCCGGGGTCGCGCCTTTTTCGAGTTCGTCGTAGAACTTATCCATGAGTTGCTCGGTAGAGGCGTCCGAGGCGTCCCACAAAGCCGCGATCACGTTGCGGGCGCCGGCTCGGAGGAAAGCCCATGAGAGTCCGACCAGGCCCTCGCCGTAGTAGGAATTCTCGCCGGCGCTGTAGCAGGCTGAGACCGTGACTAGCTCGGCGCGCAAGGGATTTTGTTGGTGGTAGCTGATGATGTCGCGCGCGTAGAGCTTGAAGGAATCGTCTTGCCCGCTGCCTTTCGAGAGCAGGATCATCGAGTCGAGCGGGCTGAGGCGGCTGGATTTGCCATGGGCGGTGAAATGGATATAGGAAAACCGCTCGGGATGGCTGGCGAGGTACGCGGTCGGCGTCGCTTCCTCGCGCGTTAGTATCTTTTCTTCCGATCCTGGAAAACGTCGAGCGACATCCTCCATCTGGGCTGCGGCTTTGGCCAGTTCAGGATACTCTTTGCTGGGAGCCACGCTGTTGCCGATCAGAAGCAGGCTGCGGTCACGCTTCGCTTTGTTGCCGGCATCCTGGTAGCGTCTTCCGCCGGCGCGTGCCGATGCGCCCAACACTCTTAACGAACTGGCGTTGGCAACGGTCACGTCTTCAATCCAATAGTGGAGACTCGGCTGCGACGGATTTGTCGCAGACGGTTTGGCTCCAGGCACCAGAAGAGTTTCGAAGTTCAGGTTGTTCAGGCTGCCGTCGGGGATCAGGAAAACTTTGGACTGCGACTTCAGCAAGGATTGTGCGGGCGCAAGCAGCATGCGATAGAGCGACTGGCCGTCCTCGTCGGCCGAGGCAAGAACGTCTTGCGGACCGCCGAGAGCCTGCCGATACCGCTGCACGGCGGCATCGATTTGCGAACCGGGCGGAAGTTCGAACAGGCCCGTTTTCCCAGGCGTGATGGCCCACAGGTACGATTGCCTTTCCCCCAGCCAATAAAAAAGGACGGTGGCTTTGGCTTGCTGGGCGATTTGTTGCGGGTTCAGCGGCGGAGGGCCACTATCGACGCCGGCGCCGTTGGCCAGCAAACCCAAGCCTTCGGTCAAGGTGCGGGCGCGGCTGAAGTCGGCCCAGCGCAGCGCGTCTTCAGTCTTCTTGCTCGCCACAAGGAAATGAACGTAGTCGTCGTAGACATGCCGTGAGTTGTTGGAAAAGGGCAACTTCGATTCTTCGTGCTTGAGCGTCGATCGAGAGGCTTCAATGGTTTTGAGAGCCGCCTGATACTCGCGATCGGCGGCAGCCGAGCGGCCCTGATCTTCATAAAGTCGGGCGCGCGCATATTGAGCCCGAACTTTCAGCGAGGCATTGGTTTCTGGGTCCTCTTCGACTTCGCGGAAAATTCGATCTGCTTGCTCTCCGTCGTGCGATTGCGCTGCGATCAGTCCTTTCACCAACAGCGAGTAAAGCTCTCCCAAACGGTCCTTGTCCGCATGTGCCATCTCGAAAGCTTCGTCCGAGTACTGGCGCGCTTCATCCAATTCGCCGCTCTGGACCGACACCAGAGCGAGCGCTCGGTAGGCGTCATGAATCGCTTCGGGACCGCGTGTCTTGTTTGCCAGGTCTAGCGCTTCCCGATACGACTGTTTAGCGCCTGCAAGGTCTCCCCGGCTCGCATAGACATAGCCGGCGGCCGTGAGCCAGGTTAACTGGGCGGTAACGTTCCCCGTTCTGCTGGCGAGCGCCGCGGCTTCCAGCGAAAGCTTCAGAGACTTTTCCGTGTCGCCGAGATAGTAGTACGCCCAACCGAGATTGCCGAGAGCTCCCTGGGCAACGCCGTCGCTCCCCAAGATTGTTGACCTGCGATAGGCGGAATCCGTCAAATCTATGGCTTCGTCGAAGTGCTGCTCTCGGAGAGAGATTAAGCCGAGGTTTAGAAGAGAGGTCGCCTCCAGAAACGAGTCCTTATGGGAATAGGCGAACTCAAGAGATTGCTCGAAGAACTGCTTCGCGGCCTCAGGCTGGCCCCGTTGTAAGGCCAGAAGGCCACGGGCTCGGGTCACATCTCCGCAAGTTATCTGGGGCGAATCATGGCAGATCTGGGTTGCCTGCGCGAGCTTTTCCTCCGCTGCGGGGAACTTGTGAAGACGGCCAAGCGCCGCACCTTCGATCGCGAGTACCTCGACGAGCGAGTCTTTGTTGCTGGGTTGAATCGGCTGCGAATCGAGGGTCGTCAGAGCCTGTGGATACATCCCTTGCCACAGCAGAGATTCCGCCTCTAAGACTCTGAATTTCCAAGCGAACTCGGGACTCGAATCACGAAATCGGGCGCACTCCCGACGGGCCTGGTCCTGGCATTTCTCCAGGTCGCCGCGTACAAATACCTGATAGACACGTTGATAAGCAGAATCCGGGCTCTCCTGATGACTACAGGCTAACCCGGCAAGAGTCAGGAATAATAGAAATGACGAACCTAGGGCTGTGTCTGTCCGTTGCCGGTAACCCCGGGGCCGCTCGTCTTCCCCGTAGACGGGCAGCCCAACTGCATATCCAGCATGTTCAGCTTGAAGTAATTGCTGTCGCTGGGCTGAGTCTGGGAGCCATCGCCTTTCCAGCGCGGGTGGTCGATGTGGTCGCCGTGGCCGTTGTTGACGCCCACTTCGAGCTCGGCCAGATAGACGGTGCCAAAGTCCCGAACGAAGATGGCATTCCCGAAAGTGCGGACTCCGGGAATCTCCACCGGCAGCTTGATCTTTTTGACCAGGGAACATCGCAGCTTAGGATAGCCGTTCTCGCCGCCGTTCGCACCGATCTTCGCACCGTCCTTGGCCCGCTGCTTGAGATCGTCGATGTAAGCGATCTCGGCGCCGTACTTCTTCTCCAGACTTTCGGGAAGGTCGCCGGTCTCGACGATATTATCCAGTTGGCGGTGCACGCGATCGAGAAAACCGCCATCCTGCAGATAGGGGCGGTCGCCTTCGGGTTTGGCGCCGCAGAAAGTCAGATCGAGTTCCACTTCGACGGGATAGCCGCCGATGCGCAGGTTCTCAAAGCGCGTCCCGAGGAAGTTCACGCGGGGAACGTGGCCATTCACCATGGGATGCTGTGTGGAGAGCTGCGCCACCACGCGATCTGCGGTAACAATATCTTCCACGTTGTAGCCCTCCAGCGCCGCGGTAGAGAGCGTGACCCAGCCGGCGTGATCGTTGCCGAAGATGTCGGTTTTCTGCTTCACCAGGGCGCCGGCGACGCGCGTGTGTCCGCGCTTGAAGGAAATCAAACCCGCGATGTTGGTCTCGCCCACCGCTTGGGTGAAAAGGCCTTCGCGCCGAGTGTGCTCTAGAACGACGCGGCCGTATTCTTCAATCGGCTGCTCGACCGGCTGCTTGAGCTCGCCCTTGAGTATGTAGGCTTCGGCGTGATAGACGTGGTATCGCTCCAGCACAGCGCCCGGGTCCGAAAACGATTGAGGATCAGCGGCCATTGGTTTAGTTCCCCCTCATTTGTCGTTGATCACTTATCACTTATCACCGGTATCATTTCTGAATTGCAATTCGAAGGAGCCTCGACCGACTTCCTTGCTTTCCCCGGCGGCCGTAAAGCCGCGCACAGCCAAGGTATAAATGCCGGCTTCGCGCTGCGCACCCGGCACCTGGAGCGGGAACTGATCCTGCCTCAATGAAGTGTCTGGCGCCGATACAGGAATGGGGAGCGACCATTCCAGCTTTCCCGCGGGATTATACAACTCTGCGACATGGCGTGGGTAGCCGTCCGCCGGAATCCTCGCAAAGAGCAGAAAGCCTTCCCCGGGCCGAATGAAGATTGTCTGGTCGCCAGCTCCCCAACTGCCGACGTTTACCGAGGCGAAAGCCAAGACCCGCGGGCTGTTCAATGCCGACTTCAGATGCGGATAAGTAACCATGTTCTGATAGCCGATCACGGTCAGCAATACGGCCATCACGGGAACGGCGAACGCCGGCTTAAACATCCCAAGCAACGCCGCGAGCCAATGCGGTCTAGCTGGTACCAAGGTCGGTGCACCGCGACTCACACTCGCCAATCGAGATTCATCTGCCAGCAGAACCTTGCTCTGCTCGACGAATAAAGCTCCGGCGCGCACGTCCAGCGCGCACTCGGGGCAGTCAAAAAAGTGCTCTTCAAATTCATGACGACCGTCGGCGTCGAGTTCGCCAAGCAGATATCTTTCCGTCATTCCTTGACGAGCCACTAGTTCGTGGTCCATCGCTGCCCCCCTCCTAATATAGTGAACCGGAGCGCTCAGGCGTTTCATCGCCTAGGTGGAAGAAAGCTCCGGCGCGTCATTTCCGAGGTCCTTATTCTTGTCTTTATTCTTATCTTTGTCCTTTAAGTACAAGGACTTGAACGATTGTTTCGCGCGGTGCAGCAGCACGCGAAGATAATCCCGCTCGACGCCGAAGTTGCGGCAGACTTCGTCCTTGTCCCGCTCCTCCAGGAAGACCTCGTGCAGCAGGCGGCGGTCACGCTCGGAAAGCTGGTCCAAGACCTCGCGAACCTTCTTCTCCGTTTCCTTGGCCGTGAGCAGGCTGAGCAGATCGGTTCCTTTGGCGGGAAAGTCCCGTTGTTGGTCATCATCGAGGGAATCGAGGCGGGAGCCAACCCGGTAATGCTCGAGCAAGACGTGGTTACAAATGGAGATGACAAAAGAACCAAGGCGCTCCGGTTGCAGGATTCTTCCGTCGCGCAGAGCTACAAAGAATCGAGCCAGAGTTTCCTGCCGGACATCTTCGATGGCTTCCGGGGATTTGAGGCGGGAGCGCAGCTTGATCTGGATCAGGGCGCCGAAATAGGCGCCGAAATGCTCTTGCGCGCGGAAGTCCCCGGCACGCAGGCGATCCAGATAAGACTGATCGAAGGATTGGAATTGCAAGGACTTGCCTCGCGGACCCGGGAATGACAACAAGTGTAGCACCGGGGTAGACGGGCTGCGGCCATTTTCCAGGCTGAGTGCGGGCAAGGACGGGCGCTTGAGAGCCACACATCGGCTATGCGTCTGCGTGGGCGGGATGGAGCGAGAAGCACGCACAGAAAAGGCGGAACTCCTTCAGAGGAAGACTGAATTCACTGGGTTGCGGGCAAAAACGCCATGAAGCGAAAACTTTCATGAAGCGCCGGAGTCGTCCTCCCCCGAGCCGACTCCGGCACTCTAGTCGGATCCCAACCAAGTGGTTGCCAGGTTGGAGCCGAAAACTGTGGGTGCAATCGCCCTAAAGCGCGATCTTGGCCACTATATCGCTATAGTGCACGGACCGGCCGGATCGTTTCACTTCCGTAGCTGATTTTGCCTCGAAGAAATGGACCTTATGATTGCTGGCGATAGCGCCATCCCGGTTGGCCGGCAATACATCGGGAACCAAGAGAGGGCACCGGACGGTTGTGCAGGGATGTTGTTTCCCTACAGCAGCCCCAGATGATCCGGGTACTTGGCCTGCAACGCGCTGATCAGAAGTTCGAACTCCGGAAGACTTCGCAAACTCGCCAGGCTGGGATCTTTCAGGAAGTAAGGCCAGCAGGCAAATCCGGTGCTGACGCTTCGCTCCAGCCACTCAAAGGCAGTTTCGCGTCTTCCGGTCAGGGCCAGCGTACCGGCGATCTGATAATACGTGTGATGCGCATGGCCAAAGGATTTTGGACTTGAACAGGCCCTGGTCACACACTCGATTGCCGCGTCCGGATTCCCCATCAAGGCGTGGAGCAGACCTTGTAAGCTGATGATGAGCGGATCGTTCGGCACCAGTTGCAGCGCTTCTTCCATCAGGCGGCTCGCCTCTTTCCAATCCCCAGTCATCATCGCTGGATAGGGAGCAAAATAGAGGGGGTACTTGTTGCGGGGACTCTCCGCCCGCCAGAGTTGAATCTGCTGGCGCGCCAGGTCGTATTCCTGGCTCCAAACATAAACTTGTACGACGCTCGGGCTGACCGCCTTCCGGGGTTGAAAGGGCCGTCCTCTTTCGAACATCGCACGCGAGTGATCGAGCAGTCCGATATGTGCCAGGATGCTGCCCAAACGGTTGTAGGCATGAGGCAGGTTGTTCTGCAGCGCCAGAGCACGCTTGAGATCTGCAATCGCCTCCAGATGCTGAAAATTCTTCGATGGTCCCCACAGCAGAAAGGCGCGGGCGACGTGCCCTTCGGGAAGATTCGGGTCAATCTCCAGCGCTCGCCGGCAGTGGAATTCAGCCTTCTCCAGCCACACGCTGGCTGGGTCGAATTCGAAATGGCGGGTCGTGCAGGCAAACGAGAGGGTCGCGTGAGCCAGGGCAAACAGGGGGTCGCGAGTCACGGCATTGGTGAAATGATGGCTCGCTTGATCCATCATGGACGCATCGCCGGACGCCGTGATCCGATAGCCGCGCATGAATTCCGCGTAGGCCATCGGATCCCTGCTATAGCGTGGGCCTTGCTCGACCGTCGCCGGACTATACGGCCGGTTTAGCGCGCGGGTGATTTGCTTCGCAATATCGGCTTCGAGACCTGCCAGGCGATCGATGACCATGTCGATGTCGCACTTCCTCGTAAAGCAGGGACGTTGCCGGTAGGTGTCAAACATCTCCAGCGAGAGACGCCACTGCCCTTTTGACATCTGAATGGCGCCGTGGACAACAAATCGCACTCCCAGGCGAGAAGCGATCTCCGAAGGCGTCAGTTCCAGAGGCAAGTTCAGGACTGCTGAAGTGGGCAGCACGTCGACGCCCGAGAGGTTGCCGAGGAGTGAGACCAGTGCGTCAGCAAACCCGAGACACAAGCCCTGGTCATCCGTCGCTTTCTCCAGCAACAACAGCGGCAGTACAGCGATAGACGACCGCTCACCCAACTCGCTCTCATCCTTCCGGAAGTCACTGCGGACGGAGTTTCGTCCAGCATCGGAGACTGAATACTTCGCATCGATTACGCGCACCGGACCGACGAACCGATATCCCTTTCCCACTACCGTCTCAAGAAACCTGGGCCGGTCGGCGTTGTCCCCCAGCGCGGTGCGCAGCTTCCGCACAATGTTATTGACATTTTTTTCGGTATCGATAAACAGATCGGAGCGCCACAGCCGTTTCACGATCTCCTCGCGCGATACCATCTGCTCACGGCGCTCGAGCAGAAAGATCAGCAACTCCATGGGCTTCTTCTCGATCCTGATCCGGCGTCCGGATCGCCGCAGTTCGTAGCGTCCCAGATCGACTTCGACTTCGCCGGTCCCCTGCTTTACATGCCCCATGGGATAGCCTTAGCCCAGCATTATCCAATAAAAATCAATAACTTGCGACGATATAAAGAAAATATCCAAAGGTTATATCGGCTGGATTGTAAAGCCCTCCAGCTCACGAGATCATGCTCCATCAAGAATCTCGGAGGAGACTCGCATGAAAAGAAAGCTATTCATCGCCCTGGTGATCCTTGGGACGCTATGCGTTGCCGGCCACCTGGTCACGATTGCTGCACATCCCGGCGCTCATGACCAGAACGCCTTCACCGCGGAAACAATTCCGTGGGGTCCGCCACCACCTTCCCTCGCCCCGGGAGCACAACTCGCTGTACTCGAAGGCAACCCTGCTGCTTCCACTGGTGACTTCACCGTGCGCCTGAAAATGCCAGACGGTTATCGGATTGCACCTCACTGGCATCCCCAGCGCGAAAACGTAACGGTCATCTCAGGGACGTTCAAGGTCGGAATGGGAGACACGTTTGACAAGGACAAGATGGCGACGTTCCCCGCGGGCAGCTTCGCCTATCTCGATCCCGACATGCATCACTACGCGATGGCTTCCGGCGAAGTCATCGTGCAGATCCACGGCAGCGCACCCTTGCAGATTAACTACGTCAATCCCGCAGACGACCCGAGCAAGAAGTAAATCTTCACATTCAATCAAAATCGATTTGGAGGAACCCATGGCTGTGGATACGAAAAAGCTGGAGCAATTCTTAGGACAGTTCGTCACCGATCTGGGAGCCACCGTTCACGCCGGCATGGTCGTGATTGGAGATCGTCTTGGACTTTACAAAGCGCTCGCGGCCGGACCGCTCGCTCCTGCGGAACTGGCTGCCATAACCCGCACCGACGAGCGTTATGTACGCGAGTGGCTGGCTTCTCAGGCGGCGGGCGGTTACATCACGTATGACCCGCAAACCCACAAATTCGGAATGACCGAAGAGCAGGCGCTCACCTTGGCGAACGAAGATGGCCCAGCGTATTTGCCGGGCGCATTCGAACTCGCTTTAGGATCATTGGCCGCGGTCCCGCGCATCACTGAGGCGTTCCGTTCCGGCGCCGGGATGGGCTGGGGCGAGCACGAGGACCGGGTGTTTCACGGATGCGAGAAGTTCTTCCGTCCGGGCTACGCCGCGAATCTGGTCAGCTCCTGGATTCCTGCTCTCGATGGCGTCCACGACAAACTCGTGCGCGGTGCGAAAGTGGCCGACGTTGGTTGCGGGAAAGGGTCGTCGAGCATCCTGATGGCGAAAGCCTATCCCAAGTCCCACATCTACGGATTTGACTACCATGACAAGTCCATCGAGGCGGCGCTGGAATCCGCCAAGCGTCAGGGGGTGGCCGATCGGGTCACGTTCGAGGTGGCGAAAGCCAAGGAGTTCCCGGGGAAAGACTATGACTTCGTGGCGGTCTTCGACTGCCTCCACGATATGGGAGACCCAGTCGGCGCCGCCGCGCACGTCCGCGCTGCGTTGACCGAAGATGGTTCGTGGATGATCGTCGAGCCGTTCGCGAATGATGACCTTCAGGACAATCTGAATCCCGTGGGGCGTGTCTACTATTCGTTCTCGACGTTGCTGTGCACACCTTGCTCTCGATCGCAGGAAGTGGGGATGTGTCTGGGCGCTCAGGCAGGTGAGAAACAAGTGCAGAAAGTCGTCAGCTCCGCCGGCTTTAGCCGCTTCCGGCGGGCCACGCAAACTCCGTTCAACCTGGTTTATGAGGCTAGGCCGTAACCGGGACCGACCATCAATAGCTGCGGGCAATGGGCCGACCGAAGCAATGGACCGCTATCGCGTCGGCTCATTCCTGAATGTTCCGGTTCGACCCTGACCTACACGCGCGCCGACAGAATCGTGACTCGTCCCGCCCGTTCTGACCGGACGACGGGCTGCTGGATCAGTCAAAGCGATAACGGAGAGCCTCGGCTACGGCCTTATATCCAATTCGCCGGTAGATGGAATTCGATGTCGGGTTGCCCAAATCAGTGTAGAGAATGCACCGATCGCCACGGTCGCGAAGATGTTTCGACAACGCATGAACGCAGGCTTCCGCATAGCCGTGCTTTCGCTTCTCGGGTGGCGTATAGACCCCGGACAAACGAACTACGCCTTGCGCCGCTTCACGACCAACAGCCATAGAGTTTGTCTCTCCGTTTTGATCCCACACCCAGATCTGTCCGGTGGCCAACGCCCGGTCTACGCGAAGCTCGGTGTCGTTGGCAGGCTCTCCAATTTCATTCTGAAACGCACGGGTCCAAAGAATCATCGAGCTGCGATCTTCCGGACCGGCTTGGCGTAAATGACCTTCGGTGTGGGGAGCCTCTCCCAAGTCCAAGAGTTCATAGAGACGCGTTCCCTGGAATGGTGTAGCGGCCGACTTACATCGTTCACTCCATTGTCCAGCGAAGCTGGCTGCCGTCGCCGCATCCCCGTTGACACCGGGTAGAGTCACTCCGGCTTCTGCAATTGCATCCACCACTGCCGTCACCGCTGGCAGTCCCATGGGTGTCAGAGTCGCTGGGAATTCCAGAGGTGACTGAATGACCACGCCGACGGCTTCCTCTCCGTGCAGTGCGACCCAATACCGTCCTGGACCGCCCTGCGCGACGCGGGCGTGCAAAATCGACAGAATCAGATTATGCAGAACTGGTTCCGACGAAAGGAACTTGTCAGCCCTCCTTATGACGAATGCGGGATCGTCGCTAAACAGCACCTTGAGTTCCATGCAGGAGATTTTATCGAATCGGATCATCCCGGCAGGAATACCTGACTCCCCAGTGCCGGGTTGCCGACAATTCACCACTGTCAGATTGCCGCAGTACTGCAAAAAGACTAGAGATGACCGCCGACGAGTCCGTGTACTATTTGCCTCTTTGCACTCCAGGGGCGAAAGGGGATTCGCCTTCCGGCCGGAAATGACCAGCCACCTTGCGCGCTTCACGGAAGAGGTAATGCGGGAATTGCGTCGCGGTCCTGGTCGCACTGGGCGTTGCCGAAGTGGTTAGCGTTGGGGAAGCTCTGATTAAGACCCAAATCGAGCTTAAACCACAGAGGACACAGAGGGCACAGAGGAACCCGGAGGCTTAATCGGAGCTTCGTTAGAAAGAAAGCGTGAAACTTGGCCCCTCGCCCTCAAAGCACAGAGACCGATACGATGCAACGCGGCGAAATGACACGCGAGCTCACTGAATTCGATGCTGGCTATTACGGCTGGCGTGTAGTCGTCGCGGCGTGTCTCGGCGTGATGGCGGGATTCGGCTCGCTATTCGTCTATACCTTCTCCGTTTTTGTAAAGCCGCTGGGGGCGGAATTCGGCTGGAGTCGCGAAGCCATCTCCAGCGGCTTCGCCATCGCCGCCGTCACACTCGGACTGTGCTCCCCGCTCCTGGGCCGGTGGATCGATCGCTTTGGCCCGCGCAGCATCATTCTTATTTGCATGACGGTGTATGTTTGCGCGATTGCCTCATTGTCGCTGTTGCGCGCCGGATTGTGGCAGTTTTACCTGACTTGCTTCGTGCTCGGCGTCGTTGGGAACGGCGCGGCTCATCTGGCCTATTCGCGATCGATTTCCACCTGGTTTCAGCGACGCTTGGGGATGGCCTTAGCCTTTGTGATGGTCGGAGCGGGTTTGGGCGCCATGATTTTACCCGTCGTCGCCCAATCCATCATCAGCCGGTACGGCTGGCGCACAGCGTACGCGTCACTCGGTGGCTTAGCGTTGTTACTCGGGTTGCCCCTTAGCTGGCGCTACATCCGCGAACGCGGAGCGGTCGGGCACAAGGCCGCTCCGGTCGCCCATTCTGGAATGACATGGCAGCAAGGCCTGCGCTCTTCTGCCTTCTGGATTGTCACCGCCATCCTTTTCGTGAGTTCAATCAGCATGAACGGAGCGATCACTCACCTATCTGCATTGCTGACTGATCGAGGCCTCACCGCCGGAAATGCGGCACTCTGTGCGTCGATCCTGGGGGGATCAAGCCTGCTGGGCAGGATCGTGGTGGGATGGCTGCTCGACCGATTTTTCGGGCCACGGGTCGCGTTTGTAATCAATCTGACGACTGCGCTGGGCATTTTTCTGCTGGCGCGGGCCAGTAGTTTTCCCGCGGGCTGCCTGGCTGCCGGGCTCATTGGCATCGGGGCCGGAGGTGAAGCCGCCATTACACCCTACCTGCTGACTCGTTATTTTGGGCTGCGCGCTTTTTCCACTCTTTATGGTCTCACTTGGACGTTCTATGCCGCTGCGGGAGCCATTGGGCCGGTGATATTGGGGCGTGCATTCGATGCGACTGGTTCCTATTCCTCTTTGCTGAGCCTTCTTGCAGCCGCGCTAGGACTCGCAGCCGCGACGAACCTTCTGCTTCCGCGATATTCCGACTCGTTCCCAATCGAAGTTCACTTAATCGAACACTCCGCGCGATGACAGCGCGGTGCATGGGTTGATTCTGCTCTCGACAACTGTTGTAAACAGCGGTCACACTTAAAACCCCGAATCGGGGCGTTCATGATCACTGTTCGAACTCGTCGCGGTGCAAGCGGATCGATTCAGAAATCCATCTTCGGAAATCCAGGCTTGAAATAGCAATTTACAGATGTTGTAATGTAACCGCTTGATAGAGCCCAAGGCGGCGAAGGATAAATCTATGAATCGAACCACACCGGTTTCGGCACAGCCACTCGCGGATCTGGATCACCTCGATGAGTTCATGGAACGCCGCTATCAGGAAGGCAAGTCTGAGACCGAGTTTCGCCAGTACGACGCCCAGGCGAATCCCGGCGTGGCTGAGTTCTACCGCCTCAACCATACCCACCAGACGGTGGACTACGTCCTCGGCAAGGAGAAGGAGTATTTCGGGCTCAAGAAGGGCAAGAAGACGGTTTGGGAGGCTGCGGAGTTTCTGAACACTCTGGTCGATGACAGCGATCCGGACACCGACCTTACGCAGACCGAACATCTTCTGCAGACCTCTGAGGCGCTGCGCCGCGACGGCCAACCGCGCTGGATGGTGTTAGTGGGTTTCCTGCACGACCTGGGCAAGTGTCTTTGCTTATACGGCGAGCCGCAGTGGGGCGTGGTGGGCGACACCTTCCCGGTGGGTTGTGCATGGTCGGATCAGATCGTCTATTCCGAGTACTTTCAAAATAATCCAGATCGCAACGTGCCCGAGTATCAGACGAAGTTCGGCATCTACGAGCCGAACTGCGGACTGGAGAACGTGCATATGTCCTTCGGCCACGACGGCTACATTAACGAAGTCGTGAAGTCCTACCTGCCGGACGAGGCGCTTTATATGCTGCGCTTCCACTCCTTCTATCCCTGGCACCGGCATGGCGCGTATACCCACCTGATGAACGAGAAGGATGCCGCGATGCTGGAGTGGGTGAAGAAGTTCAACCCCTACGACCTCTACTCGAAGGGACACAGCAAACCCAACCTTCAGGAGCTGAAGCCCTACTACGACGATCTGTTCGCAGAATTTCTGCCCGAGAAGCTCGACTGGTAGCGGCTTGGCGCGCGACACTTGCGGCGCCTGGGCTCTCACCCCTCGAACCGGAACCCGACGAAAAGAAGGCGACGACAGCTACCCACTCAACGTTGAAATGAGGCCCATAGCGCTCATTGAGGGCTTTGAGTGAAATCGCGAGATAACGCCAGGACCAAGGGCCTGCTACCATTGCCGCATGTTCAATTTTGGGAAACCGAAAACAGCTGGCGACTGGATCGTTCACGTCGCGGGGGCCGTCGTCGCAATTTTCCTTGTCTGGTGGATGCTTCGGATGTTCGTCTTGTGAATGAGTTGTACTGAAAGGTCCTGCTTCAGCGTGTCGTCGAAAACCGGATCGCCCGTCTTGTTGTCAAAATCGGCGAGGACAATCGCGTCTCTGTCGGTTAACGGCTTGGTCTGACGCGAACCAGAATAGAAACCCTGCGGTAGTGGTGGCGGAGATCAGTGGCGCGGTGAAATCGACTAAACCAGGGACGAAGACGCTACCGAGGGCAGTCGTGTCGGACGGCGATGAGGGAAACCTGCTCCAAGTCAGGGTAATGATCATCCTTGTCGGGGCTGCGGTCCGCAGGCGGAATCTGTTGGACGGTGGTTCGCGCAGGTAACTCACCACGGAAATATTTCGCATAGACTTCGTCAAATGCCTTCAGGTCGACGAAGTTATCGAGGTAAACCGTTGTGGATACAACCTGGCAGAACTTCATATCGGCTTCTTCGAGATTATCCAGCTGGTTGCGCATCGTCTGAACCAGTTGGAGAGCGGTAGTCGAGAAATAGACGCCTTCGTTCGGTCCGGGGATGAAACCGTTTTTCGCGGAACAATACAACGTATCGCCAGCAAAGACGCACGGACTCGCCGTGGGGCTGGGCGGCATGTTCTTGGGACGCACGGCGCGTCGTTTCGCCAGGTCGCGGACTGCGACACCGGTGAATTCGATTTGCGCGCCGTTGGGCAGGCTCGCAACCTCGATCGTTGCCCGGGCAGGCGTATTGCCGAACTCGAATCGGCGCGCATAATGCTGGTTCATCACCCGCATCGGGATTTGCGCGGTCAGATAGGGATTCACGAAAACCACGTGGCCGAGGTTCAGTCCGGCGGCCTCGACGACGGCTTTCATTCGGTCGAGCGCAAAGTCGACCTGGACCGCCGGATCGTCCTGATCTTTGTCGCCATAGGATCCGTTGCGAGGCATGGCGGAAACGGGCATCGCAGAAATGAACAAGCGATCGTGCGTGAGAATGCCCGGCGAAGAAGGCTCGTCTGATTTGTAGTTCGGCGGGCAGATGGCGCGCTTCTCCGAGACATTCCTCACTGCGACGGCATTGATCTCAATGGGGGGATCAGCAAGTCCGGCAACGCCAAGGACCGCGCGAGCTGGCGGAATCTTTCCAAAGAACTCGCCGAAAACGCGGTTCATTTCTCCGTATTGAGTGATGTCGGTGAGGTAGACGGTGGTGTAGACAACGTGATCCATCGTCAAGCCCGCCGCTTCGACGACCGATTTCAAATTCATCAGCGCCTGCCGGGCCTGGCCCGCGAAGGTTGGGGCTAACGCACCATCCGGGCTGCGAGGGCCCTGACCGGAAACGTAGATGTAGTCTCCCGCATCCACGCTCGATGGGCCGGCACCATGGTGTGCGGGAGCTTCCTGGGAAGGAACAGGCGCTACCGCCTGAGCTTGTGCGCCGACGGCAGACCACAGCAACAATTGAACCAGGAATAATTTCATTCGCCTTCCCTCAGGATTTGAAAAAGAGAGACCGCATCGAAACCGGACTCTAGGCTGCGCGGACTCCTTTTTGAGCTGCTCCCAGAATGCTGCGCAACCGTTGTCCCACGATCACTTCTTCGCCGGGCTGGATGGTCATGGAAACCAGCTCGATATGGCTGGCTTCCGGCCGCTCCTTGCTGGTGGGATTCGGTCTGCCTTCATGTACCGATCTCACAAGGCTGGGATTATCGGCACCGAGCGCTTCGATGACCGGGTCGCCCGCACGCAGGGCCTGCACGCAGTCGGCGATGGTAAATCCCCAGGCGTGTTGATCCCAGGAAATTTTCAGCGTGGGAAAGCGGTTGCCGTCGTCTGGAACGTAGATTTCTGTCTTGACGCCCGGAACGGTCTCCACCAGCTTTCGGATGCTGTCCACGCGGTCGTTCCACTCGCGGTAGAGCTTCTTATCGTCCAGCTTCAGCCAGGTTTCAATGGCGGCAAGGCAGCCGATCATTTCTTCTTTTCCAACCTTCATGGGCCGGCACACGGCTCCCTCGCGCGGGGCGGAGTTCATGATGGCGGCTTCGATAAGGTCTCTTCTGCCCAGGAGCACGCCGCTGCACTGCGGCCCGCGTAGACCCTTTCCACCGGAGAATGTGTAGAGATCAATGCCCATCCGGGCGTAGAGCTTGAGATTATCAGCCGGAGGAATGCCAGCTGCATCGTCGAGCAGTAGCGGCACCTTGTGATCTTTCGCGATCGCGAGCTCCTTCTGCAGTTCGTCGCCCAGGTGCGTAGTGTAGATCAGGGTCGTGTTCTGGTTGATGGCGTTGGCCAGTTCTTCTGGCGAGTAGACGAGCACGAGTTTTGCGCCGGTCAGCCGGATCGCACTGTCAAAGGCGCTTCGGCCACCAGACATGACGACTTCATTCTTCAGGCCGGTGGTATCGGGAAGTTGCCAGACGAGCTTGTCATCGGTGCCCGCCATGCAGCCCGCGGTTGCGACCGCCATGGCGCCGGCCGCGCCGGAGGTGATCATTCCAAACTCGGCGCCCGTGAGTTCGGCCAAGCGCCGCCCAATCGCATGCTGCAAATCCAGCATATTCACGAAGTATTGCGACGCTTCGATCTGGGCTTCGCGAACCTCGGGAAACTCCAGAGAGCCACTCAGGTAGGTCCAGGTGCCGCGGCAATTGATGACGGTTTTCACCCCCAGGCGGGTATAGACATTTTGCCGAAGGTCCTTCCCTACAGCGCTGGCAGCCTTGGCGTAGAGGTCAGACACGGCGATCTGACTGAGCAGGGGAGCGGCTGCCACCCACTTCATGAATGACCGCCGGCTGGAATTCAATGTGTGCATTTTCGACGCCTCCGGGATTTCTGCAAATTTCAGATTGAAGATTGAAGATTTCAGACTGAAGATTCTTCAAGCGGTGTTCAATCTGAAATCATCAATCTGCAATCTACAATCTTTCCCACCTACTCTTCATCCTCTCGCAATGGAACGCGCGCTCGAACGGCCAGAATATACGCTTTCGCCTCTGGTTTGTTTTGGTTGTGGAAGCCGACCGTGCAGTTGGGCCGAAAATAGTAGGCGTCTCCTGCTCTGGCGGGATGTCGACCTTCGACGCCGTCCATTCCACCGCCAGCCACCATTTCGCCCTGCCCGTCGATTACCAGGTAGATTTCTTCCGCCGCCTCGTGGTGATGAGGCCAGTTCGTGCCTCCGGGCGCAAAATCCATCCAGAAAAAACTGTCCATCACGTAGGCCTCATCAATCAAATCCCGCTTGCCGGTGCGCAGGCCGATCAGAAGTTTGTACAAAACTGAGTTCGGGTGACCGCTGACCGTCCTCTCATTGGCATCTTCCAGATTTGCCACCTTCGGATGGGGCATCGGCGCTCCGATTGCTATCGACGACGGAATTTTGAATCCCATCACGAGCACGCGCAGCGGCTGGTCCGAGTGATTTGAGATCGAGCGCTTCACGCCCGGAGGCAAATAAGTAAAGTCATGCTTGCGCAACGCTTGCATCTGATCTTTCTCGGGCATACTGTCGTTCAGAATGTAATGTAGCGTGCCCCCTCCTTCGACGACGAAATAGATCTCCTCCTGGCGGTCGTAGACTACGGTCTGGCAAGCGCCACGCGGATCGAGAGTGACTTCTCCGAAATGCGCTACGGTTTGGAGCGATCGATTCTGTTTGTCGCCCTCTCCGAAGATCGGCCGATAGTGGCAAGTCGGAGAGCTGAGCTCGGCCTTCGTCTCCGCCAGTTCGGGAACATAGCGATACAGCCACGTGGGGTCGACGGTGTGCTCTTGCGCTCGGAGCCCCTGTGCCAGCACCAGCAATAGCAGCAGCTTTTTCACCTTCGTGCTCCCGATTCTGCGATGGATTTCGTTTTCGACCGGGCCGCTGAGTTGTCATCGCGTGCGGCTGGAGTTCAATCCTCTGGGTTTCAATCCTCTGGTTTAATCATGAATATGAGGCGCCTTCTCCTTTCCCGATGGCGATGAGGGGACATCCGGAGCGCGCGCCTCGCGCAGGATGTAAGCGACAAGATCATCCAGGTCGCTGGTGCTGAGGCGTTGTCCGTAGTCCAGTGGCATGGGCTCGCCAGTTTTCCGCTGGACAGACATCAGGCTGGATTTCATCAGCAAATAAAATCGGCCATCCTCATCCTGCAGCTGCAAAGAAGCATTGTCTTCGTTTCGGATCATGCCGGAGAACTTTCGACCATCCCCTGCAACGGCGGTCACTGCCTCCGGGCGGTCTCCGGCCGGCCGGAGAACCATTTCACGAATCTCGCCCATCTCATGATCCCGTGCAAATCCTGTCAGGTCTTCGGCGACGAATTGTCCTCGGCTGTGACATGCGGAGCAGTTGGCCTTTCCAAAGAAAAGGTTTCGGCCCCGGACAGAGTCGCCCGGCGAGGAGTCCCCAGCGGACTTGCCTTGCAGGAAACGCATGTAAGCCACGAGCGCCCGATCATCTTCTTTGCCCAGGTTGGCGAAGCCTGGCATTCCGGCTTCCGTAATCCCCTCGTGAATCAAGTCGAGCAGCGCCTGATCCGAGAGCGTCCTCATGGCCAATCGGCGGACTATGTCTGGCGCATGCTCGCCCCCGAGTCCGTCGAGTCCATGGCAAGTCGCGCATTTCAGCTCAAAAACGCTTTTACCCCTGAGCTCCGGCTGCGGACTGGAAGTGGATTCTTTGCCGTTCTGGGCAAGGGTAGTACCGATGGCGGCGAGAAAGATCAGCGCCAATCCAATCTTTGCAACGGCCGCCGTTCTTACCGTTCGCCAGTTCATGTCGCGCTGCTCAGAATCGAGAACTTGATATATCACAGAATCTGCTTGACGCAAATCAAATTATTTCGTTTCATTGGGTTTCGTTTCGTTTTAGACGTTCGTCTAGCAGTTGGCCAAACAGCCCCTTGCATCAATACCAATGCGCGATCACAGAATCCTGCGAGTTATGGGGAGGTATGATGGCATGTCGGATCGAAGGTGAGCACATGATGCGGCGTTTCGCGCTGGTTTTGTTTTTTTGTTTGGTGAACCTGAACGACGCTCCCGCCCAGACTACGGGTCAGACGAATCAGCCCGATTCGTCTTGTCGCGTCGAGGCCGTGAATTACAAGGGTTGGAGCGCGCAACAACTTTCCAACCGCTGGGTAAGGCTGGAAGTCGTACCGCAAAATGGCGGACGACTCATGCAGGTGATTTTCGCGGGCCACCCGTTCCTATTCGTGAATCCCGAGTACGAAGGAAAATACCTGCCTCCCGACTCATCCCGATGGTTCAACTACGGAGGCGACAAGCTCTGGCTCCTGCCCGAGGGCAATGACGACGAACAGCATTGGGTGGGCAATTCCGATTTGATCGACGACGGTCCCTTTATCTTTCGAAAGGTTTCGGAAGGACGGGAATGCGAGATCGAACTGACGGGCCCCACCGATCCGCAGACTGGGATTCAGATTCGTCGCACGATTCATATCGACGCCGGCTCCCCAGGAATTCACTTTCACGCAACCATGCAGAACAAGTCGGGGCACGTCATCGAGTGGTCCATGCAATCCGTTTCGCAGTACGATACTGCAGATCCAACCAGTCCCTCACGAATCAACCATAATTTCTGGACATTCACTCCGGCGAATCCGTTCAGCGGTTATCTCAATCGCTACCACGTCAGGTTCGGTCCGGCAGAAAATCCGGCGGTCTCAGTCAGGGACGATGGACTCTTCGCGCTGCATTATGTCCACATGGCCGCCGAACTGTGGCTGGACTCGACGCCAGGCTGGCTGGCCGTGGTGGATGGCGACAGCCGGTATGCCATGGTTGAGCGCTTCCGCTACGAAAAGAACGAAGCTTATCCGGGCAAGGCATCGGTTATTTTTTGGATGAACGGCCCGGAGACTCGGCTGAATTCCGAGGGCGAGCCTTCGCTGACTTCGGGAGGCGACGGAGTCCCACGCTATCTTGAAGCCGAGATCAATAGCCCGCTGGTTCAGTTGCGGCCGGGCGAGACCCGCGATCTCGACACAGAGTGGTTTCCGACTCGGGCCGGCAGCGAATTCCACGGCGTGGAAGATGCGGGCGTAGTGGTACATCCTCTGCAGGCTACCCGTTTGGAGACCGGTCACCTCCGGCTCTCGGGTTCCTTTGGAGTTTTTTTCGTGGGACGTTTGGTCGCCCACCTCTATAACGAACACGGTGCCAGCCTGGGAACCGTGCCTCTGGCCCAGGTCGACCCAGCAGAGCTCGTCCTGCTCGAGACGGAGTTCACGCCTGCTGGCAAGCCCTCGCGGATCTCGATTCATCTGGAAGATGGGAACGGCCTGGACCGCGGTACTCTCCAGGAAGTTCCAGTTGTCGCGATCGAAACCCACTGACATGAAATCACTCCGCAAGAAGTTCAGCGTCTTCTCATTGGCAGCATCTTTGTCCTGGGGTTCGGCCGCGGGACAAAATGCGGGGCAACCTGCGGTAAGACCGGGGCAGGCTCCCGTGGTTGCCGACGTGAATGTCAGCGCGGACGATCTGCTGACACAGCCTCCTGGCGCGAACTGGACTTCGTACAACGGCGACTACACCGGGCGCCGGTACAGCAGCCTGCACGAAATCACTCCCGAGAATGTTACGCGCCTGCGTGCGTCGTGGATCTTCCATCCTGCCAATTCCGAGAGGCTGGAAGTGACGCCGGTGGTCGTCAGAGGAGTAATGTATGTCACCTCGGCGAACGATGCCTGGGCGCTCGACGCGCGAACCGGCCGGGTGATTTGGCATCACGAGCGTCCGGTGAGCGCGGGACTCCTCGATGACGCCGCGGCTCATCACAACCGCGGTGTCGGAGTCTGGAAGACCTTCGTCTACATGGAAACCGACGACGCCCACCTGCTTTGTCTCGACGCGCGCACTGGACACCTGGTTTGGGATGTGATGTACGCCGACAAAGCAAAACAGTATGGCGCAACCAGCGCTCCGCTGGTGGTGAAAGATGAAGTGATCGTCGGGACCTCCGGCGGTGACTCGGGCGTGCGGGGCTTTGTGGCCGCGTACGATGCCGTAACCGGAAACCTGAAATGGCGGTTCTGGACGATTCCCGGGCCAGGAGAATTCGGTTCTTCCAGTTGGCCGGGAGATTCCTACCTGCATGGTGGCGGTACGACGTGGATGCCCGGCACCTACGACCCCAAACTCGACACTCTGTACTGGACAACCAGCAACGCGGCTCCCGATTTCGTGGGCGATAGTCGCCCCGGAGACGACCTGTATACAGCGTGCGTGCTGGCGTTGAACGCCGCCACTGGGGCGCTGAAGTGGTACTTTCAGTTCACTCCGCACGACCTGTACGACTTCGATGCCAATGAAACACCGGTGCTGTTGAGTGCGAAAGTGAACGGCCAAGCCCACGACTTGTTGGTGCAGGCCAACCGTAACGGGTTTCTTTACGTTCTCGACCGGACTGATGGAAAGTTCCTCAAGGCGACGCAATTCGTTGAGAAGCTCAACTGGGCGAAAGGAATTGACGCCTCTGGCCGCCCCGTATTTTCCGGACGAATTCCGACAGAGTCGGGCACAGAGATTTGTCCGAGCATCGAAGGAGCCACGAACTGGTTCTCGCCTTCTTACAATCCTGACACTGGATTCTTCTACGTAATGGCGCTTGAGAGTTGCAATATCTTCTTCGCTCACTCGGAACCATTTACTCAGGGAGAGACGTTTTACGGTACAGGCACGAAACAGCCAATCGATGACCACGCTCAAAAGACTTTGCTAGCGTACTCCGTCCCTGAAGGAAAAATCGTTTGGCGTTATCCCCAAGTCGGCCGAGGGAACTCCTGGGGTGGGACGATCACAACGGCAGGCGATCTGGTTTTTTTCGCAAACGATACCGGAGCACTAGAAGCGGTTGAAGCCCGAACCGGCCGCGCCCTCTGGCAATTCAATACGGGCCAGAGCATGCACGCTTCGCCGATGAGTTACGCGGTCGATGGGACGCAGTACGTCGCGATCGCCGCGGGAAGCGATGTGATCAGCTTCTCGCTTCCGCATTAATGGCCTGTCGTGCAATCGCGCAGCAAAACAACCTTACCGTCAATACGGCACGAAGCCCTGCGTTTTCATCTCTAGCCGATACACCGATGTCGTGGCCGTGATGTAGAGCGTGCGATAGTCCTTGTCGCCCCAGTTCAAGTTCGCTGGTTGCTCGGGCATGACGATAGTGCCGAGATGCTTGCCCTTGGCGTCCCAGACCCAGATGCCCTTGGGCCCAGTAACAAAAAGGTTTCCATTCTTATCCACTTTCATTCCATCGGGTACGCCATCGCCCCTCCCGCCTGGTTCCTCGCCGAAGATACGACCATTGGTGAGAGTTCCGTCGGCGGCGACGTCGTATACGCGGATGTTTCTTTTCTCGCTGTCGTCGACGTAGAAGTGCCTGCCATCCGGCGAAAATGCGAGACCGTTCGGCTGCGTGAGATCCCGGGTGAGTAACTTCACATGGCCTTCGGCGTCCAGCCGGTAGACACCCTGAAACGGGATTTCCTGCTTCTCCCCGGCCACCAGATCCATGTTCGGATCGGTGAAATAAAGCGCGCCATCCGGACCAACGACCACATCATTCGGACTATTCAGCTTCTTGCCGTCGTAATGATCGGCCAGAATCTTGTATTTTCCATCGGGAGTCACTTCAATGATGGCGCGCAACACGCTGGCGCAATCGATCAGCCGATGTTGACGGTCCAAGGTGTTGCCATCGGGATCGCCGAGCGCAATCACCTCTTCCTTCTTGCCATCGGGATAGAGCCGGAAAATCTTGTTAATGGTCTCGTCGCTGACATAGAGGAATCCCGCCGCATCCCACACCGGGCCCTCCGTAAATCCGAAACCCGTGCCCACGACGCTGAGCTCGGCGTTGTGATCCACCAGATCCCAGAACTTTGGCGATCCGGCCTGCAGCTTAAAATCCCTGAGGGCGCGTTGGGCAGTCAGAAATCTGGATGTTCCAACGGCGAGCAACAGTGAGGCTGCGATAACGAATGTGCGCAGGATTTTCATCGAGTGATCCATGAGACATTTTCTCTGGCGCAAGCATAAAATTTCCCGCAGGCCAGGCAAGCTATTTCTGTTTCACAGCGATTACCGAGATTTCAATGCGAGCGTCATTCACCAGGGCCGCAGCCTGGATAGTCGCGCGGGCCGGTTTGGGGTCGGGCATTACGCCCTTGTAAATCTTGTTCATGTCCGGGAATTCATGAATGTCGGCGAGATAGACAGTGACGCTGACGACATCCTTCAGTTCGAAGCCAGCGACCTTGAGGACTTTCTGGATATTCTCGAGCGCTGCGGTGGTTTCAGGACCGATGCCCCCTGCGACCAGTTTGTCGGAAGCATCCGTACCCTCCTGACCGGCGACATACAACGTCTTTCCAGCAACGACTCCGTCGCTGAAAGGAAGTCCTCGGGTCGGTGATAAATTTATGGCTCTTCGTTCCTGGGCAAAGCCTGGCTGCGCCGCAGCGCCAACGGTTAATGCGATCGCCATGGCTAACATGAACAGACGGGCAGTTGTGGAGCGTATCGTAATTGTCATTTTTCTGTTCCCCTTCGCAATCAATGGATTGAAAAATCATGGATTGACAAAATCATGGATTGACTCTTCCGCGCGGCGGAAAACCATGTTAGAGTCCGCGCACATATATACATCCTGGAGGACGAAATGAACAAGTTTCGCCGCTTTGCGAAATCCCATGCGATGGCAGCATCTCTTCTGTGCATTGGTACTTTGTTGGCCATTTTCTACGAAGCCCAACTTCAGGCCGCGCAATCCAGCGGAACCCCTGCATCGCAGTCCGACAGCGCTTTGATCGCAGATTATCGCCGCGTCGAAGTTGCCTCGGTCTCGGACGCGCTGGAACAACTGACCGGCAAGCGCATGTACATGAGTCACCACATGCAGCCCATCTTCACTACGAAGTTTGCCGGCTTCGCGCGGACGGTCCAGTTGAAGAAAGACGAAGGCAACAACGATCCCACTGCTTTGAACGGAATGCTGGCGGCCATCGATCAGGGCTCGACCGATTCCGTGTATGTGATGGTGCTCGAAGACGGCGAGAACATCGCAGGCATGGGCGGACTCATGGGCACGGCCATGGCAGCGCGCGGCTACGCTGGCGCAGTAATCGATGGCGGCGTGCGCGACGTGGCTTATTTGCGCAAGATCGGATTCCCCGTCTATGCAACGGGCATCGTTCCTTCAACTTCCGTCCATCACTACCGATTCGCAGGAGCGGAGATTCCAGTGGTATGCGACGGTGTACCAGTCAGTTCAGGCGACATCGTCGCAGCCGACAGCGATGGTGTGGTGGTTGTGCCGAAGGCCAGGGCCCAGGAAGTGCTCGCCCTCGCGCAACAAATGGATTTCAAAGAGCACTCGATGTACCCCGTGATCGAGCAGATGAAATCGATCGTCGAGGCGGTGAAGAAGTTTGGCAGACTGTAGACAAGGAAATCTGTTTGTGCAAATCTCGAAGACCAGCTTTGAGAGGAGACCTATATGAATTTGGCTGTTACTCGCAGAACGTTCGCCGCGCGGTTTGCTTCCGTGCTTTCCGCTTTGGGAATTGCCGCCTCCGTGTTGCCCAACCCTGCTTTGGCCCAGAGTTCCGATGCGCAAAATACAGGTGGAATCCGAAAGCTGAACAGCGAGGGCAAAC
Organism: Candidatus Sulfotelmatobacter sp.; assembly: GCA_052148475.1. Classification (GTDB taxonomy): domain Bacteria; phylum Acidobacteriota; class Terriglobia; order Terriglobales; family Acidobacteriaceae; genus Sulfotelmatobacter. The sequence goes on along the minus strand of JBKQID010000043.1, from coordinate 154,568 downwards.
CGGGCAGCGAGAAAGATATCATCATGCCCGTCATTGTCCACCGCGGGCTGATTTATGTCGCCGGACAGGGCGCGCACGATTCTCGAGATTCGAAAGAGTGGACGATTGAATCTCACACCACCATGGTCATGGACAAGATCAAGAAGCACGTGGAAATTGGCGGCGGAACCGTGGACACGATTCTTACGTTGAATGTCTTCTTGGTGAAGATTGAACACTGGGACGGAATGCACAAGGTATTCTCGACTTATTTTCCGCATGGCGGCCCGGCCCGCACCACCGTCGCAGTGGCGGCGCTTCCGGGAGATTCGCTGGTCGAAATCAATTGCATCGCCGCAGTCGCCGGCAAGTGACCGACTCGTAGACGAGGATGCCTCCTGCGATGAACGCCGCGAGAACGAGCAACGTGCGCTGGTTTCTGGTTTTCTGGCTGTTTATCCTCAGCGCCGTTTCCTACCTCGACCGCGTAAACATTTCCATTGCTGGCGGGTCCATCGCCGAGGCTTATCATCTCAGCGATGTGCAACTTGGCAAAGTATTCAGCGCGATGCTGGTCGGCTATGCGCTCTTTCAAACTGTCGGCGGCAGGCTGGCGGACCGCTACGGGCCGCGACGTGTGCTGGCCGGCGGTGTCGCATGGTGGGGAATCTTCACTGCCCTCACTGCTCTGGTTCCCGCAAATATTGCAGGCGCCCTCCTTGTATTTGTCGCAGTCCGATTTCTTCTGGGAGCTGGGGAGGCGGTCATCTACCCTTCCGCCAATCAATTCATCGCGCGCTGGATTCCGACCATGGAGCGCGGCATTGCCAACGGATGGATTTTTGCGGGTGTGGGCGCGGGCGCGGGCCTAACGCCATTGCTCATCACCCAGATCATGATCCATTACGGCTGGCGGTCGTCGTTCTGGGTTTGTTCCATCATCGGATTCGCCGCCGGCGCGGTTTGGTTTATGAGTGCGCGCGATACGCCTGCCCAGCATCCCGGTGTTTCCGCGTCAGAGTTAACCCTGATTAACTCGGGACTGACGCAACCGCAACCGAACCATGACTCGAAAGTGCTCGTCCCGTGGGCGCGCGTTCTCAAAAGCAAAGAAGTGTGGGCCATCACCGTGAGCTACTTCTGCTACGGGTACGTCGCGTGGATCTTCTTTAGCTGGTTCTATCTCTATCTGGCCAAAGTGCGCGGCCTCGACCTGAAGGCGAGCGCCTTTTACACTATGTTGCCCTTTCTCGCCATGACTGTGTGTTGCCTCTCAGGAGGAGCGATCAACGATCGTCTTACAAAATCGCGGGGACCGCGAGTCGGACGCTGCGTTCTCGCAGCCTCCGCGATTACCATTGCGGGCGTATTCATTGCCTTGGGCTCGCAGGTTCAAAGCGCCCGGCTGGCCAGCGTGGTGCTCGCCGGCGGAGCCGGTGCGCTCTATCTCGCCCAAAGTTCTTTTTGGTCCGTTACCGCCGACCTGGCGGGCACATCTTCCGGCTCGGTATCGGGCTTTATGAATATGGGCAACCAGATAGGAGCGGCAATCACGGCTTCTCTCACTCCCTGGATCGCAGCCCGATTCGGCTGGACGACGTCATTTCTGGCAGCAGCTGCGTTGTGCTTACTGGGCGCCGCAAGCTGGCTGCTCGTGGATCCATCGCGGCAACTTACGGTGTTGCCGGCTGATGCAGCCGCGGCGCCGGATCAGAATGTGAAACGGCTGTCAGACCAACCGGCCAAAGCGTAAGACCTTCTCGCCATGGCCGGAAGACTTCACTTAGAGGGGCCTGCTCCGAAATCACGGCCGTCAGAAGCGCGCGGATGCCGCCGATATCCGTGTCGACGATCTGCGGGTGAGTGATGCGATTCGTCGGATCAGAAGAGCTCGACGGCTGCCGCATGGCCTGAAGCGGAAGCGAGTCGACCATCCCGTGTGACCAGTGCGGCTCCGAGTTTTTCGGCAAGCACAATGTAAGCAGCATCGTAAGCAGAAAGATTGTGACGCAGTTGCCAGATTCGTGGCAGGAGCACGAGATGAGGATACCGGGTAATGCGAAGATCCAGAAAATCGCGGACCGCCTCGTCAGCACGATGTACCGGGACCACTCCTTGCAATGCGAGACGCCGTAGCACTTGCGTAACCTCGAGATCCAGGAGGTGAGGCGCGTGTAGCGTTTCGTTACGCGAATAAATTCGCTTTTCGATGCCCCGCCCCGCAGATGTCTGAAGAAGCCAGTCCACTGCGGCAGACGCATCGAGGACGATCATCGCCCTGCGCGCTCTTCTCGCAGCAGGTGAGCGGTGTCAATTTGAGCTGAAACCGGCTTACGTCGGTGCAACCGCTCCCGCAATTCGGCGAGCGTTGGCCGCTCCGCGACTTCCTTGATCTCCGCTAACAGATAGTCCGAAAGCGACATCCCTGCCATGGCAGCGCGAGCTTTCAAGCTACGATGGAGGGCATCGGGAACATTACGAAGTTGAATCATCTTGGACATGTTCAAAGCATACTTTCATGTCATCCACATGTCAATAAAACGGTTGCCTTTCGCAGTTCACCATGCTGGCATGGATGAGGCAGCGCCACTCGCCGAAGACTCGAAACGTCTGCTCGAACCCCGAAGGATTATCGATTTGGGGAACGAAAGCTGCCGCAGTTCCCTGTTCAGCCCCTCTCGAGAGTCTGTGCTGCCGGCTCTTGCGAACGAGGATACCTATACTCCCTTTTTCCAGTCTGGATCGCTTCCCTTCTTAAGGCGAATGGTTAGGGAACCGTCGGGGTTGGTTCGCTCGTGGCAAGCCCAGCGGACGTGCCTGCGCACGCCCTTGACCTCAAGTTCGGCCCGCAGAATGATCTGCTGACCGTCCATGTCCTTGGGGAGGATGAGCGAGGCCTGGCGCAATTTTCCGGCGAAGGGTTGGCCGGCATCGAGATTGCCACCCACTTTGACGCGGCCGTCGGGAGTCTCGGCGTAGATGCCCAGAATCCCCGGCACGCCGGCGACGCCATCGTTGACGATGCCCACGATCAGTTCCATTGTGTCGTAGCGTTTTCTCTGCCAGATGATGGACGGGCGGACGCGATAGCCGAGCCGTTGTTCCATGGCGCGAAGCGAGTCAGGATACTTTTCATAGTAGCGGCGGATGTTATCGGCTTCGGTCCAGAGGCCAAAATAGTTGGTTCCGATATCCAGGGCGTGAAAGCTCGCGCTCTCGCGATAGGGACGATCGATGGGGCCGCCGATGCGGTGAGGATAATCGTCAGTCGGCACGGCTTCGTCGTCCGGGCCAACAAACGCGAGCATGGAGTCGGACAATTTGCTCAGGCAAGCTTTCTCCTCGTCGGCGAACTCGGGAAGCACATAGTGGCGATTTTCACCATCTTCCATGACGATGGCAACCCAGGGTGGACGATGGCCAAGTTCTTCGATTTGGATGGGCTCATCCATAATTAAACTGTCGGACCGCAGCCAGCATCCCGCGCGAACCGCCATATCCTGCACTTGCCGGTTACCGACATTGCTGATGTCGGGCTGGGTGTTGACTGCAAGGGGAGTCGTCTTCCAGGCATCCATCTGCAGCCGGGTCATGTGAACAAAGGTTTTTTCAGCGGTCAGGTAGTCGGGAAATGGACTCGGAATGTCGTTGGTGTGACCTTCTCCCCAGAATCCGTACATCATCAGGTCCATGTATTCCAGCAGAGGGTTGCCCTCGAATTTTGCGGCGAGCAACTCATTCAACTCGGCAAAGGCTTTTTGAAATTCGGGGGAATCGTAGCGCGGTTCGTAGAAATCGAAGCCAGTATGGTGCTCCTTCGATTTGTGGCCGATGTTGACGATGGGAACTTTATCGTGCAGGAAGTCCGGCAGCGAGAGCTTTTTGGGCTGGATATTTGGACTGGAGAGTTGGATGCGGAACCCGACGCCTAGATTGTGACGCTTGGCGGCATCGAAGGTGGCTTCCCAAACGGGAGAGAGTTGCAGTTTTCCGGGAGCAGTCTGGATATCTCGCCAATCGCATCGGATGTAGAGGACATCGACGAAGGGCAGGGACGCCATTCTTTCCACGTTTTGTTCCAGCGTCTCTTTGCCACACTGCACAGTTAAAGCCGGACCATTTTCCTCCCATGTGTAGCCGACCAGGCCCGTGCCGAAATTTCGGATGTGACCGCGAGAGGGCTGGGTGGCGAAAATCGTGTACCAGCCATCATCCTGCAGGATGCCAAATGGGCCCTGATCGAGCCGGTTGGTTACGGGCGGGCAGCCGAAGTCATAACCCTCCCATTGATGGTCGGGAACATCCGCCCACAACCGCGGGCGCATAAGACTGCTGACTGCGCCCAGAACTGCTCCGGTTTTTACGAAATCACGTCTCCGCATGATGGCCCTCCTCAGTGCTTAAACTTCCTGACGCAGGTTGGGACGCAGAGTGAGGGAGCCATCCTCATTCAGCTTCTGGTGACAGGCCCAGCGTACCGGATAACGCATGCCCTTCACCTCGATCTCGGCTTTGAGCTTCAGTCCCTGCCATTTCGTGCCTTGCGGCAGCACAAACTGTGCCTGCCGGATTTTTCCCGGCAGAGGATATCCTGCATCCAAGCAACCGCTCTTGAGCGTCTTGCCGTCTTCACTCTCGACACTCACGCGCAGCACGCCCGGAACTCCAGCGATGCCGTCATTGGCGAAGCCGATGATCAGGCCCTGATAACCGTTGGCCTTGTAGCTCCAGATAAACGACGGGCGCACGCAATAGCCAATGCGGCGATTGATCCGGTCGAACGCCGCCGGATAAGCCTGGTAGTAGCTCATCAGATTCTTGGCGTTGATCTGGTGAAAGTTCCACAGCGACCAGTAATTCGCCCCGATATCCATCACATGGGCGATCATGTTCTCAGCCGGGGAAATCCCTTCATGAGCGAGGCTTGGATCGGGAGGTTTACCGGGAATACCCTGTTCGAGCAAGGCCGCGATCCAGGGTGGACGATTGCTGAGCGCTTCAATCTGCTCGTTCTCAATGAAGATGGTGTCGCTGCGAATCCAATTGTTGCTGCGGACGGTGTGGTCCAGCAGTTCTGAATTGCCAACCCGGCTGAAGTCCGGTTGAGTGTTAGTAAGCAGAGGAGTCTTCTTGAAGTACTCGAGCTGGACTTCGAGCATATTCATCCAGGTCCGCTCCGCGGTCTGGTAGTCGGGAAAAGGATTGTTGCCGAACGGCCAGGTGTGCCCTTCACCCCAGAAGCCGTACATGAAGGTATCGATAAACTCGATGAGCGGGTTCCCATCGAATTCCGCTGCCAGCTGGCCAACCAGATCTTTGAATGCCTGTTGAAAAAAAGGATCGTCGTAGCGGGGCTGATAACGGGAATGCGGGTTCTGTAAATATCTTTGCGCCTCTTTACTGCTTTCCTGGTCGTTCAGGATCAGATCCACTTTCGGCACTTTGTCGAGGACAAAATCGGGGAGGGCCGCTTGGTGGGTATAGTCTGGAGCGCACATCTGAACGCGCAATCCAACCCGCTTGTTGGTCTTCTTTGCCAAGTCAAAAACCAGCTTCAGGTAATCAGGCAGCTCCAGGCGTCCGGGCCGGGGCTGCACTTCCCTCCAGGTGGGACGGATATAGAGTTGCTGGCCCAGGGGAAATCGAACCAGGTCTTCGATCGCCTGCGGAATATTGTCTGACTTGATTTCATCCGTGCCACTGTCAGCGGTGATGTAGGTGACCAGTCCCTTGCCATAATTCGGCACGACGTCTTCCGAAGAGGTAGTGGTCATCACCACGTCGTCGGTGGGAATGACGGCATCCGGTGGGTATTGCGGGAACGGACCCTGATTCAGGCGATCGGTAACCTGGGGGCCGGAGCCGAAATCGTACTTTGCCCAGTTGTGCGCGGGGACGAATGCGTGCCCTTTGCCAGTTCCGAGTTCGGCTGCGACGGCCAGCGCAACGGTAGTCTTGAGAAAGTCTCTGCGCTGCATTGAAGTCATGCCCTCCTTCGGTTACTCAGCTTGCGGCTCGCGAACAGGTTTCGTGGGCCCCAACCGGCTGATCTGCCCCGGTGGAATCTCAAGACGCGGCGCGGCATGATTGGCACAAAAGTCCAGCGAATCCTGAATTCACCACGCCGATCACCAACAGAGATCCTCGCTTCCCAGGACTCTGAATTACCCTGGGAAGCTGAGGAACTAGAAAGCGAACTTCAGAGCAAACTGAATCTGCCGCTGCGGGATCACCGTGGATGTGATCACGCCAGTAGCTCCAGCGCCATCGGTGATGTAGTTATCGGGTTGAGAAAAGACCGGATGGTTAAAGGCGTTGAAGAACTCGGCTCGAAACTCAACATTGAACCGATCTGTCACATTGAAGATTTTTCGCGCCGACAAGTCTGCTGTTTTCTCTCCCGGTCCTTCAAGAATGTTTTTGTGCGCATTGCCGAAACAACCGTTGGGGCAGTTGGGAATCGGAAAGTCGTTCGGGTTGAACCACAAGCTCGGGCTGGGATGCGAGACAGCTCCACTACCGGTCTGGTTGGAGCGCTGCAACCCCGGAGAACCCGTGTTGCTGGGGTCGAATCCGATCGCCGGCGAGAAGGGAAAGCCCGAGCGGAGCGTAATAATTCCGCCTACGTGCCATCCGCCAAGAATCGCATTGGCCACGCCAGCCCGGTCCATGAACTGTTGGCCTTTCCCCACAGGCAACAGGTAATCGACGCTATTCACCCAGCGCTTGCGATTATCGAAGTCCGCCAGCCCTTTTTCAGCCTTGATGTTGTAGCTGTCCTGCGGCCACGGAGCGTTGCAGCAGATTTCGGGCTGGTCGTTGATGGCTTTGCCGAAAGTGAAAGCACTCAGAAAGTAAAGGCCATGGCTAGCCCGCTTTTCCGCCTTGATCTGAAATGCGTGATAAGTGGAGTTTCCCTGATTCGTGATGGACGTAAAAGTCCCGTATTGGCATTGCAGGGTAGGGGTCGGGTCGCAGTACGGCGCCTGGGTCGGGTCGTAGGTCGCCTGCGGCGTGGGAATCTGGTTGTAGTCGCGCAGGACTTGCAGGTGAGTGCCTTTCGTCCCGACATAGCCCGGACTGATTACAATCTGGCCCGGCAGTTGGTATTCGAAATTCAGATTCCACTGGTCGTAAACCGGCGTGTGAGGATTCCAGTCCTGGCTGGTCACATTCGCGAAGGGTGCCTCGCTCGGAGTGAGGGCCGGGAATCCAGACGTTAGAGTAACTTGCGAAGGCGTTATGCCATCGCTGTTGAATGTAGGCTCGAAGAAATACGGGATGTTGTAGTCGACTTGCAGCGGGTCGCCCGTGCGAATTTCATAGAAGACAAAGAAGCGCCCGTACCCCGCCCGAATCACGAATGGCTTGGACGGAAAAGGGCTGTAGGCCAGGCCAATGCGTGGGGCGAAGTTGTCTTTGTCCGTGGTCTCCAGGTTCTTCGGATAACCGGCAGTCCCGGCCGGAGTGCAGTTGCTGGTCGCATACTGCCCACTATTTGTGCCACACACCAGGATTCCCTTCGTGTAATCCCAATTGCTCTGGCGATGCTGGGATTCATAAACCGGTGTCGCATAGTCCCAGCGCAGCCCAAGCTCGAGCGTCAGCTTCGAGGTTGCTCTGTAAGTATCCTCAACGAACGCCCCGTAGGAGTGCTGGCGATTGCCGAAATATACCTCTGTCGAAATGGCCGATGTGACCGGCAGCCCCACCAGCATGTCAGATAGGCCGTTGCCGCTGCCATCTCCCAACGTGCCGGAATCGGAGGTAAACTGGCCGGTAAATGTCAGGTTCCCGCGCGGCTGGCCGACCTGCAGGAGGTTGAACTGGTCAAAGCGGAATTGCGGTCCAAGTCTGATCAAGTGCTTCCCGAGCACAATACTGAGCGAATCGTTCACCTGGATGTCCTGGCTGGTGCTGCGGGTCGGCGTATACAGCGGCTCGCCCAGCCCGGCGTACGCGCTGGGAGCAAACCAAGCCAGTCCATTGATGAGGGGATCGTTTGGCACACCTGGCAGCTGCAGGTTAGAAGGCGGGTATTGCTGCCCATAGGAAGGAGAGTTGGAGCTGTAGTGGACGCGGTTAAATCCAGCGCGGAACGCGTTCACCATGTGGGAGTTGATGGCATAATTCCAGCCGAACACTGCCCCCTCCGTGCTCAAAGGCCGATTCCCGGTGTTGTAACCCCCTCCGTCCGCGATCCCAGAGAACACCGGAGCCTGAAAACGTGAGTCCTTGACGTATGAAAATCTTTGGAAGAGCTGGACCTTGTCGGTAACGTTCTCATCCGTCCGTACATCCATCTGATCGGTCTGGTCGGTTCCGGGCGCATTGACCGCATAGTTGAGGGTTGAATAGTCGCCATTCGGTCCCGCTTGGTTGATTGCAGGATAAAGAAGAGTGGCGTAGGCCAGTCCGAGGCTGCTTAGGCTGCCCGCGGGAATGATATTTTCCTGTTTTGCAATGGGCAGGCCAGTGGTTGTATCAAATCCAAAACCGTCGCGAACGGCCGTTGGCTGGCAAGGCGGGTTCGAACCGGTCCCGCATCCGAACGGACCCTGCACCGTGCGCGTCGTGGCGGGATTGTAAATCTCGTTCGTGAAGACAGGCCGGCCCAATGCGTCGATGCAAGGCTGATCAGCATTGGGGCCGCAAATCATTGACTGGCCACCCAGAATGCCGCTGAAATTTCCTTCTCGTTCGTTGGACGTACCGTGCGTGCCGTCTGTCGGCACTGTGACAAAGTCGCTTTGTGACTGGTGGATGCGTGTTCCCTCGTAATCGACGAAGAAAAACGCTTTGTCTTTCTTGATCGGTCCGAGGAGGGTCGCCCCGAACTGGTTTTGCTTGTAGGGAGCTTTGGCCAGGACAGAGCCAAAACCGTATTGCGCGGCATCCAAGGCGTCGTTGCGCAGGAACTCCCACGCGCTACCGTGGAACTGGTTCACTCCTGACTTCGTGGCCGCGTTGATGACCGCTCCGCCGCTCCGTCCAAACTCCGCCGAGTAGTTCAGGGTTTCAATCTTGAATTCGGCGATGGCATCCACGCTGCTCAATACAGCTACGTCCCCGTTGTCGTTGGAGTTGTTGTCGATGCCGTCGAGAGTAAAGTTGTTTTGATCTCCGCGAGTGCCATTCACCGCGAAGCTGCCTCCAGCGTTGCCGTTCGTCGGTGTGCTGCCACCGTTGACCGGTCCCTCGATGACCTTGGCCACTCCCGAGGTGAGTTCTGCGAGGTCGGTGTAGCGCCGCCCGTTCAAGGGCAACTCTTCAACCGTTTCGGCGGTCACAACGTCGCCTAGTGAGGCGTTCTCGGTTTCCAGTAGCGGAGCGGCTCCGCTGACAATTGTGGTTTCTGTAACCGAGCCAACCTTGAGAGTGAAATCAAGGCGGATGCTCTGTTGGACGTCGAGCACAATGTCTTTCCGCACTTCCTTTTTGAACCCGCTGGATTCAACAGAAACAGAGTATCGGCCGATATGGAGCGGGGTGATCACATAATCGCCGTCAGCTCCGGTTTTTACCGAGGTAGCAATGGCAGTGTCCGCATTCGTAGCGGTTACGGTGACTCCGGGAAGGCTTGCACCGCTGGGATCCTTGACGGTTCCAACCAGGCTGCCGGTATCGACTTGCGCGAACCCCATCACAGCCGCACTGACCAGAAAAACGAAAACTCCAATGGTCTTTCTCAAGCTCATGCTCACGCCCATGACTGATCCTCCCTCCCCAGACGAGATGCAGTGACGATCAATAGCTCAACAGCGAACCTCGTAGCCAGCACAAGAACTGGTCGTCGACTAACGGAAGGTTTCTTTTTATATCGTTTGGTTGTCTTTTGTCCAGAAGAAAACAAGACTTCGACAGCAAGTGAAAATAAGCTTGGAAGACGTCGAGACGGCGCCGGAGGCTCTATTTCGGTTCCTCGGCTACCAGGCGGAGCAGGCCAAATCTCTCCGGAATGTGGAACGTCTGACTCATCGTGGGTTGCCACACAACTTCAATCCGGTGCGGCGGCGGGCCCTGGCTGCGAAACAAATTGATGCGAAACGTGTCGCCCACTGCGGGAGCGTGGCTCTGCAAGGCCGCGAATGGAATGCGCATGGCTCCGTACCAGATTTTCGCGGCCGGATCGATGCGAGCGGCTACCGTGAAGCCGGAGTTCCACCTCCAGCCATCCTCGTGATGCGGCTTGGAAAGGTCAATGTCGAGATCGACCCACTCCGCTTGCGGCGAGATTTCGAATTCTTTATATCTGCGGATGTTTTGAAAATCAGAACCAAGGAAGACCTCGGCCACATCCCAATCCCAAAGCTGGAATGTCTCGGCTGAAAGGCTGGGCGAGGGCTTCAGATTCAGAGCTTCGTAAGGACAAACGAATAAGAAATACAGATTCTGCTCCGTCCAGCGGGAGCGGACCTCGGTACGGTAGCGCGGTAGGTCTTGGCCGTAAGGAGCCTTCTCGGCGTACATGACGCGGGCTCCGCGCCAGAACGGGCTGGTTGCGTCCGTACTGGGCGCCACATCTTCCCGAGCTTTCGTACTCTCCATGACGGCGGGATCGGCTGCCATCAGCATCGGAGCTACGACGGCAACGAGGGCGCAAGCAATCACGCCATATCGCATACGCGTTTGCAGGGATCGCATCAGAGGTTCACTCTCAGACTGTCACTCTCAGTTGACGAGCGGCGTTTTCGAAATACACTTTGCGAAGAACGGTTTCTGGCAGATTGATGCCGTAAATACGCCAGCGCCCCTGCGGCGGGATTTTTGCCGGAGCGTAGTCGAAGTACTCGTCGTCCGTCTCCAGGAATCGATAGTAGATTTCGTACAACTGATCGTTGAATACTTGTTGAGGAAACTCGTCGCCGTGCGGAGTGGCGTCGGTGCCGAACAGGATGCGATCCTGATACTGATCGAAAAACTTTCGCGCCGTGCGGGGCTGCCGGCCCAACTCCCCGATGCGGGCAGCGATGTCGACGGTCATGTTCGGGAAGCGGTCTAGGTTTTCCCCCACGTTGGCCAGGTTTTCGCCAAAGTTTCCCACGTGCAACACGACGAATTGCGTTTTCGGATGTCTCGCAAAAACCCGGTTGCGGGCCTCGAGTAATTCGGCGTTGCTGGGAAAGTCGCCACCGTAAAAAGACCAGTCCGGATGATTGTTTAACTCCTCGTAGCGCTCGTTGAACCGGTCGGTAGGAGTGAAAAACGCAACCGGGTCGGATACGTGAATTGCCACGGGTATGTTGAGCTGGCCACAGGCGTCCCACATGGGATCGAATCTCGGATCATCGATTTTTACGAGTGCGCCGGAAGTAATGTTTTCCCTGAGATAAAGACCGAGAGTCTTCAGAATCTTCAAGCCCCTCGCACCCTGTACACTCCCCTCTGTCTGTGACTCGCCGCACAGGGCCGCGTGCTTCTGTTTATATCGAACCTGATGGCACTCCCAGTCGGCGTGGTTAGGTGATCATGCGCACACAGACAGGCGGGGGCTCCGCAATTAGCCACGCAGAATGACTGCTTTGCTTCTTGGAAATTGCTACGCTCCGAGCCGAAGAAGGCCGACGGTGACACCGATCACAGCGAGTTCCGTAAACAGCGAAAAGAATCCAAAGCGCAAAAGCATCCTCTACCAAATCCGTCCTGTTTTCTCAACAGCTCGTTTCAGCCTGTTTGCTGATCGCGACAAGCGGATCGAGCGATCCTCTTTCACATGAGATGTTCGAAGGAGGGTGTTATGAAATCCACCAAAATCTCTAAGTCCACGGCTGAGCCGCCGCCCGCCCAGCTGCAATCATCCGATCCTGAAAAGCTACGGCGGGAGATGCAATCCGTGCAACTCGCGATAGCCCGCCGGGCATATGAGTTGTTCGACCTTGCGCTGCTCGTTAGGACGGAAGAGGCTGGGAGTTTTCAGACTCTTATTATCCCACGCCCCGGCTTATGACTGACAGGGTCTACTGTATTGAACTGGCCACGTTCGAAAATACGGTATTCGCGTTGCTTCCGATCAGGCGAATCGTGCCGACCACCAATACCAGAATAACGGCCAACATAACTGCATACTCGGCGATATCCTGGCCCTCGTCCTGCCGCCACAGTTTGTGAAGAAGACTCATGTTCCCACCCTTGTGCGACGGCGCGATTCTACACCCGGGTTCTCTGATTTGAAATGGCCATTGGGAAGGATATCCGGCAACGCCCACTTTTCAACTTATTGATAATGCAATGGATCTTGGCTTCGTTTTGCAGAATCACTTCTTCTCTTCTGTCATGTCACCGCGCGGAACATTGACCGGAGCAGGAACAGAATCCCGTTTGGATATTATACTATATCGATAGGGTTACTTGTACACTGCAGAATTCTAGCCAGCGCTTGTGCTCCCCTCGTTTGTGAAACTTTACCTCTCAACAACTTGCACCGTGTCCCAACCGCTAGCAACTCACTTGGGGATGATGCGTAGGGCGACGAGTGAGGATTTTCCGGGGACCGAATTCTCGACGGTGGTGGTGAGCAGAACCTGAAAATACGGTGGTATTGTCTCGTGGTCGGGAGCCAGATCAAGCAGCGATTTCCGGAGTTCCGCCATGCGTTCAGGGTTGGTGAGGTACTCGATGGCAGCTTGTGAACCCTGCGTGTAGATGCCGTAGATCAGAAGAACGCGTTTTTCCTTTCGTTCGTTCGGCATCATCAGCACAACGGCATAGTCCCGGGTCAACTGGTTGGTTACGGAGTCGAACTCGGGCTTGTAGACTTCTTTTTCTCCGGGCTGAGGATTGCGGTTGAGAATCACGCCACTCTGGAAGTGGAATCCCTGAGCGTTGAGAAAAACTCGACCGCTCCAGGACTGATTGCCTCCCAGCAGAATTGCGTTGTCTCCCTTGATTTCCTCAATATTGACCAGGCGGGAAGGCTGCACGCGGCAACCTTGACCTACAGTGGCGAACATTTTGCACAAATTCACCACCCCCAAAGTTTCGCCGACGGACGTGAAATCGGTCACGCTGGGAACGAATAGAAAACGCTTCAATTCGCGGAAGTGAATTGTGTCACGGAATTCGGGCAGACTCGCCTTGGGTATCTCGTGGCCTTCGGCCAGAGTCTGGGCGCTGTCTCCATCGTGAGCCGCGCGCAACAACGGATGATTTGGAATCGTGATCAGCGGCGCTTCGGCCGGGGGAAGGAACGGATGCCAGAACCAGTCGATGCCTTCTGGCAAGTTGGCGACTTGCACTCTCGGCTGCGCGGCTTGTCCCCCTTTCCAAAGATTAAAGATAAGGATGGAGGTAAGGACGAGGCAGAGGGCGCCCAGAATTATCGTAAGCGTGAGATGCAAGCGATTCGGGGCCTGCGCTTGTTTCGCCTCCAGCGGAGCCGGCGCGTCGGCGGCAGACTCATCGGACGTGCTGCGCCGGAAGACTGGGACGTAATGACCCGAGGGCAGGTCGAGGCGGATCAGGCCACCGTGACCGTTCTCTTCATAATACTTGTTGAGCAGGCGGCGAATCTCGTGCGCTTGTACACGTACGATCGGATCCTTTTGCGGATTGAAGTCAACTCCTCGATCGTAAACTTCGACCCCGATGAGGTACTCATTCAATTTGTCTCCGTTGCCTAAGAAGGCCTGCTCGGACACAAACTCGAGGAACCTGGTCTTTTTGGGGGAGTTGGCAAAGTACTTGCTTTCGAGGACCCGGCGCAGCTCTTCGCGCTTCTCAAAGAGCGAGATGGAGGAGGCTGCGTAAGTGTGAACGGAGGCCACCTTCAGATGTCGGGCATACTACAGGATTCAGCGCCGACGTTTCCTCGGTCAGTCGCACGATAGCACTGGCGCTTGGCGGAGGTCAATGCGGAAGATCGGATGACTCGTTAAGCGAAATAACGGTTATTTTTGCCGTTAATTTGGGTTATTTCCGAAATGCTTCGAACGGTTGTGGAACCTCATACGCCATAGCGCTCAGGACCCGAACTTCCGTCGGCATCGTCGGAAGTCGATCTGGGGCAAAGCCTCTGGGGCCCAGAATGACGGGAATAATGCCCAACTCGAGTCTGCGGATGCGATCCGTGCCGAAGATTCGAAGCGGATTCCCCCGTTAACCTGCAATGTAACCTCGATTACCTTGTTGGACAATGTCATAGGCGATACAAACGTCTGTGCCTCGGACGATGAAGTTCGCGACGTTCTGCAGCAGTCTGATCTTCTGTTCTCTCTTTTTCTTTTCTTTCTTGGCTCTTGGTGGGTCTGTCCCAGTGCCACGCCCGGAGTTGGTGGTGACGAAGCGGTTCGAGGGGGCCGTGCTGTCCATTAAGTCGATCGGGGCCGAAGGGAACAAGTACGGGTTCGAAGGCGGCCGAGTCCTGAAACTGAATGGGACCTACCACCTGTTTACCTCAGAAATGGTCGGAGATCCGCACTGGGTCAAGATGAAGCTCGCGCATTGGGTGAGCCGGGATCGGGTGCATTGGACGCGGCTGGCGACACTGGCCGAATCGAGCGGCGATTTCACGGGCCAGGATCCGCGCGCCGCGTTGTGGTCTCCCTTGCCGGTATACAACGCTGAGGGCAAGCGGTGGAACCTGTTTTATGTTGCCTACCAGGCGGCTCCGGACACATCGCAGCAGTGGTTGACGAACCATGAAGGAAGAATCTGGCGCGCCGTGTCGAACACCCCGGGGATGGATGGAATCGGCGGCCCCTACACCGATGTCGGCGTGATTCTCCAGCGGGATCGAGACTCTGACGCATGGGAAGGCTTGCAGGGAACAGATTCGTTCTTTCCGTACCAAGTTGGCAGGCAGTGGTATGCGCTGTATGGCAGCGCTCATACCGAGAAGATCCCCATATCCCTGTGGCAGGTAGGCCTGGCAAAAGCTCCAGATCTCGCCGGTCCCTGGGTGCGTTGCAGCGAGCAGAACCCGCTGACCGTAGAGAAGCGGTTCATCGAGAACCCGATTGTCACTAAAACGGCGGACGGCACCTACGTCGCCGTCTACGACACGGATGCAGAAAATGCGATTGGATACACATTTTCAGCGGACGGTGTTCACTGGTCTTCGGGTCAGCATCTGCTGGTGCAGGAAGGCAACGGAGTATGGGCGAGCGAGGTGCGGACGCCGCTGGGGCTGATTCCGGAGGCGAAAAATTCATTCACGCTTTTCTACACGGCCAACGAAAAAGTCTCGGGGATGCAGCCCGATGGAAACGGGATCAACACGACTCCGGGATCGATGGGGATGGTGGAGGTGCAGTTAAAGCCTGCGGCAAGCGCAGGCGGCAAGTAGAACGCGCTTGTGCGGCGCCAGCAAAGAAGCTGATTCGCAGATTTGCAGGGAGGCACCATGTCGAAAGCCAAGTTCTGCAGGTTGTTCATTCTTGTCGCAGTGTTTAGTATCCTTGCCGCGACACCCGCGGCAGCGCAGGTGAACCGTGCCACGATCACCGGAACCGTGACCGACAGTTCCGGCGCGATTGTGCCCGGCGTGGACGTAACCGCCTCCAACAAAGAAACGAATGTGCCTACAAAAACGGTCACCAATGAAGATGGGATTTATGTGATCCCGAATTTGTTCCCGGGGCAGTACTCCGTCGAGTTTAGGCGGGATGGATTCGAAACTCTGCGCCGACCGACCATTACGCTCGAGTCGACGCAAGTGGCACGCATCGACGCTGTTCTGAAGGTCGGATCGGTGGGCCAATCGGTCACCGTCACGGCGGACGCTCCGGTGCTGGATTTGGAGAGGCCGTCGGTTGGCACGAACCTGAAAGGCAGCGTGGCCGAGGAACTCCCCCTCAGCATTTATGGCGGCCGGTCAATCGAGGACTTTGCGGTCGCCATTACGCCCGGCTATTCAATCTACAGCAGTCCCTACGGCGCGGTCATCAACGGTGGGCAGTGGTTCACCAAGGATTACACGGTGGACGGAACTTCGGCGACCGGTGACATCCCCGGAAACTCGATGCAAGCCGGCCCCAGCATGGAAGCGGTGCAAGAGCTGCAGGCTCAGACCAGCGGCTTAGATGCTGCCAGCAGCATCACCGGCGGCGGGGTGATGTCGTTCAATCTGAAGTCGGGAACCAACACCTTCCACGGCGGGGCATTCCTCTACGGCGTAAACGAGCTGTTCGACGCCAACACCTGGAATAACGACAATCAAAACCTGGGCAAGGATAAGCGGCGTGCCTGGGACTACGGGTTCAGCTTGGGTGGCCCGATCATTAAGAATAAGACATTCTTTTTTGGGACGTTCGAGCGCTACGACCAGGTAGACCGCAGACTGGGCGCGTTCAGTTCAACCGTACCTACAGCCGCATTCCTGAGCGGAAACTTCGGCGCGTTGCTTGGCCCGCAGATCTGCACTCAGTCGGACGGCAGCGTTGCGCCGGGGTGCGGCTCCGGAACACTGCCGATTTTAGTGCAGAACGACGCGGCTCAGTCCGTGCCCCTGCAAGAGGGCATGATCTTCGATCCGGCGACGGGCAATCAGTTTACGAACAATGCTATCCCTTCCACGATGATCAGCGGGATTGCCCAGAAGATCAACGCCTTCTATCAGAAGTCTTATGTCCCCGTGGGAACTGGGATTCTGAACAATCAGCTGCCTCTGAGCAATTCGCCGTTCCAGACGCCGAACTCATTCGTCGTCAAACTCGACCACGTTTTACGGGAGCAGGACCGTCTGTCGGGATCGTGGATCTACAATCACAAACCTCGGACCCTGGTGGACAGCGGAGGCATCTGGGCGGCCGGGACCACGGACGGCGGGCCGCTTTCGGCCGCGAGACTCAATTTGTTTCATAACGACCAGTGGCGAGTCACCGAATCGCACACGATCTCTTCCAGCATGCTGAACGTCCTTAGCTTCGCCTACAACTTTGACTGGCAGGGCGATTCGCCAGCCGCTGCGGGCGATTGGACGTCGCAGCTCGGATTTGGAAGCACCGGCGCTACCAACTTCCCAATCATCTCTTTCGATAGTGCGCAAACTGGTGTAAATAATGGCTTCGCCGAAACTTTCATCGGCAACTCCTTCCAAGGGAATTTTTCTGGTGCGACCATCATTACCGCTGACACGGTGACTTGGACGAAAGGCCGTCACAGCATTAGCTATGGCGGCGACTTCCATGCTCATCAGGTGAACAGCCATAGCGGAACTGGTGCTCTTGCATTTAACTTCTCCAACAACACCACCGGCGCCCCCACCCAAGCCTACGGGCAGTATGTAGGATTCGGATTTGCCAGCTACCTGCTGGGTGATGTGAACACCGCGAGCGAGACCACGCCTTATAACCTCTACGGGCGGCAAAAATCAATGTCGCTATTTGCCGAGGATAGCTACAAAGTCACTCGCAAACTTACCGTCAACATGGGCTTGCGCTGGGACTACACCTTCCGCTTCCGCGAGAAATACGGGCACTGGGCGAACTTCGACCTGAATGCGATCGATCCGACCTACGGCATTCCGGGCACGCTCGTCTATGCCAAGGGCGGTGGCGACAGCTTCGAAAAGAACGAATACGCCACCAATTTCGGACCGCAAATCGGCTTCGCCTACAACCCCTGGACCAAGGTGGTTTTCCGTGGTTCCTTTGGCATCATCTACAACCCAGTGGGTGTGGCGTATTTCCAAGGCACACCCAATGGTTTCGCCCCTGGCTTCAAGGGAACGAATCAGGTCAGCAATCCTTTCAACTGGGACGCTAGCGGCTATCCCGGTGTCTATCAAGCGGGGACCACCGGTGGGAATCCATCTACCGTGTTTCCGCTCGACAGCGTCGATCCTCGGGCGCTGCGGGTTGGATATAGCGATGCCTTCAATTTGGGCGTCCAGTATGAACTAACTCCTACCATGCGCGTGGAGGGCTCCTATATAGGCAACCGTGGACACCGGCTGACCGATACCGCGCTGGCCTGGAACGAAGGCCCGACTTCGACCTTCCTGAGACTGGCGCAGCAATATCCGGGCATCAACGCATACAGCAATCCAGTTTGCAGTGCCTCGGACGCGGCGGGGTATGGGATCGCCTATCCTTACAGTGGTTTCTGTGGGACGGCGTTGGAGGCGATTGCGACTTACCCTCAGGTCGCGGCCTCGTTCTTTAACCCATATACCTACGCAGGGTGGTATTACCCCAGTTTGGTTTACGTGGGCCTCCCCTTGGGACAGAGCTATTACGACTCCTTTGTGGTGGATGTAGTGAAGCGTACCGGGCGCGGCTTGACCATGGACATGAGTTACACCTGGTCGCGCCAGGAAGGCGATACCTACTCCGCCCAACAGGAAGGCAACAGCTATTACACGGGCATTCAGGACTTCAACAACATCGGCGTGGCCGCGCACGCGCTTACGGGCTACGATCTGACCCACGTGGTCAAAGGATATGTCAGCTACGAACTGCCGTTTGGCAAGGGAAGGCGCTGGATGGCAAACCAGAACCGCTGGGTGAACGGAGCCCTGGGCGGATGGAATATGACTTGGCTGCTAGCCTATAACACCGGCCAACCGTTTGAAGTTTCCGCGACGAATTCCTACTGGCCGATGTGGGGCAACTTCTATCCGAATTTCAATCTGGCAGGATTCAAAGGTCCGAACAATCCGAACAAGTTCGTGCCAATCACCGACCCGAACAACCCGCCGCCGCAGGACTTCTACATATCGAATACGCTTCCGCAGGGCGTGGTGGCCACTCAGCCCGCCCCTGGACAGCTTGGTGCAGGACCACCGGCAATTTCTGGCCTGCGGTGCCCGGGCGCAGCCAACGAGGACGCCAGCCTGCTGAAGTACTTCCCGATGGGCGCTGATGGGCAGTACCGGCTGTCGTTCCGCGCCGAGTTTTACAACCTGTTTAATCGCCACTACTACGACATCAACGGCTGCGGAGGTAGCCGATCAACGATCGGTGACGTGAACACCTTCGGACTGAACAACGGAGTCAATAGCAACCCCCGCTACGGGCAATTCGGGTTCCGCTTCGAGTTCTAAGACGTTGCAGTCGATTCTTCTGAGCAGCCTGCAGAAAATTGCGGGCTGCTTTTTCTGACCGCCATTCGGTTAGGCTAGGAGTTGCGTAGCAGGCAGACCGTGAGCGTTCCTTTCGGCTTGCGGAGGAAATCACTTCAGCCCTGGGACAGGATGATCATTATGATGAGCCCGGACGAGAAATGAGGTCCCACGAAAGGTGGACCTGTCGATTGCGCGGACTGGGGCACATTTCTACATTCCTATGCTTGATCGCCTTCGGCCTGCGTTGCTGGGCCGATCCCGCCCTGCCCACGCTCATCAGTAACCACATGGTTTTGCAGCAGGGGCGGGAGATTCATCTGTGGGGTAAGGCGGATGCCGGGGAGATCATTACCGTAAGCCTAGCCGGTCATGCGGCGACCACGACTGCCGATACTAGTCACCAGTGGAGTGTGAGTCTTCCAGCGATGGCGGCGGGTGGACCATTCACGCTCACGATTCAGGGAAACAAGAAAATTGAGATCAAGGATGTGATGATTGGCGAGGTGTGGATCGCGTCCGGTCAATCGAACATGACGTTCTCGCTCGAAAGTGCGGAGGGCGCGGCCACGGAAGTTCCCCGCGCTGACTACCCGCAGATCAGACTGTTCAACGTCCCCAGGAATATTGCGTTATCGCCGCAGCAGGACGCGCTTCCGGCTGGCTGGAAGATTTGCACTCCGGACAACGCGAAAGGTTTTTCCGCAGTGGCGTATTTCTTTGCCCGCGAGATCCACCGCAAGCTGAATGTTCCCGTCGGCGTTGTGGAGAGCGCATGGCCCGGAACTGCGATCGAAGACTGGATCGGTCCAGAAGCCTTGCAGTCCCAAGCGGACCTGAAGCCGCTTCTGGAACAATGGAAGCGCGCGACGCCGGAGGAGAAGAAGTTTGCCGAGAATTCCCTCCCTCTCGAACTGGAATTCGATGATTTTGAACTGATCCCTGCGACGGCCGGCTCCCCAAGCGAGCTGCTGGCTAACTTTGACGACGGAACCGCGCGGATTGCAACCGGCGGATCGTTTTCTTATGGCTGGGACGACGCGCCGGACGCGCCGTTCGAACTTGTGTCCCCCGGACGCGGAGGCAGCGGATTTGCGGTCCGCGTTGCCGGGCGACTCGATGGAACGCAGGATTCGACTCTGGCTGTCCGCTACAAACTGGATGGCTCTGGCGTCGACCTCAGTTCTTATAAAGGCATCCGATTCTGGGTGCGCGGGAATGGTTCGTTTCGATTTCGATCGAAGCAGCCAACCGTCACCGACTGGGATGATTACGCCACGCCGGTGATGAAAGCGTCCCCCGACTGGCAACCCGTCACAATCTGGTTCCGCGACCTCCGTCAGGACGGATGGGGCGTTACGCTGCCTTTTACCCAGGAGGTGCTCACTGGGTTCACGATCCAGAGCTTAACAACTTTAGAATATGCACCCATCCCTGTCTCCGGCCTTTACCAAGGGATGATCACACCTCTGCTGCCGTCTGCATTCCGGGGTGCGCTCTGGTACCAGGGAGAGAGCAACGCTCTCAAAGCTCACCAATACCGGAAGCTGTTGCCCGCGCTGATCGGCAGCTGGCGTGACGGCATGCACGACCCGGATCTGGAATTCTTGATCGTGCAACTGCCCAATCACGGAGCAACGCCCGACCAGCCAGGTGAATCGGCCTGGGCCGAACTGCGCGAGGCACAGCTGATGACGTTGCAAAACGTTCCTCGGACTGGGCTGGCAGTCACCATCGATGTAGGAGATCCGAAGGATCTCCATCCCCATCGCAAGCTGGAAGTCGGGCAGCGGCTGGCGTTGTGGGCCGAGGGCACGACTTATAAACAAACGGTCGAATTTTCGGGGCCTCTGTATGAGTCTATGCAGATCGACGGCAGTGCGATGCGCGTGCGCTTTAGTCACATCGGTGCAGGGCTGGAAGCACGCAACGGAGGAGAGGTGCGCGGGTTTGCAGTAGCGGGTGCAGATCGAAAGTTCCACCGGGCCGAGGCCCGCATTGAGGGCGATGCAGTGATCGTTTCTAGCCGCGCTGTGCCCAGCCCAGTAGCGGTGCGTTACGCATGGGCCGACAGCCCAGTGTGCAATCTGTTTAATAGAGATGGACTGCCAGCCTCGCCGTTCCGGACCGACGATTGGCCGGGGATCACAGGGAAGTGAAATCCGGCGGGCTTTTTTGCGAAGTTGAATATGAAGAATTTCTCTGTCGTTCTTACTCCCGCGCCAATCTGTCGTGCTGCGCTCTTTCTGCTGTTAGCGGGCAGCATCGTTCTCGCCACCCCGGCCCGAACCGGGGCGCAAGAATGGAATCCGCAGCGGTTGGGCGAGCCGCTGCTGCGCGATCCGATCTGGGTGTACAACGACTGGTCGGCATACGATGAGTTGTCGGATCGCATTCCCCTGACCGAAGAGCTAGCGATGCGGGAGCTGACGCAGATCGTGCGCCTGCGGCAATTCGGAGTGCATTTCGACTATTACATGATGGATGCGTTCTGGTTCGATCCGGACGGCGCTTATCGCCAGTGGAGGAAACCGAACTGGCCCGACGGCCCGGACCGCTGGATCGCGGAGTGCCGGAGGAATGGAATTCTTCCGGGACTATGGTTCAGTACGAACACGCTGGTCAAGATCAACACCGCGCGGCAGTGGCAGGATTCTCTTAACAAGAACAAAGGATCAATGTCGCTCTATGAGGGTGGCTTCCTGCCCGATCTCATGACCGTTCTACAGTACTGGTATGACCGGGGCATTCGCATGTTCGAGTTTGATTTTGGCGATTTCGCGGCGGCGACCCCGGACGCCGAGAAGACACAGACACTGCAGGAAATCAGCCTTCGCAATCAGAGCGCGTTCCGCGAGGCTCTGCGAAAGTTCCGCCAGAAGAATCCTGACGTCGTGTTCGAAGCCTTTAACGGATTCGGCGGCGATGTCGAATCCACCGACCTGCCTTTGCCGTTTCAGCATCCGGTCGATCTGCGCTGGCTGGAGGTTTTCGACGCCTTGTATTCTGGCGACCCGCGTCCGTCGGACGTTCCCGAGATGAATTTCTGGCGCTCCATGGACATCTACAGCGACCACATGGTTAGGCAGTACGAACGGAGTTTTCTGCCGCTGGAGAGAATCGATTCCAGCGGCTTCATGATCGGCAACACGGGGACCATCTACTACCGGAAGACGAATGCGTGGCAGGGGATGTTGCTCCTGATGGTGGCTCGCGGTGGCTGGATCAATACCATTCACGGCAATCTTGAGTTTCTCGACGACCAGCAAGCGCGCTGGTTCGCCAAGGTGCAGTCGATGTACGCGCCCCTCCGGGCCATGGGGCGAACGAGGACCTTCGGCGGAATGCCGGGAGAGGTCAAGCCCTATGGTTTTGGGTCGTTCGACGCGCTAGGTGCGGTATTCACCGTTGTTAATCCGGGACAGACCGTGGAAGAAATCGAAATGCCATTGCTCTCGCGGGTGCAGCCACCAGTTGCCGGGGGGCGCATTCTCTTCCGTGATGCAGGGTTCGAGCCGGTATTGACTGGGGCCAAAATCAAACTGGGCCCGGGGCAGATGGCTGCTGTGGGTTTTGGACGCTACGCAGACGCAAAGTACGATCTCGGAATTCAGGAGGATGTCCGAATTCCACTGAGTGTCCGCCCCCTTGCTGCAATCTTTCAGCCGGCTGGGAGCAACGCGGTCACGGCGACGACCACACCTCCCGAGAATGGCGATCTAAGGATCATTCTGCAACAACGAGGAAAAGACGGCCGCCTGATGCGAAGTTGGCCAGGTGGACCTCCCGACGGTATTCCGATGGGCAAAGTTCTTACATTGCAGGCAACACAGGGCGGGAAGACTATTCCGATCGAGATCAACTACGACAAGATGATCTGGAGCGGACTATCGTGGGCCGTGGGTGAGATCCGGCACAACGCGCTGCATGCGGGAGAGCCGGTTACGATCCGCTGCTCTTCGACGGAGAAGAATCCCGTAGTCCTGGATTGCAAGCTCTTTGTGGTTCAATACTAGGCTCGCAGATATGGGGTGCCAACTGTCTAGAGTGTCTCTTCCAATAAGTTCGGTGGGCGTGGCCTTAGCTTGCTTGCTCGCCTGCGCAGCATATTGCTTTGCGCGGACCACCCTGGCCTTAACTCACGGAGTGACTTACTTCGTGGACTGCAGTAGCGCCGCTCAAAGTCGCGATGGCCGGTCTGCCGATTCACCTTGGACCCGTTTGGAGCAAGTAAACGAAAAAACATTCGCTGCCGGGGACGAACTGCGCTTCAAGCGGGGCAGCGTGTGCCATGGCACGCTGTGGCCTATGGGCAGCGGTTCGGATTCCGCACCGATTCGCATGACAGCTTACGGTGCGGGAGTGCTTCCGAAGATCGTCGCTGATTCAAGAAGCGAGGAAGTATTGAAGTTATACAACCAGGAGTATTGGAACATTGACTCGCTGGATCTTTCCGGCGCCAATATGTTCGGCGTGTTCATCAGCGGAGACAAAGGCATTCTTCATCACATTCACCTTGCCAATCTACTGGTCCACAATGTCGGCGGAACGGAGATGAAACACAAAGAGAGCGGCCTAGTGGTCGTCTCTCCCGGGAGTGTCGATCAGCGCTTCGACGATGTCCTCATCGATGGCGTGACCGCCTACAACACGCAGGAATGGGTTGGCATTATGGTGGGGGGCGGCAATTTTGGGTGGCCACCGGAAAGCACATGGAGCACGCACGTCGTGATTCGTAACTCCATCGTGCATGACGTGCAGGGAGATGGCATTGTGCTCTTCCGCGTACGGGATGGCCGAATTGCTTCGAGCGTCGCCTGGAACACCGGCATGCAGGCAACAGAGAGCATGGGAACTCCGAATGCAATCTGGACATGGATGTGTCGCGACTGCGTTGTCGAACAGAATGAAGCGTTCCTGACCGACAGCCCGGGCGTGGATGGTGGGGCATTCGACATCGATTACGGCAACACGAATAACTCTGTGGTCAACAATTACGGACACGATACCCAGGGGTATTGCATTGCCGTCTTTGCGGCCGGGTATATTACGCATCACAGCGAAGTGCGAGGCAACACGTGCCTGAACAACGCGCGGAGTCCGAGGATGGCGCTGTTTCAAGGGGCCATATTCTTGCATACATGGAATGATGGAAAGCTGGATGGGCTCGTGGTGGAAGACAACACGGTCTACTGGAATCCACCAGGGACTACTCCGGCCGTAATCAACGATGCGGTCTTTCAGGGCGACGGAATCTTCAAGAACAATCGGATTTACTCGACGTCGCCATGGATGCTGACCAGCGACCGTTCGCTTCATCTCGAGGGGAACCAGTACAGTCTCTACTCGCTGGATGGCACGTTGGACGGGAGGTGGAGTTATGGAGACCGCATGTTCCAAGGTTTTGCCGTCTATCAGACGCAAAGTGGACAGGACAGCGGAAGCAGCTTTCGCCAGATCGTTGCGGCCAATACAGCATTCATGTTTTGGCCGGAGGCCGGTGCCGTAGAACAACAGTTGGACACAACGTATCATGACCTGCTTTCAAAACCTCTGGTTGGCATCGACGGCGGTCCGATGTTGCATCCGCACTTGGCCGGCAAGTGGACGATGTATGCTCTGCTATCGGGGAGTCTTGGTGCTGACGGTTTGCTGGACGAAGTGAACCGCAGGCAAGTGACCATCCTAAAGAGTCTTGCGGCGCAGTTTCGTGGCAGTGGACTGGAAACGGTGATTGCGCTCCGTCGAAGTCCAGAAAGCGCTTCGGACAAAGGAGCTTTGGACAACGCAATCTCTGATCTTAACTTTGACACCGCTGCGTTTGTAGCAGCACCGCTCGTGGACGGAAATACAACAGAAGAACCCCTGCTGCTGTTTCTAACGCCAGAGGGGCATGTGATCAAAGCCTGGCATGGCGCGGCGGGAGCGGCCGAGCTCGGCATTGCGGTACGCGAAAAGTTAGGTAGTCCTTCCTACTCGCAAATCGGCTCGAACAATTAAGGAAAGCACCGGACAAACGAGAACGGCGAGCACACCGCAAGAGTGGAGCACGGAGCGGAGCACAATAGCTGCCGAATGAGAGCTTTCTTGAACCCGACTTGGACGCCATGAGTCCGACGTAAGCTATTGAAGACGAGTGAGGGCGGGGGAAAATGATCTTTTTGCCAAACCGTTGTACGATCACGAGTCCTATCACCACATCTCCCTCCTTCTTGGCCAAACGTCCTGACGAAGCGTAATCCGGCTCAGGAGTATACACGGCACAAGATGAGGACGCACCCGATGGCATTTTCCTACCCTAGATGACAACAACGCGCTGCGAAAGGATGGCCTAGGAACGGCGTAACGAACGAAAGGCAGAAGAGAAACGAACCGAGCGCTTACTCGCAATTCTGGTCAAAGAAGCTTGGACCGGATGGCGGGCTGCGCAAGCCTTCGACGCGCGTTGCTTGAGTCGGAAGCACGGAGGAAGGCTTGCACTCGGGCAAGTTCAGCTCAGTAGCAAATACCTGAACCTCATTGAGTCGGGCGCACGTTCACGGAAGGGGGAACGGGTTCTTCCTTGCGGCATCGCTGCAGGTGATCAAGTCGCTCGATGGCGCGATTCAGGCTTCGCTCAGCCGCTGATTCATATCGCTGGACTCTATCGAGAGAATCGGGGAGGGGTATTAAATATTCTGCGGTCTCGAGTTCTGTGAGCAACTCGTCTGTCAGTTTGGACATTCGTCTGCTCAGGGTTTTGACAGCCAAACTTGCCGTGCACCAAGCGAGTTGGGAAGCGAGCTCCTTTGGACTTCCCACTGGAAATTCTTTCTGCCACATTGGGTCGTCGATCACTCTTTGGGCAGATGTCTCGAAGCCCGGCCACTCCAACTCGAGTGTTGGCATTGTCTCAAATATTGCCCGCTTTAATTCCCTCTGAACTTCGCCCCTGCCTTTGATCTCCTCCTCGGCATTCTGCAGTTGGCGAATAACTTTGCCCATCGGCAAATCCGATTCCAGGCGCCTTCTTCTCCGCTCTCGGGTGGCGCTCCCGAAGTCGTACCGCGCAGCGCGATTCGATTTGTCCGCGCAGCGCCTTGCACGCTTGAGTTTCCACCAACAGACTGAAATCAGCTCAACTTCCAATTCCTCCGCCATCCCAACGGGCTGGTATCCGTCCCTAAGACCCTTTAGCAGTTTTGCATACGCACGCCGATCCTCCCCATGCGCAAGAAAATCGACGGTATCTCTGGCGAAAAATCCGTGCTTGAGAGCGTTCCTTCGACTGTACGCCTTACTCCTTGGCGTCTTCGGGCCGGTAGATTTCCGAGCGTTCTGGCGGTTCGCCGCGATCTTGCGGGGAGAAACAGTGATGGCTGCCCCGACCTCTGGCTGGATTGGTGCTTCTACAACCGATTCTTCCAAGTGTTCCATAAATATCTCCTTGGGACGGGCCATACGAAGATCGGGTCCCAGAGATAGAGTACAACATCAATTAATACCTCTCTAGTTACCTTCGGACATAATTCAATCTAACAGAGAAAATCATCCTTATAGTTTTTGGATCGATGGAATCCAATGTCGGGAGCCTGGCTAACGCAGCGCTATCTGTAACCATCAGAAAGTATACAGTTTACAGAGGTGCATGCGTTCAGTTGAGGTGGGCGAATCTCGCGACCGGGTTGTTCCGGTAAGGTATTGAGGATCGCTAACCGTCGCAGGGCAGGCTGCCGCGCTATAGGTGCCTAGTTGGACCGGTTTGATTCGGCTGCGTATCCAGGATCTGTCGTTTCGAGGCGATCTCTAAATGATAACGCGAGGCGCCGGGACGACGTCATGACTCCTTGACTCTGGCCTTCTGCTTGGCAACCAAGCGCTGTACAAACTTAGGCCCTTCCTTCTTGTAGGCCTCGACCCCCTCGTAGAGAAGCATCTCACAAATCTGAGACAGAGCCCGCTGCTCATCGTCCGCAAGGCGCTGTAGCTCACGCTTGAGTTCCGGAGCGACACGAAAAGCTACGAATTCAGTCTTGGCCACAAGCGAAATATAGCTGTTGAAGTCATCGACGAGCAACACCATTTGACAAAGTTAACACAGTTGTGTATGTTATCACTCAATAACATCGCGAGGTGACCATGAGACTTCCTGCTGTTAAATCGACTGCAAGATCAGTGCGAAGCTTTAAGCGGCCTGCTCCGGGAGAATGTTCGGCTTGCCGGGGGAGCTGTTCCTGTCCCATTCGCGAGCTCGCTCGTCTGAATTCAAGATTGTCCGGAGGCTCTCCAAGTCGATCGGATCCACGTCCAGGCAGGCGCGCCACACGTGCACTTCGTTCTGCAGCAATGCGAGAGAGTCAGGTGGAAGGCGCCATGAGGATGTAGACTCCATGGTTTTCTTACCGGAGATCAGCCTGGCCGCTTATCGTGGAGATGAGCTTGTACGAGATCTCCCCGCTCGCAAGCTCAGCATCATCGCCTTGCGACGCCGCTTCGTGAGGCCGGGATTCCACACATATTTGTTGGATCATTGGTCAGCAATTTTCGTTTCAACGGATGAGCTTCTCACATAATTACCGAAAGACTTTTCAGGCCTCTTAACCCAAACGTAGAAGCCCACTCCGGTCGCGGGCCGGCGAGTTTCATGTTTGGGAAGCGCTGCACCAGATTACGGATCGCAATCTGTCCCTCTAAGCGCGCGAGTTGGGCGCCGATGCAAAAATGCAGACCTGCACTGAACGCCAGGTGTTGATTATTCAGCCGCTTCAGATCTAACCGATTTGGTTCGTCAAATTGTTTCGGATCCCGGTTCGCCGCTCCAAGCATGCACAGGACCGTCCATCCCTTCCGTATCGGCTGGCCGCACACCTCGATATCTTCCTTGAGCACGCGAGCTGTAAATTGCACGGGACTCTCGTAACGCAGAAGCTCTTCCACCGCTGAACGGATGATCTCCGGTTTCTCTCGCAACTCAGCCGCCTCCTCCGGGTGTTGCAGGAGCGTGTACATTCCGTTGCCGATCAGATTTCGAGTCGTCTCATGCCCAGCGAAAAGCAGCGCGATACATTGCGCGTAGAGCTCTTCTTCGGTCAGCACTTCTCCTTCTTCCTCGATGTCTATCAGGAGGCTGATCAGGTCGCTTCCTTTATTGCGCCTCCGTTCCGCCACCGTCTTGCGGAAGAATTCGGTTAACGCGATCAGCGCATCCTGCGCCGCGCGGGCCTCTTCCACCGTACGATTGGGTTTGCCTCGAAACGCTGCGATGGCCCGCGACCAATCGACGAATGTGTCGCCTAGTTCTTGGGGAATACCGAGCATTTCCAGAATAATGCGCACCGGCATGGGATTCGCCAACTCGCACATGAGGTCGATTTCCGAGCCCTGCTGGAGCGGCTTCAGCATTTGATCGACGATGGCCTCGACTTGCGGACGCAAACCCTCCACTGCAGCGGCCGAAAACCCTTTGTTCAGAAGCTTGCGCAGCCGGGTGTGCTCGGGCGGATCCATGAAGATCAGCCACAGTCCGAACATGCGTGCGAGTTCGCTGAACTCAGCTTGGCGGCTTATGGGCAGCGGCAATAGCATCTGCTGCGCCCGCTTTGCAGAAAGCCTGGGGTCTTTGGCGATCGAAGAACACTCGGCGTGGCTGAAGATCGCCCATACTGCCCATTTGTTGCCTGCCTCCACGTAATGCAACGGACCTTCCTCGTGCATGCGGGCGTACGTCGGATATGGGTCCTGCAGAATTTCGTCGCCGAAAACGGACTTCTTGACCGGAGCGCCTACGTTGGACACCATCACCTACTTCGCAAGATCAGAATTTTGGTCAGCTGGCAATCAGGGGAGTGTCGCACTTGATTTTAGCATAATGACTTTCTGTAAGATCTCCGCAGTGAGCAGCGCAACTTAAGTGGATTCAGCGAGATGGGTGGATTTTGGTCAGCAGGCAATCTTGTCTTTGTACTCATTCGACGATCGCGGTAGTACCCGAAATTCCGCTGTTGCTAACTGTCGCATGTGTGCTCGAATCAGGGCCCGACCGTTGCTGGCAAGTCAATTCGACGACTTGGGTCTTTCCATTGACCAGGGTCGGCGGTGTAATCAACATGATTTGATCACCGCGGAATTTGATGCTGCGAACACGGTCCTGATGCGATCGAGATCTACGAACGGTAATTGGCCAGACTTCCGATTCGTTTCAGCGGCCAGAATTATGAGCAAGGGGATTTTGAAACTGCCCACAGAATCACTCGTTCCAGCCCAGGCACCACTCACCATCAAGACGCGAGAGAAAAGCGTCACCGCGTTCGAGGAATTCGAGGAGTTCGGGGTTGCTGGAACAGGCAAGCGTCCAACCGCTCCGGCACGTAAAGAAGCAGCCCTTTTCCCAGAAGTCGGGCATCAAGTCGCTCCGCACTACTCCATGAACGGCGATGGCTCCGTGCTTCCAGGCATCATAGAAAAGATGGTCGAGAACATCCTTAGTGAATTTCCGGTCGCCGCCGATTTGCACCACTTGGCCAACCGCGCCCGCTTTCACGTAGTAGATGTACCAGCCAACAATCTTCTGGCGATCATCGCGAACGACAACCTTCCTGAGATCCTCGTGGGGGTGCGCTTTCTTCATGAAAGCCAGGAGCCAACTCAACGAGTGAACGTCATATTCTGGCCAGAGCGAAAAATCGCCGCGAGAATCTGTCAGGCACTGAAGAAGCGTTTCGACCTCAAGCTCAGCAGCATGCAAATTGGACTCGGTTCGTCGGAACGGAGTGAACCTGGAGGCAACAGCGTCCACCACACTACAAAAGGGTTTCGCTGCAAACTTCAAACTGGCGGAGAGCGCGGGGCCCATTGTGGATGATACGGCGTGGACGGCGTAGTGACTCGGACGCAGCGGGCGCGCCCAACTCATGCTAAAGGGAACGATCGTCCGGAAGCCCAGTCGCTCCATGAGCATGCGAGACAAATTGTTTGCTGAATCGGTCAGCGAAAGATCCTGGTCTCCTGCCATATACGCCTTCAGCAGTTCTAAACCCGCGGCCGTGCACCGAGCCTCGGGATGAACCACAAAATTGCCCCCGAAGGCGGCGCGAATCGATTGGCCGCACGTCGACATCTTCCGCCGTATCACGCCCAAGAATCCGACGATCTTGCCGTTCTTGTCCTCATAAACAAGAGAAGGGAGTGCGTCGTCGATCAAAGGATGATCGGTGAAATAGAGGTCGCTAAAATAGGACCGAACCGCGGGCGGAGCAGGTCCCTTGCCATGACGCAGGAAGTTCCACCACAAATCCGCAACTGGCCGGAGGTCGGCTTCGACAAACGGACGTACAGCCGAGTTGTTCCGCGGCGACAAGCTGAGTGGTGGGGTTGCAAAAGTTGCGCCGCGAGAATTCGGCATGTGAGCAACTTCCAACTCGGACTCGTGCACAGCGATTCCTGAATCTTCTGACTCGCGATGCGTGCCATAGCAAGTTTCACCAAGTTCGAACCGGCCATTTGACGGAGAGCGCTCGTCGACTGCGAGGGATTGCAAAGCAAAGACACGCCGATCAGCGGTTGATCGACCGATGGTCACTAAGGATTGCTGATCTTCCGGTCGATTGCCCCGGCTCAGAACACCGGCCAGCCGCCTCGGGGTAGAGGCCTCATAGAGGGTTGCGAGCGGGGCAATTTTCCCCAACTCATGCTCGATCAAGGCAGACAACCGCGCCGCAGCGATCGAATGGCCGCCCAATGCAAAGAAATCATCGTCCGGCCCAACGTTGCGAACATCCAACACGCGCTGCCAGAGCGGGAGCATTGCTCGGAGTAGTGTGGACTCCGTGGTCGTGCCGCTTGGCGAATCCGAGAATTGCGGCGGCAATTCGGGTGCCGAGGGCGAATCGGCAAGGAGCTTGGGACCAGTCTGGCGGCTTTCCGCCTCACTATAAGAGCGTCCCGGCGCAAGAGAAGCATTGGCCCGCTTGAGCCGGGCAAGATCCAGAACGTCCCCAGAGGGATTCGAAGCGAGCTCCTGAAAGATGTAATTTAGCGTTGCCAGCCACTCTCGTATCGTGAGGTCCTCAAAAAGCTTGGTGTCGTAATGGCAATGCAGTTCGAGGTCGTCCTCGCGCTCGACCGCATTCACATAAAACTCGAACGATTCGTAGCCTTTGGGGTTGGTGTCGTAGTCGACGGTAAATCCAGATTGAGGCAGTTCGCTGGGCTTGAACTTCTTGAGGTTAGTGAGTCCAGCCGAGATCGAGGAAAGACCGAGTGCAGAAACGGCCGGGTGCAAGTCTTCCAGCAAGCTGATCATGGTGAAGGCTGCATGATCCTGGGCCGCAAGCAGATCGACCTGCACTCTTCGGACAAAAGCGTCGACGGCCTCGCCTTCGCGCAACTCCACAGCAACGGGAAGAAGATTTACGCAGTGTCCGACCAGGCCGAGTTGTCCGATGACGGGTTGCTCCGCAGTGGGAAGAGCGAGGACAAAGCGACGCTGTTTCGAAATCCGGCCGAGAAGGATCGCCAGCGAACTGAGAAGGACAGCAAAGAAGCTGCAGCCCTCTCTTGCCGCGAGCGCTCTGAGATTCTGCACTATCGTGGCCGGAACCGGGTGATCGAGACGGCGCGCCTCGAATTCACGTCGTGCGGTCCGCGGGTGGTCGGTGGGAAGCTCCAGCACGGGGAACCCATCCTTGAATTTCGAATGCCAGTAGTTCCCTGCTTGCTTGAATTCGTCGGACCGGTCGCGTTGAGTTGCAGTCTGCGCGTAATCGGCATAACTAGTGGCTTGCTCCAGGGACGCGGGCACGCCGGAGATCTCCTCGGAATAGAAAGCGCAAAGATCGTGGATCAGAACATCCAACGACCACCCATCGCAGATGATGTGGTGCGCCGTGAAGATCACCGCCCCGCGATCGGGCCCCAGTAAAACCATCTGGCACCGGAACAATGGGCCCGCGGGCAGGGGAAGTGGCAAGGACATCTCGCCGGCAATCAGCTTACGGAGTCGCTCCTCCTGCCGGGTTGCTTCTTTGATCGAGGAAAGATCGGTCACCAGCAGCGGGATTTTCCGGCTCGGGGCAACCTTCATCACCAGACCAGCGTCATCGAAGCTGGCGCGAAGAGCATCATGACGTGCAACTAAATGCTCCATGGCGTGCGTCATCTTCTCGATCGAGATGTTACCCGTAAGCCGCAATGTCACGGACTCGTTGTAAGCGGCCGATAACCGTTCGGACAGACGCGAAGAGGCATAGATACCGCGCTGCGGAATTGTGGATGCAACTTCGAGAGCGCCGCCCATCGCCGGAGCGAGAGTCGATGAGGGTTCCTTCGGAAGCTCAGTTATCAAATGTCTCTCGAGATCCGTGGGGTGGTCCGTAGTTGCATCGTACATCCCAGATTTTTCGAGTAAGCTCACCAAACGGGCAATAGCGTGTGCCTGATCGGCAACAACTTCTTCAAGGGTGCCCCTCGTAGGTTGGACTTCTGCATGAAGAGGCGCAGAATCCCCGGAAGTACCAGCGACCGCAACCGGGAGGGCAGAGGGCTCCGCCAGAATGTCCGCAGGCAGGTTGGCGTCAAGATGCGCCGCAAGCATGTCGACGTTGGGCAGCTGATTCATGAGCTGAGTAAAGCTGACCTTAGTTGAGAATTCCTTGCGAATAGCAAACGCCACCTGCGTGAGAGATAGGGAATCGAACCCCTGTTCCATGAACGTGGCAGAGGTGCTGATTTGCGAGCGCTCGTGCCCGGAAACCGGTACGAGAAGATCAATCAGACGCGAAACGATGCGGTCCTTGCGTGCTGGCGGATTTCCTGCGGCAGCGCGCTTCCGCTGCGCGGAGGACACCAAAGATTCAACTGAAGGACTATTCGCCAATCCAGAATTCACGGCGAGAGGTTGTGGTGCAGTGGCGGCCCGTGGGGCCGGGTCGACCCAAAACCGTTGCCGCTCAAACGGATACGTTGGCAAAGGTATGCGCTGGCGTTCTTCGTTGGCATAGAAGGCATCCCAATCAATGGATATACCGTTTTGCCAGAGGGATCCCAGAGCAAACAGCAGGGTCGCCCACTCGGTGTTGTTTTCATCCGTATCGGAAAACGTAGGAATCGCCGTACAGGGGTGGCTGGGCGCGAAGTGCTGACGAGCCAAGGAACACAGCGTGGAACGCGGTCCACACTCAAGGAAGAGATCGTATCCCTCCGCTTTGAGATACTGCATTGCTTTCGAAAACTCCACGGTTGCCCGGGAATGACGGGCCCAATATACGGGATCTGTTGTTTCTGCGGCGGTGATGGGCCGTCCGGTCACTGTCGAGACAAAAGGCCTCGCAGGAGGACGGAGCTGGATCTTAGCGACCGCTTCGCGCAGCCGCTCAACCATAGGATCCATCATCGCGGAATGGAAGGCGTGTGAGGTGTGCAGGCGGCGGCAAACGATATCTTTCGCCTCGAGTTGCTTCTGGAATTGGACCACGGCCGCTTCCGACCCTGAAACTACACAAAGAGCCGGAGCATTGTTGGAAGCGATCTGAAGCTCTGCTGGAAGAAGTGGCGCGATCGAATCAGCGCTGCTGCTTACCGCTAACATCGAACCTCGAGGGAGTTCCTGCATGAGGTGACCGCGTAGAGCGATGATGCTCAGCGCGTCCTCAAGTTCCCACACGCCAGCAAGCGTGGCGGCAACAAATTCTCCGATGCTGTGTCCCGCCATCATGGCAGGCTCGATGCCTAAGCTCTGCCAGAAGCGCGCCAGGGCGTATTCGATCACGAAAATCGATGGCTGCGTGAAAAACGTGTCCTGTAGCGAGATCTGGGCAGTCTTTTCATCTCCTTTGTCTGGATAAAGAAGTTCGCGCAAATCGCGGCCGAGATGGGGTTTGAGATATTCGCAACAATGGTCGACGATCGCCCTGAAAAGAGGCTCGTCGCGATAGAGGTTCAGGCCCATGTTGACGTACTGAGTGCCCTGACCGCCGAAAAGGAAAACGACGGGAGGATTCCGGCGTTCGCAGCGCTTCGTGCTGCAGCGCAAGGGCGAGGGCTGGAGGAGCAGTCTGGCAGCTTCCCCGGAATCGGCGGCAACCACAAAGCGCCGCTGTGCCATTTGCTTACGCCCAGTCTGAAATGTGTAAGCCACGTCCGCAAGAGCCTCCGGCGCAGCGCTGCCCAGATGTTCCGCCAACGCGCGGCTGTAGGCGTCGAGGGCTGCCGGGGTTTTGGCGGAGAGAGGCAAAAGTTGCAACGGACGCGAAGCGCTTGGGACCTTCGGTACGGGCGCCTCTTCCAGGATGGCGTGGACGTTTGTCCCCCCAAAGCCAAAAGAACTGACGGCTGTGCGGCGTACTTCCTCCCCCCGAGGAAAAGAGACGAGCCGGTCGGTCATGACGAAAGGGCTGCCGGCAAACTCGATCTTGGGATTTGGCTTCTTGAAATGGAGAGTGGGAGGGATCTGCTCGCGATAGAGGACGAGAGCAGCTTTGATCAGGCCAGCAATTCCCGCGGCATTGGTCGGATGCCCTATATTTCCTTTGATCGATCCGATGTAGCAGAATTGTTTTTTGTCGGTCTTGCTCTCAAAAACCTTCCGCAGCGCTTCGAATTCAATCGGATCGCCGACCGGAGTGCCCGTGCCGTGCGCCTCAATGTAGCGAATCGTTTCGACAGGGACGTTTGCGTTGGACTGGGCGAGGGCTATGGCATCGGCCTGGCCGTCGACGCTGGGGGCCAAGAAAGAAGCAGGGCGCGAACCGTTGTTGTTCTTGCCGCTGCCGCGAATGACGGCGTAGATCGTATCGCCATCGGCGACAGCCTCGGCCAGCCGTTTCAAAACGACCACGCCGGCGCCGTCACAAAACATGGTTCCGGTGGCATCCGCATCAAAGGGACGACAGTGGCCATCCTTGGCGAAAGTGCCTCCCTCCTGGTAAAGAAAACCGCTCTTTTGCGGGACCGTGATGTCAATTCCGCCGGAAAGGACGACGTCACATTCATAGTCGAGAAGCGAGCGGCAGGCCTGGTCTACTGCGAGAAGAGTTGTGGAGCAAGCGGTATTGAGGCTGATCGCGGGTCCACGGAGATCGAGCAGATAGGCGGTTCGAAGCGCAATGTAGTCCTTCTGGTTGCCGTACTCGACTGCTAGCTTGCCGGCCATGGCCAACAGATCGGGGTGAGTCAACAGGTTGGTGGTGTAGTAGTGATTGTCGCCGAGGCCCGCAAATACGCCGATGCGGCCTCGATAGCGCTCCGGATCATACCCTGCGTTCTCGAGCGCCTCCTGGGCGAGTTCGAGGAAGACGCGCTGTTGCGGGTCCATCACCTTCGCTTCGAGCGGATTGATCCCAAAGAAAGCGGCATCGAAAAGATCCGCTCCTTCGATCAACCCTCGAGCCCGGATGTAGTCGGGATCATTACGGAGATTTTCCTCAATGCCGGGACCGAGTTCTTCCGGCGTAAAAGAGGAGATGGATTCGACGGAGTTGCAGAGGTTGCGCCAGAGTTGATCGAGATTCGCCGCGCCGGGGAAGCGGCCGACCATGCCAATCACAGCGACGGCATTGCACGCACCGTCGTTCCCGTGGTGAGCATTGCGGTGGCTACGAGCCCGTGTTTCGACTTCGGCAAGAAAATCGTCCTTGGCTTCGCTCTTGTCCAGGAATGTCGAGAGCTTGGCGATCGTGGGGTATTGAAAGACTTTGACGGGTGGGATCTCGCGCCCGAAGCGGGCGTGATATTGGGTCACCATGCGAACCGCCGCAAGCGAGTTCCCGCCTAGATCAAAGAAGCTGTCGTCGATACCAACGTCTTCCAGTTGCAGCAAGTCGGACCAAAGACTTGCCAACTGCTTTTCTGTTGCGGTCCGCGGGGCAATAAAATCCTGGGCGAGGAGTGGCCGTTGCCTCCCCGGCCGGGGCAGAGCCTTGCGATCAAGCTTGGCATTCGGGGTCAGGGGAAATTTCTCCAGCCGAACAAACGCCGCGGGGATCATGTAATCCGGCAGGGTCGTTTTGAGGACCTGCACTAAGGAGGTAGCACTCAAGTCAGTCGAGCCCGTGTAGTATGCGACCAGACGCTTATCGCCGGGACGATCCTCTCGCAGAGCGACCACGGCCTGCCCGATGCCGTCAACTTTGGCGAGTGCGCTCTCGATCTCGCCCAGTTCGATGCGAAATCCGTTGAGTTTCACCTGCTGGTCGAGGCGTCCCAGAAATTCAAGCGAACCGTCAGGATGGTAGCGGACCTCGTCTCCGGTCCGGTAGAGACGTGCATCCGGATCCTCACTGGCGGGATCGATGACGAATTTCTCTGCAGTCAACTCAGGGCGCTTAAGGTACCCGCGGGCCAGCCCCGCGCCGCCGATCCAAAGTTCGCCTGGCTGACCCACAGGCACCGGCTTTTGGTTCTCATCGAGAACCTGGAATTGCGTGTTAGCAATGGGCGAACCGAGGAAAATGTGCTCAGCGGACATGATGCGTTCGGTGGAGGACCAGATGGTGGTTTCGGTCGGCCCATACATGTTCCACAGTTCGCGGCAACGCGGGAGAAGTTGACGAGCGAGGTCTGCCATTAAGGCTTCGCCTCCACAAAAGATTCTCAGGTCGCCCTTTCCTTCCCAGCCGCTTTCGAGAAGCATGCGCCAGGTTGTCGGCGTCGCTTGCATCACTGTGACTGCATGCTGCCGCAACAATCCCTGCAGTTCGCGCGCGTCGGAGGACTGCTCCGCCGTGGCAATCACGATCCGGGCGCCGCTCACGAGAGGGAAAAGAAACTCCAGGATCGAGATATCAAAGGAGGTTGTAGTAACCGCCAAGTGTGTATCGGACGCGGCCATCCCCGGCTTTTCAGCCATCGACCGGAGGAAGTTGGACAGCGCACGCCGCGGGATCATGACTCCCTTGGGCTTTCCGGTAGAGCCCGAGGTGTAAATCAAGTAGGCCAGATGTTCAGGCTGGCTGTTTGAGCCGAGGTTCGTTTCTGGAAACTTGGAGATGGCCTCGTCGGCCCGGTCGAGCCGTACAACGCGTGCGCCAGTTTTCACGAGATCTTCGCGTGTCGACGAGTCCGTCAGGACGAGTGAAACTTCGGAATCTGCCAACATGAATGCCAGGCGGTCTTGCGGAAACTTTGGGTCCAACGGCAGGTAGGTTCCGCCAGATTTGAGGATGGCGACGAGACTCACGACTGAAGCAAATGAACGATCCAGACAAACACCAACCAGACTCTCGGGACCGACACCTTGATTGCGGAGGAGATGTGCCAGACGGTTCGCACGAGCATTCAGTTCCCGGTAAGAAATATGCTCGGCCCCCATGCGCAGGGCGGGAGCATCCGGCGAGCGCTCGACCTGATCTTCAATGAACTCGTGCGGACCCCGTTTCAGGTGCGCACTAGCTCCCACCGTGCCGGGAGTCGAGTTCTCGTCATCCAAACCGCCAGGTCCGAGGCCGCGTTTCGAAACACTATCCCCTGCTAGCACTGAGCCACTCCTTTGTGAATTACTCAGGTTCGGTCGCGCTTCACGATGCGACCCGGAATGCAGCTATTTGGGGGGAGATACTGCGGTTTTTCTAATTATCTGCTGAGGTGAGTTTCTGAGTCTGTGATCACAATCACGGCCATTTTCCGGTCAAAACGCACCAGATTCCGCTCCGGCGGAAGCGATCCCATGAGCGACTCTAAAGTATTGAACATAAACGGTTTATCCAGTCCGCCCCATTCAAGAAACCAGTTCTAGTCTTTCCGCAATGCAGGGTTTTCTTCCACTGGAATCAACCTGATTCTTGTGAGAATCCTCCGTACGAGAATCGAGTCCGCGATCGCAGCGCCCACAGCAGCACCGAGAGTATTTGTGATGATGTCGGTCGTCCCTGAATTTCTTCGTGGTATATAGGCCTGCAATATTTCAATCGCAAGGCTCAGACTTCCTCCCGCAAGAATGGTGTAAAGAAATGCCCTCTGTCGGCTCTTCGTCGACGCCAAATAGATGCAGACAACGAATCCCAGCGGAACAAAGCCCGCGATATTCTGCACCACATCCTCCGCGTATCCCCGATTCGCCTCGAATTCCTTTACCGGAGATGTCAAGATGGCTTTGTGTGGAACCGAAAAGTTCTTTGGTATTTCCAGATCAGGTCCGGCAGCGACCTCGTTATGGATTTCACGACCTCCTCGCTCGTTAAAGGCATAGCGAGCCACAGCCCCGTCAAGGTCTGGAGGGATGCCCGGGTTGGTCCAGTCTCTGTAGTGGCGATATACGTCGACGGAGGCAAGCTCTCTTGAGTAGACAGCCAGACCGCGTATTTGCCCTGGCCAGGGTTCATATTCTGTCGGCGATGTCCCCATCACGATCTGGCCTGAAACGTCTTCTTGCGAGATCTTGAATCTAGGAAAGACCTGCGCCTCGTGGCCATCCAGGTAGACAGTCGTGCCATTTGGCCCAGATGCAATTGTCAATAACAGAAGCTTGCCCCGATGGAAGGAGTGATCTACGTCGAATTTCGGAGCCTCGATCTTGTGCTGCCCACCTACGACCGCGTGCAGGACCAGCAAGCCGTCGGTCCACTGCCGTATCAGGAGTTGTGTTGGAGTATTCGGAGTATAAAAGCCGACTATCGTGTGGATAGATTCGACGCTGGCCGGTTGGAGGAACAACTCCAAGGTGCACGATCCTCCCGCTTCGTCACCATTAACTCTCAAGTTGGCCTTGCTCATAACAAGCCCAGGTCCGTCAAACTCAATTCCATTAACTTCCGGCAGCCAACGGACTCTGTTGCGAGGAAGGGGGTTGAACGGCCATAGGGTTGCGAACAGAATTGCAACGATCACACCCCCGCAGAGGATACTGAGTCTTGTCTTCATTTACGAAACCAGAGTCGCCCGTTCACAAGGGACACGTGCAGTCCAGAGGTTATTCTCAATTGCCGAAGGACCCGCGATACTGGCACCACCCTATCGAAATTCGGCGCCAACAACGTGAAGAATATGATTCACGCTGACCATTCTATCTATCCGTACGACACCGGCCTTGGGCGCGGGGACATCTCCCAGGTCAAATCTAAGCCGAGGACTTCGGTGGTGGGGGTGTAGCGGGAATGCAGGAATGAACCGCGAGCCTGTGATCAGCCCGACAAAGGGCGTCTTATTGCGAGGTGTTTGTCGCCCGACAGAGAGGATACGAGCTTGCGGATACGGGTTTAGCGGTTTGCGTGCCTGGTGGGATGGGAGCCGGCGTCTCGTTCGACGAAGCACTAATTTTTTTGTTCGCATTGATCGCCGTTACCACGTAGAAGTAAGTGGTGTTGTCCAGCACGAGATTGTCCACGCAGGCGGTGCCGACGACGGGCGTCGGGTTAATCTGCTCACAAATATCGCATTTTGGGTTTTGTTTTGCGGCACCTTGTGTCTGGCTCCGATAGAGACAATACCCGACAGCCTTCCCGTCGGGGCCAGGAGCAGGAACACTCGCATTCCAGGTGAGGATGACCTTATGGTGGCCTGTCTGCGATGAGGGTTGCAGCGGTTGAAGGCCGGCTGGCGGACACGGGGGAAGAACCGGGCTGCTCGCCGCTGGAGACACCTTGACTGCCTGGATGGCCCTCTCTGACGGTAAGGCCGCGCTTGACGGAGGAAGGAGAAACCGAATGGCGAGGATGGCTACCAGAAGGGTTCCGACGCTCATGGCGAGTACTCCCAAAACGATTCGCGAATGCAACCTCATTTCCAGGAGGCCTCGCAGCGTGAGTCAACCCAACCGGCGTGTAGCATTCGTGACCGACACGGGAGGGAGTCCGGCTAACCAGCGGTCAGTCACAGGGTACACGAGCTTCGATGTCGCCGGTGTTTCTAAGGTTGAGTCCGCAAGAACCTGATAAGACGAAACTAATTGCCGCTCAGTGCGAGCACGGCATAAGCCGTTGCGGCGTCGCTCATAAAGTGCCCGATATTTGAGGATGGATCACGACGTTTAGTCAACGACACCGATGGCCAGGAGCCCTCCGTCTGGTTTTGGTGAGTTGCCAGCCATGCCCGTCCCTGCTTCAATCGGGGGTCTTCCAGGCCAATCCCGGACTGCCGCAGGACATAGGTCATCAGGCCGGTGGCATAGCCATCGCTTTTCCGCTCCTGAGTCGATCCATCGGATCGCAACCACTCTCGAACCAGCGAATGCAGATGGCGATCTTTCGGCCAGGCAAGTGAAGATAGCTCCCAACCTCCATCCGACTGCTGCGCATCCAAAATCTCTTTAATGATGGACTGCTGCCGGTCCGCCGCAACCAGCCCCGGGAGTTTTGTCGACGCCCACAGCAGGACCGCACGGTTGATCGTGGACTGGTTGTCGAATTCACGGTTGAGATACTCGCGCAGCAGGCCGAGCTTCTCTTGGATTTCCGGCGCAGACCGATAGTTCTCGGGAGTGATGCCGATGGCGATGGCGGCCAGGGCAGCGCCATAGTATTGCGAGTCGTTCGCCTCGAACGGTTCCATTCCGAACTGAAGCCACGACCAGGCTCCCTTGCCGCTACCTTCAGTCTGTTGCATCGCCCACATATTGCTGAACGCGGCCCGGGTGACGTCACTCAGGTGACCATTCTGTGCGTCATAGTTTGCCAGAATCAGCGCGTTGAGCACGGCTTCGGTCCCGCGAGATTCGGCGGCCTTGCTGCCCTGGTATTCTTTGTCGCTGTAGTAAGGATCAGTCACGTTCCAAAGCTGTACGCGCTTAGCGACATTGTCCAGGAGTTTGCGTTCGTTGACTGATGGGGCAGTTTCGGCCAGCGAACTCCTGAGCGCCGGCCGCGACATGATGTAGGGCACGGCCGTGTGACATGAAACGCAGAAAGTATCGTGATCGCGGGCCGCGCCCGGCCACTCCATCCACGTAGTCTCTCTCCGGTCCAGGTAGGCTGCAGCGGACTTCGGATTCCAAGACTCTGCCGCTTTGGCTTGAGTCGCTTTCGCATGCGAACAGGCAACTCCCGCCCCCGCAGCCAGGAGCACCGCAAGAACCTGTATTTGTCTCATGCTAAACTTCATGCACAACTCCCCCCGCTGGTAATCGAAGAATCGACTGTCGTTCGCTACAATTTCAGAACAATGCCAATGACTAGGATAGCGCGGTGACCGATGAATGGGGCCGAAAATCTGATTCGTGCGCTGATCGCCAGTGGCGTTGACACCTGCTTCACCAACCCCGGCACGTCGGAAATTCATCTGGTCGCCGCGCTTGACCGCATCACGGAAGTGCGTTGCGTATTGGGTCTTTTCGAGGGCGTCGTCACCGGAGCGGCCGACGGTTATGCGCGGATGACTGAGAAACCCGCGTGGACTCTTCTCCACCTCGGCCCCGGCTTTAGCAATGGCCTGGCAAATCTCCACAATGCCAGTCGAGCCCAGGTGCCAATTATCAACGTGATCGGCCAGCATGCCGCCTATCATCTGCGCCACGATACGCCGCTCACTTCCGACATCGAAGGAATCGCGCGGCCACTTTCTAAATGGCTGCGGACGTCTCGTGCTTCCGCCGAAGTGGGCCGCGATGCAGCCGAAGCCGTCGCTGCCGCCAGCACCGCTCCAGGCCAGATTGCCACGCTGATCATCCCCGCCGATGTCGCATGGAGCGACGCTGGCTCAGTCGCTGCGCTCCCAGCCATAGTGCCAAAAGCGCCCGTCCCCGCTGCCGACGCGGTCGAGCAAGCGGCGGCGATGCTCAGGTCAGGCGTACGTACAGCCATTCTGATGACGGGAAACGCGCTGTACGGCAAAGGGCTTCGAGTTGCAGGACGCATCGCCCAGGCTACTGGAGCCAAGCTGCTCGCCCCTTATCCTGTGACACGCCTGGAACGCGGCGCTGGCCTGCCGCCAGTGGACCGCGTCGCATACGTGCTTGAGCAGGCTGTCGAGCAATTGAAGGAATTTCGTCAGCTCGTTCTAGTAGGAGCACGAGCACCAGTCGCCTATTTTGCTTACCCCGGCAAGGACAGCGCCTTCACGTCGCCGGAATGCAAAATCCACACGCTAGCGATTCCAGGCGAGGATTATGTCGGCGCGCTCGAGGCCGTTGAGACAGCGCTGTCGTTGCCTCGAACGTCGTCGGCCGCAGAGACGGCAGCGCGACCCCAGCTACCGGATGGCAACATCACGTTGCCTGGTCTGGCCGCGGTTATCGGTGCGCTCCTTCCTGAGAACGCCATCGTGGTCGACGAGTCCATGACCTCAGGACGAGGCATGATGGCCGCCACCAAGGGCGCTCCGCCGCACGACTGGCTGGGCAACACCGGAGGCTCGATCGGAATTGCCATGCCTCTGGCCGTGGGCGCGGCCGTGGCCAGCCCCGACCGGCGAGTCTTGTGCCTGACTGCCGATGGCAGCGGTATGTACACACTCCAGGCGCTGTGGACGATGGCGCGCGAGGGCCTTGCAGTCACGACCGTAGTTTTCGCGAACCGCGACTACGCGGTCCTCAAGCGGGAGTTTTCTTATCTGGGAATAGGCAACCCGGGGACCCGAGCTTTAGAGATGTTCGAGATCGGCCGTCCCGATCTCGACTGGGTGCACTTGGCAAAAGGGATGGGAGTGCCCGCAACGCGAGTCTCCTCGTTGGAAGAGTTCGCGAAGGAACTGCGCAAGGGGTTAGGGAGCGAGGGGCCAAGTCTGATCGAGGTGCCGCTGTAGCGCGCTGCCAATCATTTTGCTCTTTGTCCGGTGGAGACCGGAAATCAGTCATCAAAATTCAAGCACCACTCGCCGTCCAGGCGAGAGAGATTGACATCGCCCCGACTCAAGATGTCGAGGATCTCGGGATCCCTCGAGTGCGCTACGACCCATCCAC
The DNA here is from genome assembly GCA_052148475.1 of Candidatus Sulfotelmatobacter sp. GTDB lineage: Bacteria > Acidobacteriota > Terriglobia > Terriglobales > Acidobacteriaceae > Sulfotelmatobacter. The sequence goes on along the minus strand of JBKQID010000043.1, from coordinate 111,789 downwards.
CCCGGCATGTGAAGAAGCAATTCTCTTCCGCGAGATCCGGCATCAGGCTGGGAGGAGCAGCGCCGTGAAGACCGATTGCACCATGGTTCCAAGCATCGTAGAGAAGGTGCCTGATAACAGCTTTCTGAAATTGTCTGTCGGCACCGATCTGAACCACTTGGCAGGGTGCCCCCGGTTTCACGTAGTACAGGTACCAGCCCACGATCTTGTCTTTGTCGTCGCGGAGCAACCTTTTCCTCAGGACGGCCCGCGGGTGCATCCGCTCCATAAAGTTGAACAGCCATTTCTGCGTCTGATCGTCGGATGCGGTCTGTAGAGGAGCGCTGCCACGGAATTCGAAGATGCACTTGAGCAGGGTGTCCATGTCAAGATCGGCCGAGCGCAGAGGCGGCTCCGTCAAGCGGAATGAACCAGAGGGCAGTCTCGAGGCGACAGCATCCGCCAATGCACAAAACGGCGTTGCGACGAACTGGACGCTGCTACGAAGACGAGGTCCTGCCGCTGAGGCGATCGCGTAAGCGGCATAGTGGAAAGGTCGCAGCGGGCGTGCCCAATAAATGCTGAAGGGCAGAATCGTGCGAAAGCCGAGCCGTTCGAGCAGATTGCGGGATAGATCCGTCGCCGAGTCGGTGATGGACAGATCCTGGTTCGCAGCCATGTAACGAGCCAGGAGTTGCAACCCGCCCAGAGTCGTGCGAGCCGTCGGATCCATGACATAGTTGCCACCGAACGCGACCCGAATCGCGCGGCCGCGCAAGCAGAACTTGCGCAGAACGACGCCCAGAAATCCGACGACCTTGCCGTCTTTCCCTTCGTAGACAAGCGAGGGAAGATCGTTATCCATCAGAGGGCTAGAAAAATAAAGCTCGCGAAGATATGCCTGAAGTTCGGAAGGGGGCGGTCCCTTGCCCTTGCGTAAGAACTTCCACCAAAGGCTGGCCACCTGCGGAATATCTTCGACAGCAAATCGACGCACGCCCAATTTCTAGTACCCGTTTCTTGGCCACGCTTCTACAGCAGCACGCGTGCCCGTCTAAGTTGTTTCTTCCGGTTTGTGAGATTCCAGGCTCCGTTTGGCGAATCCGAGCTTCCCCTTTGCGACCACGGTGCCGTCGACGGTCGCAATAGCCTCCACCAGAGCAAAATCTCCGACGAATTTGAGAACCTGAATTTCCATCTCAAGCCGGTCTCCCGGAAACACTGGAGCCAGGAACCTCATTTCATTAATCACTCCGAGAACGAGGAATTCGCCAGATTGCATCCCAGTGCCGGTGCTCTTGGAGAACAGTATCGAGGCTGACTGGCCGACGGCTTCCACGATCATCGTTCCCGGCATTACGGCGTGATCGGGAAAGTGGCCGAGAAACTGGATCTCGTTGCCCGTCACGTTCTTGACTGTGCGGATGCTTTTGCCGGGATCGAGCGAAGTCACCGTATCGACCATCATCATCGGGAACCGCTGCTTCAAGGCAGCCCGCACTTCCTCGAATGTCATCACTGGCTTGCTCATCGATTGTTTTCCTTGGGAATTGCTGCCAGAGTTATCGCGACCTCAAAATCATGCCGGTGGCTCGGGGCAAGAATCGCGCACCAGTCGGAACGGCGCTGGCATCCGATACCAGCCGCGACACGCGCAGTCCCACTTTTTCGGCCATCTGCAGCGGCTGGCTTTCTTGGTTGTACTCAAAAACGTGATCCCGCTGTGGCGACTCCAGCGCCGTGCTGAAGAAGACGATTCCGTCAGGGCGAATTTGCTGGGACATCGTGGCAAAGAGAGGTCTCGGATCGGATAAATGTTCCGCCAGCATGGCCGAAATGATGCCATGACATTTGTCGCCTCCGCCGTTGCTGGTGTTCAGGGCGTCTTTTACCGCGAAGCGAACCCGGCCGGCGTGTCCGGAGACTCCCAACAGGCGATTGGCGACGGCAATCGCAGGAGGACTTATGTCCGTGCCTTCGATCTGGAGGTCAGGACGCTCTTCCGCTGCGAGGAGGCTTAACACTCCGTGTCCCGCCGCCAGTTCGCGGACGGTCGCATTCGGGGGGAGCCGTCGGATGAATTCGTTGCGGAACAGGGCGACGTGACTGATCATCGAAGGCCAGAAAGGATAGATCAGGATCGCGGCCCACATGTACGGGACCATGTAGCCCTCGTCCTCATACACGCCCGACATGATTTCCGGCATGCTCTCCGGGGTATAGATGCCGGCGTTTTCGTAGATCTTCTGCGCCTTGGCGACGCCAATACAGTATTCGGCATATCCACGGGCCGCCGCGTCGAAAATGGCGCTGCCATAGGCAGCCTCGGCCCAGCGCGCAAGAGGATTCAGCAACCACGAGCACAATTCGCGGTTCGCTTCGAAGGTTGCTCGAGCGGATCGGGCAAACATCTTCGCCTTGCGATCCATCGCTTCCAGAAACAGTTGAGCATGCGACATTCCGATCACCTCATCTTAGTCCGCGGATGGCACGTGACGCACTATGCGCACCATGGAGCGAATCAATTCAGTGCCGTCCCACGGAGAGCTAAAGGCGTGCATCCTGCCCAGCTTCACGATGCGGTCCACGCCCCGCCTGCCTGCCGCTTCAGCTAACATCGCTTCTCTTTCTGGATCACTGATACCGAGCCCCAGCGTCTGCAACGTCCCATCGAACTGTGAGACGACATCTATCAGATCGTCTGCGACGAGGATCGTCAGCGTGCGTCCCTGTGTCGGTTCCGGCATTTTCGTGTCGCTTCCGAGGAGCACCGTCCAGTCCGGACTGGGAGGAAACCACGCGCGATTGCGCTCGTCCGCAAGCAGCCATGAGGCACGCGCGTTGCAGATCGCCGAGGCCAGCGCGGGTTCGATCTCCAACCGCGGATGCTGCCGGTTTTCTTCCTCGAATGCGCGCCTGAGATCCTCAGCGAAGTCCGCGGGCTCACAGTCGGCGCTGCGTTCGAGAAAGAGGGTCTGTGGGGAGGAGCAGGCTTGCTGATCAAACTGCCAGACATCCCGTGCGATTCTCTGGCACCAGGAACGGCGCAGATCGCGGTTTCCCCAGGTGCCGGCATCCATAGCAGCGGCCGACAGACGAGGTCCGAAAATTAGTATCCTTGCCCAATGGCAAAACGGAAGCGCGCGTATTTCCGAGACCGCTTCGGCCCCTCCCCAGATCATCGCCCCGTCTACACTCTGCGCCATGGCCTCCTGCAGTTCCTTGCGCGAATGATCGAAACTGGCCAGGAACACGCGCTCGGTCACCGTACCCGAAGGATCGACCTCCTGCAGTTTCTCCATCAGCCGGCGTGTGATGTCGACGAGGCTGATTGGCACCCGTACTAAACAGCTATTCCCTCCCAACAAAGCACAAGTCAGGGACAATACTGGCTGAATTTCGACGTTAGCGGCTGGCCAGTGACCAATCACGCCCAGCGGAAAGGAGCGCAGCCGTGCGCTGCCGTCTTCATGCCATCGATCACTGAGCGAGTTCGATCCCAATTCCCGCAGCAGAATGGGTTCCAGGTTGCCGCGTCGGAGCCAGAGGCGCAGAAACGTCGCTCCGGGGATATTGCTGAGTTCTCTGTCAGCGAGCGCGCCCGCCCACCGATCAAACACCTGAAGGATCGTTTCCGGGGTGACTTCTGACTCTTGCGCCAATCTGCGCAGCCGCTGAGCCGCACAAATGATTATCTCTGGCGAGTCGACCAAGTGGACGATTTCGTTCATACCCTGTCATCCGCCGGTCGATGCTGATGGCGCGTCGTCTCCAGGTTCCCGCAGCCACGGACTTCAGCTTTCGGCGCCCGGCCGACGAAACGGAAACTTGTTCCCCGTCTTCCGCAGGGACAATGATCGTAACTAATGACTTCGGCAAGGTCTTCGGTCAAGAGCAGGAATCCAGGAAAGCTCGTCGGCAGAGCGCTACAGACCTGGATCAGTCCACGTTGACCCGCTGCCACAGGAGCGAGCGTCAAAGGATCCCGAACGATGACCTCTGCAAAAAGCGGAACGTGTTTGTTCCCATGCTCGCAATCCGGATAAACCACGCCAACGTTTTCCACCATGCCGTAGTAATCCAATACCCGAGCGGCTGAGCAGCCAAAGATCGATGCCACCCCCTGGTTGAATGCATCACGGGTGACAGCTTGCTCTTGCAGGCGTTTCCATCCGCCGCTGTGCAGTACACGAACATTCGGCATGTTGAGCGTCATGCCCCGCTGCTTCAACGGCTGCACGAGTTGCGTCCAGATGACATACGTGAAGCCGTAGACGAGAACCTCGGCATTTTTCCACTTGTCGGCACAGGCCAGCAGTCTTTCGAGATGGACCGTGGCTTCTCCGTCCGGGCCGCGCTCCAGACAGCACACCATTTCCGTTGAAAAGGAACCCAGAGCCTGAATCGCCGCGCCGCGGGCGCCCAACTCAGCGTGCCCTTTCATGTTCTCGGGAGTGTCGATTACAAAGTAAGGACGGCGAGCGGGCCCGATGAAGTCGCGAATGATCGTGATCACGCCCTTCGTCATTCTTCGGGCAGTCTTGGAATCGAGAACGATACGGCTGGGCACCTGTCCGGTGGTAGCACTCGAGGTCAACGCGCGTTTTACTTCAGAAGTGTTGACCAGCGACAACGGTGGATCGGCCTTGAACACACGCACTGGCAGGTAGGGCAGTTCAGGGATGGTTTGGGCGGATCGAAAAGGAACGGGCCAGTGGTCGACGTAATTGCGGAAGCGCGGATTTCGGTCGCAGGCGTAAACCAGTTCCTGCTTCAGCACTTCCAACAAAGCATCATGGTGTTTCCGCGGTTCACTGCTGTAGGGCGGGTGAGACAGCAGATCGTCGATGCCTTGCTCGATTTCGGTCAGATTCATAGCAGCGATTCCAGCAGCGAACGTGCAATCTTTCCGTTCGCTGTTTTCGGCAATTCGGAGACGACGCGAACCGACGTGCACGTCCACTGCGGAGGGAGGGTTCGCTGAACTCGTTCGACAAGACCCGGAGACGAACCGTCGCCAACTAAGAAAACGGCGAGTGCTTCTCCCGCTTCGGGGTGTTGTACTGACGTCGCCGCACATTCATAGACCCCCGGGATCGCGTTCACTTTTGCTTCCACCTCCGCAAAACTCACGCGCACACCGCGAATCTTCATGAACTCGCCGGTTCGGCCCTTAATCCAGATGTATCCGTCGTCATCACGGAAGCCCAGGTCACTCGTCCTTAGCCATCCGTGGTCGAACTTGGCCGCCGTCGCGTCTGGATCATCGAGGTAGCCCAGACAGACTGACGGTCCGCTGACCTGGATCTCGCCAATCTGTCCGTTCGGCAGCTCGCGTCCCGCTTCATCTAAGATGCGGACGACGAGATTGTCCAGTGGTAAACCAGCACTGCCCAACTTCTCGGCGAGAGACTCGGGAGGCAAACACGATATGCGCGCGGTGGCCTCAGTCAGGCCGTACATCGCGAAAAAGGCGGTGTTTGGCGCCACGCCGCGCAGCGCCTTTACACTTTCGGGTGCAAGAGATCCACCGGCTTGAAGAAATCGTCGCAGGCTGGGCAGGGGAGTGGATGCCAGATTGGAGCGCCGCAGCAGGATGTTGTAGACCGTCGGCACGCCGGCAAAGGAAGTGCAACGATAGGCGTTGATCGCGTGCAGCACTTTGTCCGGGAACATGAACCGGGAGTCGAAGACGACGCTACCGCCCTGGTAGAGGTGGGTGTGTACGAGGCTGGCGCCGAAGCAGTAGCTGACCGGCATGATCAGCATGGCTCTTTCGTCAGTTCCAAGCCGCTGACTGCGAATGATGGCTTCGGTGTTGGAGATCAGGTTGCCATGGCTCACCATCACCAGCCGGGGCTCGCCGGTGGAACCTGAGGTGGGGACTAGTACTGCGAGGTCATTCTCTTGGCGAGCGGTTGGAGGAGCGGAGTCGACCAAAGCAGGGTCAGGAATTCCTTTGAACTGCTGGAAGCCATTGTTCTTCGCCCAGTCCCACCGGCTCTTCGTGTTCGTCCAAGCGGCCTTTGCTTTCGCCTTGGCAAACACAAGGTGGCCGGAATCGCCGAGCGTCCGCTGATCCACCAGTACCGGCACGCAGCCGGTGTACATCGCGCCAAAGTAAGCCAGAGTACTGGACGCATCCACACCGCAACTGATCAAGATGCGGTCGCCAGGGCGCAACCCGGCCGCCAGAAACTCCGCGGCGAACCCTGAAATCAGACGCGGAAGATCGCCCGCGGAAAACTTCTGTCCCGATGCCGCGTCGATGAGTTCAGAATTCGCGGAGAGTCTCGCAAGAACGCGAGCTGCGAAATTCCAATCACTGCACGCCGGCACCCGCCACCTTCTCGAGCTTCTTCTGCACGACCCGGCAGATTTCCCGAACGTTTTCCATCTCCATCAATTCATCCACGTCGAACGTGAGCCCGAACTCGCGTTCCAGGCTGCTGGCAAGGGTGACGTGCCCCATGGAATCCCACGCCGAAACATCCTCCGGCGAGGTGTCAAGCGTAATAATTGTTGGGTCGATGTCGAACGCGGAGTCAAACGCGCTCTGCACTTTGGTCAAAAGTTCTTCCATGACGGTAACGCTCTCCTCTGAATCAACTGAACAGCCGACAACCACTAATTCCCCGTTCTAAGCTGATTAGTCGGTAGATCCGTTTCGACGCACCATCGGCACGCTCCAATGTGCTATCCCTTTGTCAGATCATCATGTTGGAGCTGCAAATCTGACTGCCACATTGTTTGGGGGGAGGGATCGCGGCGGGAGAACTGCGACCCTGCATGATTATCTGCGAAGATGCATTTTCAAGTCTGTGATTAGGATCACGGACGATTGAACCAGGTGCCGCAGCTCCTCCGGAAAGGCCTGGCTTCTGGGGCGGAACCTGACCACGGCATTTGTCGCGTGCCACGCCATGGCGCACTGTTGAGAGGCAAAACGGCAAAACCGGAAATGATCCGCTCAGCCGTGGAGGAATTGCTGCGCTATGAGGGTCCCGTGCGGTTCACGGCGCGTATGCTGAGGGAAGAAGGGAAGATGTTTGCGGCCAGGAGATTCGGAAGGGATGGACGTCCACCTCTTGGATTCAGGGTACTGAAGAGTGTTTCGGTGACTCTGTAAATGTCTCAGGTTGCGACTGTGGTGTCGATTGATTTCGCGAGCGAGCCTGTTCTCAAACTCCAGGCTGCAACCGCTGCCAAACCAATTCGACGGTCTGGATCTTTCCGTTCACCGGAGTGGGCGGCGTAGTAAGCGTGATGCGGTCGTCCTCGAACTTGATCGCGCGGGTCAGATCTCGATCCACGTAATTCTGAATCGAAGAGATTTCGATGTGATGCGTAACCTTGTCACTGCTCAGCGTATAACGCCCTGCGTACGCAAGAAAGGTCTTGAACGCTTCTGCTTGTTCTTCCTTTGTCCCGCCACCCATCGAGAGTGGCTTTCGGCCGCCATAGCTGATGACGCAGCTGATTCTGCCATCCGCGGTGTAGGTGAGAAGGCCGACTGGGCCTATGCCATAGGGGGTTTCGATTCGTTCACCCGTGGAGGTTGTGCTGGACGCGCCGATTAGTTTCCACGTTCCAACCAACCGATCCGCTGCGTCTTTAGCAGCATCTGCTGTCACTCTGTTCTCGCTTGACACTGGCACGTGTTCTCGCTGAAGGTAGTTTCAAGGAAGCCTGCTGCAATCTTATTCGAGAGACCTGATTCGAGAAGGAAAACCATGGCGACAGGATTGGAAGGTAAGGTTGGGCTGGTCACGGGTGGCACATCCGGAATTGGACGCGAGACTGCGGTGCTTTTCGCGAAGAACGGAGTCAAGGTCGCGGTTGCAGGTCGGCGTGAACAGGAGGGCGAAAAGACCATCGAGCTAATCCATGCAACTGGAGGGGAAGGGCAGTTTGTGAAGGCAGATGTATCGAAAGCCTCAGAAGTGGAAGAACTCATCCAAAAGGTTGTGGAAAGATTTGGGCGCTTGGACGTCGCGTTCAACAATGCCGGAGTGGAAGGTGTTTGGGCTCCGCTCGCCCAACAAACGGAAGAAGATTTTGATCGGACGATCAATGTGAATCTCAAGGGAGTTTGGCTTTGCTTGAAATATGAAATTCAGCAAATGCTCAAACAGGGCACGGGCGGCGCGATCGTGAACATGGCCTCGATCATGGGCCTGGTCGGCGGGGCTGGATCGTCCGCCTACAGTGCGAGCAAGCACGGTGTAATCGGATTAACCCAATCCGCAGCGCTGGAAAATGCGAAGCGCAAGGTGCGCGTGAACGCGGTATGTCCCGGATTCATAGAAACCCCGATGACGGATCGCACGTTGCGGGCTCCGATGGCCCACAAATATGTGGTTAGTTGCCACCCCGTTGGACGCCTTGGTAACTCCACCGAGATTGCCGAAGCAGTGGTATGGATGTGCTCCGACCGCGCTTCTTTTATGACTGGTCAGGCGATGGTTCTCGATGGCGGATTTCTGGCGGGGCAGAACTCCCCGAGCTAGTTAGGGAGAGCCTATGCTTGGTGCCCCAATGCGCGCGCTGCAACCCGCATAAACACGCGTACGCTCATCATCAGAAATGGTAAGGGATCGTCACTGCTCCACCACGCCCACTCCCGGCCCGTATGTGGGAAATACATACCTACATCTTGTTTTGAGACGCCCCGGGGCAGCCGGCGAAGCATCGCGAGAGCGCAAAACGACTCTACCGTAAACAAACGGCGTTCCGACAAAGACATACTGTCGATGCATCCCCCTGAAAGATCCAGATACTGTGCTCGAACCACGTCAATTCCTGCGTTAGTCTCGAACATGCGAAAGTTCTGGCCGACACGCGGGTTGCAATCGAGAATCTTGTATTGTCCATCCCGCTCATCCCTTCGCCAGTCCATGTCGATAATTCCAGAATAAGCGACTGACTTCAGGAGTCGCTCGCTCGCGCATCGCAGGGGCTCGTTGTCGACGGAAATAGCGAGCGCTGTGGAACCTGCGTCGGGCGGATATCCCCGAAGTTTCCTTCCCGTGAAAGTCACACATACTTTTTGTTCTGAATTGTAATATCCATGGCAGATCCAATCATCACCGGGGATGTGCTCCTGAAGAATAAGGGGCGGACTTGTTTCAAAATCGTAATTCTCGAAAAGATGGAATAGTTTTTCTTTCGTCTGTATCACTCTTGTCGAGTACATGCCGGGCAATGGACGCCACTGTTCGACTGCCTTTGCCAGCACGGGGAATGCCGTGCGCTCAGCAAATGACTTGACGTCATCAGGGCAACGCGGAACAAGACTCCGCGCGGTGGGTATTCCAATCTCATCACAAATGACTTGGAGGCTGGCTTTGTTCGCGAGCCGCCGTGGAACTTGGGGCACGACTGGCGGTGAGGTAAACCAATGAGCGAGACTCGCGGCGTTCTCAGCCACAAAAATAGCTGACACGTCATCCATTGGGATAATGATTGTTGGCTGAGCAATTGATTCGCCCACTAAGGACATTGCCTTGACAAACGACTCCTTGTCCTTCGGGCGATCGTTCCAGACAAAGGCTCGCGTTAGATACCGGGACATGGCCAGGGGCACGTAAGCGTCCTCGACTACTGCATAGACACGAACACCCAGTCGACCCAGCGTTCGTGCGACCGCCAATGCTCCGTGGTGGATGGGACTAGGCGTCATTTTCAGGATGAGGGCCGCGTACTTTGTGTCTGGGGTAGCGGCATTTCTACCCACATCCTGTTCGGCTGTTCGGTTCAGTCCGCACATGCAGTTTGCTGGGTAGATGAAGCTCCCGGAAGTCTTTGACCTCTTGCGATATGCGTTGCTATGCGACGAGCTGTGAAGCCTGTTCCCGCCAAGAACCGCGTGACGGGGCCGAACGAATTCGTGCTTGCCAGGCCGGAGAAATACAATCCAGGGATGGAGCATTCGAAGTGCGACGAGAGCTGCGGCGAATGCTCCTCCTGGCTGATTTGCAATTTCAGACTTTGCTCTAGGAAAGGAAGGCTCTGCAAGTCGTACTGATAGCCAGTCGATGCGATTACGTGATCGGCGACTAATTCTTTGGCCTGCCCCTTCTCATCGGTCAGATGCAGCGCGACGCGCCCATTCCGGTCTTCCGCGGCACGCAATTGATGACTCAGCAGGATGGGCACCTGACCCATGACCCGTTCTTTCAGCCACCAGGCTCCGGCAGGACCGAGGGTTTCCTTAACCAGCGAAATGCGAACCTGCTGCGGGAGGTGGTGAAAAAGCTGAGGCGCACGATCATAAACAAGAAGTTTAAGTCCTTCACCAAGCTGCGTTCTCGGAAGTCGTAGGCGCTTATATAGCGAGCGGCGCTCCAGCGACGGAACTTTGTTCCACGCAATTTTAGAGGCTCGTACGACAAGAGTGGCACACGCTCCCTGCTCTTTAAGCAAGGCCGCCGTCTCCAAACCAGACTGCCCAGCGCCGATGACGATCACTTCCTTGCCTTTAAACTTACTGAAGTCAGAATGAGCCGCAGAGTGTGACCACAGTTCAGACGGCAGCCCGCGAAGTTGCTCCGGGACAACTTCCATGTGATCCAAGCCGGTCGCAACGACAACATTAGCTACCGTTAGCTTCTCCCCAGTGCTGAGTAGTACCTCAAACCCGCCATCGGTTTTGCGAACCGAGCTAACCAGGACATCCTCCACCTTCGGGACGAGTTTCTGTTGATAGTGCAGAGCGTACTTGGCAAACACCTCACGCGACAAGGGCGAACCATATTCACTAAACGGAATGGCTTGTTCGTGGCAGAATTGAGAGAGGCCATTTCGGCCCTCCGGGTCCGGAAGGTTAGAGGCACATCCTTCTGATTTCAAGTACATCGCCTTCGGCATTTGTGCAAGCCACCGCCGCATTGGAGATCCAAAAATGCGGAAATCTACTCCGAGATGCCGCAAGTGTGCCGCAATCGCGAGACCGTACGGACCTGCCCCAATGACGCAAACTCGTACCTGAGGAACTGAATGCATGTTAGGTCGTTTCCTTCCGGGCTCTCGACGATCCATCGAGGCCCTCGAAAATCAAGTCTTTCTGAACTATGCCTCTCTGAACTATGCGAGAGGCATCTCTTGGGACGTTCTTCGCACCATACTAATACGTTGTGTCGACTCTTCGCTCGCAGCGAGTCTTTCCAGCACTGCTTTGGCGATCTTTCCAGTCGCCGTGGTTGGCATTGCTGACAAAAAGATGATCTGTGTCGGACGCTTATAGGGAGCTATCCGAGGTTGAATATACTCCGCCAAGTCAGAGGGAGCGAGAGTCGCTTCCGGCACCAGCTGCACGAAGGCAATAACCTGCTCGTCTCCATCAAGAGGCCGGCCGACGACAGCAGATTGTGCGACAGCCGGGTGGGAGTTTAACGAGGCTTCAACTTCCGCTGGATACACATTAAAGCCGGAATGGACAATTAGTTCCTTAGTGCGACCGACAATAGAGAGATTCCCGTTTTCCATCCTTGCCAGGTCGCGAGTGTTGAACCACCCGTCGGAGTCGATTGCAGCTGCTGTCTCTTCCGGCGCACGGTAATAGCCCTTCATGACGTTGGGGCCACGTACGTGCAACTCACCAATGCCACCGTCTTCCACCGGCTGGCCGTCACTCCCGATGAACTTCAACTCGATTCCAGGAAACGGCGGGCCGATCGAAGTATCCGGGCGAGGGGCCTCCGGACGCGTCATGGCAATTGTCGGAGAGCATTCCGTGACTCCGTAGCCATTGTGGAGCACCATGCCGAAGAGGCCCTCGATTCCAGCTTTGGTAACAGGATCGAGCGGAGCTCCGGACGAAGTAATAATGCGAAGGGAGAGGAGCTTCAACGAATCGAGCTTTCTGAGCTTGGCGTATTGCAGCAGCTGATTGAAAATCGCCGGTGTTCCATACAGCAGTGTAATCTGTTCCTTCTCCAACGTTACGCGCGCCGTCATAGGGTCGAAGCGCGGCGCCAGGAAGACGGATGCCCCCGCTGTGAGTGAGCCCAGCAAAACTGTGGCAAGACCCACAGCGTGCGACATGGGAAGCACGCCGAAAACTCGATCCTCTGGATTCACCGAGCGCACCTTGGCCGAGCCTTCTGCCATGAACAGCAGGTTCCGGTGAGACAGCATGACTCCTTTGGGAAGTCCTGTGGTGCCGGACGTATAGATCAGAGCGGCAACGCGATCTGCGACGTTCGCATCGAGCGGCTCGGGTGTTACATCGTCCCGCATAGTGCCAACGCCAATCGGTCCGACCCCATCCCTCTCCTCGAGAGTCGCTCCGGCTTGCTTCGCATGATCGGCGGCTTGTGAAGAAACGCCGACGGTGTAAAACACACGTCGCGCGCCCGAATGCTCCTGAATTTGCTCAATCTCGCGGCCGGAAAGGCGGGCGTTCACCAGCACCGGCCATGCGTCGAGTCCGGTCGCGGCCAGTAGAACCGTCACAAAAGCTCGGCAATTCTCGCCTACGATCATGACGCGATCGCCCGCACGCACATTCAGCCCCCGCAGCCACGACTGAGTATCCGCGATCGCGGCAGCAAGTTGCCGGTAGGTCCAGGCACCCGTACTCTCGATAAGAGCTGGATGGTCCGGCGACTGCTCAGCCCACACCTCGACCACATCGCTGATGCGGGCGGCGGTTCTTGGCGATTTACGCTCGGTCATCGAGATTCGGTTATCTCGCTCCATTGAGAACAAAGCCTACGCGCCGATTTTCTTGGCGACGTATGCGACTAAGTTCTGAATTGTATCCAGATTGCTCGGGACCACTTCATCATCCTCGACGGTGATGCCGAAATGCTCTTGCAGGTACGCCACCAGAGCGATCACTCCCATGGAATCGATCACATCCCCCAAGAGGGACCCGTCGGGACGCAGCCTGCCGGCATTGCCCGCCAGGAATTGCTGTACCACAAAACTTCTTACATCGCGTTCGATATCGGTTGCCGTCTGCATGGAACGAATTGCCTCCATTAGGTTTGATTCAGTTTCTGGCTGTGAGGCCGTGACTGTAGCCTCTCAGCAAACCTCGGTTCGGTCAGTCGCGGACGCCTGAAAAGCTAAGGAACTCTGTGTAGGGTCCTCTTGCCGAGCCGGACTAAGCGGCGTGGCAGAATTCGAATACGAGGGCCGTATCAACGTTGCGTCTCCGTCAAACGGACACGCGTACCAAGCTTCCCCATGGCTGAGTTCCGCATGGAGCTTCGGGTCAACGGCTTTGAAATAGTAAGGGTGAGCCGGATACTTCCGCTGATAGGGGCGCCACTTGGAACTCGCCGCCCGAATGTAGTTTGGGAATCCCAGTACCTCGAGTACGTCGCTTCCAGCACGCTCCGCGTATTGATAGGCCCCGACCCAAAGCGATTGGATGACTGCCTCGTCGTCCTCGCGAGCGATCATATCCGCAATCATTGACTTTCGAAGACCGCTCTCCGGGTCGATGTCGCTGCGCACGACCGCATAGCCATCCAACTTTCCATCCTTGTGGCAGCGCAGCACCCGAACCGAGCCACGATCTCCCGGGATTTCGAAATGCCAGCGGAGAGCCGCCGGCGTCCGGTCGGCAAAAAGCCGAGGTGTCTCGGACTTTTCTTTCAACTTCTCAACCCAGAGCTCATCAAAATCGTCGCCAATCGCGCCCAGGCCTGCCTCGCTCACCGATCGAGTCGCGTCCGCTTGCGTTGGCTTGCGGTGGCGAAGTGCCGTGTCGCTGCTAACTGCCAGCGCAGCCAAAACACCTCCGACCGTAGCCAGCAACGGGCGCAGCTCAAGCTTCTTCATCACCCCCGTGGCAAAAGCATAGGGACGCAACACCCAGAAGAGGACGCTGTCATAATCCGGTTGAGGCAGGGTTAAGCAGCGGAACGCGAGAGCAATTTTGCCGGATGCCTCAATCGCCGAGGTAGTGAGGAAAAGGTCGACAGATTTCTGTCGATAAAACGCCGCTGGCAGACTGACCGCAAGCGCGCGGTAGGGGGGATCGACAGTGAAACCGTGAGAGCTGACGGCGTTCAACGTGCGGTCGCCGTAGCGGCATTGCAGCGGGATACTTCCCATGTAGCCGACCACGCCACCGTTCGCTTCCAAAACCCAGCCCATCGGGCGGGGCATGTTGCCTCTGAGCAAGGCGGGATTGCGTCGCCACAAACGGTCCCAGTTTTCGACGGAATCCGCGGCCAGGCCATTGCGTTCCTTGAGTTTCGCCACTTCGTTGAAGTCGGCAAATGTGACCTCGCGAAGTTTGGCCGGCGCTACCACAGCGGTTGGCGCAAGTGGACGGCCGCCTACCGGGTGGTTCGGCTCTCGCCTTGCCCGGATTCTGGCCAGGATCGATGTCGTGATCTTTTCTTGGAAGGATGCCATCTGTTCGGGACTACGCAATCTCGTTATCGGCCACGGAGGAGCGCACTGCGCCTGGCGCCATTGCCGCGAACGCCGGGGTTTGTGTCTTTCTCGAGGCTATGTACTGCAACCAGTTGCTGTATATGCTGCTCGCGGACTTATACCAGCTGTTTTGAAGGCCGGTGACAATTCCGGCTTCGGGAAATTTGTCGATCATCTCTTCTCGCCGGTCTTCCACAGCCGCTTCCCGAAAATCATTCAGAAGCTGCGTTGCCTTGGCATGGAAGTATCCCGCAGGCATCGTCGGATACGTTTCCCGCTCTCGCCGCAAGAAGCGCTTGACGTCCCGTCGATATTCCTTCAACAGGGTCTGGCCGCCGTATTCCGGGTGCCCTTGAAAGTGGATAAACAGACTCTCTTTCCTCTTTTTCACGAACAGATCAAGGCCCGCTTCGCGGGACTCCGTCAGGATGGAGTAGCCGCTTTCCGTCAATTCCTCGGCTCGAACCTCGTTCCACCGCGAATGCGGGAAACGGATTTGATCAGCCAATGAACTGGTCAGCGGGTGCTCCGCCTTCTTGACGGAATCAAAGACTCCGAACATCTTGTCGGGCAGCCGATGCCGCTTGATCCCATCACAATACAGCACGCTGGCGTGCGCGGCCAGGCAGGATAGAACCGTGGAAGCGGTGTTGCGCTCGGCCCAGTCGAACACCTGCATCATCAGGCCCCAGTATGGCTCATCCTGCAAATTCGGATGGTGGGGCTCGGTGCCCGTGATAATCACGCCGTCGAACTGGTTTTGCCAGAGATCGTTGAACGGGAAGTAGAAGCTGTTGAGATGCCGCTCGCCGCGCTCAGCGCGAGGCACGCCCGTGAGCGAATACAGCTTGATGACAACCGGTATATCGCCGGACGCCACATCCAGCAGTTCGAAAAACTGCAATTCGGTATCTTCCAACGCGGCGTCGGGCATGTTGTTGATCAGCGCCAACTGCAGGCAATCCGGGCGACGCGTGCGGCCGTCGGCCGAAACGGGCCGGGGAAGTCCTCTCTCCGCCCAGCGAGTCGGAACTCGTCCGCCATCAATGATCAGTGGCATGTCATTTCCCCCAGACGATCGTTTCCTTCGCGTGATCTTCTACTGCTTGGCTGCTTCCAGAGCCTGTGACAGGTCTTCCAGGATGTCGTCGATGTGCTCAATCCCCACGCTGAGCCGAATCATCTCTGGCGTGACTCCCGCTTTCCTTTGTTCTTCGGGCGTCAGTTGCCGGTGAGTTGTCGAAGCCGGATGGCAGGTCAACGACTTCGCGTCGCCCATATTGACCATCCGCTTGAAAAGACGGAACGCGTTGAAGCACTTCCTGCCCCCGTCGTAGCCGCCCTTTACGCCGAAGGTCAGTAGCGAGCAAAAATTGTTCCCCAGATATCGGTGGGCCATCGGATACAGCGGGTTGTCTGGAAAGCCCGCGTAGTTCACCCAATCGACCATGGGATGTGCGCGGAGAAACTCCGCCACCTTCCGGGCGTTCTCGACATGGCGCTCCATCCGCAGAGCCATCGTCTGAATTCCCTGCAAAAACAGAAAGCTGTTGAACGGAGAGAGCGTTGCGCCGGTGTTGCGCTGGCACACGGTCCGGCAGCGCGCCACGAAAGCAGCGTCGCCGTAGTGATCGACATAGACCACACCGTGATAAGCGACCTCCGGCTTATTGAACATGTAAAACTTCTCCGGATACTTCCTCCACGGGAACTTGCCGGAGTCGACGATCATTCCGCCTATGCTGGTGCCCGCTCCTCCAATGAACTTGGTCATGGCGTGTACCACAACATCTGCGCCGTACTCGATGGGCCGTAAGAGGATCGGCGTAGCAACCGTGTTATCGACAATCAGCGGTACGCCATGTTTGTGGGCGACTTTGGCGATGCCCTCAATGTCGGCAACGTTTCCCGCCGGATTTCCGACGCTCTCGCAATAAACCGCGCGCGTATTTCCGTCGATCAGCTTCTCGATGTCTTCGGGCTGGTCAGTCAAGGCAAACCGCGACTCGATTCCGCGCTTCGGAAAGATGTGTGCGAGAAGTGTGTAAGTCGCTCCATAAAGCTGCGAGGTGGAAACGACGTTATTCCCAACTTCCAGGATATTGATCAGAGCATATTCAATCGCAGCCATCCCGGAACTGACGCTCAGACCATCGACTCCGCCTTCCAGAGCAGCCACTCGCTTCTCGAGCACCGTATTAGTAGGGTTGCCGATCCGGGTGTAGATGTTCCCCTCGACCTCGAGATTAAAAAGCGCAGCCCCGTGCTCCGCGCTGTCGAACTCGAACGCGACCGTCTGATAGATCGGGACAGCGACCGCCTTGGTGGTCGGGTCGCCGTCGTAGCCAACGTGAATTGCGATCGTCTCGAGCTTCATGGGTAAGAGGTTCCAGTTTTTGGGGGGATTCCTGAGACGCTGGCAGTCCTACTTAGTATTTACCGCCACTTCGACAGCTTGCATGGCGACGGACTCCCGCACGACAGATTTTTTCAGAACCTTGGTCAGCCGCTGCGCTGTGAACTTGGCTCCGAAGGCGAATCGCATCACGGGACCGAAGCTGTTCGCCGCGGCGATTCCGGTGAAATACAAGCCCGGAACCGAAGACTCAAAGTTGGAGGACAACACGGGAGATCCGTTGGTCTGTTGCACAGCTGAACGAATTTCGTCGCTCAGGAACTCGAGGTTATCGATGTTCACCCGGTACCCAGTGCCCGCGACAATGTGGTCGGCGACGACATTCTTCGTGCTTCCATCCACAGAACGCAGAGTCAGATGTACCTTGCCGTCGCGCACTTCCGCGCCTTCCGGCGCGTACCCCAGGTGCATCGGCACTTTGCCGACCACCTTGTTCTTGATGAAATATCCGCCGGAGGGACCGAGCGCCCGCTGCACGGCTTCGAGGCGCAAATGCCCCGGCAAGTAGTGGAACGCCAGGGGCGATTCCGCAAAAAAAAGCGATTTCAACCCAGGCCCCAAACCCGAGGAAGGGCGAGTCAACCGCTGCCACAAGGAGCGCTTCTTCGCCGTCGGAGCGCTGTGAAAACTGATTTCAGACTTGCGGCTGACAAGTTCGACTTCCGCACCCGCATCGTGCATCAACCCGGCCATGTCAAGGGCGGAAGCACCGGCACCGATCACAATCACTTTCCGTCCGCGGTAGGTGTCGACTGCTCGGTGTCTCGCACTGTGAGTGAAATACTGCGCCGGCAAGTGCTCCAATGTCTCGGGCACATTCTCGAAGTGCGTGATTCCTATTGCCAGAACAACTCGCCGGGCTTCTGCCGCCTCGCCGTTTTCCAAGTGCACCTTGAAGCTGCCGGGCACTTTCTCAACGTAGGTGACGTTCGTCTCTTCCAGATCCGGCACCAGGCGTTCCCGGAAGGCCAGCCCATAGGCGCAGAAGGTCTCGAGCAGCACTGGTTTGCCGGTATCCGCGTATGGAATCCCGCGTTCTGCGCAAAATTTCTTCAAGGTCAGTGCGCCTTGCGGATCGTAGAGATCGGAAGCAAAACCGTCCGACTTGAGCATCATGCCCTTCGGCATATGGGAGGTCCACGTGTCCATGGGACGGCCAAAAATGCGGAATGGTACACCCGATTGGCGAAGATGGGCTGCGATGGAAAGCCCGTATGGGCCGGCACCAACGATGATTGTATCCGTCATAAATTCATTAAATACAGCATGTTGCGGCTCTACTGGCCGAGATTGATAAGGGTTTGATGGCTAAACTGCAATGGGGGAAACGAATAAGGGGGGATGTTCAGTGGTGATTATAGAGCATCGAAGTCCCTGGACGAATGGGACAAACGGGCCATTGCAGACCTAACTCTTCGTCTCTCCCGCGACGAAGCCAGCTACTGAATCTTTATTACGACGGAACATGCCGGCGACTCTTGCCTTCTGTTGAGAACGCAAAAACGACATGAATTCCTGCGAGACAGGCCGCTTTTCCCTTCGGAACGATAACCATGCGAAACCGAGGAACCGGAGTAGCCCTCCGAGCACGACAGGTTTGGATGGTACCCGCAGCGCACATTTGATAACTTCAAAAAGCGGGTCACTCCCGAACGAATAATCGAGCTTTCCCAATCGAAAACTCGAACGAAGAAGATTGGTTCCGGCACCAGTCTGGCGGTGGTGGTAGATGGGCAGATCCTGGAATGCCTCAGTCTCCCAGCCCTTCAGGTTGGCCGATACCTGGGCATGCCAGTCCTCCCCGCCGTACTCCAGGACTTGGTATCCGCCGATGGCCTCATAACATTCTCGACGAGCCAATTGGGCGGCGTGAGCGACGGAGTGAGTGCGATTGATTGTGCGGCCCTTGAATTCGCCGTGAACTTCCTCGCAGACAAATCCGCCGGCTAATCCCAACTTTGGGTTTTGACAAAAGCGTCCGATCAAGTCCTCGAAATAAGTCGGTCCAACGGTTATGTCAGCGTCGAGATTGCCAATAAATTCGAAGGGAACCTCGAAAAGCTGCTTTTGCCCCGCCTGCAAGGCAACGACTTTGGTGCGGAAGCTGTGCCCCGGAGGACGCGGCATTCTCATGAATCGGATGAAATCGTGCTCCTGTGCATAACTGCGAACGATCTCGTCCGTCTCATCCGTGGAGCCATCGCTCACGATTACCCACCTTTGCGGACGCATGGTCTGAGCGAGGACCGACTGGATCGTCTTCTCGATGTGCGCGGCCTCATTATAGGCAGCGGTCATGAGAGCGTAGGATGGGATCGCGTTTTGCGATCCCTCAGCCGTTCCATCCGACGCACTCACGCCAGTGGAAGTGCAGCGTGGCAGTAAGGTGTTCATGCGGGATCTAGGAGTTGCCGAAGAGATATTCGCGCAGACCTTCGCGCCAAGGACGAAACACATTTAGCCCTCGGCGCTTCAGTTCATTGTTTTCCAAAACGGAGTATTTGGGCCGCGGAACCTTCGCGGGGAACTCATTGGGGCCGGCGATGTGCAGTTTCACGGGCGTCTTCGTCAGCGCAAAAATCTCCTTAGCGAATTCATGCCATGAGCAACTTCCCTCCGCCGTCGCGTGGTAAAGCCCGTACGCGTCGGAACGGCTCAGGGCAACAATCTGCTTTGCAATTTCTACGGTCGAAGTCGGAGTGACAAACTCACTGTCAACAACTTTTACTTCGCCCCGCTCGCGGGCGAGTTTCAGCATCAACTCAATAAAGTTCAAGCCGCCCTTGGCTCGACAAGGACTCTTGCCATAGATCGCAGATGTGCGTACTACAAAATGCCGGTCCGTCGTCGAGCGCACAAAATGTTCGCCAGCAAGCTTGGTGTTGCCATACACATTCAAGGGATTCGGCGCGTCCCCCTCATCATATGGGCTCCGCTTTGCTCCGTCGAAAACATAGTCGGTGCTCACATGGATGACGGTTGCGTTGACGTCTTTCGCCACCATCGCCAGATTCCGGGCGCCAATCCCGTTGACGGCGAAAGCAAGTGCAGGATCTTTCTCGCAGTTCTCCACATGATGCATCGCAGCCGTGTTAACGACAACGTTCGGGCGGATTTCTTGCATGCGAGCCGCCACAGAATCCATCGATGCCAAGTCGATGTCCGCGTGAGTGAGAGAAAAGACCTCGTCACCTGCCAGTGCGAACGCTTTTACAACGTCGCTTCCTAGCTGCCCATTGGCTCCAATTACTGTGATTTTCATGATCTTGGTCGACGTGCGCGGGAAGGCGGAAAAGGACTATCGCTCAACAATGCGGTCCGTCAGTTTCATGCCCAACGAAGGCTCTTCTCCATTTTCGACAAGACGAACGGGGTCGACTTTGTAATTCCACGAAAATAGCGTATCGAGGATTTGTTGACGCTTCTTTGTGGCTTCAGTCGAACGAAACAGGTGTCGCAGACGATAAGCAATTCGACGAATCGTTAACCCAACCAGGCTGGCGCGCCGACAACTGCGTACGCCTTTCCGGCCATCATATTTGTAATAGTACAGATACCGGGTGATCTCGCCGTCTACGGCAAATGCCACCGGATTGAATCGGCTGACGGTTGATTGCCCGCCCAGGTGCGTGATCGTGAACTTCGGAGTGTAGAGAATCGAGTGGCCGGATTCCCAGATTCTCCGGCACAAATCGGTATCTTCGTAGTAGTAGAAGAACTGTTCGTCAAAACCGCCAAGACTGCGGAGCAACTCCCCTCGCGCGAGAATAAAGCACCCAGCGAGCCAGCCCACCGAGCGCTCCGTCTCTCCGTGCCAGTTCGCGTAGCTGCCGGATTGAAACCATTCGGAGAAGTGGGCCAGTGCCCCTAGGCCGAGCGCCCAGCACCACTCACTGCGGAGGGTGAAGATCGGCCTTTGCACGGGTTGAAAGACGCCGTTGGGGAACACAACTCGACATCCGAAGGCCCCGGCTGCAGGGTGCTCGTCGGCGTATTTGACCAGTCCGTCGAGTGCGCCGTCATGAATGATCGTGTCCGGATTCAAAATAAGAACGTACTCGCCGCGGCTCGCACGGATCGCGATGTTGTTTCCTTTAGCGAACCTCAGATTCGTTCCGTTTTCGAACAGGATCGCTTGCGGAAATTCCTTCCGGATCAACTCAACCGACCCGTCAGTTGATCCGTTATCGGAAACAAGCACCTCGCATTCCGTGCTCTTCACAGTCGCGTAGATCGACCGCAGGCAATCGAGCACCACCTTCCGATCGTTCCAGCATAAAATGACGATTGATAATTTCATACTAAGCGTTCCTGACTCTTCAACCGAGAGCATCCATTTCCGAACTCACAGCGACCCAAGCTACTCTGCACGCGCTAGCCAGGGACTGCGCGGGCCTGCTTCGTCCCTCGCAGTCAGACGCGCTGTTCGGCTCGACTCGCAGCAACTGTTGCGCAAAATCATTGCTAATAAAGCGTACCATGCCGCAATGGTCAGTCTAAAAAAGAGATTCCGAAATATGCTGCATTGGCGGACATCGACGCACCCGACGCCCAGGAAACCACCGCTGATTGCGATCTCTTTGGGAATGCGATCCGCTTTCAATATTTAGGTTGCCGTTGCGGCCATAGTGCGCTCTTTCATGGTAAATAGGTCAGTTGTCGGCGACAAGTGCCGCAACCCGCGACCTCTTGCTTTCAGCGCGACCTGCCACCAGCTTTCCGAGGAGGATTCCAGGGTGCTCAATCGCATGGTAACTGGCTACCGCGATGCCGGCGAGCAGAACAACAGAGACAATCCATCTAAACGGGCTGGCCATGTGTGGCCAGAAAGTGAAGCCAATCCAAAGAGCGGGTACCTGCCCAAGATAGATCCCATAGGAGTACTTCGCCACATAATGGCTTGCGGTCCGAAGCCAACGGAGTCTCATCTCCCGGAAGTGAGGGATGAGACCGCCAAGAATCCAACAGACAACCCACTCACGATATGCGGGCATACGATTCGCAGGGTCAGGAAATACCGTCTGCCACAAAAGGTAACCAGTAACCGTCGCGACCACCGCGACAGGCCACAGCCATGAGCTTACCGCGGGAGTCCGATTTTTTGAGAGGCGATAGGACATGACGCCGGCGATAAAACATGGAGCGTAGTCAAGAATGTCCAATCGGCCCAATCCCCGGACAAGGTGCCGGGAAAGTGCCCAGTCGAACGGCAGACCGATTAGGGCTGCTGCGCACCCTACCTTGAGAAGGTCCTTCGCGCTATGCCGTCTTGCGAAAATGTACAGGAACGGCAAGACTATATACATTTGAATTTCCAGCGGGAGACTCCACATTGGACTGATCACCGACAACTGTCCCGCCACGTTCTGGACCAACAGAAGACTTGCAATGATCTGAAAAACGCTTCGAACTGCTGGCGCTCCACCCGGCGTTTGCGGCACTCCAAAGGCGCAGACGAGCAGAACGCAAGCAATACTCAAAGGGTAGATTCGGAACGCCCGGCGAATATAGAAGCCTCGAAAAAGGTCACCGCTATCTCGCTCTTCAGAACGCTCCAGAGAGAGCATGAGGACCAGGCTGGTGTGGACAAAGAACATGAGAACGCCCAACCGCCCCATGTCGTAAACTACCGGAAACCGTTCGGCCAACCCGGCCGCCATGAACAAGTGATCGACCAGCACGAGCAACACAGCGACGCTGCGCAAAAAGTCTAGATTGCGAGATTCCGTCATAGGTTCAATTCCTGACGCAAATATTTCCGCTACTGTCCCACGAGCTCAAAATATCGGCCGGAGGGTTCCGACGCCAGGCCTCGGCATCAGAAGTGGCCTTGTAGTCATTCGGTTGTCGAGCTATCAGACATCGTGGGGCTCACCGCTGCCTGCGCGGTCTGCCTGATCCTCAGGAAAGCCGGCACACACACAGCATAGGCAATGACACAGACGGTGGCGCCTATGGCTATGTTGGCCGATGGCCGGTTCGCCAGCCCGACGAAGCGCGCGCCCAGACCGATGCCAAGCGCCCCAGCGGATGCCAATACCGCCGGCACAAACGATCTTCCATACCGAATCAAGTTCAAACCGGTGAGCTCACGCATTCGCCTGATCTGAAGCAGGTAGCTACCAACAATCGCGAGCAGGGCTGCGACTTGGCCTCCCACTACTCCGAACAACTTGCAGGCGGGATAGATGGCGATCATCATTATGACCGCAGACGCGGTGACCGCGCGCCGGTGCAGGCCCGGACGGCCCATACCGGCAAAGAGACTCGTGATTACGACGTTCAGCAGACTCAGGAACACTACAACGGCTGCGACCGCCAGCGGTCCGGCGGCACCCTCATATCGCGTCCCATAGATCAGCCTAAGAAGGGAGGACCCGCACAAGTAGCAGCCAACCGTGGCCGGAAGCCCCAGAAGAATCATCCATGAAGTCACCTCGATCAGGATACGGTTGACACGCTCTTTATCTTCCTGAACGTGGGCGAAGGCGGGCAGGAGGGTTTGAATCAACAGGTTTGTGATGAAGACTGAGGGAGTCTGGACCAGGTACACTGCCATCGTGTAGACGCCCAATGCTGAGGCCGAGTAAAGCTTTGCCAACACGAAGATGTCGGTGCGTGTGAAGATAAAGTTTAGAAACGACAGCCCGAATCCCTCTTTTGTGAAACGGTAAAGATCCCGGACAGCATGTCGGTCCCACCCCAGCCGAGGTAACCCCGGACACACGATATATGAAAAGAGACACCGGAAGACGTTCTCGCTGCAAGAGCCAATGGCCAGCGCCCACACATCTCGGAGAATAAAACTGAGAACTACCGTCAGAATAACTCCACAGATGGCGCCACCGTTGGTGATTGCCATCCAGCGTCCGAACCTCATCTCTTTTTGCGGGAGAATGGAACGAGGACTCATGGCCCCGTCGAATATCACGGTCAGGAGCGCGACTCGAAGCAGCGCCGACAGTTCCGCGTTCCCATAAAAATGTCCAACAAAAGGGCCCATGGCAAAAACAATGCCATACATGAGGAGCGAGCGGCCCATCCCCATCCACCAACCGGCGTTCAGGTATTCGTCTTCCCCTCCCCTCGGGTTTTGAATAACCGCCTGTCTCTGCCCTATTTCAGTCAAAGCCGCCAGTAGCGCTGAAGAGGACATTACAATCGCCATGATCCCAAAGGCGCTGGGGGCCAGGAGCCTGGTAAGAATCATGTTGCGGGCAAACCGGCTAGCTTGCTCTGCAACGCTTCCTCCGCCTAAAAACATCCCGCCCCGCATCACTTTGGTCCTGAGCGTACTGCCCCGTAGCACCTGGTCAAGAGTTGCCCTGCCACGGATGTATAGTTTCGTAATTTTCATTCTGCTACTCATAAGTATTAAGAATTGAAGGAGAAATGGCGCTTCCGCAATCGGATATCCCTATATGAAAGGAACCAAGTCTTTTCTGGTCTGCTGGTGGCGCTGCACGGCTCGGAGTGCCAGTCGGGGACTAATCCAAGTCAGCAGCCATTTCACTGCGAAGTTGAGCGTTAAGTCCAGTTGTGCCGCCTTTGATGCTGCTTGGCGCGCCTTTCCATACTCTCCAGCCTCGAGATGACAATTGGCCAGGCCGCTGTGAACCGAGCCCAGCCCAGCCAGGATCGACTTCCGTACCTTCCTCGGCAAACCTTCACTGAGGCGAAGGAACTTCTCGAATCTGATCTGAGTCTGTCGAAGCACGAATTCCAGTTGATTCCACTCAGCGCTCACTCCCAGATGGCGAAGTTCAGCCGGCGATCGGTCAAACGAAACCAGCGGACGGTTCACGTAACAAAAGCCCGTGAGCAGGGCCAACCGAAACATGAATTCGCTGTCTTCCCCGAAACGCAGGCTGGGATCGAATCCACCCGATTTGGCTACTACATCGGCGCGTGCCAGAAGTGAGGACGGACAGACAACCATACCTGCGCCCCCTGGCTTGACCAACAACCTCAATACGTCCGTGTTGATGCCCATCGTTCCTTCATGCCGATAGCTCTCTTCCGAGAGTTGCAACATGGTCCGGGATTCTGGGTAGTTGAAGAATCGCGCGTCGGCATAGCACACGCCGCACTGGGAGCCAAATCGCTCCAGGGCCTTGAACTGCCATTCCAGCTTTTCCTTCTCCCAGAGATCGTCCGAGTCCAGCAACGCGATCCACTCACCTCGCGCTTCTGCCAGTCCCTTGTTCCTCGCCGCACTGACGCCCTGATTGGCCTGGGCAAAATAGCGGATCCGATCGCCATAAGTTTCCTGCAGGATTCTGCCGGTGTCATCCGAGGATCCGTCATCCACCACGATGACTTCGAGGTCGGAGAAGGTCTGGGCCAGGACGCTTTCGATGGCGTTTCCGACCGTAGCTGCCCGGTTATAGGTCGGAATAATTACGGATACTTTGGGATTCATGAATCGGTTCTCTGGGTGCTTAGGCTAGCTGGTTTTGAGTGGCAGATCAGTGCCTGCGCTGACGAAAGCGAGTTCCAGCTTTTCTTGATCCGGCGGCTCCCCGCTTCGGACCACCGCCCGCCTGGCCTCGAAGGTTGCCACGCAAATGAAGGCCGGCAAGGCGAATAAGACCATCTGCGACTGATAGAGAAAGGCAATTCCGAAGCACGACACCACACAGGAAAAAAGGGCCGAACCCAGGCACCAGAGGAACCATTCCTGCTTGCGATCTCCGCTCACCCGTTTCCTCGCCCTCCCGATCGCCCCAAAACTCCGCTTGAAGACCGCAATCACCAAAACCAGTGTCACCAGCCCTCCGGTCAAGGCCGCCGCCACAAACAGGTTGCTGGTATCCCACATATCCCAGTCCCACTGGTCGTAGTACCTGTATCCCAGAAGCCACCAGTCGCTGAAATGCCGGATGGTTTGGTTTACCAAGGTATAGCGGTGATAGCTCGAGGAGGATCCGGTTATGTCCACCCTCGCAATCAGGTTCCAAACTGGCGCTTTCATGACCAGGTGCAGCGACACGAGAATGAGAACGAGTCCCCAGCGGACGATGCGCATCCGCTTGCGCAGGGGCCAAAAGCCAAGCCCCAGAAGACCCGCGCCCAAGCTCATCCAGGGCGTGCTCGCGTGAGCCGTAATGAGCATGGCCATGGCCCCGGCGAATCCCGTGTACGCCGCCCACCGGGACTCTCCCGTTGTCCACAGCCAGAGAAACAAGGGCATCAAAACGCCGGCGACAGAGCCGCCGCCGAGAGCGCCCATCGTTCCCGACGAACGTAACACCCCGTCTCTCATGATCACGCTGTCCGGCTGCGCCACACCGCCGATCAAATTGAATACATTTACTCCAGTGATCTGCTCGTTGATCATGCAGGCACCCTGAATTGCGCAGGCCACAGCGAAGACTTTGATTGTGCGCCGGAGCGTCTCGCCATCGGGTATGAAAAATCTGACCACCAGGTAGCCGCCCAGAGTGTCGAGGAAATCGCCCACCCTCGCGACCAACATCTGGGGATCCATCCATTGCAGCGTGATGACGATGAACGTGGACACCGTCCACAGCACCACGACCTGATCGATGGGGCTGAATCCCGTCGCAAACCAACGTCCCGATGACGATGCTTTAAGCCTGAAGGCGCGTAGCAATCCAACCAAAATCAGGATGCGCACCATCGTAAAGTGAACGCCCCCCACTAGCACCACTTGTCCGGTGGGGATGGCGAAGATCGCCAAGAGGAAAGGTACAATCGCCTTGTTACGCGGAAGGGTCAGGATCAGCACAATGGCGATCAGCGTCATGAGCGCCACCACCGGATGCAGCATGGTTTCGCTCGCCCCGCCCCCGAATCGATTGTGTCCCGGTTCCATTAACTATGCCTCAGGCGACGCGCCAAAGGGAGCAGGCCTCGAAGGGTTCGAAAGTTGGCAGGCCAGAGAGTCACTCAACAGCTTAATTCTTTTCCTGGAGCTGAAACTCGCCGACTGCAGTCCATGACTTGACGAGCCCCCCGATCCGTTCAGGAATAAGCCGAGCTCCTGGAAATATAGCAACAATTTCGCTTCGGGTCAGCAGCCGAACCTCTGAGACAAGTTCTTTTGCCCGCGCCGGATCCGGGCAGGGTCCTCTCCACCCACACCTCCAGCGTCGAATGAGTGCGACACGCGCGCCGACCGGCAACCATTGCCATGCGGGGACGTGGAAGTGCGGCTCCACGGGGAACCAGAAGTTCGGCGTCTGGACCCAGTAAGCCTTACCCACACGCTGGACCTCAGATGCCATCTTTCGCTGGTTCTCAAGAGAAAAGAGGTGCTCGATGACGGAATTACTGAAAACAATGTCGAAACTGCGGTCTCCAAACTGAGCGAGGTCGGTGGCGTCGCCCACGGCTGGCTCGACGTTGTCAAAGCGCCGTGGCTCCGCCTCAAGATTGAGGGTTGTGATGCGAACGTCATGGCGTCCGGCCCAACCGCGCTGTTCCCAGAAAGCATTCGTTCCCCCGACGTCGAGGATATTAAGAGGCCGCGGCAATCGCGCAGCGAACGCCTCAAATAGCTGGAACCTGCGATTGCGAAGCCTGTTTGCCAACGAGTCTGCATTGTCGTCGTCGGCCTGCCCACGGATCAGTGGAAATGAGAGTTGCATGTTTGCTCCAGGTCCGAAAGTTGCGATCTGGGGGAAAACTGTGGCGCTTCCTGCCCGCTATTTCGGTGACGCGAGAACTACCACCCGCCTATGCTGCGCCATCCCGGGTGTGAGCCGGGATGGGAGCGCAGGATAGTGGTTGAGCTTATGCGGAAGCATGGGGCAGGTCATCAGGCTCGCAACTGTTGTTCGATGCCCTGACCACCGGCAGAGAATCCGGTTACTGGACTACGGCAGTGAGCCCAGTCGGTGCAGCCACGTTCGAGGCGGTCGTTCCGATCCCGACCAAAGGTACGAGCTGCGGTGAACTTACCCCTGGAGTATTGTCCGTGATCCGCAAGGTATCGGACTGCGGTCCCATCGACGTTGGGGAGAACGTGACCGTGATCGAACAGCTAGAACCCGAATTTAGTGTTGAGCCGCAGGTGTTGGAAGAAATCGAGAATTGCGTTCCGGTTGCAAGAGCAATAGAGGAGATCGACAGGGTCCCGCTGCCCGTATTTGAAAAAATTATCGTCTGTCCTCCCGAACTGCTATTCACGCCCTGATTCCCAAAGTTGATGGAGGACGGAGCGGGCAGGCCGCAGAGCGTATTGCCGCCCTGATCGGTCGTACTGTTCGGCGGGTAATTGTTTACAAAATACTGTCCATTCATCGCGGACGTTGGCGTCCATCCATCGTTATTCGTCCACGTCGTACCAGACCGTACCTCGATTGTGTTACAAGCCCAAACGCTGCCCGATCCCATAGAGCCGCCTGGATCATAGACCGCGCCATAGTCCTCTACGTCCGTGCCGAGCACGTTTCCATAGAAGTATGAGTTTGTGCATTGCACCGAACCCGGATGGCACCAGGAAATAGTGGCGTTATTCCCAGACCAGAAGTTGTTTGCCACGTAGATATTTTGATAGCCGCCCGTGGCTGCCTGAAATGCCAGGGCGTTTGTGTTTCCCAACATTGCGACGGCATTTCCGATGATCATTACGTTGTTCGGTGCAGTACCACCATTTGAATATCCTGGCCCATCCGTGTGATAGGCCTGCTCACTTGGGTTCGCGATGTCATGCATCTGATTGTTTGTAATCGTCATTTGGGCAGTTGTTGTCTGAATGACGATGGCGTCGCCAAACCCCCACAGATCGCAGTGGTCTATCCAAATTGGCCCGTTGGTGATGTTGAATCCGTACTCATACCCGCTATTGCCGTTGATCGCGTTCACTCCCTCGGTGATTTTGATGGAGTTCGCGCCTGCTCCGGCGGAGGGCCAGGCGTATCCAACCGGAGAAGCGGCGAGCGACACTAAAGGTACCACGCTATCGTATAAAAAATAGATGTAGCTACCGGTAACTCCGATATTGCCGTTTTCAACGTCGTTGGATTGAAAGCGATCTCCCAGGAACAGGATATGCGACCCATTCACTTGGGTAACACCCGTACCCGCGTTGAAATCTACCCCGATGAATTCGCAGTAGTTGCAGTTGATCGTGACGGCTGAACTGTAAGTGCAGTTTTGAATAACCGTCGCATTAGCCCAGCTTGAGCCGCTCGAAGGAGAGCCACAAGCCGTGCCGCTGAACGATCCCGTCCACCCCGACCACGCGGCATAGCCCACTGCGTTACCGGACTGGCCCGGCCACGGAGATTGCGCCGGGGTTGAGGCGAAAGAGTGTTGAGGTATCGCGAGACTGATAAATCCGAGAACTAGCAAGACGAGCGCTTGGGGGAAGTTGCGGCTCATTTGGCTCCCATGTATGAATGCGAAGCCAGCTTGGAGGCTTGGCTTCTAGGGTCATGGTAGGGGCAACCGCCCCAACCCTCCAAGCTCTCGGTAGTTCATTGACCTCAAGCCCTTTCCTACAACGGAATGCTGGCATTAGATCATGTCCCACAGTTCCAGTCCATTTCAAGGCATCACGGCCAAAAGCTAAGGGGGTCACGATCGGACCCTCGTTCCGCCCGTGGGGACGCAACTGCGGCAGCCCTGCGGCGCGATTCCGAGTTCTGCCAGTACCTGTTCGACGGTCAGGATGCGGCTTCCGCTGCGGGCCGCGGTGGAGACGGCAAATTCGAGCAGCTCCGGCGTGCATCCGTACTCGGAGGGATTCGGGCGCACGTCGTGGGTGTAAAAAACCAGCCAGCCTTTCTGCGCGACGTTTTGCTCGATCAATTCCTGAGCGTGAGGCGCGCCGGACATATCTCGATACAGCGAGTTGGCGCGCAGCAGATTCAGGTCGACTTCCGGCCCATTGATTCCCGGGTAGATGCTTCTGGCGCTGGCCAGATACGGCGCCAGGGTTTTCTTGGTCCGGAGCGTCACGTGCCCGTAGGGATAACAGAAATTATCGGAGTGACGCTCCACCAGGCGCTCGAGTTCGCGAATCCCCTTGTGAACGTCGTCTTGAAATTCGGTGAGAGACACCCTGCGGCTGGAGCTGTGCCGAAACGTCTGCGTACCCAGCTCATGCCCTCGTTCCAGCAAACCGTGCAGGTCCTCGACGTGGAAAAGGTCTCCCAGTCCGTCGCGTGTGTTCAGGAGCCCGGTGGTGGCGTAGTAAGTTCCCCGGCCTCCGAAGGCTTCAAGAATCGGCGCTCCCGCCAGGTATGCGCTGCGCGGGAAATCGTCGAAGGTGAATGACACCACGGGCCCGTGATCGCCGAGCGGTATCATGCGGCGCTGAAACGAACACAATACCTTTCGGCGGACCGCGCCGACCATGGATCGCAGAGTCATTCCTGAGGTGCCTGCACGTCCGGATGAGACAGCCTAGACGATCACGGCATCGCCAGCCGTATGCGCGAGACTCGGCTGTTGCATGTCGTGGATCTGCAGTTCTTTCTCGATGGTTTTGAAGGTTGCAATGTTGGAGTACCTGGGATTGTCCAGATCCTCGAATTTCTTATAGTTGTCGATCAGGTCGTACACAATCGACTTGACGTTGCTGGTCGGATGGAAGCTGAGGACGTTGGCTGCCTTCTGCGTGCTGACCTTGTAGTTGCGGAAGTCCTGGATGTGTTTGATGTTGAGGCTGACATCCAGCTTCATTCTCTCCTGGATCGCGCTGCGTACCAGGTCCGCCACTTCGCCGACTGTGTAGTTGCCGGACGCGGCGTTGAAAATGCCGGAGATTTTGTGGTTGGCTTCAATCGCCCGGATGTAGACCGTCGCAGCATCTTCAATGCCCAGCAATGGGCGCCAGATCGAAGGATTGTTGACCGTAATGGCCCGGTCTTTCATGGCACACTTGAACATCGTGTTGACGATCAGGTCGAGCCGCATGCGCGGGCTGTAGCCGGAGACGGTCCCCTTGCGCAGCGAAATCACGGAAAAGTTGTCGTCACAGAGTTGCATCACAGCTTGTTCGCCCTGGAGCTTGGAAATGCCATAGGGATAGCTCGAGCTGACCGGACGCGTCTCATCAAACAGTTCGTTCTCGGTGTATCCGTAAACCGAGCATGAACTGGCGTACACGTAGCGCTTTACCTTCGCGATCTTGGCGATGTATCCGAGATACGCCGGGGCCGCGGCGTTGAACACGAAGTTCTTCGCCGGCGAAAACTCCGCCATGGGATCATTCGACAGGCCCGCCATAAAAACGACCTGATCGTAGGGCTCTAGGTCTTCGACGCTGAGTTGGAAGATGTCCTTGTTCAGCGTGCCGACCTGGCGTGGCAGGTGATTGCCGAACCAGAAAAGGTCGACCACATCGACCTTGTAACCGCGCTCAAGAAGTTTGGGAATCAATACCGATCCGAGATAGCCAGCGCCGCCTGCAACGAGTATTTTCATGATTAGCTCCGTGTAGAAAGTTCAGTTTTGAGGGTAGAGGAATATTGAAAGTGATTCGACTGGGGTGAGGCCAGCCACTGGCCCAGAGTCTGAGCCTTGCGGTCTTTGTCAGAGACGATTACGTCTTTCAGAGGCCACTCAATTCCGATCGCAGGATCGTTCCAGAGGATCCCCGATTCGGCCTTGTTGTTATAGATGCCAGTGCATTTGTACTGAATTTCGGTGCCATCGCTAAGGGCGCAGAACCCACGCGCAAATCCGGCGGGCGCCCACACGTTGCGTCGATTCTCAGCGGTCGACTCGACCCCGACCCACTGGCCCAGCGTCGGCGACCCTTTCCGAATGTCGACCGCAACCAGAAATGCGGCTCCGAGGGTCACTCGCATCAGTTTTCCCATCGGCGGTTCCCACTGAAAATGCAGCCCGCGGACTACGCCCTTCGCCGACCGCGAGTGGTTATCCTGCACATACACGGTCGGCAAGCCTAGTTCCTCAAACTGATCTGCCCGGAAAGTCTCGGTAAAGAATCCCCGGTCATCGCGAAAGACATCCGGAACGATGACTGCCACATCGCCAAAATGCCTGGATTCGATCTTGATTTGCATGAACGAACGCCTCCAAAGAATAGAAAGAATTTTGAGATCCTAAATCGAGTGTTGGCCTAGTGCGAGACGTTGTGCACCGGGTCCCTTCGTTCCAGCGGAGAGCGAGTCTCGGCGGGCGAACTCGGCAACCATCATGGCCACGATGCGCTCGGCGGCACGGCCATCCCACTTTTCCGGGATGCTTGAAGGTTTCTGTCTGCGCAACTGATCTGAAACCGCCGGGCGGATGTTCTCAGGCTTTGTACCCGCGATCACATTCGTTCCGTGGGTTACTGTAACCGGGCGCTCGGTGTTGTCCCGTACGGTGACACATGGAACCCGCAGACAGGTCGTCTCTTCTTGAATCCCACCAGAGTCGGTCACGACCAGCGTCGCGTTCTTCATCAGGCAGAGGAAGTCCAGATAGCCAAGCGGATTCAGCAAATGAATCCCCGGGGTATGCGTTTCCTCCGTGGTTCCCTTGTCAGGCTGGAAAAAGCGCTCAAGGCCAAACTCGGCAATGCGCTTTCGGGTCCGGGGATGGGCTGAAAACAGAACCGGATAGGACTTCGAAAGTTCCTCGATCCCTTCGAGGATACTGAGGAACGTCTCCCGATCGTCAACGTTCGATGGCCGGTGCAAGGTCAATAGAGCATAACGCTTTACCGAACCGCTAGAGTTGCCCCGGAGACCGAGCTGGTCGAGGATCACAGATTTTCCAGCTTTCTCCTCCGAGGCCAGCAAGGAATCAATCATTGTGTTGCCCACGAAGTGAATCTTTTCCGGCGCAATTCCTTCGCGGCGCAGGTTCTCTTTGCCGCTTTCCTCAGTCACAAAAAGCTGGTCGGACAGATGATCGGTGACGACGCGATTAATCTCTTCGGGCATCGCCCGGTCGAAAGAGCGCAGGCCCGCTTCGACGTGCGCAATCAGGGGACGCTTTCCGTTGGAGTCCAGCATAATCTTAGAAGTCACCAGGGCGCACGCAACCGTAGAGTTAACGTCTCCGAAAACCATCACGACGTCGGGCTTTTCATCAAGGACGACTTTTTCAAAGCGGCGCATAATCTCGGCCGTTTGGACAGCGTGCGAACCGGAACCGACTTCGAGGTGCACGTCAGGCTTGGGTAGCCCGAGATCCGTGAAGAATGAGCCCGACATGGCTTCGTCATAATGTTGCCCGGTGTGAACAAGAACCGGTTGAATTGGCTGCCGGGAGTCCGTCTGCGACACTCCCGGCAATGCCGCGATTCTGGCATTGTGGTCGTGGATCGCAAACACAACCGGGGCAGCTTTCATGAAGTTTGGCCGGGCTCCCACCACAATCATGATCTTCATGGTTAACGCTTCCCGGAAGGTGTGTTCTGTCCGACCGCAATCGAATACTTTTCGGTGTCGGCTGGAACGGGTTGACCGGTTCGAGCCGCGAAGGCGTAGAGCAGCCACCCTAGTTCATACGGCCGACATTCGAACAGTACCGTGAGATCCTTTTTCGCTTGATATGGCTTAGCCGCGTCTCCCATATTCAGCGCCGCTTTCAAATAGGTCTTCACCTGGGACGTGGACCTGTACTGGCAACGCCAGATCACTCTGGCCGAATCGTCCTCCATGTTGAAACCTAGTTCATTTTCCGAGTTGATCCATTTCAATCCGCGATAGATCCACGGAGTGAAATCGATGTGTGCGGCTTCACCCAACGCGAACATAGTCATCGGTCCCATGGCGTGCTGGTGCACCGAAAACACTGGATAGCCTTCCAGCACTCCACCGCGCAAGGAATCATAGTGCCACCACCATTGCCCTAACGCTCCCTGAGCCTCACACAGGCCGCGCCCACATTGGACGGCCATCTGCAGCGCGCCTTCATCCTGATAGGCCTGCGAGAACCGAGTCATCGCGTAGATGGGATAAACCTGATCGGCGAAACTGCCGATTCGGCCGCGGGTCATGCCAATCACGCTGCCGCCGCGCGCCAAGTGGCCGAAGAACCCTTGTTCCCCGCGATTCTTCTTCAGCAGGGCCAGCGTCTGGAGCGCCAAGCCTCTCAGTCCGACGAGTTTCTCCGGGCAGACCAGGGACCAGTTCGAGAGGCCCGTGAGAAACCAGGCTAACTCCATGGTGACACCCCGTTTGGCGCTGCGGTAGCGAAGCAGGGCAGTCTCCAGCTCAATGCGGCCTTCAATTTCGGCCAGTCGTTCCGGCGCCACCAGCGCGCACGTCCAGAGGAGCACGCCAAGGTCGCCGATATCCTGCACCCAATCGAGATTCGCCAGCAGGGCCTTCAGCACAGGCGCGATTTCGATGGGCGACGTCCCACCCGCCTCTTCGAGACGATGAAGACCCATTAGGGTCATCATGGTATAGCGCGGCGAAAGTCCCTCCTGCACCATTCCGTCGTTCGTCTTCTTCAGGCTATAGCAAAACAGCTGCTTCTGCTGGTCGAACATAGGCACCAAGCCGCGGACGGCAAGGTCAACGAACCGCCGTATGGTGGTCTGCGGTTCATCCAACTGCGGCGCCTTAAGGCTGCTGGCGTCTTTCATTTCTGACAGGCTCCTAGAAAGTGGATTTATAAAGGTCAGGGTGAGTTGGGCTTATCCAATATGTCGGTATAGGATCTGGCCGATTGTAGGGAGAAGTGCTGGCGATATGTGCTTCAGCGTATACTTCGCGGCCTTTGATTTCCACTCCGAACTGTAGAGATCAAAGATGTGCGTCGATTTTTCTGCTGCGCCGTATCGCGAGTAAGTCAGAACCGACTGGCTGGCGCCCCAGCGGTTCTTGAATGTAATGAGACCCTGCTGGTCCGCGTCGGTGCGCCCAAAATCCAGAAATCGCAGGCCGGAGAACTTTGCCTCCTGGATGGCATTCCAAAACAGCAGGTGCATGCACCCCAGGCGATTGAAGCGAACGTCGCTGCAGCCATACTTGTAGGTCATGGTGTCTTTGTGGCGGATGGTGATCATCGCCGCGATCGCCTGCTCATCCTTGAAGGCTACACGGACTTTCAACGCGTCGTCGAAACATTCCGTCAGGTTCGCAAACCACGCCTTCGACTGCGGCGCCAAGCCCTGCCGCTTCCGAGTCAGAGTGAAAAGGCGATAGAAATCGTCCAGAAGCTCCCGGGTTGACCCTTCCCGATACTCGAGGCCTTCACGCTCGGCGCGGCGAATTTTTCGTTGCGTGGAACTCTTGTGAAAATTATCGAAAATCGCATCAATGCTGGGCCAGAGGTCGAGCTGATGGAAGGCATAGGTTACCGCCGTCCTCGGCAGCGTAGTGGCGACCTCAAACGGTTCCAGCGGACGCATCTCTGCATAACTCCATCGCTCCTCGTTAACTTTTTGCATCAAGGCAGCCGTCAACACAGTTTGATCTTCGCTCGTGTCCACCAGCGGCTCGCAGTGATCGGAGAATGGAAGTGAAACCAGGCGACGGCCGGTCAGCCAACTCTCCACGCAGCAGAACACCATCGCGTTTTCCAGTTCCTCGCCAGCCGAGGACGTCGTATAAGCAATGGGCCGGAATCCGTACGTACGACTCAATGCTGCAAGCCATGGCGAGGAATGAAAAAGAGACGCGCGAGGATGTTTTGCCAGAAAGGAATCCCAACGCCGATCGTTCAGAGGTTCGATGCAATTAGATACCTTGGCCGCTCGCGACAATTGCCCGTGTTCGGCGAAGACCGGGCCCACAGCATAAGACGTCATCAGTTTAGGATTCCTCAGCCACGAACACTGCTTTGGGGAGGGCTGCAATTCCAGTGCGACTTATGCTTCGCCGACAGTTGAGTCGGTCCCTTTCGCGATGTGCAGCGGCAGACGCGCGCGCTTCAATCCGCCAGAATCCAACACCGAGAGGATGCTGGCTACGATGCATTGCAGCACCGGGGAGTTGCGATCCTTGGGCTCGGCTGGGCGCGCCCACCGCACGAGTTTGATCTTGGTACGGACATCTTCGGCGCTCCCCAACATGGTGAGACGGCCGGTGTCTGCCAGATAGCGGTCCACGGCTCCAATCTTTCCGCGGAAGATGCTGTATACCGGGACGCCCAGAGCCGCAGCTTCGCGGTTCATGGTTCCACCGCCGCTCACAACTAGGTCGGAGAACCAGATCAGGTTTAAGCCGTCCACCGGCTTGTCCGGAACCAGCATTTGACCGGACGCGATCAAGTCGCTCCAGTCCTCGCGCAGTTGTTGGCCCTGCCGGGCATTGCGAGGCAATGTGACAGCCCGCACTCGCGGGTTGGCCGACAGCAGTCGCATGGTTTCTGCGAACAGGATTTCACTCTCCGGATTATGGTAGTGGGCCTCGGTCGCGGGAGGCCGCAGAGTCACCACCAATTCATCCTGGGAAATTCCCAGTTGAGTGAGAATCGACGGATCAGGACGAAAGCGCGGCACGTAGACATCTTCCTTGAGACCGGGATACCTCATTACCGTGTCCGTCTTCCGAACCATCGCTCCTTCGGGAATCACGTCCGGCATCAGGAACCAGTCGGGTTCAAGAAACCCGGTCTTGGTGGAGTGTTCGTAGTCGTGCATCACAATCGTGGGGATGCCCAGAGCCTTACAGATCATCAGTTGTGCTCTGGAGCCGTGCGAAACCGCGACATTCGGCCGCATCCGCAAAGCTGTTGGAGCCAGTTGCAGCGTCCTCACCAGCGTGCCGAACACTTTCATGAATTTATTCTTGCCATAGTGTTTGCCAATCACTTTGCACGGCAGGTGGAAAAAATCCAGAAGTTCGCACACCTGATAGATGTTCCGGGCAGTCAGCACCATTTCGACGCCCTGCTTTTCAAGCTCTTCGATAATGGGCAGAAAAAATGGCACGTGCGGAGAGTTGTCGATATCAATCCAAACCTTCCTCCGCTTGCCGGTCAGCTGCGCTGAGGGTTTCGGCGCCGTTTTTTGCCCGGAGACGACTTGCTCGAGTTCCTGCGTGACACCTGTCATGACATCCTTCCTGAATGGTTCGTCCTGATTAAATCGGCCCGA
This sequence comes from Candidatus Sulfotelmatobacter sp., assembly GCA_052148475.1. Classification (GTDB taxonomy): domain Bacteria; phylum Acidobacteriota; class Terriglobia; order Terriglobales; family Acidobacteriaceae; genus Sulfotelmatobacter. The sequence continues at coordinate 75,013 of JBKQID010000043.1, read as the reverse complement.
GAAGGGCAGCGAGTCATGCGACCAGTCTGGATCGCATCATTGCTAAGTCGGGTCTGATGAATTCGTAAAGGAGTCCGCTTGTTTCGGACGCCTGAGTAGTGCCTACTTCCCCTGTTCCGTGTGGTTGTTGTTCGGCAAGGTCTGGTAGCACGGATACGGTGTCGCAGGTTCTGCTACGCTGCGGTTGGATGCGTCCCCGAGTTGAAATTCGCGGTGAAGACTGACCAGCGCCGCTTTCATATCTCCCTTGGGCACAACCAGTGAAAGAGTGCACTCGGTTGAGCCTTGGGCGATGGTTACAATGCCCAGGTTCTCGCGATCCAGGGCGCTGCACGCCCGACCGACAACTCCGGCTACGCCGCGCATGTGCTGGCCTACGACAGCGATGATTGCAACCGTCGGATCCACGGTAATGTGTTCCGCTTTCTCGTGCGCGAGTTCATGGGCAAACTCGTGATGCAGGGCCTCCACGGTGCTCTTGGCGAGGGCGGACGGAATCACCAGGCACAGATCATTCTGCGAAGAGGACTGCGAAATCAGCAGCACATCGGCACGAACCGCGGCTGTGGTCCGTAAAGTGCGGCCCAAAACATCCTGCACGCCAACCATTCCCGGGCCTCCGATATTGATCAGCACCACGTCGTGGATCGCCGTGACGGCCTTGACTGCATCCACTCCCGGTTGGCCCGCCGGGGTTATCCTTGTCCCCGGCCGTTCCGGAGCAAAAGTATTGCGGATCCATAGGGGAATGCCGCACTGCATGACCGCGCGCAGCGTCTTCGGATGAAGCACCTTGGCGCCGAAGTAAGCGAGTTCAGAAGCTTCACGATAAGAAAGCTCGGGGATCGTACAACCGCCGTCCACCAGGCGCGGGTCGGAAGTTTGCAAGCCGTCGACATCGGTCCAAATAATCACTTCGTCCGCCTGCAGCGCTGCTCCCACGATCGTCGCCGAGTAATCGGAGCCGCCGCGGCCAAGAGTGGTGAGTACGCCCTCTTCGGTAGCGCCAATGAATCCGGTGACCACCGGGACAATATCTTGGTCCAGCAGCGGGCGCAAGCGCGTTTCGCAGTGCTCGCAGGTCTGATCCATCAGTGGCTCGGCAGCGCCGTGGCAAGTATCCGTAACGACAAGTTCCGTCGCCTCAATCGCTTCACTCGGCACACCGCGCTCAGCCAGAGCTGCTGCAACCAGAGGCGCAGAAAGCCGCTCACCGAGACCTGAGATTGCATCTCGCGACCGCAGCGTCAATTCACGCAGCATGCTCGTCCCCTGACAAAAGCGTTCGCCGTCTTCCAGCAGCTTCCTCATCTGGGCATCGATGCGGTTCCGTTCCGCTGCCGAACGGATGAGGATCTTGATCGCCTTTTCATGCTGATCACGAATCGCATCGAAAATCGTGGCGACAGAAGCGTGCTGCCCCTGCTCCGATTGCGTGGCGGCCGCGACCAGCTGGTTGGTGACTCCGCTCATGGCAGAGACGACGACCACGACCTGGCTTTCTCGCGAAGCGGCGCGAATGATTTCGACAACGCGGGCAATGCAGGACGCGTCGCCGACCGATGTCCCGCCAAATTTCATCACTCGCACCGGCTTGTCCAGATTGCGGTGCACCTCGGCTGGGACCGGGGCTTGTACGGGGGCTTGCACCGGGGCTGGCACGGAGTGATGCTGTGGAAAGTGACGGCTCGGCAGGCCCGCACGCAGTGAGCGATTGTTCATGGGAGCTGTCATGAGCGTGGGATACGAACCGTGGAAAATGCCGGCCATGATTCTTGCCGGGAATCGCCGAGAGCGAACTTCTGGGCTTTCCGAAGGCAAGCGCGAAGCAATTCGGGTTCTTCCCAGGGGACATCGTGATAGCCCGAACTCAGAAACGGGCTCGCCGGATCGCGCATCCATTCCTGCGGAAAGAGCGTGACGATATCCTTCTCCGTAACCTTCGGAGCTGCGCGGAAAGGCTCTCCGGACAAGGCCGAGCACAACGCCGCAGGCAGGTCGTGCCCAGCCCCGAGCGCGAGGTGTCCAACCTGGGTCGCGCGCGGATTGATCTCGATCAGATGCGCATTTCCCGTTTCAGCCTCCAGCATGAAATCGAACCCATGGATGCCTGACAAGCCGAGACGGCGGACCATCTTTTCCGCCGCCGCTGACATCTCGGCGTTTTCGATCAAACGCAGAACGCTCGATGGCCCTACTGAACTGCGTTTATTAACCACCTCGAAGTGAAGACTGGCCAGGACGGCGCCCTTCCAGCAGGCGACCGTGGTGGTTGCCTCGTGCCCTGCCACCAGCACCTGCGCATTCACGACCGATCGGCGGCGAAACAGCGAAGGCCAGATTAAGCTCTTGTCCTGGTCGACCAGAGCGCGCTTGACGGCCCGCGCCATGAGAGGTGGCGCGTGCAGAACGCGAAAAGCGCGCTCTGCCTCTTCCAGTGTATTTGCGACCCGGACACCCTCCCCACCCGAGGTGCCGTCGGCCTTCAGAACAGTTGGAAGCCCCACTTGCGCGACCCATTTTCTGAGACCGTCGAGGTCCGGGATGATCTCGGTTTTCGGAGCACGGATGCCCTCTTCCCGGGCCATGTCGATAAAGGGCGTTCGCGCATAAACCACGGGGAAACTCTCCGTGGAACCCAGCGATCGCTCGATCAGTTCGCAAACCCATTGTCCGGCTTTCCCGCGCCGACGTCCCCGAGCGTGCAGGTCGTGGAGGTGACTGGTGGCCAGATCGTCCCCAGGAACGATCAAATCCGGTCGCGCTGCCGCGATCGCTGCTGCAAACGAATGGATCGGCATCAAGCCTCGGTAGGCGTAGACCCGGCGCACGGTCCGCATTCTGCCAAGCGAATGTCCAGAAAGACACACGGCATCCACGAGGCAACCCGCCCCAGCCAGAGCCATGGCCAGACGCGCAGTCGGGAACCAGCGAGACGTCGTAGCGATCAGAACGGTTGGTTTCACTGCCGTCCGAGCCTCACGACCTCGTGACCCGCTGCAAGAGAACTCGTCACGGCAGTAGCTTCAAGGTTTTTCAAAATCTTGTCGTGATATCCGTCCACCAAACCTCCACTCGTTCCGCTTCCCTTGGACTGGAGCGGAAACAACGCCCAGCACGGCCATTAAGCTTGGGGGGGAGGGTGAACAACGGAAACGCAGGAACTACCTATCTTGAAACTGCTTATCTGTCCGAGTCACGAGACCCGGAAGACGATGCGGGGGGACCGTATCGTTGATAGTAATCGCTGTGAGCAGCATCGGTCGAACTATTCACCAGGGCGCCGAGGAGTTTCGCCTTCTCGAGCGTCGCCAGCCCGCGCTCCAACTGATGCTTCTCAGTCACGCCCGGTCGAGTCACCAGCAAAATCCCGTCGGCGAGCCGGGCCCAAACGCTGGTGTCGGCCAAAGGCAGTACTGGAGGAGAATCAATCACGATCCAATCGAACCATGCCGTCAGCTGCTCCATCAGAGGGCCGAGCTTCCCCGATTGCATCAACTCCAGGGGATTTTCCGCTGCATTTCCCGCCGGCAACACCCAGAGTCCCAAACTATCCAGACGATAGATGTTCATTGCCGAACCTTCGCCGCGGAACCATTCACTCAAGCCCGCAACTCTGCCCAACCCGAAACGGGCGGCAAGAGTTGGCCGGCGCAGGTCACCCTCCAGCAGCAGCGTCTTTTGCGGCTTTCTGCGGGCCAGCGTGCAAGCCAGATTTGCCGCCACTGTGCTCTTCCCTTCCTGCGGAATCGTGCTGGTAATGAGGATCTTCTTGAGCGGCCGGGTTTGCCGAAGCTGTCGTAAGCGAACCGCCAGAAAGCGGAATTTCTCGGCGCCCAAACTCTCTTCTTTTTCGATCGACACCAACCGGCTGTCGGTGGGTACGGCAACCGAGAGACAGGGGCACTGCTGCAGATCAACCGGGAAGAAGGGATCCTGATCGCTATGGGAATGGTCCGGTTCATTCCCGGCTTCCTTCACGACGACAGCCGCCGCTTTGGCGACTGCAGGTTCTTTCGCGACCGCAACCCGCATCTTCTCTTCCGCGGCCTGCAGCAATTCGGTCGCGATCGAAAACGACGAGACTTCCGTTCCCGAGAGTTCCGATTCCGATCTTTGTAAAGCGTCAAAAATATGACTCATATTCGATTCGCTCGTCCCCTACCGCGTTCTGAATTCCTCTTCCCGCGACTGCTCATTGCGCAGGACGGCATACAACTCCAACAACGTGCGGGCGGCTTTCTGCACATTCATGGTCTCGGACGTCGCAAGGTCTTGCGCCGGGCGCGTTTCCACGTCGAGCCGGAAATCCATCGCGATGGAATCGACGATTCTTGGAGTCACGCTCGGCGCCTGTCTGGAATAGGCCGCGATCAACGCGTTCTCGCAGATGGTGTTGATCAGTCTGGGAATTCCCCGGCAGTGTCGATACACAGCGACGATCGTTTCCTGTGGAAATAAATTTGTGGCATCGGGATTCCCCGCCAGCCGCAGCCTGCGCTCGATGTAGCCCTTGGTTTCGTCCAGATCGAGTGGGGTCAGATGGGACCGCAAGGCGATGCGCTGCTTTAGCTGCCTCAACTCGGCCGAATCCAGCTTGTCGTCCAGTTCGGGCTGCCCGACCAGAAGAATCTGCAACAACTTCTGGTCCGCGGTTTCAAGATTGGTTAAGAGCCGGATTTCCTCAAGAATGTCGGTCGACAAATGGTGCGCTTCATCCACCACCAGCACCGTGGTCAACTGCTTCTGGCTGCGCCCGATTACATACTTCGCCAACTGCAGTAGCAGTTCGCTCTTGTTCTTGCCCGAAGAAGGCAATCCCAGATCGCCGGCAACATACTGCAGGAACTCCACCGGAGTGAGCTTGCCGTTGAATACGTAGGCATAGGCGACATCGTTGTTCTTCTTTAGCAGTTGCAGCAGGCACCGCAGCAGAAGAGTTTTGCCGGTCCCAACTTCTCCGGTCAGAACCACGAAACCCTTGTGTCGTCTCACCCCGTAGTACAGCGCCGCCAAAGCCTCGTTGTGCCGTTTGGTCGGACACAGGAACGAAGGGTCCGGGGTGATCTCGAAGGGGTTGCGCTTCAAATTGTAGAAGGCTTTGTACATATCGCGATACCGCTAGCCCCGCAAATAGCTGAGAGCTGACCCCACCAGAATGGTACCAGAAACCAAGGCTGCCACGGCCCATCCCAACCACAACAGTCTTCGCGCCCTGCGCTCGTCTTCCGGACGCGCAATCGCGGGAATTTCCGCCATCACGGCCACGGGCAGCAGCTTCTGCAGCGCTTTTTCGTCGTGAATGCGGTCATCCATCATTTCGAACCCGCCGGCGAACACCAAGCCCAGCGCGAGCCCGGCCCCCAATCCAATCCCGCAGAACTTCAGCCGATTGGGAAAAGCAGGCTTGATGGGCAGGCTCGGCGGATCGATAATCCGAAACCGTTCGCCCTGTTGCAACAATTCCATGCTGGTGGCCATCTTCGACTCGTTCTTCTTCTTTAACAGATCGTCGTAATTCGCCTGCGACTGTTCGTAGCCGCGAGTCAGGTCGGCCAACTGCTGTTCGCGGATCGGCTCCTGATTCAAACGCCCCTGATAGTCGTCGACTTTCGCCTTGAGCGCCGCGACCGCGTGCTCGCGGTTCGTAATTTCGAGCTGATTCGATCGCAGCTGGCTTTCGATCGGAGCCATCAGCGTCGCCTGCGCCGGATCCCCGCTCTGGACCGCCGGATTGCCCGCCTCAGTCCCGTCGCCGCTGCCCGTAGAATCCTTCGTCTTCAAGCCGGCTAGTAGTTGATCGCGCATTTTCTCGGTCTTCGCAATCTGATCTTTCAGCTTGCGCACATCCGGATGGCGATCGGTGTAGCGCGAGCTCAGGTCCGCCAGTTGGGCCTTAAGCTTGTCCAGTTCCTGATCTATCGCCGGCAATCCCATCGAAGGGCCGTTACCGTCCGTGGATTTTGAGGACCCCTGCAGAGACCGGTACTGATCCGCCAACGTCTGCAAATAAAGATGCTGTTGCCGGGCCGAGTTTAGAGCATCTTCTTCGTTCTGCAGCTGGGATTGCACACCCTGTAGAATCTGCAGATTGCTCGCCAGTTGTCCGGGCATTTCGCCCACATGCTGCCCCTTGAACTCGCGGATTTTCTGTTCCTGGTCCGACAGCGTTTTGCGGGCGGTCTCCAGCTGGGTCTCGAGAAACTGGGTGGTATCTTCCGACTGCTGCTGCCGCACTTCGAGGTTCTCGTTGATGAACAGGTCGGTCAGTTCGCTGGTGACCTGCTGGGCTATTACGGGGCTGCGCGACGAGTAAGTGACATTGAACGCCGTGATGCGATTGCGCTCGTCGCGTACCAGGTCGATGGTGATGTCCTTGCGCATCATTTCAACCTTCTGGTCGGAAGAGCGCTGGGCGCGGCCGGAGTAAAGCTTGAATTCGTCGATGATGTGCATTAGCCGCGTGCGGCTGAGAATTTGCTGCGTGATGCTCTGCATCCGCTCCTGCAAATCGTCATTCACGTTGGGCGTGACGTAATCCTTCGGCATGGTGGGCTGCTCGACCAGGATCAGCGTGGTCGATTCGTAGCGCGGCGGCAGAACCCAACTGGCTCCCCAGACGATGGCCCAGCCAAAAAACAACGGGATCAGGAAGTAGAGGTGGCGTCGGCGCACCACACCCAGGTACTGCTGCAGATTCAAGCCTTCCGATTTCTCTTCGAGTTCGTCAACCATAAAATTATCTTCCCAGCGGTCTGGAGAATTGATAGGCCAGCGAAACAAATTCGCGGTTTGTGTCAGGCGTCGTGGAAATGGCGGCGACGTTGTAGGTCTGATGAATCCTCGTGTATCCGAGTTGCACGTTCAGGTGCTCGCCGAACATTCGTTGCAGCGCAGCAGTGCCCGAAATCGAGTGCCCGTTGGTGCTACCAGCAACCACCTGGGGCAAGTTGCCCAGGACTGTGTTTTGAAAATACCCACCCGATAAGGATGCGGTTAAGGCTTTAGCAATCTGCTGACGGATCGATGCATTGGCGGCGTTCATCTCGACCGCCCCGATCAGCCCGCCTCCGCTGGCAATCGTATGTGTGTAACTCACCGCCAGGCTGGTGAACTGCCCCTGCCAGTTGATGCTGGCTCCGCCGGCCGGCGTCCAGGATCGCGAACCGGTCTGATTAGTTGTGCCGACGTTGAATTGGATATCGGAATACTGCGGCCCGCCAAACATCGAGACTGAAAACCTCTTCGACGGAGAGAAAACGTAGAACGGAAAAACAGAGTCTGTCTGAGTCTCGTTCTGTCCCTGCGTCGGAAACGATAACAATCTCTGATACTGATAGCTGATCCCCAGATAGTGGACGGCTGAGATGCGATACGCGTAGAACCCCGACCCGCCCTGCGATTCGGAATCGAACAGGCCAGGCACCTGGGCCTGATTCGGATAATGCAAGTTCGCGAAGATTCCGCCCGCTCCAATCATGGCATTGGCCGCGAATTGGTACGTGATGCCGAGGGTCCCGAAATTGTGCAACTGGTCGGCAATGGGCGCGATCACGGAAAAGTTATCCCCTTGCGCCCCTCCGGATACCGCTCCCGCCGATGCCAGATCCGGCTGGTTGAATACGTTCGAGCTCTTCTGGAAACTGTCCACTGCACTGAACGTCACGTGCGGGCTGAGGCGGTACTGAAAGCTGATCGAGGCGTTCTGGTCCTGTTCATTCCGTGCGCTGGTGCGCTGGTAAAAGGTAAATCCAGGCGCATAGTTCACAGTCCAATGCAGCCGGGTCGTGGTTTCGTCCAGCGCCAGGGTCGGCCAAACCGAATAACTCACATCGCTCACCGGCTTCGAGCTGGCTGAGGTCGATCCGAGGACGTTGTCGCTGTACGCGCTCGTAAAGGTTACTCCGCCGCGCAGGTAGTTGGAACGTTCCTGCGAAACCGGCGCCACCGGGTACGATTGACCACTCACGGGAGGCGGGGTCAGCATCGGAATTTCACTGCTGTCGAGATTCACGCTAGTGTCTGCGTTCGCGGGCGTGTTCGGAGAAGTCGAAATCTGGGCGCCGCCGGCGGCCGACGCCGGCACGCTGGGTGTATTGTCCTGCGTCCATGCCGGCACTCGTGCCAGCAGCAGGACCATTCCTAACCGGATTGAGTTGGCAATTTTCATGAGCACGAAACAAAAGTCATTACGGGACCTGATTACGGGACCTGACTACGGGACAATGATCGTATCGCCCGGCTGCAGCTTCACGTTTTGCGACATATTCTTGCCTTCACTTACATCCTTGTAGTTGAAGGGAAGGCGCACTTCCCCGCTGGCGCCGTGCCGCAGCACATAAATGGATTTCTTTTTCGCGAAATCCCGGAAGCCCCCCGCCAGCGCGAGCGCATCCAGCACCGTCGGGGAATTCGCAATCACATACGATCCCGGCTTGTTCACCTGTCCCAGAATGTTGAATTTCTGGCTGTTGACCTGCTGCACCATCACCGTAACTTCCGGCTCGGAAATGTAGCTCTTCAGCTTTTCGGCAATGTCTTTTTCCAGCTTTAAGGGTGTAAGCCCGGCAGCCTGCACTTCCCCAACCAGAGGCAGAGAGATTTTCCCGTCGGATCGCACCGGAATCGAGCGCGAGATGTCAGGCTCTTTCCAGACATTGATGGCCAGCACGTCATCATTGCCAATCACAAAACTATCGTCATGCGGCTTGTCGGCCGGCTTGTCGGATGACGTGGCCGCGCCGCTCCCCGCGGCGGTTGCCGGCGCGGCTTGCGCGCTGGCCGAGCCGGCCAGAACGCCGGCCAAAACCACGCTGACCAACAGAACCGCCATTCGTTGAATCCACCCGCTGCAAGCTTTTGTGGTCATGAGCCAATCCTTGGAGACTGCCTTCGGAAATGTTTTCGCGTATCACGGTTATCTTGCCTGCCCGTTGCCCTTGACGTCGTCGTGCCCCGGGAACTCTCCGGCGGTCAGCGGAGAAAAGTAGGACTGCGGAGCGCGCATTTTGTACTGATCGATTTTGTACAGCATGGTGCGGTAGCTGACCTTCAGCAAGCGCGCTGCGGCCTTGCGATTCCAGCCCGTCCGCTTCAGCGCCGCCGCAATGGCATTCCGTTCCGCCTCCCACTTGACGGCCTGGATCATCGATTTCAGCGAATCCGGCTTCGGTTTCGCGGCCGCCACGCCGCTCTCGTCCAACCGAGTTGTCCCCGGCTTCAGCGGACTCGCAACCAAGTCGTTATCCCCTGTACCGGTCAGGTCCATCGCGCTCTCACTGAAGATCGACTCGTCGCCGGCCACCAGATACCGCTTCACGAACACTTCCAGTTCTCGCAGGTTTCCCGGCCAGGAGTAACGCTGGCAGGCGGCAACCATGCCCGCGGAGAATCCACGCTCGGGCAGCCCGTAGTGTCTGGCCAGATTATGCATGAAATAGCGCAGCAAAGTGGCAATTTCGTCCTTCCGCTGGCGCAACGGCGGAACCTGAATGGTGAACGCGCTCAAGCGATGGTACAACTCCTCGCGCAGCCGCTTTTCCGCCAACGCGCGGTCGGGGTTGGCGCTGCTCGTCGCCAGGATCCTCACATTGGCCGCCATCCCCTCGCCACCTGCAGGGGCGTGGAGCTCGTTGTTCTGCAAAACCTGCAGCAGCCTGCATTGCACTCCAGTCGGCATCTCCGCGATCTCTTCCAGCAGAATCGTGCCCTTTTCGCCCGCCGTAAATTTTCCCAGGCTCGTCTGGTGCGAAACGGAAACGCTCTCGCCGCCGAACAGTTCGGCTTCGAGTTCGGCCTCCGGCATGGCCGCACAATTCACTCTCAGAAGTTTGAAGCCCGAGCGCACCGAAAGTTTGTGAATCAGACTCGCTACCGTGTACTTCCCCGCCCCGCTCTCGCCCACAATGAGCACCGGGACGTCGGTCTTGGCCAGCAGCGCCGCCTGGGCATGAAGCTTCTGCATCATCAGGCTGGCACTCACGAAGCAGGTGTCGTGGCCGAGCTGTTCGATATTCTTGCTGGCCGTGTCTGCGTGTCCGTTGCCGGATTGATTCAACAGCCTGTGGATCACGTTTTCGAGGTGCTTCGGGTCGAACGGTTTGAACACCACATCTTCCCCGCCCAGGCTGGTGGCTTCCTTGACTCTGCTTGCATCGTCGGGACAACACAGCAACACTACCGGAAAATCAGGTTTGAAACTCCGCAGCCAGCGCAGGAAGTGCATAGGTTCGCTATCTTTGAACGGAACATCCAGAAGCGGAATATCCAACACCAGAACGTGGGAGGTCACGCCGGATTGCATACGCTCCATCGCTTCCCAACCGTTCGAAGCGGTTTCCAGATGCCACGCTTGGGATGCATCCCGGGGCCCGAGCACACGAAACCCAGCAGGTTCCCGGCTCACGACGAGTAAGCGAACGGTGTCGAGGTTGTTTTCCGTCAAAGGTGGGTAACATCCTTCCCTGAATGGGAGGACCGCGATTTAATCTGCTAGGAGAATTTCAAACCGCTTCGACTTCGTATCCTTCTACGCGCACTGCCAAGGATCGCTGGATCGCATCCACAGAAATCACCAGCGTACGGTCTCCGTTGCGTTGCACCAGCACGCCTTCTACACCATTCAGCGCCCCGCTGCGAATTCGAACCCGCTGGCCGATTTTCAGGAAAGGATGAGAGGACCAGGGAACTTGCGCTTCGACCAGACTGCGGACTGCATCGATCTGCTCGTCCGGAATGGGAACGCCTTCGCCCCTGCCACCAACCAGGCCGAACACTCCATCTACGCGCAGAACCTGTAATCGTTCTGCCCGGTTCGGCACAAATTTCGCAAACACGTAGCAGCTGAACAGCGGTAGCTCGACGGACTTCTTGCGGTCGCTCCAACGGCGCACCTCGGTGACCAGAGGCAGAAACGTCGTGACGCCTCTCTCCTGCAGCCGCTGGACCACAATCTTCTCGTGACGGGACTGCGTGTGCAGCCCATACCAGGCTTCGGTTCCCGTTTCGACCGCCGGAACCGGCTGCACCAACTCCCACGATACTGTGCTTACGGCCATAGCTTCGCCCTCTAAGTCACATGTACAGAGTGACCCCAAAAGAAATGAACACGCCTTCCAGAACGATTGCTCGCGATCTCAACAGTGAGATCTCAGGGGGAGAAACTATCCAGGGGGAGACTGCTATATACCTACGACGGTCCAACGCTACTCATGAACGACGTCCCTACCGGCCATTTTTCCGGGGAGGAAAGTAGCTACGTCGCCGTCATCCAATCGCTCTCGGTATCACATATTCGCGTTGCAAACCGCGTGCCAAATTCTGCAGAGGCTCACAATCACCACTAAGTCGATATAGATTATGGCATATCTTCAGCATGTTTAAGTTCGTTTTTTCGGGCTCTACCTTCACGGAAGTTTCGGCGAACCTGAGGGCGAGGGGGAGAACAAGAACGCCAATCTGATCGTTGGCTTGCCCTGATTGAGAGGAGCTTACACGGGATTGCAGAAGATTGCAAGCGGTATGAAGTAACCAATCCTGGGGCTGCTTCCGGAATCGAGGTCCGCCGAGCCGACCGAGTTCGACTCCTGGGATCGTTCCCTGCGAGCCGCCGTGGCGCTTCGAACGATAAGTATATCAATTTGTGCAAGTTACGGATTATCCCGACCAGGAAGTGCGGATATAGAGTTGGTCGCGATGACGAAGTATCGTGCCGCTCGTCAGACGCGGCCTAGATTTCGACCCTGGTGCAAGACTTTGCACTTTATGTCCAAGATTTGCGACATTGCCGCTCGACGTTGCAGCACGTTGCATTAGCCGGAGGTTGCATAGCCGGGGAAAATACTTGCGCGCGCGCAACCGGGCCGGCGGGTTTCGGACCCCCTCGCTTTTGAGTAGCGACGAACTCTGCCGGTGCAGAATTCGAGGGGGCCGATCTTGTTGGCTATTTCGTTTCGCGCAAGCGCGCCTGCCGACGAATCGTAAAGATCCCGGTCGCCAGGCAACCTAGAGCCACCAGCGCGAGGTATGCAAAAGCAGTCCCACCCTCGGGAACCGCCGTGCAGTTGCTGCTCTTGTCCTGTCCGCGGCCCTGGGCAGCGCACCCATCATGGTCGTGGTGGTCCGAGTTGCGAAGATCGGCGTGGGGTCCAAGTACCAGCAAACCGGGTAAGGTCTGGCTCAAAACGATGCTATCGCTTCCGGTCCTGCCGCTAACCGTACTCTGAGCAAGCGTCGCGGGCGTGAAACCCAACATGAGAATGAATATTGCGGACGCTAGCGAAATGGAAAACCGGAACGACTTAATTTGGGATGACTTAATCATGAACCTTCTCCTCACAAATGCGGACAAAATTGGGGGGGGAAGGCTGCAGGGAGAGGGGTAGAAGCGCAGTTGCCGGAGTGCAGTCCTGCAACTACTTTAGTTACTCTACCCTGAAGTCCGAAGCTGTGCAAGGCTGATAATTTTTGCGGCCCGTTGCAATCAGTTGCAACTAGGGCTCCACAAGCACAAATAACTGCCCTCGACACGGACTTGGCATGGATGCCCGAGACGCAGTTCGCGACGACTTTGATCGTGTGCTCGAGATCTGGCGTCGGGCTCCTGGTTAGCGCCTGCACTCTGCTCCGGAAATCGAATCTCACACCCTGTAGCACCCGACAATTGCGGCTGGGCGGCGTTCTGCGAACTGATACAATTTGTGCTCACCGCAGATTTCCTACGTGCGCAAGTGGATCGTCTGCTGATTCCGCCGGCGCTAGTCAAGCATAAGCCCTGTCATGCGTTATTTCATTGTCGTACTGGCTGCCGGATTGCTTGCGCTGGGATTGGCCAGCGCACCAACTCCACCGGCTATCCGATTCGAAAACATTGCTACAAAAGCGGGCGTCAACTTCGTCACCCGTAATTCGCCGACACCGAACAAGAATCAGATCGAAACTATGGTCGCCGGAGTGGCATTGCTCGACTACGACGGCGACGGCTGGCTGGATATCTATCTTGTTAACGGAGCCGCAATTCCTTCCCTGCAGAAGGAGTCACCGGCCTACTGGAACCGTCTCTATCACAACAATCACGATGGCACGTTCACCGATGTTACCGAGCGCGCCGGACTCTCCGGGGCGGGTTATGGCATGGGCGTAGCTGTCGGGGACTACGATAACGATGGGCGACCGGACATCTTTCTGGCCAACGTAACCGGCAACCAACTCTTCCATAACAACGGTGATGGCACCTTTACCGATGTAACTGCAAAAGGGGGTCTGGCTGGCGGCGAGATGAACGGCAAAAAGATGTGGTCCGTCGGGGCGGGGTGGTTCGACTACAACAATGACGGCAACCTGGATTTGTTCGTAGTCAACTACTGCGTCTGGGAAGTGAACAAGGATCCCTACTGTCACGTGAAAAGCGGGGTTCGCGGCTACTGTCATCCTAAGCTTTATGCGTCACTGCACAACACGTTGTACCGTAACAATGGAGATGGGACGTTCACGGATGTCTCCAAAGAAACCGGGATTTCGGCGCACATGGGCAAGGGGATGAGCGTCTCGTTTGCGGACTACGACGGCGATGGCTTCCTGGACGCGTTCGTCGCGAACGATACTACGCCGGGCTTCTTGTTCCACAATCTCGGCGGAAAGAAGTTTGAGGAAGTGGGCACGCAGGCGGGAGTAGCTTATGCACCCGATGGCGTGGCCTTGTCGGGGATGGGATCCGATTTCAAGGATGTCAACAATGACGGGCGCCCTGACATTTGGTACACCGCCGTCGAACACGAGAGCTTTCCGCTGCTCATCAATCAAGGGAATGGGGAATTCGACGATCTCACGCAGGCCAGCGGACTGCAGGCCACCAAGGAAATGTCTGGCTGGGGCAATGGCATCTTCGATTTTGACAATGACGGGTGGAAAGACCTGTTTGTGGCACGTGCCAATGTGCTCGACAACATCAGCGAACTGGGCAACCGCAGATATCCCGAACCGAATTCCGTGTTTCGCAATCTGGGCAACGGTAAATTCGCCGAAGTTGGCGCGTCAGCCGGGCCGGACTTTCAGCAGGAGGCCGCGCATCGCGGCGTGGCCTTTGGCGACCTTTTCAATGACGGTCGTATTGACGCGGTGGTCACCGTTCTCGGCGGGCCAGTTGAAATTCTTCGAAACGTCTCCCAAACCGGCAATCACTGGATTCTCCTTAAACTCGCAGGAACAAAGAGCAATCGCATGGGAATCGGCGCGCAGATTCACCTTACTGGCGAAGATGGCCTGTCGCAGTGGAACGAGGTAACCACCGCAGTCGGATACGCGGCGTCGAGCGACAGCCGGGTGCACTTCGGCCTGGGAAAAAACCGCATCGTCAAAGAGCTGGAGATTCGCTGGCCTAGCGGTGTCAGACAAGTGTTACACGAGGTCGCAGCCGATCAGATTCTCACAGTGGAAGAACCTCAGCATTGATTCCGCTCGGAGATGTGCCGAGCATGATGTGCGGAGCATGACTATTCCGGCTTCTGAGTCCCGGCTCCGGAAATTAAGGTCTCATGAATGGCGAACTCCTTCTGCGCCTCGTCCTTGTGTCCGGATCGCTCCAGTGCTGTACCTAGCGAGTGATGGACTTCCGGATTGACAGGCATCAGACGCTCTGCCGTCCGCAGTGGCGGAATTGCATCCTCGTATTTCTTGAGATTCACCAGGCAAAACCCCAATCCCAAGTACGCCTCTGCCAGGTTCGGGTCGAGTTTGACGGCCTGGGTATAACGTGAGATCGCCTGGTCCCACTTCTGGTCGCGCCGGTCAAGCTCTCCCAAAATGTAGACGGCCCCGGCGTTGTTGGGGTCGAGTTGAATCTCTTTCAGGAGTTCCTGCTTGGCGCGCTCTGTCGCGTCTGGCCCGGCATCCGGCCAAGAGAGAAGGAGCCTTCCGAGCAGAAAGTGGATACCGGGAGTGTTCGGTTGTTTCTGAATCATCCATTCATATTCAGCCTGCGCCTGCTCCCACTTTCCCTGCTCTTCGAGGGCCTCGGCGTTCAGCTTGTGTGCTGCGAACGAGTCTGGAGCCGTCCGCCCAAGATCTTGCGCCGTTCTTGTTGAAAGATCCGAATAGGCATGAACTACGACAAAAAGGACGTCGGGGTCCAGCGGGAACTGTTTATGCAGGAAGCGGACAAAGTCCAGCGTCGAGTCGCGATCGTCCACTTCCAAAGAACAGCGCACGCCCACCACCCCCATCTCTTTCTTGGTGGCGGAGGGAACTTGGCTGGTCATTGCATGCTTGAGTGCCGAGATACTCTCGCGGCAGCGTCCTTGCTCAGCCAGGCTGAGCGCCTTCTCAGGAGTTAGCGCAGACTCGGGCGTCGTGCCGGTTTTCGACTGCTGGCCCAACGTGACCGATGCGGAACACAGATAGCCCGCTAACAATAAGAATAAGATGAATGTTGTCTTACCGCGGAATGAGCACATCTTGAATGGAGTTGCGCGGATTCCCTTCCCGAAGAATGGCGCACAAAGAAAAATGATGCAGGCGGGATGAGCGCCTGCATCATGATTATACGTTTCCCGGCTTCAATAGTAGAGCTTCAGAGCCAACTGAATGTTTCTTGGCGGTTGAGCACTGGTGATCTGTCCCATCACTGAGGGTATTTGCACAGTGCCCGAACTTAATCCCATATTCGGTGCGTTGAGTTGGACGTGGTTGAAAGTATTGATAAAGTCGGTTCGGAACTGTAACCGGAATCGCTCCGTTATCGGGAAGTCCTTATGCAAACTGAGGTCGACGTCGCTGTAATGAGGCGAACGCAGATCTGAGAGTTGCGGTGAGCAATCGCCAAAGGTTCCTTTGTCCGGATTGGTAAACTGACCGGTATTGTTGAACCACTGACGGCCAACTCCCGGTAGAAATGTGTTCGAAATCGATGGCACGCCGTTGTCGCAATCAGCTCGCGCTCCCCGTCCGAAGGTACCAGAATTATCCTGGGCTCCATAAACCGGCAATGGCCAACCGGTGCGGAAGGACAGGATTGGGCTGACCTGCCACCCTCCAATCACGCCATTGACCACCCCACTGGCATTCTTTCCCAACATCTTGCCGCGGCCAAAAGGAAGGTCATAAATTGCATAGGCTGAAATGACGTGAGTGGCATCGTAGTAACATGGCGCATACTCCGACTTCTGGTCGTAGACGTTCTGCCAGTACGCTGAGGCACTCAGAGCATTGTTCCACGCGCCGTAATAGCCGGTGCTATCGGACATGCACTTGGACAAGGTATATGCGACCTGATACTGCAAACCGTGGGTCATCTGCTTCTGCACCACGGCTTGCAATGAGTTGTATCTCATGGTGCCGTTGGACTTTGTGCCGGAAACAGTTGCACCTTCGTTGATTCCATTATTGTCCGCTGATAGAAGATTTCCATTACTGTCTAACAGAGCTGGGTTGCCCATCACGCTATAGAGTGCCAGGTTCTTAGCAAAATAAGGGCTGTCCGCTGTGCAGGGCGCAGTCGCGCAAGCCGAGTTCGGCAGCAGCACTCGCTGTGCGTAGTCGAAGGGCACCATCAAATGAGTTCCCCTCTGTCCAACGTATCCAACCTGAACGGTGGTATTGCCGGCAAATTGGTGCTGGACAGTGAAGTTCCATTCATCAGCGATTGCTGGCTGCACTTTGGGGTCCCAAACCCGAAGGTAGGCCTGATTGTAGCAAGCATACTCAGGAGCATCACAAGATGCCGCCGAGGCCGAACCCGCAATCCCATCCGTTGTATTCGTCAGAGGCAGGGAAGTGCCGTTGTAGATCGCGTTGATTTCTGCCGGGGTAAAAGGTGGGTTGAGCGTCAGACGAAGATTCGTTCCTGTGCCTTCCAGATAAGACGAAATCGTGAACGCGCCACGGATGACGGTGTGGTCACCCAAAGCCGCGGGAGTCCAGGCGAAACCGATACGCGGCTGGAAATCCCTGCCGCCATAGAACCCATCATAGAGGCCACGGCTGGCTCCGTTCTGGCCAGCGAGGTCGATATTGCCCGTAGCAATGTTGTAATTCGCCTGCTGATTGTTGGCTTCCACCCAGGGCGTGTGCGCATCGTACCGCAGACCCAGATTAAGGGTCAGGCGATCCGTGAAGCGCCACGTGTCTTGACCGTAGATCCCAATGATGTTGCTGGATTGCTGCCAGGTCTTCCCCGTACTTACGCCGCGACCGTATTGATAATCGAGGCCGAGGAAAAAATCGGCGCCACCGTCACCTCCCGTAGCTCCGACAGCGGAACTTGTAAATCTTCCGTCGAAGTCCATGAGGCCCAGTTGACCATTGTTGCCGGCATAGAACGTGTTGATGATTTGACGCCAATATTGCCCCCCGAACTTAAAGGTGTGCCGCCCGTGGTTCCAGCTCACCCCATCTTCGGCCTGCCACACGTGATCATCGAAACTCTGAGTTTGCTCTGCTTGACCGATGCTGGTGACAACGGAATTGTTGAAGGTGAGGCTAAGCAAACCAGGGAGACTTCCAGGGTTGCCATTGCCGATGCCCAGCGTATTACCGAACTGCCCGACGCCGGGTGCCCAGCTGTTACCACTGTTCAGAGTGATATGGCTCCAACCGAAACGGGCGTCATTCACAAGGTTGTTTCCTATCGTGCGACTCCAGTCACCAACGGTGTTGTAGATCGGCGTCGTTGAATAGCCGTTGGACAACAGTTCCTGTGAATTGTTCGACGGATTATTCTGATAAGCCCTGGTGAAGCGATACGAGATACTGTCCTTCTGCGAGGCCTTGAAGTCTATCTTGAGATCGCCTTGGACCTCGTTTTGGGCCGAAGTGACAACATTCACTGCATTATTCTGCAGCGCGGTACTAATCGGGCTCGGGTATAGACTAGACCCGAACAGGGCCTGCGCCACCGGGCTGATCATGGCCATTGGAATTTGGTTGTTCGGGAACGGGCTCCGTGTCGTTGCGGGCGCCGACGAGGGAGTACACGGTTCGGTGAAAGATACGCAGGGGTTGTATAACTGAGTCCCAACAGCCGAAAAATCGCCCGTGCGCTCAGCAGCCGTAAAAACAGTATCCTGCCCCGCCGAGCTTGGGATATCAAAACGCTGATCCTGGAAGTCAGCAAAGAAGAAAAGCTTGTTCTTCAGAATCGGGCCGCCCACTGTCCCGCCGAACATGTTCCATCGCAGCTTAGCCTTGGGAAGCGCAGGGTACGCCAAATTATTCGACCAGCTATTGGCATTCAGAACGTCGTTGCGGAAAAACTCCCAAACATCGCCATGGTATTTGTTCGTACCCGATTTGATCGTGGCGTTGACGATGCCGCCTTCAAAATTGCCGAATTCAGCCGGGGCGTTGTTGGTGATTAGGTTGAACTCCTCGATCGCATCGGGAGCCGGCGTGTAGCCGAGCAAGTTGTCGGATACCTGGTTGTTATCCATGCCGTCGAGCAGGAAGTTGTTGGCCTGCTCGCGGTTGCCGTTGATGAGGGGACGACCGCCGTATCCGCCAGTATTGTTTCCGTTATTGAAACTGCTGGGGTCGGTCGATACCGCGCCGGGCGCAAGCAGGGTCAACTGGACGTAGTTTCGCGAGGCCAACGGAAGATTGTCGTTCGTGGCCGCATTGATAATCGTGTCCACTTGCGTCGTCTCAGTCTTGAGCACGGGAGCTGACCCAGACACTTCCACCGTCTCACTGGCCTGACCCACTTTCAGCTTGGCGTCGAGACGGGCGACCTGATTCACGCTGAGAACGAATGCGGGATACGACACGACCGCAAACCCCGACTTTTCCACTTTAAGATCGTATGTGCCGACCGGAAGGTCGGACAGCCGATACAGGCCGGAATCGTTGGTCATAGCCGTATAGGTAATACCGCGTTCCGCTGAGGTCGTCGTGACCTTCGCGCCTGCAACCGCGGCGCCACTCGGGTCCGTCACAGTACCCGTAATCGAAGCGGTGACTTCCTGAGCCCAACTTGGTTGTGTCATGCTGGTTGCTATCACGAACAGTGAGAGTACAAGCAGTAGGGAGCAAATCAGACTCGACGGTCGCCTCATAACAGAACTCCTCCTTGAAACTTTTCCCGGCATGGGAAACATAACGGCTCATGCTATATAGCAGAAGAGGATCGGTCGTCAAGAAAAAAATGCATAGGTGCAGCAATTCTCTTGTGGTCGGCAAAGAAACATCGAAAGCTGTCGACCCAGAAGCGTGGTTCATCGCTTGAGGAAAATCGAATTAGTTCTTGGTTTTGCCCGTGATTTCGTGATTGTGATCACGATTTCGGGAATTCCGGTTGACCCACTGCCGTTGGGAGGCTGGATCAGCTCTCCGGGGGGGCTAACAGGTTCCATCTCCGGCAACCTTAGGTCGAGAGCCGCACATTTTTGTCTGGAGCTCTAGAGCACTTTGTAGTATGTTGCAGGCAATTCGCAAGGAAAACGACCATGTCCGAAGTGCGCAACAACGGAATACCCGCGTACAAGCAAATTCAAAACTCGATTCTCAAACGTCTCGAGGCTGGTCAACTCAAGCCAGGGGACCTTGTCGAGTCAGAGCGGGAAC
Organism: Candidatus Sulfotelmatobacter sp.; assembly: GCA_052148475.1. GTDB lineage: Bacteria > Acidobacteriota > Terriglobia > Terriglobales > Acidobacteriaceae > Sulfotelmatobacter. The sequence continues at coordinate 55,462 of JBKQID010000043.1, read as the reverse complement.
TGGCAAGGATCCACGGCGTCAGCCTCATGACAGCTCGGCATGCGCTGGCCGGACTCGAGCGCGAAGGGAAAGTCCTACGCCGTCGCGGCGCAGGCACATTTGTCGCTCCTCCAAAAATTCACTTCAACAAGTTGATGAGCTATACCGAACAGATGTCAGCCCGGGGGCTGAGTGTCTCTTCCAAGTTGCTTTCTTTGAATGTGATCGACACGGCTCCGGAACTTGCGGCGCGGCTCGCCCTTCCCGCATCGAGCCGCCTCATCAAGTTGGAAAGACTGAGACTCGGAGGAGATGAACCGTTTGCGATCGAAACCTGCTATTTGTCCGCCGACGATTTCGGTGGCCTGATTCGCGCCCGGCTCGACCGAGCGTCACTTTTTTCGATCCTGGAGCGCGACTACGGGCTACAGATCGCACATGCCGACGAAGAAGTGGACGCCACCCCCGCCGATGCCCACACCGCGCGAGTCCTGCGTATACCTCAAGGCTCGGCTTTGCTTCGCATTCGGCAGCAGATCTTTTCGACGCAGGGCAAGATCGTGATCTATGTGTTGGGGCTTTATCGATCCGATCGCCACACTGTATTGATCCGCAGAATCCGCTGACGGTCCCCTCCCATGCGAGCTGCGTGCCTCTCCAGCGACCAGATGCTCCGACCACAATCTGAAGTTCAAGGATGCCATTCGGCAAATCGAAAGGAGAGCCAATCTTGAGGCGCATTACAAGCAGTAACGCGATCGCATTCTCGAAGAAGCGCGCTGTTTGCGCTGTCGTGTTGATCATCTTTGCCTTATTCCTTCCACGAGGATTGGCCGCCCAGCAGACCGGCCCCGCCGCGCCGATGCAGGCGCACTACGAGGACGGAGCCGAGTTTCGATGGCTGCATAAGAAGGTCCTCGCCTCCCGCGTGTTGGACGATATGCATGACCTCTCGTCGTGGTCGTTCGCGGGACAGGGCGAGATGACGTTGATCGAAATCAACGCATCTAAGCCATGGGCCGCCGCTGCTCAGGCCACTCCCGCCGACGTGCTGCGCATCCGTTCCACTACGAATATTGCTCAGGTGGAGGGCCCCGGAGAATGGGAGGATCTCGTCGTCACCAGGAAGTTCGCGGGCGAGGACTGGAGTAAATTCAATCGGATTTCGCTTTGGGTCTATCCCGATATTATCGGCGCGCCAGCCATCTCTTGTTCTCTCGTGCTCCACAACGATGGCGCTCACAAACTGCCCGATCATTACAACGAAGGGCGCCACGAATCAATCATTCTTATGAATCACAGGTGGAATCAGGTCGTATGGGAGATCGCTCCGCTGGATCGCGATCGCGTCGCCGCTCTCGAGTTTGCGTACAGCTTGCCGAAGAAATTTCCTGATCCCGGCGACCGAACGATGCTGGATATCGCTCACCTCGAGCTGCAAAGCGTGGTCGCCGATCACGTTGAAGGTTGGGATGTCGCGTCGGGGAAAATCGCTTTCAGTCACAGCGGATACACAACCGGCACATCGAAGTCAGCCCTTGCCAGCGATATTGCGGCCCCCGAGTTTTCCGTCGTTGACCAGCAGACCGGGCAGGCGGTTCTCACCAAACCGGTCCAGCAAGTGTCCACACCGCTGGGGGCATACCAGTTGCTCGATTTTTCCGAGATACACCAGCCCGGAACATACGCCATCAAAGCCGGTGACACTCTTACCCGTTCCTTCCGAATCGGCGATGACGCGTGGAAGAGCAGCATTTGGAAGGCTATAAATTTCATGTACAGCGAGCGCTGTGGAACTGAAATCCCGGGCATTCATGGCCGATGCCATCAGGATATCTACACGATGCACGGCGACAAACGAATCGTCGTTAACGGCGGATACCATGATGCCGGCGACTTGAGCGCTACGGGACATACGCCAGCCATGGCCTATGCGCTCTTTTCGCTAGCCGAGAGTCTGAAACGACAAGAGGAAGATCCAGTCCTTACCGATCGTTTACTCGAAGAAGCGCGTTGGGGTCTGAACTGGGTGCTGAAGACTCGCTTTGGCGATGGATATCGAAGCACCGGTCAACTCGTGAGCTACTGGACTGACGGCATTATGGGCGATGCGGATGATCGGTTCGGCCAGGCGGTAAACGATCCGGAGTGGAATTTCCGCGTCAGCGCGGTAGAAGCTCTAGCCGCGCGCGTGCTGAAGGACAGCGATCCGGAACTTGCCAACCGCAGCTTGGCGGTTGCGCAAGAAGATTGGAAATATGCGGTATCGGGCTTAAACACGGCTGCTCCTCGGCCGGAAGTCTATGGCGCGTCAGACGAATTGGAGCGTATTTCCTTTGGAGTGGTGGCATCGGTAGAACTGTTCCGTGCGACCGGAGATCAACGCTACGCAGAGGAAGCTGTGATATTGGGCGATCAGGTGCTGGCTTCGCAGGAGCGCACACTGCAACCGTGGACGATCCCTTTGACCGGGTATTTCTATACTGGGCCGAAGCGAGAAAACCTCTTTCACCGTTTCCACATCGGCCAGGAGCAAGAACCTATCCTCGCTCTCGTGAAGCTTTGTGAAGCATTCCCCGAGCACGAAAAATGGATGAAGTGGTATTCCGCTGTCCTTCTACATTCCCACTACTATCTCGAGGCAGCGTCAGCGGTCGACGAACCTTACGGCGTATTGCCGGCCGGGGTATATCGCGAAAGTGAGGTACGGCTGATTCCGGAAACAAAAGACTGGACTCCTCTTCGCGCGGCGGATCGCGATGCTTATCTGGAAGAGGTTCGACGCGGTGTTGCACTGGGCGAGGACGCATATCTGCGCCGGTTTCCTGTCTGGTTTGATTTTCGGGGAAACTCCAGCGTGCTGTTATCGCAGGCCAAGGCACTTTCGGCGGCGGCACAACTGCGTCGCGACCTCGACGGAGAGGACCTGGCTCAGAAACAGGCACAGTGGCTGATTGGACGCAATCCTTTTTCGTCAAGTTTAATGTACGGCGAGGGCTACGACTGGACGCCGCTCTACAGCGTGCGCTCCGGTCAGATGGTCGGCGCTCTTCCGGTCGGGATTGAAACCAAGGGCTACGACGATGCTCCTTATTGGCCCAATCAAATCTGCTGGACCTATAAAGAAGTGTGGACCGCACCCGTTGGACAATGGATCTGGTTGATGCAGGACCTCAGCGTTCCCGCGACCGTAAGAGGAATTACCGATCCGAAAAATCACGACGCGATCGAGTTCCGGGAAGAAAGAAGTGGCCAGTTAATTCAGGTGGCCGCCTCATCGGATGGTGAGTTCAGCGTTCGCTTGCCAGAGGGTCACTACGACGTTCATCACGGTACGGCGCATGTCAGCGTCACGGTTCTTCCTGGCGGAATCTATTCTCTAGACTTGCGTCCCGAACACTTTCTGTATTTCAAAGTCAACTCCCAGCCCGCACCTAAGAACGACATTGTGGTGCGGTTGGAAGCGAGCGGTGCGGGAGATCATGCATTCTCGATTCGCAGCGACAATCTCGTCGTGTCCGACCCAGCCCTGCAGAACGTCCATCTCACTCCCGGAATCAAGAAGGAGGTTGTGTGGCACGCTCACGTAGTCTCGCCACAGACCCCGTGGGTGGCGGTCATAGTTCCGGATGGCGAACTGAACGAACGCGCGGAAGTCACGGGCGCGAACATGCCTCACAAGTAAGCAGCAGTTTTTCCCATCTGCCTCACGAGTCGGTCACATAGGTTTTCTTGGGACGCGCCTGGTTTTTGGAAAATAGAGCCAGAGATGGCCATCATTGTCGTCCTCGCCAAAGACGATTTCGCCGTCAGGGCCAGTCACGGCATCGCCGAACCGGTACCCATAACGCCGCTGCTGAAGAACAGAAGCGGCAACTCCGAGATTGCTCACACTACCGGAGATCGTGTCACAGCAGAACAGATTCGCCATTTCCGCTCCGCAGAATCCAAAAAGCCTGCCATCTGGGCTCATCGCCATCGGTCCAACTGGCGCCAGATGCGCTCTACCCAGCAAGCGGAAGCCTTGGTTTCCGTCGAAAGCGAAAAGCGGCCCTGCGGCATCGGCCGTGACTAGTTGGTCGGCATCACCACCGCGCGCCCACCGCAGCGCTCCGGTCCACTCGCCCTCGGGCAAATCGACCGCCCCCCGGCGGATCTTGCCAGAAGCAAGATCGAAGTGCCAGAGTCGCGCACCCTCATCCTGTCCGAATACCCCGGAACTGCCCATCGCGAGATGACCGCGGCCCGGCACCTCTCCCATCACCGTGACTTTCCCCGACTCGGCATCCATAGTGAACAAATGACCAGTGGTTATCCCGATCACGGTGCTCCGGGACGGGTCGCAGATTGCGTGCACCACCAGTTCGCCGGGAACGCATTCCCCAAGGTCCTGAAGAACCGACGGACCCAGGCCCCACTCCTGGATCCAGTCTTGCGCGAGATCGATCTTTGGTATTGCAATGGCACGGCCACCTCGCGCTCCATTCACGAATCCCACGGCGCGGGATTTGGTGCAACAAACAGCCACCGTGTCCGTTCCTCCAGCGGCGACCCCGACGTCTAGTACAACTCCCGTGAGGTCATGGAACGCGGCAGCGAAAAGGTGCGCCTGGCGCCCGCTTGTTCCGCCATAGATTTGTCCATCGGATTCGATATCGAGCGCGGTGATGTGGCACTCGTCGTGGGTGATCCGCGCAGTCATGCCCGGCAGGCACATCGGAAAGGCGACCATCGTGCCCTCGCGAACAAACTGGTGTGCAAGCTCCTGCTCATACGCCTTTATGGCTGGCGAATTCGGATCGAATCTGCCCTTTGTCTGCATGGTCGCAATCCTCTCTCTAGCCCCACATCCGAAGGGGAAGGTGCGCGTTTTTCTTTTTACGCTCCGCCGGCATGGAAACCTTGAAGACGCCGGAAGGATGATTTCCAACGTGGCCAAAGAACAGGTCTCCGTTGTAGTCCACGGCGCCTCGAGACACATAATTCGCGACGCCGGTGGGATGCTTAAGCTGTGTAACTTCCTCCCGCGCGAGCGTCTGCGGATCGAGGCGCCAAACCGCCCCTTGAAGCTGTTTGCCAGTCCCCGGCATTGAGTTATATTTCGGATCGCGCCAGCGCGAAGCCACGTAGTAGAGCTTCCCGTCACCCGCGAACGTCAGCCCGCCGCAGTGGTCCGTGAACATATCAATGGGAAACGTGGGGTCGCGAGGTTGAGTCGCCGGTCCAAGATCCTCCACTCGTGGCCACTCGCCGTGACCCTCATTGGGCCAGATGCGCATCAGGTGTGGATTGGGACACCAGGTGGAAGCGTAGACGCATTCGCGGTCGGGCGAGGGCGCCACGTCATAAAACACGCTGTGCCACCCGGTCTGGTAATTCAGATCATGGGGCAGCAGTCCCGGAGAGATTTCCAGACGGTCCGTCTCAGGCGTATAGCGCACCAGGCGCCCATAGTCGCTGCTGGTCCAGACACGATGCTGTTTGTCGAGGAACAGTGTTTGCGGATTGATCGAACTGATGCGGCCAATGTCGCGGCGCTTGCGAGTGTGAAGATCGTAGATGATGAAGTGATCGCGAGGATAGCTCATCGCGTACAGCAGCCCGCGCTCTTCATCGTGCAGAAGGCAGCGGCAGCCTTCCTTGGGAATCAGCGTATCCCACCATAGGACGCGATCGTTGCGGGTGTCGAAGGCCAGCAGCGCTGAGCCGCGAAAGCAGCGTTTGGCATCGTGCCAGGAATACCACGGCGAATAGCGGGGCAGATCGATCGGTGGACCGGAAAGGTGTGTCGCCATATAGAGCACACCATCGTGTATCGACGGAGCGAAGCTGTAGTGGATCTTGCATTGTGTCGCGCGGCCCGAGGTGCCGGGATCGTCCACCATCTCGGCGAGGTCGAAGAGGTAATCCAGGTCATCGCGCTCTTCGTTGTAACGGACAGGCTTCACTACACCCCCAGGTACGCTCTCCGCGCAAGCTGCCGCATAGATCCGGCCGTCGGGCCCGACCGAAAGCGACCAGCACGTATCCGAGTCAGGGTGACCGGTAAATGGATACCACTTGACGGGATACGGCGCTTCGCCAGCAGGCTTAGGTTCGGCCTCCAAAGCCGGGACCAGACCCGCCGCCAGCGCTGTACCGCCCAGCTTCATGAACGTGCGACGATCAATGTCCTGTCGTGCAATCATCGATTCCTCCAAACGGCCCCGAGCACCGCGCAGTTTCGCCTGGAGCCTGCCTTCGGCAAAGTCGAACGTCCCCGGATTCTGACTTTAACGTCAGCACAATCGCGCTCTTGATCTGACAATTTATCAGCACACAACCAGATTGTGTCGGTGATTGTGCGCACGACGCTGTTCCAGGCACTGAGTAACCGGCGAGCGCAAACAACGGACCTGCTTTAACATGCTCCAGCCAACCGAAACATGGTTCCTCTCTCCCGAGGCTTCGATTGGTAAAAATCCATCGAATCGCTCAGCGAGAAAGATTCACGAATACAACGAAACAGATCGAAAGGATCGCCAAGGAAAGTTACCCGCCAGTGGCGCGGCTGGAAAAGACTAGTGAGACGCAGCGGTTTGGCGGAGGAGTACTACGTCGCTATCGTCGTGGGTGCGAAGCAAGCCCAGCGTCTTACCGTCGGCGCTCCAGTGAAAGTCCGGAATGCGATCCGCCTCAAACTCAGTCACCCGATGACCGGGCGAGCCATCCACAGGCGATACCCACAGGGCGTACAGGCCGTTCTCGCGAATCGGGTAGCCGATCGTTTTTCCATCCGAGGTATAGCGAATCTCGCCGCCGGCGCGTGGGTCGCGCTCGATCACTTTCACCGGCTGCAAGGTTTCAAAATCCAGAATCTTGATGACGACGGGGCCTCCGGTCGTGGGCTGGGTCTGAAAGGCCAGATACTTTCCGTCGGGCGATACGTTGACGCATCCGCAGGTGAGCAGCGCATCCGAGAGTTGCGTCGGAGTTCCCCCCTCAACGGAAACCTTTTTCGGCACAAATTTTCCCGAATCGTAGCTGGCATAAACCAGCCATTTTCCGTCGGGCGAGCACATGGCCGGCGTGTCATCGCTGCCGGTCGTGAGCTGCTTCAGGTTTCCCCCCATGGCGTCCGATCGCCAAATATTCAGCGAATTGCCGCCGCCGCGAGAGGCGGAAGCGAAAATGGCGTAGCGTCCATGATCGCAGGAGATGGGGCCGAACGAAGGAAAGTCGTCGTGCAGCAGCGGCGCACGATTTGTGCCGTCGGCGTTCATTTGAAAAATGCCATTCTCCTGCTCGACCAACAGTTTTCCGTCGGGCGTCCACCCAAACCAGTTCGTGGGCGGACGGTTGCTGATCGTAACCGGCTTCCCTGCCATCTTGCCATCGTAGGTTGCGGTTTGCAGCGTTCCCACGTACTGCGACTGGATGGTCGCGATGGTTTTTCCGTCGGCCGACAGACTGATACTCGGATAAGAATTGGTGTCATTCGTGATCGGCCTGTAAATCCCTTGCGGGTAGGAGATGATGCCAATCTGACTGCGATTGAAATTTGAATCTCGACCGCTGCTTACCACCAGGATGCCGCTCTGGTCGGGCAGCCAGAGGTCAGCCGTCAGATCCATGTCGGATTTCTTGAATACCTGTTTCTCGCCCGTAGAGGCGTCAAAAATATCCAGCGCGGACAAGGCCGACTGGTCGGCGAGAAATTCCGTCGCCACGATCCACTTCCCGTCCGGTGACCATGCCGGAGAATTCAATCGAGTGTTCTGCTTGGACAATAGCTTCTCTGCGGAACCGTCGGCGTTGGCGATGATCAGGTCGCCCTCGCCCTCATTGCGTTTCTTGCGAATAAATACGATATGCGTGCGATCGGGCGAGAAGCTGATGACGCTCGCGATATCGTGCACAATGCGCTCCAGGCTGCCGCCCAGCACCGGCGCGCGGTACAGGCTGAAGACGTTCTTTTCCGTCTTTTCATCCTTGGTGAAATAAATCGAATTCCCGTCCGGCGAAAAGTCCACGCTGTAGTAGCGGTCGTCGGAAGGAGCAACAATCTGGGTGTTGCTTTTGGTGGGGATGTTGCGCAGCCACAGGCTTTGCTGCCCGTTCTCGCGTTGTACATTCAGAATGTAGTTGGCATCGGGCGAAACCGCCGCCAGCGAAGCCTTGCCGGTCTCGGTGACGGGCGTTACCGTAAAGCTTTCGAAGCTCGCGGACTTCTTGCGGGAAAGATAAGAATAGATGCCGAAAGCAGCCGCCGCGACCAGCCCCAGCAAAATCACCGAGGTGAGGATCAACCCGAATTTATGCTCTCCCGCCACTTGCCGCACAGAAGACGAGGAAGCAGATGACACTTGCGCCGGTCCGGAAGCGGAGGAAGCCATTGCCGGCGTCGAGCCCGAGAGCGACGCGGCCGCGCTGCCCGATGCTTGCGCAGCGCTGCTGGAAGAAATCCGCCCGGACGAGTCGGTCTCCCGGCGCAGGCGTTTCAGGTCCGCGCGAATTTCAGCGGCAACCTGGTAGCGCATCTCGCGGTCTTTTTCGAGCGCCTTCTGTAGAATCTCGTCCAGCCTCGCTGGGATTTCTGGGTTACTGCGCGAGGCCGGGGGCGGAACGCGATTCAGGATCGCTTCAAACATCACGCCGCTGGTGTCGCCGCGGAACGGCAGCAAGCCCGTGCTCATTTCATAGAGGACCGTCCCAAACGAAAAAAGGTCGCTGCGGGGGTCCAGTTCCTTGCCTCGCACTTGTTCCGGCGACATGTAGGCGACCGTACCCACAGCGGTCCCAGGGCTGGTAAACAAGTCCGCCGCGTCGCCTGAGGTAGCCGTCATAGTTCCTAGAGTCATGCTTCCCAGGGTCATGCCGTCGAGGGCCTCCGCCACCGGAGCGCTGCCAGGACGTACCGGCATCAGCTTCGCCAAGCCGAAATCGAGAATTTTGGCGTGGCGGCGACGTGTGACGAAAAGGTTGGCCGGCTTGATGTCGCGATGGATGATTCCCTGAGAATGCGCGGCGTCGAGCGCATCCGCAATTTCGATGGCGATATCGAGCAGCTGGTCGAGCTCCAGCGGACGCCCCTTGATCAGGTGCTTCAAGGTCGAACCGTCCAGATATTCCATCGCGATGAACGCCCGATCATTCTCCTCGCCAATGTCGTATATGGTGCAAATGCTGGGATGATTCAGTGCCGAAGCGGCTTGCGCTTCTCGCCGGAAACGTCCCAGAGCCTGCGGATCGCGGGCTACCTCATCGGGGAGAAACTTCAGCGCGACAAAACGGTGCAGCCGCGTGTCCTCGGCTTTGTAGACCACCCCCATGCCTCCGCCGCCGAGGCTTTCAACAATGCGATAGTGGGAAATGGTTTGGCCGATCAGAGAAGGGGCGTCGCTCATGTGCCCGCGATTCTAGTTTGCGTGTCGCGGCAAGTCAACGATTCGGGTAATGTCCTGAGGCAGCACGGCCAGGACACCAGCAACGATCCGGTCTCGGCCGCGCGGACCCGTTGGTCGTTCTATTTTCGCCCCTCGAAACCGGCGGAGTTGCAGAATTTTGCGCAAAATAGAAACGCGACTTCTGCACTCGATTCAAGACCGGCGGGCGTTCTGACGCGCTGACGTTTTCAGTCGCGCTTTCAGTGATCCAACAAATTTCATTATGTATTCACTTGACGGGCGTTTGGAAACAGCGGTAGGCTCTCTGGGTCTTTGCCCCGATGTGGCTTTTCCCCCAGAAGCTCAAGAACACCTGAAGTGGATCCGCAAGAATGGATCGTTCAGAACAGGCAGCGTGGTCCGCCATGACTGCGAACGATGAACAAGGACTCCTTACGCGAGATCGGATCGCCACATTTGCAAGGACGCTTACTGCGGAATTGGTTCGGCGAAAGTTTGAAATTTAAATGCCGCGGCCTAAGCGCAGTGGCGACGCCTTTCTTATGAGAGGCCCATTGAAATCATCCGGAGGTTTAGATGCGCATCGATCGTTCGAAGCTATTCGCAACCCTATTTGTGAGCCTGGTGGCTCTTGCATCCGCGACTGCTGCCCACGCCAGCACCTTCACCGTCGGCGGCACGGCCTCGGGGTTGCTCACCGGCGCTTCTGTAACCTTGCTCAACAACGGCACCGATGCGCTCGAAGTGACGGCCAATGGCAAGTTCACTTTCACTACGGCGTTAGCTAGCGGCGCCGCCTATGACGTCACCGTCAGCGTTCAACCCACGGGCGAGACCTGCACGGTGACGGGCGGTTCAGGCACCGTCGGCTCAGCCAATGTGACTACGGTCAAAGTCGCCTGCAAAGCCAACCCGTACACGATCGGCGGCAGCGCATCCGGGTTGATCACCGGCCGTTCGGTTACCCTGCTCGACAACGGCGCCAGTGCGCTGAAGGTAGCGAAGAATGGTGCGTTCACCTTCGCCAAGGCTTTGACCATTGGCACTGCCTACAAGGTCACCATCAGCGTCCAACCCTCAGGCGAAACCTGCACGGTCACCAATGGATCAGGCACAGTGGGCACTGCCAATGTCACCTCGGTCGATGTCACCTGCGTAGCCAACGACTACACCGTTGGCGGCACTGCCTCCGGGTTGATCAGCGGCCGTTCGGTGACGCTGCTCGACAACGCCAGCAATGCCCTCGCCGTGACCGCTAACGGCGCATTCACCTTCACCACAGCTTTGGCCAGCGGCACCGCTTACAAGGTCACCGTCGGCACGCAGCCCAGCGGCGAAACCTGCACGGTCACGGCCGGTACAGGCACCGTAGTCGCAGCCAAAGTGACCACGGTCAAAGTCGCGTGCAAAGCCAACTTGTATACCATTGGTGGTACCGCATCCGGATTGGTCACCGGCCGTTCTGTGACGCTGCTCGATAACGGCGCCGGTGCGCTGAAGGCAGCGAAGAACGGCGCCTTCACGTTCGCCACAAAACTGGCCAGCGGAACGAACTACGACGTGACTCTGAGTGTGCAGGCCAGCGGGGAGACCTGCACGGTGACGGCTGGCTCAGGCCCGGTGGTGGCAGCCAATATCACCTCGGTCGCGGTGGCCTGCGTGCCCAACGACTACACCGTCAGCGTCGCCCTGTCCGGATTAATCAGCGGCCGTTCGGTGAAACTGCTCAACAACGGCGCTGATGCGCTGACCGAGACTGCCAACGGCACTTTCACTTTCAGCCCGCCGTTGGCCAGCGGCTCGGCCTACAAGGTCACCGTCGGCACGCAGCCATCGGGCGAGACCTGCACGGTAACGGCCGGTGCGGGCACCGTGGTTGCAGCCAACATAACTGTCGCGGTCGCCTGCACAGCCAAAGACTACACTGTCGGCGGCACGGTATCAGGCTTGGGGACGGGCGATTCGGTGACGCTGCTCGATAATGGCGCCAATGCGCTAACCGTGACTGCCAACGGAAAATTCACTTTCACTACAGCTTTGGCCAGTGGGACCGCCTACGCTGTCACCGTTGGCACTCTGCCGACCGGCGAGACCTGCACGGTCACCAACGGCTCAGGCACGGTGGTCGCAGCCAACGTGACCAACGTCGCGGTCGCCTGCGCCGGCGCGAGCACCTTCACTATTGGCGGAACTGTCTCTGGTTTGATCACCAGCCGCTCTGTGACGCTGCTCGACAACGGCGCTAATTCGCTTACGGTGACGGCCAACGGCTCTTTCACTTTCACCACAGCCCTGGCCAGCGGTGCGACTTACAGCGTCACCGTGGGCACGCAGCCGACCGGCGAAACCTGCACCGTCACCAACGGCTCGGGAACAGTGGGTTCAGCGAACGTAACTAACGTTGCGGTTGCCTGCACGGCCAACAAATATACGATCGGCGGAAACGTCTCCGGACTGAGCGCCAGCACCTCGGTGACGTTGCTCGATAACGGCACCAATTCACTTACCTTAAGCGCCAACGGCGCCTTCACCTTCACGACACCAATCGCCAGCGGCTCCACCTACAACGTCACCGTCGGTACCGAGCCCACCGGTGAAAGCTGCACCGTCACCAACGGTTCGGGCACCGTGGGTTCGGCTAACGTGACCAACGTCGCGGTCGCCTGCGCCGCCGTGAAAAACTACACCATCGGCGGCACACTTTCAGGGCTGAGCGCCAGCACTTCCGTGACGCTGCTCGATAACGGCACCAATTCACTTACGTTAAGCGCCAACGGCGCCTTCACCTTCACGACGCCAATTGCCAGCGGCTCCACCTACAACGTCACTGTCGGCACCGAGCCCACCGGCGAAACCTGCACCGTCACCAACGGATCGGGCACTGTGGGTTCGGCCAACGTCACCAACGTCGCTGTAACCTGCTCTACCGGCTCCGGCGGCGGTGGCGGCGCGTACTGGATCCCCTACTCCGCATCCCCGATTCCCACGGAGACGCCGACTGGAAGCAACGGCCTGTTCCTAATCCCATCGGACAAGCTGGCCTCGTCGCCCGCTCCCACTTTCGTCACTACAGATACCACCCAGCTTCTCGCCATCGGAACGCAAGTCGCTCTGAAAAATGGGGTGGCGACATACTCGCCTCAGGTCATGATGTATGCCGACACCAACTCCGCCGGAATTACCAACATCTTCGGTATAACTCTGGCTGGAACGTCGAGCGTACCCACGCCGACCCAGATCAGCAGCCTGTCGGTGCCTTCGGGCCAACAGATTTGCCAAATCAGTTCCGACTCGGAGACCGACATCACCAATGCAGACTCGGTGTTTGTGGTCATCCAGGTTGGCACAGCAGAACAGTGCATCTCCACTGGAGGCACCTACGAGGTCGTCCATTACACGGATTCGGCCACGACGGCCCCCGTGGTCGTGAACCTCAACACAACCGAGATGAATGGGGTTTACCAGAACGGTAAACTGGTTGGGTTGTTGGTCTTCAATGGAACCACCAACTCCCTCGATCTCTACAAGGACGATACCTTCACGTCTCCCACGCAGTTGATCACGGGTCTAAGCGACGCCCACTATCTTTCGGGTGTCTTGGACGAGGCCACCTTGAGCACGAGCGGACTTTTCGTGTCGGCGACTACCACCGGAAGCTCAACTTCCCTGTATCGCATTGACGGCTCCACATTGGTAGCCACTCTAATCCAGGACGTGACGACCGCGACCATCAGCACCGCGGTACAAGATGACAACAACCTGTACTATTCTGTCGTCAACACCGGAGCCAGCAGTACGACCATTTCCTACGAGCAGGTCGCTCTCGGCGGCGGAACTCCTAAGCTCCTTTACACGACGCCAGCTTTTGTCCCCAGCAATTCGACTGCAACGACCAGTTATCAGCTCATCGGCAGCAACGATTCGCTTCTGGTCTTCGAGTACTATAACGAACCCGACACCAACGGCACTCTGGACCCGACCAAAGCCACGGCAACGCTCTACACCGTGCCAGTTGGAGTCACCACAACCACACCGACAACGTTGGCCACCTTCCCCGCCGGCGACATGCTGCAAGGAGTCTTCCTGGCTGCACCCAGCGGCAGTGGGATTTCGAGCAGCGTCCTGTTCACAACGGTTCGGAACTCTACTGGATCGGCTACGCTGCCGACCATCGCTTACTCGGCCGTGTCGATCCCGCTCAATGGCGGCACCGCTCCGCCTGCGATCAAGAATTCCGTTTATTCTCCTTTGGCCTTCATCACGGCCCAGCTCACCTACAGCGTGTGGCAAGTGACCGGCATTACCGATACGGATGGCGGCTTCGGCGGCGGCACCGCCAATACCGTGGATGTGAGCACGCTGGCGGATACTCCGTTCACCACCACCGGCGGCGGAGACTATGTGTTCGGGGCTGGCTTCCTCGGATACATCGAGGCACTCTCGAGCAACAACATTGCCGTCGGCGTCTTCGAGAACGAACCTGGGTTCGAGTACAACGCCAATCCGCTGCAGGAGAACGGCGCCGCAGCCGACTTAACCTCGAACTTCCTTTATTCGATCGTGCTGACGAACACGTATGTCACGCCTTACTAGGAGGCAGTAGAAGTTCGGGACTAACGCCAGAGTCGGGGATGTGACCGCGCAGCGGGCTGATAAGACGCGGCGGTCAGGCCGACGGCTCTACATTAAAGCCGCCCACTACCATCCGTGGCTTCTCGCCTCGCGTGTCAGCATGCTTCACCTCCGTCCGGACGGTGCGGTGCTCTCCGGGCATGAGCGTGAAATAATTGTCACCATAAACTACGGGAAGAATCCGGTCTGCGCTCCTTTCCCGTACGACTTTTAATCTCACCATCAGCGCGGGGTAAGCAGAGTTGTTGTGCAGTTCAGTCGTCAACTGCCATTGATCACCCTGGCGCTTGATGTTGGTCGCGGTCTTTACGAGCGCCTTGGGTAGCTGGCGAATCGCCCGATAGTTGCCCTCTTGCGCCCCACGCAGATAGAGATTCCTTGAAACCGGATTGCCGGAGCGAGACAGAGTAAGCCGGACAAAGTGCACCGCCGTCAACCCCGTTGGATATTCGATCTGCATGCAGTTTGTGACGCTGTCTTCCGCGCTGTCGAGCGGCGCGGATTTCTTCCACTGAATGGACCCATCGATACTCAGGACTTCCGCCAAGGCAGTCAGTCCGCGAGCGTCGCCGGCGCTGTAATTCACCACCTCGACCGACTCCGTTACACGATTCCATTGAATATGCAATGGTTCGCAAGCGTTCTTGCAGGCAAAGTACGCGGGAGTTGGATCAAGGTAGTAGTCGTAGGTCTGCCACAACAATGAGGGCCAGCAAGAGTGGCTCATCCAAAGCAGCAATCCCATGCGGTTCTTGCTTTGGGCTTCGAACTCGGCGCGGAATCCTTCATAATCCGCGAAGTGCGCGAGCGAAACCCATTCCTCGATGCGATCGGCGCCGCCGTATGACTCTTCGATGATGTCGAAAAAGCTGGCGCCACGACGGAATCCTGCGCCCTCGGCAAGATCGTGCAATCCCCATTCAAGCCCCGGGGGCCAGAGAGCACCCTTGGAGATGAACTCCCGCAGGCTCTCGATCGACGGGATGTTGGGCGTCCCGATCTCGCTGTGCAGTTTGGTATAAGCCGCGTTGGCGGGGTAGAAAGTGAGCGGCATGAGCGCGTACGGGCCACCTCCACCGACAACGTTGTCGGCCGAGCTTGGAATGTAGTGCAGGCCCGGATGCAACTCCGCCAGTAAACTTTGGATGCCATCGTCAATGGCTTTCGGCGGGAACCCTTCGTTGCGTCCGCAATAGAGGCCGATCGACGGAGAATTGCGAATGCGGAGCACCGTGTCCTTCGTGTTGCTCAGGAAGAGACTATTGTCATCGGGGTTGGGGCCGTCCCAGGGATTGGCGAGCCAGAAATCCTGCCACACGACGACGCCGTGCCGGTCGCAGGCTTCATAAAAGGCAGTGTCCCCGATCTGCCCCACCCAGTTGCGGATCATGTTGAAGTTCATCTCGCGGTGGTAGCGCAGGGCAGCGTCATATTCGCGCGCGCGGTAGCGCAGCATCGACTCGCTGAATCCCCAGTTGCCTCCGCGCGCTATCAAACGCCTGCCGTTGATGAAGATTTTCAACGCGCCATCGTCTTCGCTGTACGACATCTGACGGATTCCCGCTTTCAGCGACTTAGTGTCAGACGTCTGCCCGCCGTCGAGTTCAAATTTTAGTTCCACGTCGTACAGATTCGGTTCGCCATAGCCAACCGGCCACCACAGCTTTGGGTTTTGCAAACGCAGTGCCGGGTGCGTCGAGGCATCGAGCTTGATTCGCGTTGGCGCGTCCGCGGGGCCAGCCGAGTCAACTCGCAATTCAAACTGCGCCTCTCCAAAGCGACCGCGAAGAGTGCCGGCGACGGGCTCGGCCCGATGGTTCACCAGGTCTAGTTCGATACTGACATCGGCGTGCGAGACATCCGGCAGCGGTAGGGAGGCGCTGACAAACGGGCGTTCCAGCGTTACGGCTCCAGTCGCTGCAATATAAACATCCCCAATCAAGCCGGTGTTTCTACCGCGAATGGTAGGAATCCAATCCCAGCCGACCGATGCGTGATAGGTGGGATTGTCGGCTCCCAACCCACCGCCATTCGGTCCGCCGTTTTCGAAGGTCTTCTGTTTACAGCTTCCGGGAGTGGCGTTTTTCGAGATCCTTACGGCGAGTGCGTTCTTACCCGGGCGCAGCTTGCTGGTTACGTCGAAGCGGCCGCGCATAAATCCGCCCTCGATGCGGCCGACTTCCTCTCCGTTCAAAAAAACATCCGCTTTCCAATTAATGCCGTCGAAGTTCAGCCAAGCCATCCTTCCCGCAGCGAGCGCGGGCGCCGTGAACTCGGTCCGATACCAAAAGTCCGAGTAGAAGAATGAGTCCGACACATATAACTGGTTCTTACCGAAATTCGGATCAGGAATTGCCTGCACATTCAGGTAGGAGGTGAGGACGGTGCCAGGCACGGTCGCGACGACCCATGCGGTATCGTGAAAGCCGGGCTTCGAGAAATCCCGCCCATCGCCATTTACAAGCGAGATGCGCTGCAATCGCCACGCGCCCCCTGCAAGATCGAACCGGCCATCGAGCGAGCCAGCACGAACTGCCGGCGGGAACTTGGGGCGCGCGATCGGACCACCCCGGCCATATACCTCAATCTCGCTGAGCACGTAACCGTCGGGCGACGTAGGCCTCTTCATCAGTACTCGAACATATCGACCGCGGGACGAGGATGTGAGTTTGACATCGTCAATGAGTCCAGCCTGCTCCGAGAGGGTATGCAAATCGCGCCAAGATTCAGCGTCGTCCGAAACCTGAATGGAACCCTGGGCGGCACGTGCAATCCAGTAAAGCTTGACGCGATCGAACTCGCAGAGGGCGCCCAGATCGACGTAAACCCATTCTTCGCCAAGCCCGGCGCTCATCCATGCGCTGGTGAAACTGTAAGGGCCGCCGATTTGCACTCTCTGATCGTGACTGAAGAATTCAATCTCCCCGACCCTCCACTGCATGTAAAAGGCTTGAGGCGAGGGACTGGAAACGGCGAATTCCACCTGATAAAAACGGCTACGGCAAACCCGGCTGAGAGGAATCGACGGGATGAATAACTGCCCCGGCCGTGCAAAGTCCTTGGGGTAGCCTTCCACTGACACCGGCGGAGGACCGGTAACCGTACCAACCTTCTCCCAGTTGCGACCATCCTCAGAAACCGAAACGGCGAAACTCAAATTGGGCGAAGTCGCGCCGAACGGGGGAACCACCACCACATCAATGCGGTTAACCTCGGGAACGCTCTCCCCACCACCCAGTTGAACCTGCAGGGTTGCATGCGGCCCGAATATTTGCACAGAATTGGTGCGAGAGTGATCGAGCACAAGTTCACGCTGGCTCTTGGGCAGCGCACCGCGCGAGCTAGTGGAAGTTGCGACCCACTCCGGCAGATGCGTGTCTTTAATGCCGTCGGTGACCAACTGCGCCGTCAGATTGTAGTCGTAGCTACTCGAATGGTAGGCCGGGCGGAGCAAAGCGAGGTTCCGGTAAGTCGACTTATCGACCACGAGTTCCGGACTGAAATCTTCCCGAGGGTCGCCGGGATAGACCCCGACTCCACGCGTGAATTCGTTTGCGGCCGATCCCGTCGAGGCGGAGGCTTGCAATTCCCCGCTCGGCATTGCCTTGGTGTCGGGACCGGTACTTTGAGAATCATTAAAAGGAGCAGCCAGCGCGGGGAACGCTTCGAACGCAACACCGGCGCTCACCATCGCACCGTTCTTCAGGAAACCACGCCGTGAGGTTGGCAGTTTAGTCTCCCCTTTCAACTTCTCGCCTTTGATCAGGAGAAGGTTCAGAAGAAGTTTAGCCGAATTGCGTCAGATGTTGCCGGACAGGCAAGAAGAAGGGAGCGAGAGCACGTCCCAGGGCGCGGAGGCGGAGCGCGGAGGCAGAGCAACGACTGCAGTCACACTGGACCCGCACGCCGAAGCAGATCTCGCCTCGGCATGTGACCGGGGGTTAGCTGCGCATTTTGGATATTCCGGTTCGTGAGAAACAGAGAGTAAACTGGGCGACACCTGGGGAGCCACACAATGCGGATCACCATCCTCAACTGTTCTCAAGAGCGATAGGGATCTAGTCGCATGATGCGCGCGCCGGATATCCAAATAGAACTTCGGAATCGAGACTTTAACTCGGAGGCAAACGATGAAACCGCTGTCGACTGGGCTATGTACAGTGGTCGCTCTCTTACTCATCTCTTCCCTGCGTCCAATTCAGGCGCAGACAACTGCCGGCGCAGCAGGGCCTCTGAGCTACGCCGGCGAGGAAGTCACGATCACGGGTACGGTGTCGAGGGTACTAACAAAAGCTGCTCCGGGAATGATTGTGGGTTCGCACTTGCTGCTCGCAACCCCCTACGGTGCGGTGGACGCAAGCCTGGGAAGGTTCGGTTTGCAGGGTGACGGCGTTGTCTCCGTCGCTGCCGGGCAGCAGATTGAGGCGACCGGCGTCATGAAGAGGATCAAGGACAAGTCCGTCTTCCTGGTCCGCAGCGTGAAAGTGGGTGGTGAGGTATATACCATCCGCAACAAACACGGGTTCCCCGTGTCGCCGCAGGCACGTAAACGAGCCAGCGAGGAGACGGGCGGCAATGAGGAGTCACTATGAATCGTCAACCTCACGCTCGAATCCTCGGCTTAGTTTTCTTGTCTGTCGGCTTCCTGACGAGTTGCAATAACTCGGACTTCAATACTCCCATTGAAACGGTCGCGGCGACCAGTGGAACGCCGCAAACTGCGGCGCTCAACACGGCGTTTGCCGCGCCACTGGTGGCGACCGTGACGATGGGCGGATCGCCGGTGAGCGGCGCGTTCGTGATCTTCACGGCTCCGGCGACGGGAGCCAGCGGCACATTCGCATCGAGCTCATCGAACACGGAGACGGATACGACCAACGCGATGGGCGTGGCTACTTCGTCGGCGTTCACCGCAAATGGGACGATCGGAGCCGATGTGGTAACGGCCAGCGTTGCGGGAGTGACGGCGACCACCAGTTTCAATCTGACGAATACTTCAGGCCCCCCGGCCTCGATCGCGGCGACCAGCGGATCCCTGCAAGACGCGCAGGTCAGCACGGCGTTTGGGGCGCCTCTGGTGGCGACCGTGGTGGACGCTAACCAGAACCCGGTAAGCGGAGCGTCGGTGACGTTCGCGGCTCCGGCGACGGGAGCCAGCGGCGCATTCGCGTCGAACTCATCGAATACGGAAACGGATACGACCAACGCCAGTGGCCAGGCTACCTCGTCAGCGTTCACGGCGGATGCGACGGCCGGCGCCTATACGGTGACAGCTACGGTCACGGGAGTGGCTACGGCGGCCAATTTCCAGTTGACGAACATAACGGGAGCGCTGATATCGATCGCGGCGACGAACGGAACGCCACAAAGCGCGCCGGTCCTGGCCAATTTTTCAGCACAGCTGGTGGCAACGGTGTTGGACGGCAATCAGAACCCAGTGAGTGGAGTGCTGGTCACGTTCGAGGTTCCGGCGGCCGGACCAGGCGGCACCTTTGCCGGCGGAATGAATACAGCCAAAACCAACGCCAGCGGCGTGGCCACCTCAGCGACGTTCACAGCTAATGGATCGGCTGGAACTTATACCGTAACGGCTACGGTTGCGTCGGGGGCAGAGCCAGCAAACTTCATTCTGACCAACACTGCGCTCAATTTTTCGTTCTATGTAAGCGGGCTGGAGTCCGTCAACGGCCCCGGCTTTTACGCTCTGGCAGGGGCCGTGACCTTGGATGGCAACGGTAATGTTCTGGGTGGTGAACAGGATTATAACGACGGCAATGGACTCGCATCGCCTGAACCTTCTCCTGACACCATCTTGCCGGGCACAGGCGCGCTGACCGTGAATCCTGTAACCGGTCAAGGGACACTCACGCTCACCACGAACAACACTGGTTTGGGCGCGAGTGGAGTCGAAACCCTGGCCGTCCAATTTGTGAACACGAACCACGCGCTCATTGTTCAGTTTGATGGTTCAGCAACATCCAGCGGAAGCATGGACCTGCAGACGCTGTCGAGCGCCCTCAACGACGGCAATTACGCCTTCACGCTTTCAGGAACCGACTCCGCTTTGGAGTCGACTGTTTTCGGAGGTGTGTTCTCGATCTCAAATAGCGGCACCGCCTTGGCGGGCACTTTCGACGTCGATGATGCTGGGGCTGCGACGACTCCGACGCTGGGAATCGCTTTCAGCGGAACCATCACCGCTCCCGATGCTTTCGGGCGGGGCACGATCAGCAGCGCAGCCCTGGGGATCTCGCTCAACTATTACATGGTTGCTCCCGAGGCCATTCGGATCATCGACGTGGACAACAGTGATTCGGGGGTAGGCTCGGCGTTTGGACAAGGCGCGGGCATCTTCGGCAACGCATCGCTGGGGAGTTCTGTATTCGGTGTCGAAAGCAACTCGTCGGGAAATCTCTATGCTGCGGCAGGCATGTTTACCACGAATGCCGACAGCGGCACATTCACCGGCATCGCCGATGACGATGAATATGACAATGACACGATCGTTCCCGCTGCCCCTATTTCGGGCAACTATACCGTTGCCGCCAACGGATACGGCAGCCTGACGATCACGCCCGGAGACTTAGGAGACGTCAGCGTCCTTGGAATCTATATGACGGACCCACTTCTCAACCTGAGCGATCCGAATAACACGACCAGCGGATTGGGCGGCGCTCTGATTGCGGACCTGGATGGAGCGAATCCCACGGGCGCGCTCAACGGCACCGGAGTCCTGATTCCGCAGACGGACACTTCATCTGCCAGCTTTGCCGGCCGCTATGCCTTTGGAGCGCAGACTTACTACACCCCCGACCGCCCGGACGAGATTGGTTGGGAATTCGACTTTGTTGGGCGGGCATCGGTTGAGGGTGGTGCTCTGAGCAACACCACCGGGCTGGTCAGCGATCCTTTTGCCTTCTTCAACGCTACCCAATCAGACGGGACGGATACCGCGAACTTCTCGGGAACGGCAGTGCCTGATCCGGTCAACGCCGGGCGCTACACAATCAGCAAGTTCGGCATAGCCGTGGCTGCCGACCCGGTGAATTTCAACACAATTATCTATCAAGCTAGTGGCGGCCAGTTGTTCTGGCTGGACGAAGATGAAAATGACGAGAGTGTATTTTTCGGATCGCTCCAACAGCAAGGGTCGCTAAGCGCATTGCCCGCGGTGCAAAGATCCGCGGCGAAAGCCAAATCGAGACAGTAGCCGAAAACCGGGTAATGGGCATGGCCGAGATCGCCGTGCCCGCTCCCTTTTTCAGCGGCGTTTCGATTTTGAAAGTTCGATCGAAGCTTGATCGGCGGAATTCTGACTGGGCAGGTTTGCAGACTACGGAGAATCGCAATGAAACTCTACCGGGTGGTTTCCATGTCGTTGGTCGTGATGGTGGCGCTGGTGGCATCTTCGGCGCAGGACGCGACTGGAAGGATCTATGGAACGGTCTACGACCAGCAGGGCGCGGTCGTCCCCCAGGCAGAGATTACTGTGACCAACACCGCCACGCAGAACGTGCGCACCGCAACCACCGACAACGAGGGATCCTTTCAGTTGCTGGCGCTGCCCATCGGCAACTACAAGGTTACCGCGAAGCATGCCGGGTTTCGCATAGTGACTAGCACGGAGCAGAGGCTGCTGATCAATCAAGCACTGCGCATCGACTTCAAGATGGAAGTGGGTACGGAGAATCAGACCATCGACGTTGGGGCGGAGGCTGCACCCGTGGAAACCATTAACCCAACTCTGGGGCAGTCGATCACAGGACGAGTTCTGACGAACATGCCCCTGAACGGACGGGACATGCTGGACCTGGCCCTGCTGCAGCCCGGGGTGACGGAAAGCAACGACGACAATGCGGGAGCGGGCAACTACAGCATCGCCGGTGGACGCACCGATTCGGTGACGTTTCTGCTCGATGGCGGAAACAACAACGACTTGCTCAGTAACGGAAACGTGCTCGATCCGAATCCCGACGCCATCGCCGAGTTCCGGCTTCTGACCAGCGATTACACGGCTGAGTACGGACGCAACGGTGGGGGGATTATCAGCATCGTCACCAAGTCCGGTACCAATCAGCTCCATGGTGGCCTGTTCGAATACATCAGGAACGGGGCTTTCGACGCCAACGACTACTTCAACAACCGCTTGGGACTTCCACGTCTCGACCTTAAGCGCAACCAGTTCGGAGCGACGCTGGGAGGTCCCATCCGCAAAGACAAGGCTTTCTTCTTTCTTGCCTACCAGGGACAACGGCAGGTTCAGGCGATACCGGACGACGACGTCCCGGTCTACACGCCGCAGGAGTTGAATGGGGACTTTTCCAATGGCGGTTCTCCCGATCAGGGCGTCGTCGCCTTCCTGACCGCCAATCCGTACTTCGCGGCGTCTACCAACGGGGGCGCCCGCAATGCCCAAATTAATCCGGCGAACTTCGATCCCGTAGCCAAGAATTACATCGCCGCCGGCTTGATACCAACCTCTCCCAATGGACTGTATTCCGCGTCGCTCCCTGCCGTGGACAATCGGAATGAGCTGACGATGAAATTTGATCTGAGCCTGAATCCGAAAGACAAACTTTCCCTCACTCTTGGGCTCAACCGCACCAACGGCATCTTTCCTCTCGATTTCGCCACAGTAGCCGGTTATGGCAGTCGCAGCACAGCCAATTACTACTTCGTCAACCTTGGCTACACCCGGATTTTTTCGCCAACCATGGTCAATGAATTTCACTTCGTAACACATCGCAGCAATTACCTCTCAGATATCACGCAGAGCCATCTTCCCACCGGACAGGCACTTGGCGTCACCGGCGTCACTCCCGACCTGGCCACCGGGCCGACCAACATTTATATGGACAACGGCTTCGAGATTGGCCCCAGCGAAAACGGTCCGACACGCTACATCGAAAATACCTTCTCCTGGACGGAGGCGTTCACCTGGACGCGGGGAAAACACAACTGGAAGTTCGGGGCTGGGTACTCGCCGTATCAGGAAAATCTGGTCTACGGTTATTACTTGAACGGGGAGTTGGATTTCTACACGGGCACGAGCACGGGCTCAGGAAATGATTTTGCGGATTTCCTGCTCGGCGTTCCGGATGCATTCTTCCAAAACGCTCTGGCGCCTTCCAACATTCGTAGCAAAAGCACGGATGTGTTTGGCCAGGACGAATGGCACGTGAACAAGAAACTGGTACTGACCATGGGGCTACGCTACGAATACAACTCGCCCAAGTATGACAATCAAGGGCGCTCGTTCTCAGTGATTCCAGGGCTTCAGTCGCAGCGATTTGTCAACGCGCCGCCGGGTTTGGTGTTTCCCGGCGATCCCGGAGCTCCCACGGGCGTCAACTTCCCCGACAAGAGAAACTTCGCTCCCCGCTTCGGTTTCGCCTGGGATCCAACCGGAAGCGGCAAGACCAGCGTGCGCGGCGGTGGTGGCATTTTCTATGACATCCTGAAAGGCGAAGACAATCTTCAGTTCAACGGCCAGCCCCCGTTCGTGGGGTCTGCGGGACTCTACTTCAACTCCCCGGACTTCCTGCCAAGTTGTACGAGCGCCAGCGGTTGTCCTGTGACGGCGCCTCTGACATACATGAGCCAGCCCTTCCAGAACGCCTGCAATTATGACGCGGAGGGCAACTGCATCAGTTTGGGAGTGCCCAACAGTTTTCCCTCGAAGCCACCCGCCTCTAACATTGATTTCACGCCGTTTCTGCCGGTCAATACCTCGGGCGCAATTTTCCTGGTCAACCCGCACCTGCACACTCCTTACGTCTACCAGTACAACCTGAGCGTGCAACGTAATCTTTTCGCCGATATGGTTCTGGAAGCCAATTATGTGGGAAGCACGGGGCGTGGACTGACGTCGCTGGCAGACATCAACCCGATGTCACTGGGCTCTTCCAATCGAGTGCTCAATAGCAGCAGTGGCAACTGCGGAAGCTATATGAATGTGGTCTGCTACGGCGCGCTTCCGGAATTCGAGAACGTCTCCCAGGCGAACTACAACGCGCTAGAGGCGAGCCTGACGCGGCAGCCCCAGAACTCCAGCCTGGGCACGATTTATTACACCCTCGCCTATACCTACGGCCATAACATCGACAATGCCTCCGGTTTCGAGCAACGCAATTATGCTGTGCCTACCTACAGCCCGCGTCTTTTCTATGCTTCCGGTGACAGCGACGTCCGCCACCGCATCAGCCTCAGTGGGGGATGGGATATGCCCCTCGATCGTCTGTGGTCCAGGGGTCCGAAGCGCCTCACCAAAGGCTGGAGTTTCTATCCCATCTTTACCTATCGAACCGGATTCCCCTTCGACATTCCAGCTCAGTTGCCCGATTACACCGACCCTGGCAACCCAGGCTCTTCGGGCGCAGGCGATCCGGCAATTTCGCGTGCCGCGGTGGTTGCCCCAATCAGAACGTTTGATTACCGCAAGGTGCGAACCCTTCAAGAGATCACCTATAATTCCGTTCTGAACCCTTCTACCGATCAGGACTATTGCAAGATCACGACCAATGCGGTCACCGGTAACTTCATCTTCGACCCCAATAGTTTTTCCAACATCCCGCTCGAGAACAATGATTATTTTGACGGCGGCTCTCCTAATGTGTGTTTCCCGCAACTCGATCCGGTGCACAACCCGGCCGACCGGACGTACGGGGTGCGCCGTAATCTGCTGCGCGGTCCAACGCTGACCAATCTCGACATCGCGCTGGCCAAAACCACCTCGATCACGGAGCGGTACAAACTGGAATTTCGGGCCGAATTTTTCAATGCCTTAAATCATCCCGAGTTCGCACAACCGACCCTGGGCAGCGGCGCAACCAACCTTTTAGGTCCAACGTTCGGGCAGATAACCACAACCGGCAGCTTTCGCGGGCCGACTCCCCGCATCGGGCAGTTTGCGTTGCGGCTAACCTTCTAGTTCTGGCTCTAGTTCAGGCTGCTCAGGGCACGCTGGTTAGGGCACGCTGGTTAAGGAAAGTCCGTCAACTTCGGGGTCACGCGAGGATGGATTGAAGTCGCCTCGCCCGCGTCATCGATCACATGGCTGATCACGCCGTGGGTGCCCAGCGCAACCGTGATCATGTCGTGGAACCGTATTTGCGGACTCTTATTGCCTAGGCCCGGCGTCTCGATGGCCCGGGTCAGCAGCACGTCCGGATAAATAAAGACGCTGTAGACGCCGAGGCCCCACGCCTCATGACTGGTGACTCCATCCGCCACCTTGTACGAGGCCCAGCCGTTCACTCCCGGCGCGCTGGAGTAGCTCGGTTGATTCGGAGGATCGTAAGGAATCTCGGACTGATAAAAATACGTCCTTCCCCCATTGCCGTTCCACAGAACCTGGAATTGCTGGTGGTGCTCCACAAACAGGCCGTAGATCGTGACCTCGTTTCCATTCACCACCAGCCCGTTCTCGCTGGTATTCAGGTCCCAGCCCACTCCGTCGCCGTGATCCGCTCTCCAGATCCAGGTATGGTCTACTAGAGTGTCGTTGCTGTTGATTTTCAAATTCACCTTGGCCCGGCCGACGCCTGCGCCGCCCACGCGAAAGAAAACATCGTGCAGAGTGATCGGGGCCTTGGCATGGCGTGCCTGGCTGTCCTCCGGCCCCACCTCCAGCAGCACCGGAGATTCGGTTGGACCGGCATCGAAGAGCACTCCCGCAACGTCGATTCCGTCAGCGTCGGCTGTCGTCAACCCCGCCGTGCCCCTGATCGGACGCAGGGTCGCAAAACCCAGTCCCAGCACGACCGTATGTGGCTGGGTCACGCGAATCGGAGCGGTGAGATCATAGATTCCCGGGGTCAGAATCAGGTTCTTCCCCAGAGCAAGCTGCGCGTTGATGGTGTCCGTCGTATCCACATCTGAGCGCGCAATATAAAACCGCGTCATCGGAATCGTCTCGCCCGGCGTTTCCCCGTCGCGCCACGTGATCCCGACGCTGTCGTTGCGCAGTTCCGGAACCCGCACGCTGAACTCGCCCGCAGCGTTCACCTGCAGGAACGGCTTCTCCCGCACCACCGGGGTTTGCGCCACAGTCGTATACGGCGGGGAAGGCCACGCTCCGTCCGGCGGATGCACCACGCCGACAAACACCATGTTCCAGTTCGAGCCCGTCCAACTCTTCCAATCGCAGTTACGCGAGATCCACTGCTGCTGGCTGCCGGAGTCGACGTTGCCGTCCACCAGCGAATCCGACATCCAGCCGCCGCTGGCCCAACCGTGATGCTGATGCAGCACCAGGTCGCCGCGCACATGCATGCGCCGCAACGACACCGCCTGCGACACCGCCCACTGCATCGTGCCGCCCGTGGGAGCTATCGACAGCCCTTCCGCAGCTCTCCAGAAAGTCGTGGTCGCGTTGTTGTGCTCATGATTCGCATCCGCGTGCAGGTTGCCCGCAATCTTCGTCGCATCAGGAGACGCGCCCAGCCCCATCACCTCGGTGTAGAAGCCCACGGGCACGTCCACGGAATAACTCCCGGGCAGGAAGAGCAACGCCTTCCGCTGCGGGCTAAATTCGCTGTGCTGCAGCGTTGCATACACTGCGTCGATCTTCTTCTGGATTGTTCGCGACGACATCGACGGTTTGAAGATCAGGACATTGGATCCAAACTCTGGCTTCGCGCTTTTCGCGGCAAGCGCCGGCAGAGCCGCTGCCAGCAGCTCCGTTGTTAGCGCAATCCCGCTCAGAAGCCGAAGCGCGCGCCTCCCAGACATAAGTACCCGCCGACTCCGCAAGCATCGACGTTTGAAAGAACTTGCCATGGACCCGAATGTACCGAAAGAGAAGATCAATTGGAAGCCGCTGAAGCTACTGAACCCCGACTGCATGGGTAAGAGAAAGGTTGGTCATCCTTCGTTGTGTTGCATTGAACGACTGGCACGTCTCAGGTCGTTCTTGCTTCGGGCGGAGAAAGGCAGGCCCTACTAAGCGACCTCGACCCAACTGCGGCTGCGGCTCGTGAAAATCCATTGACACGATTTCCTCAGTGCCGACGTCCTTGAGGGTGAGCGCGAGGCGTCGGGCCGCAAGGCCCAGCCACTGCCCCCAGTAGCCCGTAGTGTGAATCCCTCGCAAGCTGTCGGCTTCCATGCTTGCGATCAGACAGTCACGATTTTGTGATCAAGATTACGTTCAAGAGTGATTCAACAGCACAGGTGGCGCAGGTACGGTTGTTGCTTGCATCAGGCCGATCTTGAACCAGACCAGAGGTGATCGGTCCGTCGAATGCCCAACGACAAAGGGCAAAGTTTAAGGCCGCTGCTTCGCCTTGGGGTTAAGTCCTTTTGCTGCTGTGTTCTATCTCTTGACCGTCCGGGGACAGCGGAATTCCGTAACACGGCTCAGCACCTTATCTCGATCCAAACAAGAATCCCAGGTTCGCGGAGTGCGCCGCTCCTGGCGTATTCCGATTTGTGATCGAAATCACACTGATGCGTGATTCAACATCTGGCAAAACTGCGACTGCCGCCGATAGTATCAGGCCCATCTTGAAACAAGGCTAGAGGCAAACCATCCTCTCGAATTCATGACTTTGAGGCGATTCAACCAAATGGGGGTTGGACCGCCGAACCCTGGGGGCTTTTCGACATTCTGCGACAACATTAAAGAGCGTAGCGGCAGATACTTAAGGAGAACTGAGATGAAAAAAGTGGCGATCGCCTTGCTTGTGGCAGTTCCAATCACAGTATTGCTGTTCTTTGCCGCTATGAATCCGCCGGAAGTGTCGGCGGTGCCGAGCTACGCTCGGCAGACGGGCTTGGCGTGCAGCGGTTGCCACTACACCCCTCCGGAACTCAACCCTGCCGGACGTAGATTCAAGCTGACTGGCTACGTCGATCGAGGCGACGATACCAAAACCGTAAAAGCCGATGGAGGCAAGAAGCGCGCCCCCCTTGATCTGCTCGCGTCATTGCCGCTGTCCGTCATGCTGGAGACTTCTTTTACCTCGCTCAAGACTGCGCAGCCGCAAACCCAGAACGGCAACTTCGAGTTCCCTCAAGATATCTCCCTGTTCCTTTCGGGCGCATGGACTAGCAACGTCGGAAGCTTTTTGCAGGTGACTTACGACACGCAGGACGATCACTTCACCAGCGACAACACGGATATCCGCTTTGCGAACAAGACGAAGATGGGGGGCAAGGAACTGGTCTACGGCATCGATCTCAATAACAATCCCACCGTCGAGGACCTTTGGAACAGCACGCCAGCGTGGGGCTTACCGTGGATCGCTAGTGACGATGCTCCTACTCCTAACGCCAATCCTTTCATCAACGGCGGTCTGGCCCAGGACGTAGCTGGACTGGGCGTGTTTGGCATGTGGGACAACCATCTCTATCTCAACGCGGCCCTGTATCGCTCTGAGCACGTGGGCGGACCGCAGCCAAACCCAGGCGTAGGCGCGGGCTTCAACATCCGCGGCGTCGCTCCGTACTGGCGCCTGGCGTGGCAGGAGTTAACAGGAAAGACCCAGTATGAAATCGGAACTTATGGTATGCACCTGCGTTCGACCCCCAATGAAATCACCGATCCCTCCGGGGCCAGCATTCCGACGGATTCCTACACGGACTGGGCAATTGACACGCAAATCGACCGCACAATCGTCAGGACTGACGTGCTTTCATTCCGGGCTTCCTACATCCGGGAAAACAATGATCTGCTGAGCCTGCTGTTTCAGGGCGGCGGTCCAGGCGGTCTGGTATCGCAAGGTTCGCACCATTTGAACACGGTCATGGCCAATGCCGAATATCACATCGGCAATAAGTACACGGCGACGTTCGGCTGGTTCAATACAACCGGGACGTCTGATCTCGCATTTTATCCGTCGGGGACTGCCGTGACTGGCAATTTCAATGGCGACCCGAGAAGCGCGGGATACATTTTGAACGCCTCTTACTGGCCGTGGCAGAACCTTCAAGTCGCGGCCCAATACACCGGCTATACGCGCTTCAATGGTGCAGCGACAAACTATGACGGCTTCGGCCGCAACGCGAGTGCCAACAATACGCTCTATCTTGATGCCAGGATCTTTTTCTAGAGAGATAATTGGCTTTTAGTGCAGAGGTTTTTCTTAGCAGCAATTGAGCCGTCGTTTGCAACAATTTCGAGGAGAATAAAACAATGAACAGCAAGTTTGCAATGAAGACCTTCGCCGTCGTCGCGCTGATCGGTGGGCTGGGTGTGGCTTCGTGGGCCGGCGATATCGAAGGAAAAGTGACCGGCATGAAGGGCCACTCAGTGGTTTATGTCGACGTCATTGCCGGCAAGACCTTTCCTGCTCCCAAAGAGCATCCTGTCATGGACCAAAAAGGATTGATGTTTGTTCCGCACATCATGGTCGTGCTACAGGGCACGGCCGTCGACTTCCTGAACAGTGACACTGTGCAGCACAACGTCTTCTGGACGGCGATTGGTACCGATAAGAAAGCCGGACACAATCTCGGCACCTGGCCCAAGGGTGAGAAGCGATCTTTCACCTTCGACAAGGCGGGCGTGGTGCCGGTGCTGTGCAATGTGCACCCGGAAATGGCGGGATACGTCATTGTCAGCCCAACTCCTTATTTTGCCGAGACCGACGACAGCGGCAATTACAAGATCAAAGACGTGCCCGACGGCAGCTACAACCTGGTGGTATGGCATGAGGGCGCCAAGAATCAATCGAAGCCGGTGACCGTGGCCGGCGGGGGCAAGGCAGATTTCACCTTGACGAAGTAAGAGCAAGTGAGTCGGGAGACAGGGAGCGGCTCCGCTTGGGCGCTGCTCCCCAGCCTGATCTCTCACCTCAAACAGACACTGAGCTTGCGCCGAGGCCCTGGAACCACCGCGAATGCTGAAGCGATTCAAAAACAAGAAGGTCGACGGGGACTGGCTGCACAGCAACTTCCCTTGCATGATGGCATGTCCGGCGCACACCAATGCCGGGCGCTATGTTGGCCTTATTGCCGAGGGCCGCTTCGAAGAGGCGTACCGGTTGGCGCGCGAGCCCAACCCGCTGGCCAGCATCTGCGGCCGGGTCTGCGCCCATCCCTGCGAGACGGCATGCCGCCGCGGCGAAATCGACCGGCCCATTTCCATTCGCGCCCTGAAGCGTTTTCTGACCGAGAAGTACGGGCCCGAGTCGAAGCGCCCCATCAACGTGAATGAAGGGCGCGTGCAGAAAAAACTTCCTTACAAAGTCGCGGTCGTCGGGGGCGGTCCGGTTGGATTGTCGGCAGCTCACGATCTTGCGCTGATGGGCTATGCGGTCACAATTTTCGAAGCCGCCCCGGTTGCCGGTGGAATGCTCTACTTGGGGATTCCGGAATATCGCCTGCCACGCGATGTGGTAGAGGCGCAAGTCCGCGAGATTCTCGAGACCGGCGACATCACTCTGAAGCTGAATCACGCCGCGGGGCGCGACTTCACCATCTCCGAGCTGCGCGGCCAGGGCTTCGACGCGGTGCTCATTGCCGTGGGCGCGCACCGCAGCCGGGATCTCACCATCCCAGGCGTAGATCTCGACGGAGTTTATAAGGGCATCGACTTTCTGCTCAACGTGAATCTGGGATACAAGTTCACCATCGGCAAGAAAGTGATCGTGATTGGCGGCGGCAACGTCGCCATGGATGTGGCTCGGTCGGCGGCGCGCGAAGTCGTGAAGCAGCATGCCGGAGGAGTCGAGGATCTGGAGCCTTCCGACGAGAATGTTTCGGCCGTTGCCACCAAAGAGATGGTCGACATCTCCCTTTCGGCGTTGCGCATGGGCGCGCGCGAAGTCGATCTGGTGTGCCTGGAACGCCGCGACGAAATGCCCGCCGCTCTGGAAGAGATCGTCGAGGCTGAAGAGGAAGGCATCATTATGCATCCCGGTCTCGGTCCGAAGCGGATCATCGGGAAGGACGGAAAAGTTACTGCACTCGAAACCCTCAAGACGAAGTGGGTGTTCGATCAAAACAGGAAATTCAATCCAGCGTTTTACGAGAACAGCGAGAGCCAGATCGAGTGCGACACCATCATCATGGCGATCGGGCAGGCACCGCGGCTGGACTTCTTTCGGCCCGAGGATAAGGTCGACCTTTCACCGCGGGGCTTGATCGCGGTGAATCCGCAGACCCTGATGACGTCCGCTGCGGGAATTTTTGCCGGCGGAGACTGCGTCTTTGGGCCGCGCCTGATCATTGACAGCGTGGGCGATGGCAAGCGCGCGGCGGTGGGCATTGACGAATATCTGCGGGGTGGGAAGCATCCCGAGCCCATCATCGAAGTCGAAGTGCTCAAGCGGCACTCGATGCCGCTCGACTACCTCGACATCAATCGCCAGCCCGTGCCCATGCTTCCGCTGGAACGCCGCACCGGCGTAACCGAAGTGGAGATCGGGTATGACGCGCCCGCGGCGATGGCCGAAGCCCAGCGCTGCCTGCACTGCTGGACGAATACGATCTTCGAAGGCGTGCCCGAAGATGGCAGCATGTGCATCCTGTGTGGCGGATGCGTCGATGTTTGTCCGGAGAAATGTCTGGAGCTGGTCTCGCTCGACAGGATCGCGTTCGAGCCCGAAACCGTGGAGCACATTCGCGAGAATCGGGAATTGTTCGGAGTGGAGTTCGACGAAGTCGCCGCCGACGAACTCGGTGTGGTGACCGGCGCGGCCATGCTGAAGGACGAAACCCGCTGCATCCGCTGTGGGCTGTGCGCCATGCGATGTCCGGTGGGCACGATCACGATGGAGTCGTACAACCTGATTCCCGCGGAGCCGACCGGATTGATTTCAATTGCGTCGATTGGCGCGGGATTGCAGAAGTAGGCACGAGGCAGTCGTGGCAGAGGAAAAGATGGAAGACGAAACTAAAAAGACCGGCGACATTAATAACGACGTAAACCGGCGTCAATTCTTCGCGAAACTGGGGCTCGGGTCGCTGGGCATCGCGGCCGCGGGCACGGCGGCGTTCGCGTATCAGTACCTGGAACCCAATGTGCTTTTTGAGCCGTCGCCGGTGGTCAACGCGGGCAAGCCCGATCGTTATCCGCTGGGCAGCGTCACCATCGACGTGAATTCCGGCATTTACATCATCCACTCCGATGAAGGCTACTTCTCGCTCAGCGCGGTCTGCACCCATCTGGGCTGCATGACCGCATGGAAGCCGGAGTTGAACATGATTGCGTGCCCCTGTCACGGCAGCAAGTTCAACGAAGACGGCAAGAAGATTGAAGGTCCAGCGCCCAGGCCCCTGCCGTGGAAGCGCATTTGGCTCAACGACGACGGCGATCTTCTTGTGGATCGCTCGACCGACGTTCCGGCGCTGGCGCAGGATTCATACGTGAGGATCTGACTTAGAAAACAAAAGCAGAGCGAAGGCAGTGTGGCAGAGACAGCATGGCGAAAACAATAGACCAACATATCGACGACCTGCGCGGCACGCGAGTGTGGCGCTCGATCTTCCGCAGCGGCACTGGTTCGAGCACGCTGAAGCGCGCCTTGGCGATCCAGCAGAACGTGTTTCTGCACTTGTTCTCGACCAAGGTGCGAACCCGCATGCTGAGTTTCAGCGCGACCTGGTACCTGGGCACGCTGACGCTGGGGACGTTTCTGATCCTGGTGGCAACCGGCATTCCGTTGATGTTTTACTATCACCCTTCGGTGCCGCAGGCCTACGCCGACACTAAGGACCTGCAGTTCGTCGTCTCCTCCGGACTATTCCTGCGCAACCTGCACCGCTGGTCGGCGCACGCCATGGTGTTTCTGGTGTTCGCGCACATGTTCAAAGTGTTTTATCGCGGTGCTTACCGCGCGCCGCGCGAGTTCAACTGGGTGATCGGCGTCATTCTTCTGCTGATGACGCTTCTGCTCAGCTACACCGGCTATTTGCTGCCTTGGGATCAACTGGCTTACTGGGCGATTACGGTGGGATCGAACATCGCGTCGGCTGTTCCAGTGATCGGCGAAAAAATTCACTTCCTGCTGCTCGGCGGAAACGCCGTCAATGCCAACGCGCTGCTGCGTTTCTATGTGCTGCACTGCATGATTCTTCCGCTGACGGCGATGTTCTTCGTGGCCATCCATTTCTGGCGCATCCGAAAAGACGGCGGCCTCTACTCGCACGACAGTGAACCTGCGACGGTGCGAGCCAACGCCCAGATCGGCGCCGCCACCAGCGCCACGACCGCGAAGGAGGGGCAATAGTCATGGCCGATTCCAAGGACAAAGACTTCATCGCGGGCGTCGATTCCAACGCGAAAAAATCGCCGCGCCGCATCGTCTTCATCACGCGCCGCACTTCGGCGCAGGTGAAGGCCGAGACCGAAGATCAACTCCAGACTTTTCCCGAAGTGCTGTTCCGCGCGGCCGTCGCGGTTATGACGCTGGCCGTCGTGCTGGTGTGG
Source organism: Candidatus Sulfotelmatobacter sp. (assembly GCA_052148475.1). Classification (GTDB taxonomy): domain Bacteria; phylum Acidobacteriota; class Terriglobia; order Terriglobales; family Acidobacteriaceae; genus Sulfotelmatobacter. The sequence goes on along the minus strand of JBKQID010000043.1, from coordinate 22,090 downwards.
ATCGCGCTGCTGTTCAACGCCCCTCTTGAGGGTCTCGCCGATCCCTCGCACACGCCGAATCCCGCGAAGGCGCCATGGTACTTCCTCGGACTGCAAGAGATGCTGCACTACTTTCCGCCGGTGGTTGCGGGCGTGCTGGTGCCGGGGTTGGTAGTGATGGCGCTCATCGTCATCCCGTACTTCAAAGTCAATATTGAAGCGGACGGACTTTTCCTGAAGGACCGCCAGCGGCGCCTGCGCATCTTCTATGTGGTCGCGACCGGTCTCTCGGTGTTCCTGCTTCTGTTCAAGGTTTATGCGGCCCTAGTGCCGACGCTGATTATGGCTGGAGTGATGCTGGTAGCGGCGCAGAGTTCTCCGCAGTCGCCTTCGGCGTTCCGCCGATACTTGGCCGGAAGGCCGCTGTCTTATTGGGTCATGACCTGGTTCTTATTCGAACTGGTGGTGCTGACAGCCATCGGGACATTTTTCCGCGGGCCGGGCTGGGCCTTCGTTTTGCCGTGGCAGGGTTCATAAAGATGTTCACAAAAATGCTTATAGGAATGCGGCGCTCATGAAAGAAAAACTTACCTTGCTCTGTCACAAATTGTTCGGGGACAGCGTACGCGCGTTCGGCGTGGTGAGTCTTATTTTCCTCGCGTCCCTGGCGATTGCTCCCGCGAAGAATTTCTTCAGCCAGTGGCGGCACTACCAGCACGGCTATCTCCGGATGATCCGCAACCGCAGCGATGCCAACACGCTGCAACGGCACTTCCAGGGCGGCATCCAACAGATCTGGCTCCCCGAACTCGGGGTGGTCGACCGCTGCACCAGTTGCCACGTTGGTCTTAAAGAAACCAGCCTCACTGATGTTTCGACGCAGCCGTTCCGCACGCATCCCGTGATTCCGCACAAACTCGATCAGCTCGGATGCACGGTGTGCCATCGCGGTCAGGGCGCGGCCACAACGCTCAGCGAAGCCCACAACAGCACTCTCGCATGGGAGCAACCGATCCTGCCGGCCAAGTACATCGAGTCCTCGTGCGGCGAGTGTCACCGTGGTCCACTTCCCGGCACGCCGCAGCTGAATCAAGGACGCAACCTCCTGTCTCGCGAGGGTTGCGTGCATTGCCACACCGTGAAGTTGCCCGACGGCACGACGATGAAGGCCGATGACGATCCGCCGTCGCTGTCGCACATCGCCGACAAGACCACGCGCGAGTGGGTTTTCGCGTGGCTCAAAGATCCGCAGGCCTACGCTTCAACGTCGACCATGCCGAATTTCAAGCTGAGCGACGACGACGCGCGCGACATGTCCGCGTTTCTCATCGCCAACAGCACGCCTCAGGCGGGAGATGCAGCCACGCTTTCGGCGAAGGCATCGGCTGATCCCGCCGCGGGCGCGAGCCTCTACGGAGAATCTTTCTGCGCCTCGTGCCATGCCGTGCAGAACGCCGCCGGAAATATGGTGGGCGGCGATGTGGGCCCAGAATTGACACGGGTCGGAAGCAAGGTCAAGCCGGAGTGGTTGCAGGCCTGGCTTCGCAATCCGCGCGCTTACGACGCAGGCACGGGAATGCCGCATTATCGCTTGAACGATGGGCAAGTCGCGACGCTCTCCGGATTCCTTCTGGCCAAGTCCGATTCCGATTTCCTTGCCAGCGTGCATCTCGAGGCTGCAACGCCGGAGCAGATCGCGCACGGCAAGCGCCTTGTTTCCGATTACGGCTGCGCATCGTGCCACGAAATCGCGGGCATCAAGAAGCCGGAGAATTTCGCTCCCGAACTCAGCCGCATCGGCAGCAAGCCGGTTACTCAACTGGTTTTCCTGCCGGGCATGCAGCACACGCTGCCTGACTACATCGCCACCAAAATCAAGCAGCCGCGCGCGTTCGGCCAGGGCTTGAAGATGCCGCAATACACTTTCACGCCGGCGCAGGTCGACTCGCTGACGACCGCGCTGCTCTCGCTCAACGACCGTTCGAACTCGTTGCCGCCGTCGCTCGCCGTCGCGACCACGCACGAATCGGATTACCAGCCCGCGGGCAAAGCCGGAAAGTTGATGACCGACCTGGCGTGCTTCAGTTGCCACCGCATCAGCGGCCACGGCGGAGATATGGCGCCCGATCTCACGTGGGAAGGCAGTTCGGTACAACGCGAGTGGTTGGTCGAGTTCTTCAAGAATCCGGGCACGCTCCGTCCGTCGCTGATTCGCCGCATGCCGCGATTTAATTTGACCGACGGCGAGGTGAACGAACTCACCGACTACATCATGACTGTCTATCAGAATCCGGCGATCGACCGCGACTCCATGCCGTTGAGCGGATATTCGCAAGGCGAGGTGGAACTCGGCAAGCAACTGTTCTACGGAAAGTATTCGTGCCAGGGATGCCACATTCTCGACAAGGCCGACAAAGGTTACATCGGGCCGACGTTGACGCACGTTGGCTCGCGCCTGACTGCGGCTTGGATTTTTCAGTGGATGAAAAATCCGCAATCCCTGCGCCCGGGCACGATCGAACCGAATCGCGGCATGAGCGACGAAGATGCGCGCGCATTGACTGCGTTCCTGATTTCGCAGAAGGGCGGGGGAAAGTCCCCACTTCTCGCAAAAGACGCGAGAAATGGGGCACCCGCACAGGAGGTTGCCAAGAGATGAACCGCTGCTTCCCAGCCGTCTTTATGTTTTCCATCGCGCTGCTGGCGGCATCCTGCTCGCGTAAAACGGAGTCGGCGCCGCTGCCCAAGCCCACGGCCTTCGGAGCGGCCATTGTCGAATCCAGCGGCGGCAAGCAGATCGCGCAAGCCGGCAGCTTGTTGCCGCAACCTGTTGTCGTCCAGGTAAACGATGAGCAGGGAACGGCCGTCGCCGGAGTGCTCGTCGAATTCTCCGCCGCACCCGGAGTTGCTTTCGATCCTCCCAACGGCCTGACCGATTCCAGCGGGCAGGTCACCACCAGCGTGTCTCTTGGAGGCATGGCTGGGCGCTATGAAATCGTCGCCTCCACCGCGGATAAGTCACATAAGAAAGTGGAACTGAAGCTCGAAGAGATCGCCCTCGGCTACCAGCAGACGCTTGGACGCCATCTCAACGATCTGTACTGCGAGCGCTGCCACAATCCGGAATCGACGGTCGAGCGCGTTTCGAACTTCGACAATCTGGAAGTCAAGCCGCATCCGTTCACCGAAGGCGACGCTCTGAACAAGATCAGCGACGCCGATCTCGCGGCGATCATCAGCCACGGCGGCCCGGCTCTCAACAAATCGGCTCTCATGCCGGCATGGGGAAACACGCTCAGCAAGTCCGACATCCAGGCGCTGATTTCCTATATCCGCACGGTTTCCGATCCGCCATCGCGCAGTGCGGCGCCTGTCTACGTGAAGAATTGATCCGCTTGGACGCATGCAATCATGGCTTGAAGAGGTCGCGCGAGATCCACGAGCCTTCATCGGTGTCCGAATTTGGGCAGGAATGTCCTAAAACGGACAGCGGGTTATCAGCCCGATACTCGTAAGTCCCTTATAATGTGACCCCTAAAATTGGCAGGCACGCTGCTACCTCGGCAGAATAGGGGTGAACCATGTCCTTTGTTCGCGATCTCCGATTTGCGGTCTACTCGTTGGCGCGCACTCCGGGGCTGGCCTGCGCTGTGATCCTCACGCTGGCGCTCGGCATCGGCGCCAATGCGGCTATCTTTACGCTTGTGCGCGGCGTCCTGCTGCGACCGCTGGTAAACCGCGACGAAGATCGCCTGATTTACATTCGACAGAGCGCGCCTGGCATCGGGGCGGAAAACGACCGTTTTTCGGTGCCCGAACTCCAAGACTTGCGGGCCAGTGTGAAATCGGTCAGCGAGTTTGGCGACTTTTCGATGATCGGGTTCACGATGATTGGGCTGGGTGAGCCGCGAGAAGTTCGCGCCGGCGTTGTGGGCGGCTCCTACTTCGAAGTGATGGGTTTGCGCCCCGTGCTTGGCCGGCTGCTGGACATGCGCGACGACGGCCCCAATGCTGCAGGCGCAGCGGTGCTTACCTACCGCTTCTGGACCACGGCGCTGCACAGCGATCCATCGGTGATCGGGAAGCAGGTTCGGCTGGATACGCGTACTGCCACCATTGTAGGCGTACTCGAACCTTCGGTTCCCTACCCTGCGGACACCGAGCTCATCGCAAACGTTGTGACCAGCCCGCATCATCTCTCCGCGACCATGGTCACTGGCCGGGTTCATCGAATGACGGAATTGTTCGGGCGCCTGGCTCCGGGAGTTTCTCTCGATCAAGCTCGAGCGGAGTTGCGGTCGGCATACTCCGCGATGAAGAAGGATCACCCCGAAGCGTACCCTGCGGGCGGGCAATTCAGCATCGAAGCGAAGCTGCTGCGCGATGAGATCACATCGGGTGCTCGTACCGTGTTGCTGGTACTGCTCGCTGCCTCAGGACTGGTGTTCATTATCGCGTGCTGCAATGTGGCGAATCTGATTCTGGCGCGGACCGTGCGCCGCGAAGCGGAATTGGCGGTGCGCTCCGCGCTCGGCGCTAGCACGGGTACGTTACGCCGCCTGCTGCTGGCGGAAAGCTTGCTGCTCTGCGGCGCGGGAGCGATTCTGGGAGTGGTTAGCGCAAGTCCGATGGTCAACGTCCTGGCGCGATACGCTTCGCGCTTCTCAGTGCGCGCACTCGACATGCAGATTGACTCGAGCATGCTCTGGCTTGGCGCAAGCCTGGCAATCGTGGCGGCCGTGCTCCTGGCTTTCGTCCCGCGGCTACCCACTGCCAACACGTCGCAAGGGTTCAACCTCAGCAGCGGAGGAGTGCGCATCACCGGCGGGACGAGCCGGCGGCTGCGGATCTTCGCAGTCACCCAGATTGCGGCCTCGTTCATGCTGCTGGCTGGAGCCAGTATGCTGATCAAGACGCTGCTGACGCTGCAAGCCACGCAGACCGGTTTCGACATGCACCGCGTGCTGGCCATGGATATGCCGGTGATGTCTTATGGCAAAACTCCGGATCAGATCATCAATTTCTACCGGGACGCGATACGCCGCATCAAGGAACTGCCGGGAGTTGACGGAGTCGCGGAAGGCACCAGCGTGCCTTGGCGAGATGCGGGCGGCGTCGGTCCGGGATTTGAATTCAGCGGCGAAGGTCACGTGAAAAGCAGTCACGAAGAGGATCCTCTGGCACAGTTTCGAGCGGTTTCGCCGGGATTTTTCGCGGCGCTCGGCGTGCCTATCGTTGCAGGCCGGGACTTCAACGATGATGACCGGCGCGGTGGCGAGCCTGTAGTGATCATCAGCCAAAGTGTCGCGCAGCGGATGTTCCCCGGCCAAGATCCCCTCAATCGCCACATCATGTGGACCGACCCGGTGATGGATTTCATCAGCATGAGCAAAGGACCGCGCCGAATTGTCGGGGTCGCCGCTGATGTCGATGATGAGCACGTCCTACCGGGAGCGGCCCTCACCATCTATCATCCCTTCGGCCAGGTGCCGGATAATCTTTCCGACAACGGCGTGAGCCTCTTTGGCGGCCGGCTGTTCGTGCACACGCGTGTCGATCCCTACGCGCTGGTCACGCCTGTCACGCGCATCGTGCGCCAGATGTCGGTTGACCAACCCGTCGAGCACGCCGCTACGCTCGAGGACATTCGCGCCGAAGTGCTCACTCCCGATCGACTCAACACAATTGTGTTCGGCGGGTTTGCTGTGGTTGCTTTGGCGATCGCCATCGTGGGTGTGGCGGGCGTGCTCGCCTTTTCCGTCAGTGCGCGCACTCGTGAGTTCGGCATCCGCCTGGCAATCGGCTCGCAACGTCGGCACCTCTTGACCCGTGTCATTGCCGAAGGAGCCGTAATGGCGGGTGCTGGCGTGATGGCCGGCGCGGCGGTCGGATTCGTGCTCGCACGACTCGCGAGCAGGTTTTTCGGCGAGGTCAAAATGCCGGGCCTTTTGCCCGTGGTCATTGCCGCGGTCGTATTGATGGCAGTCGCGGTTGTCGCATCGGTGCTGCCCGCGGCACGCGCTGCGCGGGTCGATGTTATGCAAGCGCTGCGCTCGGAGTAACCGCGTCAGAGGTATCGGCCGCGCTGAATGCGCGATTGAATTTCCCGCCGGAGAGACCTTCGTCATCACCAGGGCGCGGTGCCGCCTGCCCCCGTCATCTTGCGCTGGATGACGACGAAGAGGAAGACAGAGACACAGAAGAGGAGATAGACGAAGATGCCGGCATGTGCAGCGTGACCCGGGTGCCCTGACCCGGCTGACTGGCAATCTCCACCTTGCCGCCGTGCAGTTGCGCAATGCTCTGCACGATCGCCAGCCCCAGGCCCGTGCCTCCCGAACCCTGGGAGCGCGACGAATCGACGCGGAAGAAGCGGTCAAAAACTCGGGGCAGAGCTTCGGCTGGAATGCCGGCGCCCGTATCGGAGACTTCGATGCGAATCGTGGAAAAATTCCTGATCGAAGAGTCCCCGGTCGACGAGTCCCCGTGCGAGAAATCTTTGTTGGAGAGATCCGTGCTCGAAGAATCCGGCTTGGAGGAATCCATTTTCCAGGAATCTGGCCTCCAGGAATCAACGGCTGTCCCCAATACAACCCTCCCGCCGGGCGGCGTATGCGCCAGGGCATTGGAAACCAGGTTACCGACCGCCCTCTGCAAAAGTGCACGGTCCAGTTCGGCAATCACCGCTTGGTCGGCGACCGTCGTCGTCAGCGAAATTCCGCCGTCGGCCGCCGAGGCTTCGTAGTATTCCCGCACCCCGCCCAGCAATTCGCCCACATCCACCCGCTCGCGGCGTAAATGCGCCAACGGGCTCTCCGCGCGCGCCAGAAACAGAAGGTCGCCAATGAGGTCCGAGAGTCGCACCGCTTCTTCCAGGCATGACTCGATCACATCGCGATATTCGCCGGCACTTCGCGCGCGGGCCAGCGCAACTTCGGCCTCGCCGCGAATGTTATTCACCGGCGTGCGCAGGTCGTGCGCAATGTCGGCCGAGAATCTCGAAATTCGTTCGAAGGATTCTTCCAGGCGGTCGAGCATCTGGTTGAAGGTGCTGGCCAGGGACGCTAGCTCGAACGGATAGCCTTCGGGAAGAATGCGCTCGCGCAGGTTCGTCGAACTGATGTGGCGCGCGGTGGTGGCCATTTCCTCCACCGGACGAATGCCATGCCGCGCAATCTGGTATCCGACCAAGGGGAAAATGACGAAGGTCGCCAGCAAGATGACCCCAAACCAAAAACGGTAGCGCGCCAGCAGCGCATCGTTTTGCGAGACGTCAATCGCGATCTGAATGGTGTCGGTTTGAGTTCCGGCGGAACCGACCGGCGCCGACACACTGGTCACGCGAAACCCTTGCCCATCCCTGCCTTTCATTCGAAGGGTTCGATCGGGGTGACTTTGGGTCTGACTGGCTAATTGCGCCAGGTCCAGTCGATCGGCCATGCCCGGCGTTGTTAACAACGGGGCCTTTCGTTCATCCAGCAGGCGAATGTAGAACTGCTCGTAGCGGCGCGCCGCCGACTCCAGTTCGACTTCCTCCCGCAGCGCATCCCAGTCGTCGGGCCGCTCGCGCAACATGGTGCGCAGCACGTGCACCTTGTCGGCGAGGAACAAGTCGTTGCTTCTTTCCAACTCGCCGACCAGCACAAAGTAAAGGCTGGCGGTCGCAGCGAACACCAGAAGCAAGCCGGCCAGCGCGTAACCGGCTGTCAACCGGAACGCCAACGTTCCCCACAGACGTGAGACCGGAGTAAGGCTACTGCCCAGATTCCAGGACATAGCCGGCGCCCCGAACCGTATGGATCAATTTGAGTGGGAAAGGATCATCGACTTTGCTGCGCAGCCTGCGCACGTTAACGTCAACGACATTGGTATCGCTGTCGAAGTTCATATCCCAGACCGATTCGGCGATCAGGGTGCGCGACAGCACTTCGCCTTTGCGCCGCGCCAGCAGAGATAAGAGAAGAAACTCTTTGGAGGTCAACTCCAGGCGCTGACCGGCGCGGGTGGCGCGCTGGCGCAATAAGTCGATTTCCAGGTCGGCCAGGCGCAGCGCCTCTTGCGTTCGCGAAGGTCCACGGCGCAGCAGCGATCGCACCCGAGCCAGCAGTTCGGAAAACGCGAACGGTTTCACCAGATAATCGTCCGCGCCCAGCTCGAATCCCCGCACTCGCTCGTGTATCGCATCGCGTGCGGTCAAGAAAAGTACCAGCGCGCGCCGGCCTTCCTGGCGCAAGCGAGTCAGGACCTGCCAGCCATCCAGCCCCGGCAGCATCACGTCGAGAATGACCAGGTCGAACTCTAATTCCTGAGCGAGGTGTAACCCATCCAATCCATCGCTCGCGACATCGACCACGAACCCCGCTTCCACCAGTCCCTTCTTCAGAAACTTGGCAGTCTTAGCTTCGTCTTCAATGACCAGAATTCTCATGACGCACCTGCCTAAAATGTGAATCTCACGGAAAACTGCAATATCCGGGGAAGCCCGTTCGGACTGATTTCCTGTAATGCGCCGAAGTTGCCAGGCCCTGAATTCGGCACCAGATAGCAGTTCTGGTTTGCCGACATGCCGTCGCCACAGCTGCCGCCGTACGGGTTGTATTGCAACTGGTTGACCCCGTCTCCGTTCTGAACGTAATAGTTGGGATGGTTGAACAGATTGAATGCCTGCGCCTGAAATTCCAGTTCCTGGCCTTCGCGGATTTCGAAGCGTCGCCCCAAGCCCACGTCGATCCTCTCCAGCCATGGTCCGTAAAAAGAATTCAGGCCGATTCCCGGAGTTGGGCCTGCACCGTTGATACCGCCCGCGGTGTTGGCCGTGTCCTCGTTAAAGGCCGAGTCGTTCAGGTTGCTGTTGCCAACGAGCGTTCCGTTGAAGACGATTCCGCAACTTGGCGATTGGCTCAGGTCCACATTGTCGCTTGGAGTGGTGAGATTGTTGTTCAGCGTGGTGGTGCATGCGGGGCTCAACAACCCTGCGTACGGCCGCCCGGAAGAAAATTCCATCACACTGCTCAGCGACCAGCCAGAAAGCAAGGTGCGCGTGGCGCCCGGACCGACCAGGCTTTCGAGGCGCGGCTCGTAAACTGCGGCCAGGGTGAATCGATGCCGTTGGTCGAGTAGCGAGGCCGCGTGAGTATTGCTGAAGTCGAACTGGTTATTGAAGTCCATGCCGTCAAGCATGATGCTCTTCGCGAACGTGTAAGACGCCTGCAACGAAAGTCCATGCGACATTCGCCGCTGCAGCTGCACGAAGAAAGAGTTGTAGTAGTTCTGCGCCGGGCTGATCAGTTCGTTAATCTCTCCCAGGTTCGGATTGACGCGGCCCTCCGCGCCCGCAAGCAACCCACTGTCCATGTTCGGCAGCGCGTACGTGGGGCCAACGCAGGGCAGGGTGACCGTGTTGGGAGGACACACGGTGTAATTAGCCGTGCCCGTCAATGGCATCAAGTTCAGGTCATAAGCGCTGCCGGAGAGAATGTGCACTCCGTGATTAAACATGCTGCCGATACTCACCGTTGTGTTGTCCCCAAACTCGCGCTCGATCTGCAAACTTCCCTGCAAAATGTAGGGCACCCTAAACTGCGGTGAGATTAGCGAGATGTCAGGAGCAGCCTGGAACAACGGCGAGTTCGACGGAAGGATGTTTGGGAACGTCGGCAACTGCTGGTTCGGCGCGCCTCCATCGTATTGCGCACTCACCTCCGACTGCTGCGTCGCCAGACCGTTCGAGATCACCGCGTTCCGGTAGTTCAGGCCGTTCATGTTCGTGTAGAACATTCCGAACCCTCCGCGAACCACGGTCTTCGACACCGGCTGCCAGGAAAATCCGAAACGCGGCGCCAGGCGTTGAAACTGGTTCGGATACTGCCCGGTAAGCGGGAAGGCCGGATTCTCGGCGGGCTGCGGGTAGACCTGGAAGTCCTCGCGCAGGCCCAGTTCGAGAGTTAATTTCGGCAAAGCGCGAAACGAGTCCTGCACATAGAACCCGTAGTAAGGCACCGAGAAGGAAAACCTTGGAGCCCCGGCGGCCTGGCTGAAATTAATGTACTGTCCCAGGGCGAAGGCCTGGAGGCTGGGAAATTCGTAGAGGCCGAGCGGCGAGCCGAAATCGACCGCCTCGTTGGGGTCGGCGCCGCCGTCATTGGTGTCCGCATCCCAGGAGCGGCTCCAGTCGAAACCAAACTGCAGTGTGTGCTTGCCGATCACGTAGTCGACGCGCTCGGCCACAGAGTACTGTCGTTCAAAAACTCTTCCGACGGAAAACGCGGCATTGCCCAGCGTGAAAGCGGCTGGACTATCCAGAATGACGGTCGGAGTGTTGGGAGCCAGCCCGCTGGGCGTCGCGGTTTCGTTATCTTGCGAAGTGCCCGCGTGGAACTCGTTTAACACTCTGGAAGAGAATGTATGCGTCCATCCCATGCTGGTCTCAGACGTATTCACGTCCGCATTGGCCAGGGTTTGCAGGCCATAATTGCCCACGGTCGGGTCGGTAATCACGCCTCCGGGCGAGTTGAAATGGTTGAAGTTCATGCTGAGGAACAAGCCGTCGCGCGAACCCGCCTGGTAATCCAGCCGGGGCGTAATCACCAGATCGTTACGCCTGCGGGTGCGGCTGCCCAGATTCAAATTCAACCCGTTGATGACGTTAGACACTTGTTGCAGGTACACCGGATTGCTGGCATCGGGCGCGGTGTCGGTGCCGGGGATAGGCAATGGTCCGTTAGGCGCCGGGAGCGCCGTCCCATCCGGGATGCCGAAGTTTGAGGACAAGAAACCGGGCTGGTTGGCGTCCAACGCCTGGTTGATCACGGAAAATGGATCGCTGCGCAATTGCTGCTCATAATCGACGAAGAACCAAAGACGGCTACGGACGATGGGCCCGCCCACGCCGCCGCCGAATTGCTGCAGACTATCCTGCGGTTTCGGAAGACCGGCCGCCGCATCGAGAGCGTCGTTCGCTCCGGTCGCGGAGTTGCGGTTGTAATAGAAGGCGCTGCCGTGGAAGGTATTGCTGCCCGAACGAGTCACAGCGTTCACAAATCCCGCCCCACCGCCATAAACCGCCGAATACGGGCTGATTGAAACCTGGAATTCCTGGATCGCCTCTTCGCCATACAAGTAGGGAATGCGATAGCGCCCGATGATGTCGTCGAAATAATTGTTGGTGGCGTTGGTGCCGTCGACAGTGAACGCGGTGGACCCATTTCCGTTGGCGTAGCCCGAGTCTTCTCCGCCCTGCTGCCCAGCGATGCTGATCAGGCCGGTATCGCCGTCATAACTGGTATTGGGAGTCAGCGCGGTGAAGTCGGTGTAGCGGCGTCCATTGAGCGGCAGTTCGTCAATGAACGAGCGGTCCAGCACGGTGCTGGCCGAGGATTCCGCTGGCCTCAACAGTGGCATCGCTCCGCTGACTTTTACCGTTTCGCCGCCGACACCCACTTCCAGCCCGAGATCCTGCGAGGTGACGTTTCCCACCAGCACCCGCACCAGCGCTTCGGCATCATGAAAGCCTTTTCCCGTGGCCGTGACCGAATACGTTCCCGGCATCAGAGCCAGAAACTGGTAAAGTCCGGCGTGATCTGCAATCGCGGACTGCTGTACGCCGGTCGCAAGATTCCGCACCAGCACGGTCGCTCCCGGCACAACCGCTCCGGTTTTGTCGGTCACGCGACCGCCGATGGCGCCGGTCAGCACAGCATTCTGCGCCGGCAACAAAAGTACGCTCGCCAGCACGAACCATGCGGCGAGCAGCAGCCGGGAAGTGAGCGGAACTCGTGGGGCAGTAATGGGACGGAGAGCTTTCGTTCTTGAGGTAGTCGTCATCGGACAGATTTCTCTTGGATCGCTGTGACTTTGGATTCTGGCAGAAACTTCAAGAAAACTGGCTCAACCTGTAAGCCTTAACTTTTACAGGCGCATGATTGCGGAGAGTTTAATCAAATGTGAATATCAGATGAAAAACAATCCACAGCTACTATTATGTATTGCGTTTTCCCGAAAATATCGAGAAAGTTGAACTTGAAAGCGGCCCAAGACCTGTTGCGAAATTGCGCACACTCTCGATCACAGATTCTTGCTTGAGATCACCACGATTCGCAATGCGATTTCGGAATTCGGATCTAAGCCCCTACAGCTTCCACGCCAGGTTCGCGCCATGTCCCAGTATCCCAACCCAGCCGCGCCGCAGCAGGTGGCGCCTCTGCTGGCGTTCGCCACGGAGATGCTCAGGGCCGGGCGACCAGCCGATGCGATCGCGCCGTTGCGCGATGCAGCGCTCCTGCAGCCGTCGAATGCCATCATCGAGCACGACCTCGGCCTCGCTTACCTCGAGGTCGGCCGCGTGCCGGATGCCATCGCGACATTGCAGCGGGCTGTTGCCACCGACCCGCGCTACGGCGATGCATATTTCCGCCTGGGAATCGCCTTGGAGAAGCAAGGCGAAATCGCCAAGGCGATCGTTGCGTACGACCGCGCCACGGAGTTGCTCCCATCCCTGACCGAAGCGTGGTTCCGCGCCGGCGCCCTGGTGTTCACCCTGGGCCATCTGGAAGAGGCGATCGGATGTTTCCGCCGCGCGGCGGCGACTGGCGGTAACACCAGCTTCGGCCGCCTGGGCAAGGCGCGGGCGCTGCTGATCGAAGATCGTAATCAGGAAGCCGAACTGGTGCTGCGAAAGACGCTGGCGCGCGATCCGGGCAACGCCATGGCGCATGATCTGCTGGGCAATCTTCTTTCCGAGTTCGGCCGTTTCAACGAAGCCCGCGAATGTTTCGAACGCGCCATCGCGATCGCGCCGCTGCTGGCGGGAAGCTACTATGATCTGGTCCGCTGTCGCGGCGTCGCCCGCGATGATGATGGCGACGCCCTGCTGCGACGGATGGAAGCCGCCCTGGCCACGCCGGGGCTGGAAGCGGCGCAACTGCTGCGGCTTCATCTCGCGATCGGCAAGGCGGCGGACGACCGTGGCGACTACGCCTTGGCCATGCAGCACTTCGACGCCGCAGACGCTGTCCGGCGCGGCTTTGGGTCGTTCGACTCGGCCGCATTCTCCATCGAAGTCGACCGCCTGATTGCCAGCTGCACACCGGAATCGATGGCGCAGGCGTCAGAACTCGGCAGTCGCGATGCCACGCCGGTGCTCATCATCGGCATGCCGCGATCCGGCACAACTCTGGTCGAACAGATCGTTTCCATGCATCCCGAGGTCGGGGCCTGCGGCGAGTTGAATTTCTGGAACGAGCGCGGAGCGGCGTGGCACCGCTCGGGTGCATCCGAGAACGGCTCGGCCGGGAACGAGACGACCTTCGCCGCCAAGGAGTTTCTAGCCAAAGCGGCGGCAGACTATCTCCGCGTGTTGCGTACGATGGCGCCCAAGGCGGCGCGCGTGACCGACAAGATGCCCTTCAACTTCCTCTGGGCAGGGCTCATCCACCTGGCATTCCCGCGGTCCGTCATCATCCATTGCCGGCGCGCTGCGGTCGACACGGCGCTGTCGATCCATCAAACTCATTTCAATCCGAGCCTGCCGTTTCCGACCGGGGGTGAGGAACTGGTCATGTATTACCGCTGCTACGAGCGGCTCGTCGAGCACTGGCGGAGCGTGCTGCCGGCGGATCGCTTCCTCGAAGTCGATTACGAGGAACTGACCCGCGAACCCGAACCAGGCATCCGGCGGATCATCGCGGCCTGCGGCCTGGCGTGGCATGACGCCTGCTTGCGCCCCGAATCCAATCCGCGGGCGGTGAAGACCCCCAGCAAGTGGCAAACCCGGCAGCCGATCTATCGCACCTCGGTCGCGCGCTGGCGACGTTACGAACCCTGGCTGGGTCCCCTGCGCGCGCTCGTCGACGTTAAATGACGTTAAATAAAAATTAAAGATGTTAGATAAAGTTGACGACGGGTCGGAACCGGACGCGGATGTCGCCGGGTCGTGATTCGCCAAAGCAACTCGCCTGACCGGAAAACGCAGGCCGCGGGAAGATGAGTGTAATGGGGATACTACAACAGTCAGTCTGCCGGCCACTCATAGGGAAAGGCCTTGCCGGCGTCTTCGGCCGTGACCGTCACACCCAACAACCGCGCGGCGTGCGCCAACGCCGGATCGCGACCTGCTGCGAGATCTTGAGAGCTGGGCAGCACACTTTCATCTGGAGTCACTCCCACGTGCTCAAGGCTGTTGCCATCGCTCATGATGAGGTCCCATTCCGTGATTGATACTCCGTAGAAGATCAGTCTATCTGTACCCAATCTTTCATCGTAGTGCTTGGCTTCCATTACGCTGCCCGAGCTACGGTCGCCGACGATCGTGCCGCGTTTCTCCAGCTGAATGACGCGGGCAAACAGCTCGGCCGCTGAGGCGGATTCCGAGTCCACTAACACCACCAATTCGCCGCTGAACGGGTGCTTAAGATTCTTGGCGACTTCGGGTTTTTTCTCTTTGCGTCCGACCCGCTCGGCGATTTTCACATCCTTATCGAACATGCCTCCCACGAGATATTTGAGCGTCTCGACGGCTCCGCCGGGATTGCCGCGCAAGTCCAGAATGAGCTTGTCATACCCGCGAACCGTTTCGATCATGCCCTCGACCTCGTGCTGGCTGAAAAAAAACTCAGGAACCTTCAGAACTATTAAATGCGTACCGAATTGCTGGTAGCGGGCGCGGCTAAGATACTCCCGGTCTTCCTCTTCGCGCACTATGTCCCAAATGTCATTGCCTCCGCTGAGGGTGAGATCAAGGACTTGTTTCCCGAAGACAGCCTTGGCCGCTATTTCCAGTTTGCGCTGGTTTCCCTCTGGATCCTGCAGAAGCAAACGCAAGCTGGCTTGCGGCATCAGGACGGAAAACACATATTGCATTTTCCAGATTGCGTCGCGGGTCACATTGTACCCGTTGAGGGTGAGAATTTCGTCGCCCACCCTTAAACCCTTACGCTCGGCGTCACTCTTGGGACGAACGCGGGTCACGAAGCATCGGCTCCCCACCATTTGGTACTGGAACCCGTAGTCTGGGCGAGTGACATGCTGCGGAGGCAGAAAAAACGTGTGCGAATCGTTGAGGGGTTCCAGCGCAGCCGCTACGTAGGTCAATGCCGCGTTCATCGACTTGGATGTCTCAACTTTTTGCTTGGCGTTTTCAAGCGTGGCGTCCCAGTTCAGCCCATGAAACCTGGGATCGTAGTAGTGCTTCCTGATCTCGTCGCCAACGACGTGCAGCATGTCTTGCGCATGCTCGCGATCCAACCGAGTCATAGTCTGCGGCCAGGCGAACCCGCAGAGGGCGGCAACAACAAGTGCATGCTGCAGAGCACGGGTGGCAGCAACGATGAACACGCTGCGGACCTCCAGACACACTCTTAACGCTAGACATTTTACACGCGTCGCGTCGATCTGGGTGGCAGACACGCCGGCAGGCTTCATCCAGCCGGCATATTCGGCGTTGTTCCAACTGGCGCCCGCTTCAGTGGCCACAAGCGGTGTGCCCGTCTCCTCTCGAAGATGACAATAATGTAATCCCGCTGTCATGCTGGCGTCGCCCCCGCGCCGCGAATATGGAATCTCCTGGGATAGAACCAGGAGGAGGAGCATAATGTCCCGAAAATCCAGCAATAAGTATTGGACGAGGCGTCTGCCTCTGTTCGTCGGCCTGCTCGCAGCGGCTCTAAGCGTTTCCGCGGTGGCGCAGTCCACAGAGTTCCCGACCTACCAGGTAGGCCAAAACCAGAACGCATCGACGGGCCCGACCTACTCGGCGCCCCTGTCCTACCCGTGGGTCGTCAGTGATGGCACGATCATCACCCCGGCCGGCACCCAGGTCTACCTGGGCATCAGGACCCGGGCCAAGGCCATCGCGCTAAACCCGAATAGCAGCACGCACACCGCCGCCGTCCTTCAGATGGGCGAGCAACAATCCGTTACCGTTTTCAACACCCTGACCGGCGCTGTCGTGCAGAACTACAACCCACCGCTCGGCAACAACAGCGGCAGCTCCGTCGGCATCACCTATTCGGCGAATGGCTTGCAGCTGCTGTTCAGCCAGGACGGCTACTACGGGCCAGCCTACGTTGCTATCGCCAGCGTCGATCCGGTTTTGGGCACGCTCTCAAACTCCGCCCAGGTCGGCGTTTCGCTGGACGTCAACGGCAGCGGCTATCTGACCACCGTTAACTGCTTCCCGTACCATGCTGCGGCGACGCCCCCCTCGGGCAGCCCTCCGGGAACCACAGGCAGCATTGAAATCCCCTGCGGCCAGACCGTCTCGCTTGTGTCAGACGGTGCACCCACTGCCTATCCCTTGGGCATCGCGCTCTCGCCGAATGGCAATACTGCTTGGGTAGTGCTGGACAACAACGACACGGTAACCAGCATCGACCTGACCCAGTCATCGCCGAAGGAGGGTTCGGAGATCCGCGTCGGGAATGTCCCGCACAGCATCGTGATCTCGGCGGATGGCAGCACCGCCTACGTTTCCAACGAAGCCGGACGAATTGCTAAATCGACGGACTTCCAGGGATACTCGAACGGCACCCCGGTCGTGGCCGAGTATCCGACTGGCTCCACATCCACCGGCACCATTTCGGTGGTGAACCTGTCCACTGGCTCGGTCACCAAAACCATCACGGTCGGTCTGCACCCGACGGGTTTGGCCTTCTGGGGCCAGAACCTGTTGGTCGCCAATGCCTATAGCGACAGCATCTCGGTGATTAACACGACCACCAACACGGTGACGCAGACGATTAACCTTGAGTTGCCGATTAAAGTGTCCGGTCAAGTCGTTGGTGTGGGGCCGAACTCGATCGCCGTCGATGGCGTGAACAACATTGCCTACGTCGCGCTCTACAATGCTAACGCGGTTGCCGTGGTAGACCTACCCGGCGGCACCGTCTCTGGCCTGATCCCGGTCGGCTACGCGCCGAGCTCGGTCGTGCTGGACGCGGCGGACAGTGAGCTGCTCGTTGCCAACGATAAGGGCCTCGGCACCGCGGGCTTCGGTGTGGCAGCGCCTCCAACCAATACGTTCGAAAACTCGTACGCAAAGGAATTCGGCGTGTACGACTTCAACACCCACCAGGATCTCGGCACTGTGAGCATCGTTCCCGTTCCCGTTGCGAGTTCGACCCTGACGGCGATGACGACACAGGTCACTCAGAACAACCACTGGGATCTCAAGGAAAATATCACGGCTGCTTCCGGTGGCAGCAAGAGTGCCGCGCCGGTCGCGATCCCTGCCAAGATCGGTTCCCCTTCGCTGATCAAGCACGTCTTCGTGATCATCCGTGAAAACCGCACCTACGATCAGATCCTGGGCGACGTGGCCGGCGGCAACGGCGACGCCACCCTGGCAGTCTTCGGCGACGGCTCCGCAGCCGGCGCTACGCCGATCACTCCGAACGCGCACGCCTTGCTGCAGCGCTTCCCGATTTTGGACAACTTCTACGACCCGAGCCGCCAGTCGGCCGACGGTCACAACTGGATCACGCAGGCCATTGCTCCTTATTCCGACGACATCCAGTCGCCGGACTGGCTGCGCGACTACCCCTCCAACGGCGGCGAGGCCCTTGCCTACCAGAAGGCCGGCCACCTGTGGGACCAGGCTGTAAAGGCCGGCGTTTCGTTTAAGAACTACGGCGAGTACATCGAGTACAACTCGTTCCTGACGCCGACCCTGTCGACCACCGAGCCACTATGGATCGACTTCTTCAACGACATAACCGCTTACGAGTGCGGCGCCGAACCCCAGCTCTACAACTACAGCACGGTCGCCTCGCACTCCCCGCTCCCCAACCTGATTAACCACACGGTCCAGAACTACCCGCAGTTCGACCTGGGCATTCCCGACCAGTTCCGCTTCGATATCTGGAATCAGGACTTCCAGAACGACGTCAACAACAACTCGGTGCCGCAGTTGGAGTTCATGTGGATCAGTTCCGACCACACCGGCGGCCCGCCGAGCGCGCAAGCCATGCAGTCCGATAACGACCTGGCCCTTGGACGCTTTGTCGACGCCATCAGCCACAGCCCCATTTGGTCCTCTTCGGCGATCTTTGTCGAGGAAGACGACGCGCAGACCGGCGTCGACCATGTGGACGGCCACCGCAGCCCGGGCTATATTTTCAGCCCCTACGTCATCCAGGCGAGTTCCGAGGAAGCGGGTGATTCCTACGAAGACAGCACCTTCTACACGCAGGTCAACATGACCCGCACCATCGAGCAGATTCTCGGCCTGAAGCCCATGAACCAGAACGACCTCGTGGCTTCGCCGATGGCGACGCTCTTCCTCGATAACCCCCCGGCGAACAACTTCCTGCCGTGGACGCACGTTCCGAACGCGCTCGCGCTGACCACGGGCGTTAGCCAGACTCCAACTCAGACCGCCATCCCCTCGTGCCCTGCGCCCGCTGTGGCTCCTGCGGTCAAGTTTCAATCCGTCCGGACTGAGAGCCCTGCGGTTAAGGCTCTCAGGGTTGGATGGATGGCGAAGAAGGCCGAGGTCTTCGGTGGCAAATATCACACGCCAGACTCCGAAGACTCGGACACCGTCAACCACCTCAACTGGTACGAATCCACCGGCTTCACGCGCCCCTACCCCGGCGAGAAGACGGTGCGCCCCGCGAGCGACTTCAACCGGCCGGTACCTAGCAAGGTTGATTCCGACGACTAAAACACGTTCCGACTTGCAACGGCCCTCTCCCCGGTGGGAGAGGGCTTTTTTGTTCGCATCGGGATACCGTAAGGCGCAAAAGGCCGAGATGACAAGAATGTAATCTCGGCGTCATGTCGGCGTCTCCTTCTCAAAACTAGACTGGGCATCCTTGTCCACTAAATCCCTGCGCCAACCCTGTTGGAGTTTCAGGAACGCGATGAGAACCGCTATGGAGTCCCCTCTGCTAACTGTTGCGTGATGAAAAAAATTCAAGGAGGAGAAAAGGTATATGTCCCGAAAAGCATCTCGAAATAAGTCTCGAAGCAGGTCTCGAATCGACCGTTTACGTCCGCTCGCCGGATTGCTGGCTGCGGGGCTGGGGTGTGCCGGAGTCGCCGCTGGCCAGTCCAAGCCGTACCCGACCTACGTGACGGGCCCGCAGAAGAACGGATCGTGGGTCGTCAGCGATGGCCAGATCATCACCCCAGCCGGCACTCAAGTCGACCTCGGCATCCGGGTGCGCGCCAAGGCTATCGCGCTCAACCCAAGCCCCAAGAGTCACACCGCCGCTGTCCTCACCATGGGCGCGTCGGAAGCGGTCGAGATATTCGACACCAACACCGGCACTGTTCTGCAGGACTACGCCACGTTTGGAGAGGATTCGAGCGGCAGCTATAGCGGCATAGCCTATTCGGCGGACGGCAAATACCTGATTTTCAGCCAGGACAGCAGCAACGTCACCCTCACCAAGGTCACTCCAGAGGGCTTGCTGGAAGATGACGCCCAGATCAGCGTGCCGCCCAACAATTCCTTCATCGCCTGCTTTCCCAACAGCCCGATCGGTCCCTACGCCCGACCCTGCGCCACGTTCTACAATCCGTACACTTCTTATCCTGGCGGCATCGCGTTCTCCAAGGATGGCACCAGCGCCTATGCTCTGCTGAACCAGAACGATACGCTCACTCAGATCGACCTGACCGCGAACCCGCCGGCGCAAGGTGTTCAGATTCGCGTCGGCAACGCGCCGCACAGCATCGTGATCGACAAAGCCGGCACCACCGCCTACGTCAGCAACGAGGGTGGCCGGGCCGCTACTGAGGCGGACTTCCAGATCTATTCCGCCGGCACTGAAATCGTCGCCGACCCGGTGGTGGGCGCCGCGATCACCGGCACCGTTTCGGTGGTTGATCTACCCACGATGACGGTCACAGCGACCATCGCGACCGGTCTGCACCCGACCGGGATGGCGCTCTACGGTGACAACCTGCTGGTCGCCAATACCTATAGCGACACCATTTCGGTGATCGACACAGCCACGAACACAGTGAGGCGGACGATCAATGTTGGGCTGCCGATCGGAGTGCCCGGCGCAGGCGAATCGGCCTATGGCGCCGCGCCCAACTCGATTGCCGTCGACGGCAAGAATGGGGTTGCCTACGTCGCGCTTTATAACGCCAATGCAATCGCGGTGGTCGACCTCAGCAAGAACGCGACGAGTCCCGTCTTAGGCATGATCCCGGTAGCCTATGCTCCGGCCTCGGTCGTATTGGATGAGGCCAACGACACGCTCATCGTGGCCAACGACAAGGGCATCGGCACCCGTCTTTCGTACGAGTGCGACCATGGCGTCTGCGGCTACAACACTCACCAGGACAATGGCACGGTCAGCATCGTCCCCGTACCGAGCAGCACGACCTTGGCGGCGTGGACCAGCCAGGTTTTCACCAACAACCACTGGGACCTGGCGCAAAACATCGCGTCTGCCAGCGGCGGCAGCCCGAAGACCAAGCCGGTCGCAATCCCGGCCAAGATCGGCGATCCATCGCTGATCAAGCACGTGTTCCTGATCGTCCGTGAAAACCGTACCTACGATCAGATTCTGGGCGACGTGGCCGCCGGCAATGGCGACGCATCGTTGGCGGTATTCGGCGGCCAGGATACTCCGAACGCGCACCTACTGGTGCAGCGCTTCCCTCTCCTCGACAACTTCTACGACCCAAGCCGGCAATCGGCGGACGGTCACCAGTGGATCACCGAGGGCATGGCGCCCTACGCCGACGACATCCAGTCGCCGGACTGGAACCGCAGCTATCCCGGCGGGAACGCCGGCGACGCTCTTGCCTACCAGAACAAGGGCTTCGTGTTCTCGGAAGCGGCGGCCGCCGGTCTGTCGTTGAAGATCTACGGCGAATACGTCGAGGGCGATACGTTCCTGCAGCCGAACGGATCGACCAGCGAGCCGAGTTGGAGCGACTTTTACAACGACGCGCTGCAATTCGAGGCTGGGCTTGAGCCCACGCTGTACTATCAGAACACGGTCCAGGCAGAGTCCTCTGTCCCGGCTGTGTATCTGCACCTCATCAAGAACTTCCCGCAGTTCGATCTGGGCATCCCCGACCAGTTCCGCGTCGACATCTGGAATCAGGACTTCCAGAATGACGTCGCGGCCGGTACCGTGCCCACATTGAGCATCCTGTGGATTATGGACGACCACACCGGCGGCCCGCCAACTCCGAACGCCGAACAGGCCGATAACGACTTGGCCATTGGGCGCATTATCGACTACATCAGCCACAGCAATGTGTGGTCAACGTCGGCGATCTTCATCGAGGAAGACGACGCGCAGAACGGCGTCGACCACGTCGACGGTCATCGCAGCCCTGGCTATATCGTTAGCCCATACGCCGTGCAGAACGGACCCACCGACCATACCTACTACACGCAGGTCAACATGACGCGGACGATCGAGCAAATCCTCGGTCTGCCACCCATGAACCAGTTCGACCTCGTGGCGTCGCCGATGCGGACGGACTTCGTCAAGGGCGTGCCGCCCGCGGATAACTTCCTGCCGTGGACGCACGTGCCGAACCAGGTCCCACTCGACCAGGGCGTTACAACAACCGCAGCCACAGCCGAAACCAAGAGCAGCCCCAAGGTTAAGGCCCTGAGGGAAGCTTGGCTCCAGAAGAAGGCGCAAATCTTCGCCGGAAAACTGACCAAGCCCGACTCCGAAGACCCGGACACCGTCAACCACTTGAACTGGTACATGTCGACCGGGTTTACACGGCCCTATCCCGGCGAGAAGACCGTTCGTCCCCCAAGCGAATTCAATCGTCCGGCACCTGCCAAGGCTGACGACGACGACTAAAACACGTTAGGACTCCAACGGCCCTCTCCCCAATGACCGGGGAGAGGGTTTTTTGTTTGCGCCTCCAACGCAAAGTCCCCACCAACCTCAACCCGCCCCGCCCCGCGTGAACGACCTCGATGACAAGATCAGAGAGCCCGTTCCGTTTCGCAAAATGTGGGCAGGAAAAAGCGGATTCGGTTTCGAATTGCCCTCAGTTGTACCGAATGCACCGAAAAAGAGGGATCAATCGGAAGCCGCTGAAGCCCCGTAACCGACTGAATGGGCAAGAGAAAGATTGGTCGGGGAGAGAGGATTTGAACCTCCGACCCCCTGGTCCCGAA
>JBKQID010000042.1:0-320577 GCA_052148475.1 Candidatus Sulfotelmatobacter sp. | reverse complement strand
TCACATATTCGCCAGTGCTGTGCGCGAACCCAGCAGCGAGCGCTGCGGTCTGGCCGAAGTTTCGACGCAGCCGAACGGCGACTACATGAGGGTCGATTTCGGCGAGTTCCTTCAGCAACTTGTAAGTCAGATCCCTGCTGCCATCATCGACAAAGACGAACTGGTAACTGCGACCAAGCTCCTCCATGACGCCTTGCAGGCGGCCATACAGTTCGATGACATTAGGTTCCTCATTATGAAAAGGAACAACGATCGAAATCGTGGGGGCTGTCTTGATATCAGGCATGCTGTACCGTCCTTCTGAAGGCGCTATCGATCGGATTGACTGATTCCCGGCCGTGCTGGTTCAGCAGCAATTCGGACTTGTGGCCCAGTTCGTTGAGGAGCGCGCATAGCCAGTCTCCAAACTCCCAATCTTGGTCGCAGACACTCAAAACGGTTTGTCCATTGCGGTGGATCGTGGGGACGCCATTGACTGCCTTTGTGGCGTACATGTTGACTCCTTTGTTCCTACTTGACCTCTTATGCCGCGGTAGCTCTGCCGGAATTGCCGCTCGAAGCCGTTCAGCCACCGGTGCATCGCAGCCGTATCAAAGCATTTAGCTCGCCAAAGACTTAGCACGGCAAATCACTGAATTGCGGGAGTATGGACGACCAGCGGGCTGGAGATTGGTGCCCACATTGCGGCAGTGCCCTCGAACGGTCACGACAGCCGGCGGGCGGAAGGCAGGGATTACACCAAAAAAACAACGGCTTAGCGAGATGGCCGAAGTGGCTGGTGGCCTGCATAGACAGGGTTGAATTCAGTTCCGCATTAAGGGAGTCGGACATGTTTTCTGAGCCAATCCATCTATCGGCGAACGAACTGTTCGACGTTGGCAGCGATCACGCGATCACAATGAGCATGAAACTCACACAGGAGAACCTATGGCGATTCTCCTAGCTGTCCTTGATTTCCTCTTTGGGTGTCACCACGTTCGCCTCAGCCGTGTGTTCACACTCCAAGGCGAGACCTACCGGGTGTGCTGTGACTGCGGTGCGAAGTTTGCATATTCACTCGATACCATGTCGATTGAGCGCCGCCTGCCACTCACTCCTGTCTTGACCCGGTTTCGAGTTGCCTGAGGTGGAATAGATCATGAACCAAGGGACGTACACAGCTCGATAGATGAATCTATAGATGAATCTGAGGACGATCAGTGGATTTAAATTCAAGAGCAGTTCGAGTCGGCGGAGAAGTAATCGTGCTTCATTGTTGGGCTTGCGGAACAGCCCACTGCGTGAACCAGGAGTCCTGCGTTCCTGGGGGACTATCCCATATGGTGTGCAGCAACAGCAATTGCAGGATGAGTATGTTCCTCGTGAATGAGCTGGTACTCGACGACAAGGCCAGAAGGCAAATGACGAAAAGCGAGCTAAATGCAAGTGTCACCTATTCGAGGTTCTGGAAATGAAGAGAAATGAGCCAAGCATGCAGTTGTGGACTGTGCTAGGCACGGTTAACCTCCTGACATTGATCTACCCCGTCATCCTTTTGCGTCGTGCGAAAAGCGTGGAGGAAGACCTTTTCGCGAATTTGGTCCTCATTGGTTCTCTACTTCTGCTGGCAGTTGTCAATGTGGTCAGCATCGTGGTCGCGGGAAGCAGCCGGCACCGGCAAACGCTGAGACGGCTAGAGACCGTCAGCAAGCAACTAGCTTCCCGTTGAGTCAGTCTGCAGCAAGAGGATCGCCTTGACTGACATGTCGGAGAAACCCAGACATCGAGACGCCTTATACTTATTTGCTTGCCATTTGGAGTGGCGGACCAAACGAAACCTGGCCGCGTACCAGGAACTACTGGCGGCGCTCGACGATCACGACGGCGACATTCGCCGCCTCGCAGAATCTCTCCTGCGCCGGAGCTCGCCGCGGCCTGAGCGAATTGCGACAAGTATCGAATCCTGGTGAGTAGCGGCCATTCCGAGTCGAAACATGAGTGGCAAGCCTCGTTCGCGTAGAACTCCTCGAAGTTTGTTCTTCCACAGGCAGGCTCTTCCCCGACATCGCCTGCCCGCATGCGGACAATGACCGCATTGTGGCAAATGCGGACGAAGCAGTCTCCACCACGGGGCAATTACATCAATCACTTAGCACCCGCAGCATTGGCATGAAACTTGCGCTGCAGCGGGTAGGGAGAGCACGACAGGGGTTTCGAGGATCAAGCCAATGTTTCGTGCGGAAATCCAGTGGTTAGCAAGTGGTCCGACGCTGAAGTTGGAAGGCAGACTCGTCGCTGATTGGGCAGAGCAGGCCAGGTGCCTAGCCACAAAGGACGTTTTGCCCAAGGGTTTGATCGTCGATCTCACCGAGGTGAGCTATGTCGATCCAGCAGGCGAACAGTTGCTGAAGTGGTTGGCTAGCGTCGGCGCAGTGTTTGTCCCTGGCTGTGTCTACGGATTTGCCATAAGCGACCGGCTGCGTTTGCCGGCTATGCAGAGGATAGCCGAGCGACGCAAGCGGCGGCATGGGAATAACCGGGAGAGGTTCTCAGTTAGTCATTCCCATTCCGTTGAGGCCGTTTGAGCGCGGTACAAAAGAGGAGAATCATGTCTTGGTTTCAGTCGAGCACTGCGCCAGTCGATGCCCGCAATCATGCATCGCCAGCCGAAGTCGTGGCCTGCTTCCAAGATCAAAGAAATGTTCTGGGTAGGCTTGCGTTCTTGATCACTGGCGACCAAGCAACCGCGAACCAGTCAGTTGCCCAAGCTTGCGAGATCACGCTTCGAGGAAACAGTCCTTTCCGCGATTGGCTTCTCGAGTGGGCCAAGGCTGCCACCATTGCCAGTGCGATATCGCACGGAACGGAGGCGATTCGCATCTGTGAAGCCGCGTACAAGAATCAACGATGCTTGCATGCCGAGCACCTATCGCAGGGCGATGCGGATGAACGCGCGGCTAGTCTCGGCCTCATTCTTGGAGCCGACACCCAAAAGCTGCTTGTGGAATTGGATCCGCTGTGCCGGGCACTCCTGGTGCTCAGAGTTGCAATCCGATCGTCGATTCAAGATTGCGCTTTACGCCTGAACGTCTCCCGCGCGGCAGCGCTAGGCGCCAATTGTCATGCCATGACATGGCTTCACGACGGCCACGTGAAGGCGTTGGAGGAGAATCACGATGCTTCGCATGCTGTGTAGAAATGCGGGCATCGGAGCAAAGTAGAAGTCCGCAGTTTGGTTCTCTTGGTTTGGAAGCACGATTGCACTTGGGCCCAGCTAGCTTATTGCGAGGATCTCATGATTATCGAACTCAACGACGACGAAACTCGGTTGCTGTACAACGTCCTTCTCGAACAAGCGCAGGAGCACTATAGCTATGCCAGTACCTCCGAAGTAGCCGAGAGACTATACAAACTGGCAATCAGACTCGATAGCCCCGTTAGAGAACGACCAAACCTAACGATTGCGTGAGTGCGAAATTGACGACCGCAGAAGATGATGTTGCCATCAATGGTGACCTGACAAGATACCGTACGCTCCTAAAACTTTCCGGTACCGTCGGAGCGCAGCCCACGGTCGACGCGGTCCTTCACAGCCTCGCTACCCTGTTATCCAACGTAGTTTCATTCGACGATATTGCGCTGCTCTTGTTTGATCCTTCTGGCAAACGCCTGGCACTGCGTGCCTTCGAGCACAGCCACGACGATTCGGCTATCGGGATCGGCACGGAAATCATGTACTCGGGCACGAGGCTAGGACGCGCGCTTAAAGAGCAAGTCCCGGTCTTCGTTCCTGACCTGAAGCAGGAGCTCGCTGTCTATCCCGACCTCGCCTCTCGCGTTAATCAAGCGGAGAGCGCATACATATTTCCAATTTCAACCCCGCGAACAAAACTTGGGGCTTTGGTTTTCGTCAGGGAAGAGCGCCTGGAATTTAGTCCCGCTGATGTCGAACTCATGGGTTCTATTGCCGGACATTGTGCAGTTGCTCTGGAGAACGCCCTTGCCATCAGTTCGGTGGAAGCGTATCAGCGTGATTTGACACGCGAGCGCGATCGTCTCAGCCTTCTATTAGAGATCAACAACTATATTGTAACGATTCTCGATATCAACGAACTTTTTCGGGCCGCATCGGCATCAATCCGCAAGCACTTCGCAAATGATTTCACCAGCTTCATGCTATTCGACGGCCGTTCTGATCGTTTGAACGTTGTAGTTCTGGATTTTCCTGCCAGCCGCGGCTTCATGAGCGATATCCCGGTGCCCGTCTCGCCGGATGACCTGGAGCGGTTGCGAGCCCGCCAGCCGAGGGTGCTGACACCTTCCGACAAGATGCCACCGGTGATCGCGCAGATGCTCCGGGCGGAGTCCATCGCCTCAGTTACGGCACTGCCACTGGTTGGTGCAAGTGGCCCGATCGGGGCCATGGTGCTCGGGAGTCGGAAAGAAAACAGCTTCACCCATGCAGATCTGGATTTGCTCTCTCAGGTAAGCAGTCAGATATCTCTAGCGATCGACAATGCGCTGGCCTATGGGCGGCTCAGCGCATCGCGAGATCATCTGGAAGACCAACGAGTATATCTGGAATCGGAAATCAGCTCCGAGTACAACTTCGAGGATATTGTCGGCAGAAGTTCGGCCTTCCAAAAAGTACTCGAGCAGGTGACCATCGTTGCGCCCATGGATTCAACAGTCTTGCTTCACGGAGAAACTGGTACTGGAAAGGAACTCATTGCACGAGCCATCCACAATCTCAGTTCCAGGCGCCAGCGTACGTTCGTGAGACTAAACTGCGCGGCTATTCCCTTGGGGTTGCTGGAGAGTGAACTCTTTGGACATGAAAAGGGGGCCTTCACTGGTGCCCTCATGCAAAAGAAAGGTAGATTCGAACTGGCCGACAGAGGCTCGCTGTTTCTGGACGAGATCGGCGACATCACTCTCGAATTGCAGCCAAAACTGCTACGCGCTCTACAGGAGCGAGAATTCGAAAGGTTGGGTAGCACTCGAACCATGCACGTTGACGTGCGTCTGATCGCTGCGTCCCATCGGGACCTCCCCGAGATGATTCGACAGGGCAGTTTTCGCGAAGATCTTTTTTATCGACTCAGCGTTTTCCCGATTGAGATCCCACCACTGCGGGAGCGGCCCGAGGATATTCCACTGCTGGTCAACTATTTCATTTCGAAGCTATCCAGGAGAATGCGGAAAAGCATTAGGTCCATGCCCAGGCAGGCAATGGAGGTTCTGACAAATCATCCGTGGAAGGGCAACGTCAGGGAATTGGCGAACTTCATCGAGCGCGCAGTCATACTCTCGCAGGGTGAAGAACTAGAAGTACCAATTGCCGAGCTTCAAGTCTCTCATTCTTACAACGTTTCGAGCCCGGCCTCTACCTTCCATGAAGCCGAGCGGAAAGTCATCCTCGAGGCATTGAAGGCGGCGTCCGGGCAAATTTCGGGTCGCGGCGGAGCGGCCGAACGCCTGGGTCTTAAGCGTACGACCCTGCAGAACAAGATGCGACGGCTGGGAATCACGAAGGGCGACTATCAAACCCCCCGTTGAGACCGTCTGTTCGGGAATTCCATTCCGCAGGCCACCGCAGCACTGAGCCTTACTTGCCCGCACATTTCTGGGAAATACCGGGGCACTGAAACACGGAATGTCGTTAGCGCGCGACGGTGCTGATCGACCGTCCAGACCCAGGCCGAGACGCGAATCCGTTGAGTTCTCCGGAACTGAAGGAATGCTGGAACAAGCTGCCTGCGATGAAATCCTCGGCCGCCTGCATCATGTGCCTCCACATCTCGAAGGCGCGCCCCTCCTGATTGAGAAATGCGAGGGCCTGTTCTCGGCTCACAGGGCAGCCTTGTTCGATCCCCAGACGCACGAGATGTGCAAGCGTGATTTCAGCGATCACGCGTTCTCTGTCTTTTTTCTCTGTCATTGTCTTGACCCCCACTGGTTCATCGCTCTCCAGGGCATCGTTAAACCCAAACACGCAACTTAGCTTCCACTGCTTGCTGGAGGCATGCGCAGTCAGGAAACATGGAATGCAGTTACTGACAATAGTTCGCCTTCGAAATCCCCAGTCGGCGAATCTTGTTTTGCAGAGTCGTACGCTTCAATCCGAGACGCTCGGCGGCTCCCCCTTTGCCTGCGATTCGTCCCGATGCAGCTCTTAGAGCGTCGATGATTACAGAAGACTCAGCTTGCCGAAACGTGGAGGCCGCTCCGAAAGCCATATTGGTCTCTGGAGAGGTGGCAAGCTCGGTCGCTGGAACCTCCAACTCCTCACCACGTGTGAGAATGACAGCTCGTTCGATGAAGTTGGCCAATTCCCTAATATTCCCCTTCCACGGACAGTTCGTCAGCATCTCCATTGCCCGTTTGCGGATGAACTTTATCTGTCTCCGCATCCGCCGTGCTACTTTTGACACAAAGTAGTTCACCAGGAGTGGAATATCCTCGCGCCTTTCGCGCAGCGGCGGGATCTCAATCGGGAAGACATTGAATCGATAGAAAAGGTCCTCGCGGAACTTCTCGTCTCGAATCATGGCGGGAAGATCGCGATGCGTGGCGGCAATCAGCCGCACGTTCACGCTGATGGTCTTGGAGCTTCCCAGCCGCTCGAACTCCTGCTCCTGGATGGCACGCAATAGTTTCGGCTGGAGTTCCAGGCTGATGTCGCCGATCTCATCCAGAAACAACGAGCCTCCATCCGCGAGCTCGAATCGCCCCTTCCTTTGAATCAAGGCACCGGTAAAGGCTCCCTTCTCATGGCCAAACAGTTCGCTTTCCAGCAGTCCCGAGGGAATGGCGGCGCAGTTCATGCGCACATAGGCATGGCCGCGTCGGGAGCTGAGGTTGTGGATCGCCCGCGCGATCAGCTCCTTCCCCGTACCTGTCTCTCCATGCAGCAGGACCGTGGAATCGGTGGGTGCGACGATCGCCACCTGGTCCAGCACCTTCTGGAGGGCTGGGCTCCTGCCGACGATATCTTCGAAGCAGTGCTCAGAACCAATTTCTGTTTCCAGATGCAGTTGCTGGTCTTCGAGATCGCTCATGTTGAGAAAACCCTCTCCTGCGAGGCTTCCGAGGTCGGTGAAAGCAACGGTCGCGCCCATAGTCTCCTCCCCTACCTTTACACTTGCACTGCTTTGCGAACTTTTGTACGAAGAATTTGGGTAGCCGAGAGATATCCTCTCTGCGCCCCAGTCTTAGGATGTACCTGGCTTTCGGCTGCTAGACGGGTGCTTTCCACGTTCATAGCCGCCAGAATTAGAACTTCGGCGAGGGTGAAAGCATGGCAGGTTTCGAAAGTAATGCGAAACATGGCTAGTTACTCCGATCTGCGCTGCGCTGGGGAATCGGTTCCAAGACTGGCGCGGGATAGCGCGGTTCCAGGCTGGGATAGTTTGGGAAGATAACGCGTAACAGTTTTTCCGAATCTTCCAGACACATGAAGCCGTTTTGCGTGGGAATGTACGTCATACTTGCTCTCCCGAGTAGCTTGTTTACGGGATGAGTCTGCAACGACTTGCGTCTGATTACTACGTCAAATGGGACAAGTTTGGTCTAGTTCAATCGTGCGGGCGATGGCTCGTACTTCCCGGTGAGGGAGCTTTCACACTTTTGGAGGATTGGAATTGAGCTAGTGCTTGGAAGGTTCGATGTGCTTCCGTCCATAGAGTTGGGCATCAATCGACCAAACTCCGGGTCCGATCATCGCGACGGTAGCACCCAGGCTCAGTAGCATAAGGGCGATCAGGGGATTCCCCAAACGTGCGAGGAATATCCAGACTTCGACAATGGCGATAGCAGTTCCGGCTAACGGGGTCCATAGACCAAAAAGCAGAAGCATTCCTGCGAGGGCAGCGATCAGATGTGGAAGACTCGGCCCTAAGCTGGTAGTTTCCAGGAGGTGCGTGCTCCCAAGATAAAGCAGAACCGCGCTAGTGAGAACGCGCTGAAGCAAAAGACCGAAGCCGGGCCAGCCCTCCGCGAAGGTGGAAAACAGACGTTGCAGGAATATTCTCCCTTACTGGTCCATCGTAAGGGCAATTGGAAGAGATGGAAACGTTACAAAGGAGGACTTACGAATCATACTTTTGAGGGATGCCCAGTTCGATAATCCCTCGCTGTAGGCCGATCGTCACAGCATGGGTCCGATCGTTCGCGCCCAGCTTCGAAAGAATGCTCCTGATGTGGCTCTTGACGGTCGTTTCCTCAATGCAGAGCCTGTCGGCGATCTGTTTATTGCCGCTGCCAGCGGCCACCAGACGAAGCACATCAATTTCGCGCGAGCTCAGATCATCGTCCGCAGCGTGCTCAGCCAACTCCGCCGCAACTTCGGGCGGTATGCGTTTATGCCCAGCATGGACACTCCTGATCGCCTCCAATAGTTCTCTGCGCACGTGCGCTTTCAGTATGTAGCCCCGAGCGCCCGCTTCGATCGCGCGCAGGACCTGAACATCTCCGGAATACGTCGACAGCACGATGATCTTCGCGTCAGGGAATTCCCTTCTGATCCGGCTAATGGCTTCGATCCCATTCACGTTTGGCATTTGAACATCCATCAAAGTCACGTCGGGGTGGTGCAAGCGAAACTGTTTAATGGCCTCTTCCCCGTCGGCTGCTTCCGCGACCAGCTCCATGTCTGGCTCAGCCTTCACCAAGGCCGCGATCCCCTCGCGCAAAAGGGGATGGTCATCAACCGTGAGGATCCGAATCATATTACGATTGGTGCTCATGAATCCTCCATTTCCGGAACGGCCTAAATCGTGCTCCATTCCGCGGTTTTTCATAAGCGATCGCCGCTGGGAGCGTTAACCGAACCTCCGTACCTGCTCCAGCTTCGCTCCAAAATTCCAATCGAGCTCCGATTCCACGTGCGCGCTCGTGAACACCTGCCATTCCCCAGTGCCCCGGGCGCCCACCATCTTTCAGTATCTTTGGGTCGATGCCCTTTCCATCATCACGTACAAGCATGCGGAAAACGTGATTGTCATAACGTATCTCGGCCTCAATCCGATGCGCGCGTGCGTGCTGGAAAGCATTTCGGAGTAGTTCTCGCGCAATTCGGATAACCTCTTCCTGGACCATTGGGGCCAAGCCACGGCGCTCGCCCTCCACAATGACCTCGAAGCCTGGCGAGTCCCCGTCTTTGCCGTGGGAGGAAGCCAATTCCTGACCGGTCGTAATCAATACTTGATCGAGGGCACTTTCAGCGGTCGCTCCGGGACGCAGTTCCTGAATCGAGTGCCGGCCTTCGTCGAGAGCCTGCTCGGCGCGGTTTAATGCGACATCGAGAGCCTGAGTCGCTTCCTCGGGGCGATTCGGAAGCATGTTGCGCACCGCCTGGAAACGGAATACCAGCCCGTGAAAACTTTGTAGGAGGGTGTCATGCAGGTCCCGCGCAATCCGTGTACGCTCACCGACTCGCGCCTCCAGAGTCATGGCGAACTGATGATGCAATTGCCGGACGCGCAACTGATAGGCCGCCCAGAGCAACGCCAAGAAGGCTGCCGCACAAAAGCCGCGGAACCAATTCGTCTGGTAGTACGCCGGGGCCACCGAGAACTCCAGTGTATCGCCCAGTTCGTTCCAAACCCCGCTGTTATTGCTCGCGATCACGCGAAAGCGGTAGGAGCGCGGAGGAAGGTTCGTGTAGTGCGCGTGGCGCGGATTCACCGGAACTCTCCAGTCGTTATCCTGCCCCTCCAACTTGACGCGGAACTGCATCTTCTCCGGCGCGACCAGGCTCAGGCCGACATAGTCGATTTCCAAGTCGCGAATATGCGGGGGTAGGCGCAGCTTCGGAACTGCTGCGTCCGGTAGGTTCTGCCAATAAGTCTTGTTGTCGGCGACAATTTGCTCGATGTGCACCGGCGGCGGGAGCTTGTTGAAAGCAACATGGCGCGGATCGACGACTTCGATACCTTCTCCCGAATGGAACCACAGCCTGCCATCGGTAGACTTCGCGACGGGAGGACCGAAGGAGGCAGGCGGAACCGCGACGACCCTGACGCCGTCGGCCGCATCCCAAACCGTCGTTTCAATCCTATGTGTCGGGTCGGCGATCCAGGCATCGAGTTCGCTCCGCGTGACGCGCACCAAGCCGCAGGCCGTGTACAACCAGAACGAACGATCGTCGTCCTCAATCGACCAGTAAATTGCGTCGCAGGGCAAACCATTCTTCGTGGTGAGCGTAGCGATGTGACCGTCTTTGATGCGGCTAAGGCCGCCTTCCTCGGTCCCGGCCCACACCGCCCCATCCCGATCAAGTCGAAGACCGGGGACATGACCTTTCCCTAATCCATCAGCGGCGGTGTACGACGCGCGGACCTGACCATCCTTGAAATACAGCACGCCCCCGTCGGTCCAGAATGCAAGCCAAAGTCCGCCTTGATCATCAGAGACTATCACCTTAGCTTGTTGGTGACGTCCCATGGCCGACCAGGGGAAATGTTCGACCAGACGCCCATCCCTCATGTGCGAGAGACCCTGAGTCCCTGACAGCCAGAGGTTGCCCGCCTTGTCCCCTGCGATGGAATACACTTCATGGCTGGGTACCCCACTTACGGCAACAAACTTGCCGTCCGTGAAATAAGCCAGCCCGTGAGCCGTGAATGCCCAGATTCGCCCACCAGCATCCTGGAACAGAGACTGCACCATGTCATCTGGCAGTCCATTCGCCTTACGGAAGACGGTAGCTTTTCCATCCTTCCACCTGGCCAAACCATGGTGAGTGGCAATCCAAATGGCCCCATCGGTCGCTGCCATGACCGAGTTACTATCAACGTCGGACAATCCTTGTTTCAAAGAAATCGTCGTGACAGTTAGATCTCGAAACCGGTCGAGTCCGCTAGAGGTGCCGACCCAGACATTGCCTTCACGATCCTCGAAAAGACTGCAGCTGATGTCTCCTGAGAGGCCATCGGCTTTCCTAAAGATCTCAGTCCGGCCTTGATGTACATGGATGAGGCCCCGCTCGTGGGTTCCGATCCAGAGACCTCCATCGCGGTCCCGGAGCAGTTTATTCGAATTGACATCTCGGTCCGGGAGCAACGCATTCGGATTGACGGCACTGGGAATCGGATACGTTTCGACTTTGTCGCCCACGACGTGCTTAAGCCCTGCTTCACGAATGGCAATTAACACCTGTCCGTCGTCCGCCTTACTTAGGTCATCAATCCGCATTCCCGGCATCGGATAGCGCCGTGGAGGACCGGGTTTCCATCGCCAAAGCCCAGATTCAGCACCAGCCCAAAGTGCGCCTGAACCGTCCTCACCCAAACTGAAAACGAATACGCCGAACGCGCCGCCCTGGAGGTAGCATTCCGCGCGGCCGCTTCGGATAGCGCACAGCCGGCCTCCCGGAGTATCAGATGTGCGGCCGAATGTGCCGGCCCACACGGTTCCCGCGCGGTCTTCGAGCAGCGATGTCACAAACAGTCCGTCAAACTCCGGGTACTGCGTCAGCTTGTTGCCATTCCAGCTCGCGAGACCAGTAAACGTGCCAATCCAAAGAGTGCCGTCGTGCGTGACGAGCAAACTGTAAGGGGCGCTGGTAAGGTGCTGACCCGCAGGTGGTTGCCAGGGGATACTTCGAACGCCATCGAAACGAAACAAGCCGTTTTCCGTGCCCAGCCAGAGGTACCCATCGGGCGTTTGGGCCATCGCAAAGATGGCGCCCACAGATAACCCATCCCGGGCGGTCCACGCCGTGTGCGAGTATTGGCTGACCTCCAAGGATGGGTCCAGCGCAAGCACGGGGGCAGCCCCGAGCAGAAGACTGATAGTGCTAATCGTAATGAGCGCCAGCGCAGCTTTCATTTACGAACTCGCGCCTCATAGCAAGAGGGTCGAGCGGACACACAGGGGGGAGTGTTGAAGAGCAAGAGTATGTCACTCCTTAGCGACCTAATGTAGCACTCAGGGCCGCGCTTGTCAGCGATTCTGATGCGTGAACGAGCCCCTAGCGGGCAGTCTTCTTGTGGGATCGGATCAACACAACAATGGATCGGGCAGCTACTTGATGGATGGACTGCTGCAGCGGCAAACCGCATTCTGAGATATCGGCTGGACTCGGGAGGTTGGTGTCTACGATTCTCTGCCAATCTTCGGGCGCACGCTCCTGAATTTGGAACTGCAGCGGCTCCCAGTATGCATTGATCATCACGTAGATGTCGTCATCCCCCTGCGATGCGCCATGCAGACAAAACGCCAGGCTGCGTGACTCTGGCGATAGATCGACCGTGGGGCCAGTGCCGTACCAGGAGATATCCTCGCGCCAGAACCTGCTGCGACACAAAGAAGGATGAGACTTGCGGAACGCAATCATGGCTCTGAAGAAGCGGAATACGTCCTGATTCGCCGGGAGCTGAGTCCAATCCAGCCAGCTGATTTCGTTGTCCTGGTTATACGGGTTGTTGTTTCCGAACTGCGTATTCAGGAACTCGTCACCGGCCCGGAACATCGGGATGCCGTTCGAGAGCATGAGCAGGCAGAAGAAGTTCTTAGCCTGTTTCCGGCGAAGTGCCCGAACCTCCGCTGGCGTGCTCTCGTCTCCTTCGTGTCCGCAGTTCCAACTGTAATTCGCGTCCATGCCGTCTTGATTGTCATGACCGTTTTTCCAGTTGTGCTTCTGATCGTAAGAAACCAAGTCGCAGAGTGTGAAGCCGTCGTGGCAATCGATGTAGTTCACGGTCTGGAAGGCATGATAGGCATGCTCGCGGCTGTCCGGAAACAAGTCATCGCTGCCGTAGATACGACGCATAAGGTCCGGAACCATTCCCGCGTCGCCCCTCACAAACCGGCGGACATCGTCGCGATAACGCGCGTTCCATTGCAGCCAGGTCGTCCCCGGAAATCCCCGTCCGAGCTGATAACCGCCGACATCCCAAGGCTCCGCGATCAACGCCAACCGGCCCAGCTCGGGGTCCGCGGCAATTTCACTGAATATCGGAGCATCTCCCCAATTCAGTGATCCATCGGCATTGCGGCTGAACACCGACGCCAGATCGAAGCGGAAACCATCGATGTGCATTTCGTTCATCCAATAGCGCAGGCTGTCCATCACCATTTTGCGCACGTGAGGCTGGTTGAAATTCAACGTGTTGCCGGTGCCCGAGTAATTGGCATATGGGCTCGTCGGGTCGGAGGACTGCATGTAATAGCCCGAGGCGTCGAAACCCTTGAAGCTGTAGGTAGGGCCGACGTGGTCTCCCTCGCAGGTATGGTTGTACACAACATCGAGCACGACAAAAATCCCGGCTTTGTGCAAAGCCTTGACCATGTTCTTGAACTCAAGATGTTGCCCATCATCATCCACACTGGATGCATACTGCGCATGAGGTGCGAAGAAGTTCAGAGGCATGTATCCCCAATAGTCACCCTCGTGAGGATCGCGCTGAAATATGGGCATGAGTTCGACGACGGTGATCCCCAGCTCTTTCAGATAGGGAATCTTTTCGATCAATCCGGCATAGGTGCCGGCTCGCGAGGGATGCACCCTGGAATTGGGATTCCCGGTGAACCCCTTGACGTGAAGTTCGTAGATGATCGCGTCTGATTCAGGCCGGGGCGGGAGATCTTCAGCCCAATCAAAAGCAGCCCGTTGTCTGGGCAAGACTCCAAGCGGCGCCTTTTGATGATTGGGGCCTGGCTTCATAGCGAAGTTGCGATCAAACCCCGGCGGGAAGAAGACTCGGTTTGCATACGGATCGAGAAGAACCTTTTCGTGATCGAAGCCGCAGAGACCAGCAACAGCCTGCCCTGAAACCGAGTAACCGTAGTAGTGGGCATCGCACATCTGATCGAGCGGGAGTCTGCAATGCCAGATCCGCCCTGACTTGTTGCGGATAGGGTCGAACTGAAATGTCAAAACTGGCTTTGCCAAATCGGTAGCGGAATAAAGAAACAGTCCCACACTCTCGGCATGTCCAGCACACACCGCGAAATTGAAGGCCCGGTCTTCCTCGATCCAGGTAACCCCCAGCGGTAAGGGAAGCCCCTCTGTGTGCGCCCACGTGAGGCGGATAGGGGACAAACTTGATGGTTCGGACGGTGCGTCGGATAGGCCTTCGCTCAATGGATTCATGAGAGGAGATTTTTCCGACATCATCGATTCCGTACGCATCAAAACCTCTTCCGGTACTACGAACGGCGAACGACAACCGTGAGGCTGATCCTCAACACCCGCGCAACGTTTGCGCCAGTGCATCGCGGTCGAACCGTAGCGTGCCTCATTGCTGAGGCAGTTCTGCCACGCCACTTCCCGGCACGGTGTACTGTGCCTGGGTGAGCGGAGGAAGTGAGGCTTCGACCTGCATATCCATCATCAGGTCGACGCGACGCTCCAATTGAAAGAATTTCGTCACCGTAAGAGCGGGAAGCACTTTGTTGAACTTCCTGTAGTACTTCTTTTTCAAATCAGCCAGACGAGCGTCGTACTCCAACATTTGTTCTGCCATCGCTTTGGCCTCGGCGTCGGTCAGCGACGGGTACTTCTGGGCGTACTCCTTGATGACGGCAACGCGACCATCATCCAGCTTGGACCGTTCGTACTGATATTGCTTGTAGATCGGCCAGAATGCCGCGCCATCTTTGTCGTTGAAATTCATTCCTGTTGTGATGAGGGTAGTCCTGTCTGCCTGCATGTTGGCCCTCACTACTGCGATAGTGGAGTCGATAGTGGGCTCCTGATCTTGAGCACGACCGAGAGGGCAAAATGCGAGCATCGCGAACATAACCATGAGGACTGCAAAATTCTTAATCATTGACTGAACTCCTATGCTGCTTGCTTCGTGTCATTCGCCTGCGCAGTAGCGCAGTGCGCTCGACACCTTCTTTGTGAACGGCTCTTCGATAAGACCGGAAGCAGTGCACCAGATGATGTAGGCACGCCATTTGCCGAACCTATCTCAGAATCAAATCATTTCTTATGTTGTGGTTCTGCAATAAACCTTGGTGCCGGAGGACCATACCGCGCCCGGTGCTGGGCACGTGGACCTCATCTGGTCACGCCTGGGTCGATTCGAGCATTCGTTTGTTCTCGTGCATAAGAGTATTTGCGCAGCTCTATTCGTCTTGGGACGCCTCTACTGCCGGATCTAGCTTCGCCGCGATTGCCCTCGGCGCCTCGGCCTTCTTCATAGCGATCATGCACATAGCCCCAACCCCTGCCCAGAAGACGATGCGCGCACGTCGGCACAATGCTAGTGTCAATCCAGCGGTGCCTGTCACGCCAAACATCTTGGCAATCAGCATATTTCCACCTTCATAGGTCCCGAAGTTGCCCGGGTTGAACGCGCCCACCAGGTTGATCACCTTGGTCAGCGCTTCCACGATGAAAGCGCCGCCTATCGCGACTTTTGCTCCCATAAACCGCAGAATGACGTAGACCTCCAGGACGGCCAGCATGTGCCATAGGAGATTGAAGATCAATGTCGCCCAGAACGCGACCGGCGCTTCATCACGAAAGCTCAAGAGATTGTTTTCCGCCGAGTCAATGATCGGCTGTTTGCCACTGACCCACGTATGAAGCCGAGGCAATCGGCCAATCGCGCGGGTTGCATGGCCCACCAACTGCCATCGGTTTCTAAGCGACACAGCTGCCAGGATCACCGCTGATATGAGCACAGCAACGAGCAGCACTGCGTAGGCTCGCCATGTGCCAGAAAGCGGGGCTAGCAGTAAGGTGGCGGTGATTCCTGAAACAGTGACGAGCACAGCGGTGAAGCTATGCAATCCTCCGTCAATCGCACCGGCGGACAGGGCGTTTGATACTGGCACTGCGCGACCCAACAACGATATGCGCGTTCCCTCGCCAACCACCTTTCCGGCAACACCAAATTGTCCGAGTCCGTCCGAGATCAATTGCGCGACGAAGCTACGGGACCAGGAAAGGCCGCTGATGTCGCAGGTAAACGCGTGTCTCCAGGCGCACGTCTTGGCCAATTGTGCGAGCCCTCCCAAAAGGACAACGAGCGCAAATCCCCAGCCGACGGTCTGGAGTTGTTTCCAAACTGTCCCCGGGCCGCTTCGAAGGACCAGGTAGCCCAGCAGACCTAGGCCCAGCAGAGCTGCGAAGAATCGGAGAGAGAGCTGAATGAGGGACCGTAGTCTGGGCGCAGCACCTCCCTTGCGCGCCTGCTTGAGGATCCTTCTCCATTTCCCCGCCTTCTTTGGTTTGTGCGTCTGCTGGATCCCCATCAGCGCGCATTCGATAACTGAGTTACCGGCTCCCATGTCGCTCTCCCCATTTCCGCTCGATTTACGTACCTGGATTGAGGAACAGCAGATGGATTGCCAATCGGGATGTCCGCTTAAAGCGCTAATTACGCCTATTTTCGAGGAGCCAACCTGCATTCGGCATGCCCTGCCTAGGGCACTGCCTCCATCCGGGCAGCGATGGAAGGACCGAAAAAAACACGCGACGAAAATTCCCGGTATCCACGAAAAAATGCCCGTGATTCTCGTTTGGCCCAATGAGTGCAACCTGCAGAGGGTCCATGCCCGAGTCTCGCACGGCACAGAATCTGAGGTGGAAAGATGAAAATCGGCATAGCCGCCGATCATGGCGGATACGAAATGAAACAGAAGATCTATATCTTGCTTAATGCAAAAGGCCACCAGGTTGTGGACTTCGGCAATTTGCAATACGACAGAGACGACGACTATCCAGACTTTGCCATTCCGCTCGCCCGTGCCGTCGCAGCGGGAGTCGTCGAACGCGGCGTCCTGCTCTGTGGCAGTGGCATAGGGGCGTCCATCGCTGCCAATAAAATTGAAGCGGTGCGCGCGGCCGTCTGTCACGATGATTTTTCAGCTCGACAGGGCGTGGAGGATGACGATATGAACATCCTTTGCCTCGGCGGTCTGACGACAGGTGTTGCCGTTGCCTGGAACTGCGTAAAAAGCTTTCTTGCCGCGAAGTTCAGCGGAGCGGAACGGCACCGTCGTCGCCTTGCCAAAGTCAGTGCAATTCGCAACAATCCGAATGTTGTCTACGGCGTTCCGGCGGTTCCCATCGCAAGCGGAGCCTCGCGCCCGACTCTAAAGGAACAGTGAAACGAAAGCGTAGGAGCCAGAGGTCAATGCGGACGCCGGAAATCCTCACCGAAGTCTCTACAGGACTCTGATGGCCATGAATCGAGCAGTACTCTGGGACATGGATGGAACCCTGGTCGACTCTGCCGAATACCATTGGCAGGCCTGGCGCGACACTATGTCCCGCGAAGGCTTCCCGATCACCCACGAACAATTCCTGGCCACCTTCGGGCAGCGCAACGACTCTATTCTCCGGCAGTGGCTCGGCGAAAAGGCTACGCCCGAATTGATCCAGCGCATCGGCGACGCCAAAGAAGCGCTCTATCGGCAACTTGTGCGCGAGCACGGCATTGCGCCGCTCCCTGGAGCCTTGGAGTGGGTAAACCGGCTGCACCGGCAAGGCTGGGGACAGGCGATTGCATCGGCGGCTCCCCGCGCCAACATAGAAACGATCCTCGATGTCTTGCACGCGAGCGAATGCTTTGAAGCCATTGTGTCCGCTGAGGATGTACACCGGGGTAAGCCGGACCCTGAAGTGTTCCTGATCGCCGCCGCCAAATTGGCTGTCGCGCCCAAGCATTGCATCGTTGTAGAAGACGCGCAGCACGGCGTCGAAGCCGCCCGCGCCGCCAGAATGAAAAGCATCGGTGTGAGCCAGAATGGCAAGCCTTTGCCGGCCGATGTGGTGGTGCGATCTCTCGACCTTCTGGACACGAACGCCTTCGACAATCTGTTGCAGGATGGCGCTTAATCAGCAGTTATCCACGCCTCTCCTTTTCATCCGTAGCGCGCAGCCCTGACATCGAGTGTATGCGAATGCGAAAAAAGAGCGGTTCGATTAATTCATCGCCTATTTTCAATTGCCGCTCACCCAGTGCATTCAGCCACCAATGATAGCGTTTTGCCAGCAGCGAGCTGGCGTGCTTACGCTCGGCTGTGTACTGCGGCTCGGGCAGTTCCTCGTATTCGCCGTAAACAATCACACTGATCCACTCGCTCTGATTTTGTATTTCGTCCGTCTGAACACATACTTTGGAATTCGCACGCATCCACTTTACTTTCTGGCCAAAGGTCGAGAAACCGTACAGGTAAGTATCCTCGTAGGCAAAATGAATCGGAACTACGTACGGCTGGTTCTCATACGAGCAGCCCAGCCGGCCCAGAGAAGCACTCTCAAGAACCGCCTTGCATTCCTCCGCTGCCATTTCGTTGACTTCCATGATGGTTTCCTCCGAGCTCAGGACTGACCGAGAGCGTTGCCAACGATCTCCTGAGCTTCGCTAATGATGACATTCAGATGTGACTGGTTTTTGAAGGTCTCAGCATAGATCTTATAGATGTTTTCCGTTCCGGAGGGCCGCGCGGCAAACCAGCCAGACTTCGCCACCACCTTCAGTCCGCCGATGGGAGCGTGGTTGCCCGGGGCCTTTGTTAATTTGGCAACGATGGGCTCGCCTGCTAACCGTGATTCTTTCACCGCATCAGCTGAGAGCTTCTGCAGTTTCCGTTTTTCGTCAGGCGAGGCCGGCGCGTCAATCCGCGTATAAAGAGGACTTCCAAACTCCGCGGTCAGCTCACGGTAGTGCAAGCCGGGATCTTTTCCGGTTCGAGCGTTGATCTCTGCGGCAAGAAGATCCATGATCGGTCCGTCTTTGTCGGTGGTCCACACTGTACCGTTGCGTCGGAGGAAACTCGCACCCGCGCTCTCCTCTCCACCGAAACACACGGACCCATCGATCAGGCCGGAGACAAACCACTTGAAGCCCACTGGCACTTCGTGCAACTGGCGTCCGAGCTTCTCCACCACGCGATCGATCATGCTGCTGCTCACTAACGTTTTACCAACTGCCGAGTAGGAACTCCACTCCGGCCGATTCGTCAGCAGGTAACGGATCGCGACCGCCAGGAAGTGGTTCGGGTTCATCAAGCCCGCGGATGGAGTCACAATGCCATGTCGGTCGGAGTCGGGGTCATTGGCGAAGGCCACCTGGTATTGATCCTTCAGGCCAACCAGCCTGGCCATAGCGTACGGGCTCGAGCAATCCATCCGAATCCGGCCGTCATGATCGACCGGCATGAAAGAAAATGTGGGATCAATCGTGGGATTTACGACAGTGATATCCAATCCGTAGATGGCGTTAATCGGCTCCCAATATCGGAGGGCGGCTCCGCCCAGCGGGTCAACAGCCAATCTGAGGCCCGCATCGCGAATGGCGTCCATGTCGACGACATTCTTCAGATCCCGCACGTAGGGCAAGACCAAGTCTTCCTGGCGGGTAGAAGGTGCTTTGATTGCCTTCTCATACGGAATTCGTTGCACTTCGCGATTGCCGGCTCGCAAGAGATGGTTTGCCCGATCCTGTACCCAGCGCGTGACCTCCGTATCGGCAGGACCGCCGTCGGGCGGGTTGTACTTGAAACCACCGTCTTCCGGAGGATTGTGGGAAGGTGTGATGACGATGCCATCCGCGCAAGGATCATGTCGAGCGTGGTTGCACACCAGAATGGCATGAGAGATCACCGGCGTTGGTGTGACGCCATCGTCCTTCTGGATGATGGTCTCAAGCTTGTTCGCGGCGAGAACTTCCAGCGCAGAACACTGCGCAGGCGAGGACAGGGCGTGCGTGTCCTTCCCCATGTACAGGGGGCCCGTAATACCTTGCGCCGTGCGGTAATCGCAGATCGCCTGGGTGATGGCGAGAACGTGCGCTTCCGTAAACGTGCCGTTTAGAGACGTCCCGCGGTGGCCGCTCGTTCCAAACACAACCAACTGGTTGGCATCTCCGAGATCCGGCGTGCGGTCAAAGTATTCCTTCTCCAATCTGGCCAGGTCCACAAGCATTTCCTTTGGAGCGGGTTTCCCGGCGAGCGGTGAAATCCTGGACCCGCTCAACTGTGTTGCCGCTTGTTTGTTTTCCAGCTCACTTGACATCTTTCCACTCTCCACTATCGCCATCCCTGTCGATCGACGTGCATCCAGAACTAGCAGTGCAGATAGCTTGCCAATCGGCTTCACTTCAGCGCGACATTTACCATAGATCCCATGCCCCTGATCTGCGCCTGGCACGCCCTGCCTTGGGCAGTGCCTTAATCTGGGCAGAGGCTCGAAGGACAAAGACTGCAAAGATTGTGGCGCTACAGGACATACTGCCCTTCTCGATTGGCACGTTGCATGCAAACTGCAGAAAGTTAATGTGCGCACGCAAAGACCGTCGGTGAAGTTGAGGTGCGCGGCACTTGATCCCAGCTCTCCCCAAGCAGTTACGGATCAAGTCGCCGCACCTCATCCGACGGTTTTCGCAAACTCTGGGGATACCGCTATCAGACTGCAATCGACTCGCGGCGCTCGTTGCCACATGGAGACGAGCGGAGATCAGCCTCAACGTCGTGAGCGGAGTAGCCGTTGTCCAACATTCGGCGCACATCGCATTACTGCAAACTGTTCCTCAGGTCTGCCCCTTTCGACCGCGACCGACCAAAGTAACAGCTTCGCCTTGGTCGTGGATCGACGCGGTCCGCGGTCACTGGTTCGGAGTGAAGTGATGAACGAGAGCGTGAGTCGCCGTCGACCAGATGAGTGACCGCCGCGAACAGAAGTCCAATGGAGACTCCGGACATCAGCATGCCGACCATGCTTTCGAGCGGGCCCAGCAGTCGCCACTTTGATGGAAGGAGCACATCCCCATATCCAACGGTGGCATAGCTGCTCGCCGAAAAGTAAAACGCAGATTCCCAGGACGGAAAGCAAAGCCAGCGATAGCAACTCGCCCACAGCAGAATAACGATTCCGTGCAGAACGAGGACCGCTAACGTGGTTTGCATGACGAGCGCGGCGCAGCGAAATACCCGCACTCCCTGACTCTCTCTTGGAATACTTCTGATCCAAAGGATGAGCGCAGCGGCGCCGCCACACTGCAGGGATAGCGTAATCAATACGAGAAGTACAGCCGCACCAGCCTGTTGAAGCAGCGTCATCGTTTGAGATCGCTCCTAATCAATGAATTGCGCGCCACCCAGGTTCAACTCGTTTTCCCAGGGGCACACATAATGCGGTTGTAAGCGGCGCCGCCTCGTTCTCTTTGGACCGATCATCTAACAACGCACAATGTTTTCGCCCTGCATGCCTCTCGTCGCGTTGCGGGTATCCACCACCAAGGATGCGTGCTGCGCGATCCAGGCGTAATCGTAGTCTGAATGGTCCGTGACGATCAGCACACAGTCGTATTTGGAGACGTCGTCCACGGGCACGCATTTCATCTGCAGATCGTAATGGCGCCCTTTGCCGATAAACGGAAAATAGGGATCGTTGTAGCTGACTTCAGCACCATCCTTCTGCAGCAGTTCAATAATGGTCAGGGCTGGAGATTCGCGCAGATCATCGATGTCTTTCTTGTAAGCCACGCCGAGCACCAGCACCTTGGCACCGTTGAGAGCTTTCCGTTGTTGACTCAGAGCCCGGCTGACGGATGAGACCACGTGATAGGGCATAGCACTGTTGATCTCGCCAGCCAGTTCGATGAAGCGCGTCTGGAAATCCCATGCCTTCGCCTTCCATGACAGATAATACGGATCGACGGGGATACAGTGTCCGCCGAGGCCGGGGCCAGGGTAGAAGGGTTGAAAACCGAATGGCTTGGTCGAGGCGGCCTCAATGACTTCCCAAATATCCAATCCCATGCGCAACGACAGAAGCTTCAATTCATTCACCAGGGCGATGTTCACGCAGCGGTAAATGTTTTCCAGCAGCTTTGTCATCTCTGCGACGGCCGGTGAGGACACCGGAACGACTCGGTTGAAGATTGTCCCGTACAGCGTCGCGGCCAGTTCTGAGGCTTGGGAATTCAGGCCTCCTACGACTTTCGGGATGTCTCGACGCGCGATGCTGTCATTGCCTGGGTCCTCTCGTTCCGGAGAAAAGGCGACGAAAAACTCACCCTCGCCGTTAGCCGTTGCGTCGCGGGCTGCCTTCAGACCGCCGCCATTGCCTTGCTCCAGGATTGGAACGAGCACTTCCTCCGTGGTGCCGGGATAGGTCGTGCTCTCGAGGACCACCAATTGGCCGGCACGTAAATGCGGTGCTATGGCCTGAGCGGTGTTGGTAATGAAACTGAGATCAGGCTCTCGATATTCGTCCAGGGGCGTGGGCACACAGATGATGATGGCATCCATTTCGGTCAGGCTCGACAAATCTGCAGTCGCACAGAAACCTTGCGAGCGTGCCGCCAGGATCTCAGTAGGTGGAATTCGACAGATGTAGGATCCACCCGAGCTGAGGGTCGTGACCTTATGCTGGTCGATGTCAAAACCCGTTACTCGAAATTTCGCTTCGGTGTAGAGCAAAGCAAGTGGCAGGCCCACATAACCGAGACCTATCACGCCTATCCGCGCTTGGCGAGCTTCAATTCTGGTCT
The DNA here is from genome assembly GCA_052148475.1 of Candidatus Sulfotelmatobacter sp. Taxonomy (GTDB): domain Bacteria; phylum Acidobacteriota; class Terriglobia; order Terriglobales; family Acidobacteriaceae; genus Sulfotelmatobacter. The sequence continues at coordinate 298,138 of JBKQID010000042.1, read as the reverse complement.
TTAGCTCTGAGAGGCTAGCGACGCTGCTGCAAGTAATCATGATGACCTCCTTTATGACAAATCAATTCCCATAACTAATGCGAGTAATGAAAATCTGCGGTGGTTAGTTCATCTGCTGGCGTTGGCTCGGCTGCTGCCGGAGTCTCCCACTGAATCAGCTTCAGATCCAACACAAAGATGGAATAGATCACTGGGACAAGCAGCAGCGTGACAAACGTCGCGATCGTAAGACCACCAATCTGGGCGTAGCAAAGAGGTTCCCAGAGGGGTCCCCCGTGAATGGCCAAAGGTATGAGCCCGAGTACAGTCGCACCGACCGTGATCATCACGGGGCGCAATCGCACAATGCCGGCATCGAGCAGAGCTTCTCGCAATGGCTCCCCTCTCTCGTGCGCTTCTTCGATGAAGTCGAAGAGGACGATGACGTGACTGACGATCACGCCGACCAGGCTCGCGACTCCCAGGAACCCCATGAATCCGAAGGGCTGACCCATAACCACCAGACCCCCGAGAGCTCCTGTCATTCCGTATGGAATTGCAGCGAACACCAGAAGCGGCTTGACGGCGCTTCGGAACTGCACGACCAACGCAATGTAGATCAGCAGCACGGAAATCGCCATGACCACGCTGAGTTCCTTGAAACCTTTCTGCTGTTCGTCGTATTCGCCTCCAATCTCGAGGAAATAGCCGGGAGGCAGGTTCGTCTGGAACTCCTTGATTTTCGGCAGCAGCGGCGTGAGCACTTGAGACGGTAAAACACCCGGGATCGGGAACGCGGATACGGTAACCGTCCGGAATTGATTGCGGCGCTTGATTTTCGATACTGCCATTTCCGTTGTGACGGTCGATACCTGCCTCAGCGGTACGCGCTGATTGCTAGACAAAGAGTAGACGTACGCATTTTGAACGTCAGATAGTCCGGCACGGTCCTCCATCCGCAAACGAACGGCGATGGGGATTTGCTTGTCAGCTTCCCTGTAGGTTGACACGGGTAATCCACTCTCCGCAGCGGCCGATGAGAGGGCTATGTCCAGATTCGTGATGCCGGAAAGGTTGGCGCGGTCGGGGTCAACCTTCAGACGGACATTCATGGCAGGCTCTCCCCAGTCGTCTCGTACCCGAGTCGCGTTTGGCTGCGCCCGAAAGGTGGCCTGGAGTTCGCCAGAGAGACGGTGCAGAACTTCTATCTCTGGACCTGAAATTCGAATGGAAACGGGGATACCGACCGGCTTACCAGTTTCGAGTTGCCGTACATCGACCCGTGCCCCCGGGACTTCGCGGCTTAGCGCCGTCTGCAGCGGCCCCACCAGTTCGTTAGTAAAGTGCTTGTCGGCAACCTCGACCAGGATTTGCGCATAATTCAGTTGTTGTCGCTCGGGATCGACCGAGAACCAAAATCTGGGACCACCGCCACCGACAAAGGTGGTCACCGATTTCAGAACATCTTTCTGATGATGTTCCTCTCCAAATCGTTCGCTCTCTTGCCGAATGACAGTTTCTGCTCGTTGTGCGACCGCATCCGTCGCACCGAGCGGGGCATCGGGCGGAAGCCAGACATCCACATACGAAAGGTATGACAGGTCCTTGGGGAAAAACTGCGGCTTCAGCATTCGGAAAAACACTCCACCCAACACCAGAACGATGAGCGAGCCGGCGAATGTACCCCAACGATGTCGAAGCGCGAAGTTGCCTACCCGATAATAGAGTGCGGGGAACCCGTGCTGCCGCCGCTCCGACATGGGCGGCTCCAGGCGCTTGGGTGGTTTGATCATGTAATACGCAATCAACGGGATGAAGGTGAAAGAAACGATGACGGAGGCGATCAGGGTGCACGTCATTACGACGGGCAAGCTGTAAAGAAAATACCCTGTGTCGCCGCTCAGCATCAGGAACGGGAGATACGCGACTATGTTCGTGATGGTGGCAAACACAATCGCCTTCGCCAGTTTCGTTGGCCCAATCCAGGATGCCAGTTCGCGCGGAGACCCCGAACCCAACTCGCGCTTGATTGCGTCCCCTGCCACAACCGGCATATCGACCAACAGTCCAAGCGCAATGATCAAAGTCGCGATCGAAACTTGTTGAATGTCAATCCCAAGAACGTGAACGATGCCGAAGGTCATCGCCAGCGTCAGAGGGATGGAAGCTGCCATTAACATAGCGGCACGCCAATCCCAGAAGCCGACCAGGGCAACGATTACGACGAGGATAATGGCCTCATAGAGACTGCCCATCAACAGACTGACAAGCTCCTTTACTTGCCGCGGCTGGTCTGAGGTGCGAGCCACAATAAGGTCGGCAGGCAGTTGCGGGCGCACATTGGCGAGTGCTTTGTCGATCGCTGCGCCGAATTTGAAAATCTGTTCTCCGGATCGCATCTGCACGGCCAGGGTGATGGCACGGTTACGATGCCAGCTTCCATTCGGTTCCCGAGAAACCATGTAGTTCAGGTACCGGGTGGGCGTCTGATATGCGCGCGATATGTCCACAAGATCGCGCAAGTAAAGCGGCGCTCCGCTAGGCGACGATGCCAGGAGCACGTTGCCAATGTCTCTCGTGCTTTTGAACTCCGCGGTCGCGTCAACCAGGACGTTTCGCGATTGGGTCTGGACGATTCCGCCTGGAGCCGTCACATTCCTGGCGTTGAGGATGTCTTTGATCTTCGTGGGCTGCAATTTCAAGGCTGCCAGCCGCGCGTCCGAGTACTCCAGATAGATCTCTTCGGGCAGAACGCCCACACGCTGGACCTTCGCTACCTCGGGTACACGTTGCAGCGTGCGCTGGATTAGATCGGTGAAGTCATCCAGTTGCCGATACGAATACCGGTTATTGGCTACTTCTGCGATTCGTTCTTTCGTGGATTGAGGATCGCGAATAATAATGGGCCCCCACGCATCGGGATGAAAGTCGTATTCCTGCAGCCGCTTCTCAATGAACTGCTGTCCATACGCGCGGATCTCTTCATCCGACTTCATGGTCGCAAAGTCGATTCCGGAACAACTTCCGACAGACAATGAACGGACATCGTGCGCGAACCCATCGCGCTGGGCCTGCGCGGCCAGGATCACAAATGGCCGTTCGATTACCGCAGGTGACACGGATGCGGGGTAACAGTAGAGAACGGTCACACGCCCACTCGTAACTCCCTGGCGCACTTTCTCAAACGCATCGCGTACGCCGCGGGCACGCAAGGCGATCTCGAGGTCCGGGATGGTCGGACTGGCGACGGTCAGCATCAGCGCTGCCGTGTCCCCGAAATCGCTAATCCAGGTGACAGGTCCCGCACCGTCGGGAAGATCAGTGATCTGGTTCAGTCGTTGTCCAATATCCTGGAACTCCTGCTGGGTGTTCTTGATGTTGTCCAACAGCCTGACTTGCACAACAGAAATGTTGTCCTGGGTGGTGGATTCCACACGGTCCACCTTGCTGTTTCCAGTAACGGCTTGCTCCACCTTCCGCGTGACCAGTTGCTCGACCTTGTCTGCGGAAATCCCTGGCCACGGGGTAATTGCCAGCGCGATGCGCACCGGGATGTCGGGGTCCTTTCGCTTGGGCATGTTCATGTATCCGAACACGCCCCAGGCCAGCGTGGCTAGCAAGGCGACCCCTGCAATCTGCCGGTTGTTGACAAAGAATCGTGCAACGTTACGACTGTTATTGGGGTTCTCGGCTTTCATTGAAGGACCTCTACGCGCTGGCCATCCTTAAGCAGATTGGCGCCGGTGGTGATGATGCGCTCTCCGGTTTCGAGGCCGCCGATTACGGTGATTTCACTACCATTAACCGCGCCAATGTCTACGCTGTGGAGGCGAGCGACTTCTCCGGAACTCGAGTTGGAGACCACAAACACGCCATATTTGCCATCATTGGCTTGGACAACAGAGGAAAGTGGCACCAGCAGCGCCGAGGTTCGACTTGCCCCGTCGGCATTCGCGAATTGCAAGGAGCCGATCATGCCCACCTTCAGCAAATGATCGCGGTTCGGTATCGCAACCTCGACCTCGAAATTGCGCGTAATGGTGTCCGCCGCCGATGACATGCGACTGATTCGCGCATGAAATGTGCGGGCGGGGAACGCGTCGATGGCAACATCAACCGGCCGACCTACCTTAACGGAACGGACAACCGTATCGGGCACTCCCACCACGATCTTTACGGTGTCGGTTTTGGCCAGCGCGAATGCGGGAACACCGGGTCCGACGAACGCGCCGAGCTCTACGGCTTTCTGCACGATGTCGCCGTCAAACGGCGCAATCAGAGAGGTGTCGCGTAGAGCGACTTCCGCTTCGCTGGTAAGAGCACGAGCAGACTTCAGTTGCTCCTCACTAGCATCGTATTGCGCGCGAGCCGAATCGAAATCGGGTTTGGTGAGGCTCTGAGACTCGTACAAGTGAGTCGCACGATCGAAATCGAGCTGGGCTTTCTGTGCGACGGCTTCGGCGGCCGCTGCCTGCGAGGACGCCTGGTGTACCTTGTCCTCGTATTCAGAAGATCGGATGCGGACGAGCACGGCTCCCCGGCTAACCCGATCCCCTTCCGCAAGATCGCGCATCCTGCCATCCTGGCCGCGCACCTGCTTGAGCGAAATGACGTATCCGGGAATTCTGAATGCCATGGGAACTTCCGAATCGGGCGTCACTACCGCCGAGAAACGCAGGCCATCGGCGCTGAAGCCCGCTTGCTTCTCGATGGCTTGAGCCTGCACTCCCTGTGGGGGTTGATTGAGCGGCTTATTCGAGCCGCAGCTGGCCATGACGAGCATCAATGAAAAGATTGCGATTGTGGTTCTCACGTTTATTCCTCTCCCATCGCGCGGCGCAAATCTGCAAGGGAACTCCAATAAGAAGAAAGCGCCTGCTGATACTGAAAAGCTGTTTCTGAACTTCGAGCTTGAGCCTGCAATAGATCTCTTACCAGTGCTGCTTGTTCTTTGTACTTGTTGCTGGTAACGCGGAACTCCTCGGCCGCGGCTTCATGACCGGTGCGGGTGGCCTTCAGCAACAACGCAGACTCTTTCCACTTACGGTACTTGGCAGCGACTTCAACCCCGATCTGCGATTCTGCCTCTTGTGCCCCGTTGCGCGCCTGCGCCAGGGTGTTGGATTTTTCGCGTACTCCATTGCGCCGGCGGCCCCAATCGAATGGCTCCCAGGTCAACGCAAAGCCGGCCACGCCTACATTCGTCGGAAGGACCTGCACGTTCTGCACCCCCATGTAGCTGACCGCGATACCCAAGTCCGGTATGTATTCGGCCTTGGCAATGCGGCGGTCGTAGTCGGCCTGCTTTTCCTTGAGGTGGGCCTGGCGGATCTCAGGCCGATTTTGTGATGCCTGCTGGCGGGCCTCCTCCAGACTCAGAGTGGTCGTGTCCTCCTCCGGAATGAAATCAACTCGAAACAGCGTTTCAAGATCCCGTGCCAGGAGTTGATTGAGGTGCTCGTGCTGTGTGGCAAGTCCGTTCTCCGCAACTGACAAGTCATATTGCGCTTTGCTCAAACGTGCATCGACTTCCAACTCGTCTGCCCTAAGTACAGCCTTCTCTGCGACGTAACGCAGCGTAACTCGCTGTGCCTCCTCCAGGGTTCGTACTCCTTCTTGCGCTGCATCCACAGCAGACTGGCTGGCAACGAGCTCGAAATATGCAGTTCGCACTTCGGCCGCGATCTTCTGACGCTCGGAGCGAACGTCTTCCTTGGCGATGTCGCGCCCAAGTTCTGTCGCGTGAATTCCCAGTCCGATCTTGTACTGCTGGGTCAGGGGCTGATCGATGCTGCCATTCAAAAAGGCGGTTAATCTTGCCGGCGTGTGAACCTCGGCATTTGTTGAAGGAATGGGTCCAGTTCCTGGATAGGTCCCGAAGGTTCCCTTCGCGAATGTGAAATCAAACGGCTGCAGCAGTTCGCCACCGAGTACCGAAAATTGAAAATGTGGCAGTCGTCTGCTGCGCATCGTGCTCACCTGGAAGTCGAACTTTTGCGCTTCCAACGCTGAGTTCTTCACGAGCCGATTGTTCGACAGAGCAATGGAGACTGCGTCATCAAGAGTAAGAAGCGGGACGTCTTGCGCTGCCTGTTGGGCAAACAACCCAACTGATGATGCAAGCACGAGAATCGTAAAAAGCAGTGAGAGATGTTTCGATTTCATCATTCTTCTACCTGGAACTTCGGCTGAGGCCTGAAGGCACCTGGAACTTGAGCGAATCGTGTTGTCGCTCGTGTGCACCAAGATTGCAGGTTCGGTACCAACCTGGAGTTCTTGCAAGTTCTTGAATCAGAAGTGCGGGCGTCCAAGAATGCTGAAGAATGCCCATATCTGGTCGACAGGCGCTGCCCTCATGCGGGCACTGGCCAGCATTGAGTAGCGTTCAGCAGGCTCAGAGAAAGTTGACGGCTGGATCGCCGGTGACGGCCAAAGATAAACTCAGGCTCGGAGCTGAGCCTCCGCTGGTCAGTTGCGAGAGCTAGGAATTAATCGATCTCATCATCGAGTAGCGATCTCTCCGGATCGCTCCCATGATGGTTGCTGCTGCCGTTGAACAACTTTCTCGGGGTGAGAAACTGCCGAAGACACAAATGTCCGCGAACGCCCCATTCAAGCTCACCAATGTTGCCTTGGTGGCGAGAATGAAAGTGTTCGCGGACATCCTGGGCACGGGAGCTGGTTGACTCCGAAATGCCAAAACTCTGAATGCATACAGCAGCCCGCAACCAGGCAACGGGGATTGCGGCTAACGTTTCAGTTGTACACGGCTGCCGATTTATTCTGCCGCTGGAACTGCTCGCACCCGATCACTTCCAGGAACTTAATCGCGGCGCAATATGCTCCTTCCACACTAATCCGATCGACACCAAGCAGAACCGCAGCTTGCCGGGTTGAACGCTTCTGCAGGCCGCAAATCACCAGAACAAAGCGAGAGAGTACATCCAGCCTGGCGAGCAGGACGCTCGACTCCTCCACCAGAATGTCACGCCAGTCGGAAGACAGTGCTGTGTGGCCGCCGTGAATACAGCCGCGCTGCTTATACGCTGCGGCGAGTTGAGTTATGCGTCGCTGCTGCATTTGCACCGCTGATTGGATCATTGTCAGGCACGCCCATTTCAGAGGCCAATCCTGAACACCAAGACTTACCGATTCCGCCAGTGCGCATGCATCAATAACGCACACCTCTGCTATCTTTTCGTCTCCGAGCAGGAAATTCGCCAGCCACTCCAGCTCTTCGCGATGCTGGGTAAGAACGCCGCCAACGTTTTCATTAATCGCAGATTCAGTAAGACTCGTGTTGACCGCGCTGATCATGGCTGAATTCCTTGGTGGTCTCGATCATGTTCTTACTCAGGCAAGGCTGATGCCAAACTCATTGGGCACACAAGTTGCTGACTTTAGAGACATATGTCCTTCAGCCTACGATGAGCGGGGAGTGAACGGTGACCGGATATGGGCATTCTGTCATTTTCGGGGCAAGTGTAAACCGTCGACAAAGACCGCACTGAAAATGCAAGAAGAGTTTTTGCGGGGAGAACCAGGCAATGGTGGGCGCCTCGAGTGCCAAGATCCCGTGGTGCGACTGCCGACGAGGTGAGGGCTTCTCAGGTGCGTTCGATCATCGGCGGCGACGCTCAGTACCCGAATGATTGCTCTTTCCGTCCGAATTACCCGGCACTTGCATGCTCGACTTATGTTTGCCAATAAACGGGAGCTGAAGCCGTTCGCAAACGTCCCGGGAATACGAAGTCTCGGCGACGAACTGAGCTCCGAGTCTCTTGACAAACAAAAGCACCTCCTCCCCGATGGCGTCGATAAACATCACGTCCGTAAGATCGACGACTAACTCCAGTTTGCTATCGCAGCGCGTGACGAGCGTGCGGACTTCCTCAGCGCCCTTGCCGGTGAATCGGCCTTCAAGCCGGCAAATCAAAGCACCTTCTAATTCTTCCGTTTGGACACGTAGCATGATGGGCCCCTCTCACATCCGTTAGCAGCCATTCGTTAGCAGCCTCAGATGGCTGGCTACAGTCATCCTTGCAGCTGTTTTGCCATGGACTCCGAGCGCAACCTATTGAGATTGCACGGTTTTTCGAGCGTACGCCGCCCTTAACAACGGGCAGTGCCAGCATGAGGGCAGCCTTTGTTGCGGGCTAAGAAATCAAGACGGCTGAAGCAGCCGCCTTGAAGAACTGAAACAGGAGCATGCCAGATTGTCTAAAAGGTAAATACCAGGCCGACGGAAGGCACGGCGGAATGAGTGTACTTGTCGACCTTCAGGCTGGTCATCTCGAAATCGGGAATCTTATAGACGAACCCGCGATACTCTGCGCGTAATGCGACATTTTTGGAAATCGGGACATCGCATCCACCGCCATAGACGAAGGCACCTCGGGTCTGCTCGTTATTTGCAGCGCTCCTCCGTGGATCGAAGAACATGGCCCCGCCTCCCGCGAGCAAGAATGGAGACACGACCTTGACAGCAGGCATCTCGAATGAAGGAAGCTTGAAAATGGTGGCACCGGTCGCGGCGTGAACATTCGTCCACATCAGCGTGCTGCCGCCGCTCGACAGGAAGCTCTCGTGATTCCTGAAATAGTCATAGTCGCCCTCGACCGCGAACCAATGGTTCAGATTGAATCGGTACCCGGCCATCACGCCGCCAGAGTTGGTTGGTTCATTGGTAATCCCATCACTAGTGGTCTGCTTTTGGAAGAACCCGGAGCCTTGAACCGTCACCTCGTTTCTGACTTCCTGAGCCGAGGATGACATTGCAAGAAATATCAGAATAATTGCAGGCGAGATCAACGTCTTCATTCTTAAAGTCCCCTTTGTGGCCCATTTAGAGCGTGGCCCACGGGGGAGGAGGCACCTTGTGTGCCGAACTGCAGTTGAGCTTCTAACTTATTGTGGCATAAGAGTTTAGAGATGAGCCCGATGGCTACACTAGACCGTTTGACTTGCCCGCATGCTGGCGTGAGACCGCATGCTGTCAGGCCGGATAATCAGCGCGAGTGATGCTTAGCCTGCGCATCTTGTTCTGCAGGGTGGTTCTCTTAAGTCCGAGGCGCTCCGCCGCTCCACCTTTGCCGGCTATTCTTCCGGATGCGCCTTTCAAAGCATCGACGATTGCCTGCCGCTCCGCTTGCTCGAAGGTCGATGTTGCCGCGACAACAGTGCGGCCGGCTGATCGGTTCAGTTCTGCTCGTGGCACATTCAATTCGTCGCCTTGCGTGAGGATCACACAGCGCTCAATGAAGTTCTCCAGTTCGCGGATATTTCCTGGCCAATCGGCATTTACCAGAGCCTCCATTGCGGCTCTCGGGACGGACCGGATGCGCTTCTGCATACGGCGGGAGAAGCGCGAGACAAAAACGTGGACCAGCAGTTGAATATCTTCGCGCCGTTCGCGCAGCGGCGGGATTTCGATCGGAAACACGCGCAGCCTGTAGAAAAGGTCCTCGCGAAACTGATTGTTGCGGATCATGCCTTCCAAATCCCGATGCGTGGCCGCAATCAAACGAACATCCACGTGGATGGTCTTGGTACTTCCGAGGCGTTCAAACTCCTGTTCCTGCAGGGCACGCAGGAGTTTCGGCTGCAAATCCATGGTGATGTCGCCGATCTCGTCGAGAAACAGAGTGCCGTGATCCGCCAGCTCAAACCGGCCTTTCTTTTGCATCAGGGCTCCGGTGAAAGCGCCCTTTTCGTGGCCGAACAGTTCACTTTCCACCAGACCCGAAGGAATCGCCGCGCAGTTCAACCGCACAAATGTGCGCTCACGCCGCGGGCTGAGATTATGAAGCGCTCGGGCCACCAGTTCCTTGCCAGTACCGGTCTCGCCGTGAAGTAACACGGTGGAACTGGTTGGCGCAACGATCGCGACTTGATCCAGCACTTTGCGTAGAGCGGCACTCTTGCCGACTATGTCTTCGAAGTTGAATTCAGATTCGATTTCTGATTCGAGGTAGAGGCGCTGATCCTCCAGATCGTCGCGCGATGCCCGCAGCCGTCCGTAGGCCAGAGCATTCTCCAGTACCAGAGATGTCTGCGTGCCGATCTGCGACAGCAGGTCGCGGTCCGCCTCGTTAAACCCATCAGCCCTGCGACTGCACATGGTCAACAGGCCCAGGGGGCCATCCGCGCCCATCAGCGGCACCAGGACGGCCGAGAGGAGAGATTCCGCTCGGGACGCCTCGCGGAGGGACGGAGGTATATCCGCTTCCGTGGGCGAGTAATACTGTGGCGTCCGGAGCCGCGACCATTCGCTCCACAGCTTCGTGGGCTCGGCAACAACAATCTTCTCGAGAAAGCCCCTTCCAGTCGGGAAATCGAGAAATCTACGTTCCAAACTGCCCGACTGCTTGTTAAACAGCCACAAAGACGTCAGATCGTTGCCCAGGTGCTTGCGCATGGACCCTGCCACAGCCTGAAACAGCTCCTCCGCTTCCAGCTTACTGACAATATGATTATTGATTTCCAGCAACAAGCTGAGCCGATCTCGCTGCTTCACAACCTCACGGTGGTAAAGCTCCGCAGTGTCTCTTGTCAGTGCGCACTCGAGCGCGACCGCAACGTGGGAGGCCAGGGCAGTAAGCATCTCGACATCTTCGGGGGCAAACTGCTGGCCCTGCAACTTTGGCGTTGCCAGAATTCCGTAGCGTTTTTGCGCGGTCGATACAGGGAACAAATAGGCGCTTCGTCCGGCAACTTCGGCTGCAAAGGGAGCCAGGTCAGGGTGTTCCAACATCTCCAACGACAGGTCCGGGACAAACACCGGATTCTGTTCGTCTAGCGCTTGCGCCACCAGACCAATGCGTAACAACTTGGCTCCACGTTTAATTGCGGGGGCGTCCGCGTCTCGATCAAATTCGAAGGTGGATAGGCTCTCACCGTCATCGCTCAGCACATAGAGTTCGGCCCCGTGCAATCGGGAAGTGCTGGACAGAACACCTCGGAGGCTTTGCAGGACGGCTTTTACCGTGGGCTGATCGGCTAGGGCACTGGACGCACCTAGCAGCATTCGATATCGATCTTCGGTGATGGTCATGGCAGGTGCGGTTGCGCGCATCTGTAAACTGAGAATTGCGGTTTCCACTTGATTCCTATCTTTCACTCGCCAGTGGCGCCGGAACGGTAGAAAGGAGTTTGTTGATGGCTAAGTCCACAGTCCGATTCATCTCGGAGACGACGCCGGGTACAGTCCGTTGAGACACCGTCCCAACTTCGGAAACAGCATTGCTCCAGACCGTTGCACCGGTCGCGACTCGGGTGATTTGGGCAGAGATAGCAACCTCGACCTTGACTCCGGCTTGATAGTCCACCTCTTCCAGCTTCTCCAGCCTGCCGCTGAAAACGTAGTCGTTGTTCGGACGGCCGTCATACATAGAGACCATGGAGAACTGACCGCCGGCGCGGAGATGGTCGACGACCGCGCTGGTCACAAGCATGCGGGGGTCTGCCGCCCACCGGTGGTATTCGTAGAAGCCCACTTCCTCCGCCGTCGTTCGGTAGACGATCGGCCCTTGCCGCAGATAACCAGGCGATTGGAATTCTCGTACCGCGATTGAGGTTCGGACGCTTTCGGGTGCGGGTGGATCCGGCGGGGCCGGCAAATTCAGCGTGTAGTAGGCCGGATATCTTAGCTTCCCACCACAACCGGTCAGGGCGGTTACGATCGCCAGCATCAATGCGAGCGTTTTTAGAAGTTTCTTCATGTCGTTTCTCCTCACCTGACCTATTTCGGAACCTGGCGGTCTTCGGGTTGTTTCACCCTGACCAAGCTCCAGGGTCGCTGCTTCAATGAATTTGTAAACTGGTTGAGGTTGTCGGTCGTCTCGCGCAGGTTCTCCACTGTATCCTCGATCTTGTCATCGTTAGCCCTCACAATGGTCTGCATAGACTGCAGCAAGCCTTGGGTCTGTTCCAGCGTTGTCTGTAATTCAGCCAGGTCTTTGCGCATCGGATCACGCAGATCCGTCACCGTGCCATTCACATTCTGAATGGTGTCATCCGCATGCTCGCTAACTTTTGCGAGCTGGTCTGTGAGCCGCTCAATCTTTGGGCGCTCGTCCGCCACTAATCGATCAATGTTGCCAAGAATGGCTTGGACCTTTTTCTGATTTCCTGGTCCGGTCATCGTGTCCAGGTTGGCAAGAAGATGGTCTACGTTCCCGCTGATATCATTGAGCTCCCCCTGAACCTGCGTGATGAGCGTATTCGCGCTGTCCGCAACGGTTGCCAGTTTCCCTGCGATCTCATCCAGGCTGGCCGCTTCTTGGGAGGCAATGGTTGACTCTGGAGGAAGTCGCTTGGCTTCAATGGTGCCGGTTGTGATCGACAGAGCCGCGCTGTTCATGACGCTGACGAAGCCCAGCTTGGCCACCGATTTCTCATTCAGTGGAGTGTCCTTCTTGACTTCCAGAAGGATTTCGATTCGGGTTGGATCCGCGGCCCAGGGTCGAACGGCTGTTACTTTGCCCACGTTCATGCCTCCATACAGCACGGAGGCTCCGGGCTCAAGCCCGCCCGCGTATCGCAAGTACGTGCGATAGTGCACGGTGCCGCCGCTATACTGCGCATTCAACAGGTAAATCACAGTGAACGCGAGCACCGAGAAACAACTGAGGACGAACGCACCGACCTTTGCTTCGGTGGTCATAGTTTTGCCTCCTGACTTTGCACATACCGTTCCAGATAGGAGGCGAATGCCGGCGTATGCACCGGGTTGTCCGGTACACGGTTGAGGAACTGCCTCACGCGTGGATGTTGGTTTGCTCGTATTTCGTCTCTTGTGCCGACTGCGAGGAGCTTTCCATCGAACAGCATCGCAATCCGGTCGGCGATGCGGAAAGCGCTCTCGAGCTCATGGGTGACAACCAGAGCCGTGATCTGAAACGTTTCCTTGAGAAACAAGATGAGTTCGTCCAGCTCCGCCGCCACAATTGGGTCAAGGCCTGCCGAAGGCTCGTCCAGCACCAGGATTTCAGGATCCAGTGCGAGAGCCCGGGCAACCGCCGCACGCTTCTTCATGCCTCCCGAGAGTTCCTGCGGGTGCAGTTTGCCGAAATCCGCCAAGCCCACCACCGCCAACTTCAACCATACGATCAGGTCAATCACTGAAGGCGCGAGTGCGGTGTGTTCCCGCAAAGTGAGCGCAACATTCTCTTCCAGCGATAGTGAATTGAACAATGCTGCACTTTGAAAGGCCACTCCAATCGAGCGCCGGATTTTGTTCAAGTCCGCCTGTGAGCAGATAGCGATGTCTGTGCCTTGGATCGAGATGCTGCCCGATTTCGGATGCTCGAGACCAAGAATTTGCCGCAGGAGTGTGCTCTTACCTGAACCGCTGCCTCCCAGCAGAACGGTGATCTGGCCGGGCTCGATGTCGAGGTTCAAACCGTCGAGCACACGTCGCCCATCGTATTCCACGATCAGATCGCGCACTGAAATGATGGACATTTAAGTCTTTCCTACGAAGTAAAAGATGGCGGTAAATATCGCATCGGCAACGATGACCAGGAACGTTGATCGCACCACCGCCGAAGTCGTCGAGCGGCCGACTGCGTCCGGTCCGCCGCGGACACGAAGTCCTTCCAGGCATCCCACGTGAGAAATAATGGTGGCGAATGCCAAGCTCTTGATCATCGCGGCGACCACATCCCGCAACTCAATCGAGATCAGCACGTATCGGAAATACAGCAGCAGACCAAGGTGCGTGCTGAAGAACATAAATAGCCCCCCGGCGAGAATGCCGAAAAGGGCCGCGACGATACTGAGACACGGAACGGCCACCAGTGCCGCCAGATACTTTGGCGCTAACACGAACTCCACCGGTTCGAAGGCCATGACCTTAAGCGCATCGATCTCTTCCGTCACCTTCATGGTGCCAATCTCGGCGGCAAATGCAGATCCCGAGCGTCCGCTGACGGCGATAGCCGTCAGCAGCGGACCAAGTTCACGTGTGAAGCCGACCGCGACCAGATCGATGACGAAGTGCAAAGCCCCGAACCGCCGCAACTCAGAGGCTCCTTGCATGGCCAGGATGAATCCGCTGCACATCGCCATCAGGGCAACCATCGGGAGCGCGTCAACCCCGATCTCCAGCATTTGGTGAACAGCTGCCCGCCATCGATGTTGATTTCCAACTAGGGGCAAAGCCGCACGCATCCCGCGCAGGGTGGCCCACAATTGAATGTTCAGGCGCCCAACATAGTCGAGTTGACTGAGAGTCTCTCTGCCGGTAATTTCGAGAAGGTTGGCCATCAAACGACCTCGCACCCGTTGTGGTTCATCTCGGAATGCCCTCATTGAACAGGGAGAGAATCCCCGTCGCCTCAAACAGGCGATGCAAGCGATCATGCAGTCCCTGCAGCCGAAGTTCGGTTTTACAGTTTCGCGCGATCTTTAGCGCTTCAATCAGGGTGGCAACGCCGGAACTGTCGATATGGGTCACGCCCGACAAGTCAACGCTCACTGTCCCTTTATGTGGCGCGTGCAAGAGGGCGATAAGCTGGTCGCGCAGTGCTGGAGAGGAGTCGATATCAATCCGACCATACAAGGATGCCAATGCGCCATTCTCGTTGGCGACGATCTTCGTTCGCGACTTCTCGATACTTTCGTTGTTGTTGCTCAGCACGGAATCAGATCCCTTCCGCAGGATGTTTATGCTGGTATGCCGTCGAGCGAATTCTGAATCAGTATTCGGAATCGCAATTCGAGTACCGGACGTGACCACTGCTAAGTTGGTGAAAACAGCCAGTGTGTAAATCTTCGGTGCCCCAACTCAGGCACTCGATAAGGACAGTGCCCGTATGTGGGCAGATGAGGTCAGCTCTGCGGATTAGGTGACCTCATGAAGTCGGCCGGATCCTCGACTCAAACTAGCATCGAAAGATCTAAGGGTGTGCTTATCCCACAGTGGGTTCGGCTGTTAAGTGGCTGCGAACCGACCACACCGCAACAAGCGCGAAGTCCGTCCTGCTAAACTGGCCGAGTGCGGCGTCTCCTCGTTAATGCGGACGACTTCGGATTCACATCGGGCGTAAATCGTGCCATCGTTAAGGCGCACACGGATGGAATCGTCACATCCGCCACGTTGATGGCCAACGGCCCCGCATTTCGCGAGGCTACGGAACTCGCGAATCAGTTTCCCAAGCTGAGTCTTGGCTGCCACGTGGTGTTGATCGATGGCGAGCCGGTTCTGCCGCCTGCAAGACTCCCTTCCTTGACGCAAGCAGGGCGATTTCGTGACGAACTGAAAACATTCGCCGCTCGGGCGTTGACGGGGCAGCTTGACGCGACTGAGATTGCCGCCGAGGCAACGGCTCAAATCCGAAGAGTGCAGGCCGCGGGAGTGTGCGTCACACACCTCGACACGCACAAGCACACCCATATTTTCCCGAAGGTGTTGCGCCCACTGTTACTGGCCGCTGCCGAGTGCGGGGTGCGAGCCGTCCGCAATCCGTTCGGCCCGCGCCTTCCTTTCCGATTGAGTAACCTTCTGAAGCGACCGAATCTCTGGACCCGCTGGGCGGAGATGAGAGTTTTGGGAACCTTTGCGGGAAAGTTCCAGAAGGCCGTGCGGCGGGCAGGCTTCATCACGCCCGATGGAACCCTAGGAATTGAAGTCACCGGGACTTTGAACGAGACGTTGTTCGCGGCGATCGCAACCAGTGTCCCTGAGGGGACATGGGAGTTCGTCTGCCATCCTGGGTACAACGACTCTGATCTGCAATCGGCCAAGACACGACTGCGAGAGTCACGAGAAGTCGAATTGCATGTATTAACCTCGCCGAGAGCTCGGGAGATTCTGGCGCAGCAGGAAGTGGAGTTGATCTCCTACCGAGATTTGGTGGAACGGTAACCAGTCATAAACTACTGCTGTTCCCCTTGCTCTTCTCTTGCCGCTCTAACGACTTTCCTTCCTCGTGGTGTCAGCGTGTTATGTCTCGCCAAGAGTCGTCGGTGTGAGGGAATAAGAAGACGCGGCCTCCGGTTTGATTGCCGGCACGGCTGGATTGTCCTGGTGTGGACGCCCTGGGCGAGCAGGATTTTCGTTTCACTGGGCCCGCGTGGAGTGCTCCTCGTACTAACTTCTGTAATTTAGCCTTTGCCCGGGCGGTCTGCGCTTTCACAGTTCCGATGGGAACTCCCAGAACTCGAGCTGTTTCGCCGATCGAAAGATTATCCACAAACCGGAGGTGAAACGTCTTCCGAAGAGTCGGCGATAGTTGTGCTGCTGATTTCATCAACCGCGCAATCAGCGTAGACCTATGGCACTCATCCTCAGGATTGGGCCGGTGATCCATCAAAGTGTCGGACAGCGGATACTCTTGCTCTTCTCCGATTCGCGAATCCAGGGATACGTGGATATAGCGTGACCGTTTGCGCAATTGCATTCTTGCGCAATTGATGACAATCGCGGTCAACCACGTAGAAAGTTGCGCCTCGCCTCTAAATTGGTTCAAGTGCTTGTAAGCTGCCAATAGCGCATCCTGCACCGCATCCTCGGCGTCGGGTTTATTTCCTAAGAGTCTGTATGCGTATCGATAGAGAGACTGCAAGCCATGCGACAGAACAGGCAACATCTGTGCAGTTGAAGGCGCTCCCGATTCCACGGCGACACCCTCACCACCCTCAATCAATTTCTCCAGGTATCGCATGCTATGTTTCCGCTCCCCTATCCCCACCGAAGCACGTGAAGTGCCATGCGACCCTGGCGAGGAGGAATTTCGATGTCATCTGATTGCAGGGGCGGAGCCCGGAGAAGGAACCACTAAAACCGTATCGGAGCTTGTCGTTTTCTGCGGCTGTCTTGCCTGCTGCCCTGCTGCTTCGTCGATGTCATGCTTCAGAACATCATGAAGCGCGCTAAGCACCTGATACTGCATCATTGCTATTTGGTATCTCTGCTGCAGAAGATATTCGGCCCGTTCGCGGGTAATCTGATTTGCTTGTTGCGCCTGCACAATGACTGAGAAATCTGCCGATGTCTTGTCTGCTACCAAGCTCATGGCGACTTCGTAGGATTTGAGAACGTCTTGTGGGCCCAAGGGCATTTCCGGTTTGAGCGCAATCAAATCGGATAGGACAGGATTGGACTGCAGGCTTGTGCCCGCAAGAACGCTCTCTGGCGGAGGCGCATCTACCGGGATGTCCTTTGTCTTCGGCTGGGCTGCGGCAGTGTGCCACACGGTTGCGAGAATCAATATCGTAATAAGGATCTGTCGACTTTTCATCGGTGCTCCTCGTGCGAACTGCTGATGCCAGTGGATCTGCTGCTGATTGCCTTCTGCTCTCTGTAACTCTTCCGCACAGCAAATTGCCGCCAGCACAAGCTATTTCGAGTCATTTGTGCTCTGTGGCCGCTGGCTTTCTATCGGCACCTGAAGCGACCGACCCAACATGTCGTTGTAGGTGATTGTGTTCTTTCCAACCAGTACCAGCAGCTCATGCCCGGTTGCGTACTTCGGTGGCAGTTCGCCTAATGGCGGCGTGTACAGTACTACGTAAATCGTGTCTCTCACCTTGACGGAAACATCATAGCTGGTGGTATCGGATGCACTAACCTGACGAGCCTTGACCTCAGTAATGATGGCTACTTGATACTTTGATGTTGACTGGCCAAGAGCTGCCAACGTCAGTAAGCAAAAAGTGACTACAACGATTAGCCTCTGCATCCTCCACTCCTCGTGCTCCTGCCAGTCCAGTAATCCGGACCAGGAATGACTGTCGACGAAGTCAGGAGCTTGTTCTTAACATACGTTGGAGGGCAATCGACATGCCAATGCTCGAAGTGCTTGTAGAGTCATCCACGAGGCTGCCGTTTCATGTGTTTGCCGCGCGCCGTGTTGCGCGGGTCACCGCCCAACGCTCAAGTTGCGACCACATCCGGGCACAAATGCCTAATGCTTGGCAATGAGGTCTGGCTCTCGGTACCTGCCCGCACTCGCGAACAGCTTTGTTATTGGCTCTTGTTCGCATTTCGGGATTGGCATTGCGCTTGCACTGTCATTGATTGACCGAGGCGGCAGCCATTGAGCCGAGACGGACTCCGCAGCCAACCAGTTCGGAGCGCCCGGCAGAGCGCAAAAGATCCGCGCGGGACAATTTCCGTTTTTCTGGCCTGTGGCTGCCCCTCACACACTTGTCGGATCTCTAGATAGGAAGGCAACTATGACAGCAGCTGACACGCTACCGGGCGAATCGAACGCGCAGATCATCTCGTCGATCATTAACTTGGTCTGTCCACAATGCGGGGGAAAAATGTCGGAATTCCAATGTGAAGGGAGATGCCGAAGGAACTGGCTTGCCGAATGGGAATGGGCGAATCAGGCGACGAGAAAGCCCGGGGCCCGGGGGACAGGAAGATGCCGACGTTAAAACAAGTTCTCGGCGCCATCGACCGACTGGGGAGAACTTTGTGCGCGCATTCCCTGAACTGACGACTGCTCGCCTAGAGGGGATAAAGATTCTTGGCCCAGTGTCCGTCTCGGTCGGAGGGCGTGTGCCAAGTTCCATATCGCTTTATCTGGGGGAATGTAGTCACCGATCTAGCGCAGTGAGCGTTCATCAAGTCCAACCGCTAACCTTGGGATCTCTCAGGTTCTCACTAGGCAAAGAGACATCTCGCTCCTTGGCCACCCAATCGTTCCTCCACAAGCTGCTGCACAACTCTCCGTCGAGAGCGCTCATTGAGCACACCGCTTGTGCGGGACGCGTCCACGCCTGCTGTTTGGCCCCACGAGGGAACGACGAGAAGAAGAACTCGTGTTTGGCCGTATGATCCGTCGCCGATTCTCTCGCGTGTGTCCCAACTCCTCTACTTCGGCTGGGGCGTGACTCGCAAATACGGCTTAATGGTCTTGAAGCCGGGAAACTTCTGCTGCGCTTCTTCGTTTGAAACCGCGGCCGTGATAATAACGTCGCCGCCGGGCTGCCAGTTCACCGGAGTTGCCACTTTGTGCTTTGCGGTGAGTTGCATGGAATCAATGACCCGCAGGATTTCGTCGAAGTTGCGCCCTGTGGTCATGGGATAGCTGATCTGCAGCTTAACCTTTTTGTCAGGGCCGATGACGAAAACGGTGCGCACGGTGGCGTTGTCAGCGGGGGTACGGCCTTCGCTGGTGTCTCCGGCGCTCGCGGGCAACATGCCATAAAGTTTGGCGATTTTGAGTTGCGGATCGCCGATCATGGGATAGTTCACTTTCGCGCCCTGCGTCTCCTCGATGTCGGCCGCCCACTTGCTGTGGTTGGTGACGGGATCGACGCTCAGGCCGATGATCTTGGTGTTGCGCTTGGCGAATTCCGGTTGCAGCTTCGCCATGTAGCCGAGTTCGGTGGTGCAGACCGGGGTAAAGTCTTTGGGGTGTGAAAATAAGATAGCCCAGCCGTCGCCGATCCACTCGTGGAAGTGAATCGTCCCTTGCGTCGTTTCAGCCGTGAAATCGGGAGCCGTGTCGTTGATGCGGGGAATGCTGTAAGTTTCGGTCGCGGTCGCGGTCGTCATATTTTTCTCCTCGTTGCGTCAAAGTCTATCATATTACTTGGGTTTAGGTGACTCCATTCAAGCCAGGGAAATCGGGGCCAATACAAAACCCACCCGTTATTGCCGGGTGGGTTGGGGAAAAGTGAGGTCAAAGTTCCCTACCCACACGCCGGCGCCGGGCAACAACAACACATGGCACAGGCGGTGGATGGAAGAAACATGTTGCTAGCATAAAAGCGTGGAGTGACGGTGTCAAACGCTGCGGTCCCCCCCCGCCATCTGCATCCCCGCATGTTTTCTGCATCGCCGGGAAACTCCGCGCATCCTTTGTGTGGCAGGGCATTCACGGCTTCGAGGGACGTTCATGAGCACGGCGCGACGACTGGCAATGGCGCAGTGGGATGTGTTTTCTTCCAAAGCGCTCGAGGGGAATTCTCTGGCGGTATTTTTCGACGGGCGCGGGCTGAGCGACGCGGAGATGCAGTTGATCGCCATGGAAATGAATCTGTCGGAAACGACGTTTATTCTTCCGCGCGATGCGGAGACGGAGCGCGAGCGCGGCGTACGGGTGCGAATTTTCACCGTGCAGGAGGAGTTGCCGTTTGCCGGACATCCAACGCTGGGCACGGCGTTCGCATTGCGCGGGGAATCCGGGGCCAAGCAGATCACACTCGAACTTAACGTGGGAAAAGTTCCGATTCGATTCGAAGATGCCCGCGTTGAAGAGACTGCGGGCCAGGCGGCGTTTGGCGAGATGACGCAGATCGATCCGGTGTTTGGGATGCAGCACGAGCGCGAGGCGGTCGCGCAGGCTACGGGACTGCGCGTGGAAGATTTTGATTCCACGCTGCCGATCGAAACAGTATCGACGGGACTGGCCTACACCATCGCTCCGCTGAAGTCTTTATCCGTGATCCAGAAGTTGCAGGTCGACTTGAACCGCGCGAGCGAGTATCTGGAGAAGACCGGAGGAAAGTTTCTGTACTTTGTAGCACGCGAAACCGTCGATCCGGCGGCCCGTTTGCACGCCCGCATGCTGTTTTATAACGGCGAAGATCCGGCCACGGGCTCGGCTGCTGGGTGTACGGCCGCGTGGATGGTGGCGCACGCAGTCGCTAAACCCGACGAGCGGGTTCTGATCGAGCAGGGCATCGAAATGAAGCGGCCGAGCCGGATTTTTGTGCGCGCGGCATTCCAGGTCAACCCTCAGAATGGCCAGCGCGATAACCGGATAGTTAACGTACGCGTTGGCGGCAACGCCATCGAAGTCATGCGCGGGGAAGTTTTTCTCTAAGCCAGGTTGCGCAAGCTGCGGCAAACACAGCGGTGCACTGACGCCAAAAAAAATCAATGGCCAGAAAGACCCATTGGCATCAACGCTACTTTACAGTGAGCGCACTTCCCGTTAGCATTCATCTCGCTCCGACATTCTTCATATAGAGAAAAGCGTCTGTTGGTTTTGCAGCCCGCGGGTGCGGTGGCGCACGACAGATTGCGGAAGGCTGATGAAACCAAAGCGCACGATTTTGTGTGTAGACGACAATGAGCAGTCCCTTTCTCACCGCAAAATTATGCTGGAGACGCGAGGCTACCGCGTGGCGAGTTTCCCGCGCGGGGAAGATGCGCTGGCGCGCTTCATACAGGGCGGAGTCGACTTGGTGATCGCCGACATGGCGATGCCGGGACTGGACGGGCCGCAGCTGATCGCGAAGATCAAGGAACTATCGCCGCACACGCCCGCCATTCTCATCTCCAGCAAGGTCCGCATCTATGATCACGACTCGCAGGCGGACGTGTTCCTGACCAAGGGAATGTACGCCCCGGCCGATCTGCTGGAGCGGGTGCGGCTGTTGCTGGTGCGCAAGCGCGGGCCCAAGCGCATGCAGCAGCGGCCTGCTCAAGTTGCGCGCCAAGTTGGCGCGGCCTGAGTTTTCTAGCTCTACCTGCTAGCTCGATCGACAACGCCTGAAGGCCTGTCTCCCAGACAGTTTCATGAGTGACACAGGGTGTGCCCGCACTGGGCACAGGCCTTCGTGTAAGATTCATGCAGGCATGGGCGGAGCATTCATCGAAGCGAAAGACCTGCGCAAGACGTATCACGTAGGCAAAATTGAGGTTGAGGCGCTGCGCGGAATTTCCTTCAGCGTGCAGAAGGGCGAGTTCGTCAGTGTGGTGGGCCCGTCGGGCAGCGGAAAGTCGACGCTTTTCTATCTGTTGGGCGGGCTGACGCGCGCAGACGGCGGCAGCGTGGTGCTCGACGGCGACGATCTGGCGACACTCTCTGATGCGGAACGCACCCGCATGCGAAAGCGCAAGATCGGATTCGTATTCCAGAAATTCAACCTGTTGCCCACGTTGGACGCCCGCTCCAATATCGAAATCGCCCGCGAAATCTCCGGCAACGGCGATGGAGATCCTGGGCACTTCAACCGCATCACTGATCTCCTCGGCTTGACCAAGCGGCTGAGCCATCGTCCATCGGAACTTTCCGGAGGCGAGCAGCAGCGCGTGGCGCTGGCCCGAGCGCTCATCAATAAGCCGGCGGTCGTGCTGGCCGACGAACCGACGGGCAACCTGGATTCCAAGAACTCCGACGCTGTGCTCAGCATGTTGCGGAAGTCCAATCAGGAACTGGGCCAGACCGTGCTGATGATCACTCATAATCCGGAGGCGGCGAAATACGGCGACCGCATCATCCACATGCGCGACGGCCAGATTGTCAGGCCGGAGGACGATCCGCAGTGGGCGCTGCACTAGGGAGCGCTGACGGCTTCTTTGAAGCCTGCTGCTTTCGCAGCGGTGGGTGGGATGCCCGAGGGACATCCGACGGGACGGCGGCGCTACTCTTCCAGTGCTATCCTAGTGTCTTATCCCGCGATGAGGTCCTAGCCCTTCTCATGTCCAATCCAGAAACTCCCGAAACCCAGCCTGCCGTCGAGAGCGCCGAGTCGTTCGGCAACATTCTGTCCGAGTTCACCAAGAGCCATTCCCGCAAGACGGAGGGTAGCCGGCAGCTGCAGGCCACGGTGATTGCGGTCAACACCGAGGCGGTGTTCTTCGATATTGGATACAAATCGGAAGGGATGCTGCCGCTTCCGGCTCTGCAAGGCGAAACTCTGAAGCCTGGGGACAAGTGTCTGGTCACGGTGAAGGGCCGCGACCTCGATGGCTACTACGAGCTTTCGCTGTTCAAAGTCGAGCGGCCCATGGACTGGAGTGCGCTGGAAAAGGCCTTTGCGGACAAGAGCAGTGTTTTGGGTACCGTGACCGCCGTGATCAAAGGCGGGTTCAGCGTCGACGTAGGCGTGCGGGCGTTCATGCCGGCCTCGCGCAGTGGAGTTCGCGAGGCGGCCGACATGGAGAAGCTGGTGGGGCAGGAAATTCGTTGCCGCATCATCAAGCTCGACGTCACCGATGAGGATGTCGTGGTCGACCGGCGCGCGGTGGCCGAGGAAGAAGAACGATCGGCCAAGGACAGGTTCTATTCGCAGATTAAAGAAGGTGAGACCGTCAGCGGCACGGTGCGCAGCCTGACCGATTACGGCGCCTTCGTCGACCTGGGCGGCGTCGACGCATTGTTGCACGTGAGCGACATCGCCTGGGGGCGGGTGAACAAGCCGGCGGATGTCCTTACGGTGGGGCAGTCGGTCGAAGTGAAGGTGTTGAAGGTCGGGTCAGAGGGAGAGAAGAAACGCATTTCTGTGGGCCTCAAGCACTTACAGCCGCATCCGTGGGATGCAGTTGCCGCGAAGTTCACGGCGGGCGAGCGCGTGCGCGGCACGGTGACGCGGCTCATGGAATTTGGCGCGTTCGTTGAGCTCGAGCCCGGCATCGAGGGCTTGATTCATATTTCCGAAATGTCGTGGTCGAAGGGGAAGATCCGGAAAGCTAGCGACGTGGTGAAACCGGGTGAGACGGTCGAAGTTGTGATCCTGCAAGTGAATGCCGGCGAGCGCCGCATCTCGCTGGGACTCAAGCAGGCGCTGGGCGATCCGTGGGTCGACGTCGCACAGCGCTTCGCGGTCGGGTCGGCAGTGGAAGGGCCGGTGACGAACCTGACCAAGTTCGGCGCCTTCGTGCAGCTTTCCGAAGGCATTGAAGGCATGGTGCACGTCAGCGACATCAGCGCCGAGAAGCGGATCAACCAGCCGCAGGACGTGCTGCGCGTCGGGCAGCTGGTGAAGGCGCAGGTGCTGGCCATCGATCTGGAGAAGCGGCAGATGCGGCTGGGCATGAAGCAACTGGTGCCGACGGGACTGGACGAATACATTGCCGAGCATCACGAAGGCGATGTAGTTACGGGACGCATGATGATGACGGACGAATCGGGCGGTCCGGGGCGCGTGGAGTTGGGTGAGGGCATTCATGCGACCTGTAAGGCGGAGTCGGCTGCGGCAGCGCCGGCCAAGAGCGAAGCTCCGAAGGAATCGAAGGCGGATCTATCTTCGCTGAGCTCCATGCTGCAGGCGCGGTGGAAGAGTGGCGCGGGGGCTCCAGCCAAGGCGGAACCGGCGCGGGCCGGACAGATTCGCAGTTTCCGCATCGTGAAGCTGGATCGGGGCGCGAAGAAGATCGAAGTGGAATTCGCGTAGCCTACGCCGGCGATTGCACCTCGGTAACGCGTCTTCCTGTTGCATCCGTTCTGCAAAGGTCGCTCCAAAGCGCAAATGCGGTATAATTTTTGGATTGAGCGGGAGTAGCTCAGTGGTAGAGCGCGACCTTGCCAAGGTCGATGTCGCGGGTTCGACCCCCGTCTCCCGCTCCAGTTTTTTCCCAGCCTGCTCCGCCAATGGACTTTTTACGGCCGGACCGCTAACGTATGAGCAGGGGCGCGGTACCCAAGTGGTAAGGGAGAGGTCTGCAAAACCTTTATGCGTCGGTTCGATTCCGACCCGCGCCTCCAAACAAAATGCCAGCATAAGGCCTGCCTGGTTACCTCAGTGCCATTGTTTTGTGCCAATCCCATGCTAGTGTCGGGTTCACGGGCCCTCTCGCCGTCGTTCTACAATCCCTTAGGCCAATAGGGTCGCGCATCATGGTCACGTCGAGGTGGAAACTTTGAAACATACTTTTCTTGCTATTTTCTCATTGCTGTTGTGTGCAAACGCTGCGGCTAAGGACAACAAAGACCAGACGATCCCACCCAATGCATGTCTGGCGGTTTATCCAGGCGGCGATCCATGCGTGGCGAACTGGGGGATTCACGCGGGGCGAGTAACCCCCGGTTGTTTCTCGTATCTCGAATCTGCGAATTTCCCGCTGAAAGACGTCAAGACTTACTATTTAAAAAAAGACCTGGAGAAGTTGGAAGGACGCGGAGCGAAAGTGGTGGTGACGAATGGCATCGCCCAAGTCAGAGGCACCGCTTGTCCTGCAACGGAAAAATGAAAAATGGCCCGTGTGAGCGCAGGAAGGAAGTCCCGGTATGCAAAAAATTAAGCTATTCGATGGGGATACGGAGATTGGCGAAATTGATGTGAGCAAAATCAGTGTCACCGTTGCCGCGCCCAGAGTTCTGCAAGGCCGGCAGATTCTCAAGATAGTCGCAAACGCGGGGGAAGTGGAGATGCACTTGACGGCGGCGCGGCCCAACCTCCGGTGAAGAACATGGATATTCTTAGGATCGTTGACCGCATAGCAAGCCTAGCGGAGAAGTACAGCGACACTGAACTGGATCACGAAATCAGACTGCTTAGAAAAGAAGTGGAGCGGGGCTGCAAACCCGAGCCTGCAGAAGATGCAAGCGAAAAAGCTCAGAAGGAACTGCAGAGGCGGTTTGCGTCCAACGAAGCTCGAGAAATCCGTGATGCTCAACCGCGAGTTGTCAGGCCGGATTATCCACCGGAATGGCAGTGACAACGCTGGAGTTTTCGTGCTAATTTGTGCTAGCGAACCGCTATTGTGCTCATCATTTCCATCGAAGGATCAGTAAGTTGCACATTCTATTGGAGGGGTTTTGGTTCGATTCCGACCCGCGCCTCTAGTCTTTCATGTAGTTCCTTGTGGGACTACCGCCCCGTTTTCGTTTGATCTCGCCCCTTTTTATGCGTCTAGGGAGTCGCTCAGGGCAGGTGCATTGCCTCGTCTTCACGTTGGTCCTGTTATTGGGGTGTGATTTCTCTCAGGCACAAACGGCCGATGAGCTTGCCTCTCCGCTGCCGAATGCTCCGAAGCAGGCGGCGGAGAAGAAGGGCTTCTTTGCCCGTTGGGCGGAAGCTTATCGGCAGGACTGGTTCCCACCGGCTTCGGCCTCGTCGTCTCCGTCGGCGGCTCCAGCGCGGCGAGGAGTCCCGTCACCTTTGGATTCGCCTCCCTTCCCCAACTCGGATTGGTCCTATGGAGGTTCGCCGGTGATTGGAGAGCCGGACACGAACAGCTATCCCCTGATGACGGCCGTCAACCAAGCCAGGAGCCGGACGAAAGTGTATGGATGGATCGATCCCACCCTGAACTTCAGCACCTCCACCCATAGCAACTCACCCGAGGCGAACGATGACTACTCCAACCGTCTGGAGATGAACCAGATTGTGCTGTACGTCGAGCGGTTGCCGGATTCGGTGCAGCGCGATCACGTCGACTGGGGCTATCACCTGACCGCGCTGTATGGCACGGACTATCGCTTCACGATGGGGAAGGGCTACGGGAGCGGCCAGTTGCTGAACGATCATCATCAGTATGGCTTTGATCCAACGCTCGAGTATGTCGACATTTACATTCCGCAGGTGGCGCAGGGAATGAATTTGCGGGTGGGACGCTTCATCTCGGTGCCGGGGATTGAGGCCCAACTGGCGCCGAACAATTACATCTTCAGCCACTCGCTGCTGTATGCGATCGATCCGTTTACCGATACCGGGCTGATGGCTACGGTGAAGCTGAACGATCATTGGCTGGTGCAGCTAGGAATCACCGATGGCCACGATGTGGCGATGTGGACGCCCGATGCGAAGCCTTCCGGCACGGCCTGCCTGAGTTACACGACGACCTCGGTGAATGACAATTATTACGTCTGCGCCAACGGAATTAATAACGGCAAGTACGCCTACAACAATCTGCAGCAGTATGACGCGACCTGGTACCACAGGTTCTCGAAGACGGTGCATATGGCGACCGAAACCTGGTACATGTATGAGCGCGATGTGCCCGCGCTGGGCGGCCCGATTCAGCCGGAAGTGGGCGCCAATGCCGCGTATTGCCTGCCGGGAGAACAGCGCTGCACGGCTCCGGAATATGCCGTGGTGAATTTCCTGCAGAAGGAACTCTCGCTGCACGACTTCCTGTCGTTTCGCAGCGACTTCCTCGACGACAAAAAAGGACAGCGCACCGGCTATGCGACGCGCTACTCGGAGAACACCATCACCTGGGTTCACTGGATCGGATCGACGGTTCAGCTACGTCCGGAATTGCGCTTTGAGCGCGCCTGGGATATGCGGGCTTACGACTATGGGCGGCGTCAGAATCAGCTGACCATGGCCAGCGATCTGATTTTTCATTTTTGAAGCGAGCGTGCGTTTCCCAACCTTTGTTCCCCAGCCTTGTAGGAGAATAGATCTATGACCGGCGTGCGAATGGATATCTGGCTCTGGGCCGGGAGATTTTTCAAGACGCGGCCGCTGGCGAAACGGGCTTGCGAACTTGGCCGAATTCTATCGAACGGGCAGCCTGCCAAGGCAGCTCGCGAAGTCCGCGTCGGAGACCGGTTGCGCGTGACCAATGAGGGCGGCGAGTTTCAGGTGGAAGTTCTGCTGCTCAGCGAGGTGCGGGGGCCAGCGGCGGTGGCGCAAACCCTCTACCGCGAGACCGACGAAAGCCGGGAGGCGCGCCAGAAGTTGGCCGCAGAACGGAAGGCGATGCGCGAGTTCGAAGTCCTGCCGGAAGGCCGGCCCTCGAAACGTGACCGGCGGCACATCATTCAGTTCCGTGGTAGAGGGTAACGCTAACGATATTCCTCTGTGTCCTCGATGTCCTCTGTGATGAATGTTTTTGAATCAACCACAGAGGACGCAGGGGACACAGAGGCAAGGTTCAGGTCTTGACACGGGGAGGTTTATGCTGCAATATGGCGTTATACGACATGTCGTCGGAGGCCATAATGGAGTTCTTGCCCCTCACCGAGCCTGTGTTGCTCATCCTGCTGAGTCTGGCGGGGCAGCCGCGGCATGGTTACTCCATTCTAAAGGACGTCGAGCAGATGAGTGACGGGCGCGTGGTGCTCAGTACGGGCACACTTTACGGGGCGCTGCGCAGGCTGCTCGACGAAGAGTGGATTGAGCGCATCGAAGAGCAGGAAAGTTCGCGGGGGCGACAAGCGTACCGCCTGACGTCACGGGGACGCAAGAATCTGCAAGTCGAAGTAGGCCGGATGAAGCAGCTGACGCACCTGGCGAATCTGCGGATCGCGCGAAAGGAGGCCTGACGAATGCTCGGCATCAGTGTCTATCGCTGTCTGCTGCGGCTCTACCCGGCGTTCCACCGCGCACGGTTCGGCGAGGAAATGACGACGGTGTTCGGCGAGTTGCAGGCTGAAATTATTTCCAGAGGGCGGCTCGCGCGTGGCGTCTTTTACGTGCGGGAGACTGCTGGGGTTGTGGGTGGGGCTCTACGAGAACATTGGCGAGCGCTGGGCGGCGATGCCGTCTGGCTGTGGTTTCCAACCAGGAGGTTTACGATGCGAAATCAATTCCGTTTTCCGAAAGCAACCGCTGTACTGATGGCGATCATTCTCGGCGGAGTGGTGCTAGCCATCCAGAAGGGAGAGGCGATTTCGATGTCGCTGCGGGACGCTGTGAGCCCTCCCATCGGACCGATCCATCCCGTGCACTCGGTTTTGTTGGGGGGCATCGTGATGGGTTTCCTATTCTTTTACGCTGCGGGATTAATTGGGTGGGCGATTCTGTTTGCCATGCGACGCTCGGGAGTACACCGGCTGGACGAAACCTCTGCCCAGCCGAAATAGTTAGGGGCAGCGGTCGAATGCGCGCGGCCAGCGGCAGCGGACCTTGCTGGGAAAGCGCTCTTGCCAGTAGACTCGGGGGCGCAAACTAAGCACTGCCCACACCCATGCGCCTGCGACATTTCTCGACTTGCGTTGTTTCTCTGATTTTCTTCTTCGCTCACTTCTGCGCCGAAGCGCAGAGCGCCGCGACCACCGCCGCCGTCTCTGAATACGTCAAAGCGGAGATGCAGCGCCAGCACATCCCCGGTTTGTCGCTGCTGGTTGCGAAAGGCGGCAGGATCGTTCGGGCGGAAGGTTTCGGATTGGCTAATGTGGAATTGCAAGTGCCCGCCAAACCGGAGACCATCTTCCAATCGGGATCCGTGGGAAAACAGTTCACGGCGACGGCGGTCATGATGCTGGTCGAAGAGGGCAAGATCGGCCTCGACGATCCGCTAACCAAGTATCTTGCCGATGCTCCGCCCAGTTGGGAGGACGTGACTGTACGCGAGTTGCTCAGTCACACCGCAGGGTTTGGCGATTATCCCAAGGACTTCGACTTCCGCAAAGACTGGACCGAGGATGAAGAGCTGAAACTGATCGAAAGCATTCCTCTGGCCTACCCTCCCGGGACGAAGTGGGAGTACAGCAATTTCGGATACGTGACCCTGGGAATTTTGATTCATCGCGTGACCGGCGAGTTCTACGGCGACTTTCTGCAGCAGAGAATCTTCCAGCCGCTGGGCATGGCGACAACGCGCATTATTAGCGAAGCCGACATCGTTCACAATCGTTCGGCCGGCTACCGGCTGGTGAATGGCGAGTTGAAAAATCAGGAGTGGGTATCGCCCGTGGTAAATACCACCGCCGACGGCAGCCTTTACTTCTCGATTCTTGATCTGGCCAAGTGGGACGCCGCGCTGTACACGGACAAACTGCTGAAGCGCTCAAGCTTCGACCTGATGTGGACTCCGGTGAAGTTGAAGAACGGTCAGCCGAACAAGGGCGACTACGGTTTTGGCTGGTTCATCGAACAGCGCGCGGGCCACCGCTGCATTCACCACGACGGATCGTGGCAGGGATTCGAGACCGCGATCGACCGTTATGTCAATGATCAGTTGACCGTGGTTGCGCTCACGAATCTGGCGGGGGCAGATCCAGGAAAGATCACTCAGCACGTGGCAGAACTGTACCTGGCGGACAATTAAGTGGAGCCCCGGACGCCCTCGTCCGGGGTTGCGCGCGGCGCCACGCTGGTTGTAGCGATGTCTCATTCACGGAGCTATGCTCCGTCTGACGGACGAGGCGTCCGCCGCTCCACGAGCATCTTCATGCCGTACTTTGGACGCAGAGTAATCAACGGCTCAGGCTCGACGCGATGTCCGGGAAGGAGTTTCAATTTCCACTTCTGCCCTAGCGTAGCCAACAGCAGAACGCCCTCCATCCAAGCGAATGACTCTCCAATGCATTGGCGAAATCCTGCGCCAAAAGGAAAATAACTGAACTTCGTCCGACGCGCCCTGGCTTCCGGGGTGAAACGTTCCGGATCGAAGCGCAGAGGATCGGGAAAAAAGCGGGCGTCGCGATGGGTGATGAACTGGCTCATCAATACTGTCGTCTTCGCGGGCAGGAAGAAATCGCCCAACTGGAAATCGGCGCGCGCGTAGCGGCCCATGGCCCACGCCGGCGGGTAGAGGCGCATGGATTCCGCCAAAACCATTTCCACATAACGCAGACGGGGAACGTCGTCGAACGTGGGCAAGCGGCCCTGCAACTCGCAGTCGATCTCGGCATGGAAGCGGCGTTCGCACTCGGGATTCTGCGAGAGCAGATACCACGTCCAGGAAAGCGCGTTGGCAACAGTTTCGTAGCCGGCCAGAAAAATCGTGATGACCTGATCGCGCAGCGACTGCTCCGCAGCAGGGCTGTCATCGGGCGAAGCGGCCATCATCAGATCGAGCAGGCTGCCGCCGTGGAACCCTCGCCGGCGGTGCGCGGCGATCATGCGATAGACGACCGCGTCGATGCGCTTGCGTGCTCTGACGAACGCGGCCAGGCCGGGAGGCCGCACATGCACCAGCCACTCCGCTGCCGGCAACATCACCAGAAAATTGTAGAGGCCCATGATGCGGTTGATGGCGCTGGCCAGTTCGGCCACTTCATCGCAAGTTCCGCCACTTGATTCCCCATCTGCTTCCCCATGTAGATCGGTAGCAAACAAAGTCCGCGCGACCACGTTGAGCGTGAGTTGCATCATGTCGATGGCAATGTCGCGCTGCTCGCCTGGCCGCCAGCGGTCGCGCAAGCGCACCGCCTCCTCGACTATCGTGCCCGCGTATTCCGGGATGCGTTGGCGATGAAATGCGGGCTGCGCCACCTGCCGCTGCGTGCGATGCTGTGGGCCTTCGCTGGTGATCATGCCTTCGCCCAGCAGCATTTTTGTGCGCCGCACCGTGCGTTCCTTGATGAAGTTGTCGTTCTGCACCACCAACACTTCGCGGATGTAATCAGGGTGATTCAGGAAGACGATGTTGTTCCATCCGATCTTGTAGTGGGCGATATCGCCGTATTGCTGCGCGAGGTGCTGGAAGAGCAGGATCGGATTCGCCGGACGAAACTTGCGGAACGCAAACCAGAGCAGGTTCCGCTCGAAACCGGGCGGAAACCGGTATGCGATGCGGCCCCGTCCTTCGCGAACCTCCGGGCTGGCTGCCGTCACCATCTATTCAGTTTAACCCGCGCGCCTGGATCATGGAGCCCCGGACGCCTCGTCCGGGGGGCGCGAAAAACTTCGCAGAGCAGTGGCGCTGCCCGGGGCGGACGAGGGCGTCCGCTGCTCCTATTTATTTCTGCAACTGGTCCAGTTCCGCGAGAACCTCGGCGCTGTGCTTGACGGGATCGACGCTGGTGTAGGCCTTCGCGATCTTCCCGCTGGGATCGATCAGGAACGTATGCCGTGCCGCGAACTTCACCAGTCCGAGATTGGTCAGCGATCCGTAGGAATCCGTGACTTTGTGTTCGGTGTCGGCCAGAAGCTTGAAGTTCAGACCCTCTTTGGCGCAGAACTTTTTGTGCGAATCCACACTGTCGACGCTCACCCCCAGCACGACTGCATTGTGGGCGGCATACTTGGGCTGATCGACCTCAAAGTTGTGGGCTTCGCGCGAGCACCCCCGCGTTTGGTCCTTGGGATAGAAGTAAAGTACGATCCATTTTCCGCGGTAATCCTTCAGGCTGACCGGCGAGCCTTCTTGCGAGGGCAGTGTGAAGTCGGGCGCGTCGCTGCCCTCTGCCGGCGTCACCGAACGCGACAACAACCGTGGTACCAGCATGACCAACACGACGACCACCACCAAAAGCAGCACGATCCGCAACATGGGAACCTCCTGCACTATTCGACCACCGACGCCGCGATTCTAAACCAGCCGCGCCTCCGCAGACGAACAAAGGCGTCAAACCACGAAGGACACTAAGGTCCACGAAGGAATGAAAAAACATTGGCCTCCTTCGTGAACCTTCGTGGCCTTCGTGGTTGACGCTCTTCTCGCTTCCTCCAGCAAAAATCTGCGCGATTGAATATGATGGAGTATTGCGCATTCTACGACGGAGAAACCAGACGTGGCTCAGACGGAAACCGACGGCTTAGAGGTTTTGGAAACCAGGGAGTGGGTCGATTCCCTGGACTATGTTCTTTCCAAGGGTGGCCCCAACCGGGCAGGGCGCTTGCTGCAGCAACTAGCGCTGCACGCGCGGCGCGAGGCCGGCATCAACCTGCCTTTCTCGGCGACCACGCCCTATCAGAATACGATTCCCTCTCGGCAGCAGCCGCCGTTTCCCGGCAGCCAGGAAATGGAACGCCGCATCAAGAGCCTGGTCCGCTGGAATGCGCTGGCCATGGTGGTGCGCGCCAACAAAATTCAGGAAGGCATCGGCGGGCACATTTCGACTTTCGCCTCCGCCGCCACGCTGTATGAAGTTGCTTTCAATCATTTCTTTCGAGCGCAGACCGAAAACGGCGACCGGGATATCGTCTACTTCCAAGGCCACGCCGCTCCCGGAATTTATTCGCGCGCCTATCTGGAAGGCCGCATTTCAAAAGAGAAGCTGCAGAATTTCCGCCGCGAGCTGAAGCCCGGCGGAGGCCTGAGTTCGTATCCTCATCCATGGCTCATGCCCGAGTTCTGGGAGTTCCCCACGGTTTCGATGGGATTGGGGCCGATCCAGGCGATATACCACGCGCGCTTCATCAAGTATCTGGAAAATCGCGGGCTCAAACAGTCGACCGGCGGGAAGGTCTGGGCGTTTCTGGGCGACGGCGAAATGGACGAACCCGAGTCGCTGGGCTCGATCACGCTGGGCTCGCGCGAAAAGCTGGACAACCTGATCTTCGTGGTGAACTGCAACCTGCAGCGGCTCGACGGCCCGGTGCGCGGCAACGGAAAAATCATTCAGGAACTGGAAGCCATTTTCCGGGGCGCGGGCTGGAACGTCATCAAAGTCATCTGGGGCACCGACTGGGACAGCCTCATCCAGAACGACCGCGACGGCCTGCTGGTGCGACGTTTGGGCGAAATCAGCGACGGGCAATACCAGAAATATTTTGTTGAGAGCGGAGCCTACTTCCGCCAGAACCTGTTCGGCAGCGATCCGCGCCTGCTGAAGATGGTCGAACATCTTTCTGACGATCAACTGGCGCGCATGCGACTCGGTGGACACGATCCCATCAAAGTCCACGCCGCATTCCGCGCCGCGGTCGAAACCACTGGCGCACCGACTATCGTTCTGGCCAAGACGATTAAAGGCTACGGACTGGGCGAGGCGGGTGAGGGCAAGAACATCACGCACCAGCAGAAAAAGTTAAACGACGACGAACTGCAGATGTTCCGCTCGCGCTTCGGAATTCCCATCCCCGACGACGAACTCCATTTGGCGCCATTTTACCGGCCCAGCGACGACAGCGCCGAAATCAAATATATGCAGGCGCGACGCCAGCAGTTGGGCGGATACATGCCGACCCGCAAAGTGCGGGCCGAGGCGATGAAACCCGTTCCTGATTCGCTCTTCGAGGAATTTCGCAAAGGCACCGAGGGCCGCGAAGTTTCCACCACCATGGTCTTCGTTCGCCTGCTGGCGAAACTGTTGCGCGACCCCGAAGTCGGCAAGCTCATCGTCCCCATCGTTCCGGACGAAGCCCGCACCTTCGGCATGGAAGCTTTATTCAGACAGGTGGGTATTTATTCAAGCGTGGGCCAGAATTACGAACCCGTCGATATGGACACCTTGCTCTATTACAAAGAAGCCAAGAACGGTCAGATTCTGGAGGAAGGCATCACGGAGTCCGGGTCGATGTGCTCGTTCATCGCGGCGGGCACGGCCTATGCCAACCACGGCATCAACACGATTCCCTTCTTTATTTATTACTCGATGTTCGGCTTCCAGCGCATCGGCGACCTGATCTGGGCCGCGGCCGACATGCGCTGCCGCGGATTCCTCGTCGGAGGCACCGCTGGCCGTACCACGCTCGCGGGCGAAGGTCTGCAGCACCAGGACGGTCACAGCCACGTACTCGCACTGCCTGTGCCAAACCTGCACGCTTACGATCCCGCGTTCGCCTATGAGATTGCCATCATTATTCAGGATGGAATCAGGCGGATGTACGTCGATCAGGAATCGATCTTCTATTATCTGACTGTCACCAACGAGCCCCTGCCCATGCCCGGGATGCCGGCGGAGGGCAACATTCGCGAAGGCGTACTAAAAGGGCTGTACCGGTTTAAAACTTCGGCCAAGAGCGATGCCAAGCTGCGCGCGCAATTGCTGGGCAGCGGCACGATCATGTACGAAGTGCTGAAGGCGCAGCAGATTCTGGAAGAGAAATATGGAGTCGGAGCCGACGTTTGGAGTGTGACCAGCTACAAAGAACTCTACCGCGACGCCAACGATTGCGAGCGCTGGAACATGCTGCATCCCGGGGATGCCGCGAGGGTTCCGTATGTTACCCAAATGTTGAAGGATGCTGCCGGGCCTTTTATCGCGGCGTCCGACTACATGAAGGTGCTGCCGGAAAGTCTGGGCAAGTGGGTTCCGGGACAACTGGTCTCTCTCGGAACCGACGGCTTCGGCCGCAGCGAGAGCCGCGTCGCCCTGCGTGACTTTTTCGAAGTGGATGCCAAGCACATCGTGCTGGCCACGCTGGGAGCGCTGGCACGGGAAAACAAAATTGGCACGGATGTAGTAAAGCGCGCGATTCAGGAACTCGGAATCAATCCCGACAAGGCGAATCCGGCCATCAGCTAGAAGTGGAAGAGCGGCGCTTCAGCGCCGCGTTAAGCGAGCGGTATTGACGCGGGCTTTAGCCCCTGCGGTTGCGACTTAGAGACTAATATCAAGATCCGAGAAAAGGAACGGACGCGGTGATCGAATTCAAACTTCCCGAGCTGGGAGAAAACATTGAACAGGGCGACTTAGTGCGCCTGATGGTTGCGCCAGGAGCCACGGTGAGCGCCGGCCAATCGGTAATGGAACTTGAAACCGATAAAGCCGTCGTCGAAGTGCCTTCGTCGGTGAGCGGGACCGTGCAGGAAATTCGCGTCAAGGAAGGCGACAAGATCAAGGTCGGCCAGGTCATCTTTACGGTTGACGGATCCGAAGCCAAACCTTCTCCGCAGCCTGCGGCAGCGCCCGCGCCAGTTCCCCAGAAGCCTGCATCGACGCCGCAAGCGACGTCGTCAGTGCCCGCAGTAGCCGCCCCTGCCCCTGCCGTCGCGATCGCCTCCGGACCCAGTGAATTCAAGCTGCCCGAACTTGGCGAAAACATTTCCCAAGGCGATCTGGTTCGCCTGATGATCGCGCCGGGCACCAAAGTTTCGGAAGGTCAGCCGGTGATGGAACTCGAGACCGACAAGGCCGTCGTCGAAGTGCCGTCGTCGATCAGCGGCATTGTCAGAGAGGTCAAAGTAAAAGAGGGCGAGAAGATCAAAGTCGGGCAGGTGATCTTCACGCTTGAAGGCGGAGCCTCGGCGCAAGCTGAAACGCAGCGCGTCCGCAATGCTCCGGTCGAACACGTTTCTGGACAACACGGAGCACGCCTGGCGTTTCAGGCCGCCATTCGCGCGGAAGGCAAGACGGAAGAACAGGCGCTCCCGCCCGACCAACCGCAGCTCGCAGCACCGGTATTCACCATGCCAGTGCAGTTGGGCAAGGTTGCGGGCACTGAGAATCGACAACCGATTCCCGCCGCGCCGCACGTCCGGCGATTTTCGCGCGAAGTCGGCGTTGACATTTACGAAGTGAAGGGCACAGGCCCGGGCGGACGGATCAGCGAAGACGACGTCAAGGCTTACGCCAAGGCGCTGCTCTCGGCGGCTGCCACCGCGGCGCAAGCCCCGCCGCGCGCCGGACATTTTGCTCAACCTCAACTCCCCGATTTCGCCAAGTGGGGCAAAGTCGAACGCGTCTCTATGCGCGGAGTTCGCCGCAAGACTGCCGAGCATCTGGCCGAAGCCTGGAATACGATTCCCCACGTCACGCAGCACGACCGCGCCGACATTACCGAGCTCGAGCAACTGCGCGCCCGGTTCGCTCCGAAGGCCGAAGAAGCCGGCGGCAAAATGACGGTGACCGCAATCGCGCTGAAAGTCTGCTCGGCGGCGCTCAAAGTATTTCCGCAGTTCAATGCCAGCATCGACATCGAGAAAGAAGAAATCGTCTACAAGCAGTACATCAACATCGGCGTGGCCGCCGATACCGACCGCGGCCTGCTGGTTCCGGTGATTCGCGACGTCGACAAGAAAAACATTGTTGAACTGGCGGTCGAGTTGTCGCAACTCTCGAAGAAAGCGCGCGACAAAAAACTTACGCCCGCCGATATGGAAGGTGGCACGTTCACCATCACCAATCTCGGCGGCATTGGCGGCGTCGGCTTTACGCCCATCGTGAACCATCCCGAAGTCGCAATCCTCGGACTTTCGCGGTCGCGCATGGAGCCGGAGTGGATCGAAGACAAGGATGGCGGCAAGTTCGAGCCGCGGCTGATTCTGCCGCTCTCGCTCTCCTACGATCATCGCCTCATAGACGGCGCCGATGCGGCCCGCTTCCTGCGTTGGATCGCCGAAGCGTTTGAACAACCTTTCCTGCTGTCGGTGCAGGGTTAAGAAAATCATGAACCACAGAGGACACGGAGGAGCACAGAGGAATACTGGAAATGGAAGACGGAAGTGCTTTGCCTCTTCCCTGTGAACCTCTGTGCCCTCTGTGGTTAAGAGCCCCATGCCTGAATCCATAAACATCGCTGTCGTCGGCGCCGGTCCCGGTGGATACGCCGCTGCATTCCTTGCCGCGGACCTGGGAATGACCGTCACGCTCATCGACCCGGAATTGAATCCCGGCGGAGTCTGCCTGTACCGCGGCTGCATTCCGTCGAAGGCCCTGCTCCACGTGGCCAAGCTGATCGAGGAATCCCAGCAGGCAAAAAACTGGGGCATCGATTTCGCCACGCCGAAAATCGACCTCGCCCGCCTGCGTTCGTGGAAAGAGGGCGTCATCAAGAAACTCACCGGTGGCCTGGGCGTGCTCTCGAAGCAGCGCAAAGTACATTACGTGCAAGGCCGTGCGGCATTTGAGAATTCCTCTACGCTGCGCGTCACGAAATCCGACGGCTCCGAAGAAGCGCTCACCTTCGACCGCATTGTCATCGCGACCGGCTCCCGCCCCGCGATCGTCCCCACGTTGAAGCTCGACACTCCGCGCATCATGGATTCCACTGGCGCGTTGAATCTCGAAGACATTCCCGGCAGCCTGCTGGTCGTCGGCGGCGGATACATTGGTCTGGAACTCGGCTCTGTCTACGCGGCACTGGGTACGCGCGTCACTGTCGTCGAGATGCTCTCGGGATTGCTCCCCGGTGCCGATCGCGATCTGGTGCTCCCGCTGCACAAACGGCTGGAAAAAATGTTCGAGGGCATCCTGCTCAACACGACCGTGGCCGCGGTTAAGGATGAGGGCAGCGGCATCCGCGCTACGCTCAGGGGCCAGGATGGCAACGCTCAGGAGAAAGTTTTTGACCGCGTGCTGGTGTCAGTGGGACGCAAGCCCAACTCCGAAATTCCCGGTCTTGAAAAAACGCGGGTGCAAGTCGGCCCGCGCGGTTTCATTCAGGTGAACAAACAATTGCAGACCGATGATCCCGCGATCTACGCGATCGGCGATGTGGTCGGCGAACCCATGCTGGCGCACAAGGCGATGCACGAAGGTCGCACCGCCGCCGAAGCCATTGCCGGACACAAAGTCGCCTTCGAGCCGAACGCCATTCCGGCGGTCGTGTTCACCGACCCTGAAGTCGCCTGGTGCGGCCTGACCGAAACCCAGGCCCAGAACGAGAATTGCGAAATCAAGGTTGCGAAATTTCCCTGGGCCGCCTCCGGACGCGCCATCACGCTCGATCGTCCCGAGGGCATGACCAAGCTGCTGATCGATCCGCAGACCGAGCGCGTGCTCGGAGTCGGCATCGTCGGGGTTGGTGCGGGCGAGTTAATCGCCGAAGGTGTGCTGGCCATCGAAATGGCCGCGCTTGCCAAAGATGTGGCGATGACCATTCATCCGCATCCCACGCTTTCGGAAACGATTATGAATTCCGCAGAAGTTTTCTTCGGCACCCCCACGGACATCTACCGCCCGAAGCGGGGATAGGATTTCGGACGGGAGAACAATCATGTCCTCATTCCGAAAGACGTTATTGCTTCTCGTACTTTCTTTTGTTGCCGCTGATCCGTCGGCGGCGCAGTCGCCACTGAGCGGTGTGTTGCCATCTCCCTCCTCAACTACCACCACATCCACGTCCCCCAGCGATCCTCTGGGGCGCACTACGCCCTCCGGCGCGGTTCTCGGATTTCTTCAGGCGGCGCAGTCGGGCAACTACAGTATTGCCGCGCAGTATCTGCAGATGAGCGCGGCGCGCCGGCAAGCCGAAGGCGAAGAACTCGCCAACCAGTTGAATGCCGTGTTGAACAGCCCGGCCGCGACCACCGTGCACATTGGAAACTTTACCCAGCCCGAGGGGATTCCGCAGGAAGGGGTTCCGCTCGGCCGGCAAAGACTCGGCACCATGTCGTCGGGCGATGTCGAGGACGATCTCGACCTGGTGCGTGTGTCGGACCCAAGCGCCGGAAAAATCTGGCTGATCTCTTCCGAGACCCTGGCCAAAGTTCCCGAACT
This sequence comes from Candidatus Sulfotelmatobacter sp., assembly GCA_052148475.1. Taxonomy (GTDB): domain Bacteria; phylum Acidobacteriota; class Terriglobia; order Terriglobales; family Acidobacteriaceae; genus Sulfotelmatobacter. The sequence goes on along the minus strand of JBKQID010000042.1, from coordinate 259,523 downwards.
CTACGATCAGGTCGGAGCCCGGCAAGTTGAGAGCAAGCTTCCGAGCGTGCTGGTAAAAAACAAGATCGTGGGCGTGCCACTCTGGCAGTGGCTGGCTGTGCTGCTCGCGGTGCCCGTCGCGGCAGCGATCGGATGGCTCGCGCTGGTCGTGCTCGAGATTCCTGTGCGTTGGTGGGCGCGGCGTCGCGGACAGATGGAGGTCGCCAACTGGCGCTCAGTTTCGGCTCCGGCGTGGCTGCTCACGGCCGCGCTGGCTCATCAGTTTTTTGTCCGTTATCTGGGCATCGCGCTGTTGCCGCGGCATTACTACTTTCAGTTCTCATCAATCGCGCTCATCGTGAGCGCCACCTGGATTCTGTGGCGCGTGGTGCGATGGTCGCTGCGCCGCGTGCGCAATCGCGCCCTGGCCCGCGGACACGCTGGCACAGGATCGCTCATGCTGCTGGGCGAGCGCATCCTCAAGGCGGTTATTTTTGGCGTGGGCGTTCTGGCCGTGCTCGGCAACCTGGGCTTCAACATGAGCACCGCGCTCGCCGGTCTCGGCATTGGAGGCCTGGCCATCGGCTTCGGCGCGCAGAAGACCATCGAAAATCTTTTCGGCGGCGTTTCCGTTTTGGGTGACGAAGTTTTCCGCGTGGGCGATGTCTGCCGCTTCGGCGACCGCACCGGCGTGGTCGAAGACATCGGCCTGCGCTCGACTCGTATTCGCACTGATGAACGGACCCTGGTCGCCATCCCCAACGGCACCGTGGCGACGATTAATCTCGAAAATCTCAGCCGCCGCGACAAGATTCTCTTCACGACGAAGCTAGGCCTGCGGCCCGAAAGTAAAGCAGATCATGTCCGCTTCGTGCTTTCGGAAATTCGCCGCCTGCTTTACAGCCACGCCAGAGTCGAAACCAAGTCGGTGCGGGTGCGCCTGGTCGACATCTCGGGCAGTTCTCTAAGCGTGGAAGTATTCGCTTACATCCTGACGCGCGACTTCAACGAATTCGCCGCCGTCCGCGAAGACCTGCTGCTGCGCATGATGGATGTGCTGGAAGATTCCGGCGGCGGCCTGGCGCTGCCGTCGCAGACGCTTTATTTGAGCCGCGATTCTGGAGTTGAAAAAGAGAAGGCCGAGAATGCCGTCAAGAAGATTGCCGAATTGCGTGACGGCAAGCAGTTGCCCTTCCCCGACTTCCACGCCGACGATATCTCTCAATTCAAGGGATCAATCGAGTACCCGCAACCGGAGTCGGCTGTGCGCAAGCCACTGGACGATTCCGGCAAGCCCCGCTAACGCGCTATTCTCGTGACAGCGCCTCTTCAATTGTTCACGTGCCACCGGCGGCTGAGCCACTCCAGAAATAAGTGCGTCGGAAAACAAATGCACAACGGCACCACGGTCAGATAGACCAGCAAATAGGCCCACCCCGGCATCACATGCTGCTCATGAAAGAACAGCCCGCGCGCCCAGTTCACATCCTGCTCGGGACGCCAGAAATAATTGATCGGCACCACGATCCACGCCATCAGCGTCTGCAACTTCCATCCGCGAGGGTCGTATCCTAAGCGCCAGATCGCCCACAAGAGCAGCGGCGGCGTGACCACGTGAAACAAGCTGAGCAGGCGAATCGCAAGCGGCAGGCCCGGATCGAACATGTATTCCGTGCCGCCGACAACGTGACGCCCAGTCAACAACGCTCCCACGAAATCGACGGTGTACAGCGTCTGAAACAAAAGCAATCCAGCCGCGACCCAGGAAAAAATTAGCGCACTCTCGAGCCATAAACCGACGCCAATGAGCACATTTCCCAAGTCGCAGAAAAAAAGAAAATTCTGTGCTCCGTATTGCCGCCAGTAGACTGGCGCCCACACCACGAGCCAAACCGTCCACGCGATTTTGACCCACAGCGGCAGGCGCCGGTCTCGAATGAACATGGCTCGCTATTGTATGCGATGAGTGCGGGGCTCATTACGCCGGTCCATGCTCGGGCGTAATGTGCACGAGCGTTAGCCAAAACCCCCACTTCTCGCGCAGAGAGCGCGCGAGAAATGGGGCACCCGGCCCAGAAACTCGAAGTGCAACGCCACAGAATTCGCCGTTCCACGAATTACCAGCGTAACTTGCCCCGGCTTACGGCTGTACCTACGATGACCTTGGTATGGGTTACGAAGCTCTTCTCTTCTGTCCCGATGAAAAAACCGCTCGCACGGTGACGCAAGTCCTGAGCGAGCTTGAGTTCAACGTCGAGGCCTGCCTCGAACCTTTCGCTGCAGTCAAGAAGCTGATGGGCCAACACTTCGACGCGGTCGTGGTCGACTGCGATAACGAGCAGAATGCCACACTTTTATTCAAGAGCGCGCGCAACTCGACGTCCAACCAGGCGTCGCTTGCCGTAGCTGTCGTGGAAGGTCAGGCGGGGGTGGCCAAGGCATTTCGCATCGGCGCCAACCTCGTCCTGACCAAACCCATCAACATCGAGCAGTCCAAGGGAACGCTGCGGGTGGCGCGCGGACTCCTGCGCAAGGGTGAGCCGGCCAAACCGGTAGCTGGCGCACCGGCGGCTTCAACTGGAGTTGGAACCGCATCTGCGCCGCCAGCAGCACCTGCCAAGCCCGTCGCCGCCAAAGCGGTTCTACCCGCAAGACCAGCAGTTCCGGCCAAACCGGCTGCAGTCGCGGCTCCACGTCCTGCAGTGCCTGCCGCATCTGCCATAGCCAAACCGGCTGCCAGGCCGCCGTTGCGGCCTGCCGCGGCAGCAACCACGACTTCGATTCCCGCTGCGCATGCACCGGCTGCGCACAATCCTGTGCCAAGTGCTGTGCCGGCAAGTGGGCGCAGTGCAGTGCCGGATGAAGATGTTCTCGAAATCAGTGCGGAGAATTCCGCTCCCGCGCCTTCCGTTGTGGCACCTTCGGCGGCCGCTCTGACGTCCGCAAAGATTGCTGCCCTTCCAGCACGAGCGATGAGGGCGCAAGTTTCGGCTGTCTCCGCCATTCCTGCGGCTCCGGCCGCAGTGAAGCCCACACCCAGTAGCATGCCGGCAACGCTCGGCAGCGGAGCCGCCAGCGCGCCCGCCCCGGCCCGGGAAGCCGAGCAACCGCGCGTCGAACCATCGCAGGTCGCTGAGATATCGCTGGAAAACGCTCCCACCGGAACCGCTACTCCAGACAAGCCGGTGGAAGCGAGTCCAAGTGAGTCCGGTTATGTCGGGGCGGCGCCAGCGTTTACGTTTGGCGGAGCCAATTTACCAGAAGAAAAAACTGGCAAGAGCAAGAAGACTTTCCTGGGAGTCGCCGCAGTCATCCTCGTCGGCGCAGCTCTCTATTATGGGTGGACGCAATACCAAGCAACCACCAGCCAGCCGGTACGACTTCCCGCAGCAACGAAACCAGCACCGGTTGCTCCCAAGCCGGCAACGCCGAGCAGTATTCCGGCGACGTCAATGGCACCCGCCACGGACTCCTCATCCTTGCCGGGTTCACAGCCCGGCGCAGGACCGGCAACGAGCCCGAACGACGACGATTCTCCGGATTCCACGACACCCCCTTCCACCAAACCCTCAGCTTCGGCTCCATCCACCACAGGCAAGACGGCCGCACCGGACAAGACTGGCTCGGACAAAACTGGTTCCGACAAATCTGGCTCAGACAAAACTGGCTCCGACAAGACCGGATCCGACAAGACCGGATCCGACAAGACTGGCTCCGACAAGGCTGGACCATCTAAGACGGGATCCGCCAAACCGGCCGGAGCGCCCCTGGTGGTCAAGGGAGGCACGGCCCCAACTTTACAAGCCGCACCTGCAGCGCCCGACGCTCCCGCTCCCAGCATGGCTGGGATTGCAGTGGCAGGGTCCAGCGCGCCTCCGCCAAACCTGGGCAGCACTGGAAGCGTGCCCAAGCCCGTGCTGCAGACCATGAAGATTTCGCAAGGCGTGTCGCGCGGTTTGTTGATCCATCAAGTGTCGCCCGTCTATCCGAAGACTGCTCTGGCCATGCGGGTCGAGGGCACCGTCGAGTTGACGACAACCATCTCAAAAACCGGCGACATTACTCACGTGAAAGTAGTGAGCGGAGAGGCGCAACTGGCCAAGGCCGCCGCCGATGCCGTCAAGCAGTGGAAGTACAAGCCGTACCTGCTCAACGGCGAACCGGTTGACATTGAGACGGCCGTCACCGTGAACTTCAAATTACCCAACTAGATTCAGGTTTGTCGCAGGGAACGTCCCGCCTGTCCCCGGTATCTCCTGTCTCCAGTATCTTCTGTCTCCCGCCTCCGATATCTCCTGTCTCCGATATCTCCTGTCTCCGGTATCTCCTGTCTCCCGCCTCCGATATCTCCTGTCTCCGGTATCTCCTGTCCTCGGTATCTCCGCTATCTCCGGGAAGGGCACGACTTTCAGTCGTGCCGATAAGCCCCCCAACACGAGCCGGCTTCAGCCGCTGAGGCTCTCGGCGACAACATCGCACTCAGCGGCTTAAAGGGTGCTGGCCCACACCGTCTGATTCCATGATTTTGATCGGATCACCACGGAACAAGCTGCCCCACGACTTTGTCATCCTGAGCGTAGCCGTTTTTCAGGCGTAGCGAAGGATCTCCCGCTTAACCGGCCTAATGCGCAAGCCAGGCTGCCCCACTCGTCGCGGTTTTCGACGAGTGGGCGCCACGAACCTCGACGGCCTTTCGCGGAGAGCTTGTCATGCGATGTGGCGCGCGCGCAGTTCAGCTTTCCCCGCTTCATTGTCCAATACCGAATAAGATGAGGGAACAGAGCTAGAGGTCTGTGGTACCCACTCGTCGAAAACCGCGACGAGTGGGGCAGCCTAGCGTTGAAATGCCGCAAGCGAAATAAAATCTATGAATGGGCCAGCCCCCCAGTCCGGGCTTTTCTTATTTCTCCTTCATCGGATTCCTAGGGGGTCATTCTTCTTCTTCTCTTGTTCGGCCTGCCACTCCTTCACGGATTCTCTTTTCTTCCATTCAGCGAAACCGCCAATACTAGCGCTACACACAGCTACGCTCGAATATTTGTCTGGGTTCTTGGGGTCGGGAGCGACTGTCCGACAGAGCGCACCAGTCTGAGTGTCGAGAGCAATTTCGGGATTATTACCTACGGGAACAAAGCGTGCAGCGCAGGGAGCATCCTGCTTCGCTTGTGGTTGCGGTTGCGGCTGGGTGGAGCACGCGATGTTGCCAGCAATGAGAATGACTCCGAGGATTGATAATCGGCTCATGCCGCGTGATTATAGACTTACTGTTTAGTGTTATGAAATTCCCCACTTCACACAAAAAGATTCAACGGGCCAACAAGCACATCGCGGATATTCACGAGATGGGGCTGGCTTTCGGGCGACACCCGGACTGTTACACAGCGCGAATCGACAATGATGCGGAGAGCGGCCAGAACTTCTTCTGTATCGAAATTAGGGAAGATCTGTTTCCCGCTGACGAAATCGCCTTGACGGCTGGAGACGCTATGCACAATCTGCGGAGCGCCCTCGATCTCATGTTCTACCAAGTTGTCCTGAATCACGGCGGCGCTCCAACCCGCTGGAATACATTCCCAGTCCGCGATACTCGCGAAGCTCTTATAAACCATTGGCTCAACAGTGCCCTGAAACAAAAGCAGGTGACTCCCGAACTTGGGAGCTTCATTGTGGATGTGATAAAACCCTACGCGGCTGGGAATCACTCCCTTTGGGCCTTGCACCAAATGAACATCAGTGACAAGCATGAGTTTTTCGTCCCAGCTTTGAAGCTTGTGGCAATTGTGAATATCAGCCTTGAGGACGATACAGGACGAGCAATTGGCAGAAGTGGATACGCCATGGACGAGTCTTGCCGAATCCGATTGACAGATGCCAATGACCGGAAAGTCACAATCAAGAATAAGGGCCATGCGACCGTCTCTGTAATATTCGGACCAGATACCCTGTTCGAGAACAACCCGATCTGCATGACGCTGGCGGGTATCTCCGAAGAAGTCACGCGCACGGTCGAAGCGTTCGAGCGTCTCTGAATAGCCAACAGAATTCGGGATGGCCTTAACACACATCCCTCATTACATACCACCGAAAAATCATTCCGGTGGTTAGCCAAGTCTATTATTACCCCCACAAGCCATTAAGAATGAATACTTTAGTCGTCGCAGAAGAAAAAATAGTGGGGAGGGGGAGTGACATCGGGAGAGACAAACCGGGCACGAGGCAAACCGGAAAAAGACCGGACATTTCCCAGTCGTTGTGGACAAAGCCTGGCTGTTTGCGTGAGCCACCTCACTGCCGCTGCATCACTTCGTCGACCACCACCTTGCCGCCCTGGTCGGCAGTAATGATCTTATGCACTGGAGCGTACCCGCTGAGCGAAATGTCGATCACGTAGTTGCCGGGATCGAGGGCGATATCGACGGGCGAGTTTTTCTCCAGCATGTGCTGGTTGATCGCGATCTGGGCGCCTTTGGGCTGGGTGTGGATGCTGACCGTCGCCTGTCCTGGCGCCGCGCCCTTCCCCCCGAACAGTTTCGACATTTTTCCCACCGTCTTGATGTTGTCCGTGTTGCCCAGCGGTCGCAGCGTGGGCGAGAAGTTGAAAGTCTGCCCCAGCACGAACTGGCTGTTCATGGTTTCGTCAAGGTATCCCGGCAAGCGCACCAGCACCACGTGCTGGCCTTTGTCGACGCTGACCTGCGCCGGTGTTTTCGGCCCCACATCGCGGCCGTCGATGTAGATGTTGGCTCCCGGCGGATCGCTCTTCACGATCAGCGTGGCCATCAACTGCGCCAGGTGGATCACGGTCGTCGCCCGGTTGGCGGAAGTCACCGCGACCGAACGTGAGTCGGTGGAGTAGCCCGCCTTGCTGACGATGATGGAATGCTGTCCCGGCTGAAGATTCGTCAGCACGAAGGGCGTAACATAGCTCGGATCACTGATGCCATCCACCTTCACCTGCGCGCCCTGCGGCGTGGAGTCGATGGCCAACTGTCCAGGAATGATGACCGGCGCGGCAGCTGCCTTCTTCTTGGCACTTCGCCCGTGCGATGGCGCGGGTTCTTCCACACTCGATTCGGTTTCCGGAGCCTCTTCGCGAGGCTTGGCAACTGGCGCCGGTGTGGGCGCTTTCTCGGGCGCGGGCTGGCTGGCTTCGGGCTGCGCGGGAGCGTCGGACACGGCCGTCGTGCGCGCCCCGCCATCGTCGTCACTGCCCAGACTGTGAATATAGATCGTGACCCCGATCCCAATGACGATGATCAGCGCGGCGGCCCCGCCCAGAGCGTAAAGCATGAGCTTGGGCGGAACGTTCTTGATTTCTTTAATCGCTTTCTCTGCCACCTCACGCGGCTGGACCTTGGGCTTCTCGTCTTCCTTCGCGCCACTAAACCGCGTGGAGGTGGGCGGCGTGGGCTGGAGCGAAACCGGCGGCGGTGGAGGCGGAGGCGCAATGTAGACTTCCTTGAGCGGAGGCAATTCCGTCATCTCGGAAAAGCTCACCCCACCTCCGCTTTTTGATCCGCCTTCGGCCATCATGGGATCGACCGCAATCCTGGGTGCGTCGTCGGCAACCTGAGGCTCGAAGGTTTCGACTTGCGGCTCAAAGGTTTCGACCTCAGGCTCGGGGCTCTCGACCGAAGGCTCGGCCACGGCCGCCGACATGGAGGCCGACGGAGTTTCTGGCGGATCAATCGTCGCCTTCACGCAGGCCGCGATGAACTCGTTCGGCGCTTCGAGTTGTGGAGCTTCCGGCAAAGACGAAGACGGCGTCGCATCGGCGCCGCCCACTCCCGCGGCAGCCGCAGCTGCTTTGGGAACGGCCAACTTCGACATCGGTGTGGCCAGGGCCGTGGGCTTGGCTTCCGCGCTCGCCGACGCTGGCGGATCGAACTTTCGCTCAGTCGGCTGGGCCAGCGTAGATTTTTTTTCCGGAGCAGCCAGCCTACTCGAAGGCCGGGCCAGGCCGGATGGCGCTGGGGTCGAGAGTACTGGAGCCGAGCGTACGGGAGCCGCCGGCGCTGGAGCAGGCCGGGCAGCAGGCTTGGCTGCGGCCGGGGCCGCGAACTTGGCTTGCGCCGCAGCATTCGGCTTGACGGGAGCCGCAACAGCTTTAGGGGCTTCCGGCTTCTTGGCCGCCGCCGGCTTCGATTCTTTGCATTTCTCCAGATCGTCCAGCATTTGCCGGCCGGTCTGGTAGCGTTGTGCCGGATCCTTGGACAGCGCCTTCATGATGAGGTCGCTCAGCAGCGGGTGCACCTTCGCGTTCACCTGAATCGGCGCGGCCGGCGTGCTCTCGAGAACTCTTTGTCGTAAAGACTCAATGTCTGCGCCATCGAAGGCTTTCCGCTCGGTCACCATTTCGTACAGCATGGCACCCAGACTGAACAGATTCGACCGGCCATCGGTGGCCTGGCCCAGCACCTGCTCCGGCGACATATAGTGCAGGGCCGCGGGGATGCCTTCCGAAACGCTCTGCGCAAAAATGCCTGCGCTGGAGACGCCGAAACTGAGAATTCTTACGGTGCCATCCCAGCCGCACATGATCTTGCCCGGTTCCAGGCTGTAATGCACGATGCCGTTCGAAGTCGAGTAATCGAGGGCGCTGCCCAACTGCCGTCCGATGTCAAGAAGATCCCAGATCGAAAACCCTTCTTTGCGCGCCAGCATCGTGGCAATGCTGTTACCCTGCACGTACTCCATGGCGGCACAGAACTGGCCTTCGATCACGCCGGCGCCGAACACAGGCGTAATGTTGGGGCAGCTCACAGACTTCGTGCTCTCCGCCTCGGCCAGCAGCGCCTGTTCGAGCGCCGCGGCGCTCTCGCCGAACGCGTTTAACTGAATTACTTTCAGGGCAATCGTCTGCCCGGTCTCAGGGTCATTGGCTTTGTAGACCGCGCCCGTTGGCGATTTCGCCAGCTCACTCAGAATTTCGAAGGGGCCGATATTCGTAGACATTTTTCGTTTTCCAAAGCTCCATCGTGAAACTGCCGCCATCGCCGCGAACCGGCACGGCGAGCGCAGGCCCAGAGAATGGGTAGGTTTAGGATAGCTCTGGTTGTGCGAAGCTTCGAGTTACCAAGGTAAGCTCTTCCAAGCGCAGGAATGACGAGAGTCACCTGCCTACCCAAGGAAGCGATGGAGCGTCGCGAGCGACCTGGGCGACCTGCCTTGATCGCCGCGCAGCGCATCACGTAACTTTATCGTCGCTGCGGCGGTTGTCATTGTTATGTGTAGCTGTTTGTGACATTTGTCATCCCACTTTGATGACGATCTCCACTTGTGGTTGTGGCCGGCGGGCGCGAGGATGGAAGGTGAAGAGGCGGGGCGGAATCCGGATGCTGAGCGCGGCAAAAATCGAGTCCGGGCTGGTTGCCGATAGGGAACACCTTCGTCTATTCTTGGTGGGCTGGGACGTGCCTGCCCTCTGTGTCCCGCTCCCGGTTCGCTCTGGAGTGCGCCGATGACGTTAACCCGGTTTGTCACCAAGAACGCGTTCCGCAACAAGCGCCGCAGCATTCTGACGGTTTTGAGCATCGCTTTTTCTTTGCTGCTGCTCACGCTGATGATGACCATCTGGCGGGCGTTCTACCTCGACCAGGGCAGCCCCGAATCCGCCGAGCGTCTGGTGGTGAGGCACCGCGTTTCTTTGACCTTCAGTCTCCCCGGCTACTACCGGGAAAAAATCCGGGCGATGCCCGGAGTTTTGGCGGTGGTCCCGGTGTCTTGGTTTGGCGGAATCTACAAAGATCAGAAGCCGGAGAATTTTTTCGCGCAATTCGGAACCGATCCCGATGAATTCTTCAAAGTCTACCGGGATTTAGAAATACCCGCAGAACAAGTCACGGCATGGCAGCGCGACCGGCAAGGTGTCATCGTGAATGACTCCCTGGCCACAAAGTACGGCTGGAAGTTGGGCGACCGGATTGTTCTTCAAGGAACGATCTATCCCGTCAATCTTGAGCTGATCATACGTGGGATTTTCCATTCGAACCCAGACAACAAGTCGGTTTACTTCAACGCGAAGTATGTGGAAGAGGCGGTGGCGTTCTTCAAAGGGCAGGCCGGGACTTTCAGTATCCTGGCAAACTCTCCCGGAGATGTGAGCAGGATTGCCGGCGCCGTGGATGACACGTTCCGCAATTCGCCGCAGCCCACGAAAACCGAAAGCGAGAAAGCATTCGGCCTCGAGTTCGTGGCCATGATGGGCAACGTGAAGGCGTTCATTCTGAGCATCTGCTCGGCGGTGGTGTTCGCGACGTTGCTGGTATCGGCTAACACCATGGCCATGTCCATCCGCGAGCGCACCCGCGAAGTGGCTGTGCTGAAAACGCTGGGCTTTACCCGGCGCGGCGTGCTGGGACTGTTTGTGAGTGAAGCCGTCGCGCTCTCGCTGGCCGGAGGTTTGATTGGGGCTGGCCTGGGCTGGGTGATGGTTTATGGTCTTACCCATTCTCCTCAGTTCTTCAGCTTTTTCCCCATGAAGGTGACGCTGGGAATCTGGCTCTCGGCCTTGCTGACCTCCGGCGTGGTTGGACTGTTGAGCGCGGCGGTGCCTTCGTACCACGCTTCCCAGATAAACATTGTCGACGGATTACGCCATATTGGCTGAAGTTCTTTAGGAAGTCTTATGACGCTGGGCAGTTTTGTCGTACGCAATACATTCCGCAACAAGCGGCGCAGCCTGCTGACCATGGTCAGCATCAGCTTCTCGCTGCTCCTGCTGACGCTGATGATTTGCATCTGGCGGTCGTTTTATGTGGACCAGGTGGCGCCGGAGGCGTCGCGGCGATTGATTATCCGCGACCGCGTTTCGCTGGCATTTTTTCTGCCCGCGTTCTATCGCGACAAAATTCGCAGCGTGCAGGGCGTGACCGCGGTGGCGCCGCTCACCTGGTTCGGCGGCCGCTATATCGATGACCGGCCGGAACACTTCTTCGCCCAACTGGGCACCGATCCCGACGAATATCTGAAAGTGGCGTCGGACAAAATCGTCCCTCCCGATCAGCTGAAGGCCTGGCAGCAGGATCGCGCCGGAGCTTTGGTGGACGTCACGCTGGCGAACAAGTACGGCTGGAAAATTGGCGACCGCATCACGTTGCAGCAAAACATTTTCCCGGTGAATCTCGACCTCACGATTCGCGCTATCTATCACCGCGATCCGCCGCAGAACGCGCTCTATTTCAATGCCAAGTATCTGGAAGAAGCGGTGCCGTGGTTCAAAGGTCAAGCTGGCTGGTACGCGGCCCAGATCGACTCGCCGGACAATGTGTCGCGGGCTTCGCACGAGATTGACGACATGTTCCGCAACTCGCCGCTGCAGACGAAAACCGAGAGCGAGAGGGCGTTTCAGCTGGGCTTTGTCGCTTCTCTGGGCAACATCAAGGCATTCATCCTGGGCATTTGCGGCGCGGTCGTGTTCACCATCATGCTGGTTTCGGCCAACACCATGGCGATGTCGGTGCGCAGTCGCACGCGCGAAGTGGCCGTGCTGAAAACCCTCGGCTTCACGCGGCGGCGCGTGTTGTCGATGTTCGTGGGCGAGTCGGTGGCGTTGGCGGTGACGGGCGGAGTGCTGGGAGTCCTGATAGCGATTCCGGTGATCGCGTTCCTCACCCACAGTTTCATAGGGCTGGGCATCCCCCTCAACATGAAAGTGACAGCGCCGACGGCTGCCTATTCGTTGCTGGCGGCTTTGTCCCTGGGACTGGTGAGCGGCTACCTGCCCGCGTTCAATGCTTCGCGCGTGAGTATTGTGGATGGCTTGCGTCACATTGGTTGAATTTCGTCCGCTGCATCAACGCTGCTGAGTTGAGAGTTAACCGAATCGAGTTTACTTATGGCGATACCGATCAGTTACAACGTTCGCAACTTAATTCTCCGCAAAGGGCTCACGGTGATGACCGCGCTGGGCATCGCGCTCACGGTCACGACCGCAATCTTTCTGATGGCGCTCATCAGTGGACTGAACACGGCCTTTGTCAGCAGCGGCAACCCGCTGAACGTGCTGGTGCTGCGCAAAGGATCGGAGGCGGAATTGTCGGGCGGCTTCGACGCAGCGCTCTATCCCACGCTGAAGACGCTTCCCGGCATCGCGAAAGACAGTCACGGCGAGCCCATGACTTCGGGCGAATGGGTGGTAGTGATCATCCTGCCGCGCAAAGACGGCACCGGCGAAGTGAACGTGACGGTGCGGGGCATGATGCCGGACGGGCTGGAATTGCGGCCCAGCGCGAAATTGGTTGAGGGACGCTGGTTCCAGACGGGACAGCGAGAAGTTGTGGTCAGCAAGTCGATTCGCGACCGCTTCAGCCACGCCAACATCGGCGACACCATGGAATTCGGCAAGGGATCGTGGAAAGTGGTAGGAGTGTTTGACGCTGGGGGCTCGGCCTACGAATCCGAAGTTTGGGGCGACGTGAATCAGATGGCCTCGGACTTCGACCGCCAGGGGGGATTTGCATCGGCGTATCTTCGCGCGACCGATCCTATTTCTGCCGAAGCGCTGAAGAACCGGGTCAGCGACGACCAGCGGTTGAAACTGGAGGGAACGATCGAGACCGAGTACTACGCCAAGCAGACCAGTTCCGGGGCGCCCATCAAAGTGATTGGAATCGTGGTGGCGTTCATCATGGCGATCGGCTCGATTTTCGCGGCCATGAATACGATGTACGCGGCCGTGGCGTATCGCGGACGCGAGATTGCCACGCTGCGCGTGATCGGGTTCTCGCGGCCCGCGATTTTGACTTCGTTTGTGCTGGAATCTTTGCTGCTGGCTTTGCTGGGCGCGGCTGCGGGAATCTTGCTGATGCTTCCGTTTAACGGAATGCAGACCGGCACGTCCAATGCCGTAACCTTCAGTGAAGTGGTGTTTGCCCTGCGCATCACGTGGGGGGTTGCGGCGTACGCTATTGCATTCGCGTTGATTATGGGATTCGTGGGCGGGCTGGCTCCGGCATGGCACGCGGCGCGGCAGAATATTTTGAACGCGCTGCGCAGCTAACGGGAAGTCGGGCCGGTATCGTTCTGACGGCAATCCCCACTTCTCGCGCAAAGACCGCGCGAGAAATGGGGCACCCGGTAACGAAACAATTTTGAGATTTAGAGTGTAATCATCTTTATGGCGATTGATACAAAACACGAAGACCTGCAGAGCTTGCGCATTGACCGCACGCAGCGCGGCGATTCCGGAGGTGAACCGCCGGCCTGGGCGCGCCGCTACATCCTGGGCGGCATCGCGGTGGTGGTGTTGCTGGGCGTGGTCACGGTGGCGTACCGCATGTTTGCATCGGACACTCCGGAGGTCGAGGTGGTGCGCGCCGCCGCCCAAACCAGCCGCAACGACGCGGGCGGCACCGTGCTGTCGGCCACCGGCTATATCGTGGCGCACCACACCATCAACGTGAATTCCAAAGTCACTGGCCGCCTCTCCTGGATCGGCGTGGAGAAGGGCGACAAAGTAAAAGAAGGCCAGGTGCTGGTGCGTCTGGAAGATCAGGAATTCCGCGCGGCGTATGAACAGTCCAAGGGGGCAGTGGCGAATGCGCGGGCCTACCTTGACGAACTGCAGAATGGATCGCGGCCCGAAGAAGTGCAGCAGGCGCAGCACAATCTCGATGAAGCCCGCGCCACTCTGGTAAACGACAAGCTGACGCTGGACCGCACGAAAGAATTGGCGGGCAGCGGCGTGGTTTCCCGCCAGCAACTGGACGACGCGACGGCGAAATTCGAATCAGACCAGCAGCGGGTGAATTCTCTGGAAAAGGCATTTCAGCTGATGAAGATTGGTCCGCGGGTGGAGGAAATCGCCCGCGCGCAGGGCGCTCTCATGCAGGCGCAAGGTCAGCTTGATTATGCGCAGTCGCAACTGGACGCCACCGTAATCCGCGCGCCGGTTACGGGAACGATTCTTGATCGCACGGCGGAAAAAGGCGAACTGATTACCGCGCAGTTTGCGAGCGCCGCGGCGGGCGGACCGCAAGGATCGGTCGTGTCCCTCGCCGACCTCAACGATTTGCAAGTCGAGCTCGATATCGCGCAGGCAGACTTCGCCCGCCTGACTCCAACGCAGAAGGCAAAGGTCACGACCGACGCCTATCCCGACAAAGAATATGACGGCGTGATCGCGCAGATTTCGCCGGAAGCCAACCGCCAGAAGGCCACGGTGCAGGTAAAGGTGCAAGTGCTGAATCCGGACAAGTATCCGACCATCCAGCTCCGGCCGGAAATGAATGCGACGGTGAAATTCCTGGCCGACGAAGCGCCCAAGACAACGACCAAGACTGCGCAGGAAGCGGTCGGCGTGTACGTGCCGTCGACGGCCATCCGCGACCGCGACGGGAAGAAGATTGTGTTCCTCGCCTATAACGGAAAGGCAGTCGCGCGCGAAGTGCACGCACTGAGCCAGCGCAGCGATGGAGCGCTGGTCGACGGTCTGGTCGGAGGCGAAAGTGTCATCACCACGGCGCCGTCAACCCTGAAGGACGGAGACAGAATCAAAATCAAGGGGCAATCCTAAGAAAGAGCCAATTAAAAAAGCAATCCAAAAGAAGGGGCAATCATGAGCACAGTGGCAGACACGAACGTATCCACCAGCACGAAGGTAGTCCAGGTTCGCGGCGTCAGCAAGATTTTCAAGCGCGACGCCTTTCAGGTGACGGCACTCGACGACGTTTCGATCGACATTGCCCGGGGCGAGTTTCTCGCGCTGATGGGGCCGTCGGGATCGGGCAAGACGACGCTGCTGAATATGATTGCGGCCATCGACCGGCCGACCGCCGGCGAGCTGCTGGTGCAGGGGCAGGATATTTTCCGCTTCGGTGACTCGCAGATTGCGCACTGGCGCAACGAGCACATCGGCTACGTCTTTCAGACGTTCAACCTGATTCCCGTGCTCACCGCGTTTGAAAATGTGGAACTGCCGCTGCTGCTGACCAAGCTGACGTCACAGCAGCGCCGCGACCACGTCATGACCGCGCTCAAGCTGGTCGGGTTGGAGGACCGAGTCGGCCACCTGCCCAAGCAACTCTCCGGCGGACAGGAACAGCGCGTGGCCATTGCGCGGGCTATTGTAAGCGATCCGACGTTGCTGCTCGCCGACGAGCCGACCGGCGACCTGGACAGTCATTCCGCGACAGAAGTGTTAGAGATTCTGAAGCGACTGAACGAGGACTTCCACAAGACGATTGTGATGGTGACACACGACCCGCACGCCGCGTCGTACGCGCACGTGACGCGGCATTTGGAGAAGGGCATGCTGCTGCCACCGGGTTAGCCTCGATCCTGGTCCACTGAAGTTGAGGTCTGATCTATGATTCTTGGACCCACCTCTTGGAACCTTTGCATCTTCAGCGGCCCTTAGCTCTTCAGGCACCGTTTGCGGTGGCTTGTCCTGATTTCGTAACAAGCTACATTTTTCTGTTTTGCGACGTTTCCCTCTGTGGTAGCCTCCCGCATTCGCGTCAAGCGAACTGACCTTAACCTAAATCGACAGTGGGGCCTGAACTGGGTGATTGGAAGGTCAGACTGTCGTCATGAAAGGTGAGGTAGCTTGATGACATGCCCTCTGCGGAAATCGCCAGCCCCTCGGAGAGTTCTTTCCGGTTTTGTCCAGCACCAAGAATCAGGCGACACTCCCTCGCCCTTAAGACTGCCAGGAAGCTTGCGAGTACCGGTGCGTCCGCCAAAGTGCCTCCTATTTCTAATCTTCCTCGCGGTGAGCACGGTTGCTGTAGCCTCCGATTTGCCGGCTTCGCCTCCAAACGGCTGGTGGTGGTATTACGGGCAGTCGCCGGACCAAATAACCTCCCTGCTTAGCACCAACAATGCGCGGCTCATCGATATCGAGGTGCAACAAACTTCGCCACTGCTGTTCACCGTTGCCATGGTTCAAAACACCGGCGCGTACGCCAAAGAGTGGTGGTGGTATTACGGGCAAACCGAGTCCCAGATAACGGACCATATCAAGACATTGAATGCGCGCATCATCAATTTAGACGCGTATGTGGTGGGCGGGACAACATATTTTGCGGCGATTTTCATTAGCAATACTGGCGCTGACGCAGCCGGATGGTGGTGGTACTTCGGTCAGAATCCTGCCAGCATCTCCTCGCTCCTCCAGCAGAATAATGCCCGGTTGATCGATCTGCGCCAATATTCGGCGAATGGAACAACTCAATATGCCGTGGTGATGGTGCAGAATACCGGTTCGTTCGCGAGCGCATGGTGGTGGTACTACAACGTCAGCGCCGCCCAGGTTTCGTCGTTCCTGAACCAGAATGGCGCCTATCTCGTCAGCCTGCAGGTGGCCAGTACCAGCGGCCCTACGTTCAATGTGATTATGGAGAAATTTCCCACGCCGGGCGGGCGAGCATGGTGGTGGTACTACGGCGAGGACGCATCTGACCTGACCAATCTCTATAACGTGAACGCCGCTTGGCTCCGAGATGTGAAGAGTTACGACTCCAACGGAAAGCAGGCTTTCACCGCGATTATGTTAGGCACAACCTCGCCTAGCCCTGGCGGGGTCAGCACCTACCATTACGACAAGAACCGCACCGGCTGGAATCCGAATGAGACCACGCTGACCACTGCGAACGTGAAAACAAATTTCGGATTGTTGAGCACCACATTGCTCGATGAGCAGGTGGATGCACAACCGCTGCTGGTGAGGAACCAGGAGATCCATGGAAAGTCGGGGAAATTCGACGTAGTGTATGTGGCCACGGAAAACAACTCGATCTACGCCATTGATGCCTCCACAGGCGCAGTCCTACTTTCTCAGCTCGAACTCGGCTCCGCAACTCTCGGACCATCGGTGCCGATCGCAAGTCTTCCGTCCGGCCCGTATAGCCCCAACAATGGCCCCTGCAACAACAATAGTAACCATGTGGGGATCGACTCGACTCCTGTCATCAACGAGTGGACCAACACACTCTACGTCATCACCTACAACCTCGATCCGAAGAATGGGAATACCTACTACATTCACGCGCTCGATCTATCATCCTTGCAGGAAAGATCCTTCTCTCCGCAGAAAATATCGGCAACGGTCACGCTGACTGACGGCAGCGGATACTCGTTCAACGCTGCAGTCCAGCGGCAAAGACCGGCCTTGCTCGAGGACTACGGCAACATTTATGCCGGCTTTGGCAGCTTCTGTGACTACGTGGAGAACAAATCCCGCGGCTGGCTGCTGGGCTGGCAGGCGAGTACCTTGAAGTCTCTGGGCGCCAGCCAACTGAACAATCACGACGCAACTTCTTCCGGCTTTTGCACACCGTTCAACTTGCCCTGCTTCTTGTCGTCCATCTGGATGTCTGGGTACGGTCTCGCGGCGGACAATTCCGACATTTTCTTCGTCACCGGCAACTCGGCTCCAAATACTTATGCTCCCAACAACAACATCCAGGAGAGCGTGGTGAAGATTGGCCGAGGCATAAATTCGGTGGAACAGATCTTTACCCCTTACCAGCCACAGAACCTGGATGACAGCGACAATGACTTTGGATCGGGAGGAGTCATGGTCCTCCCCGATCAATCTGGCTCGGTCCCCCATCTTGCCGTGGCGGCCGGGAAAGACGGCAACATGTATCTATTGGATCGCGACGATCTGGGGGGACTATCGACGAACTCGACCCCCAGCACCAACGTCGGTCCGGCTTACCAGATCGGGGGCTGCTGGTGCGGACAGTCCTATTTTGTAGCACCCGATGGGGTCGGACGAGTGATTAGCAGTGGCGGTAACACGGTTATCAATTGGAAGCTGGAAACTAGCCCACACGTGGGGTTGAGTCAGCAAACGCAAGCGGTGCTGGCGTCCTCTTTTGACGACCCCGGATTTTTCACGACGGTATCGTCCAACGGCACCCAGGCGGGGTCAGCCATTGTCTGGGCCGTGGCCCGGCCCTCCGATGAGAACACAAACTACTCCAATCTTTACGCCATAGACCCGCAGTCCGGCACGATCCTGTTCGGCCCTGCGGCAGCGGGAACCTGGCCGAACCAAAGCTCCAATCCCAACATCGTCCCACTAGCGGCGGATGGCAAAGTTTTTGTTGCCAGCTACAAACAACTGGCAATCTTCGGCCTCGGAGCAACCGGGAAAGTCAGCATCCAAAATCCTGAGTTTAGTCCGCAGGCCAATTTCCGCGCGCTTTACGGCACGGTTGTGAAAACGACCGACACCACATTGACGGTGAAACTTCGCTCGGGCCAGGTGGTAACCGCTGATATCGCGGCTACAAAATTTAGGCGGCGGATTGCGCCAGTTGCGCCGGGAGACACGATTGGCCTGATCGGCGTAAATCAAACCAGCGGGAACATCAAGGCCACGAAGACGTTTAAGGTACAAGCCAACTCTGCCTCGTGGCCGAAGGACCGGTAGGCGGAGAGCCTCCAGCGCAACGCTCGGATTAACTTAGGCGACGAGGTCGGCTTTGCCTGTCACCGCCGCGTCCGCGGGCGCGTCTGCAACCCAGTGCCAGGCTCGTCTGCCGTTTACAACCACCGCCTGGGCCTCGCCATAATCCACCAGGCGGTTCAGCACGGTCGTGACCGACGCCATGGGATCTTTGTGGCGGGCCAGCAACGCCGGCAGTTTCTGCTGGAAGTAATCGCAAATCTCGCGCGCATTCAGGGCCCCGCCGGCCTCCATGAGGATCATCCGGCAAGCCTTGGTGAATCCCGGCTGGCGGCCGCTGCTTTTGCGGTCGACCAATTCCATTAACTCTTCGTTCAAGACTCCGTCGCCAAAAAGATTGGCCAGGCCCGAGATGGTCTGTTTGACGGTGCCAATGCGCTTCATGATTTCCGAGCGCTGTTCGAGCAATACGCGCAGTTCCCCGTGCGCCTGCCGAATCACTTCCTGCACGTGGCCGACGTCATATCTTTCGACGGGCCGGAGCGAGCCATTTCCCTTCTGCCCTGTTTCCATGCATCCCCCAATGTTCCATGTTTCGAAGTTCGAACGAGTTCGTTACAGCCAACTCTAAAAACCACCAATGAACGAGCGCAGTCTCGCAACCGCGGGCGCGCAGGGGTGCGGTTCGATTCCTCCGCGCGACTTCGTGTAGACCATCGCGCGAGAGGCAGAATCCCGCTTGAGGATCTATACGCAGAACGTCGTCCCGGCGTTCCCTTCATTTCGCGGGAGGTGCTTCCCCAGGGGCGTGCCGGATCTCGTGGGATTAGACGGGGCAATTGCAGATTGGTTAACAACCTATCAACGTGTTCAAACCACAGGATCGCGCCGCTGGCTGTTCAAGTTGTGCTGGGCAGAGACGTAGCCAGCTACGTCTCTACAACCGATCATTGCAGGAAGATCACCAGCAACCGGCCATCGGAGTGGTAGCCGTCACCGGTGGCGTTCTTGGCGTCCTGCACCGGGTCGGGCGGCAAATAATAGGTCAGCGTCTTGGCCTGGTTGGCCTTTTGCAGGCTGCTGCCAATGTTGTCGCGTTCGCCGTCGACCGACGGATCGATTTTGTGAGTGACGCTGCCGTTGCGTTTGTCCTTGGCGAAGCCGATGTCGTGCGTCCCGGCGCCGCACCACACCTCGCTGCCCCTCCACGTAAATGGCGCCTTCCAGATTCGAAAATGGTGGCGGCTGGCCACCATGGCAATGGGCTCGGCCATTTCATAGCCGAAATCCTGTTTCCGGCCGAATAAATACAGCGTGCTCATCGGCATCGCCAGGTAGTCCTTGCTGTCGTAGGTTTGCTCCAGGGCGTTGAGCACGGCCTTCGTATTGTCGGTGTCAGCAACGTGCCAGGTAGCGGCTGCGAGCGCGGCCTGCACATCTTTTTGCGATCCGACAATCACGAAGTTCACCATGTCGCCCTGATTCTGGAACTGATCGTTGACCCGGCGGGGCAGGCCGTCGATGCCTTTGCGCAGTTGCCCGTCGAGCGCGGCGTCAGACACTTTCAGGGGAGCGGTCGCAGAATCTGCGCCGGAATCCGCTCCCGCGGAGGTTGCGTTCGAGGCGCCTGCCTCCGACTTGCCCGTGCCGAACTGTCCGGACATGAAGACTTGCGCCGCGGTTGCGAGCTGGGATTTCAGCTGCTGGCCGCGGTCGGTCGGCTGGCTGTCAGTTGCGCCTGCGGCGGCGCTAGTCGAGCCGATGCTAGCCGAGTTCGTGCTGGCCGAGTTTGAACTGGTGGGGTTCGAACCCGCTGGAATCACCCGCACCGCGACGGCAAGCGTTCCCTGGCAGAGCGGCGTGCCGGAAAAATTCATCCCCAGCATCAGATGAGAGGGCTCGGCGATGTGGAACTCGCGGCTCGCTCCCACCAGAAGTGGGGCCGCTCCGTGAGCGTGCAGACGGGCGATCAGAGCACCGGCGGGCGCGCTGGGCAGTGGCAGGGCGGCGGTTTGCGAAGCCGTTGCGTTCACGCCCCTGGGATCGCATGCGGGTGCGCCGGAAGCAGTTGGGTGATCGGACGACGCTGCGGCCGAGAGATCGAGCACATCCCCGGATTGCAGGTCGAGGCCGCTGTCGGTCCAGGCCTGCGCCGTTGAAACCTGAACGGTGAAATGTTGTGCGCTTGAGGTCACCTGGGCGCCCAGGCAAGAAGCGCAAAGCAGAGTCAGTAGCAGAGGAATTGATCGCCGAGTCATGTGACACTTCCCGAAAGCATACTTTAATTATCCACTAGATCATTATCCCCGAATCATGGGTCACTCGTGGCAAACCTGATGGCGAGGGAATGGTCGACCAGCGGAACGAGCGGCCGACCGGGGTCCATCAAATCGTGCCCTGATTTAACGACGAAGCCTGAATGACACCTGTCCCAATTGTGGCACGATCTCCAATTCGGGAATCCTGACACGTCGGGGGCCAAGAAACGGCCGCCCTGGCCCAACGTTAGGGCCATGACATCCCGATGGTAATAACGGAGACCCTTGCAGTGTCAACGGCCGCACAACCCGCTGTCGCGCCCTTGCACGTTTTACTGGTGGGCAACCAGGAGGAGGACTTCTTCCTGATCCGCGAGATTCTGGAGCGCACCCGCAGCCTGCTCTCGGCGGATCTCGACCATGCCCACTCGCTGGAAGAGGCCAAAATGATGCTGCGCCAGAAAGGCTACGGCCTGGTTCTGTTCGAGCATGAAACCGGAAATGCGGAAGCGGTTCATTTGGTGGCCGAGTTTCTCCACGCCGGCATCTCTGTGCCTTTCATCGTGCTGACCGAGCATGCGGACGAAAAGACCATCGCAGAGATCATTGAGGGCGGGACCTGGAATTGCGTAGCTAAGTCCCAACTGGATGGGGCGACTCTGATCCGGACCATACGCAACACACTGGCCATCCATTCTCTGCAGCAGGATCAACACAACGCGGAGGAATCTCTGCGAAAACTTTCGCGGGCCGTCGAGCAGTCGGCCGACACCGTGATGGTGACCGATCTTCGTGGAACCATTGAATACGTCAACCCGGCCTTCGAGGCTCTAACCGGCTACACCCGCGACGAAGTCCGTGGCAAGACTCCACGAATTCTGAAATCGGGCGAGCAGGGGCCCGAGTGTTACCAGGAAATGTGGAAGACCATGCTCGCGGGCAATGTGTATCGCGGCATTCTGGTGAACCGGAAGAAGAACGGCGAACTGTACTACGTGGAGCAAACCATCTGCCCAGTGCGGGATGCCGCGGGAAACGTTACTCACTTCATTTGCAACGGACGCGACCTGACCGAGCGGCTGCGGCTGGAAGCGCAGCTGATGCAGTCCCAGAAAATGGACGCCATCGGCAATCTGGCGGGCGGCGTTGCTCACGACTTCAACAATCTCCTGACCATTATCACCAGCTACGCGGAACTGGCATTGGACGCCGTGCCGCAAAAAAGCCCGCTCGAAGCCAAGATTCAGGAGATTCTGCTGGCCGCGCGCAGAGCCGCGGAGTTGACCCGGCAATTGCTCGCCTTCAGCCGCAAACAGCCGCAAGCGTTGCGCGTGGCGGACCTGAACGAGGTGATCGCTCGCATTGCCAACACGCTGCCCCGGCTCATTGGAGAAGATATCGATTTCACCTTCATGCCGGGGCGGGGAATGGGCCGGGTTCGGGTGGATCCGTTGCAGGTGGAGCAGATTCTGATGAACCTGGCCTCCAACGCTAGCGACGCCATGCCCCAGGGCGGTCACTTGCGAGTCGAAAGCTCCGACGTCCGGCTGGAGCGCGACTACATTCATTGCCACCAGGCGGCAATTCCTCCCGGCCACTATGCCCTGATCACCATAAGCGACGACGGCAACGGAATTTCTCCCGAGCATCTGCCCCACATCTTCGAACCCTTCTACACCACCAAGCCCGCGGGCCAGGGCACTGGCTTGGGGTTGGCAACGGTGTACGGAATCGTGAAGCAGAATAAGGGATTCATCTGGGCCTATAGCGAACCCACGATGGGCACAGTCTTCAAGATCTATCTGCCTTGCGTGGGCGGGCGGGACCAGGCTGCCGGGGCCGAAGACCTCAAAGCCAAGCCTGCGCCTCGCGGATCGGAAACCGTTCTTCTGGTGGAAGACGAGCAGGCGGTGCGGCGCGCCGCTGCGGAATTCCTGACCCGGCAAGGCTACACCGTGCTCGAAGCCAAAGACGGCGTCGATGCCCTGACCGTGGCCAAGAGCCATGAAGCGAACATCGACCTGCTGGTCACAGATGTAGTCATGCCGAATATGAGTGGTGGGCAGTTGGCCAAAGAACTCGGGCAACTGCGGCCGGACACGAAGCTCCTGTTTGTTTCCGGCTACGCGGGCAAGACCGTGATCGACCACAAGGTGTTCGACCTGGAAACGAATTTCCTGCAGAAACCCTACACCTTGAAGCAATTCTCGCTGAAGATTCGCGCTGCCCTCGGCCAGAGCAAGAATTCGACGCAGCTCCAACCCATCGCCTGATCATCCTCAGTCCTGCGGAGCGATGCGGATCAGGCGGCCGTTCTTCAGTTCAAATCGATCGCCGCGCCAAGTCACGGTATGGCCGGCGAAGCTTGCAATCCACACCGCAACCGCCACCAGATCGCGAAGCGGCAACAGCCACAGGTTCTTCAGCAGGTGCGAATCCTGCAACGCGGATTTGCCCACCGCCAGAGCGACGGCCAAACGCAACAGAACGGTCACACCAAAGACAGCCCACGACCAGGGCGCGGCGTGTGCGGCGATGACGGCCAGCAGCGCCCACATCAGGCCGTAGGTGGAAACCAGACCGATGTAGCCTCCGGTGCGCGCGTCGCGTACACCGCGCGCCCAGCGCAGCTGATGATCCAGGAACCCGCGCAGATCATAGGCCGGAAGGTGAGTCTCGACGACAACATCCGATAGCACGACCCGCAGACCAAGAGCGGAGATTCGCCGGCCCAATTCATAGTCATCCGCGAGGAAGTCGACAAATGACTCGAACCCTCCGATACGCTTCAGATCGGCGCGGCGGAACGCGAGCGTCGAGCCCAGTCCGAAGCGGATGCCCCCCTCCAATTGTCGAGCCGCCAGAACGCTGGGGCAGAAATCTGTGCTGATACCGAGCGCCTCCAGACGCGAACCCAGGCTCGGCGCGGGAACTGCGCGATACAGACAAGTCACTAATCCCACCGAATTGTCGCCGAGCGGCGCGATCACGCGGCGCAGATAGTCGGGCTCCACGCGAATATCGCTGTCGTTGACCAGCAGATATTCGTAACGCGCTTCGGCAAGCATCTGTGCCAGATTGCTGACTTTCACGTTGGCCCCGAGTATCTTCGGCACGACTGCCAGTCGTATCGCGTGGCCGGGAAACTCCTGTTGTAGCCGCCGAACGCTGGCCACCGCGGAATCGTCGGGATCGCTGACTCCGAAAATGATTTCGTACTCCGGATAATCCTGCCGGCAGTAGCTGCGGAAACTTTCGTAGATGTCGGGATCCGTTCCCTTCAGCGGCTTGAGAATCGAAACCGGCGGCAGGGGCCGTGTGGGGCGAACACTCTTGTCCGCCTCGCAGTCTCTGTCCGCCTTACTCTCGCGGAGAAATGCAGCCGCGCTCCACAGAACCAGCAGGTAGTAGAGTCCGCTGGAGAGGCATCCGAGAAGCGCAATGATTTGGAAGATGGAATGGATCATGCGAGAGCAAGAAGTTGCATAGGTTCCTTCGGCCCGCAAAAACCGCGGTCCTCAGGATGACAAAGAGTACAGGAACTGACAGATTCTACTCGTACCGCAGCGACTCGATCGGATCCAGATTGGCCGCTTTCCATGCCGGATAGATGCCGGAAACGAGCCCAACCGCGCCCGCCGAACTGAATCCGAGGATCACCCAGAACATCGACATGTGCGCCGGCAAGGAGGGCCAGACGGCCGGAATCGCCCAGACCAGGAAGCCGCCCACGGTAACTCCGACCACGCCTCCAATCGCTGTCAGGAAAATCGCCTCCAGTGTGAACTGCAGCAAGATATCCGCCCTGCGCGCGCCGATCGCCTTGCGCACGCCGATTTCGCGGGTGCGCTCGGTCACGCTGACCAGCATGATGTTCATCACGCCCACACCTCCCACCACTAATCCAACGCTGGAAATGGCAAACATCCCGATGAACAGCCCCCCGGTAATCTGGTTCCAAACTTCAGTGACGGACTCCATCGTGAACAGGGAGAAGTTGTCGGGCTTGTCGAAGGGCACTTTTCGCCTGCGCCGCAGCACTTCCCGAATCTCGTCCATGGCCTTGGGCATGGCATCGTGCGACGTTGTCTTGACGACGATGAAGTACTGCTTCAACTCCGGATGCATCGCCTTAAATGTGCGGAGCGGGAAAATGACCCGATTGTTGATGGGATCCTTGCCCCCGCTGAACACCGATTGGATCGGGCCCAGCGTGCCGATAACGTCAAATAACCTCCCTTCAATCGTAACCTCTTTGCCCAATGGGTTTTGGTTTCCGAACAACTCCTCGCTGGTATCACTGCAGAGAATAACCACCGGAGAGCGATGCTCGTCGTCGAACTGGGTGAACCATCTTCCGTCGGCCAGCGGCAGATCCTCTACCTCCAGCATCGAAGAGGTGTTGCCCTCGAGGATGGTATTCGCCGCTTTTCGGCCCTCATATTTGACGGTGTAAGTACCGCCGACATTCGGGTTGAACAGACGAAGAAGAGCTGAAACCGCTTGAACGTGAGGCAGGTCCCGCAGAGCTTCTGCATCCTCCATGGTCAGCTCTTTGCGCGTTCGCATCTCTTCCGACATTCGCCCAAAAGTAAGGGGATCAAGATGAAACGCAAAGATGACGTTGGCGCCGACGGTGGCGAAACGATCGCGAACATTGTCATCCAGCCCGCGGCCGATCGACGAAACGCCGATCACAACCGCAACTCCGATGACGATCCCCAGCACGGTCAGCCCCGAACGCAGTTTGTTGGCGCGAATTGTTTCCGTCGCCATTCGAACGATTTCGCCAAACTCACTTCTGCGCATCGGGAGGACCCGCCCGGTTCATCGGCTCCAACACAGAACTCGATTTAATAGAACCTGGTTTTATAGAACCTGGTCTAACCGACCCTGGACCTGGTCTATTCGTACCGCAACGACTCAATGGGATCGAGGTTCGCCGCCTTCCACGCCGGATAAATTCCGAAGACGAGCCCGACGGCGGCGGCCGAACTGAATCCGAAGGTAACCCAGAACATCGACATGTGGGCGGGCAACGAAGGCCACACCAGCGGAATCAGCCAGACTACGATGGCGCCCGACGATACGCCGATGATGCCGCCGACTGCCGTCAGCATGATGGCCTCAAGTGTGAACTGCAGAAGGATGTCCGTCTTGCGCGCGCCGATCGCTTTGCGCACACCGATTTCGCGCGTGCGTTCGGTCACGCTGACTAGCATGATGTTCATCACGCCCACGCCGCCCACGATCAGCCCCACGCTCGAAATCGCAAACATGCCGACAAACAGCGCGCCGGTAATCTGATTCCACGCGGTCGAAATAAAATCCGACGTAAAGACCGCGAAATTATCCGGCTTGTCGTATGCCACCTTGCGGCGCCGGCGCAGCAATTCGCGAACCTCGTCAATGGTCTTGGGAACATCCTCGTGCGAAGTGGATTTAATGCTCAGCCAGTGCTGCTTGAGTTCGGGATGCAGCTTATGCATCGTGGCCAGAGGAAGAATGACTTTGTTGTCGTCCGGATTCTTGCCGCCCCCAAACACCGACTTGATGCGCTCAGCAGTGCCGATCACGGTGAACAACTGGCCTTCGATGGTGATTTCCTTGCCGATGGGATCTTGGCTGCCGAACAGTTCTTCAGTCACGTCGGCGCAGGTGATGGCAACGTTGGAGCGATGCTCGTCGTCGATCTCGGTAAACCAGCGGCCGGTGGCGATTTGCAGATCGAACACTTCCTTGGCCGAGGCCTGATCACCCTCGAGAATCGTATTCTTCACTTTCTTGTCGCGGTATTTCACGGCAAAACTGCCCACGCCAATCTCCGGCCGAAAATAGCGGAGCCCGGCATTCACCGCCTTGACGTGGGGCAGGCCGGCAATGGCCAACGAATCGTCATAAGTAAGTTCTTTGCGAGTCCGCATTTCTTCGGTCATCTGGCCGAAGGTGAAGGGCTCGAGGTGAAAGGCGAAAACCACATCCGAGCCGATGCTGCTGACAATGGCGCGAACATTGTCGTCAAGGCCGCGGCCGATGGAGGACACGCCAATCACCACCGCGACGCCGATCACGATGCCGAGCACGGTCAACGCCGAACGCAGCTTGTTGCTGCGGATCGTGTTCACCGCCATCTGCACGATTTCGCCGAATTCGCCTTTGCGCATCATGAAAGAATTGAGTGATTGAGTAATTTGGTAATTGAGTAATTGAAAACCAAAAGCACGTCAGCACCGCGTTTCAAATTACACAATTACTCGATTTCCCAATTACCAATGCCTTACATCTCGAATCGCAACGCCACAATGGGGTCCAGCCGCGCGGCTTTGCGCGCAGGATAAACCCCAAAGAACACTCCCACGCTCGCCGAGACCATCAATCCCGCGGCGACGGCCCATAGTTTGATGGAGGAAGGCATTCCAATCAAAGCGGTCACGACTTCCGCAAACCCCACACCGGAGAGCACGCCCAGCACGCCGCCGAGCAGAGCCAGCATCACGGCTTCGATCAGGAATTGCAGCAGCACGTCATCGCGGCGTGCGCCCAGCGCCTTGCGAATGCCGATTTCGCGGGTTCGCTCCGTCACCGAAACCAGCATGATGTTCATGATGACGATGCCACCCACCACCAGCGATACCGCAGCAATCCCGATAGTGGCCATGAAGAACGTATTGCTGATGTCTCCCCAGATGCTGAGCAGGCTGGCGTTGGTCTCGACCTGAAAGCTGTCGTCCTTGTCCGGGGGGTCGTGCCGGCGGGCGCGCAGCACCACCCGCGCCTCGTCAATCGCCTGATTCAAAGGAGCGCCGGTAGCTGAAGCCTTGCCCCAGATTTCAATGCTGTTGGTGTGCGCCCCATATTTCTTGATGTACACCGTGATCGGAATCATCACGTAGTTGTCGGCGCTCTGGCCCAGCGTCTTGCCTTTCTTTTTGCCCACGCCGATTATCTGGTAGGTCCAGCCGTCGACACGGATTTCCTGCCCCAGCGGATCGGTGCCGGGAATTAATTGCTCCACAATGTCGGTGCCGACCACGGCCACCGGCAGGTGGTTGTCCAGGTCGGTCTCGTTCAGCATGCGTCCGGCGGTCAGGTCGGTATCGTGCACCACCGCCATGGAAGGCGTGATGCCCTGAATGTTCGTGTTCTCAATTGACTGCTCGTTGCGCTTCACCTTGCCACTGGTATCCTCTTCAGCACCCACGGCGGCGCAGTGAGTGCAGGCATCGCGCACGGCCATGTAGTCTTCCAGTTCGAGATTCTTGCGTTTCTCCTGCTCCAGATATTTCTCAGGATTGGTTTCGATGACGGATGTTTTCTGAACGATGAAGACGTCGGCGCCAAGGTTGAAAATCTTCTTGGCAACGTAGTCATTAATGCCGGAAACAAAAGTCACCACCGCAATCACAGAGGAGATGCCAATCACTACGCCCAGCAGCGTGAGCACAGAGCGCAGCTTGTTCGCCCACAGCGAGCGCAACGCAATTTTGATGGCTTCGGCGATGTTCATGGCGTCGGCTCCCGGCTTTCGGCATCCGGATTCCGGGGGAACCTAGCGCTTCGTATCAAGGTCCAGTCTACCAGCCTAACCCGGCGAGACAGGCTACAAAACAATACGGCGTCCGGAGCGAAAAGGTTCCGGCCTCCCCCGGACGAAGGCGTCCCGGGCTCCATGACTCGCCATCGCATATAATCATTCCGTAGGCAGCCGGACCGGACGGTCGCTCTCGGCGTCTTCGGACGCGGAGGGAGGAAAGTCCGAACTCCGCAGAGCAGTGTGCCGGATAACGTCCGGGAGAGGGTGGCCCATTCTAAATTTCGCGCTTCTTGCGAAATTTAGAGTGGGGAATTCTCGACGGAAAGTGCCACAGAAAACATACCGCCTTGGCGGCAAGCCGGGGTAAGGGTGAAAAGGTGCGGTAAGAGCGCACCGCCGCGGCAGTAATGCAGCGGGCAGGGCAAACCCCACACGGAGCAAGACCAAATAGGGAGGAAGTTCGCGGCTTGGTTCTTTTGAATCAGCCGCGGACACGTGCCGGCTCGGTGCGTCAAACCTCCGGGTAGGTCGCTAGAGCCGCGCAGCGATGCGCGGCCCAGAGGAATGACCGTCCCACGGGAGCAATCCCGCGGACAGAATTCGGCTTACAGGTCCGGCTGCCACAAATAAAGCACTTCCACCCTCCACCCCGTCGGTAAGACGCGTCAGTAGTTTGGTCCTGAACGCACCTCGCTTACTGGTTTCCTTATGGGACTCTTTCCTGAGTCGTGATTTTAGAAGTAAAAGCCTGCGGAGAAGTCTTTTCATGCAAGACAAACCGTCGAAGCGACGGATCGAGGACCTATTTGCGACAACGACTTCAAACGACGTCTGCACACCATTTGCCCGTCGTCGCTCTTGTCAGGACATTGAGCGCCGTCATAATGGTGGTCATTAGTTCTTTGTCTTTCTTGATGTTCCTTTGGCCATGCGCGAAGGGTCTTTCCAGCCGCCTGCGAGGCCTACTAAACTCGGACGGCGGAACACTAACATACCGCTTCAAGATGTCAAGGGCGGCTGGTTGTTAGCGACTTACTGAACTCTTACGCAGAGGCGTTGCTTCCCGGTGGAATGAGAAGTACTCATACCAATGCAAGGGCGCGCATGAGCATTAGCTATGGAAGCTGATATAGAAATGACCGTTCTCTTATCCGAACCCTAACACTGATTTCTTTTTGTGGATTGGATGCCGATTTAGGTGTAAAGTAACGCGCGATGAATATCAAAGACTTAGGCACATTTGATCGGATTGTCGCCATCCTGGGAATACTCCTAGCGATTCCGACATTCCTTGAATTTCTCCAAGCCCGAGTAGTTAACGGCCTGTTACTCATCATCTTGATGATGGTTGTAGCTGGGTTCCTGGCGTACCGGCATTTTCAGCGCCGCCTTCCGCCGTTTACTTATTTGAAAGTGGAAAAGACCCTTACTTTTGTGGACGAGTTACCACACAAGGCGTCTCAGGTAAGTGTTGTCACGGTGAAGGCGAACCATTCGGGCTTGACTCAACTGTGGTTTCGTAGCATATCCGCCGATGGTCCGGTTGAGAATTTCATTATTGACGGGGATGCGGTTCCTGAGCACCTCATTCAGAAAAAGGCCGGAAGCTATGAGGTATGCAAACAGTTTGACCACGCGTTAATATCAGGAGATACCCGTGAAGTGACGTTATCGTACGACATGATCGACGCGTACCCTAAGCGGCGGGAAGGAACAACCCACGCGGTTGTAACCATCACGAAGAAGCTGAAAATCGTGATACGATTCCACCCGGCAAAAATAGGGAGAGAAGTGCAGTGCTTTGTAGGTGGGGGAGCTGGGCTTGAGCGTAGGTTGCCACCACCACAAACGCTGGATAACGGTTCTGTTCTGGAATTAGAACTTCAAGACCTTCAGCTAGGAGCGTACTACACCATCGATTGGAGATGGTGAAATAAACCTAAACCAGCCAGTTGCTATTGTCCGCCAACAGATCCTTCGCAGATCATAACCTTACCTCCTTACCGAATATTTTAACACTTCCACTTGATGCCGTTCATAGGAGTTCCGCAGGCCACACGTAGACCTACAGAAAACAGTATCGCGCAGCACCAAGGCGTGTCAATACCAAAAAACTGTGAAAACAGAACCCTAGTGACGTATCTTCCGTGCTCAATACCCCTCACTTAACACCGTCAGCTCCCCTGCCCGACATTCATTCGATGCTGCAGCGAAGAAAATGGCGCACGTTGCTTTTGGCGTCATAAGGCATTTTAAATCTGTTACTTGCGAGCCGCTGCCACAAATTACTATCCGCTTCACTTGCGCATCGCTATTTTCGATCGAATCTATTTCGATCGAATCCCGGCTAAGAAGTGCCAGGCCATGTCTGTAAAGTCCAGCGCTTCCCCGGACTGAGGCTGTTTGTCTCGTCCGGAATCCAGACTGCCCGCCCACTCGTGGCCGAGATTCGCGACGAAGTCGGCGACTACCGGCACGCCGTTCTTGCACTGCTGCCAGGAAAACTGCACTCCCCAATTCATCTTTTCCGCTGTCTGAATCCGACAGCCATTGAGGTATCCCCAAGTGACCCAATTGCCATGGGGCGTCGTGGCAAAATTCGGACTGTTGGCTTCAAACCCGGAAGACTGCTCGTCCCGGTCGCCGTGGATGTAGAGGATGGGGACGGGATGGGCGAGTTTCGGCGGTGGATCCATGAGCGGAGTCGCGACGGCGACGATTCCCCGGATATCCCTGGAATGCCGGGATGCCAGTAATTGCACGGCTCCTGATCCGCTCGAAAAGCCGGCAAAGAAGACACGTCGATGGTCGACGTGATCACGCCGAAGGACTTCGCGTAAGACCCCCATCAGATATCCATCGTCATCGACGGGCATTGCGCCCGGCGCCAGACGATGCGTACGCGATCCCATCATTTCCCAGAACGTGATGTTGGTGTGCCTGTCTGCCGGTTGATCGGTCTCGGTAGCCACAGGTTCGGGGAACACCACCAGAAGTCCGTTGCGATCCGCTTCGCCAATCCAGTTGAAGTATTCCGCGGTGGATTGTGCCGTGCTTCGAATCCCGCCCAGCATGAAGACCACCGGAGGATGGGCGGGGAGGTGGGCAGGCCGATGAATCAGATAGGGCCGGCTGTATCCGTTGTGGACGAATGGCCGGGTCTCGGTCTGCGCCCCTGCGGGCCGGGCGACAGCCATCATGAGGGTGGTGGCTAGAAGAAGCAAAACGTTTCGGCGGCTCATGTTTCGGCAGTTCATGTTTCTGAAGCTCACGGAGTCACTGCCCAGCTTACGAACTCGCGAATTATTTTGACAGCATTCATTTGCGAATCGCGAAAGATTGTTGTCTACTGGACCGTTCGTTTGAAACGTTTAACTTTGACCACAGTTTGGGGGACAATCCATGCGCGCACGTACTCACGTTGACTGCGCACAGATCTGCCGATTGATCGAGACAGCGCGACTGTACACGATGCCGACAGGCAATCACCAACCGTTCGTCCGAGCCAGCCTCCCGGCTCTGCTGTTCGTTGCGCTCGTTGCGCCCGCTGTGTCGACACAGACTACTCATTACCCTCCGGACGGAGATCAAATTCCTGGACCAGACTGTCTTACTCCGGTAAAGCCCTCGGCCGGGCAACCGCGGAGGTGTTCCCCGGAAGATTACAAAGTCTGGCTGGAAGACGTCACTCATTGGCGGCTGGAAGCACGCATTCGAGCCGGCTATTCAGGTACAGAATACGATCGACCAGAACTGAAGTGGACACAGTCCAGCTTCATCCAGCCGCAGATGATGGTCGAGGATCGCTACTTCTACGACGCCGAAACCGGACATTACACCGTCGATAAATACTTAAACGACCTGGAAAAGCGCTATGGCGGCATCGATTCCGTGCTGATCTGGCCGGTGTATCCGAACATTGGCATTGACAACCGCAACCAGTACGACATGGTCACGGCCATGCCGGGAGGGATTGCCGGCGTCAAGCAGATGGTTGCCGATTTTCATCGCCGCGGCGTCAAGGTTCTCCTTCCGTTTATGGCCTGGGATCAGGGTACACGCGACCCGGGCATGGAGGATTGGAACGCGACCGCCAAACTGATGGCCGAGGTGGGAGCGGACGGCATCAATGGAGACACGCTGCGGGGAATCCCGCGCGCATTCCGCACCGCTTCGGATGCGCTAGGACATCCCTTGGCGCTCGAACCCGAGCATGCTTTCCCCGCTCCGTTTGAAGCGCTGGCGTGGAACAACATGGAGTGGGGTTATTGGCAGTATCCGAACGCGCCCATGGTGAGCGCCTTCAAGTGGCTTGAACCCAGGCACATGGTGAATGTCTGCGATCGTTGGAACCACAGCAAAGTCGACAATCTGCAATACGCCTTCTTCAACGGCGTCGGCTATGAGAGTTGGGAGAATATTTGGGGCATCTGGAACCAGATTACTGCGCGCGATGCAGAAGCGCTGCGCCGCGTGGCTGCGATCGAGCGCGCGATGGCGAAGTTCCTGGTGAGTCCAGAGTGGCAGCCGTACGCGGACACGGAGCAAACCGGCATCTTCACCAGCCGCTGGCCTCTGGGAAACAGCACCCTCTGGACCATGGTGAACCGCACGCAATACGACATCGAGGGCCGGCAGTTGCGTGTGCCGGCTCAGCCGGGCATGCACTACTTCGACTTGTGGCATGGAGTGGAACTCACTCCCGAATCCGATGCAGGTCACACTGTTCTGGACTTTGTTCTCAACTTTCCCATCGAGGCGCACGGCTTCGGCGCGGTTTTAGCCACGACAGACGGCACCGATGGCTCCCTGCAAAAGCTGCTGGCCGAGATGAAGCGACTCTCGGCTCGGCCCTTAAGCAGCTATTCGGCGGATTGGACGTTTGCGTCGCAGAAAATGGTGCTCACGGAAAAGACGAGCTTCGCGTCGAGTATTCCCGACGGCATGGTTCGAGTCCCAGCAGGAGAATTCACCTTCAAAGTCGACGGTATCGAACTGGAGGGTTTTAACGACGTTGGCGTTGATGTGCAATATCCCTGGGAAAACTCGCCCCGCAGGCAGCACCTTCACCGGTTGCACATCGATTCTTTTTGGATCGACCGCTATCCGGTTACGAACGCGCAATTCAAGAAATTCCTGCACGACACCAGCTACCGTCCCAAGGATGACCTCAACTTTCTTCGCGACTGGCAAAACGGTGCGTACCCAGCCGGGTGGGACAACAAGCCGGTGACGTGGGTTTCTCTGGAAGATGCGCGCGCTTACGCGGCCTGGGCAGGAAAACGACTTCCTCATGAATGGGAGTGGCAATACGCCAGTCAAGGCGGCGACGGAAGACTGTATCCATGGGGCAACGGCTGGGATGCTGCGGCTGTGCCCGCACCCGAAAAGGGGCGCACCCTGAGAGGGCCTGACGCTGTGGATGCTCATCCGAAAGGGGCCAGTCCGTTCGGCGTCGAAGACCTGGTCGGTAACGTCTGGCAATGGACCGACGAATTCATTGACGAGCACACTCGCGCCGGCGTCTTGCGGGGTGGAAGTTACTATCAGCCGCAAGGGTCGGTATGGTATTTTCCGCAAGCCTACCGCCTTGATCAGCACGGCAAGCTACTGCTGATGGCCCCGAGTAAGGATCGCTCCGGCACCCTCGGGTTCCGTTGTGTGAAGGATGTACAGGTGAAGGATGTGCAAGGGACAAATAGTTCCAAGGAGTGAGCGACGGATATCGCCGCACCGGCTGGACGAGAACGCCCAGCATGACAGACACAAAAACGAATGCCTTTCGAACTTCCTTCTCTCGAGCCGGATACTCCAGGATGGCAGTATGCCGTCACCGCGGGAATTCTAGGATGGGTTCTGGATGCTTTTGATTTCTTCGTCGTAATTTTCCTGATCGACACGCTCGCTGCCAACTTTGGCGTCGACAAGAACGCGATCGTCTGGACTATTTCAATAGCCTTGGCGATGCGGCCGGTGGGCGCGCTGATTTTCGGCGCGCTCGCCGATCGCTTCGGCCGCCGCCTGCCGCTCATCGCTTGCGTCCTGTATTTCTCCGCGGCCACCCTGCTGAGTGCGTTCGCTCCCAACTACGCCACGTTTGCAGTCCTCAGGGCGCTCTACGGCATCGGCATGGGCGGGTACTGGGGCGTAGGCGCGTCGCTAGCTGTGGAGAGCGCGCCCCGCCAGCGCCGTGGATTGATTTCCGGCTTGATGCAGAGCGGCTACCCCATCGGATACCTGGTGGCCGCGCTTGCCATGGAAAGCATACTTCCTCATCTGGGCTGGCGGGCAACGTTCTGTGTCGGTTTCGCGATTGCGATTCTGATCGCAATCCTGGCTTTCCGGGCCCCGGAGTCCAGCGCATGGCAGCAACACCATCAGCGCTCGATCATCGGGATGTTTCGTGTCCTCTGGGAAAACCGGATGGGCTTCGCTTACTTGCTGCTCGTCATGACCGTAATGTCCTGCCTGTCGCATGGCACCCAGGACCTGTATCCCGACTTCTTGAAATCCTCCCACGGATTTGCCCGGTCCACCATATCCAGGATCGCAATGGTCTACAACCTCTGCGCGATTGCCTCCTCGACATTCTTTGGACAGCTTTCCGAGTCGCTGGGCAGGCGGCGCACCATCCTGTGTGCGCTCGGCCTCTCGGCCCTCGCGCTCTACCCATGGGCATTCGGGGTGGCGCCCATCACGCTCATCATGGGCGCATGTTTGATGCAGACCGGGGTGCAGGGCACCTTCGGAATCATCCCGGCCCACCTCAACGAACTCGCACCCAACGCCGTGCGCAGCTTGTTTCCGGGGTTCGTGTACCAACTGGGGGTTCTGCTCGCTTCCCCCGCAGTGTCGCTGCAATACGCCCTGCAAAAACGGCTGGGCTACCCTTGGGCGCTGACACTTTTCGAAGGTGTTGTCATCGGCTCGCTCATCCTCATTTTCGGCTTAGGGCCGGAACGCAAAGGACGCGACTTTCATGCCGCCGATCAATCGGCATGAGGTGATTAACCCCTATACGTAGCCCCGGACGCATTCGTCCGGAGTTGGTTTTCGAGTCCCAACATCAAAACCTGGTCGGGCGAATGCGTCCGCCCCTACGTTCAGCAGGAACAACTGGGCGGCGTGAACGACGGGGATCCTTGCTCACGCCGCCGCCCCCTCAACCTCTAGAACACGAACCTCATGTTCAACTGCATGCGGCGACCTCCACGAGCTCCCGTGATCGATCCAAACTCGCTTGCTGAGTTGGTTTGCCGGTCGTCGTAAGTGTCGATGTATTGCCACTGGGCGTGATTGAAGGCGTTGAACGAGTCAGCGCGGACCTCCAACTCCCGGCCTTCGCCGAACAGCCGGAAGGATTTTTGCAGTCCCATATCCCAGTTGTTGATTCCGGGCTGACGAAGATTGTTCCGGCGTTCGTTGCCGCGAGTCACCGCGTAGTTATTAATACCCTGGCCGGTGTAGAACGGGTCGGTGCTGGCAGCGGGCTCCACGTAGCAGTTGGTGTTGAAATAGTTGGTAAACGTTCTGCTGCCTCGAGCCAGATTGCCGTTGCAGATTTGGATCGGAACATCTCCCATGCCGTCATAGGACTGGGTGTAGCCGTTATAAATGGTTGTGGGCGCCCCGGATTCGAAGGTCGTAATGGAATTGATTTGCCAGCCTCCAATCGCCTCGCGCAGCACGTGATTACCCAACGCCTTTCCCGGCAACTCATAGGTGAGAGCGGCTACGAAACGGTTGGTATGGTTGGCATCGGAGGGACCGTAACTCCAATTGGGGTGCCACTGGCCGCCGATCGCGTGTTGCCCACCTTCCCCGCTCTCCCCGAAGAACGTATCCATCTGCTTCGACCAGGTGTAGGAAACCTGGCTGGTCAGGCCATGCCACCCGCGCGTCTTTAGCTCAGCGTTCATGGCGTTGTAGTTGCTGCTCTGATCCGGGCGGACTGAGTTAATGCCGCTCCACCGGCCCGGCGCCACTGCCGTCTGTGGTCGTGCCGCATCACAAGTGAGACATTGCGAAGTGTAAATGTCCGGGTAAAAACCCTGTGGATACAGGTTCAGGTCCCACTGAATCGGAATATGCGTTCCCTCGGAGCCCACATAGCCGAGAGTTGCCACCACGGCTTTGCCAAGTTCGCGTTGGACATCCAGACTCCAGCGCTGGCTGTAAGGGGTCACCCAAGTCTTCGGATCAACCGTCGATGTGGGGTACGCCCCGCCAATTGGCCACATCAAGCCTCCGTCGGTGCCCAGCGGGTCCGGGTAAGTCCCTCTGGTAACCGTAGTGGGAGGTTGGAAGGTATCAGCAAACGTATAGTAGGGCAGCCCCGGGTCGGCGACCTGATTTGTGGAGTAGTAAGAAGTTCCTCCGTAGCCAGGACCATTCCAGGTCACCTGATCGAGGAATTTGAAACGGCCGGTCTCATAGAAGATGCCGTAACCGGTGCGGATTACAGTCTTCTGTCCCAGTCGATAAGCTAGCCCCAGGCGGGGCGCGAGATCTTTCTTGCTGGCCGAAAAGGGGTGAGCCTGGGTTCCGGGAGTCAAACCCGGCATGACGAATCGCCATCCCGGATAAGTCTGGTCGAGCACGGACCAGTAATTGTCGACCGAATATGCGGGGATGGGCAGGTCGTAACGCAGGCCCAAGGTCACAGTCAAAGATCGAGTCGCATTCCAGTTGTCGCCCACATACGTGCTGTATTCGGGCATGCCGTAGTAAAGGCTGGCATCGCCACTGGCCACCGGCGTGCGCTGACCCATGGCGCTCACATCGCCAAGTTCGAAGTCGGCAATCCCATTGCCGGAACCATCGTTGGAGTAAGTCCCATTGCCGGTGTAGTTGCCATTAAAGTTCACGGAACGGATGATGTCATTGTCGCGCTCGTAACGGCGTGCCATGTAAAAGCCAGCCTTCAGAGTGTGCCGCCCGAAAGTTTTCGCAACGTTGTCTGACAACTGGAACACCGGCACGTACTGATACCAATATTCCGTCGACCCCAGGTTCAGACTGCTTCCCATGGCGGTACCGGGACTGGAAGGCAGGCTCCCGCCGATTCCCACCGAGAAAGTGGCGTCATTGCTTACGTTGAACAGGCTCTTGTCGTACGACGTGAATCCCGCCATGTTCGAGGATGAGTTCTGGAAGAGACCCGGAACCCAGGAGTTGACGAACGCGCTGGCTTGCGAAGGTTCGTCACTGAAGTTGTATCCTCGGTACCAACTCACATTAAATTCGTTGTTGAACGTGGAGCTAAAGGAGTGCACGTAGTGGGCCTGGTACGTGTTCGCGCGGTGGTAGGGCCCGCTGTTCATGGACAGGGAAGGAAGCACGCAACACTGATTGATGACGCTGCCGCTGTCGCGCAAGTAGCGGAAATAAACCGAATCGCGGCTGCTGATGTTGTAGTCCCCGCGAGCTGTGTAGTTGTTGTTGTTGATGCCGGCGGTATAGGAGCCAGCATAATTGTTGAAGTTGTCTGGCTCGGGCGAGGAGTAGCCGTTGGGCTGCGGGAAATGTGAAAGATAGGTCTGCGCCTGGGTAGCAACCAGGCTGGGATCCATTTTGTTGTACACGCCGCCATATTGGAATGGCAGGCGCTGTTCGTACGTCGAGTCGCTTGGATTCAAGTCCAGTGTGGATGGGTCGTAAATCACGAACCGGCAGTTGGAGGGCTCGCTACCCGCCACGCCATTGCACTGCGTCGGATCCACAGGAAAGCGAGTCAGCCAGTCACTGAAGTCGCCCGTTTGCTCGGCAGTGGTGGGAACGTAGGCGGTGAATTGGCTCACGCCGCGGTTGCGCAACCGCTCGAACGAACCGAAGAAGAACAACTTGTTTCTTCCATTGAATATTTTGGGAATGATCACCGGACCGCCCACGGTGAACCCATACTGGTTCTGGTGATACGCATTGCGCGGTATGCCCTGAAAAATGCTGTACGGGTTGTTTGCGTTCAGACCCGAATTCTGAAACGTATCGTACACCGATCCATGGAAGGTATTGCTTCCGGACTTCGAAGTCACGCTGATCTGGCCCACATCGCGGCCGTATTCCGCCGAGTAGTTTGAAACCTCCGCCTTGACTTCCTGGATGGTGTCCTGATTCACATTCATGAGCGGACCTTCCACCCAGTTGTCGTTGTTGTTCAGTCCATCGACGTAATAGCCGACTCCATACTCCGTACCACCCACATTCAACTGCATTGCCCCCGGCATGGTTGCCGAAGCCAGTCCCCAAGCCAGACGCGAAGTGTCGCCGGTGCCGCTGTTGAAGTTGGGCAGGATCTGGGCAAAGTTCAAGTAGTTGCGGCCCTCGGTGGGGAGGTCGCGGACAAACTTGTTCTCGATGACCTCCGACACGTTGGCATCGTCGGTCTTCACCAGCGCGGCCGCGCCGGAGACCTCGACAGTCTCGTTGGTCTTACCCATTTTTAGCGCGAGGTTGATGCGCAGAGTGGTTCCGTTTTCCAGAGGCACCACGGTCGAAACGGTATGCGCAAAGCCCTCTTTGACCACCTCGATCTTGTAGTGGCCAGCGATGAGCTGAGGGAACTGATAGTCCCCGTTCGCGTTGGTGGCCGCCTTCCACTGGACTCCGGTGTCCACGTTGACGAGTGTGATTTTCGAGTCTGGCAAAACCGCCCCTTGCGGGTCGGTCACCGTGCCGACGATGGTGCTGGTAATCACGACTTGCGCGAATAACGCGGTCGCAAGGACGCAGAAGGCTAACAGAAGTGGGCCATGGTTACGGCGCATAAGATATCTCCTCCACGCCCCATGCCGCGCCAACGCAAAAGCGGCAGCCGAGCGGGGGCAAAGACGGGATTCTTGAAACGTTTCAAATTACAACGCCCAAGTTTAGTCCCGCTGCAAAACCGTTGTCAAGCAGAAATAAAACGATATAGTGACCCAACCACGGCTGGGGGAAGACTAACCCGGCGGTTCCTTGATCGTCATGATTCGGTCCACGTCCACATTATGCAGAACTTGCCGGATGCCGCTGGGCCAGCGAATCTCAACCTCCTTAATGTGGCGGTTCGCCCCCAGTCCGAAATGAACTCGGCTATCGCTGGAGGAAGCGTATCCGACAGCAGTTGTCACCTCGTTCCACTGGGCCCTTCCGTCTTCTGTGACGATACGCACCTGGGCTCCAATCCCCATCCTGTTGCTTTTTGAACCGATCAATTTCAGAAGGATCCAGTGGTTGGCGCCACCGGAGATGTTATGAAACAACTTCACCGCGCCGTTGAGCACGGTCACCACCGCGTCCATCCGCCCGTCATTGTCGATGTCTCCGAATGCCACTCCCCGGTGCGGAGCCTCCTTCGCAAAATCGGGCCCGGCCGTGGAACTTACATCTTCGAACTTCCCATTCCCCAGGTTCCGGAACACTGAATTTCGTTCTGGGTACTGGCGTTCGGCGACCAGACCGCTGATATTGTCCAGAACGTTGGAACGAGCCACAAACAGATCCTTCCAGCCGTCGTTGTCGAAGTCGACAATTCCATTTCCCCAACCTGACATTTGGGAGGTCAGCCGCCCTAATCCGCTACTCGCAGTCCAATCGACGAAATCTCCGCGACCGCTGTTTCCGTAGAGCGGAAATGTTTCGAATTCCACGGCGGTGTGCCACAGGTCAGGCAGGCCATCGTTATTTACATCGCGGAAATCGGAGCCCATGCCCGAGAGCGCCGCACCGTTCGATCCATAAGCCACGCCTGCCGTGCTTCCGACCTCCTCAAACCTCTTCCCACCCAGATTGTGAAACAGGAAGTTGCGCGTAGTGTCGTTGGCCACAAAGGCGTCTAGAAAGCCATCGCCATCGTAGTCCGCAAACGACACACTCATGCCTTTGCCAAACTGCGATGCGATCCCGGTCTCCTCGGAAACATCGGTGAACGTCCCGTCCCCATTGTTTCGGTAAAGAGAATCGTGAGTTGCAGAGTAATATTTCGGATGACAGTAGCCGCGGGCACCGCCGCCGATCGTGCAGTAGGGATCCTTGTTGACCTCCCACTTGCAGTAGTTGACGACGAACAGGTCCAGCAGTCCGTCATTGTTGTAGTCGAACCATCCAGCGCCCGCGGACCACATTTTCTTTCCGTCCAGAGTCGCGCCTTGCAGCCCAGCCTTAGGGGTCACGTCCGTAAAAGTGCCGTCTCCATTGTTGTGAAATAACTGGTTCCCGGTAACGTTGGCGAGAAATAAGTCCGGCCATCCGTCATTGTCGTAGTCTCCTACGGCCACGCCCATGCCGTAACCCGCCCCCGCTAAACCTGCTTTCTCGGTAACGTCGGTAAAGGTGCCGTCGCGGTTGTTGTGAAAGAGTCGATTCCAATAGCGCGGCGATTCTTTCTGAAGCGATGGGATCGCCGCTCCGTTCACGAGGTACACGTCGAGATAACCGTCGCCGTCGTAGTCGAACAGCGCCACCCCGGCCACCATGGTTTCCACCTGATTCTTATTCGGCGTGGGCGAAGCGGCCGTTGTGAAATTCAGCTTGGAGCGTGCTGCAATTTCTTCAAATCGAATCCCGGGAGGCGCAGTCGTACCGGGCCCTATCAAAAGCGCCACTGTCGCGACAAGGACGAGGATGAGCATCAGTTGGCGCATGGCTTATCATCGATCAACCGAGCATACTCGCGCAACGGAGCGGGTCGTGCAGGCGCAAGGAGTTCGATTCGGGATGGCCGGATGAGATGAGAGCCCTGATTGCAGTTCTGTTGATGTCGACCCTGCTGCTGTCGACCCCGATCGAGGGCCAAGCCCCGCGCGATCTGGCGTCTGTGCTGCACCAGGGGGCGGAACTCGTGAGAGCGGACCAGTTGGCCAAAGCCCAGGATTTGTACGAGAAGGCGCTGCGCAGCTTTCCAGACGATCCCGATCTTCGCTTCGAGTTAGGCATGGTGTTCTTTCGACAGCGTAACTGGTCCAGGGCCGTGGAGAGTTACAGAAGTAGTCTGAGCCGCAGGCCGGGAATGATTAAGCCTCTGTTCTATCTCGCAGAGGCGTATTTCATGGAGCCGGATCTGGACCGCGCGCGCGAAACCATCGCACAGGCGGCCCGCATTGCGCCCGACGATGCACAAGTCTGCCAGAAATATGGGGAATACCTTAGCGCAACCATCGAGACAGCAAGGGAGGGACTCTCGTGGCTGGAGAGAGCGCGCCGTCTCAATCCCGCCCTGGCGCGAATTGATTTCGAGATCGGCAAGACACAGTTCGCACTGACCGATTTTCAGTCTGCCGCCGACACCTTCGCAGTAGCTGCGAAGAAGGAACCCGGCAATGGAGAGGCCGCATTTTATCTCGCCGAGTCCTGGGCAAAACTGGGCGACTGGGAAAAAGCCCGTGATTCCTATACCGATGCCTTGGCCCATGGGTACGCAAACGGACTGGCATATTACGGACTGGGAATCGCTCAGGTGGAATTGGGGGAGTCTGAAGCCGCGGTGCAGCCATTGCAACGCGCGATCGCGGTGCAGCCTTCGTTGGTGAAAGCGCATTTCCAGCTGGCAAAAGCATACCGCCAACTCGGACGCACGAGGGAAGCACGAGATGAAACCAGACTCTTCGACGCTATGACGGACCGCGTCGACACTTCCAGCGAACTGAAGAGCCCCGACGAGGAACGAGCATGGAAGCAGTTGAAGCCCCTGCTGGAAGCGAACCAAGAGCGGGAGGCTCTGGAACTCCTGGCACAATCGCCCGCCGCGGATGCCTCCGGCCAAGGCGAGCCCCACTACTTGCTCGGAACCATGTACTACAGCATGGGAAGAAGAGAGGACGCGAGGCGAGTGCTCGCCATTGCTCGAACTAAAGATCCGCAGTCCGCGCGCATCGCCGCCTATCTTGGCATGGTGCAGCTTTCCGGTGGAGAAGCGGCCGCGGCGGAAAGCTCCTTCCAGTCCGCCCTCGAGCTCAACTCCGCAGAGACCCTTGCCTTGATCGGCATGGGCGGAATCCGATATCAGCAGCAGCGCTGGTCAGACGCCATCCAGTATCTAGAAACATCACGAACGGCGGATCCCGACGCACTGTTCTTGTTGTGCGATTCGTATTACAGAGTGGGAAAACCCGATGAAGCCCTGCTCACAGCCGAAGTGATTCGGGCCCTGAGCGCGGACAGAAAACCTTTGATCGATAAACTGGAAACGCTGGTGAAACTTCATCAGGCTGAACCATCGCAAACGGTTCCATAGTGTAAATTCCGTTGCGCGGAGTGTCCGGCGTCCTTCGCCGGCGGCAACGACCTTCCTCTTTCTCGAGTACACACGGCCGGGCAGATTCGTGGATGCCCGATGTGCGGGCGACATGGTACGATTTCACGCGTGAGCGACTCTGTTTTCGTCCCGAGTGCCGCCTCAGCGGTGCCCACCGCCGTTCCAACTACGGCGCTTCCTGCGCGGCACTCTGCCCTGGTCCGAATCACTCACTGGATCACCACCTTGTGCTTTCTTGCTCTGCTGGTCAGCGGAATTGAAATTGTGATCTCTCACCCGCGCTTCTATTGGGGCGAGACCGGCAACAATTTGACTCCACCGTTGTTCAAACTGCCGATCCCTGCCTCGAGGTCCTTGGTGCCGACCGGCTACGGGTACGTGCTACCGGACCAAAATGGCTGGAGCCGGTATCTCCATTTTCAAACGGCCTGGGTGGTGGTATTTGCCGGATTGCTGTATGTAGTCTCCGGCTTATTTACAGGACATTTTCGAAACAACTTGCTGCCGGGTAAAGCCGATCTGTCATGGCGCGCGTTCTCGAAGTCGATGGCTGACCATTTGCGCTTCAAGCGGCCGAGTGAGGCAGAAGCCTGGTCGTATAACGTGCTACAGCGGCTCAGCTACCTATTCGTGATCTTCGTTCTCTTTCCGTTCGTAATTTGGACCGGCCTGGCCATGTCTCCCGCCTTTGTTTCGGCGTTTCCGGCGACCGTCAATGTGCTCGGCGGCCAGCAATCGGCGCGCACGCTTCACTTCTTCGCCTCCCTGGCGCTCGTGCTGTTCCTGCTGGTCCACGTAGTTATGATTTTTCTTGCCGGATTCTGGACTCGCATGCGGGCCATGATCACGGGGCGGATGACCACGGGCCGCGCTGCTGCACCGAAGGAGGGCGCATGAGCCAACCATCAAATCTCTCACGCCGCAAACTGATCACCACCGGACTCGCAGCCACGGCAGGCGTAGCCGGCCTGGGCGTGGCCGCACGTCTTGCCCAAAACTACGGATTGATCCCGCCCGATCACGGCGGAATCTATGGCCTCGGCGAAACCCTGACCTACGCTTCCCAGCGTCTGCTCACGCGGCATTCGTTGGCCCGCGAGTTTTCTCGCAGCCAGATTTCAGAGCGTCCCTTCCCCAACGAAATCGAGCCTCCGACGGACGAGTTCAAGCGCCTTCAGGCCGGAGGGTTCGCCGATTGGCGACTCTCCATCAGCGGCCTGGTCGCCCGGCCGGCCTCGTTTTCGCTTGCCCAACTGAAGAGCTACCCGTCTCGCAGCCAGATCACGATGATCCAGTGTGAAGAGGGCTGGTCGTACATCGCCGAGTGGATCGGCGTGCCGCTCTCCCAAGTCCTGCAAGCCGTGGAAGTCCTCCCGCAGGCCCGCTACGTCGTCTATTTCTCGATCGAACCCGACTGGTGGGAAAGCATCGATATGGCCGACGCATTGCATCCGCAGACTTTTCTGACTTATGGGATGAATGGCAGCGAGCTTCCTGTGGGCAACGGCGGCCCACTTCGGCTCCGGGTTCCCCGCCAGGTTGGCTACAAAAATGTAAAATTCGTCACTCACCTGACGGTCACCGACAGTCTGAAAGGTTTCGGCAAGGGCGTGGGCTCCGCGGCGCCAGAAGGAGGCTACGCCTGGTACGCCGGCATCTGACAGGTTCCTCTTCGGATGCGAGTCGCGCCAGTC
Organism: Candidatus Sulfotelmatobacter sp.; assembly: GCA_052148475.1. Taxonomy (GTDB): domain Bacteria; phylum Acidobacteriota; class Terriglobia; order Terriglobales; family Acidobacteriaceae; genus Sulfotelmatobacter. Next base: position 215,467 of record JBKQID010000042.1, on the reverse strand, counting down.
GCAACTGAGTAGCAGCAGAAATGAGGAGCAGCATTGACAGTTGCGGCAGTCTCCGTTTCCAATGGTTAGTGTGGCTGAAGGTGCCGGCTGTAGATTTCAGCCGCCCAGCTCGCTGGCCACAAACTTTCGCACATACTTCAGGAGGACGAATGTCAGCACCCAGCCGCCGGCCAGAGATTCGCCGGCGCCGTACCCGTAAAGAAAAGATTGTCCAGTTGCGCAAGCGTCTGGCCGCCGCCAAAACCGACGCCGACAAGACTCGCATCACCGCCAAGCTACACAAACTCGCCATTCTGTCGCCCGGCCAGCCGCTGCTGAAGTAACCTCGATCGCGCGCTCTAAAACAAATCATGTAGCCCCGGACCCATTCGTCCGGGGACCCTGTGCGGCACGCTCGGTCAGGGGCGGACGAATGCGTCCGCCCCTCCGTGATTGCTTCCCACTCGCAACTTTCGGGATGACAGTCCTTCCTTAGTCCGCAGCCGGATGTTGGCTTGGCTGCGCCATGTTGGGATTGGCCACTTGGCCATAGGCGTCCAACATCCGCCGCACCGACGTTTCCCAGGAGAACTTGGCAGCCTGCTGGTAGCCGCGTTCTTTCATGCGGTCGCGCAGGGCCTTGTCCATAAGAACGCGGTGCAGCGCGCGCATGATCTCGAACACGTTCTCAGGATTCACCAGCACCGCCGCGTTCCCCACTACCTCGGGCAGAGAAGTCACGTTCGAAGTCACTACCGGCGTCCCGTGCGCCATGGCTTCCAGCGGAGGCAGGCCGAAGCCCTCATAGAGCGACGGGAACACGAAGACCTTCGCCTCGTCGTAAAAAATCCGCAACACTTCGATGGGGACGAATCCCAGGAAACGCACGTCGTGCTGCACCCCGCTACGCACCACCGTTCGACGCAAATCAGGATTGCCGGAAAGATCGTCGCCGATAATGATGAGCTTGAGGTCGGGATAGGCCTGGTCCCGCTCCAGTTCGGTTTTCAGCGCGGAGAACGCCTCGATCATGCGCACGACATTTTTGTGCGGGCTGATGCGCCCGGCGTACAGCAGAAAGGGGTACGTCACCTGGTAGCGGCGGGCGATCAGGTCGCGGTCGGCAGCGCTGGCGTGCCCATGCAGAAAGCGCTCATCAATGGCGTTGTAAACCACCTCAACATGGCCGGGCGGAACCTCAAATACCTTCTCGATTTCATTGCGCGTGAAATTCGACACGGCGAAAATACGCGCCGCTCCGGCGAGCACGCGCTTGGTCATCTGAAAATGAAGCGAGCGCCAGAAGTTGCCCCGCTCCCGGGAGCGCGACATGTGCTCGAGCATGTCATGCACTGTCATGACATAGGGACAGGGCAGCATGCGCGGAATCGAAAAAAGATTAGGAATATGAACCAGATCGCAATTCAGCCGCTGCAAGGAGCCTCGAAACTCGCGGTATCCCTGCAGGGTACGCTCCGGCGCGACCAGCGGGAAGGCGTGAAAGTTGAGCGGCAGGCTGCCGATCTCCTCGACCTTGGTGGGAGACCCGATCAGCAGATACTCGTTCTCGTGGTCGAGCCGGCCCAGCGTCCGAACCACATTGCGGATATAGGTGCCTACGCCAAAATCGGTCATCCGCCGAATATCGATGGCGATCTTCACCGATGGCATTTAACCACAGAGGACGCGGAACAACACAAAGGAATTATGCCCTTACCTCTGCTTGCGCCTTCGCCCGCCGCTCCGCGTAGAGCGGAAACGCCTCGCACAGATCGAGCACCTGCTTGCGGACCTTGCCCAGCACGGCCGAGTCCGTGCGATGGAGTAGCGCTTCGGCGATCCAGCGCCCGATCTGGCTCATCTCGGCTTCTTTCATGCCGCGCGTGGTCAACGCCGGCGTGCCGATGCGCACGCCGCTCGGCTTCATCGGCGGATTGGTATCGAACGGGATCGCGTTCTTGTTCACCGTAATTCCCGCTTCGCCCAACGCCTTCTCCGCTTCGCTGCCCAGCATGCCCTTCGAGAAAACGTCGACCAGCATGAGGTGGGTGTCGGTACCGCCAGAAATAATGCGGAAGCCTTCGTCGGCCAGCGATTGTGCCAGCACTTTAGCGTTGGCCACCACCTGCCGCGCGTAGTCGCGGAACTCCGGCCGCATCGCTTCCTGAAAACACACGGCCTTCGCCGCCATGATGTGAACCAGTGGACCGCCCTGCATTCCGGGGAACACAACTTTGTCGATAGCCTGCGCGAACTCGGCCTTCGACAGAATCATTCCCGAGCGCGGACCGCGAAGAGTCTTGTGCGTGGTCGAGGTAACGATGTGCGCATGCGGCACCGGCGACGGATGCGCGCCCCCAGCCACGAGCCCGGCGAAATGCGCCATGTCGACGAGGAACAGCGCGCCCACTCTGTCCGCAATCTGCCGCATGCGGGCAAAGTCGATGATGCGCGGGTACGCGCTGCCACCGCCGATGATCAGCTTCGGGCGTTCCTGTTCTGCGATCTTTTCGAGCGCGTCGTAATCGATCGTTTCCGTCTCTTTGGTCACGCCATAAGGAATGATCTTGTAAGTCTTGCCAGAAAAATTCAGATGATGCCCGTGCGTGAGATGTCCGCCGTGCGCCAGGTTGAGCCCAAGAATCGTGTCGCCCGGTTGCAAAACGGCCGCGTAGGCTTCCATGTTCGCCTGCGACCCGGCGTGGGGCTGGACGTTGGCGTGCTCCGCGCCGAACAGCTGTTTCGCCCGGTCGCGCGCCAGGTTTTCGACGACGTCGGCAAACTCGCAGCCGCCGTAGTAGCGCTTGCCCGGATATCCCTCGGCATATTTATTCGTGAACACCGAGCCCGCGGCTTCGAGCACCGCTTCGCTGACGAAGTTTTCCGAGGCAATCAGTTCGAGCCCTTCGTGCTGCCGCCGGGTTTCGTTGTCGATAGCCGCGGCAATCTGAGGATCGTTTTCGTAGAGCGGCAAATACATTTTCGTGGAATTTTTCATGTCACTTTCCTGACTTCGTAAACGTCGGGCCGGTGCAGTTCCATGTAGCACTCCGGCGACTTCACCGGAGTAAATCCAAATTGCGCGTACAGCCCATGCGCGTCGCGCGTCAGCAAAATCCAGCGCCGCAAATTCTGCAGCGCGGGATGCCGCACAATGCATTCCATCAGCCACTTGCTCAGCCCGCGTCCGCGATGCGATTCGAGCACGAACACATCGCCCAGATACGCGACCGTAGCAAAATCGCCGACCACCCGGGCAAAGCCGACCTGCGCGCCGTCACCATCATAAACGCCAAAGCACAGGGAATGCTCGACGGATCGCACCACGACTTCCCTCGGAATCCCCTTCGCCCAATAGCAGTTCGTCAGAAAACCGTGAATCACGTCGAGGTCAAGCCGGGCGGCGTCAGTGCTGATCAGAAACTCGCCGCGTCTATTCTCGAAGATCGTCTCGGAATTCGGAGCTTGAGCAGACGGCATCCTCACATTCTAAACCGCGACCCTCAAAACGCCGTCCGCAAGAACGAAGCCAGCTGCCAGCCGTCCATATATTTGTATGGCGTCTCGCCCATGGTGTAGTGTCCGCAGGGCAGCACGGCAACTTTGTGGTCGAGCCCGTGCCGCTCGAATTCCTCGACCACCTGACGTGAGAGTTCCGGCAGAAACGTCAAATCGTACTTCGCATAGATGATGAGCGACTTGCGCGGCCAACGCGAGAACTGTTTGAAGTACGACATCGGGCTCACCGCCAGCCAAGCCTGCCGCAAGCGATCAAGATCGATCTGCTGCTCAATGCCCTGCCGGATGTGCCGCGTCGACTGCCCGTGCCACACCACGTCGGCCACATACGTCGACGCGTGATTGAACGCCGCCACACTCAGCCGCGGCTCATGCGCGGTCGCGATGAACGCGTAGCACGATCCCAGGCTCGTGCCCACGATGCCGAGTTGGCTGTAGCCCTGCTGCTCAAGCCAGTCGAGGCAACTGCGAATGTCGACCACGCCCTGCCGAACCGCGTCGAGCGTGCGTCCGATGTTCGCGGAAACCGCATAGTCCGCGCGGCTGATCTCCGCGGGCATGCGAATGTCGTGATACGGCATGGTCAGCCGCAGAACCGCAATGCCGAGCATGTTGAGCAATTTGCAAAGCGCAACATAAGAAATCGCGTCGGCATTCCAGTGCGGCAGAAGAATAATGGCGCGGCGTCCCTTCGCCGGGAACCAGCGCGCATTTACCAGATTGTTTTCGGGATAAGGCGTTTTCACCGGCGAAGTAAAGCGCAGAAACTCTCCGAACGTTCCTTTTACTTTCGCTTCAAGCTTCGGGTCGGGCACTTCGCGCGTGGAGAAAACCCGAATCTCGCGCGTCTCCAGGCGGAAGTCTGTGGGCGGCGTGTAGGAATAAAACTCGTCGCTGGCCGCGACGATGCGGCGGTTGTAATCGAGGATGAACTTCTCCGGATCATCCACTGCCACACTCGGCGTCTGCCCAGGCCGAAAGCCGTTGCGGCAAGGCCAGTCCCGCGCCCACTCCACGCCCCACTCCAGCGGACGCACCACGCGGTTGTTGTCCACCGAAGTGAGCCGGTGTTCCCAGTCATACATCCATTGTGCGTAGCGCGAAGGCATCGTTAATCTTCAAGTTTAGCAAGCACAGCAGCCTCGCTCATGGATGTTCCAGTCAACGGTCGCAATTAGCAATTGGCACTTGGCATTTGGCCGCTAAGCGGAGTGGGCCTCAACGCGTGCTATACCTGCGCGGCACCCGCTTCGAAATGTTGCAGAGAATTTCGTAAGGAGTGCTGTTGGCCAGCTCAGCATGCTCCAGCGCGTCGACGCTCATTCCGTCGCACTCACCGAGCAGGACGACTTCATCCCCGACGGCGATGCCAGGAATTCCAGTGACGTCCACCAGCGTCAGGTCCATCGAGATGCGGCCGACGATGGGCGCGTAATGCTCGCGCACGATCACGCGGCCGCGATTCGAGAGCTGGCGGTTGTATCCGTCAGCGTAGCCCACAGGCAGCACCGCAACGTGCGCGGGAGCCTTGGTCACATACGTCGCGCCGTAGCCCAGCGGCTGGTTCGCCCCAAAATCGCGTAAGGATAAGATGCGCGTCTTCCAGGTGAGAATCGGTTTCACGGCCAAACGCAGAGTTCCACCGCTGACTTCGCGTCCAGCGCGCTGAAAGGGCAGGTAATAGCCGTAGAGCGCGACTCCCGGCCGTACCATGCTGTTCCAAGTTTCGCGCCGAGAGATGACCGCGGCTGTGTTGGCGATGTGCACGAACTTGGGTTCCATGCCGGCTTCGCGCACCAGGCGGCGGGCGGAATCGAAGCTGCGTTCTTGTTCCGCCACCGAGGGCGCATCCATGATTTCGGAGGCCGCGAGATGCGTCGAGAGGCCCTCCAGCACAAGATGCTTCGCCGCTTTCAATGCTGTGAGCACGCCGGGAAGCTGATCGACGGCAACACCCAGGCGGCCCATGCCGGTATCGACTTTCAGATGCACGGGATGCTGCGCCACACCCAGCGCGGCCGCAGCCGAGTCCAGAGTCTCGATGTGCCAGGGCTCCCAGACTGTGGGTGTGAGATGCAGACGGATGATCTCACTCTCTTCGCCACGCCAGAAGCCAGTCATCAAAAGAATGTTGGCGCGAACCCCCGCCTCGCGCAGCGGAATCGCTTCATCGAGCGAAGTCACGCCCAACCACTTCGCGCCCTCGGCTTCGAGCGCGCGCGAGCATTCGACCGCGCCGTGACCGTAGGCGTCGGCTTTCACTACGGCACACACGGTGACATTCGCTCCGACATGTTTTTGCACCGTGCGGAAGTTCTGCCGCAGTGTGGCCAGCGAAACTTCCGCCCAGGTCGGGCGCGTCGCCACGCGGCTCAGGATTTCTGCTGTGGTTGCCACTTTCGCGATTATAGCGGGAGCGGTCGCGGCGACCAGGTTACGCCGGGGCTACTCCCGCGAAAATCCACGGCGAAAATCCCCACTTCTCGCGCAAAGGACGCGCGAGAAATGGGGCACCCGTCCGGATCCAACTCCTTTAGTTCCCCGACAGCAGGAAGTTGACCGTGATCTGTGTTTCCACCTCGATGGGCTCGTTGTTGAGGATGTAGGGGAGGTATCGCCACTGGCTCACCGCGCTGATCGCAGCCGGCACAAGCATCGGCGGCCCGGAGACAGCATGCAGGTTATCGATCGTTCCGGCTTTGCTGATCACTGCGACGAGGACGACTGCGCCCTGGATGCGTGCGGTTTTCGCCAACGGAGGATAAACGGGATCGACCCGGTGCATCAGGTTGCCCTCGAGCATGGACGAGGTACGAATCGCACGCGTGATGGTTGGAGGCGGCGTTGGCAACAGGGGCCGAGTTCCGCTGCCCATCAGATTCGAGAGCAGCCCGTCTCCGGTGCCCGGAGGAAGGCCCGTTCCTTCGAGACCTCCGCCGGGGCCGCCCGGAGCCTGCACCGTCGGTTCGTCGGCTCCCGTTCTGATGACGATGGGTATCTGCGAGGGCTGCATGAACCTGGCCGGGAGAATGTTGCTCTGCGTAGCGTGCGATGCTCCAGTTCGCACCGTGCCGGCAATCGGATCGGGAGAACGTCGGCCCAGACTGATGGGCGTAGAGACGGTGCGCGCCGAGGGCAGGCCGACGGTCTGCAACACGGGCAGCAGAAGCAGCAGGCCGATGATCAGCGCCTGCAGACCAAATGAAGTTAAGGTCGTCCAACTTTGGCGACCACGTTGGGCCCAGGAAGTTTCCAGCATGCTGTCGGCAAAAATCGTGTTTTCGGATGTCGTGTTTTCAGACCCGGTGTCTTCCCTCATGGCGTCCCTCCAGCGTGAAATCTGTTTGCTGCTATGGACACCACGAAAGCTCACGCGGGTACGAAACCGGCAAAGAAAAAAGGCCGCGCGTGCACGCGGCCTGCTGGAACTTTTTAGACGCCGGAGGTGTCCGGCTTACTGTTTGGGCGCCGTCGGCGCTGCGGGCTTCGCAGCTCCCGTGCCCGCTGGCTTTGGAGCGGCCGGCTTTGCTCCCGCTGTGGGTGCAGCCACGCCCGACTGCGCGTTGTAAAGGTCGACCACGGCCCTGGTAATGTCAAAGCTGTCGCCCGCAATCAGTACTGGACCCTGCGGCCATTGCTTGGAAGTGTCGATGATCAGGCCATAGCCGTTGTCCTGAGAGTACTTGACGATAACCGGGGCCACCTTCTGCAGGATGCGACTAAAAATTTCCTGCTGCTGGGCACCGAAGTCTTCCTGGGCATCCTGCACCGAGCGATCGAAAAGCTTTTGCTTGCTCTCGATCTGCTTTTTCAGAGTATCCAGGGCTTCCGGGCTCAGCTTGTCCTGCGTGTTGGTCAGCTGCTTCTTCAAACCTTCCAACTCGTCGTTCTGAGTCTTCAGCTCGTTCTGCTTGGGCTCGAACTTCTTGCGCAGAGCTTCGAGGTCTCGGTTTCCTTCGTTGCATCCGAAAACAGCCGCTTCAATGTTGATGGCTCCGACCTTGGTGCCAGTGTTGGGGGCAGGAGCCGACGCAGCCGGACTGGCCGGTGTGGCGGCTGAGGGGGACGGTGTGGCGGTGCTGCCGGTTTGGGCCAATGCGGAAAGGGTTAGGGTAACCGTGCAGGCCAGGAGAACTCGCAGAAACTTGCTTGTCATTGGATCGGTTAAACTCCTTGGAACATGTTTTTCAGAACATGCTTCCGGGAATGAACTACAGTTATCGTTCTCTGAAAGGCGCTCAGATCTCTTCTTGAGTCAACGCTGGGCCGCACTGAATGAGGTCTCCGATGCGGTAGCGGCCAACATCGGAAAAGGCGCACTAGATTGCCAGCGTCGCACACGCCGAACCGGCTGGGTGTGCCGTCCACTCCTCACAGCTCACTTGATGGCGTGGATCGCTAACATTATAATGACCTCCCGCTTGGCCCGTCAAACCTAACAGAACGTCTTTGAAATTCGGTTACTAGGCTGTTTTGAAAGATTCCCGTATAACATATCGGCGAAGCCGAGCAGGAAAGGAGACCAATCATGGACATAACCTTGGGACCCTGGACCGCCGCAAAGACTATTGACGCGAAGCAGCGCCAGCCTCTGGCCGATGCTATGGGTGACGAAGCCTGGAACACGGTCAAGAAGAAGGATGGCTTCACGCCCAAACAGGCCGACGGAGGTACTCCGGCGAAGAGTGGCTTCACCATCTCCGGCCAAGTCGTCCAAGTAGCGAAGCAGGGCATCAACCTCCAAGTAAAGCTGATGTTCACGCTGTGGGCGGATGGCACCTTTTCAAACGTCGCCCCCCTCCCTGGACAAGCGGCAGCCCAAGGGGGCGCGAGCGCCGAAGACGCCTTGCGGGCGATCACCGAGAGCAAAGTCAATCAACTCCTGGAGGCGATCAAGTCGGGCCGGGCTGGCAAGGCCCATTGACGTTACATGCCAGGACTAAGACCATCTGCTCTCGGAGCTGCTAAAACAGCCCACTTCCTGAAATCAAACTGCACCACTACCAGAACTTCCACATCCGCTAAAACGTGGTCGCGACCGTAAACCGGAACGTCTTGCGCGGCTCCCTCAACTGGAAACTCGGCGAATAAGTATTCACGGCCAGATGATAGGTATAGGCGCCTGCTGCCGTGTTGCAAATAGTTCCGGGCGGCGTCCCCGGCGGACACTGCGCCTGCGGGAACATGGCAGTGGTAATCGGAATCGGCGGGTTGGCCTGCTGGTCAAGCCGCAACGGGTTATACGCCCAGTAGATGCGGAACGGCGCATTGACCACAGGCAGGAACATTTGCAGTTCCAGGCCGGTGGAAGCGCGCGGCCTCCAGTCCGTCTGGCCCAACACCTGGAGTTGGTTCGAGGGGCGCGGGTTCAGAATGCTTCCACCCTGGCAGTTATAGCCGGCGTCGAGCGTGGGACACCCGAACAGCGTGCCAACCACCTGATCATATTGCGCCTGCGCGATCTGCAATTGCGAACGCCGGAGGATGGGATCGATGCCCATATCCCAGAAAGGAACAATGGCCACCGGACCGGCTATGGTGATGCGGTATTCCAGGTTCGTGAACACGCTCAGGTCGCCGCCGGGAAACACGATCTGATCGACCGGGATGGGAATCGTCCAGTTCCCCAACCGCGGGTTGGCTGGGTTCTTGGGAACCGGAGTGCCGTCCGGGTTGGTCAGCGTGATCACGTTGGAACTGGGGAGAAACGCCACCGGAGACACGGAGCGGATGTCAAAACCACGAATGTCGTTTTCTCCACCCATGAAGAAGCGCTGGAACGGCGGGGCCACCAACCCTCCCCAGCCGCTGATGAATGATCCCTGAATGTTGAAACCGATCGCGTTGCGCCGGTTTTGTACGGGGATGAACTTCTTGTACTGCACAATCGGCCGGACGGAATGGACGGTGCCCCCGATTCCGGCAAACTCCACCCCCAGCGTCATCTGGTGCCCTTTGTGCGGAGAGATGCCGCTGTCGAGGGTATTAAACGAAAAGTTGGGGAAGATCTTGCTGGTGACGATTCCATTCACCGCGTTCGGCCCCGAGATGCCGCGGAATGCGATGAAGTCGAACAGATTCTTCGAGGCGGTGCTCAGCGGCAGCAGCGTCGACCGGTCCAGCGTATACGACATGCCCAGGCGCTTGAAGGAACGGCGCAAGGGATAACTCATCGATGTGGTGAAACCCACGCTCGACTGCGAATAGTTCTGCAGGTTTTGCAACGCCGCGCTGGGCAGATTCAAACTTTGTCCGCTAAAGATGGAAAGCTGCCGCGCCTGGTTGTAGCTGATCTTGTTGCCGAACACGTTGAAACCGAATTGCAGCGGACGGTCGAACATGTAGGGCTGAGTAAAACCTAGATTCACGCTGCGCGCCAGGTTCCCCAGGCTGATCTGCACCTGCAGGGTTTCACCGCGTCCCAGGAAGTTGTTGGTCGCGTAGTTGAGCCCGATGAAGGCGCCTTCCAGCCCGCTGACGCCCCCGTTGAGGCCGATGCTGTTCTTGCCTTTCTCGTGGACTTTGAGAGTAAGGTCGACCTGGCCGTTTTTCTCGTCCAGTTTCTTGTCGGTCACGTTCGGGTCGTCCGGCTTGAGCTGGTCGAAATAAGAAAGTTGGTTCAGGCGCAGCAGGCTGAGCTCCCACAAATGGGAGTTGTAGACCCCGCCCTCTTCCAGGGCCAGTTCGCGGCGGATCACTTTATCGCGCGTGGTGGTGTTGCCCGTGAATTCGATTCTGCGCACCGTGAACTGCTTGCCCTCGTCGACCTCAATCTCGAGATATGCGAGTTTCTTGTCGTCGTCAAAGGTGGAATTGGTAATGGGTGTGTAGTTGATATAGCCAAACTGGCCGTAAGCCTTTCGCAGAGCCTCCAGGCCTTTGGAAATTTTGTCGCGGCTGAAAATGTCTCCGTCCTTGAGCGGGAACAGGGATCTCAGCGCGGCCACGTTGGTAATGGCTTTGTTGCCCTTGAAAGTGATTTTTCCCAGCCGGTATTTGTCGCCTTCCTCGATCGGCATGGTGATGTCGACCGCCTTGCCCGGCCCTGACTGAATGAGCGGTACGTGCGGGCCCTTGTGCCCGGTGTCGTGGATTTCCGTCTTAGGATCGCTCACCCCGACCTTGAAGTAGCCGCGGTTCTGGTACTCGGCTCGCACCCGCTCGGTGTCTTCTTCCAGCTTGGTGGCATCGTAAGTCCGGGCAAAAATATTTTCCAGGAAGATGGAATGGGGAATGCCGACGGGCTTCAGATTCTTCATGGCCGCGCGCAGAACTCGCGACCTCACGGCCTTGTTGCCATCGAACGTGATCTTGCCGACTTTGACCTTCGGCCCTTCCTTGATCACAAACGTGATGCCGACCGCGGCCGGTGGAATCTGCCGCACCTCGGTGCGGATGGTGGCGAACTGGTGTCCGTGCTCGGCCAGCAGGCCTCGGATGGAAACTTCCGCTTTCTTGATGCGCGTGGGATCGTATTGACTCTCGACCACCAAGCCGACTTTGTCCTGCTTGAAGCGGTCGAGAATGTCACTGTCGGAAACCGAATTGTGGCCCAGGTAGAGGATTTCGCGGATCGTCGGCTTTTCTTTCACCTGGAAGATGAGGCGCCAGCCCTTGGGCGTCTGCTCGCGCAGGACCTTGATATCTTCGAAGTAGCCCGTGTTCCACAACGAGTTGAAATCGCGTTCCAGGGCAGCCGCGTCATAGACGTCACCAGGTTTGGTAAAGACGCGCGCCTTGATGGTTTCGGCGGGAATGCGGCGGTTGCCGCTGACGTTGATTTCCGAAACCAGGTCGCTCTGCGCCCACGTCAAGCCGGCTGTCGCCAGCAGAAGCGTGGCCAGCACCAGACAACGATTAAGCAGACTCCACCCCACTCTTGGCCAAGGCCGTTGAAATGAAGAAGATGGCACCGACGCGGCCCCCGAAACACGGGGACGCTTGGGCACAGCAAGGTTCTCCGAATGAAAGCGAAAAGGAATCGCTACGACCTCAAGCCTCTGGGATGTAAGAAAACTGTCATTATACGGTAGCGCAAGGGAAAGCGTCCAAGCCGCAACTCTTACTGGGCTATTCTGCCAAATCCTGCTGGGCCAAATCGAATTGGGTCAAATCAAATTGGCTCCATTCAAAATCCAGCCCAGCAGGCCTGACCCGACCGGCATAACCCGCGGTTGCTTCATGAGGATGGCTTGGATAACTCTACCTCAACCAAGACGGAATAAAACGTAGCCGAGTTGCCCATGTCGGCAAGTTTTTCTGAGGTTAAGGCATTAATGCTCTGGAAACCCGGGGTCATCTTCGCCCAATTCAGGCTGGCGGAGACGACACCCGGCTGAACTTTCCCATCCACTCGCGCTTTCAACAGAATATCTCCCCTGTCATTGAAAACGCGCACCCGATCGCCGTCGGCGATGCCGCGCGCCCGGGCGTCGGCAGTACAGATTTCCAGCAGGCCCGGTTCTTCCATCTCCCGCACCGAAGCCAGGTTCGAAAACGTGGAATTCAGGAAGTTGTCGCTCTTGCGGGCCAGCAGTTCCAGCGGCAGCCCATTCTGCTTTCCGTGCCGCGATTCCGCGGGAGGCGTAAAGTCCGCCACCGGATCGAGCCCCTGCGCCTTCACTGCCTCACTGTAAAGCTCGGCCTTACCCGAAGGCGTCCGGAAGTTCCCCTGCGCAAACGGCAGAAACGGAGTCGGTGTAGTTTGTGTGGCACTTGCTTGTGTGGGACCGGGTCTCAGACCCGGTCGGGCGGAGCGCAGCTCCGCTGCCTCTTGATCGGAAGTCTGCCCTCCGAAATTCATCCGCACCTGCCCCTGCTCCAGCCGCTCGCGGCTGATCCCTTCAAACCATGGATCATCCGAGTCCAGAGCCAGATCAATCATCTCGTCGACACTCTCGCGGAAGCAATCATCCGTGAATCCCATGCGCTCGGCCAGCGCCCGGAACAACTCCACATTCGGACGGCACTCGCCCAGCGGCGCAATCGCCTGATTCGAAACCTGCACATAGTAGTGCCCGTAAGCCTTTTGCAAATCCTTGTGCTCGAAGAACGTGGTGGCGGGCAGCACGATATCGGCATAGTCCGTCGTGTCGGTGAAAAATTGCTCGTGCACCACGGTGAAAAGATCCGGCCGCAGCAGGCCGCGCACAACTTCATTGTGCCGGGGAGCGACCGCCGCCGGATTCGAGTTGTAAACAAACAACGCTTTCACCGGCGGGTCGTTCACTGCATTAAGCACCCGGCCCAGTTCAACCATGTTGATGGTTCGCGCTTCGCGGCCGAGCGCGGTCTGCATCAGGTCGGTGCGTTTCAAGGCCTTCGTATTGAATGCCGCCGCGCCGCTGGTTGACATCTGCAGCCCACCGCCAATTTCTTTCCACGATCCAATCACGCAGGGCAGCATGACAATGCTGCGGGTCGCCATCCCGCCGCGCTCGGAGCGCTGCACGCCGTAGTTCAGGCGGATCACTGAGGGACGGATCGTCGCATACTCGCGCGCCAGCTTGCGAATATCCTCGGCAGCGATCCCGGTCCATTGCGCAACCCGCTCCGGCGGATATTCCTTAACCTTTTCGCGCAGCTGCTCGAAACCCAGCGTGTACTTCGCAACATAGTCGGCATCATGCAGGTTTTCGCCGATGATGACGTGCATCATCCCCAGCGCCAGGGCCGCGTCCGTGCCCGGATTGATGGGCAAGTACCAGTCGGCGCAGGCCGCCGTCCGCGTGCGGTACGGATCGATCACCACCAGCTTCGCGCCCTTGCGCCGCGCCTCGGTAATGAACGGCCACAAGTGAACATTGTTGGCGTGAATGTTCGACGCCCAAGCGATGATGTACTTGGAGTGCGGAAACTGCTCCGGCTCGGTGCCCAGTTTCACGCCCAGAACCGACTCCAGGCCAGCTTCTCCGGCCGCTGAACAAATCGCGCGATCCAGTTGCGACGCGCCCAGGCGATGGAAAAATCGCCGGTCCATGGAAGCCCCATTCAGCGCCCCCAGCGTTCCTCCAAAGGAATAAGGCAGGATCGACTCGCTCCCAAACTCCGCCGCAACCGCGCGAAAGCGCGCCGCGATTTCGTCCAGCGCCTCATCCCAAGAAATCCGCCGCCAGGTCTGTGGGAGAATCGATTGTGTGGCGCGGGCACTCCTGCCCGCGACCGCGGCGCCAGCCGCGGGCCCTTTAGGGCCAACCCTCCGCATCGGATAGAGCACTCGATCCGGCGAATAAACGCGATCCAGATATTTCGCCACCTTGGCGCACAAAAACCCGCGCGTCACCGGATGTTCCGAATCCCCCTGAATCTTCGTCGCCCGCCCGTCCTCGACGGTAATCAGCACCCCGCAAGCATCAGGGCAGTCGTGCGGACACGCGGCATGGACGACCTGCTTCATCGCCCTTCGATTATACGGTGCTTTCCGACGGCAAGCCGGATCCCACGGCCAATTAAGGAAACTCGGATTGAGCCTCCGGGTTCCTCTGTGTCCTCTGTGGTTTACGCTTTCCGTTAGAGATTAAATCAGCGCGTCCTTAACCGCAGAAACAAAACGAGCGGCCCCAAGGCCGCCCGTCCGCAAGACTTCAATTGCGAGTTAGTTGCCTGGCGCCGACACGAACCCGGCATAGACTTCCGGAGTCCCGTTCGGAGCCAGCAGCAGACCGCGCGTGACCAGCGGAATCGAAGTGGTCGTGGTCTGGAGCTGACCAAGCCCAGTCAGGTTGTTGAAGTAAGTAAGGTTGAAGGTGTTGACCGTGACCGGTCCACCCACCGAATACCCCACCAGCCCATTGTTCGACATCTGGAAGCTGCCCAGATTGCCGCTGTCGACGGTGACGCTCGCCGGCACGAACATGCCGTAAACGCCCTGCAGCCGCAACGAGATCATCTCCGGCGTGAACACGCTGTTGGAATAGCTGCCGCCGATGAAGACCCTCTGGCCCACCACAACCGTGGTGTTGCTGAACCACGACTCCGTCACCGCGCCGTTGAAGAAGCAGATGTCGAAGTTGCTGTTGTCGAGCAGGCTCAAATCCACCGTCTGGATGGAGTCGATGTCGCTGACCATGTCAGCCCCGGTCTCGCCCACCCACATGGTGATCTGCTGAACCTGGTTCGATCCGTTGGTCGTCAGCGCCAGCACTCGCCCGGAGATGAACGATTGCGAGGTGGTGATGACTTCCACGCTGTTGGCCATCAAGCTGCCGTCCGCCTGGAATGCCCCTTGCACGCCAACGATGGCGGGCGTCGCCATATTGTTGATGCTCCAACCGCTGTTGAAATTTGTGCTGCTGTTGACGTACACCGTCAACTGGCGCCCGTACGGCCCTTGCAGCACGAACGAGTTGCTGGCCGCGCTGACCGAAACCAGACCGCCCGTCAGGTCCGTAACTTGACCGTCGGGATCGCTGGCGTGGGTCGCCTTGATGTAGATCGTCGGGTTCACGGCGCCGGTAATCTGGCCGTTGCCGTCAACCACCAGCGACTGCCGGATGTCGAAATCCATTCTCAAGCCGGCCAGTCCGTTGGCTCCCACCACCATTGGCGTAGGGAAGTTCACCGTGACCGTATACGGAGTCTGATTCTGCGGGAATGTCCCATTCAGCATGGTCACGGCCGGAGACGGGTTCAGGGTGATGTAATCGATCACCGGGTTGGCCAGCACGAACGTGGCGCTGACATAAGTGTCAGCCTTCACCTGATTAAACGACAGCGGAGAACGCAAGCCGACCAGACGCGCGAAATCGACGGTAGTTGGCGTCGAAATCACGGTGGCCGTGCTGTTGTCCTGCCCGTTGAGCGTGACCGAATTTAGAGTGACGTTGAAGCCCACGACCGAGGGAAGCGGCGCATCCTCTCCAGTCACGAACACGTTGGCGGTCTGCGGATTCGAACCCTGCGAAGAGGAATTCGATGCACAGCCCATGCCCATCAGGCAGAGCGCGAACAGTAAGGCAAATCCAAAGAACTTTTTCATGGCAGACTCCGAAGCGAAAGTTTGGGTGTGAAGCCTGGTCGGGGGGGAGCCGCGATTTGCTTCACAGCGATGGGAACACAGCCCAGGGGAAAATGTCGCGTAACCAAGGAGAGGTTACCAGGGGGTGTGGGGAGCCAGTTTTAAGCTATCTCATTGGATGCGATGGAGTTGTAAGACGTCGCCAAGGAAGAAAAAACCGCAGTGCATGCACTTCTGTGCACCCCAAAAGCCTCGTCCAGAGCGGATTTGCGAGGATCAACCGGGGATCAATCATGCCCATCCGTGCTGATCCGCGTAAATCCGTGGCGAAAGGAAGTTATTTCAACTCCAGCACTTCCTTCTCTTTGCCCTTGCTCATCTCTTCCATCTTCTTGATTTCGCCGTCGGTCAGCTTCTGGATCTCGTCGAGCGAGCGCTTCTCTTCATCTTCGGAAATCTTCTTGTCTTTCAGCGCCTTCTTGATGGCATCGTTGCCGTCGCGGCGAATGTTGCGCACGGCCGTGCGGTGCTCTTCCAGCACGCGGTGCAGTTGCTTCACCATGTCCTGCCGCCGTTCCTGGGTGAGCGGCGGAATCGGCACACGGATCAGCTTGCCATCGTTCATCGGATTCAGGCCCATGTCTCCGGACCTGATCGCTTTCTCAATCGCGCCCAACTGTGACGCATCGAAAGGCTGCACCGTGATCAACTGCGGCTCGGGCGCGTGCACCTGCGCTACCTGGTTCAGCGGCATCTGCGAGCCGTAGTAATCCACGCTCACGCCATCGAGCATGTGTACCGAGGCGCGCCCAGTGCGCACGCCCGCCATCGCTTTGCGAAAATCTTCGACTGCCTTGTCCATGCGCGTCTTCAGTTGAACGTAAGTTTCTTTCAGCCCGGCGATCGCCGCCATTGTCGCTTGCGCCATGTGGTCAGCTCCGAATCATTGCAGAATCAAAACGCAGCATTATAAACCCAACAGGAAATCTGGCCACGGATTTACACGGATCAACACGGATCAGAAATGCCAGGAAATCCGTGTGAATCCGTGAAGATCCGTGGCTGACGATCTTAAGCGCCGACCCTTGATCCGATCTTTTCTCCCAGCACCACGCGCCGAATGTTGCCGTGGTGGTTCAGGTTAAACACAATGATGGGAAGGTTGTTGTCCTTGCACAGGCTGATGGCGGTCGAGTCCATCACTTTCAGCCCCAGCTTGAGAACATCCATGTACGTGATGTGGTTGAATTTCTTAGCCCCGTCCACTTTCATCGGATCGGCATCGTAGATGCCGTCCACCCGGGTCGCTTTGAGAATGGCTTCGGCCTTGATCTCCATGGCGCGCAGCGAGGCCGCGGTGTCAGTCGAGAAATAAGGATTGCCCGTGCCCCCGGCAAAAATCACGACGCGACCTTTCTCCAGATGGCGAATCGCGCGCCGCCGGATGAAAGGCTCAGCCACCTGCTTCATCTCAATGGCCGACTGCACCCGCGTGTACACGCCCTGCTTTTCCAGCGCATCCTGCAAAGCCAGCGCATTGATGACGGTGGCGAGCATGCCCATGTGATCGGCAGAAACCCGGTCCATGTTCTTGGCCTGGTCAGCGACGCCGCGGAAAAAATTCCCCCCGCCCACGACGATGGCCAGTTGCACACCCAGCTTATGAACGTCGGCCAGTTCAGCGGCGACTTCGTGGATGCGCGCCGTATCCACACCAAACCCCTGATTGGCAGCCAGGGCTTCTCCGGAAATCTTGAGCAGAACGCGTTTGAAGGCAGGGGTGTCAGTCATGAGTCAGTTGCCCGTTTCTAGTTGTTCTGGTCTTGGGTGGCACAGCGCTTTCAGCGCTGCGATAAATGTACACCGAATCGGGTCCGGCTTCAGCCGCCGATGGACTTTAATTCCGGCGGCTTCCCATAACAAAAAAGGCGCCCCGCAGGGCGCCTTGAATTACTCGCCTTTCGGCTCTGTAGGTTTCGTAATGGCGATGGTCTCACCGGCGTCGCCGACTTTGAAGCGCGCGAAGCGGCGTACGGAGATGTTCTCGCCCAGCTTCCCAATCTTCGCCGCTATCAACTGCGAGATCGAGATGGTCTGGTCCTTGATGAAGGGCTGCTCCAGCAGGCAAACCTCTTCGTAGAACTTCTCCATCTTGCCGTTCACCATTTTCTCGGCGATGTTCGCCGGCTTGCCACTGGCAATCGCCTGGGCGAGGAAAATATCCTTCTCGCGGGCGAAGTCCGCAGCCGTGACGTCTTCCTTGCGCACGTACTTCGGATCGCTGGCCGCAATGTGCATGGCGATGTCGTGCACCAGTTCCTTGAAGTCGTCGGTGCGGGCCACAAAATCGCTCTCGCAGTTCACTTCGACGAGCACACCAATCTTGCCGCCGGCGTGGATATACTGCGCCACCGATCCCTCACTGGTCACGCGTGTCGCCTTCTTCGCCGCCACCGATACGCCCTTCTTGCGCAGAATCACGACCGCCTGCTCCATGTCGCCCTTGGCTTCGGTCAGGGCCTGCTTGCAATCCATCATGGGAGCTCCGGTTTTCTCCCGGAGGTCTTTCACTTGTGCTGCGGAAATATTCACTGTAGTAGTACCCATAAATAAGTTTCCAGTTTCTGTTTCTGGTTTCTAGTTTCGAGTGCTTGGAATGTTGTGGTTTCAGGCCGCTCGAAACTGGAAACCTGAAACTCGAAACTGCTCTATAAACTTTGACCCGCGCCAGACGACCCGCGCGGGTCTGATATCAAGTGCCCGGTTTGTCCTTACTCTGCGAACCACGCAACACCGTGGTCTAACTGAGAACTGAGAACTGAGAACTGATTTCAAACCGTTTGGCTCTCGACCTTGGGCAGTTCCGCTTCTTCGGCAACCGCCGGCTTCTTGTGCATTCCCGGCCCCAGCACTTCTTCCATGCTGATGTCTTCGGTTACATCCACCGCAGCAGTTGCGTCGCCGTGATACTCGACCGCCGCGGTCTCCGCAGCCTGCGCCGCATCCGAAGCGGCCTGCATGTCGGCAACCTGCTTGTCGGTCATCAACTGCGCGCCTTCGGCAATCGATTCCGAAATCTTCGAGGTAAACAGCCGGATCGCGCGCAGCGCATCGTCGTTGCCCGGGATCACATAATCCACTTCGCTGGGATCGCAATTCGTATCGACCACGGCGACCACCGGAATGCCCAGCTTGCGGGCTTCCCGCACGGCGATCTGCTCTTTATTCGAGTCAATGACGAAAATCGCGTCGGGCAACCGGCTCATATTCTTGATGCCCGCCAGGTTGGCCTGCAAATGTTTGCGCTCGCGTTCGAGCTTGATCACTTCTTTCTTGGGGAGCAGCTCGTAGCGGCCATCGGTGGCCATCTCGTCGAGTTCCTTCAGCCGCTTCACCGACTTCTGCACCGTAACCCAGTTGGTGAGCAGTCCGCCCAGCCAGCGCTGGTTTATGTAGAACATCCCGCAACGCTGCGCTTCTTCGGCAATCGCATCCTGCGCCTGGCGCTTGGTGCCGACGAACAGCACAATGCGGCCGTCGTTCGCCAGGTCCTGCACGAACTTCGACGCCTCCTTGAACATCTTCAGCGTCTTCTGCAGGTCGATAATGTAAATCCCGTTGCGCTCTCCGAAGATGTATTCCTTCATCTTAGGATTCCAGCGCTTGGTCTGATGCCCGAAGTGGACTCCCGCTTCGAGCAACTCCTTCATGGTAATTGTCGCCAATGAACCTCCTTTTTAGTCTGCATCCTTCGCGTCAACGTGCCGCTCCGGATTGCCATTCCCGTCCCCGCGCCGCGAGGCACGAGAAGAATTGAACACCTAAGACCAGCTGTCAGCTTTCAGCCGTCAGCTCCCAGCCAAACCAAAACGAAAACCCCAAAACCAAACCCAAAAGCCCTTGTCATTCCGACCCCCGAGCGAACGCGAGGGGCGGAGGAATCTCTATCGCCGGTACAGCTCCTGCACCCAGCCCTACCGCTTGCTGAACTGGAACCGCTTGCGAGCGCCCTTCTGTCCATACTTCTTGCGCTCTTTGCCGCGCGAATCGCGGCTGACCATGCCCTCGGCCTTCAGCTTCTTGCGCAGTTCCGCATTGAACTGCATCAGGGCGCGGGCAATCCCGAGCTTCACCGCGTCGGCCTGACCGCGCACGCCGCCGCCCAGCACGCTGGCGATGACGTTGAACGTGGCCGCCATTTCCGAGGACGCCAGCGGCGCCTTCGCCGCCGAACGCTGCGCCGGGGTCACGAAATATTCTTCAAAGGCGCGCCCGTTCACCTTGAAATCGCCGCTGCCCGGACGCAAATACACACGGGCAATCGCCGTCTTGCGGCGTCCCGTTCCGTAGTATTGAACCAATTCAGCCATGCTAGCTCTTAGCTCCTAGCTCTTAGCTTCTAGCTTGAACCACCAGAAGCGAGCCTTATTCGTTTACCCACCAAACCCTTGTCATCCTGAGGCGACGGCCTTTTGTCGCCGAAGGATCTCCGACTCAAGGTAAGCTGCCCTACGAAACCGCAACCTTCCGCGGCTTGTACTCGCGCACTTCCAGTTTCAAATCCTGCGGCTTCTGCGCCTGATGGGGATGTTTGTCGCCCTTGTACACGTTCAGCTTCGAAAGCATGTGCGCCGCCAGCTTGTTCTTGGGCAGCATGCGCTTCACCGCCGCTTCGATGATCGCTTCCGGCTTGCGCACCATTCGCTTCTTGTATTCTTCCGTCCGCAATCCCCCGGGATAGCCGGTATAATGCTGGTACACCTTCGACTCGGCCTTGAAGCCTGTCGTCCGAATCTTCTCAGCGTTAATCACGATGACGTGATCGCCGGTATCGAGAAACGGCGTGTATTGCGGGTTTTCTTTTCCCATAAGGATGCGCGCCACCTGCGAAGCCAGGCGCCCGAGCGTTTGCCCGTCCGCATCCACGACGTACCACTTGCGCACAATTTCCCCCTCTTTGGGGAAATAGGTTGACATCAGAGTTCTCCCAGATTGAATAAAGGCTGCGAAAGAAGACCGCTCGTTGATTCCCCGGCGAGGACGCCAGGACCATCAGGCGGGCAACCACACGACTACCAAGTGTTTACGATAGCGTAATCTGCAAAGAATTGTCAACGCCGTGTTACTCACAGACTGCTGGTGGTAACCTAATCGGCGGAGGTTCCTCATGAAATTACTCCCCAAACTTCTTGTTGTTCCTCTGACCCTGATTGCTGTATCCCTGATGCTCTCTCTGCCAGCCCTGGCGCAACACGGCGCGCACGGCGGCGGCGGCCATGCCGTCGGCGGCGGATTCGTTCCCAAGCATGGTCCACCCGCTAGTCACGGAACGATTGCCCATCCTGCAAAGAATTTTCACGACGACGAAGGCCATCCTTCGGCCCCGCACGTCCATCACGACGGCACCTGGGTTGGGCACGACGCTGGACGCGATGATCCTCGCTTCCACCTCGATCATCCCTGGGAGCACGGCCGTTTCACCGGCGGCTTCGGTCGCGGCCACGTGTGGCGCATTGGCGGAGGCGGTCCTGGCCGTTTCTGGTTTGGCGGCTGGGCTTTCGGCGTTGCCTCGTTTGACCTTGCCCTGTGCGCCGACTGGCTCTGGGACAGCGACCAGGTTGTGATCTACGAAGATCCCGACCATGACGGCTGGTATCTCGCCTACAACCCGCGCCTGGGTACCTACGTTCACGTGCAATACTTCGGACCGCAGTAATCACGCATGCCAACGCCGGCGGGGCCGCGCGCCCCGCCGGCTATTGTGTGGAGACGGGCGACCCGCCCGTCGATGCCGGCCGAAGCACGCCAGCCGGGTGCCCCATTTCTCGCGTTCTTTGCGAGAAGTGGGGACTTGTCGCAGGCCACAACGTGAGGAGGGATGCCATGCCTGCCCAGAAAAAAGCCGCGAGCGGTGCCGTTGCTCTCTACGACAAGCTGATCGCAACCAATCCGTCGATCGAGCGCAAGGGAGACGCCAACCCCTATACCTCGCTGAACGGAAACATGTTCACGCTGCTGCATCAGTCCAGACTGGCCATCCGCCTGCCCGAGGCCGAGCGTGAGAAATTTCTGAAGCAGTACAAAACAACTTTGTTCGAAGCCTACGGCGCAGTGATGCAGGAATACGTAGCCGTTCCCGACCGCCTGCTCGAAAACACAAAAGAATTGCAGAAGTATCTCGACGCCAGTTACGAATACGCGAAAACGCTCCAACCAAAACCCACCAAGAAAAAGCACTGATCAACCGGCCTTGTAGTCGTGCTACCATCTCCCCGTCATGGCGCGCCACGCCACTTTCCGCTTCGTGGCGATCTTGCTGATCGTCTTCCTGATCGTCATCGCTGCCTCTGCATTCGGCGGCGATGAGATCGGCCAGCCTGCTCCGCGCTTCCGCGCCAAAACCACCACCGGCGAACAATTCAACAACGATTCCATCAAGGGCAAAGTTGTCCTGTTCGAGTTCTGGACCACCTGGTGCAAATATTGCGAACAGGAATCAGCGATGGTCGATAACATCGCCAGAGAATTCAGCGGGAAGGGCCTGATCGTGCTCGCGGTCAACGTCCTTGAACCCGATCAGAAAGTGAAGAAGTATCTGGCCGAGCACCCCCGCTCGGTCCCCATCGTGCTTACCAAAGACACCAACCTGGCCGCCATGTACAACGCGCAGGTCTATCCCATCTACGTGGTCATCGACCGCGACGGCAACATCGCCGACGAACAACGCGGCGCCGCCGGCGAACGCGCCCTGCGCGGCATGCTGCGCCAAGCCGGACTGACATCTGATTAGAGCTTGAAGGGCGGCACGGGGTCGAAGGGCGGCACGGGTGAAAGAGCGGCGCTTTAGCGCCGCGTAAAGGCCTCGAGAAAAATCCGGGCTTCAGCCCCAGCGTCTGCGAAAAAGTTCACGTCTATTCGTACGCCAGCGCGTCAATCGGGTCGCGTTGCGCGGCCTTGAACGCCGGATAGAGGGCCCCCGCCAGCGCGCCGACCAGAGCGATCACCGCCGCGCGCAGCGCCCACTGGTTGCTCCAGAACAGGCGCAGGACCGGCCTTTCGAACATGATCACGTGACGAGTCGCCATGCTGATAAGAATCCCCGCGATAATTCCAGCCACCGCCAGCAGCAGGGTTTCCCGCAGCACCACGTTTACGATGTACCACTTCGAGGCGCCCAGCGATTTCAGAATCCCGATCTCGCGCGTCCGCTCCATCACCGCCGTATACATGGACTGGAAAATCACCAGAAACCCGACGACCACGGCCACGCCGATCACGATCTTGATGGCCAGATCGAATCCCGGCAGATTATCCGGCGTCATCATCGATAAATATTCCTGCATCGAGCGCACCGAGTATTTTTCCATGCCTGGCGTCTGCTGAATCGCTTTCTCCACCTCACCGGCATTCGCAGGATCGTCGAGCTTCACGTAAAAGACAGATGCCTTGCCCTCGGCTCCTTCCAAACTCTGCAGCGTGGCCAGCGGCAGAAATTTACGCCCTCCCTTTCCGTGCGGAACAATCCCGCAGATCCGGAACTGATTATTCAGGATCTCGATCGCGTCTCCCACTTTCTTCTGGTTCATGCCGGCAAAGTAGTCGTCAACGATTACATCGAAAGGCCCCTGAAAGGGCCCGCCCGAGAGGTAGCGGAATTTCGGAGGCAGGGTGTCATAGCTGGCCAGGTCAATGCCGTAAATGATCTCTATCGGTTTTTGGGTGAACCACCAGATCACCGGCACTGCCGCTTCAATGTGCGGAACTCGCCGCAGAACATCTCCCACTTTGACTGAAATAGGTGCACCCGACATGCCAATCAATCCAGCGGATCCTGGCGGCATCACCATCAGGTCGGCTCCGGTTCCCGCCTGGCTCTCCTTCGATCCGTTCAGCAATCCATAGAACAGCGCCACCACCAGCAAAATCATGGTGACTTCCAGAGCAATCGCGCTCATCGCGATAAACGACCGCGTCGGCCGGTACACCAGATTGGCGACAACCATTTTGTTCATCATAAGAAACTGGAAAAACGGGTGCCCTATCCTTGTCGCGTTCTTTGCGACAGGGTGGGGATTCTGACTCTTCCCTTCAGGGCCGGGTGCCCCATTTCTCGCGCGCTCTTCGCGCGAGAAGTGGGGATTTTGATTCTGATTACTGGGAACCGACTACCGTTACTGCCTCTGCCTCAGCGGCACGACCAGGCTGGATTGCGGCCGGTCCAGATGCACCACGTCTGCCCCCGGCGGCTGTTCCAGCAAGAACTGATCATCGGTCAGCATCTGGTTAATGTCCACCTTCAACATGTTCAGCGTAATGTCGAACTCTTCCTGCGGACGCGAGATCTGGATGCGCGATGGGAAGCTGACCCCATCGAAATCCTTGTATTGGGCATAGCGGGCATCGGTGGCCACTTTCCCATCCTCGCTGTAAATGATCTGCCGGTGCGGCTTCAGATCGACGCGCCCGAAAATAATCTTGCGCTCCAGCCTCCAGCCCTGGTTGTACTTCTGAATCACCGTCAGCTCATAGTCATCTTGCAGGATGCGACGGCCCTTCTCGTCGTGCAGAATCTCGTAGCCGTTCTCCGGCACCGCAATCTCGTTATCCGGATCGATATGGCGGATCAGCAGCGCGTCATAGATATTCTGCGGCCGAATGTTCTCCATCGGCTGGTCGGTATTGGGCGTCGCCACCTCGTTCTTGCCGATTACGAACCGGTTCTTGGCAGGAATCCACAGCTTAAAGTCCTGCCCGTCGCTGACCATATCGAACGCCTTGGTGCGCACCACCGGCATCAGCCCGATCATGTGCAGCGCACCTGGTTTCCGCGCCAGCACATACCCGCGGATTTCCTTGTAATCGGTGTAGGACCCCTTCTTCAGACCTCCAGCGGAAGTGTCGATGTCGACCGTCGCCTTCAGCGAGCGAATGGCCTCGGCCTGCTGGTTGATGCTGTCGATCAGCCCCTGCTGTGTTGATTCCTTGAGCGGAACTTTCGAGTACTGGTCCTCAACCGGACGGGTGTGGAACAAACAGCCCGTGGTTGGCAGGACCGCTAGAAACAAGGTTAGGGTCAAAAAAAAGCGGCTACGTCTCATCAAGATATTCAAGATTTCCTTTAGACATTTGAGTATACCTCGCCCGGAAGGATGCAGAAGTCGGGTGGGACAGTTTCCTTACTGTACCAACCGGACCAGACCATTGCCCCCGGGGTGAGTTCCCATGCGAAGTCCCGGCAATCCCGCGGAAAAGCAACCCCTGGCCAGCCCCTCTGGCACCCGCTTACCAAAGTCCCGCGCACGATCGTCAGGTCCAATCCGAAACCAGCATCATCTAAACTGTCACTGTGCGCAAGATCGTATGGCTCATCCTGATCGCGGTGGTTGGAGCTGCCGGATGGTTCGCCTGGGCTGTGATGACGCCCACCGAGCCCTCCGGGCAGACCTTCGTCCTGCTGCGCCCGGGCTACTCCGCGCGCCGCATCGCCGCCGAACTCAAAGGTGCCGGCCTCATCCGCAGTGAACAGGCGTTCGTCCTCTGGCACTACCTTCACCCTAAGCGCTCGCTCAAGGCGGGGGAATACTCCTTCGACAAGCCTGCCAACATCATCGACATCCAAAAGCGCCTGGGCCGTGGCGACGTCTACCTTCATACCGTAGTCGTGCCCGAGGGCTTCACCATGTTCGACATTGCCCGCGCCATCGAGGCCGCCGGCCTCGGCCCCGCCGCCGACTTCCTGAAAGTTGCGCAATCAGATTCAGGCATGATCGCCGACCTGGCCCCGCACGCCAGATCACTGGAAGGCTATCTTTTTCCCGACACTTACGAGTTCACACGAATGATGACGATGAAGCAGATGGCGGGTGTAATGGTCTGCAATTTTCGTCAGCAGGCGGCGCGAATTGGGCTGGACCGCAGGGCGGTCCTATATATAGGGGGAGAACCGGGACCAGGCGAGCCCAACGTCTCCAAAGGCTGCGCTCCTGATCAAGTTACGCTGGATGCGTCGGAGGATCTCACACCGATCGAAGTGATTGTCACTATGGCCTCGATCGTCGAAAAAGAAACTGCTGCGGCCGAAGAGCGCCCGCTCGTGGCCAGCGTCTACTACAACCGCCTGGAGAAGCAGATCGCCCTCGACGCCGACCCTAGCATCATCTACGCCGAACTTCTGGCGGGGACTTACACAGGAAAGCTGCATCACGCCGACATGCAGTTCAGCTCACCCTACAACACCTACCGCCATCCCGGATTGCCGCCGGGCCCCATCGGCAATCCCGGACGCAGCTCGCTCGAAGCCGCCCTGCACCCCGCTGAGAGCGACTACTTCTACTTCGTGGCCGACGCCCAGGCCCACCACCGCTTCGCCCGCACCCTCGAAGAACACAATAAGAATGTAGTGGCCTACCGCAAAGCCATGCGCGGAAAATAAGCTCACGTAGGGACGGGCGCATTCGCCCGTCCTGCCCGATCCCGGAAGCAGCGCCATAGTACAATCCCCACCGAAGTTCACGCCGATCCTGAAATTGGAGACTCAATGTCCGCGCCGGCCGTTCCCTCAACCCAGACAGCGCCGCCGCCGTTAGCCGATCCCTCCGTCTCGTCCTCACGCCTCACCTCGCTCGATCTTTTCCGCGGTGTCACCATCGCCGCCATGATCCTGGTCAATGACCCAGGCAACGATCATCCCTACTGGCCCCTCGAACACGCCCAGTGGAATGGCTGGACCCCCACCGATCTCATCTTCCCGTTCTTCCTGTTCATTGTCGGAGTCTCGCTGGTCTTCTCCTCCGAATCCCGGCTCCGGCGTGGGGATTCCAAGAACCTTCTCCTGCTGCATACCTTCCGCCGCGCGGTCATCATTTTCGCCATCGGTCTGGCGATGAACTACAGCCTGGTTCTGATCGCTCCGTCAGCGTTTCCTGGGCTGCGCATTCCGGGAGTTCTGCAACGCATCGGCGTCTGCTACCTGGCGGCGTCGATCCTGTTCTTCTACGCCCGTCCTCGAACCCGGGCCGTCATCGTGGCCACGCTGCTCATCGGCTATTGGATTCTGATGCGCTTTGTCCCGGTGCCGGGGTTCGGGGTTCCCGGTCGCGACATCCCCTTCCTCCACCCCGACGCCAATCTCGCCGCTTACCTCGATCGCAAGTTCCTTACCACTCTGTGGGACAAGACTCGCGATCCGGAGGGATTGCTGAGCACTCTCCCGGCCATTGCGACCGCCCTGCTGGGAGTCTTTACCGGTGAATGGCTGCGCTCCAAACGCAGCCCCCAAACCAAACTCGCCGGCATGCTGGGGTTCGGCGGGATTGGCCTGGTTCTGGGCAGAACCTGGGGAATCTGGTTCCCCATCAACAAGAACCTCTGGACCAGTTCCTATGTCCTGTTCAGCGCCGGATTCGCGCTGGTGTGCCTGGCCCTCTGCTATTGGGCGACAGATATCCGCGGCTGGCGCGGAGCCTGGTCGAAACCATTTCTGATTTTCGGCCGCAACGCGATTGCCGCCTTCATCG
Organism: Candidatus Sulfotelmatobacter sp.; assembly: GCA_052148475.1. GTDB lineage: Bacteria > Acidobacteriota > Terriglobia > Terriglobales > Acidobacteriaceae > Sulfotelmatobacter. The sequence continues at coordinate 188,497 of JBKQID010000042.1, read as the reverse complement.
TTGCCTGGTTCTTCGACGTGCTGCAGTTCGTTTTCAATTTTCGGCGGAACGGTCAAATCGAGAACAGCCACGACTACATCTTCCGGCGTTTCTTTGCCCCGCTGGGAAGCCCGAGTTTCGCCTCACTGCTATTCTCGCTGGCCTTCGTCCTGTTATGCCTGCTTCCGATCTGGCTGATGGACCGCAAGAAAATATTCCTGAAGATTTGAAGGAAAGGATTCACGACAAGGTGAAAAACCGAGGGCAAAGGTGGAAGAGCGGCGACAAGGTGAAAGACGACAACGTGGAAAACGACAACATGGAATACGACACGTGGAATACGACAGCGTGGAATACGATAACGTGGAAGAGCGGCGCTTTAGCGCCGCGTCAAGGCGCCAGGAAATCCGAGGGCTTCAGCCCCTGAGGTCCGCAGACCCTACCGGCTCGCCCGCCCTTCCATCCATCCCTGCAGTATCAGCACCGCCGCCATGCGATCGACCGCCTTCCCGCGCTTCTCGATCGACAGGTCGGTCTCGCGCAGCAGCCGGTTGGCTTCGGCCGAGGTCAGCCGCTCGTCCCAGAGATGCACGGGCAGCCGGAATCGCTTGCGCAGTTCCTCGGCAAAGACTTGCATCTTGTCCGACTGGATCCCTTCGGCGCCACTCATACGCAGCGGCAAGCCCACCACAATTTCCCGCACGTCGTACTCCTGAATCACGCGCTGCAGATGTTCAAAGTCCTGCCGCTTGGTCCGGCGCTGCAGGGTTTCCAGCCCTTGCGCGGTGATTCCCAGGGGGTCCGACACGGCCACGCCAATCCGGCGCGAACCCACGTCGAGGCCCAGCACTCGCCCTACAGGAAGCTCCCGCGCCTTCCCGGTTTGGGAAGGAACATCCTCGGGCAGGTCTGGCTCGGGCAGGTCTGGAATCGGGGTTCTCCGGTCGGAATCCACGGCCTGATTATAAGCGGGGTCTGGGGCGCGATGGCTACCACAAAGCCGGCGTGAAATCGGCCCATGGCCGAGGCCTGAGGTTGAGGTTTGAGGTCCGCAGTCGGACTAGTGGCTTATATTTCAATAACTTAACCAGACTTGGCGAGTCTGAGGCCGGTCCGTTAACCGTCTTGCTTTCGACCCGTCTGGGGAGTAGCATAATAGTAGTATCGGTTGCAGCTTCTCCCCACGAACCATCGCCTCCCTTGGGTGTTTAAACATGAGTGGTACGGACTTGAATTTCCACATCGGCGATAAGGTCGTCTATCCCAATCACGGGGTTGGGGTTATTGAACAGATTAGCAGCCGCTCGGTGGGTGCGACGGTGGAGAAGTTCTACCTGCTGCACATCAAAGCCAGCAGCCTCAAAGTGATGGTGCCCTGCCACAACGCCGGCAGCGTGGGCCTGCGTCGCGTAGTGCGCAACGGCGAAATCCAAAAGGTTCTGGACGCCCTCTCGATCGGCGAAAACGGCAGCAACGGCGACTGGAAAGACCGCTTCAAGGAAAACTCCGAGCGCATGCGTACCGGTTCGTTGCTCGAGGTCGCCGGCGTCTTGAAGAGTCTGATCACCCTGCATCAGGCCAAGCCGCTTTCCTTCCGCGAAAAAAAGATGCTGGAGCGGGCTCGTTACCTTCTGGTCAGCGAACTGGCCATGGCCCGCAACTGCGAAGAATCCAAGGTCGAAGAAATCCTCACCACCGCACTGGCCAAGTGCAAACTCCGCTTCCCCGAGGCTTCCGAGTTCCAGGCGTAATCCCGCGTCACCGCTTCGAGGGACTCAGCCAAGTCAGCGGTGGGGATCGAACTCCAGTTTTACGGTCAGAACTTCTTCGGCAGCGGCCGGAGCATATCTCCATTGCTTGACCGCCTTCATGCTGGACTGCCCGAGAATCGGACTTCCCCCCAGCAGCTTTGTGCTCTTCACCACTCCGCTAGGCGCGACCTCAACCTCGAGCCGCACCACTCCGCCGATGTACAGTCGCTTCAATGCGTCAGGATACTCAGGCTCAACCCGGGTGATCACCTTTCTGTCGGAGGAGCTTTGATCAGTCGACTGCGCCGCCAGAGGCAGAGGCATTGCTCTGAACAGCAGGAACGCCAGAAACAGGCCGAGCGTGAAAGTGAACCTGAACTGACTCAGCTTGCACTGGCGATTAGTCCGATCGTTTACCACTTCGCCTTTCAACATTTCTCGGGTCCCTCGCAATCCGGTTACGGCAGTTCCAGACTCAGCTGGTAAACCTCTTGCGTGCTGCGGTCACGCACCAGCATCCATGAGCCGTCGGCGGCCCGCCCAATCCATGTACCCAACCCGCCCGGGAAGCGGTCGACCGCGCCCAGCACGCACGCCAGCTCGGGTTGACTCTCTCCCACTTTCACTCTGCGAATCGACTCCTCGCCACTGACGAGATCGTCGAAGTAAATGTATTGGCTGTCCGCGGACCAGATTGGGTAGCTCACCGCTCCTGCCGACTCGACCAGCCAGTTCGACCATCGCTTAGTTTGGAAGTCGAACCGCTTCAGAGTTGTATTATCCGGCGAGAGCGCGGCGATATATCGTCCATCCGGCGACCAGCGCGGGCTGAACAGGCCCTGCGACCCAGGAATGGTTTCGAGTTGGTGGGTCTTGAAGTCCAGAACGCGAATGGTGAGACCTCCGACGTCATTCCGGAAGTCTCCAAACATGAGCCGCGAGCCATCCGCCGACCAGTTAGCATCGATCTGGCTGCCATTCTCCGCCAGAACCGCCTGGGGAGTTCCGCCCCCTACCGGGACAAGAAACAGCTTCCATGATTCCCCCGGCTGCATGCTGACAAATGCGATCTGTTTTCCGTCGGGCGACCAAACCGGCAACGCGGCACGTCCGGGCGCAGAACTCAGTTGCAGCCGGTCGCTTCCGTCGGCCCGGCTGCGCCACAAAGTGGCTTCCGGAACGGCCACATACGTAACCCACTTGCCATCGGGCGAAAAGGCCAGGTCCGTCGCCGAAACTCCCGGCAATACCGGAACGAATTTCTTGCTCCCGCGTTCGTACTTCACAACTTCACCGAACGGCTGTACCCCGATGGCCCACATCTTCTTGTTGTCGCGCGCCAGCGACGCTTTTCCGAACGACATGGGGCCGTTGGTCAGCTGAACCAGTCCTGAGATGTTGCCGTCTGCGCCCGTTGCCGAACCGGGTAATGCCCAGAGAGAAGTGAACAACGTCAGCGTGTGCGGTACAGTCTGCGATGCCTGAAAAACGTAGTAGCGCCCGTCGGCGGTCCAACTGCCGCAGCACGCCGTGGTCGCGTGCTCCCAGTTCGCCAGCAGCGCGTGCGGGTTCGAGCCGTCCTGAGCAACCTCCCAGAGTTGAGTCGTGTTCTGGGCAACGTCGCTCACCGTAAAACGAATGATTTTGCCGTCAGGAGAAAAGCGCGGCGCAAACACCGACCCGTTCGCGGTAAACAGTTCGTGCACCGGCGTTCCGCTAGCGCCGGCAACATAGAGTACGGAGCCTTTGCTGAACACCAGGTGCTGGCCATCGGAAGACCAGGCCGCATCGCGGCCGGAAAGATCGCCAATCCGCTCCGGAGATCCGGCCGCCACCGGCAGTGTCCAGAATTCGTCATCGCTCGATCCACGCTGGATCGGCGCGACCAGCAGCTTGCTGTGATCGGGCGAAAGGTCGAGCGCCTGCAGGTTCGAGAACGGGCTCGCAACCACTGATCGATCTGAGTTGGATCGATCTGAATTGGGCTGATCTGAGCTAGACAACGACACCCGGGTAATCACGCGGTGCGCCCCCGGCAATTCTGTGACGTAAAGTTGAGAATCATCCGCCAATAAACTCGTTTTGCGGAATCCGTCGCGTGTGATCTGAGTGATAGAGGTCACTCGCGGTTCTGCCACCGACGCAGCGCCGCGCGCGCGGCTCCCGGGAAAAAGGCCAACGACCGCAATCATCCCGACCAGCGTCAGCACGCCCAGAAACAACGTTCCCTTGAGGGCCAATAGTTTCCCGCTTCCAGTGCTCATAAGGGAATATTAATCAAAAAGACAATCCGCCCAGCGCAAGAACTTTATCGATTGATTACGTGGGTAATGTTCGGCCCCTGCCGGTCTACCGTGCCAATCAGGAACTGACCGGCGCTTACTGGTCCGTTGCTGCGCTGCCAAAGGGTTATAATCCCTTAAGCCGTGTCGTCGTCCGCGCTGCTCAAATCATGACAGACGCAATCAAACGAAAACTGCAGGAAGAGATTAACGCGCTCGAACACGAGCTGATTCACGAGCTGCCGAAAGAAATCAAGAAGGCCGCCGCCCTCGGCGATCTCAGCGAGAACGCCGAGTACCACATGGCTAAGCAGCGCCAGGAGTTCGTCAAGGCGCGCGTCCGCCAGCTCGGCAAGCGCCTCGCCGACTTGTCCATGGTCAACATGAACAACATTCCCCACGACAAAGTCGGCCTGGGTTCCACGGTAAAGATCTACGACAGCACCAAGAATCAGGAGATGGAATACAAGATCGTCACCAGCGAGGAATCCGACGTGGCTGCCGGAAAGATTTCGACCACCTCCCCCATCGGCCGCTGCCTGCTCAACAAGAAAGTCGGCGACACCGTCATCGTCGTCAGTCCCAACGGAAAGCGCGAACTCGAAATCCTCAGCCTCAGCACCATCCACGACATCATCGAACCGGAACAGGCAGGCGCGTAATGGCCTCCGGTATAGATACGAATTCCGGGTGCCCCATTTCTCGCGCGCCTTTTGCGCGAGAAGCTTGCCCTGAGCCTGTCGAATGGGTGGGGACTTTCGCGCGGATCACTGCAATTTGGGGTGTGCCACAATGAGCGCAAGTTGGACCAGCGCCTTCGGCCGCGCCTGCGGAGTTTTGCTCGACACCGTCGTGCGCTGGCTGGCGCTCTCCCGCATCAATCCCAACGTCCTCACCTTCATGGGATTGGTCGTCAATACCTGGGCCGCCATCCTGTTCGGCTCCGCCAACGCCGACAACCAGAAACGCATGTTCTTCTACGCCGGCCTGGTCATCTTCTTCTCCGGCTTCTTCGATCTGGTCGACGGCCAGGTCGCCCGCGCCACCAACCGCGTCACCCGCTTCGGAGCCTTCTTCGACTCGGTCGTCGACCGCTACAGCGACGCCAGCCAATTCCTCGGACTTCTAGTCTTCTACGCCCGCGGCGGACGCTTCTTCTGGGTCGTCCTTGCCGCCTTCGTCATGGTCAGCGCCATCATGGTCAGCTACACCCGCGCCCGCGCCGAAAGCCTGATCGGCTCCTGCCGCGTCGGCTTCATGGAGCGCCCCGAACGCCTCGTGCTGGTCATCCTCGGAGCATTATTCAACCGCATGGCGCCAGTGTTGTGGGTGATCGCCGTGTTGAGCACGATCACTGTAATCCACCGCATGCGCTACACCTGGACCAGAACCCAAGACCCGCCCGTAGCAGTCACTCCCGGGCAAGCCGCCTAAGGCGAACGTACACTTCAACGAGGATCCCGCGACCACATTGAGCTAACATTGTGGACGTGACGGCAATCTACCACATAACTCACGTGAACAATCTGCGGCGAATCGTTGCAGAAGGAGGCCTACATTGTGACCGCAGGGCGCAAGAACTGAAGTCCGTAAATATCGGCCACTTGCACATCAAGCAGCGCAGACTCAACAGAGAGGTACCATTGGGTCCAGGGGGAACTGTCGGAGACTATGTCCCGTTCTATTTCGCCCCGCGTTCGCCGATGCTCTACGTGATCAGTCGAGGCGGAGTGGAAGGATACGCCGAAGGACAGCAGCCTGTGATCTATCTTCAGTCGACTGCTGAGAAGGTTGACGAGGCCGGCCTTAACTGGGTATTCACTGAAGGACACGCGGACATGGGGTACACCGACTTTTTTGACGATTTTAGAGATCTGACGGAGGTAGACTGGCCTCTGATGAAGGAAAGATACTGGCACGACACCAATGACGACCCAGATCGGAAGAGAAAGAGGCAAGCGGAGTTCCTGGTGCACCAGTTCTTCCCGTGGGAACTGGTCTCGTACGTCGGGGTTTATGATCGTTCGGTTGCCGAGAGAGTCAGCGCGATCATAGGCGAGGAAATGCCGGAGATTGGGATTCAACCGGACTGGTACTACTGATGATCTACAAAGCAGAAGGCGATCTTTTGGGCACCGACGCTGAGGCGCTCGTCAATACGGTGAACACCGTAGGCGTGATGGGCAAGGGCATCGCTCTGCAATTCAAGATGGCCTTCCCCGACAACTATGCTGCGTACGAAGCCGCGTGCAAGCGAGACGAGGTGCAGCTTGGAAAAATGTTCGTATTCCACCGAAACGTCGGCAATCCTCGCGTCATAGTCAACTTTCCAACCAAGGGGCATTGGCGCGGGAAGTCAAAGATCGAAGACATAGAATCAGGACTCCGAGCACTTATCGACCTTGTAAAGAAAGAGAACATCCACTCGATCGCGGTGCCGCCACTTGGATGCGGCAATGGGGGCCTTGACTGGGACCAAGTTCGTCCACTTATTGAACGAGCGTTCGCCGAGGTGCCCACGGTTGCGGTGCAGTTGTTTCATCCGGAAGGGGCCCCAAAGGCGGATGAGATGAAGATCGCTACCAAGCGCCCGGCGATGACAGCAGGACGAGCCGTGATACTTGAATTGCTGAGCCGATACACACTACCGGGCTATCGACTCACGCTCCTCGAAATACAGAAGCTCGCATATTTCCTCCAAGAGGCCGGCGAGCCTTTAAAGCTCAACTTTGAGAAGCAACGCTACGGCCCTTATGCCGAGAATCTGCATTTCGTTCTGCAACGCATGGAAGGCCACTTTGTTCGAGGCTACGGGGATCGCAGTAGGGATGTTTCGCTCGAACTGTTTCCGGAAGCGGTTCGGGAGGCGGAGCATTATTTGTCCGCAGAATCAAATACTCTTGAGCGCCTCACTCGCGTCAGCAAATTGATCGAGGGTTATGAAACGCCATACGGCCTGGAGTTGCTCTCCACCGTTCACTGGGTCGCGGTCCACGAATACCCCGAGGCTAGGAATAATCCCAGAGATGCGATCTCCGGTGTAGTGTCTTGGAACGAACACAAGCGTAAAACCTTCACTCCCGCGCGAATCACCGCAGCTTGGCACCGCTTGCAATCGGAGGGATGGTTCTAGCTCTGGCATCCGGTAGTTTGCCGACAAGGACCGAGTACTGAGCTGCTATCCTATCGAGTCGCATCACCAATTCTAAGGACCCCTCTTGCCAACTGATCCCGTTCTCGTCATTCACGGTGGCGCCTGGGCCATGCCCGATGACATGGTCGGCGCCCACCTGCGCGGCGTCTCAAACGCGCTGGCTGCGGGATGGCGCGTGCTCGAACGCGGCGGCGCGGCCCTCGACGCCGTCGAGGAAGCCGTCGTCATCATGGAAGATGATGAGACGTTCGACGCCGGACGCGGCAGCTTTCTCAACCGCGACGGCAAGGTGCAGCTCGACGCCCTCATCATGGACGGCGCCACGCTCCGCGCCGGCGGCGTCGGCTGCGTCGAGCGCCTGCGCAATCCCGTGCGCGCCGCCCGCAAAATTCTCAGCGAGAGCCCCCACGTTTATTTCGTGGCCGAAGGCGCAGAGAATTTCGCCGCTCAGCACGGCATCGCGCTCTGCCAGAACGAAGACCTGGTCATTCCTCGCGAGGTCGAGCGCCTGCGCCAGTATCAGGCCGCGCAGCGGGACGCGAAGCAGGCTGGCTCCAAACCAGACGGAAACGATCTGTTCGCGCCCACCTCCGACGACACGACGGACGATCCAACCATTTCCCACGACACCGTCGGCGCCGTCGCCCTCGACCGCAACCGCAACATCGCCGCCGCCACTTCAACAGGGGGCACGCTGAACAAGGCTCCCGGACGCCTCGGCGATTCCTCGCTGATCGGCTGCGGCTGCTATGCCAACAACGAGAGTGCCGCCGTCTCCACCACCGGATGGGGCGAGCCCATCATGAAGCTAGTGCTGGCCAAGTGGACCGCCGACCGCATTCAGGCCGGCAACCTGCCCGAGTGGTCCGCGCAGGAAGCCATGAACTATCTGAAGCAGCGCCTCAACGGCCACGGCGGCATCATCGTGCTAAATCCCCAAGGCCACATCGGCATCGCCCACAACACCCCCCGCATGGCCTGGGCCTACAAGACGATGAAGAAGGAAGAAGCAGGCGTGGTGCGGGAAAACGCGTAAAACCATTACCTTCGTCAATTGCGCTCGCCCCCCGCCAGTGATGTAATCGCCCCGCGATGGCATCCACGCGGCAATGTCCCAAGTGCGGGGTCGTTCTCCCGGAAACGGGAGCATCCACGTGCCCCACCTGCGGCACTTATATCGGCACGAATCTCGGCATGAAGACCGGCCCTGCCGCGGCTGCAAAGTGGGTGATGGCGCTGGTTCAAATCACGCTCTCCACGACCTTCATGCTGGTGTTCCGATTTCCCAAGTTCATGATCGCGATCTTCGCGGCGATGATCGTGGCCGGCACCGCGCTTTCCGGTTTCGTCAAGCCAAAGACTCCGGCCCAGAAATCCGCCCCGCAGAGACCGCTCTCTCATCCGGTTCTCTTCAAGGTGGTCTGCCTCGGGATCGCGATCTGCGCGCTGGCCTTCGTCTCAAGCCTGCTGTTCGGCTTCGTAGTTTTCATGAATTCGTGGAATCGCTACCAGAAATACGAAGGCGTCTCCTATCACCGAAGCGAGTTCCATGTGACTCGCACGTACTACCAGAGAACCGGCCGCGGCGGGGTTGACGCCTACGCCAAGGGCATGGTTGAAGACCAACCGGAATGGATGAGCCTCCGGCCCTATCTCGAGTTCGTGCCCCGCAGTCAGGCCGAACTCGACTCCAGCGTTCCACCCGGAACGACCATTCCCATCTATTACTTTCCAGCGCTGAAAGGGCGCGCCCGCGTGCAAGTAATGAGAGAATTCCCGCCGGCGGAAGAGGGCCATCGAGACGCGATGAATGCGCTCAACTACGGCCTGGCGGGTCTGGCACTCTCTGGCGGACTGCTTTTTGTGATGCTTCGCCTGCGGAACGTTTGTTACCAGAAGAATGAATCAGCATTCGCCGCTACCGCTTAGATCGGCGCCAATACACTACAGCCACCCCTTGGTTCGCGCGATCCGCGCCGCCTCCACGCGATTGCTCGCCCCCAGTTTGCTAATGGCCTCGGAAAGATAATTCCGCACCGTGCCGTCCGACAACCCCAGCTCGCCTGCGATGTCGCCGCTGGCCATGCCCTCGCCGGCCAGTCGTAACACCTGCCGCTCGCGGTCGGTCAGCGGATCCATCTCGGCCCACGCCTCCGTCGCCAATTCGGGATGGATGACTCGCAATCCCTGATGCACGCGCCGCACGGCGTCCGCGAGTTCTTCCGCCCGCATATCTTTCAACAAGTAGCCGGACGCGCCCGCTTCCAGCGCGCGCCGCAAATATCCCGAGCGCGCAAACGTGGTCACGATGACCACGCGCGTCCCCGTCCGCCGCCGCTTCAACTCTGCGGCCACGTCGAGGCCGCTCATGTGCGGCATTTCAATGTCGGTGATAAAAACGTCGGGCCTGTGTGCGAGCACCGCTTCGAGCGCTTCTTTGCCGTTACGCGCCTGCCCGACAACCGAAATGTCGCCCTCGATCTCGAGCAGCGCCGCCAGCGCGCCCAACACCATCCCCTGATCTTCGGCCAGAACCACGCGGATCGTCTTGCGCCCGTCTTTATCTTTATCCCTATCCCTGCCGCTCTCTCGGGCACCTTCTTTGCCGCTCTCTTTATATGTCGGGTTCAATTGCGGCTGCCTTCGCCCTGCACAACCACTTCCTTCGTGGGCAGCGTGATGGTGATTTTTGTGCCGGCCCGCGTTTCGCGCAGCAGTGTGCCGCCCAGCATTTCGACGCGCTCGCGCATGCCCCGCAATCCGTTGCCTTCGCCGTTGGAGCTGCCCAGGCCATCATCCTGAATTTCCAGGCAGCAGGATCCATTCTGCTGCTCGAGCCGCATGCGGCAGGTGCGCGCCCGCGCATGCCGCACCACGTTGGTCACCGCTTCGCGCACCGCCAGCGAGAGCACGCTTTCCTGCACTGCCGGCAGTTTCACCGTGGTCGCGGCATCGCACTGCACTGTCAAGCCGGCGGTCTCAAGCGTTGACTTCGCCTGCGCCAGTTCAGCCACCAGTCCCTGCGAACGATAGCCGCGAATTGCGTCCCGCACATCGGTCAGGGCCTGCCGCGAAATCTGCTCGACTTCGCGGATTTCCTTTCCCGCCCGCTCAGGATCGCGGTCGATCAGTTTGCCCGCGAGTTCCGACTTCAATGTGATGACCGAAAGCGTGTGCCCCAGAACATCATGCAGGTCGCGCGCAATGCGCTCGCGCTCGGCAACCTTGGCCAGGTTTTCCACCTCTTCGTTAGCCCGGCGCAGCTTCCGGTTCATCCGGTTGCGCTCCGCGAAGAACGTATTTCCGGCGCCAATGAAAATAGGAAACAGGGTGGAGAAGAAAAGAGTCCAGCGATCGAGGTGCAGTAACAATCCTTCAATCGCGGAGATGCCGCCGATGCTGAGCAAGCCGATCGCCGCCGCTTTGTTCGTCTGGACACTGAACGGAAGCATGGCCGCGGCAAAGATAAAAAATGTGCACGCGCCATTGTTGATGGGCTGAAAAGCAAGTCCCAGCAACATCATGCCGCCGAGGTGGACCCAAGCCTTCGGGTTCTCAATCGCGAATAATCCAAAGTACAGAACCAGAAAAACCGCGGCGCCCCCGAGATCGAGCAGCCAACGATTGAGGCCTTCGTGAGCGGCCACCGGCTGGATGAAAAAGAAGCCGAGATAGATCACCCAGAGCAGAGGACTCCATCCGTGATCCTTGTCCCTAACGATCACCCGCCAGGGCTTCAGCTTCAGCCAACTCCCCGTTCTACACTCGCCGTTATCTTCAAATTGCATTGGTGTCTTCTTCTATTCTCTCCCGCCAGTCAATTCCGGTCGCGCCGCAAGGCCGACCCAGTTCCATACCACACCAGCATGGCCGCAGGAATCAAGGCCACCAGCCATTTTTCTCCGCCGAGCATGGCGGCTAGGCCGAAGAAGATCAGTAGCATCGCCCCGCCGATTGATTTTCCTGCACTCATCATCGTGTCCTCGACTCTCTCGATCGATCCCTCGCAAACACCCGCCCAGCGGCTGCGCAACTCAGCCGTACAGTTTTCCCTTATCGCGCTGGAACCCGATGCGGGCCACGCCCAGGCAGATCATGGTGAAGGCCGCCAGCATTTCCCAATGCGCCGCACTCGGTTCATGGCGTCCCGCTCCCACGATTCCCAGCGCCAGTTGCGCCAGGTGATACGGCGGCATCACCACCGCGATCTGCTGCACAATTTTCGGCAGGAACATGAATGGCACCCACAGCCCGCTGCAGAACGACATGGGCAAATAAATCAGGTTGATGGTTGCAGGCGCCGAATTCGGTCCAGTGAAATATCCTAGCGCCAGTCCCATCGCCGAGAACGGCAGCGACCCGGCGACCAGGGTTCCCATCAGCAGCGTAAATTGGCCGAGAGGCATGCGCACGCCGCCGAAGGCGTATCCCAGTGCGAACAGCGCCAGCACAATGATCGCGCTGAAAATCATGCTGGTCACCACCTTGGCCGTGAAATACGCGAACGGCGGCATCGGGCTGGCGCGCTTCACCTGCAACCATCCCAGGCCGCGATCCGAGGCCAATCCCCCCGCCGTTCCAAACAACGACGCGCCCATCACGCCAAACGTGCCGTAGGTCGCGATCATGTACGCGGGCACCGACGTACCCGCAATCGCCTGGTGCCCGTTCAGCAGCAGCCCGAACAACACGTAGAACATGATCGGAAAGCTCAGCACCGACACGGTGTACATGCGCAGCCGCAGGTTCTTCAAAAACTCGTATGTCGCTTCCTTCAGATAAATCACGGCCGTGTGTCGCGGCGAACGCTGAATTTGCCGGCGGCTCAGGGCCAGGCTTGCGGTGCTCGTCGTCATGGTGTTTCCTCCCGTGCTCGCGGATCCGTTTGGTTCAGTTGGAATGATTGGCTTCGCTCGTGGTGTCGCGCGTCAGTTCCAGAAACGCCTCTTCCAGGCCCGCGCTGCTGACTTCAAGACCGCAGAGTCCGGCATCCCGGGCCAGCAGTTCGCGGACGATCGGTTCAGCCTCGACCGCGTGAATCTCGACCGCTTCGCGATCTTCTTTCACTTCGGTGACGCCCGGAATCTGGCGCAACGCGTTCAGATTAAGGCTGGTGATGCAGCGAATCCGCTTGCCCGCGGTTTTCGCTTTGATCTCCGCCGGAGTTCCCTCAGCAATAATTTCGCCCTTATTAATGACGGCAACGCGGTCGGCAAGCGCGTCGGCCTCCTGCAAATAGTGCGTCGTGAGTAGCACGGTTTTCCCGCGGTCTACCATCCGGCGAATCTCATCCCACAACATGCGCCGCGCTTCCACGTCGAGCCCAACCGTGGGCTCGTCGAGAAAAACCAGATCCGGATCGCCGCAAATGGCCAGTGCAAATAAAACGCGCTGCCTCTGGCCGCCCGAGAGATCGCCGAACTTCCGATCGCTTAATTTCTCCAGACCGGCTGCGGCTAGTACTTCCGCCAGCGCCATCGGGTTCGGGTAATACGTGGAAAACAGGTCAATGTGCTCGCGGACGCGCAACGTTTCCGGAACTCGCCCCACTTGCAACATGGCCCCCGTCCTCATCCGGTTTTCAGGATTCGTCGGGTCGCCCCCGAAAACGCGAGCTCGTCCCGTATTGGGCTGCAGCAATCCCAGCAGCAATTTCACGGCAGTGGTTTTGCCCGCGCCGTTCGGGCCCAGCAACGCAACAACCTCTCCGGCGCGCACTCGGAAATCGACGCCGCGCAGCGCCCGCACGCTGCCATAATTCATGTTCACGGCTTCCAGGCTGGCCACAGCCAGACCCGAATTCGCGATTTCCGTGCTCCGCGGTTGCTCCTGGGTTGCGATCATCTGGGTTGCGATCATCTTGAGTCCTCCCGGCCCGTTTGGCGCCGTCCGACGGGAATCCATTCGGTCTACCCGTCCAGCGTTTGCATCCGGCAGTCGCATGGTTGACGACTGCACCATCAACAACTGCATCTTCGCGCACGCGGAGAATGCGCACCAGTGCCATCCATCACGCAGTGGGCGTGACAAATGTCATCTTCTGGAATATTGCTTGAGACCTACAGGCTTCGAAAAAACTGCCCCCATGGAAGGCGGCAGCAGGGGGGCAAATCCTGATTTCCCTTACAGGGTTGTTACGAATTCCGAACAAGCACAGGAAATCCACAGGACAGGGAGGAGCGCTCGATTCGAACCGTGCTATGTGACGCACCCTCGACCATGCGCGTCTGACAAGGCCGGGCGCGTGTTCGGATTTCGTAACAAGACCCGCGCACTCAAAATTTCACACAAGTCTCCCACACTTTTCGCTTCTCCTTTGATATGATTCCCCCCACTTTCCTAGGAGGCGCAACCATGTTGCCCGCAGGAAAAAGCCTTCGTACGCTGCGCGAGAAACTCGGCCTCACCATGCGTGACGTCGAGAACTCGAGCGCGCGCATTGCCGACAAGTACCGCAACGAAGAGTTTTCGATGCCACCCAGCCGCCTGTCCGACATCGAGACCAAGGGCATTCTGCCCAGCATTTTCCGGCTCTACACGCTCTCCGTCATCTACCGCCGCGACCTGCGCGAGCTCATGTCCTGGTATGGCGTCGACCTGAACAATCTGGCCGCCGACCTGGGCCTGGTTTCTCCGCCCAAGTCGCATGTTTCCGACGCGCTGGCCGGGCTGTCTTCAGTGCAGGTTCCGGTGCGCTTCGATCCCAGCTTCGACGATCGCCGCACTACCAACCTGGGCCGCATGGTCGAACAATGGGGCATGGTTCCCGTCGCCTACCTCGCGCAGTTTGCCACCAGCGACTTCACCTACGGTTACGTCGGCACCCAGGATTTCACCATGTATCCGATTCTGCCGCCCGGCAGTTTCATCCAGGTCGACGAGTCGAAAAATAAAGTGGTCGAAGGTTCCTGGCGCTCGGAATACGAACGTCCCATCTATTTTGTGGAAACCCGCGACGGCCACACGTGCTGCTGGTGCAGTATGCGCCGCGAGGAAATCATTCTTCAACCACATCCTTTGTCTCCGGTTCCGGTTCGCATCCTGCGCCATCCGCAGGAAGCCGAGGTGCTGGGCCAAGTCGTGGGAGTGGCTATGAAATTGACCGAGTGGCACGCCCTCGATTCTTCTCCAGCATCGAAAGGGCCAGCAGCACTGAATTAAGGTGACTGGCGGCCGGGGCCTGACGTTCGCCAGGCAGCAAGTCCTCAAAGCGGTCGCGCATCCCATCGACGTAAGCCTGCGCCGTTACTCCGGTCGCGCGGCTCGATGCTTCCAGATCCTCGACCAGCGACCCCAGCGGCATCCGTAAAACCCCCGCCACAATCTCGGCATGGGCCGTCTTCAAAGCGCGCTCGGAAGACTCCGCCCCGTGCACCAGTTCCATCCCCCAATGCTCGTAGCGCCCCTGGGCACGGCGCAGCGACGCCAGATACACCAACTTCCCCAGCAGCCCAGCTACCGCCGCCAGAGTGGTTTCTTTCACGTCCTGTAGCGCCGATTTCAGCGTCATCTTGTTACGAATTCCGAACGCTCAAAGGTTTGCATACCTCGTTGCGCCCACCATTGCCCCCATGAAATTATCACCGTCCAATTCGCAGTTACAAGGAGAAACACACCATGAAACGCATCCTGCTGATCCTCGGAGCCGCTGTCCTGTTCGCCTCCACCTTAGTGGTTCCAACTGTCGTCCGAGCTGATGGCGGCGGCAACGGCGGCACCAGCTGCGGCATGACCCTCTGCAAACCGTAGGTGCCGCTATTTTGCATGAAAATCGTGTGAGTTGAGCGTTCGTTAGTCGGCCTTACGAAAACCGAACAAAGCTCTCGACTGCGTTGCCGCTGGCAGCGGATCGCGATATAGTGCCTACTCCATGTTTCGAGCGCACTCACTCCTCTGGAGCTACCTTTGGGTTGCGCCCAACATCCTTCTTTTTGTCCTCGGATTCCTGATCTGGAAGCGGGGAATTGCAACTAGGCTTCGCGCGTTTTTTGCTTTCACCGTTCTGAGCGCAGTTAGCGAACTTGCTGTTTATGCAGCTGATGTACTTCCAACGGTCGGACCTTGGACTTTTTGGGGAATCAACTGGGCCGGATTGCTGATTGAGGGCGTGCTGAAGTTCGTTCTCATTGGTGTAATCTTCGCACAGATTTTCGGCTCATATCGATCCGTGGCACGGCTCGGCAGGCTGCTCATCCAGTGGGTTGGGGTCGCTTTAATCTTGGTGGCGACCGCGGCGGCGGCTTATGCTCCTCAGAACAGCCGCTTTGGAATCGTCTCAGGCTTTCATCTTTTGGAACAAGCGGTCTATCTGATTGAGTCTGGTCTGCTGGTTTTCATTTTCCTGTTTTCGTTCTACTTCCATCTCACCTGGGAAAGGCGGCTTTTCGGGATCACTCTCGGCCTCAGCATTTCGAGCTGCGTACACCTTGCGTCCTGGGCGTTGATCGATAACGGCGGCCTCCCGGATTCCAAGCGAATGATCCTCGTTTTCGTCAACATGGCCACCTACCACGTCGCCGTCCTCATCTGGTTCTACTACCTGCTCGTCCCCAGCAAAGTTGCTGCGGGCCCCGCGGTTCCATTGCCCGAAAATCATCTCGACGTTTGGAACCGGGAACTGGAGCGTTTAGTCCGCCCATGACTCTAGCTATCATTCTGGTAATCGCCGCCGCCCTCGCGCTGATTTTCATTCTTGGCGTCGCACTCTCCCGCAGCCTGCAGATTTCTGCCAGCGCGGGCCTCGCAGAACAAATTCATCCCATTGACGTCGAGGCCTTCCGCACTCTGGTCGATCCGGCAGAAGACGACTACCTGCGCCGCCGCTTGCCTGCCGCCGAGTTTCGGCTGGTCCGCCGCGAACGCCTGCGCGCCATGGCCGCCTACGTTCAAACCGCGGGACGAAACGCCGCCGTGCTGGTCCGCATGGGTCAGGCCGCGCTAACCTCCGGCAACCCCGATACCGCGGAAGCCGCGCGCCGCCTCGTGGATAACGCTCTCCTGCTGCGCCGCAACGCCGCCTTCGCCCTGCTCAGAATTTACCTCGCTCTGGCCTTCCCGAACTCCGGCCTGGCGGCCGCTCCCATCCTGCATGGCTACGAACAATTGAATGGAACCGCCATGCTGCTGGGCAGACTGCAAAATCCCGCCGCCCCGGTGCGCATTTCGGCCAGGTTTTGAGTCGGATCAGCCTTCGTGTGGGCGCGGGCGACTCGCCCGCGCGTTCGGCACTATAACATTCGCCCGCTGTTTCACAGCGCATCGGCGCAACCGGGTACATTCAAGAAGCTTGCCAGGGGTAACTGGGAAACGACCCTGCTCGATTCCTGACTTGTTTTCGGGGGGCTTTCTGGTATAAAAACCAGCGGGCTGCAAAGCTGGGCTGTAAAGTAACGCGTTCCACACCATTTGTGATTACATCGGCAACCTGCCGTGACAATCGGTCCCGCCGTCTGCTCGCCTCCGCGAGCCCAAGGGAGAACCTTATGATCCGCACCGTAACCGCCGCCTCCTTGTGTTTCTTTTTTTTGGTCCTGCTGCTGTCCGCCATTGGTTTTGGCCAGGGCGGCGCTGCCACCGGTGATCTGCACGTCACCGTGAAAGATGCCAAAGGAAATCTGGTCGCCAATGCGACGGTCACCGTGCGCGACCTAGCCAAGGGCCTGGAGCGCAAAGCCACCAGCAACGGCGAGGGCGGCTATAGCGCGCAACTGCTGCCGCCAGGCACCTACTCGGTGACCGTGGACGCGCCCGGTTTCAGCGGCGTCCTCAGCACCGGGGTCGTGATCACGGTCGGCGGATTGGTTGAGCTTCCGGTCACGCTTGCCGTCTCGGGCGGTAAGGAAGTCGTGGAAGTCAGTTCGCAGGCCGAACTGGTGGAAACCTCGCGCAGTTCCACCACCGACACCATCGGCCAACGCCGCATCGACAATCTTCCCATCAATGGCCGCAACTACATTAACTTCACCCTGACCGATTCCCAGGTCGTGCGCGACAACGCGCCCAACATCGGCGCCGCGCCCACTTCCGGCCTCAACATGAGCGGCCAGCGCGCCCGCTCCAACCTGGTCAACGTAGATGGCGCAGACGCCACCGACAACTCGACCAACGGCGTGCGCTCAACCGTTTCGCAGGAGGCGGTCCAGGAATTTCAGATCATCACCAACAGTTACGCGGCGGAATACGGACGCGCTGCCGGCGGCGTGGTCAACATCATCACGCGCTCCGGATCGAACGACTTCCACGGCGACCTCTACGGCTACCTGCGCGATCGCAAATTCCAGGCGGTGAATCCTTTCAGCACGGTCTCCAACCCGGCCTACACCCGCGTGCAAGCAGGAGTCGCATTGGGCGGCGCGATCCAGAAGGACAAGACTTTCTACTACTTCGCCTACGAAATCACGCGCCGCCATGAAACCGGATTCTCCAGCATCGGACAGGGGAATTTCGGTCTGGCACCTTTCGATACGACTCAAGTAGGATTGCCGTTCGGCACACTGGATCTGTCCCCGGATCAGATCGGCTTTCTCACCAATCCAACCGTCCTTGCAGCCGAGGGGGCAGATACAACCGGTGCGGTCGCCAACGCAGTCGCCACCTACGCCGTGAGCGCTGGAGCCTCGTCGGGCATGGCGGTCAACGGCGTCTGGCCTACCAGTCTGGTGCAGGCTCTAACCCTCGGAGAGCTCTCGACCTTTTCGGGATTCCCAAGCAGTTGCCCTCCTCCCGGACCCTGCTTCGTTCCCGGCTCCTACCTGACCCTGGCGTCGCAAGAGGGAAACTTCCCCGTGTTTGAGGGGACGAGCCTGTACTCGCTGCGCCTCGACCACAACCTGGGCAGCAACCATCGCCTGACCATCCGCGGCAATGTCAGCCCCAGCACCGTCACCGGCATCGAAGTCAGCGGCGAAGACCAGCCCTTCGGGCAAAACGCTTACTCCCGCACCTCGCAACAAACCTATCGCGACGTGGCCGGCGTGTTTCAAGATACCTGGACCATCGGCAACGACAAGGTCAATGAACTCCGCTTCCAGTATGCCCGCCGCGGACTTTCCTACTTCTACAACACGAAGGTCCCCGCAGGCTCCGACCCGGCCGTCAACATTCCCGGCTACGCCTACTTCGGCCGCGAGCCGTACTCCTACATTCAGCGCACCGAGCAACGCTACCAGTTCACCGACAACTTCTCCTGGACCATCGGCCGTCACAATACAAAGTTTGGCGGAGACTTCAACTTTCTCCCCCTCACTGCCACCTTCACGGTCAACTATGGGGGCGTCTACGACTTCGGGTCGATCTCGGCCGCCAATGCCCTCCCTACGGCGGATTACACCGCATTAGCCACCGCGCTGGGGCCAAACTTCACCATTCCGAGCCTCTCCCCCGTGCAGGCTTACGGCTTCGGCGTCCCCGGAGATTTCGTGCAGGGGCTCGGCAGTCCCAGCGACTCTTTCCACAACATTCCCATTGGCGTGTTCTGGCAGGATTCGTGGCGCGTCCGGCCCACCGTCACTCTGAACTATGGCGTACGCTACGACGTGGAGATTCCTCCCACGTTCCCCGCTCCGAAAGGGCTGGCGCTTCCCGCCTACAACCTGCTGGGATTGCAGAAAGGCATTCAGACCGACAAGAACAATGTCCAACCGCGCATTGGCATTGCCTGGGACCCGGCTGGCAACGGCAAAACGGTGATCCGCGCCTCCTACGGCATGTTCTACGACCACCCGCTGCTCGGGCTTTACTTCCTCGGCCAGGCCTCCGACGGTTCGTCGAGCGGGCAGTTGGCATTCGCCGGAACGTCGGTGTGTTCGGGCGCCGGCAGTCCCACGAATTTGAATGCGATCACCATCTTTCAGGGGCTGCCCATCAACCTTGCGAGTCCCGCCAACCCCTGTGCGGCCACACTGAACCCGGCTACCGCAACCGCCATCGGATATCTGCCCAATCAGCAACAGTTCCAGTCGCTGAATTTTCCCCAATCGATTTTTCTCAACCAGAATTATCTGAACCCGTCAACGTTCCTGCCCCTGGCCTTCCAGCCCTTCGGCTATCCCCAGGCCAAGGGTTTTGTTTACGCCTACGCCCAACAGGCGAACCTGACCCTGGAACGCGATCTGGGCGGCGGCTTCGCCCTCAGTGTCGCCTACAACTTCAACGGCGGACGCCACTTGAACCGCCCCATCAACACCACCGCGGTGCGCGGCGACCTGATCACCGCCAACTACGAAGCCGCCTACTATGACGCGGTAATCGCTCAACATATCAATCCGCTCAGCCCACCCCCTCCTGCCAGCCCGTTCACCGTCAGCGGCTGCAGCCCGGGAGCGAGCCCCACCTCCCCGTACCCATTTGTCGACGCCTCGCTGATGAACTTTTTCCGTCCCGGCGGCATGAATCCGTCGATCATCGGCGCCTACGCTTCCATCGGCGATCCGCTGCACTGCATTGCCCAGGCTCAAACTGTGGTGAGCAGCATCCCTGGATTCAACGCGAACTGCAATCCCGCTACCTTCACCGGTTGCGTCCCGTTTGGCGACATGGACGCCAACTATTCCAACGGCAGTTCCATCTATCACGGCCTCAGCGCCAACTTGCGCAAACGTTTCTCCAGCCACTACGAATTCCTCGCCTCCTATACTTGGTCGCATGCCATTGACGACTCCACCGATCTGCAATCCCCCCTCACGCCCGAGGACAGCTACATCCCCGCCCTCGATCGCTCCACCTCGCTGTTCGACCAGCGTCATCGCTTCGTGTTCAGCGGCGTGTATCAGAGTGGAAAGTTGAGTGGCAAGGGCTTTGGCAGCATGTTCTTCAGCTATTGGACCGTCGCCCCGATTCTGGAAGTTTCTTCTGGACGTCCCTTCAACATCATTACCGCCGGCGGCGACAACCTCCAGATTTCCTCTTTCACTTCTCGGCCCAACACGACCGTCGACCCGGCTTGCGGGACCGTCTATAAGAGCAAGTACTCGCCCTCCGGCACGCTTCAGGAGCCCTGCATTAACGGCTTCGTCGCTTCCGGCGTCGCGCCCACTCTTCTGCAACTCGACGGCAATCTCGCCCGCAACGCCGGCATCCAGCCCTGGACCATCTTCAACGATATGCGCGTTTCCAGGCGCATCCCCTTCGGCGAGCGCTTCAGCGCGGACCTCATCGCCGACATGTTCAACCTTGCCAACAAAATGAACGTGGCCGCCGTCAGCCCGCTCTGCAGCAGTTCGGCTTGCAATGCCGGCCAGCCCACCGCCGCCTACGATCCGCGCCAATTCCAGTTCGCGCTGAAACTGAACTGGTAGGCACACAAGCGCCGTTGTCATCCTGAGGCCCGCGTTTTTTGCGGGCCCAAGGACCTGTGCAATTTTGTCGGCAAGCTTGCGCATCTCTCAGAACTGAAACGCCAACCCAGCCGTCGGCGTAATCGGCAAGCCCTGCAGCATTTTCAATTGTGCCTGCCCGGTATTCGGATCGACCCCCGACGAAAACACATCGCGGGCGTTGTAATGATTGGTCAGGTTCAGAACTTCGCCATATAGTGTCAGCTTCCACCGCTTGAACGCCCAATCTTTGTCGACGCGGAGATCGAGCCGCTGATACGGAAATCTCAGCGTTTGAGTTCCCACCTGCTGGTAGTTGCCACCGACCAGAACGAAGACTCCGGACGCAACTGGAAATCCCGAGCCAAACAGAAACTTCCCGCTCAGGTTGATGGTCGGCTTCAAGCGATACGTCGCAAATGCGTTCAGGGAATTGCGCTGGTCGTCAAGGGTCGGGGCATAGGGACTGTTGTAGGGAAAAAGTGTCGTGAATGCCTGAGGGCCTTCCTGATACTGAACCATGTATTGCCGCGATTCGGCACGCGCCCAGGTGTAGCCGAGCCAGCCTGACAGGCGGTTTGCGCTCCGCCGCTGCAAGATCAACTGGACCCCACGCGAATAATCGCGCTCAATGGTTGAATTTGGAATGGGCTCAAGCGATGGACACGGGCTCGTGATCACCGGCTGCACCGAGCCGAGACCCATCGATTGCGCGTCCTGACGGTCGAAGGCCTGCAGGCGCACCCGCGTGTTTTCTCCCAGACGCTGTTCTACGGCAGCGGTATAGTGATCCGATTTTTCCGGCATGAAGCCAAACCCAGGACACACGCTCCCGCTCTCAAAGGGCTGGGTAAACTGCTGGTATCTTGCCACCCCAAACTGTAGCTCGGTGGAGGAGGTCGCACGCACCGCCATTGCGATCTGCGGCGAAAAAGGATGCACCCCGATCAACTGCAGGCTGTCCCATCGAACTCCGCCCAGAACGTGAACCCGTCCTCCCAGCAACGAAGAACTCTGCTGCAAATATCCGCTCTGGCGCAGCCCGCTTTCGGCCTGAGCGTAGAACTGCGGTGCTCCGGTTGTGGGATAGTAGGCCTGGAACGAGTCGTCGCGCAGTTGCCGCTCGGTCCAGCCCGCTTCAAGCACTTGCTCCTTCGACCACGCCCATGTAAGACCCGAGCCTCCAACCCACTCGCCATGGTAGGTGGTGGCCACGACCTGGTTGGCGGGATTAAACAACTGGTCGGGTTCGCGCAGATAGGCCGCCCGCGCGTCCATCAGCAACTGCGGACTCACACTCCAGCGCCATCCCGCCCGGACCAGCGTGAAGTCACTCTGGCCACTGGCGAAACTGTTGGTGTCGGCGGCGGTGACGGTGGGATCGTGCATGTCGGTATGCCCACCGGTGGCGAAGAAATTCAGGTTCTGGCGTGGAGCCAAGTCGTAATTCAATTTCAGATCGCCATCGTAGAAGCCGACGTCGGCCGCGTTCTGTATGCGGTCCTGGACCAGGTAGTTGATATAGCTCTTGCGCGCCGAGACCAGCCACGATCCTTTGCGCTCTCCGCCCAGGCCGCCCTCGCCAAGAAGTTCGCTGGCCGCGATTCCAGCCGTAAGCCGGAACAGCGGCGCACCCCGGCTGCCCTCGCGGGTGTGAATATCAAGCGCCGCGCCCGTCGCGTCGCCAAATTTTTCGGGATAGGCGGCGGGCAGCAACTTCATCTCCTCGACAACTTCGCTGGTCAGCACGCCCAGTGACGCGCCTTCGGCTGAGTTGCCGATCTCGTGAAACGGGCTGGGCACGAGCACGTCATCGATATAAATCGAGACGCTGGAAAACGGCGCGCCCATCACCGAAAACTCCGCGAAGAATTCGTTGTTGCCTTCCGCCGAAACTCCCGGCAGAGTCTGCACCGCTCGGAAAGGATCATCGGCAAACACAGTGGACGTCTCGCGAATCTCTGAACTGGTAAGGTTGGACTCGACCGTCGCGGGAGAGTCGCCACCCTGGAATACGTCGCCGCGCACTTCCACCTTGTCGGTGTGGTGGAAATTGTCGGGCACCATGGTGATCGAGAACTCTTTCACATCCGTGGCGGCCGCCAGAGTGAAGGGAATCGTCAACAGCCGGTAGCCCACGGCGTTCAGACGCAGAGTGTAGCTGCCCGGGGCGAGACTTGGGATGTCGAACTCGCCCGTGCTGGAGGTGACCGCGCTGGTCTTCTTTTCGGGCTTGTTTTCGAGCTTGTTTTCGAGCTTGGCTTCCAGCACGACCACCTCGACCCGTCCCAGCGCTTCGCCGCCGACTGCGTTCGTGACTTTGCCTTTGATCTCGGCAGCGCGGGCCGCAGACGCGAGAACAAGAATAAAAACGGCGAGTCGAAGACGCATGTTGCTCCGAAGCAAGCGGGCGCGGACATTCTATCCAACCGAAGAACGATGCGGGAGCGGCAACTTGCGCTGCCTGCGAGCGGCGAGCAGCCTGGGGAAGCGAGGTGTTCTCAGAAGTGCGAAATCTGAGCACTGATCGCTGAAGGCTGATAGCTGACGGCTGCTTCCCTGTTACACTTTCCCTTTACCCATCCTTGGCGCTTGCCCGGAGTTCGCTCCCCAATGTCTGAACCTCAAATGCCCACCCCCCGCACTCGTGTCGTCCGTGAACCCCACCGCGCGGATTACGATCGCGAGACGGTGTACCAAATCCTCGACGAAGGATTTCTCTGCCACGTCGGCTTCGCCGTCGACGGCCAGCCCTACGTCATCCCCACTTCCTACGGTCGCAAGGACTCGAGCCTCTACATTCACGGTTCCGCCGCCAGCCGGATGCTGCGCCAGATGAAAGACGGAATTCCGGTCTGCATCACCGTAACCCTGCTCGACGGCCTGGTGCTCGCCCGCTCCATTTTCAATCACTCCATGAATTATCGATCAGTCGTGATTCTGGGCAAGGCCACGCTGGTCGACGATCCGCAAGAGAAGCTCGCGGCCCTGCGCTCGCTGTCGGAACACATCCTCCCCGGCCGCTGGGACGACGCACGCCAGCCTAACGAGCGCGAACTCAAGCAAACGTCAGTGCTGCGCGTCCCCATTGAAGAATTCTCCGCAAAAATCCGCCAAGGCCCCGCGATCGACGACGAGGAAGATTATTCCTTCCCCACCTGGGCAGGGGTTGTGCCGTTGGAAATGGTGGCGGGCACTCCGATCGACGATGCAAGGTTACTGCCGGGAAAAGAGGTGCCGGAATACGCGAAACACTACGGACGAAAATAAACCAGGAAGGCCGCTGAGTTCCTCTGCGCTCCTCAGTGTCCGGAGCCTGCCCTGAGCGGAGTCGAAGGGTGGTTGAAGCTTTTGTTTGTTACGGTACCAGCAGCAGCTTACCCGCGACCTGCCGCGCTTCCATGTCGCGGTGCGCCTGGGCAGCTTCCGCCAGCGGATACGTCTTCGCAATCCGCAGCTTGAGCTTGCCGTCGGCGATCATCGCGAATAAAGCTCCGGTCCGGGCCAGCAATTCCTCGCGCGTGGCCGTGAAGTGCGCCAGCGTGGTGCGCGCCATGTAGAGCGAACCTTTCTCCGACAGCCTCGCCGGATCGACCGGCGGCACCGGCCCGCTCGACATGCCGTAGAGCACGAGCATCCCGCGCAGTCGCATCACATTCAGGTTTTTCTCGAACGTCGCCTTGCCCACGCCGTCGTAAACCACGTCAACGCCCTTGCCGCCAGTCAGCCGCTTCACCTCGGCCTCAAAATCCTGCTGCGTGAAGATGATGACCTCATCCGCGCCCGCCTCGCGCGCCAGCCTGGCCTTCTCCGCGCTCGACGCTGTGCCAATCACCCGCGCCCCAATCGCGCGCGCCATCTGCACCAGCAGCAAGCCCACGCCGCCCGCCGCTGCGTGCACCAGCGCCGTCTCTCCCGCCTTCAGTTTGTGCGCGTCGTTCACCAGATAGTGCGCAGTCAGCCCGTGCATCATCGCGGCGGCGGCTTGCTGATCGGTCAGCGTCGCGGGCACCGGTACCAGATGCTCCTCGGGCGACACGACACACTCTGCATAAGAGCCCAACACTCCACTCCACGCCACGCGGTCGCCAACCTTCACGGTCTTCGCCTGAGCGCCCACCTCCGTGACCACCCCCGCGCCTTCCTGTCCGGGAATAAACGGCAGCGGCGTCCGCAAACTTCCATCGCGGAAGTGTCCATCAATCGAGTTCACCCCAGCCGCGGACACCTTCACCACCGCCTCGTTCGGCTTCGGCCGCGGCGCGGCGACGTCGGCGAGTTCCATCACCTCCGGCCCGCCCGTGTGTTGCACGCGAATGGCTTTCATGATTGATCCGTAGCTCTTAAACGCCGAAACCAACTGTCACTTTCACAACTCACGCCATCGTTGCGCTTTCTTGATTCGTATCAGGGCACGGCTTTCAGCCGTGCCACGCCGGCCAACAAGAACACTCCGGCTTTAGCCGCTGGTATGAGGAGTGCAGCGGCTGAAGCCGTCCCAACCCGCTCCGCAGACGGCATCGCTAAAAGCGATGCCCTGATACGAACCGTGAAGCTCAACACCACTACGAATACAACGCCGACGACCCACGGATCGCCCTACGGGATCAGCAACAACTTCCCCGTCGTCTTCCGTCCTTCGAGATCGCGATGCGCCCGCTGCGCCTCGGCCAGCGGATAGGTATGCTCGATCCGCAGTTTGAGTGTTCCCGCAGCCATCATGGCAAACACGGCGCCTGACCGCGCCACCAACTCTTCTCGCGAAGCCGTGTACGCCCCCAGCGTCGGCCGCGTCACATAGAGCGACCCCTTGGTCGACAGTGCAATCAGGTCAAACGGAGGCACCGCGCCGCTCGATCCCCCGAACAGCACCATCATCCCGCGCGGCCGCAGAACATTCAGCCCCTTCTCGAACGTCGTTTTGCCGACTGAATCGTAGACCACGTCGACACCCTTGCCGCCGGTCAGCCGTTTCGTCTCGGCCTCGAAATCGGATTGTGAATAAAGAATCACTTCGTCCGCCCCCGCTTCGCGCGCCAGCTTCGCCTTCTCGTCGGTCGAAACCGTGGCAATCACGCGCGCGCCAATGTGGTGCGCCATCTGCACCAGGAGCAGTCCCACGCCGCCGGCCGCGGCATGCACCAGCGCGGTCTCGCCACCTCTCAAAGGAAATGTATCGTGCGAGAGATAATGCGCCGTCATGCCCTGCAACATGGCTGCCGCGGCCTGCTGGTCCGTCACTCCGAATGGAATCGGCACCAGCCGGTCCGCGGCCACGACCGCATACTCGGCATACGATCCCAGCAGCCCGCACCAGGCCACGCGATCGCCCGCCTTCACTGACTTCGTGCCAGCGCCTACGGCCGTCACCACGCCCGCGCCCTCCTGCCCCAGCACGAACGGCAACGGGACTTTATATCGGCCCTCGCGCTGATAGACATCAATAAAGTTCACGCCCGAAGCGGCCAGTTTTACCACCGCCTCACTCGCCTTGGGCTCGGGAACCGGCAACTCCACCAGTTCCATCGCCTCCGGCCCGCCCGGTTGTTTGACTTGAATGGCTTTCATAAAAATATGGATTCGCGATTCTCCGGATGGATTCCGCCAAAGGATTCCGGCAACAGCTGATTCTACACGCGAGAACCGCCATGCTGGCACTTCGAGTGCCCCCAGCTTCCTGCTACACTTGCACCTCTACAGGTAAGGAGTCTGCCATGGCCCAGGAATCACAGTCTTACGCTCACCACACTCGCTGGGATCCGCCGTTTCACTTCTTCGTTCTTCCCATCTTCGTGATCGGGCTCATCATGACCCTGATCCATTTTTTCGCACATTTGGGGCACAGCGATTTCCGGGAAAACTTTCACGCGTTCCTGCTGATCCTGCTCGCCGTCGCCTGCCTGGTCCTCGTGTTCAAGGTGCGCCTGTACTCGATCAAGGTGCAGGATCGCGTGATCCGCCTGGAAGAGCGGCTACGCCTGACCCAGCTGTTACCCGAGCCGATGCGCTCGCGGATTCCCGAGCTGACCGTAGACCAGCTCTGCGGCCTGCGTTTCGCCTCCGACGCCGAAGTCGCGAAGCTGGCCGAGCGCGCCCTGAACGAAAAACTCTCCCGCTCCGACATTAAGAAAGCCATCAAGAACTGGCGTCCGGATTACTGGCGAGTGTAAGACCTCGTCCAGGTGAGTGGATGAAGCGTTGCCAGATCACTCGCTGACCCCGGTCGGCCAATTCTCATGGAGCGCTATCGCCGGATTACAACCTTCAGGTGGATTCTCTGCGATTCGTGCTACGGCCTAAAAAAACTTCTAAGTGTTTGGCTGCGCACTATAATCACTTACGCCGATGGCCAGCAACCCCTTCCTTTCGTGGGCGAACCGAACCGTGCTACGCCCGGAACGCGAAGAGCCCTACCTAAGCATCCAGGACATCGTCGTTTTCGTCCGTGACCTGGAGGTTAGCAAGCGGTTCTACGTGCAGCAACTGGGGTTCGAACTCATCACAGAACAATGCCTTCCCACCGGCGTGCGCTGGATTGAAGTGGCGCCTCCCGACGGCAGCGCGAATCTTGCGCTGGTCGAGCCAAAGCCCGACCGGCCCGAATACCAACTGATTGGCGGCTACCGCTGGGTTCTTTTTATGACGGAGGATGTCCACGCCACGTACAAAGAGTGGAGCCAGCGCGGTGTTCATTTCTTATTTGCGCCGGAAACGCCGGGGTGGGGCGGCACCTATGCGCGTTTCGAAGATCCGGACGGGAATGCGTTTGGGTTGGAAGGGTTCGATGAGGTGACGCGAAGCCTGGAATTGCGTCGGCAGGCGCACGCAGAAAAACTCGAAGCTGAACGCCGTACCGCCCAGGAATTGGAAATCGCCAAGCAGGTGCAGTCCCGGTTGTTTCCACAGATTCGACCGCAGTTGAAAACCGTGGACTATGCAGGTGTCTGCCTGCAGGCGCGACAAGTAGGAGGGGACTACTTCGACTTTCTGAATCTCGGGCCGCAGCGGCTGGCGCTGATCATCGGTGACGTTTCCGGCAAGGGGATCGCCGCCGCTCTGCTCATGGCGAATTTGCAGGCCAGTCTGCGGAGCCAGTCGTCATTGGCCGTCGATCACCCTCAGGCGTTGCTCTCATCGGTGAACCGCCTGTTCTATGACAACACCAGCGACAGTGCTTACGCATCGCTTTTTTTTGCCGAGTACGACGACGCCACGCGGCGATTGCGCTACGCCAATTGCGGACACTTGTCGGGCCTTTTGTTGAGAAGAGACGGCAACGTTGAGCTGCTTGAGTCGACCAGCACGCTGCTGGGGCTCTTCAAGGAATGGGATTGCCCCATGAGGGAGCAAGAGCTCTTTCCCGGCGACGTGCTTGCGCTGTACACGGATGGCGTCACCGAGGCCAGTAACGATCAAGGAGAGGAATTTGGCGAGCGGTTTCTGATTGAAGCCCTGCGGCAACATCGAGAACTGTCGTGCCAGGCTTTGCTGGCTGCAATCGTGGATGGGGTTCGGCGCTTCAGCTCTCAGGAACAGCACGACGACATAACGGCAATCGTCGCGAAGTTCAAGGCCAGTGAATAACACAGCCGTACAGATTCCCTGCTTTTGTGCGTCCTCCACACTGGCTTGACCAACCATTCGCTCAAACGACTTGCGGGAACTTCAGCGCAATAGTTGGCGTAACATCGCCTCTCTAACAATGTCGGCAATTACAGTTTCATCGCCCTCGACGCAAAGCTGGCATATTGCATCCAAAATGAGGAACTGTGAGCTTCAGGCTTGTGCGGCCTTGTTCCGCCGGGCGTCTCGGTAACCTTCCGCCCCGGTACCGAAAGTAACCGGCAAGGTGCCTTTTCGGCGATTGACCCGGTCGCGGCAGCCGAGTACGATTTGGTAGAATTCGCCGGACGTTCATACCAGAAGAAGCACGCATCTCTCAGAGAAATAAGAGGAAAGAGAAATAAGAGGAAAGAGAAATAAGAGGCATCAGACAAGCTCAGAGAAACATGCGATTGGCCAACCTCCGATTCATCGATGTCCGGACCGCGGTGCTCATGTCCGTAATTCTGGCGGCTTGCGGCTGCCAGACCGCGCAGAAACCGGTTTCTTTGCTGCCGCCAGGAAGCGCGCCCTCGCTTCAGCCAACTCTGCCCGCTCCAGTTTCGTCGTTAGCTTCCCAGGCAAGGCCGCAGACCCAGAAAGATGCTTCGGCCGAACCAGCTTCTACTGAGGCCAATACACCTCCGCAATCATCCAAATCCCCGCAATCCGTCGCTTCCGACCCGGTCGCCGATCTCATCGTCCTGGCCGAAAGGGAATACCAGGAAGGCGTGGCCAACTACCACGCGGGCAATAGTGTCAGCGCCAAGCAGAATTTTGACAACGCGCTCAACGCCCTGCTGAGCAGCAATCTCGACATCCGGTCTGACGATCGCCTGCAAAAGGAATTCGATCACATCGTCGAGGGCGTCAACCAACTCTACCCCGGCGGCACTGCCGCCGATGCCGAGCAGGCGCAAGATACCCAGCAGAAATCCGAGCCCGCGCCCATCGATGTGACGAACGAAATGACTCCCGCCGCCGATGCCGGGGTTGCGGCCAAGGCGCGGGCCGAAATCAAGAACACGCGTTCCGACCTGCCGCTGATGATGACCGACCAGGTCGCCGGCTACATCACCTACTTCTCCGGCTATGGACGCGGCGTTTTCGAGCGCGCCTACGCGCGGTCGGGCCGCTACCACGACATGATGGTGGCGACCCTGAAGGAACAAGGCCTCCCGCAGGACTTGATTTATCTGGCGCAAGCCGAATCAGGATTCCATCCGCAAGCCGTCTCAAAGGCCGGCGCGCGCGGCATCTGGCAATTTATGGCCAGCCGTGGCATCGGCTACGGCCTGCACCACAACATGTGGGTCGACGACCGCCAGGACCCCGAAAAATCCACCCGCGCCGCCGCCCGCCACCTGAAAGATCTCTACAACCAGTTCGGCGACTGGTACCTGGCCATGGCCGCGTACAATTCCGGCCCCGGCACCGTGCAGGCGGCCGTGAAGCGCACCGGCTACGCCGATTTCTGGGAACTCTACAACCGCAACGTTCTGCCCAAGGAAACCAAGAATTACGTGCCCATCATTCTGGCCGTAACCATCATGGCCAAGAATCCGTCGCAGTATGGATTGGACTCGGTCGCGATGGAGCACGCGTTGGAATACGACACGGTCAGTATCCGCTATCCCGTGGATCTTCGCCTTGTGGCCGAGTGCGTGAACTCCACGCCGGAGGAATTGCAAGATCTGAATCCCAGCCTGCTGCGCCTGACCACGCCGCGCGAAGGCCAGTTTGATCTGCACCTGCCGGTCGGAACGAAAGATCAGTACGAAACCGCCATCGCCTCTATTCCCGCCGACATGCGTCTGTGGTGGCGTTATCACACGGTTCACTCCGGCGACACGCTGGCAACTCTCGCCCGGACGTATCACGTAACGGCCAAATCGATCACGGAAGCAAACCATCTGGACGGACCCGAACTCGAAGCCGACGCCAAGCTGGTGATCCCGATCGCGCCCGGCAAGCACCCGCTGAACGACACGGCGACCTACGCCCGCCGCATCACGCGCTACAAAGTTCATGCCGGAGACACGGTCGAAACCGTCGCCGACAATTTCGGCGTCTCGCCGCAAATGCTGCGCCGCTGGAACGGCATCCGCGGCAACAGCCTGAGCGGACGCAGAATCATCGCCCTGCACCTGCCGGTTTCTCCGAGCGCGCACCCGACCGAAGTCGCCTCCGCGCGGGTGAAAGCGAAACATCCGGCGGCCGCAGCCAAGCCCGCCGAGACGGCCACAGTGAAGCCGCCGGCCACCAAGTCGGCCCAGATCGAACGCCTGCAAGTCTCGCGTCTGAATACGAAAGACGTGGTGCACCACAAAGTAAAATCCGGCGAGACTCTTTACTCGATCGCCAACGCTTACCGCACCACGGTCGCCGCCCTCAAGCGCGACAACCGCAACGTCGCCGTGATCCGCCCCGGCATGATCCTGACCGTGCAGTTAACGCGCTAAAGCGAGGGTGCCCACCCTCTTCTGTGACCCCTACTGAACCCCCTGCTGTGACAGTTTCGAAACCCACACACTAACTCGATCTGCTATCAGGATTTCCTGCAAGATGTGGCCGCTGGCACATTCTCAGACCGTACAGCCGTGGTAAGATTTCGTTCCCTGGTTGTCGGCCCCTTCACAGGAGGTCCAAATGTTTACGCGCGCCCTGCTCGTTCTTTCTTTGCTATTGGTAGCTTTTTTCACTGCCTGCAGCAGCAGCAGTTCGCAGAAGCAGTCTTCGTCGCCCATCTTCACCAGTGCCCCGGTCACGGCCGCGGCCCAGGGAGAGGCTTACTCCTACACGCCGGTTGCCGTCGATCCGGCGGGCGGAGCGGTCACTTATTCGCTGACCACGGCTCCCACCGGCGCGGCCCTCACCGGAAACGCGATCTCCTGGACGCCGGCCGCCGCGCAATCGCGCACCCCGAACAGCTTCACCGTTACTGCCACGTCCTCCGGCGGCACAGCGACTCAGTCCTGGACGGTCAGCCCCACCGGCATCGTGACCGTGAACTGGATCAACACGTACTGGGAGCCAAGCGGCACCGTGCAAGTCCCCATCGTTTCCTCCACCAGCCTTCGGGTTTCCGCCGTGGCGCCGCAGCCGGATGGCTCTTTGACCGTGCTCCAGGGCGCAACCACCGCTCCCGGCGTCATCAGCATCGCGGGCGTGCCTGCTGGGAATTACTGGCTGGCAGTTGGCGGGACAGACGTGATTCCAGGCGCCACTGCCGCCTATTGGACCAGCACCAGCACATTCGACCTGGGCCACAACAGCGCCGGCTTTCCGCTGGCAACCGTGGCGGGCCCCAACACCACAGATTTCGATTTCATCCTGTCTGGCCTGGATTCGGTCAGCGTACTGACTTCGGTTGAGTTCAACCTGGAGAATCAGATTTCCGGCACACTGTTGCGCATTCCGGCCAGCACCTCGACGGCGTCGATTTCCATCGGCTACTCGAGCGACTTTGACTGGTCGCAGTACACAACCGGCTTCCTGACGCAGTACGAACCCACAACTCTCGGCACGCTGAACATTGCCGTGCTGGGCGCCGAGGCTACGCTGTCGAATTTGTCGCTGACCGACGGCGCGACCAACACCATCACCCAGACTCTGCAGAATAGCTCGCCCACATCGTTGAACGTCAGCGTGCAGGGTTCGCAGTGGCAGACCTCGCTCACGGGCGCTGCGCCCGCCCCTCCCAGTTCGTACAGTTCGGGTTTCTCCATCGTCGCCGAACCGTTCGTGACGGGCGTGAATGCTCCTGAATCGCTCAACGGCTCGAGCCTGGTACTTGCCGCTGACACTTACCAGCCTTTGGGTTTCCTTACTTTCACCTCATTCACAACCTGCGACGCCACCGGATTTTCACTGAGCGTGGTCAGCGCGCAGCAGCCCGGCATCTTTACCGACGGGAGCCTGGGCACGCTCGCGTACAACGACCCCTTTTCTTCCACCTGGACCCGCGCCGAAAACTTTTGCGAAGAAGCGATCATCCCCGTGCCGGTTCCCGACTCCACCGACACGGTGAACTTCGCGCTGGTGACGGGCGAGGCGGTCGCGCCTTCCAGCAACGCTCTGGCGCCCCTCGTTGGGCCGGTGCAGAATCCCACGATCAACGGCGGCAACCTGTTTACGGCCGCCACGCTCTCTAGCACAACGCCCTCGTTCAGTTGGACCGCGCCCGCCAGCGGCGCTCCCTACGGCTACGGGGTGTCGACGTATGTGCTGTCGAATCCGAGCGGCACACCCAATTATTTGAGCGCCGGCGTCTTCTATACCTCGCAAACCTCCGTCACGCTGCCGCCGCTCTCCGCCGGCAACACCTATGTCTTCGCCATCACGGCGCTGGTGGACGGTACTGCCACCATTCAAACCAGTCCCAATCGGTCGTCGCTGCCCACGGCGTTCGCCAACGTGGTCTCGGCACCGATCACGATCAGTTCCGGAGCTGCCGACGTCGTGATCCATGGGGACGCCAGTGTCGTGAAGCGCCTTACGCAGCCGGCAGAACCGCCCAAGCGGCATTGAAGAAGGCACTAACCACGAAGGACACGAAGGATCACGAAGGAAACCACATCAAGAATGAAATCCTTCGTGTAACTTCGTGGTCTTCGTGGTCCAGGATTCTCTGACTGACCCTCTTCCTCTCCGCTGGAATTCCTTCGACTCCCGCGCGCGCCGGAGTTACAATCTCGGGTTGTTCGGGCCCCTTCTTTTTCCATATCTCATTCCAGAGGAGAATTCATGCAATTCACCAAAGTGCTGATCGTGTTGCTCGTGATCGCATTGTCTGCGTCTCTGACTCTGCCTGTGTTTGCGCAGGACGGAGCCGCCACCTACAAAGCCAAGTGCGCCGGTTGCCATGGCCCCGAGGGCCAGGGCAAAGTCGGTCCGGCCCTGAAGGGCACCAAGTTGACCGATGTCCAGATCACCGACCTGCTGACCAAGGGCGACGACGCCAAGAAGGCGCCGCACAAGAAAGCGCTCGCTGGCCTTTCCGCCGACGATGCCAAGGCGCTGGCCACGTACGTGAAGTCTCTAAAATAGCCTTCGCCGGTACGGGAATCGCGCTCGCCTCACGGATTGCCAGATTGCAATCTGTGGGGCGTTTTCATTTTCTGTGACCCAGGGCTAAAGATCCAGGGACCAGAGGTCGAAGGTCTGAGGTCTGATGATCCTTTCCAAATTCATGTCCGCTTAACCTCCCTGTCACGTGCCGTTGATTTTCCTCTGCTATTTCTTAAGACACCGTCGCTTAAACCTCCAGGAGGAAATCCTATGACTCTTTTCAGCAGACTTCGTATTGGCGCGCCCGTGCTGGCTGTGTTGTTCGCGGCATCGGCAGCTGTGGCCGCGGACCCCGGCAAACCCGACTCCACCACTTCCAGCCCCATCCAGCATGTGCTGCTCATCAGTATTGACGGCATGCACTCGCTGGATTTCGCAAATTGCGCCAAGGGCGTTCCGAATTCCGCGAATGATCCTTACTGCCCTCATCTGGCGTCGCTCTCGTCGACCGGCGTGCATTATCTGCAGGCGCTGACTTCGAAGCCTTCCGATTCCTTCCCCGGGCTGGTGGCTCAGATCACCGGCGGGACACCCCGTTCGGCCGGAATCTTCTACGACGTCAGCTACGATCGGGCTTTGTCTCCTCCGGCCAGGACCACGCCCTACGGCATTGTGGGCGGCGCCAAGCTTTGCCCGGGCACGGTTGGCACGCAGGTTGGGTTCGACGAAGAGATCGACTACAACTATCTTGACCTTCACTCCGGCAAACCGGATGGCAGCTCCGGCATCAACGGAATAAATCCCGACTACCTGCCGCGCGATCCGAAGAACGGCTGCGCCCCGGTCTATCCCCACAGTTTCATTCGCGACAACACCATCTTCAACGTGGCGCACAATGCCGGCCTGTACACGGCGTGGTCCGACAAGCACCCATCCTACGACTTCACCAACGGGCCGAGTGGCGATGGCGTAGCCGACCTGTGGTCGCCGGAAATCAACTCGATCCCGGTTTCGCTGCCGAGCGTTCCGGGTTGCAGTCCGCTGCCCGACCCGGGTGCTGCGACGTCGTCGAACGCCTGGACCGACAGCTTCGAGAATATTCGCTGCTACGACCAGTACAAAGTGCAGGCCGTATTGAACTGGATTGATGGCAAGTGGCACGACGGAAGCGCCAGCGCGCCGGTGCCGGCCGTGTTTGGCATGAACTTCCAGTCCGTGAGCGTAGGCGAGAAGTTGGTGGAAAAATCGAAGAGCCTGACCGGCGGTTACGTGGACGCGCTGGGAACGCCGAGCGATTCTTTGCTCGCCGAGATCCAGTACGTGGACGGTGCGATCGGGCAAATGGTCGCGGAGTTGAAGAAACAAGGCCTGCTCGACTCGACTCTGATCATTGTCTCGGCCAAGCACGGGCAGTCGCCGATCGATCCCAGCCGCGTGCTGCGCATTCCGGGAGATGTGGCCACGGACGAGCCGCCATCCCAGATCGTTTCGCCCACGGGCGTCGGGCCGGGACTGCCGGTGGCGCAGGCGGACGAGGACGATATCTCGATGCTCTGGCTGACCGATCAAAGCCAGACCGCAAGCGCGGTGGCAACGCTGTCCCTTGCTGCCAATGAAAGCCTGTTCGGGCAAGGGGAGATTTTTGCCGGCCCCTCGCTCACCCTGCAATTCAACGATCCACTCACCGATTCCCGGACTCCCGACATCATCGTGACTCCGAATGTCGGCGTCATCTATACGGGCGGAACGGGTAAGGTTGCCGAGCACGGCGGCTTTGCCTACGACGACCGCAACGTTCTGCTGATCGTCTCGAACCCCAGGTACAACGCTGCCACGTTTAACGATCTGGTCGAGACCCGCCAGATCGCTCCTACCATCGTGAAAGCTCTGGGCTTGGATCCGAACCAGTTGAGTGCGGTGCGGTCGGAGCACACCGAAACTCTGCCAGGTCTGCCCTTTACCCAGAAATAGGGCGAACCCGGCTGTACAGCGCATCATGGAGCGGAGAGCCGCAAGCTCTCCGCTTCTTTTTTGCCGTCTTTCAGACGGAATGCCCGCTCTCGGAGCTCCAGCCGCCAACCTGTTTCGTCTTTTATTTGCCGAAGTCTCCGGCGATCGAAGGTCGATCGCGGAGACTTCGCGTCGGCCCCGGGAACTGAGAGCCCCATTTCAAATTCGTCTTCCAAATTCTCCTTTTGAATTCTTCTTTCTTTTGATCGCGCGCTGTGATAGATAAACGAAACTGCGGTTGTGATTGGGGCGCTTGCAGGCTGCACCGAACGTCGTGCTATAATCGCGCGCCGTTCCAGCAAAGGTTTCCGGTGGTCTTTTAAATTCTTTGTGCCCGCAGCCAGGAGCCCCGTGCGCACCCGGCCGCCACTGAACCAGGAGGAACAATGACGTTCTACGATCCCACGCTCTACGGACGTGACGAAGAGGAAGAATTCGGCGACAGCGGCGCTTACACCGAGTCGCTGGAAGAAGATTTCGAAGAGGAAGAGGAGGAAGAAGAATCCGGACTGCCGGCTCCTGAAGCGGCCGTGCCGGTGCCTGCTCCCGCGCCTCCGGCCCCCAAACCCGCGCCCCCCGCTCCCAGCGGCGGAGGCGGCAAACCCAAGGCGAAGAAACCGGCAAAGAAAAAACCGGCTCCCAAGAAGGCTGCGAAAAAACCGGCAAAGAAAAAAGCCGCCAAGAAGCCGGCAAAGAAGGCTGCCAAGAAAAAACCGGCAAAGAAAAAACCGGCGAAAAAGGGCAAGAAGCGTTAAGCCGGCAGCTGGCCGCGAGCGCCTCCCGTCCACGAAACTTCAGAACCGCGCCCTGCACGGGCGCGGTTTTTTCCTGCCTCGGCCCTTGTATAATTCCCGCGCCTGCTGCAAAGGCCTCCCCATGCCAACGAAAAGACTCTTGCTCCTTTTTCTATCCGTTTGCCTTCTCACCGCCTTCGCCTTCCCCCAGACCGCGTCCGTCCCCAAGCCACCCGACACTCCCAAGCGGCCCGTCACCGACGAATATTTCGGCGTCACGGTCACGGACAACTACCTCTGGCTGGAAAACTGGGACGACCCTGGGGTCAAGCAGTGGAGCGCCGCCGAGAACGCGCGCACCCGCGAATACTTCGATCACCTGCCCGCACGCTCCGCCATTCGAGATCGCATGAAGCAGCTCATTACTGGAGGCTCCGCTTCGTATTTCGGTCTGCGCTTCCGGGCCGGAATGTTGTTCGCCGAGAAATACCAGCCGCCCCAGCAGCAGCCCACGCTGGTGGTCTTGCGCTCGGCCGATGATCCCGCCAGCGCGAAAATCATCTTCGACCCCAACGCTGCCAGCGTCAAAGGTTCGCTGTCGATGGATTTCTTCGTGCCCTCGTTCGGCGGCAAATACGTGGCCGCCGCGCTCTCGCAAAACGGATCGGAAGACGCCGCGGCACACATACTCGAAGTGGCCACGGGCAAGGAACTCGCAGATGTCGTTCCCCGCGTGAATTTCGCGACTGCCGGCGGCAGCATCGCGTGGAAGGCCGACAGTTCCGGCTTCTACTACACGCGCTACCCGCAGGGCGACGAGCGTCCCGCGGAAGACGCCAACTTCTACCAGCAAGTTTACTTTCACAAACTCGGCACCGACCCCAAGGAAGACACCTACGTCATCGGCAAAGATTTCCCCCGCATCGCCGAAATTCAGCTCCACACCAGCGATGACGGCGACTGGCTGCTGGCCTCGGTGGGCAACGGCGATGGCGGCCAGTTCGCTCACTACCTGATGGATTCCGACGGCAAGTGGACCCAGATCACGCACTTCGAAGATGGAATCGTTTCGGTGAAGTTTGGCGTGGACCCGGCGCTCTACCTGCTTTCGCGCAAAGACGCGCCGCGCGGCCAGATACTGCGGCTGCCGCTCGCGCACCTCGATCTGGCGCATGATGGTCTGGCGCACGCCAAGGTCGTTGTGCCGCAGACCTCGGGCTCGGGAAGTGACGAAAGCGCTCGCGCTTCTATCGAAGATTTCATTCCCACCGTCGACCGCCTCTACGTGATCGACATCATCGGCGGACCCTCGCGGGTGCGGGTCTTCGGGCGAAAACCTTCTGAGCGGGGCCAGCGCGGCGCGGCGCCCGTCTTCGACTCGATGGGCGAAGTGCCGCTGCCGCCTATCTCTTCCGTCGAGCAAGTGGTTCCAACCGGCGGCGGCGATGTGCTGTTCTTCACTTCCACGTATCTCAATCCGCCCGCCTGGTATCGGTTCGACGCCGCGGAGGGAAAAGCGGTTCCCACGGCGCTGGTTCAGACATCGCCCATTCACTTCGACGACGCCGAAGTGGTGCGCGACTTTGCCGTCTCCAAGGACGGCACGCGCGTTCCGGTCAATATCATCCGGCGCAAAGGCACCCGGCTCGACGGCGCCAATCCAACCCTGCTCTACGGCTACGGGGGCTATGGCATCAGCGAGGAGCCGTATTTTCTCGGCTCGTCCGCGCGCCTCTGGCTCGATCAAGGCGGCGTGCTGGTGCGCGCTAACTTGCGCGGCGGCGCCGAATATGGCGAGGAATGGCACCTGGCCGGCAACCTCACGCACAAGCAGAATGTTTTCGACGACTTCCTGGCCTGCGCCCAATATCTGATTGACCAGAAATATACTTCGCCGGCGCATCTGGCGATTCTCGGCGGCAGCAACGGAGGCCTGCTGATGGGCGTGGCCTTCACCCAGCGTCCTGACCTGTTTCGCGCGGTCGTGTCCTACGTGGGCATCTATGACATGCTGCGCGTCGAACTCGACCCCAACGGCGCGTTCAACGTCACCGAATTCGGCACCGTGAAGGATCCCGACCAGTTCAAGGCGCTCTACGCCTACTCGCCCTACCATCACGTGAAAGACGGCACGGCGTATCCCGCGATCCTGATGCCCACAGGAGAAAACGATCACCGCGTCAATCCCATGCAATCGCGGAAGATGATCGCGCGCCTGCAGGCCGCCGACAGTTCCGGCCATCCCATCCTGCTGCGCACGTCGTCGAGCGCCGGCCACGGCTTCGGCACTTCGTTCGATGAGGCGATCGAGGGGAACGCCGATGTCTACAGCTTTTTGTTTGATCAGCTTGGGATTCAGTACCGCGCGGGAAAATAAGGCAACCCCGCGCAGACTATTTCAGAAACCGGAATGAGTCGCGAGCCTGTTGGAGCCGTCCGTTCA
Organism: Candidatus Sulfotelmatobacter sp.; assembly: GCA_052148475.1. GTDB lineage: Bacteria > Acidobacteriota > Terriglobia > Terriglobales > Acidobacteriaceae > Sulfotelmatobacter. The sequence continues at coordinate 150,219 of JBKQID010000042.1, read as the reverse complement.
CTTCGGCCCAGTCAGCCTTAGTAAGTTCCCTTTCTGGAGGATCGAAGACTTGTGCGCTGGCGGTCGCCACATTAATTCCCATCTGGTAGCACGTACCCCGATGAAAAGTGCGATACATGTGTCCACCCACGCTTTGGTTCATTCCTCCTTCGCCGAACTCAAAAACGGCAAACGATACGCCGTGGATCGTCAGGTGAGGACGCGGAATGAATATCTGATCGGCCGGTCCTGACAGGCAATCCTTCTCAGTCACGGCTTGGTTAACAATCTCCACAGAGAACGTGGCTGCTTCGAAGGCGCCCGTGTTGGTGAACTTGTTCCTGGGATATGCAAAGCAGGCGATTGCCGTGCTCTCCTGGCTTGCTTCCTCATCGCACACTGGGTGATACGCGGCGCAGGTCTCGGCGGGAGTCCAAGAATAGCCCTGCGCCTTCTGCTGGCAATGAATCAGCAGGCTGGGGTAGCGAAAGGAGAATGTGCCGTCTGGAGCGGTAAAGGTCTGCAGCGGGCCAGAATCTTGGGCCTGTGATTTCGCTGCGCCAGCGATCAGATGAAGCGCAGAGACCAAGCGGAGGAGTTTCAATGCCGAGGCCGCTCCGAATGGAAAGTGTCCTATTCTCGGAATCCGATACGGGATGCTGTCTGCCATCGTCGGCACCTCTGTCCAAGGCGCAGCAAGTCAGGGTCCGATGTAAGCAGGCTCCTGATCAGAAGTTTAACGGTCATCCACAGCGCTGGGCGTGTGCGGATGTACGCACCGTGTCTGGTTGTCCCGCTACTTCTTCGCCGCGACTGCGCCCAGGCATTTGCCGTACAACTCGAGCAGGTGGTCGGCGTAGTCTTCGGGCTTGGCGGCGGAGCCGGTGCCTTGAAATCCCACGCCCGACGAGGTGGTTCGGCCGTAGCCCGTGGTCATGGCAATAAACTTCATCAGATCGAGTGCGATATCTTCGTTGCGGCGCCCAGCGCCCGGGGCGGTGGCCGAAGCTTCTTCCATGAGTCCTTCTCCTGTTCCTTTTGCGGAAAGAATGGGAATTTCGTCGTCTTCGAAATCTTCGTCGTCGAGGAATGCCATACTGCGAAAATACTCCGCCAGCGATGATAGCAGAGGACGGTGGTCCTCTTCCGGGCAAGCGTTGTCATCCCCTCCAAAGCTTTGTCATCCCTGCGTTGCTGGATGACAAAGCAATGCGTGGGCATAGTCCGCTGCTATTTCACCTCGCTCATCAGGCCCATCAGATTTCCCTCTGAGTCGTGGAAGAAGGTCATCCACAAATCGTGGTCGGGCATTTTTGCGATCAGGTGGGGGTCGTCTTCGAAGTGGACGCCCTTGGCTTTCATGGCGGCGTGCGCGGCCTGAATGTCGGCGACGGCAAAGTAAAGAACGGAGCTGGGATGATCGAACTCGGGCTTCTCCGGGCGGGTCAGCATCAGTCGCACGCCTCCGCAATCGAAAAACGCCAGCCCCGGAGGGGCCTTGAAGAGCAGTTTCAACCCCAGCGCATCCTGATAGAAAGCGGCAGCGCGATCCACGTCCCGCGCGTGAATGGCGATCTGCCCGATCCGCGAAATTCCGATTCCCGCATCAGCCATATTCGCTCCTCTGCGAGCGTTCACACTCGGACCTCAGACGTCAAGAACTTGGACCTTGGCTAAGCTGGTCCGAGGTCTGAGGTCTGGAGGTCCGACCCGACCGAGGATCATATCTCGCGCGTTGTTGGAATGTTGTGGAAATCTTCGCGAGCCCGCGTGAATGCTGGCGCGAATTTCCGTTGGGCGGTAATGAGGGCGAAGGTACTATAGTCAGGTGAAATTGCCCGCGCAACGCGGGATACTGAAGGGTCTTGGGGCCTGAGCAGAAGTCTGCCGTCCGGCGGTAAGCGGACCAGCCGAGTCATTCGCGTTCCGGTTGCTCCTTCGGCGACATTGTCCTCGGAAAAGATATTGGAAAAAGAGACTGCATTGCGGAGCAGGCGCATTGTTGTGAGCGTCGCCGGCCTGATGTGGCTGGCGCACATCGGCGAGGTCGTGGTGCTGGGAACGAAACCCCCAGGGCCTCTGGTCTCGGACCTGATTCAGCTCACGCTGGGGTCGGTGCTGATTTATGCCGTGATCTCGGCCAGCCGCCGCGCCGAGGGTCTGGCGCGCTCGTTTTGGCGCCTGACTGCATTGGCCTACGCGCTGTGGATGGTGGCGCAGATTCTCACCGTATACAACGATTTCGCCCCGTCTCTGACCATCGCCTGGATTAACAACCTCCTGTTCTCGTTCTGGTTCGTGCCGCTGGGCATGGCGATCTTTCTCGATCCGGACAAGGAAGCGGGCAAGGTCGATGCCCTGGTCGCTCTCGACTTCGTGCAGGGCGTGCTGGTTTGCGTGGCGGCTTATCTGTATTTTTTCTACATCCCCAAGGCGGAATCTCCGGGCGAACTGGCGCACGAAGTTTGGGCTCCATACTTTGCCGGCTACTTTTTTATGGCGGGCTCGTTTGTTCTGCGCGGCGCCATCAGCCGCGTGCGCGACGTCCGGGTACTGTTCGGACGCATGGGAACCTTTCTCGCTTTTTCCGGGGGAGTGGATGCGCTCTACTACTACGGGCCGGGACGCGGCCTGACCACGGGCGCGTGGTTCGACCTGTTTTGGAGCGGTCTGCTGGTGGTGCCGATCGTGATTGCCTCGACCTGGAAGCAGGCGGAAGCGCCGGAGCTTTCGTTCGAGCAGCCGCGGCGCGAGAAGCGCATCTATACCGAGATTTTCTTCCTGCTGTACCCGCTGCTGGTGTTGATCATGTCATTGCGTATTGCGCGGGAACGGCTGGGATTGGCTGCGGTGGTGGTGTCGCTGTCGTTTGTGTGTTCGAGCGCGCGGCTGCTGGTCACGCAGAACCGGCTGCTGCTGGCGAAAGAAGCACTGCGCCGCGAGGCTTCGCGCGACGGCCTGACCAGCCTGTGGAACCGCAAGGCGATTCTGGCGATTCTGGAGCGGGACTTGCTGCGCGCGGAACGCGATCACGAACCGGTGGGCCTGATCATGATCGACGTCGATCACTTCAAGGCCATCAACGACAGCCGCGGGCACGCCGCCGGAGACGCCGTGCTGCGCATCATTGCCAGCAGCATTGCGGCGGTGGTGCGGCCGTACGATTCGGTGGGACGCTGCGGTGGGGAAGAATTCCTGATCGTCGCTCCCGGCTGCGGCCTGGCCGAGACCTGGGAACTGGCTGAGCGCGTGCGCAGCCACGTAGCTGGCTGCAGCATCATTGTGGCCGGGACGAGGGTACAGGTCAGTCTGAGCCTGGGCGTGGCCACCGGGCAGACTGCCGCGGAGATGGAGAAATTGCTGCGCGCCGCCGACGTCGCGCTCTACCAGGCCAAGAATGCGGGACGCAACCGCGTCGAACCCAGCATCGAACCCGGCGTCGAACGCAACGTGGGACGGGCCGCCAGCGCCGGCCAAAGTCCGATCCCCGCGCCCAACCGGGACTTCTGGCTGTAACTGCGCGAATTACAACGGCCTTCGGCAACCTGCGATCTTCACTTGGCGAGCCTCATTTCGCGATCACATCTCGCGATCAAGACGAACGTGCGGCATCGGGCCAGTTCTCTCCAATTCTGCAATTTGATTCTGTCCAATTCTGCAATTTGAAAAGAATGATCCGTATCAAGGCATCGCTTTTTAGCGATGCCACCGAAGGGCTGAGATGTAACGGCTTTAGCCGCTGAGGCTGGGCTCGACGGCGGCTAAAGCCGAGAGAAGACTGTGTACCGGTCGTGGCATGCCTGAAGACATGCCCTGATACGAACCTTCTTTTCAATCTGCACCACGATCCCAATTCCAGCCTGAACCTTGCCTTCCGGCCGGACCGGCCCCGGACGAATGTGTCCGGGGCTACGTGGAAAAAACGGCCAACCGGGGCAGTCGCGATTGGCATCGAAACATCGGCGGGATTTTGGCATGCAAAGTGCTTATGGCAGGGTGTGTTTAGCAGCGGAATCGCGTGAAGCGATGGCCGCAAAGGGGTTTGCCGACGGCAAATTTCAGTTATGGTGAAACGGATTACACTTTTCCGGATCATCTGCTTTTGCCTGCTAGCGGCTCGCGCAGCGTCCTGCCAGAGCGAACCTGCTTTGGGGGAAGGGCCTCGCGGGTTGCCGTTCGGGAGTACCGACAGGCAGCGCCAGGAGCGCGGGGCGTGGAGATCGTCTCCAGACGCCCCGCTGCCCGACGCGCCCATGCCGAGCGCGGCAATTCCCGCCGCCTGGCGGTTACGACGACTCACCCAAACAGATCGCTTCCGACTAACCGAGGTTGAGCCGCGCATGTCCTTTAGCGCAGGCGCGGGGAACGCGGGTGTGTTTCCGCAGACACAGGCGGCCAAGGTGACCCCTTTACTGCCGCCGAGCGCCGCCGTTCTTTTTGATGACGCCGCCGACCGGGTCGTCCCGACTCCAAAGGGCTCCGCTTTCTTTTGGGACAAATATCTTTATCCGCCGACGCTGCCACCGGGTTCGCGTTACCAGGCGTCGTCGAGCGACGGATTGATCGGGCGCGCCACGGACGCCGCTTCGAGGATTTTTTGGACGCGGGACGAGTCAGGAGCGCGGCGGCTGAACACTTCTTATTTCCTGCGGGTGGCCACTTCGATCGCCGCCGACACCGCCTCACGCCCGTACTGGAGGCGTTCGGCCTCGGGGCCATTCAGCGATTTCGGTTCGACGATTGGCAACGACGCGGGGATGAACCTGTTCCACGAGTTTGGGCCGGACCTCGGGCAAGCGGTGACCAGCCACCTGCCGAAATTCGTGTCGCGGATCGAAGAGCTGATCCTGCAGCAGAATCCGCATGGCCAGGGTCCGCACAACCAGAACCCGCGGGCGAGCGGCGGCATCCCTACACGATAAGTTGGCGGAAGAACCCCACTTCTGCCGCATAAGGCGCGGCAGAAATGGGGCACCCTCATTCCGTTGCCTACCCTACTGTGTTCTGTTCGGGTTTCGTAACAATTCCTGGTGTGCGGTTGACCTCGCGCGGGTTCAGGGCTAAGATTCGCCCGATTTCTTCCCCGCAGCATTTCCGGTTCGAGAAGGCGGCTTCCCCCTTCCACTTCACGAGCAGCCGGACCTGTTTTCGAAATTCTGTGTTTGAAATTGCGAAAACCTGAAGGCTCGCCAAAGGAGATTCCCATATGGCTGTGAAGAAGCTCGAAAGCGCACTAATTGCCTCGCGACAGGGGGTCGCCATGCGATCGGACCGGAAGATGCAGATCGATCCGCGCAAACTCAAATTGGGCAAAGGGACAGCGCGGCACGATCCGCGCGCGCTGCTGCTGGCCACTTACTTGACCGCGGAGCTGCCCACGCCGCCCGCCAGTCTTGATCTCAGCCCAAAGGTGGGATCCGATTGGGGCATGATGGACAACGACCAGATCGGGGACTGCACCTGCGCGGCGGCCGGACATCTGATCATGGAGTGGACAGCGAACGCGGGTAAGAAGATGGTGACGCCCACCGACAAGCAGATCGTCGCGGCGTATTCTGCCATCACTGGCTACAACCCAACGACCGGCGCCAACGACAACGGCGCGCAAGAGGTCGACGTGCTGAACTACTGGCGCCAGACGGGCATCGCCGGACACAAGATCGGCGCGTATGCGTCGCTCGAACCCGGCAACCATACGCACATCATGGATTCGGTTTATATCTTCGAAGGCTGCTACATCGGGGTGCAGTTGCCCATCAGCGCGCAAGCCCAGACGCAGAATCATCAGCCCTGGTCGGTGCCGCCGGGAGGAACCACGGGTGACGGCAAGCCCGGTTCATGGGGAGGACACGCAATTCCGGTGGTGGCTTACGATCCGCGGGGGGTGACGGTGGTGACATGGGGAGCGTTGCAGGTGATGACCTGGTCGTTCTGGGAAGCCTACTGCGATGAAGCCTACGCCATCCTGAGCACGGACTATCTGGATGGAGACAAAAAGGCGCCCCAGGGCTTCGACCTGGCACAGTTGCAGGCCGATTTGGCGGACTTGAAGTAACGCGCAATCTTAGAACGGGGCCCGCGTTATGCGATAACGCTGGGCACAAACAACGGCCGCAAACGACAAAATCTCGAATTGATTGTGAAAGGGGAAAAAATGACTCCGAAGACCAGTAAGTCCACCCACAGAGCAACGAAACATAACGTCCGGGCCGTCAAAGCTTCGTCCTCCGGCAGTGCCGCGCCCCAGACGATTCGCATTCCCATCACCAACATCTACGACGGCAGCGATTATTCCGCGGCCATTCGGATCGGCAGCGGTGGGGTTCCGGCCAACGTGATTCTCGATACTGGCAGCAGCACGCTGGCCGTGGTGCCGTCGGTGTATGACGCAACCAAAGACACCGACATGGAGCCCACTTCGTATGCGCAACAGGTGCTCTACGGAACCGGGGGGTGGATCGGCCCAGTCGTCACCACTGCGCTCACGTTCGGCGATACTCAGGGCAACGAGCTGACCCTGCCCTCGGCGCCGATCGCCATCGCAGTCTCCCAGGCCCCGAATAACTTCACCGGCGTTGACGGCATTATGGGACTGGCTTACGACAGCCTGAACACGGCCTTCGACTTGAAGGCCTACCTGACCGGCCAGAAGGTTAACCCGCCCGTGACCTTCCCCTGGCCGTTCCCGGCCGGCAATTTCGCCAATGCCTCGACGCAGCTGAACAACATAACCAAGAGCATGCAGCCGGTTAACATTGAACCCTACTTCACGGACCTGGAAGCTCAGGGGCTTGTTCTCAACAAGTTTGCCTTCTACACCCTGCGCTCCTGGGTGCGCTGCGCCAGCAACAACAAATCGGCGATTGCCGCCGATCCCTGGAACCAGGGCATTTTCATCCTGGGCGGCGGCGACGACGGCTCCGAGGAAGGCGAACTCTACACCGGCGACTTCCTCGACGTGGACGTGCTGCACGATGTTTACTACAACGTAAACCTGATTTCCGTTCAGGTTGGCAATCGCCCGGCGGTCAAGGCCCAGCCTCTGCAGCCCCAGTATGCCGGAGCCGCGTCCAATTGCATTGTCGACTCCGGCACCAGCGCGCTGGTGCTCTCCAACGACGTTTTTGAAGCGGTGCTGGCAGGCCTGGAAAAAATAAACGTCAAGTTTGTCGGCACCATTCGCCATGCCGCGCAGCACGGCATTTCCTCTTCCATGCTGAATCTTGCGGAGTGGCCGGCCATCACTTTCAACCTCACGGGCGCGAACGGCGGTTCGGTCGCGCTGACCTGCTCGCCGCAAACCTACTGGCAAGAGGATTTTCCCTCTCCCGGCATCAGCCAATTCCAGATCGCCCCGGCAGGTTCGAGCGACCCGGTGAATCAATCTATCCTCGGATTGCCGCTCATGAACAACTACTACACGGTGTTCGATCGCTCACAGGGTGCGGGCAATGGGGTGGTTCGCTTCGCCGCCATCAAGCTGCCCGCGTGAAACAAGTCGCGAGGCCAAACTCACGTTGTCGGTTCACACGTCAGTTGACCTAGGACTGGAGGCACGCCATGGGCGCTCTCACGATTGCATTCGACACCACCATCGTGGGGGCGCTCGCGCTTCCGTGGGTGGTGCTGGTGATCCACCTGTTTTTTCTCAGCGGGGAGAGCAGCCTTGAAATTCTGTTCCGCTGGGTGCGGAAGCAAAACCAGCCGGCGGTGGCGGGCGTCCTGCTGTTCGCCATGGCATACACTCTGGGCTCTGCGGTGTCGCGCACAGCAAAGGATTTCTTTGACGACAACGACCTTCATGTTGAGATCTTGGGCCGGCTGTTTCGCGACGGCGTGACGGAAAAGCGCATCCTGACCAGCGTTTATTGCGACAGCGACAAGGCTAATCTTCTGCCCGCGGGAAAGGAAAACCCTGTGCTGGCGGACAAGATCTGTACCTTCCAGAGCGAACCAGGGGTGAAAGAGTTGTGCAAGGAAGACCTGAGCTGGTCCTTGCCACTGGACCCCGACTGGAAGGACCGCGCCAAACAGGATCACGAATTGAACGACACCGCGTACGATCTGTTCGGCCTCCAGGAAAACGCTCTCATGGACAAGGGCGGGGACTACACGGTGCGGCTGCGCCAGCTGCACGACCAGGTGATGGTGCTGCGCGGCGCGGCCTTTAACGGGGTGATCGGATTCTCGCTATGCCTGTTCGGTTGGGGCGCGAAGTTCAGGCGCGACCATGCTGGTTCATGGCTGCGCTGGGTGTTCGTGCCGGTGCCCATTCTTTACTTGATCGTGGGGCTGATCGCCGTGGGTCACCATTTCCTCGACCGCGTGCCTTCCGATCCACCCTACATGGAATTCACCCTACTGCTGCTGGCGGGGGCCGGAGCATGGTTAGTCTGGAGGCCGCCGGTGCCGCGGCCGTCGGATGGGGTCCACCCATCCCACCACCCGAAGGAAAACGGCGCCACGAGAAAAGCAGGAAAGAGATCCAGTTGGCTGGAAGAACGCTGGCCGCCGCTGGTTGTAGTCTCCGCGATTCTTACCGCCGCCACCGTTCTGGGATGGTGGTCGACGGAAGTGCTCTATGCCGAGCAGGTGGTCTACTCCTATGACTCGCTGACTATCAGCGATCAAGGGAAGGCTGCGAAGCAGCCGTAAATTATCTGCACGCCCCTGCGCGCTAGGTTTCCAATCCCACGTGGCAGATGCGGCCGACGAGGTAATCGGCGGCGCGTTTGCCGTCTGCCATGGCGATTACTTCGATGGGCGAAGACTGGTTGTGGGGGCGGAGAATGAGCTCACTTCCGGCGACTTCGACGTATCTTACCGTGCAAGTATCGCTTTTCAGAACAGCGTACATATTGAGTTCGGCTTTGCGATACGGCTTGAGTGCGTTGTAATGGCGGTCTATCAGGAGCGTTGCTCCGGGCATGAGGCGAGGATACATGCTGACGGCTTCCCGGGCATCGAGCTTGATGAGCACGAAGCGGTGCCAGCCGGAGCGGTCGCCGTCGGATTCGGCTTTCAGCCTGTGCAGGAAGGTTTTTTTGAACTTGAGAATGTCTTTGACGTGCAGGGCGGTGATGAGGGGCTGGGTGGCGGCGGTGGAGGGATCGGTGAGGAGAACGTTTTCAAATTCGTCGGCGCTGGGAGGCAGGATGGAGGCGCGCTTGTTGACCTCGGCGGGATCGAGCAGATCGAGCACGGAAAGATGCTGGACGGAGAGGACTTTGTCCATGCCTTCGAGACTGAGGCCGCGCTTGCGGTTGAGGAAGTTGGAGATGTGGGCCTGCTTGAATCCGGTGTGCTGGGCGAGCTGCAGACCGGTAAGTTCCCCTGCTTCGATGCGCTCCCAGAGCAGCTTGCGAAGGTTATCTTGCAGGATTTTGAACTTCATGGCCCGGAGTATAGCACCGGTTTATCGGGAGGCGCTGAGTCGGGAAGATTTCCGTAGTGAGGTCAGTTTGAAGATCGTTTACCACGAAAGACAAGAAGTATCACGAAGGAAACACAGGCTAAAGACGAGATGTTTCGGCAATGCTTCCTGCCCTTGGGTGTGGAGCTTTTCTCTCCGACGTGCAACTGACCCAGTCGCAAGATTTCCACAGGGCGTGGAAGTGTATCCAACCTTGACTGAGAAAATTCACAGCTATAGGATCGCCAAATTGTAGGGGCCCATATGCTCGATGCTAGAAAAATGACGAGTCAACCGGATAATTCGAACGAAGAAAAGGACTTCGGCGAATTTCGACGGAAGGTGAAGGCGGCTGAAGTGTTATCGGCATCCATCGAGCACCTGCTGCGGTCGCTGCGCTTCACGGGGAAAGTAAGCGTGGTGATGCAAAACGGGCGCGTGCTGAAGTCAGGCTACGAGGAAAGCTATTTCCCGCAGCGCCATGGCGCGCAAGCCGACGAAGAGGGCCCGCAGGAACTGTAGAGCGGAGGCGGTGAAGGGCAAACAGAAGTAGCCGCATGGACTGGGCCGGCGGCGATGCGGACCGGCTTTCCAGAACTGTATTTTCTAGAGTTGCATTTGCTGCAGCTGCTTTTTTTGGAGTTGCATAAAAACTAAATAGCCCAAGCAGGTCATCGTAAGAGAAACGAGCCCTGCGTTCGGTTCCCGCCAACTATGGCGGGGATCGACGCAGGGCTTTTTTGTTTGGGCGTTCGGCCTTCGCGCTTTGCGGAATGGCGCGGACAGTGCGAGCGGAGAATTCAAATTAGAAACTTTGGAGGAGTGATGACACGCAAACCTGAGAGCGAAGCGAACGAAGTGGGAATGGAATTGAAGTATTGCGAGCACTGCGGAGGGTTGTGGGTGCGGGAGCGGGGCGCCGGAATCGTGTACTGCGATAAGTGTCAGGCAAAAGTGGCGGACTTGCCGGCTCCGAAGAGGAGAAAGGGCAGGCTCATTCTTCCGGTGCGTCCACACACGGCGGTCGAGGAGTACGAACGCGACGTCGAGGAGGAAGAGGTGGCGGACCTGGAGGCTCCGGACTTGGATGCTTCGGAGTTTGATGCTTCGGACCTGGAGGCTCGAGACTTTGAAGCGGGCGGTGCGGCATGAATGACCTTAGCATGAGCGAGAGGACTGCGGGCATCATGGCCGAAGCGGAGCGGGTGGAAATTTGCGCGAGCGCTGACACTTCGCGGCGGCCGCGAGCCGGGAGTGGAAAACCACCAGGGGAGGATTTGGCCGCTCACCAATTTCCGGCGAAGGGCGAGACCACGGTGGAGGAGGCCGGGCCGCAGGCTGTGGCGGCTCTGCAGAGGCGGCAGCAGGACGATCGGGAGCGGGAACAGAAAATTTATCGAGGGCGGACCGTGGGGATGTTGCGGCGCTACTTGCGGTACTCGATTGAAGCGGGGCGGTTGCCGTCGCTATTGGGATCAGAATTCTTCCGGGCGAAGGTGACCGCGTACACGGTGGTCACGTTTGAAGATCGCGTCATCTTCGTGCATGACATGGAGACTTGCCTGGACCGGCTGGACGATTTTTCACGGCAGCTGATTGCGCGACACATTCTGCAGGAGCATGACCTGGAAGCGACTGGAAGGCTGTTGGGGTGCAACGAGAGGACGGTGCGGACGTATGTTCCGATCGTGTTGGACGTTTTCTGTGAGATTTTGTTGGAAGTGGGGCTGCTGGAGCGGGTCGTCTCGATTCGGGAAAATTGTTGTCAAGGGGGTCTGGAGGACCAAATCGCCGCAAGTGATTGTGCAGATGGGAAATATAAAGTTTGAAAAATTTCCGGTTTACCCAATGCGATTTGATATTCTTAATTCATAGAGTGAAAAAAGAAATCTCTAGTTGAGGGCGCGCCTTGGGGCGCGCCCTCGGCGTTTGGGGGCTGCATTGGGCAGAATTGAGAAAATCAAAGTGATCCGAATCGGGGCGATTATCAGGAAAAAAAAGGCGAAGAGCAAGACGACCGCGAAGAAAACGGGGAAGAAAAAGCACGCGAAGAAGACGCTTGATCCCGCAGAAGTGCGGAAGGACATTGCGCAGATGGTGGATTGGGAGGCCGCGGTCATGGTGCAGGCGGTGATCGACGAGGGAAAGAAGGGACAGCTGGCCACGGTGAAGTACTTGCTTGAGATGGCGCAAATCTATCCGGCGTCGACGGATGGAAGCCAGGCCAGCGCGGAGGAAGACAGCCTGGCGAGAACGTTGCTGCACCGATTGAATCTGCCGGAGGAACCGATCGCGCGGGACGAAGGCGACGAACCGGAGAGCGCGGAGAAGCCGGCGGCGGACTTGGGAAAGGCGTGTGGCGGTGAGCCGGAGGGGGACGGCGAAAGCAAGGATCCGGTGCTGGCGTGAGAGCGAGGCGATGCGGCCCGGGACGAATGCGCCCGGGGCTACGTGAGCGATTTTGGTTCAATCGAAAATCGGAATTGGGAGTTACTTTTGATTGTTTCGCGCCGGTACTGCGAGAAATCCAGAGCGCGGCGATGCCGTAGAATTGAGGGGCTGGGCAGTGCGACGAGAACCGGTGGCGGTTTGGGTGGGGGCGAAATCGGAGATCAAGATCCCCACTTCTCGCGCAAAAGGCGCGCGAGAAATGGGGCACCCGGGTACCCAGAAACGGCTGGTTGGGGTCGAGGCGCGGAGGCGGGCAAGAGCGTCCGCGGCATACAGGATTGGGATGGATATTACATGGTTGACCGACCGGATCGCGGTCGGGGGCGGGATTTGGACGTCGGACAACATGGCGAAGGTGGCGCGGGCAGGAATCACGCACATCATCGACATGCAGATTGAATTCGATGACACGGCGCTGGGACGGGCGCAGGGCATCGAGGTGTTGTGGAATCCGACGGATGACGATTTCGAGGCAAAGCCGGCGGACTTGTTCCGGCGAGGCGTGGATTTTGCACTGGCGGCACTGGAGGAGGCGGATGCGAAAGTGTTCATCCATTGCGCGGCGGGGGTGCATCGTGCGCCGATGATGGCGCTGGCGCTGCTGGGAGCGTTGGGATGGAGGATGGACGATGCGATGCATCTGATTGAGGCGCGGCGTCCGGTAGCGGATTTTGCGGGGGTGTATGTGGAGAGCGTGGAGAGGTTTCTGGGGATTGGGCAGTAGTTTGGAGTCTCCAGTTTCTGGTTTCTGGTTTCTCGTGGCTTGCGGGGAACAGCAGGTCCCTCCACTGCGCCGTCGCTTCGCTCCGGCTCCGGTCGGGATGACACTTTTGATTGATTGAGATGAGCGGTTGTTGATGAGATAGGTTTTCGAGATGGGAGCCCTGGCGGGCTCCCATAATTTTTTGGGGGAGAGATGGGCTGAGGGCAAAGGGCAGCGGGCAGGAGTGCCCGCTCCACACTTCACTTCTAGGAATTGGAATTCGGATGGATGGAGGAGACGATGTTTGACGCGGGCCGCCGCCCTACCGGGCGGCTTTTTTATTGGTTGCTGACGGTGGTGCTGATTGCCGGGTCGGGGTTGATGGTCAACGGAGCGGCGGTGGTTCCGCAGGCTGGGCCGGCAACAACAACGGTTGCGGATACCGTTTATTTAGCGGATGGAACCGCAGCTTCAGGAACTTTGATCATCACATGGCCGGCGTTTGTGACGGCGAGCGGGGCGGCGGTGGCGGGCGGAGCGACGAACGTTACGCTGGGAGCGAATGGGGCGCTCAGCGTGGCGCTGGTACCGAACGCGGGAGCGACTCCGGCGGGAGTGTATTACACCGTGGTTTACCAGATTGGACCCGGCGAAGTGAAAACCGAATACTGGGTGGTGCCGACGACTTCTCCGGTGAACCTGGCGGGGGTGAGGACGACGCCGGGATCGGGCGAGGCGGCGCAGCCGGTGTCGATGCAGTATGTGAATACGCAGCTGGCGGGGGTGGTGCATCTGAACGGGGCGGAGACGATCACGGGAGCGAAGGCTTTCAGCCTATCGCCGAATGTGCCTACGCCGGTGAACCCGGGAGACGTGGCGAGCAAAGGCTATGTCGATCAGTCGGTGTCGAATGTGGGATCGGGAAGTTACTTGTCGACGGCGGGCGGGACGATGACGGGACCAATCACCCTGCCGGCAAATCCGGCGACGATGGTGGCGCCGGCGACGGTGTTGTTTGACGGCGTGATTGCGAATGCGCCGGGGTTTTGTACGTACGCGCTGGTGAATGCGGCGAGCATGCAGTGCAGCGTGGCGTATACCTATGCGGCGCATATATCGATAGCGGAGGTACGAACGGCGCCACCGAATTCAAGCTATGTGACGCAATTGATTGAGTCGCCGGCGGATGGCGGGCAGTGTGAGATCGCGAGTTCGACATCGCTGGAGTTTAATCCGCTGTATGTGCCGCCATTGAACACATACATCGTGGTGAGCTACCGGAACTCGGGGCGGGCGGCGGCGGAGGTTGTGAACAGCGCGAGCGTTACCGGTTTGCAAAACGGAGCGGACAACGGGGTGCGCGGGATGGTGAGGGCGATGAAAACTCCCAGCGCACGGACGCAGGCGGATTGTGAGAACGTGGCGCTGGCGATTCTGGACGATGCGGGCGGGCTGGCGTGGACGGGCACATACGAGACATGGAGCGACTTTTTGCCGGGCGCGGCGGCTGATATTTTCCCGGGAGATGCGGTCGCGGTGAATGTGCCCTCGCGCAACGCCGTGTTCAACGCGATTGTGCGGGCGGTGAGTATTGATGTGGTCGATCCGGCGGATGATCGCGGGATGTACACGATGGAGTTTGCGAATGACCTGGCGGCGCCGCTGGCGCTGCAGGACGGATCGAGTGCGACGACGGTTCCGTTGCAGGACGTGCCGGAGCGGCTCTCGACGACACAGGTCGGGTCGTACTATCTGGCGAGCCTGACGGAGGCGCAGATTACGCAGGTTAGTTCGACTACGGTCTCGGTGGACGCGGGCATTGCGCCCGCGAGTGGAGGTGGGATTGAGGTTCGGCTGCATGATTATGGTTGGGGGGTCGCGAACGACAGGAATCTGCTGGGACGGTTCAGCACGCAGACGTTCAGTTTGGCGCGGCTGGCCCGCACGCAGACTTATTTTATGCGGCTGTATGACAGCTCGTCGCCGCCACGGTATTCGCGGTATGCAGCCGCGCTGCATGTGGATTATCCGTTATGAACGGCGAGGAAGCTTCGGGAAATGTGCTAACCGCCGGCGCCGGGGCTAAGCAGGCTCGAAACGCGCTTTACACGTCCAAAGATTTTCAACTCGAGGTGCTCGGACAGCTGGCAGAAATGCACGCGCTGACGGAGGCTCTGCGGGAATCCCTCGCGAACGAGCTCGGGAAAAGTCGGGAACAGGGCAAACGTCTGCCATTCGACGGCCGAACTCTAGTGGCGATTGGAGCGATTGCGCTGTCGCTGACGGGCTATGTGCTGCAGGACGTGCGGAACACTTCAACGCGCGATTTGGACATTGAAACTACGAAGGCGAGAGTGGTGAATCTGGAGAGGATTGAAGCGACCAACACGGAGGGGCGGATCCGCGCGGAGGTTGAACTCGGGGAACTGCGGGAAGATCAGGCCGAAATCAAACGCATGATCGCGCAACATGACGGCACGAGCAAGCAGTCCGCCAAGCGGGACTGATGGCGAGTTTTGGAGAAGAGAATCTTTCAAAGGAGATCAGTTATGAATTTTCTGAATCAGCTGTTGAGAGGGATGGCGTTCATCCCTGCGTTAGTGAGCGGGATCGAAGGGCTGTTTGGGAGCAAATCGGGGGCGGAGAAGAAGGATGCCGCGATGTCGTTTCTGGAAAATGCGCTGGCCACCGTGGATGCTGTAGCGGCGCGGGAGATTGTTGATCCGGACAAGTTCAAAGACGGGATTTCGAAAATCATCGACGGGACTGTGGAGTGTTTGAACGCTTCCACTTGGGCGAAGAGCGGTACTACGTCAGCAACGACTATTGCGCCAGCTTCTTAGGGGGGCACAAGATCAGAATCCCCACCCTGTCGGCAAGCTCAGGGCAGGCTCTGTCGCGAAGAACGCGACAAGGGTGGGGCACCCTCTTCGGTACGCACTTCTAGCCGACTTCTTCGGTCCAGGTTTCGAGGTTTTTTTTCACCTGGGCCATGAACTGGTCGGCGACGGCGCCGTCGATGAGGCGGTGGTCGTAGCCGAGAGTGAGATGGACGACGGAACGGATGGCGATGGAGTCGTTGCCATCTTTGTCGGTGATGACCATGGGCTGCTTGGTGATTCCGCCGACGCCCATGATGGCGGAGTTGGGCTGATTGATGATGGGCAGGCCGAAGACGGCGCCGAACTGGCCGGGGTTGGTGACGGTGAAGGTGGAGCCTTCGACGTCTTCGGGCTTGAGCTTCTTGGTGCGGGCGCGCTCGCCGAGGTCAGTGATGCCGCGCTGCAGGCCTAGGAAGTTGAGGTCGCCGGCGTTCTTGAGGACGGGGACGATGAGTCCCCAATCGAGGGCGACGGCGATGCCCATGTTGATTTGGCGGTGATAGCGGATGTTCTCGCCTTCGAGGCTGGCGTTGAGGATGGGCCACTGCTGCAGGGCGATGACGGCGGCGCGGACGAAGAAGGGCATGAAAGTGAGGCGGGAGCCGTGGCGCTGCTCGAATCCTGACTTGTGTTTTGCGCGCAGGTTGACGATGCGGGTGAAGTCCACTTCGTACATGCAGTGGACATGAGCGCTGGTGCGGCGGGACTCGATCATGTGCTTGGCGATGAGCTTGCGCATGTTCGTCATGGGGACGAGGTCGCCTGGATATGGAGCGGGAGCTGCCGGGCGCGGCGCCGGAGCGGCGGTTGCGAGCTGAGCGGGAGATGGAGTGGCGGGAGCCGGTTGCGAAGGTCCCTGGCTCTCGATGAACTGCATGATGTCTTGCTTGGTGATGCGGCCGCCGAGTCCGGTGCCGGTGATTTGAGAGAGAGTGACGCCATGCTCGCGGGCAATCTTGCGGACGAGTGGAGAGGAGCGGGCCTCTTCGTCCTCGTTGTTCTTAGATGCGGCGGCGGCAGGCGGCGGCTCAACTTCGGGGCTGCGCGGGCGAGACGCCCCTGCGACAGGCGGCGGGACGCCAGCGCTACTTTTTTCGGCGGGCTTTTCCGGGGCCGGCGCAGACTTCGCGGGTGCGGGCGAGACGGACTTGGCGGAGGCGGCTTCGCCGTCGATCGTGATGGTTCCGACGACTGTGTTCACGTTCACCGTTGTGCCTTCGGTGACTTTGATTTCCTGCAGAACGCCGGAGGCTGGGGCGGGGATTTCGGCGTCGACCTTGTCGGTGGAGATTTCGAAGAGGGGCTCGTCGCGCTGGACTTTGTCGCCGGGCTTCTTCAACCACTTGGTAATCGTGCCCTCGACGATGGATTCGCCCATCTGGGGCATGATGATGTCAGTTGGCATGATTTCCTTCCTATGACCGCGCAGACCCGAAACGGGTTGGACGCAAACGGATATTATAGCGTTTGGGTGGGAGTGAGCGCAGACGGCCGCATAGGGGCTAAAGCCCTGTAATTTGTCGCGACCTATGCGCGGCCCTTGAAGGGCCGCTCTTCCACGGCGCTGCGATCGCCAGTCTCTGCCTCGCAAATCCCTGCTTTACAGAACTTCGTAGCACCTGACTTCCGATCTTAGTGGTGGTCGTGCTTTTCTTTTTCTTCTTTCTTATCGTCTTCTTTTTTTCCGTCGCTGGTGCTGGAAGCGACGTTGAAGTTCGTCCTCCAATACTCCTGGACGTTGGGCGGGAGTTTGTCGAGGTGGGAGAGCAGCAGGGTGATCTTCCACATGTCCGGCTCGGTGAGAGTTTTGTCCCAGGCGGGCATGCCGGTATAACGGACGCCGGTGCGGATGGTGTAGAAGATGTGCCACTCGGGGTCGTCGGGGGGATCGGAGAGGAAGTTGGGCGGGGGCGGGTAGAAGGAAACGGCGAAAGATGAGGGCTTGCGGTCGAGGCCTCCGTGGCAGAGAGCGCAGTTCATGGTGTAGAGCTTCATGCCGTCTTCGAGATTCTGATCGGTGGGGGTAAGCGGGTCGGTGAGGCGCGGGGCATGGCGCTCCATGGAGGCGTCGACGGCTGCCATCAGCAGGTGGTGCTCCATGTGGGGAGGCTCTGTGTTTGCGGCCGTGGGGAAGAAACCGAGCATGGCGAAGCCGAGTCCGCCGAGGATGAGGACAAGGAGTGTAACGCTTACACCGAGGATGAATTTTCCCATGAGGCCTCCGGACGAATATTGTGGCAGATGGGCGGGGTGGGGCGCTAGCTTTCGGCGGAGCGCAGGGGCTAAAGCCCTTCGATAAGGGGACGGTTTCGCAGCCCCTTCGACTTCGCTCAGGGCAGGCTCTGAAGGGCCGCTCTTCCACGTTCTTATCCAGGATCAGTAGGCTTTGAGGCGGCGGGATTCGCGGACTACGTCTTCGACTTTCGGCAGGTAGTGATGTTCCTGCGGCGGGGAGAAGGGGATGGCGGAGTCGAGGCCGGCGATGCGGATGATGGGGCCGTCGAGCGAGTCGAAGGCTTCCTCGTTGATGATGGCGGCGATTTCTCCGGCGAGGCCTCCGGTGCGGGAGTGTTCGTGGAGGATGATGACTTTGTTCGTCTTCTTCACGGTTGCTGCGATCGCTTCGCGATCTAGCGGGGAGACGGTGCGGAGGTCGAGGATTTCTAAGTCGATATTTTCTTTTGCGAGAATCTCAGAGGCTTCGAGCGCGGTGTGGACCATGGCGGCATAGGTGATGATGCTGAGGTCGCGGCCTTGCCGGACAATGTTGGCTTTGCCGATGGGGACCACATAATCGTCCGTGGGGACTTCGCCTTTGATGCGGCGGTAGAGATATTTGTGTTCGAAGAAGATGCAGGGATTGTTGTCGCGGATGGCGGCTTTGATGAGGCCTTTGGCGTCGTAGGGCGTGGCCGGGCAGATGACTTTGAGGCCGGGATTGTGGACGAACCACATCTCGGGATTCTGCGAGTGGAAGGGGCCGCCGTGGACGTATCCGCCGCTGGGGCCGCGGAGAACGAGCGGTGCTGGCGCGCCCCACAGATAATGCGTTTTCGCGACCATGTTGCTGATCTGGTTGAAGGCGCAGCCGATGAAGTCCATGAACTGGAATTCGGCGACGGGGCGCATGCCGGTGAGCGAGGCTCCGAAGGCCGCGCCGACGATGGCGGACTCTGCGATGGGGGTGTCGATGACGCGCTCGAGGCCGAAGCGGTCGATAAACCCGTCAGTGACTTTGAAGGCGCCGCCGTAGATGCCGATGTCTTCGCCGAGGCAGAAGACGGTGGGGTCGCGGTCCATTTCTTCCCAGATTCCCTGGCGGATGGCTTCGAGGTAGGTGAGGAGCATAGGCAAATTCTTCTCCGCCGATTCACGCGGATCAACGCCGATACTTTACTTCAGGTGCACGGCGGCTTCGGTTTCTTTGTAGGTGCTGGTTCCCTTCTTCACTATCGGCGCTCCGTATTTTGGTTTGATCTCGTGGCAGCCGTTTTCGCAGAAGACTCCGCCTTCGGCGGATTCAGGCGTCGGCATCGGAGAATTGACCGCTATCTCCCGTTCCGCTTCGATTACTTCTTCCACTTCTTTAACCAATGCCTCGTGTTCTTTCGCGGTCAGCCACTTTTTTTCTTTCAGCAGATAATTCTCGAATCTTGCGATCGGGTCGCGTTTCTTCCAGAATTCGAACATTTCTTTCGGGACGTAGCCGGCGGCGTCGTGGATGGCGTGGCCTTTCATGCGCATCATTTTGGCTTCGATTAGCGTCGGCCCTTCGCCGGCGTGGGCGCGGTCGACGGCTTCGCGAGCGGCGTCGTAGACCTGGCAGGGGTCGGTGCCGTCGACGATTACGCCGGGGATGCCGTATGCGATGGCGCGTTCGGCTAGGTCTTTGCAGCGGTACTGCATCTCCGAGGGCGTGGAGTAGGCCCAGAGATTGCTCTCGACGAAGAGGACGAGACCGAGATTTTGCACGGCGGCGAAGTTGATGCCTTCGTAGGTGACGCCGGTGGATTGGCCTCCATCGCCGATGTAGGTCATGACGGCGAGGTTGCGGCCTTGCAGGCGTGCGCCGAGGGCGACGCCGGAGAGCACGGGAATTAAATCGCCGAGCATGGAGATGGGTGAGACCATGTTGCGTTTTTCGATGTCGCCGAAGTGCGAGGTTCCGTCGCGGCCTTTTGTTGGCGAGCTGGCCTTGGCCATGTACTGCATCATGGTGTCGCTCGCGGCGAAACCGCGGACCAGGAGCGAGCCCTGGTTGCGGATCATGGGGGCGAACCAGTCGTCTTTGTCGAGAGCGTAGGCAGAGGCGCAGGAGCAGGCTTCCTGGCCGAGTCCGAAGTAGACTCCGCCGACGACTTTGCCTTGCTTGTAGAGGTTTTCGAGGGCGACTTCCATTTTGCGGTTGAGCAGCATGTAGCGGTAGATCTCGATGGCTTGTTGCTGGGTGAGATATCTGGAGTCGCGGATCGGTGGAACTGGTGCATCGAGATTGCCGGTGACTTCATAATGGACATGCTCGGCGCCATGGCGATCTTTTTCCATGCGCTGGCGGACGGCGAAATCGGGGTGCTCGAGGCGGTAGTCGGGAATGGAGTAGGTGCGGAGGTGCTGGTCGGGAGAACCTGTCGAGCTTTGCTCGACCGGGCGGACCAGAGCGTCCGCCCCTCCACGAGCACCGCGGGGGCGCGATCCGTTGCGCGGACGGTTGCCGTTGGAACTGGCTTTGGACTTCTTCTTGTTGATCCCCTTCTTGTTGATCCCCATGTATGGCGGCGCTTGGGCGCGATGTGTTGATGGTATCGCGAGAGCGGCAGGAAGGGCTAGGCCAGGACAGAGAGGACTAGGAGGGGCCGCTCGCGCGGGTTGCGGATATGTTGTTTGCGGCTTCGGGACTGGCCTCGAAATGGAGACCCCTTTCCCATGCCCAAATTGCTTCCAGTATCGCACTTCTTTCTGCCGGATTTACGTTATCAGCGACCTCGAAGATTCCCAGCCGAACCTTATAAAGTGTCGTGCCTGAAACCCAAAAATCGTGAACGGGATCTCCCATCGGCCACGACCATACAAGCCAGCCCACATCTCGGATCTCACTGAGGTCCTTGAGCCCTTGCACGGCATATCCTCCGAACGTATCGAAAAACAACACTCGCTGTCGCCGACCTCTGTCCGGTACGTCTTTCATAAGGTGTTCGACCTCGCGTGCATTGCGCGCCTTCGGAATATTATCCACCTGGAAAGGGCCGCATAAAGCCGCGTTTAACCCACCGCACAAGGAAGAGAACCAGATAGGTAACCCCCCAGCTCAAGGGAACGGGCACGAGCGCCGCTAGCGATGCGTCCAGCCTGGCATTTTTGACTGCTAACGTGAGCGAATCCTCGGCTTGCTTATGACAGTCCCCGGAGTCGGCGGGAACCGCGCCGGGCGGCACGGGAACTTCCACTGTATATCCAGGGGGCGGCATCACAGGGAGGGAGTCGGCGGAAACCGCCCCGGGCGGCATCGGAACCGTGCCGGGCTCGGAGTCCGGTGCCTTACGAGGAAGGGGCGCCTGGCCGCCCGCATTTCCCGCGGCGATCTGGTCGAATATGTTGCCGGTGGGCGCTTTTGGTGCGCTGTCGCATGAAAGGTAGGCTTCTGACCTCAGCAACGAGCCTCGCTCAATCTCTGAATCGTACGTATAGGCGCCCGCTCCAAGAATCCAGACAACTGAGGCGATAATCCCTATTCTTTTCCATCCGTTCAGCCTCATAATTCTCGGTCCCCAGGCCGGGACGTCGCCAAGACTCTCAATGAACTTGCTCTGCGCGTGTCGTAAAGTCAACGCCCAACTGCCAAAAATACGTTGGCGCGTGCCACATCGGGAATGCTCAAGACAGTTATCTACGTCCAGGTCCGGTCATCGTCTTCCTCGCGCAGCCGGCGGAGTTCGGGGGGGCTCCGTCGGAACTCCGACTGCGTGGCCTAGCAGGGCACCTAGGGTTTCGAGCCAGAGGATCTGGGTCTGGAAGACGACGCCGAAATTGCGGGAGATGGATTCGGCGACGACGTTGAGGTTGAGTTCTTTGCCAAGTTGTTGCTGCATTGAGGTTACGGGCTTTGCGCTGATGCCGCAGGGGATGATCAGGTCGAAGAAGCTGAGGTCGGTGTTCACGTTGAGGGCGAAGCCGTGGGATGTAATGGAGCGGGAGATGTGGACGCCGATGGCGGCGATTTTGGATTCGGTGGGCGCAGGTTGGGTGGGATCGGCGAAAATCTGGCGAGTCGGCGACTCGCCGGGACGGGCGAATGCGCCCGTCCCCACATGAGCTTCGTTGTCCGCGGCATCAGTCCAGACTCCGGTCAAGCCGGGGACTCGCTGGGTGGAGATTGCGAAGTCGGCGCAGGTGCGGATCAGGACCTCTTCGAGGCGGCGGACGAATTCGATTACCCCTAACGTCTTGCGTTTGGTGTCGGGGGCGGACGAGGCGTCCGCCGCTTCACGAGCGAAACCACGCAGGTCGAAGATGGGATAGCCGACGATTTGGCCGGGGCCGTGGAAAGTGACGTCACCGCCGCGGTCGCATTCGAAGAGCTCGACGCCGCGCTGGGTGAGGAGTTCGGGGGATGCGATAACGTTGGCCGCTTTCGCGTTACGGCCTAGCGTGATGACGGGCTTGTGTTCGAGGAGGAGGAGGACGTCGCCGATTTTTTCTTCTTTGCGCAGGGCGACGAGCTGCTGCTGCAACGCGAGGCCGGTCGGGTAATCGACGGTACCGAGTTGGATGAGGAAGATCACGGGATGCGTGTCAGAAGAAGTTACGGACTCTTCTCGCCCATCAGTTTTCGCGCAAGCTGATTGTCACAATAGACGCACCATTCGGCGATCTGGCCATCGCGCACCACGGCCTTCCACGCTGCCGGAATCTTCCAGTGGTTCTCGGCCGGGAGCTTGCCATTTACTGCGAATGTGCCGCTGGCTGTCCCGAATACCGCTACGCTATCGTGTTCCTGAAAAATCTCTTCGTGTGAAACACGGTAATCGGGGAACCAGGAAAAATACGTCTTCCATCCGGCGCGCATGTTCTCTCTGCCCGAAAAACTGTTGCCAAGCCCGTCAGTAAAGACATGAGCTTCCGTCATCAGACGGCACAAGCCGTCTACATCCGCCGCATTAATACGATCCATGAACTCCAACACGACCGTCATAGGCTCAGGGGGTTTCGCGGTCATTGCAACCTCACATTGCGTTCAATCGAAAGCTTCGCCGCAGAACACTCAAGCGTTGATGGCCATACCGTAGACGCTGTTGGATGCATCGAGCATGGCTTCGGCCAGCGTGGGGTGGGCGTGGATGGTCCACATCAAATCTTCCACCGTGGCTTCGAGTTCCATGGCGGCGACGGCTTCGGCGATCAGCTCGGTGGCTTGCGGGCCGATGATGTGGACGCCGAGAATCTCGCCGTAGTCGGTGTCGCTGACGATTTTGATGAAGCCTTCGTGCTGGCCGACGATGCTCGCGCGTGAATTGGCTGTGAAGGGGAACTTGCCGACTTTCACGTTGTAGCCGGCTTCGCGAGCCTTGGTTTCGGTGAGGCCGACGCTGCCGATTTCTGGATGGCAGTAGGTGGCGCCGGGAATATGTTCGGGGTTGATCGGCTTGCCGGGCTTGCCGGCAATTTTTGCGACGGCGACTAGCGCTTCCATGGCGCCGACGTGGGCGAGTTGCGGCGTGCCGAGGACGATGTCGCCGACGGCGTAGATGCCGGGCTCGGCGGTTTGCATCCACGAATCGGTTTTAATGAACTCGCGGTCGGGCTTGATCTTTGTTTTCTCCAGGCCGATGTTTTGGGTGCGCGGCTTGCGGCCAACGGCGATCAGGATTTTTTCGGCATCGATTTTCTGCTGTTTGCCTTCGGCGGTGATGGTGACGGCGATGCCCGTCTTCGTCTTTTCGACTTTGTCGACTTTTGCGCTGGTGTGGAAGTTGATGTTGCGCTTGCGGTAGACGCGCGCGAGTTCCTTGGATACTTCTTCATCTTCGACCGGGACCAGGCGGGGGAGCATTTCGATGATCGTCACTTCGGTGTCGAACGAACTGTAGATCGAGGCGAACTCGACGCCGACGGCTCCGGCGCCGACGATGACAAGCGATTTGGGAATTTCCTTCAGGCTGAGGATCTCGATGTTGGTGAGAATGCGATCGTCGGGTTCGAGGCCGGGGAGCATGCGGGCTTCGGAGCCGGTGGCGAGGATAACGTTCTTCGCTTTGAGCTGAGTGGGCTTGCCGTCGTTCGTGACTTCGACGGTGAGCACACCGTTTTGCGCGGGGCCGGTGAGCTTGCCGTAGCCTTTCACGGTGTCGACTTTATTTTTCTTCATCAGAAATTCGAGGCCTTTAGTATGTTTAGCGACAATCTTCGATTTGCGCTCCTGCACGGCGGCCCAGTTGAGTTTGCGGGCGTCGACGCCTTCGATGCCGAATTCTTTCGCGTCTTTCAGGTGATCCCAGAGTTCGGCGTTGAAGAGCAGCGCCTTGGTCGGGATGCAGCCGACGTGCAGGCAGGTGCCGCCGAGGACGCTGTCTTTTTCGATGAGCGCGGCCTTCAGGCCGTACTGGCCGGCGCGGATCGCGGCCGTGTATCCGGCGGGTCCGCTGCCGATGATGGCGACGTCGTAGATCGTTTCGGGCAATGTATTAATCCTCGGTTCTCAGTATGAAGAGATGCGCAATGGCAAACGAATGATTCTAGAACAGGGTGGTGCGAGGGGCAAAGCATGAGGAGGAGCTGAAGTGCTGGCGGCCAGGTAGGCTAGGGATCCTTCGACTGCGTAGCAGCTTCGCTTATCGCGAAGCTGCCACTTCGCTCAGGATGACAGTGCGATGGTGACGTTAGTTGTTTTCGTTGCTGGCGCGCTTCCAGGAAATCAGTTCGCCAATCGTCGAACTCGTGCTCGACACCGGCTGCTTGTAGGCTTCCACTTCCGAGCGCGAGGCTTCTTCGCCGACGGCGCGGATGCTGAGTCCGACTTTCTTTTCTTCCGGACTCATTTTGATGATTTTGAAGTCGTGCTCAAGACCGGGCTCCAGGTGAAGCGGCTGGCCGTTTTCGTCGGTGGCTTCGGACTTGTGGCATAAGCCTTCCACGCCTTCCGCAATTTCTACGAACGCGCCGAACGCGGCCACGCGCAACACTTTGCCCTTAACAACGTCACCGATGTGATGCGAGGCGAAGAACGACTCCCACACATCCGGCTGAAGCTGTTTCACACCGAGCGACAAACGCCGCTTGTCGGGCTCGATTGCCAGCACGACTGCTTTTACGCGGTCGCCCTTCTTCAGCACTTCCGAAGGATGCTTCACGCGCTTGGTCCAGCTCAGATTGCTGACGTGGACCAGGCCGTCGATGCCGTCTTCAATTTCGATGAAGGCGCCGAAGTCGGTCAGGTTACGTACGCGGCCTTCGACGGTCATGCCGACGGGGAACTTCTCATGCAGAGAGTCCCAGGGATTGGCCGCCAGTTGGCGCATTCCGAGCGAAATGCGGCGCTCGGTCGGGTTGACGTTAAGAACGACGCACTCGACTTGATCGCCGACGTTAACCAGCTTCGACGGATGCTTCATGCGCTTCGACCAGGTCATCTCGCTGACGTGGACGAGGCCTTCGATTCCCTGCTCGAGTTCGACGAACGCGCCGTAGTCGGTCACGCTGATGACGCGTCCACCAACGTGCGCGCCTTCGGGATAGCGATGCTCAGCGTCAAGCCACGGGTCAGGCGTGAGCTGTTTGAAGCCCAGCGAAACGCGCTGCTTGTCTTTGTCGTACTTCAGGACTTTGACCTGAATCTGGTCGCCGACGTTGACCAGATCTTTCGGGTGAGTCAGGCGTCCCCATGACATGTCGGTGATGTGAAGCAGGCCATCGAGGCCGCCGAGGTCGACGAACGCGCCGTATTCGGTAAGGTTCTTTACGACACCAGTAAGGACCGAGCCTTCTTCGAGGTGCTCGAGAGTCTTGGAGCGCTTTTCATTCTGCTCGCCTTCGAGCAGGTCTTTACGCGAGACGACAATGTTGCCGCGCTTCTTGTTCAGCTTGATGACCATGACCTCGAGGGTCTGGCCCTTCATGCCGTCGAGATTGCGGATGGGGCGCAAGTCGACCTGCGAGCCGGGCAGAAAAGCGTGCGCGCCGAGAATGTCGACGGTGAGGCCACCCTTGATGCGGTCGACGACCACGGCTTGGATCGGCTTCTTTTCGTTGTAAGCTTTTTCGATTTCTTCCCAGGCATGGATGCGCTGCGCCTTCTGGTGCGAGAGATTGATGTAGCCTTCCTCGGCCGGGCCCTTGTCGCGCATCACGTCGATCTCGTCGCCGGGCTTGAACTTGGGCTTGCCCTCGTGATCGAGAACTTCCGCCAGCGGCAGCATGCCTTCCGACTTGGCGCCAATATCGACCACCACGTGGGTCCCAGTCAGCTTCAGCACCGTGCCCTTGATGACTCGGTCTTCACTCACCGCCTCTTCGGCTTCGGTGGTGAAGGTCTCAAGGACAGAGGCGAAGTCCTCGGCAGGAGCGGGCTTGTCGTCGGCGGTCTTTTCTTCCACGGCGGGCATGTGGTCACCGGCGGCGTGGGTCTCGGCGGAATGGTCGGTGTCGGTGGAGGCGGCAGCCGGATTCAGTTCGGGCTGGTGGAGCTGCTCTGTCGTCGGTTCTTCAGTTACGACAGCGGAGTTGGATTCGGAGTTGTGGGCGGTGGTCTCGTCGAACAAGGTTATGCCTCTCTGATGACGGGATGCGGGGCCTGCTTTGCGGACTGCTGGACGAGTCGTTTGGTTGTGGTGGGCCCACCCTGGCGAGTGAGCTTGGACAATCCCAGCTGTCGGACGTTTTTCACAGAAACCCGCGTCCAATGGGAACTCTTCGACTATAGCAACCGCGCGCGAACAGTGTCAAACGCAATTAGTGCGTATGTTACAGCTGTGTTTCAGTGTTACGGTTTCCGAACGAGTAGCCTATCTGCTAACCTGCCCTGTTATGGATTACCTCTGGACGCCGTGGCGCTACGCCTATGTTTCGTCCACGGAAAAAGCGGGCGGATGCGTGTTCTGCGATGCGCCGAAGGAAGATGACGCGAAGGCGCACATTGTGTATCGCGGTGGGCATTGCTTCGTCATTCTGAATGCGTTTCCTTATACGCCGGGGCACGTGATGATCGTGCCGTACGTGCATCTGGACGAGTTGCAGAAACTTCCCGTCGATGCTGCGCAGGAGATGATGGCGCTTTCGCAGCGGATGGAATCGGTGCTGCGCGAACTGTATCACCCGGACGGCATTAATTTGGGGATGAATATTGGCAAGGCGGCTGGCGCGGGGATTGCGGGGCATATTCATATGCACGTGCTGCCGCGGTGGGTGGCGGATGCGAATTTTGTGTCGGTGGTGGGGGAGACTCGGGTGCTGCCGGAGACGCTGGATGTGACTTGGGGGAGGATGCGGCAGGCGCTGAAGTAGGTAGCTCTTTCCTATACGGACTTGTCATCCTGAGCGGCGCTCTTGACCGCGAAGGACCTATAAACTCCGGGCCAGATGCACGGGTCCTTCGCTTCGCTCAGGATGACAACTCACTTAACAACTCAGCTTAACCTGCTAGTTTCTCCAACTCTTCCTCGTCGATAACCGCAACGCCGAGTTCTTTGGCTTTGTCGAGCTTCGACCCTGCGTCCGCGCCGGCGACGACGTAGTCTGTTTTCTTGCTGACTGAGCCCGTTACTTTGCCGCCGGCGTCTTCGATCATCTTTTTGGCTTCGTCGCGGGTGTATTTCCGGAGCGTGCCGGTGAGGACGAATGTCTTGCCGGCGAGTTTGGTGCCGCGCTCTTTTTTCTTGCCTTTGAAGGCGAGTCCGGCTGCGCCGAGACGTTCGACCAATTTCCGGTTGGCGGGGATGCTGAAGAACTCGACGATGCTTTCGGCGATGCGGGGGCCGACTTCGTCGACGTTCTGCAATTCTTCGACGGTGGCTCGCTCGAGCGCTTCCATCGATCCGAAGTGCTCGGCGAGGAATTGCGCGGTGCGCTCGCCGACCATGCGAATGCCAAGGCCGTAGATCACGCGCTCCAGTGGCAATTTCTTCGATTCGCCAATCTCGTCGAGAATGTTCTGCGCGGACTTGTCGCCCATGCGCTCCAGGCTGAGCAGGTCGGCTTTCGTGAGCTTGTAGATGTCGGCAACGTTCTTCACCAGGCCGCGCTCGGTGAGTTGCGTGACCAGGGCGTCGCCCATGCCATCGATGTTCATGACGCCGCGGGAAGCGAAGTGCAGGATGGTTCCGAGAAGTTTCGCCGGGCAGTCGGCGTTGACGCAGCGATAATCGACTTCGCCCTCGGTGCGGACGACTTTGTTTCCGCAGACCGAGCACTTCACGGGATCCTCGATGTCTTTGTCGCCGCGGGGATGATCTTTGTCGACCTCAACGACCTTGGGAATCACATCGCCGCCGCGCTCCACACGGACCCAGTCGCCGATCTTCACGCCGAGACGGCGGATTTCGTCCAGGTTATGCAAGGTTGCATTGCGAACGGTGGTCCCTCCGATCGGAATTGGCGCCAATTCGGCGACGGGCGTCAGTTTGCCGGTGCGGCCTGTCTGCCAGCGAACGTTTTCCAGTTTTGTGATCCCGCCGCGCGCGGCGTACTTATAGGCGATCGCCCAGCGCGGAGCTTTGCCGGTGAAACCGAGTTCGTCTTGCAGGCCGGTGCGATCAACTTTGACGACGATGCCGTCGATTTCGTAGGGGAGCGAATCACGCTTGGCTTCCCACTCCTGAATGAAAGCCCAAACCTCGTCCATGGAATGGACGAGTCGGTGATTCTGGTTGACTTTGAATCCCACGGCATCGAGCGCATCGAGCGTCTTGGAATGGCGGTCGAAATACGTACGGCCGCTTTCGAGCAGGATGTAGGGGAAAAAGTCCATGCGCCGTTCCGCCGTAACATTCGCGTCGAGCTGCCGGACGGTGCCGGCGGTGAAATTACGGGGGTTGGCAAATGTGGGCAGTCCATTGCGCTCGCGCTCTTCATTGATTTTCTTGAACGACGCGGTGGGCATGAGCAATTCGCCGCGCACTTCGAATTTCGTCGGGATTCCGGCTTTCTTCAATCTTTCTTTGGGAATCGACAACGGGATCGAGCGCACGGTGCGGACGTTGAGGGTGACATCTTCGCCGACGGAGCCATCGCCACGAGTCACGCCCCGGCTCAGTTTGCCGTCTTCATAGATCAGCGCTAACGACATGCCGTCGAGCTTGAGTTCGCAGACGTAGGCGACATCGCTGCGGCCGGTGAGCTCGTGCACGCGGCGTTCCCAGTCGCGCAGTTCTTCCTCGTTGTAGGTATTGTCCAGTGAGAGCATAGGCGAGGAGTGCGGGACCTTGACGAATCCCTCGCGGGGCTTGCCGCCGACGCGCTGCGTGGGCGAGTCCGGAGTGACGAGCGACGGATGCTCGCGTTCCAGGTCTTTGAGTTGCTGCATCAGCTTGTCGAAATCGGCGTCGCTGATTTCGGGATGGTCGAGAACGTAATAGAGGTGCTCGTGGCGGCGAATTTTTTCGCGCAGAGCCTCGATCTTTTTTTCGACATCTTTTAGGGCGGGCATCGGGCAGATTATAGCCAACGGGCGGGGTGAGTGAAATCTCGGCACGCTCATTACTTGGCCCGTTGCGACGAAAGAAAAGGCTTGAACCACGAAGGGCACGAAGGATCACGAAGGAAGGCCACAACGTCGGTAGGGGGCTCACTTTTTCGGGCTGATGCCGGCCAGCATTTCGTAGAATGCCGCGACTTGGCTCCTCTTGCCAGAAAAGCTTGCGCTGAGTCTTTTTCCGTCGGCACACCTGACATATGCTGCTGAGGCTGCGGAGAGGTCTCCGTAATGCAGGTAGGAAGGGCGGTAGTCGAGGCAGGTAAGCTGGTCGCTGCCGATCGTGAAGACGCGGCGGGAGATTACGTCGCTGTCTTCTGGCGTCCATCGGGTTCTCATCGATTCGTCAGATTCAACGTCGGAGTCGGCCTCGACGCCCCAACTGGAAAGTGGCGGATCACCGCGGAGATACGGGGAGACGCCGCGGCCCATGCCCCTGACGGCCAGGCCTGTTACCCACGATCTCCCGTTCATTTGATGCTCATGGCGGAGAACGATCCAGGTGGCGGGGATGGAGACCTCGTAACCTGGCAGGTTGCCGGATTGCGGCTGGCTGAGGTGCGAAAGCATGCCCCAGATTTCCGGCAGAAACAGGAAGGCCAGCAGGACCATGGCCGACGGGATGCAAGACGCAAGACGGATGCCTCGAATACGCCATTGGCGCTCGCGAGGACTGACTCCCGACTGGCGTTCAGCCAGCCATCTGGCGGCTTCGGCTTTGACACTCCATTTCCCTGTTTTCCGTACCGCCGCGAGCAAACCGAATGCCACGCCGCCAACGATTACGGGCAGCAACAGAGCGAACAGGAAATGGCTAACGCCGAAGGCCCATACCAGCAATACCAGTGGAATGGCCAACACAATGAGCGCCACCATGACCACGATCGGAACACCGAATGATCCAGCCAGAAAGATCATCAGCGTCCTGCGGGGCCAACCGTACGGGCCGTACATGATGCGAGACAAGAGCGCGGCCAAGCCGGGGATGAGCAGGAACTGGCCCAAATACACCACCGATTGATAAGTGCTTGGGACTGCGTACCCTGCTGGGCGGGACACGATGGAACTCAGGAGCAAACCCGCCTCGAGCAGCGAGTATCCGGCAACTGCGGCGATGATGATGAGGGCTTTGCGCACGCACTCCTGGCGTTTCCCGCGAGACACACGAGTCTCGCTGTAGTCTTAGAAACCATGCCGCGGTTCAAAGTTCCCGATAGTTGTCCGTGACGGCGATCACACTGAATCGGCTGTGGAAAACACGCCCTTGCGGAGCACGCATGCCTGATGCAGAATTAAGCTTCTTGCCACTCCGTTCGCAAGCGAACCGATGCCAAAGGCCCCCGACCCGTTAGATGCGGTCGCCGTAACGAATCCTTACCTGCGTCAAATTCCTCTTGCGTTGCTCAACGCCTTCAACACCAACAACCGCATTAACCATTACCTGATCGACCACCTTCCGATTGCGGCCTGGAAAGCCAAACCGCCTGACGGCAAAGGCCGCACCATTGCCGCCATGGTCGCGCACATGCACAACGTGCGGGTGATGTGGCTGAAAGCCGCGAAGTCAGCGGACATTCCCGAGCAACTCGATCGCGCCACGGTGACCCCGTCGCAAGCCATGCGCGGGCTGGAAGCCAGCCGTCATGCTCTGTGCGTATTAATCAGCCGCGGGTTGGAGAGTGATGGCCGGGTCCGGGGCTTTCGTCCCGATGTTGCCGGATTTTTCGGCTACCTGATCGCGCACGACGCGCACCACCGCGGCCAGATCACGATGCTCGCCCGCCAGATCGGGCACCCTCTGCCCCAGAAAGCCATGTTTGGGATGTGGGAGTGGGGTTCCCGCTGATCGTTCTTTGATCAGACTGCCTTTCATCAAACCGTCTGATCACCGCGCTGATCTCCGCTGCTCATCTTCTTGGTCAACCCTTTGCGCCATCCTGCTCAGGTACAATCCAGCTTCGACGACGTTATGCGCAAGGCGGCCTTGCTCTACAATCCGGATTCCGGCGGCAGCAAGCGACGCCAGCGGGAATTGGAAGCCGCACTGGCAGTGCTCAGGGACGGCGGCGTCGAAGCGGAACTCGTGCCCACCGAGTCGAAGTATCACGCCGGGGACGAGGCCCGACAGGCCGTCGAATCGGGTTGTGACACGATCTTTGCCTGCGGCGGCGATGGCACCATTCATAACATCGCCCAAGTGGTGGCAAACTCGCCCGCCGCGCTGGCCGTTCTGCCGCTGGGAACCGCCAACGCACTGGCACACGACCTGAATCTTCCACTCAAGGTGGTAGCGGCGGCAAAGGCGTCGCTGCACTACACGCCGCGGCGCATCGCGCTTGGGCGCGTGGCTTGTACGGATTTGCGGGGCAATCCCAAGCACCGCTATTTCGTGGTTGCGGCCGGCATTGGAGTCGACGCCCATCTTTTCTACAAGCTCCACAGCGGAACCAAGCAGCGCATGGGCATGGCCGCCTATTACGCGAAAGCCTGGAAGCTTTGGCTGACCTATCCCATGACGCGTTTTGTGGCGGAGTACTTCGAGGTCGGCTCGGACGCGCCCCGTCGCGCCGAAGTAACCGAGTTGATCGCCGTGCGCATCCGGCAGTTTGGCGGAGTGGTTCGGGAACTTGCTCCGGGAGCATCGCTGGACCGGGACGACATGCGGCTGGTCTGCTGCCGCACCGGGAGTCGCCTGGCGTATCTCGCCTACGTGACCCGCGGGCTGCTGCGGCTGCGCTGGACAATTCCCGGGATCGACCTTGCGTACAGTGCGCGAGTCGCCTGCCAGTACCAAGAGTCCTCGACCTCGTCGCCAGGTCGGAGCAAGATCTACGTCGAGGCCGACGGCGAACTGCTGGGCACGCTGCCGGCGGAAATCACGGTAGTTCCGAACGCACTCAGCCTGCTGGCGCCGCCGCGCTGAGTAGCACATCGCGCAGGGAAGATTGCCTTGCGATAGAATCCTCGAAGCGCTTGGAACCTATCACTCACTTTCTGACCGGCGCGTGCATGGGACGTGCCGGGCTCAACCGCAAGACCGCGCTGGCCACGCTCACGCTCACGCTCGCCGCCGAAGCGCCCGACTTGGACATATTGGGCGGCTTTCGCGGTCCGGCGCTCGGGTTCGCTCACCATCGCGGGTTCACTCATTCTTTCGTCGGCGTCCCGCTCGACGCTGTAGTCGTAGTTGCATTTGTGTATCTCATCTGGCGTCTTCGCGGGCGTAAGGTCAAGGATCCTAAGCTGCCGCCGCGCTGGGGGCTGCTCTACCTGTACGCTTGCCTGGCGGGGCTCAGCCACATTCTGCTCGACTTCACGAATAACTACGGCGTCCGGCCCTTCTGGCCCTTTTCCGCGAAGTGGTATTCGTGGGACATCGTGTTCATCGTTGAGCCCGTGATGCTCGCCTTTCTGATTCTGGGATTGGTGATCCCGGCGCTGTTCGGCCTGATCGACCAGGAGATCGGCGCGCGCAATCGCGGTCCCCGCGGCCGGGTCGCCGCCACACTGGCGCTGGCCGGGATCGTCATGCTGTGGGGGCTTCGCGATTACGAACACCGGCGCGCCGTCAATGCTCTCGAGGCTCGGACCTACAACGGAGCTGACCCTTTGCGGGTCTCGGCCTATCCCAAGTTGATCGATCCCTTCCACTGGGATGGCGTAGTCGAGACTCCTGCATTCTTCGCGCTGGCTCCGGTGAATTCGCTGGGGCCGGAGGTCGATCCCGAGGGACGACTGGAACTCCGCTACAAACCAGAAGAAACGCCCGTTACCCTCGCGGCGAAGAAGTCCTACGTGGGACGCGTGTTTCTGGATTGGGCGCAGTATCCGATTACAGAAACCGAAACCCTGCAGCCTCCGCAGCAGGGGTCCATCGTGCTTTTTCGGGATTTGCGTTATGAGGGGATGGGAACCGCGATGTTCAGCCGCCGGAGTCGCGGCGCATTGAGCCGAGCCGTGGAGATCGACCAGAACCTGCATGTGGTCGGTGATGTCTACGACACGGGAAAGGGCCTGGTCGTGGTTCCCGAACCCGGCCAGCCGTAGCGCGGCGGACGGCCGCGGAGACGGGCAACTCCCGAATCGTCCGCTGTAAAAAATCTGCGCGCGCTCGATCCTCCCTTGACGCCACCCCGCTCCAGCGCCCAGAATAAGATTCTGACTTTGAGGTGATTCATGCTGGTATACGCATTCGTTCTGTTCGCGGTAGCGTTTCGGTTCATCCCCCATCCGATGGCGTTCACGCCAGTCGGCGCAGCCTTGCTGTTCTTCGGAGCACGCGGACCGCGCCGTCGCATGTGGGTGCCGCTGACGCTGCTGGCCGCGTCGGACGTGATCCTCACCACTCTGGTTTACAAGTATCCCTTCACCTGGGACCACTTTGTAACCTGGGCATGGTATGCCGCCATGCTCTGGCTGGGCACCAGCCTCAAGCAGAACGCCGGAGCGGTGCGCATTCTGGGCGCTGCCCTGGCGGGCTCGGTTTCGTTCTTTCTGTTGAGCAACTTCGCGGTCTGGGCCGCCTGGGGCGACATGTACCCGAAGACCCTGGCCGGCCTGATGACCTGCTACGACGCCGGCCTGCCGTTCTTCCGCCGCGCCGCCGAAGGGGACGTGCTTTTCGCTGCGCTGATGTTTGGGGCTCCGGTCCTGCTGCACTCTTTGGCCGGATGGCTGGGCAAGTCCGGCGACCACTCGGCAGCCGCATAGTCGAGGTCGTTGGTAGCCGCTGCTCCATAAGACGGCGAATTTTCTACCGGTGAGCTTTGGGGGTGAGCCTGATCTCGAAGACTCTGGGCCAAAGTTTTCCAGTGACGAACAGGCGTTTGCGAACTGGATCGTAGGCGATGCCGTTGAGCACGGCTTCCGGTTCGAGACGATACAAGGGGCTCAGAAGCCCGGTGAGGTCGATCCAGCCGACTACATCGCCAGTTTGCGGAGAAATCCGGGCGATGCGGTTGCTGTGCCAGACATTGGCGAAAATCTGCCCTTCCACAAACTCCAGTTCATTCAGTTGATCGACCGGAGTCGACCCGTCGTGAACTTTGAGGCGACGCTTTTCCTGAAAAGTGTCGCCATCCAGCACGCGAATCTCGGAACTACCGTCGCTCATGAAGAGTTCGCGGCCGTTGGTGGCAAGGCCCCATCCTTCGCCTGAGTACGAAAACCTGCGCAATTCATGGAAATTGTTCAAGTCATAGACAAAACCTATCTCTGATTTCCATGTCAGCTGGATTACCTTGTCTTTTAGGAGGGTGATTCCTTCGCCGAAGAGGTCGGGATCGAGGTTCACCTGCTGGACGATCTCTCCCGTTTCGAGGCGGACTTTTCGAAGCGAGGACTTCCCTTCGCGGCCCGTGCCCTCATACAGGAAGCCGTCGCGATACGCGAGGCCTTGCGTGAATGCTGTTGGGTCATGGGGATACACCGCGACGATTTCAAACGTATACTCCTGCGGATGCGAGGAAGCCTGACGAGAAGTCTGTCCCACCAGAAACCCACGGAAGGCGGTTAGCAGGAACAGGACAACGAGGCGCGAAAACTTTCGATTCATTTCACACCCGGCTTATCACTGAATCAACGATGACGGAACGAACCGAGATTCGATGCATCCTCGTTACTGTCCAGGCTGGGCCGGGGCCGTTGTTCTCCGCCGCATCACCAGCCATGCGAGAACTCCGGCCGCGATAACCCCCACAACCCATGGCCAATGCCGCACCACTACAGTACCGAAAAGCCCGACGATCTGCGGCCCAAACCAAAGCACCAGGGCCGACAACACCAGAAAGCGCACGAACCTTCCCAGGAAAATCGCCACCAGGAAGTCGCGAAAGCGCATTTCAAACACGGCCGCGCCCAGCACGAAGATTTTGAAGGGAGTCGGTGGCGGGAGCATCCCCGGAAACATCAGCGCCCAGAATTCGTGCTGCTCAAACGAGCGATGGATCTTCAGAAAGCGCTGCTCCGAAATCCGCTTGCGCAGTACTTTTTCGCCTCCCAGGTAACCCACGATGTACAGAGGAATGCTGCCCAGCGCCGAACCCAGCGACGCCATCGCGACGTAGATCAGAAGCCGCGCGTGGTCTTCATACACGTACCGGGCAACGACAAAATCTACCGGCATGCCCAGCAGGGCACTGTCGGCGAAGGCAATCACAAACGGGCCCCAGATCCCAAGCACCTTCATCAGGCCCAGGATCCAAGCCGTATAGCGCGCCAATATGTGTCCGATGCTCTTCAAGGGAAAGCATAAGTGTACGTGAAGCAGAAAGAACCTGTGAGGCGGCCTGCTATGATCGCAAGCTCCGGAGTTCCCATGCAAAAACGATTGGTCACTCTCGCTCTGGTCGTCATCGCAAGCACTTTCGGCGCGGCGCAACAATACGACGTCGTGCTCGAAGGCGGCCGCGTGATGGACCCCGAAACCGGCCTCGATGCCGTACGCAACGTCGGGATTCACGATGGAAAAATCGCGCGTATCTCGGCCGCTCCGCTCAGTGGACGGCGCGTTATCCACGCTGCCGGACTGGTCGTCGCGCCCGGCTTCATCGACCTGCACCAGCACGCCCAGGACCTTGCCAGCCAGCGCGTGAAAGCCTTCGACGGCGTAACCACCGCTCTCGAAATGGAAATCGGCGCCCCGGACGTGGCTCAGTTTCTGAAGTCGAAGGAAAAACACTCGATCATTCATTACGGCACGACAGCCAGCCATGTCGCCGCGCGCGCCCTGATTTTCGGCGCGCCGTTGCCAGAAGGAACCATCCTGCCAAAAAGCGGACCAGCCACGGACCAGCCTGCGACGCCCGAGCAGATCGAGCGCATTCAGCAGCGGCTCCGCGACGAAATTGATGCCGGCGCTCTCGGCGTCGGCATGGGCATTCAGTACACGCCGGGCGCGACTCGCCTCGAGGTCATCGACATGTTCCGGGTTGCGGCCCAGCGCAAGTTGCCGGTCTACACCCATATGCGGAGCGCGGGCCGAGGCGAGCCCGGCTCAGCGATTGAATCTGTGGAAGAGGTAATCGGCGCGGCGGCGATCACCGGCGCCTCGCTGCACATTGTTCACATCAACAGCACATGCTTGCGCGATTCGCTCGAATGCATCTCTCTGATCGAAGGAGCGCGGGCACGCGGCCTCGACGTGACCACCGAGGCCTATCCCTACATCGCCGGCATGACCGCCATCAATTCCGCCGTTTTCAATCCTGGATGGCGCGAAAAACAGGGCATCGACTACGGCAATCTGGTCTTGCCCGACACCGGCGAGCACCTCACCAAAGAGCGCTTCGACGAGTTGCACACTTCCAGCAAGCCACAGTGGGTGCTGATCTTCGCCAATACTCAGGAAGTGATTGATGCGGTCATCCCCAACCCGCTGGTCATGATCGCGAGCGACGGCGCGGAAGGGCATCCGCGCAATGCCGGCACTTACGCGCGTGTCCTCGCGCAATATGTCCGCGAGAAAAAGACGCTCACCCTGATGGAAGCGCTGCGCAAGATGACGTTGATGCCGGCTCAAATGCTGGAGCGTTCCACGCCGGCCGCGCACCACAAGGGACGCCTGCAGGAAGGCGCCGACGCCGACGTAGTGATCTTCGATCCGCAGACCGTCAGCGACCGCTCCACTTTCGAAAAGCCCATGGAGCCCAGTGTGGGCGTGCGGTATTTGCTGGTCGGAGGAACGCCATTGATCGACGAAGGCAAGCTAGTGCCCGATGTGTTCCCGGGCCGCGCGCTGGTGGGACCAGGAAAGCGGGTCTCCACGACAAGCCGATAGCTTCGATTGTATCGACGGACGCTACGTAGTGCGCCTCGTGCGCCACGAGCGAAAGGCGCCGCCGCGACAAAAACCGTCGTGGCCTGGACGGGCGAATGCGCCCGTCCCCACACGAGCATTCTCACTTCAGCGCTGCGCGTGCTACTTGTGCTCCGTCTTTCCGCTTAACAAATCGATCGCGTGGGGAATCAACTCCACCACGGCTTCCAGCGATTCCACCGCGCCGGCAGGACTCCCCGGCAAATTCAGAATCAGTGCCTGCCCCCGTACGCCGCACACGCCCCGACTCAGGGCGGCAAACGGAGTCTTCTTAGAGCCTTCACTGCGCATGCGCTCCGCCACGCCATCCAGCAGTCGATCGCACACAGCCAAGGTAGCTTCGGGCGTGACGTCGCGAGCAGCAATCCCAGTGCCGCCGGTGGTCACGACGAGCCGCACTTCGCGCGCCAGCCGAATCAGCACTTTTTGAATTGGGGTGGGATCATCTGGAACTACTTCGGTCGCGGCGACGGAGAAGTGAAGTTTGCGCAGAAGTTGCGCCACCGCGGGCCCTGAAAGATCGTGGCGCTCGCCGCGCGCGCAGGAATCACTCACGGTCACTACGGCCGCGGTGAGGCCCAGTGGTTTATCTTTTGAAAGATCGGCAGTTGGAAGATCGGCCATCAGCGGCTCTTCTGTTGGAAAATAAGCATCGGCGACTCAGCCATCGAGGAGGACATCTTCCTCTTCGTCCCTGCGGCCTCCACCGGCCGTGCTGGGAGGCGTGCTCGGAGGGTTCGAAGGCGTAGGCGCGGCTTCGGCGGGCGCAGCCTCCGGCTCGGACTCCGGCTCTGCACCGCCATCGCGCGAAGATTCGTCGAGCAACCGCAGGCCTTCCATCAACAGGCCCTGAGTATTGAGCTGCGTAGTCTCTTTGTCGGTCTTGCCTTCGAAGTCGAGCTGGAAATTTCCGCCAGTCCAGCGCAGCACTTTAAACACGGCCTCGTCGCCCACCAGCGTTCCGTAGGTGGCGTGTTTCACTTGACCTTCCGCAAAAAAGACTTCGCACGCCTCGCCTTCGTTGCTGAGTGAAAGCTGGCAGCTTTTGCGGCCCATCTCGAGCGACTGCATCAAGTCGATCACGTTCATCTGCGACAGACTGCCGCGCACCACGCCGTCTTTCGGCGCAGTCTTCGACATCTTTTCAAGGGCGATGCGGTCAATGGTGCGCTTGATGCGGCGCGTGGCGTCCTTCAGGAAAAACGGCTTCTCGAGATAATCATCGGCGGCGTCAACCGGCGAGAGCCGCTCCGCGATGTCGGCCTTGCTGGCCATCAACACCGTGGAAAAATTAGCGGTAGCCGGCCGGCTCTTCAGCTTCTCGACTAGCTGGCGGCCATCCATGCCCGGCATTTTGTAGTCGCACACTAGCAGATCAGGAGCATCGTCGACGGCCTTCAGCAGGGCGTCGGCAGCGTCGGTCGCGGTGGTGACCTGCGCCAGAGGAGTCAAGGCGTGCTGCAACATCGCCAGCACCATCGGATTGTCGTCCACCAGCAGCAGCTTGACGTTATTTGCCATGAAGGTTGACGCCGCTATTTCGCACGCCGATATTCTCCGCTCTTTCCGCCAGTCTTACGCTCCAGCACAATGTGGCGAATCTCAATGCCTTTGTCCGCGCCCTTACACATATCGTAAACGGTGAGCGCGGCGACGCTGGCGGCGACCAGGGCCTCCATTTCGACGCCGGTCTCTGCCGTAGTTGCGACGCGGGAGGCAATCGCGACGCCATTCTCGCACAGGCGCAGATCGACATCAACGAGGGCGAGGGGAAGCGGGTGACACATGGGGATCAGTTCGGCGGTGCGTTTGGCGGCCATGATGCCGGCGATGCGAGCCACTTCCAGCGGATCGCCTTTGGGATTGTTAGGCAGCGCTGCCAGCACTGCGGGGCTGACGGCGACGAAGGCGCTGGCTTCGGCCTCGCGCCGGGTCGGGATTTTACCGGAGACATCGACCATTCGGGCGCGGCCCGCGCCGTCGTAATGGGAGAGTTTCTTCGGCATGCGAGTTCTATCTTACATGGAGATACTTGGATTAATGATTGTTGATTGCTGATTGCTGATTGCTGATTGCTGATTGCTGATTGAAAGTCAACGGCGCCGTGCTGTGAGATTTTCAATCAACAATCAAAAATCAACAATCATCAATCGTTTTTCATCACCTCGACCCACTCACCGGCAGAAATGAGCTCGCGGTCCGGGGGGACGACGACGTAGCAATTTGCGCGAGCAATTGCGGCGATGTCGCCGGAACCGTGCCATGGGACCAATTCGACCTCCACTTGATCGAATTCGCCGGACAGGATAGCGGGGAGAAAACGCTGGAGGCCAGTCTTGGTTCGAATTTCTTTCTTGAGACGTGCATGAGGAAATACCAGATTGTGGGGAGCCTGGCCGGCCAGGGCCTCAAGCATAGGTCGGACGAAGAGTTCGAAAGTCACCATGGTCGAAACCGGATTCCCGGGAAGCCCGAAGAAATAGGTGGCAGGCGTCTCGCCGGCCGGAGTACGGGCGGCAGACATTTCCGCGATAGACGTTTCTGCGATAGATCGGCCGAAGACGACGGGGCGTCCAGGCTGGATTCTTGCGCCGGTGAAGAAAAACTCGGCATGCATTTCTGAGAGGACTTGCTCGACCAGATCGTAACGGCCCATGGAGACGCCGCCGGTCAGGAGCAGCAGGTCGGATTTCAGGCCCTCGGCGATCAGTCGGCGCAGTCCTTGCAACTCGTCGGGAGCGATGGGCAGCAATACGGGTTCCCCCCCGGCCTGCTGAATCTGTGCGGCCAGGGAGAAGCTGTTCGAGTTGCGAATTTGAGTTGGGCCCGGGGAGGCGTCGACGTCCACAATCTCGTCTCCGGTGGTCAGCACGGCGACTCGCGGGCGCTTGTAGACTGGCAACCGCGACTTGCCCACTGACGCCGCCAGGGCGATGGCCGCCGGGTTCAGGCGGAAACCGCGGTCGAGCAACATGGCACCGTCACGGGCTTCCGCGCCGCGGGGAACGATGTTCTCCCCGGGCGCGATGCTCCTCGTGATCTCGACCCGATGATCCTTGACCCGATGATCCTCGCGGCGATGATGCAGCGGAGAAGTGTATTCGACCATGACAACCCCGTCGGCACCGGCGGGCACGGGCGCCCCAGTCATGATGGACGCGGCCTGCCCGCTGGCAATGCTGGCGGGAATCCGGTCGAGCCTCTCCCCGGCTTTGATCTCGCCGATTACATCGAGTACGACGGGGAGCTCGGATAAGTCTGCGGATCGCACGGCGTAGCC
This sequence comes from Candidatus Sulfotelmatobacter sp., assembly GCA_052148475.1. Lineage (GTDB taxonomy): Bacteria > Acidobacteriota > Terriglobia > Terriglobales > Acidobacteriaceae > Sulfotelmatobacter. Next base: position 110,018 of record JBKQID010000042.1, on the reverse strand, counting down.
ATCGCGCGTGGAGCGCGGAAAGGGAGGCAGGTCACGATCGGCGGTCACGCGCTCGCTCAGGACACGGCCTGCGGCGGCGAGTAGGTCGACCGATTCCGTTTCGCCAGATTGTATGCGGCTGGGTCGAATCAGCGCCGCCTGCTGCTCGACCACGCGGCGAGCTTCTTCAAAGCTCAAAACAGAGGGACCGGCAGGCGGGGAGGACATGGACAGATGATACGTCAGGAGAAGATGCGGGAAATAGACACTTCGGGCCGCAAGTCAGAATCTTCCGGGAAGAACTAGCGGGCCAGTTCCTGGCCGAGTACCGCGGGATTGCTGGCAAACGACAGGCCGGTTTCAAGATCGACCAGGCGCTCTTGAACCAGTTGTGCGATTTCTCCGTCGAAATGCTGCATGCCTTCGGAGGTGCCAGCTTTCATGGCGTCGAGCAGACTCTTGTTTTCGCGCTCGCCTTTTTCGATGCACTCGCGAGTCCGGGCATTGGCTTTGAGGATTTCGAAGGCGGCAACGCGCCCGTTGCGATCCTGCTTCGGGATGAGCCGCTGGCAGATGATGTAGCGAAATGCCTTGGCGAAGCGCTCGCGCACCGACTGCTGTTCCGCGGGCGAGAAGGAACTGACGATGCGCTCCACGGTTTTGGAAGCGTCCATGGTATTGAGACTGGAGAACACGAGGTGCCCAGTCTCGGCCGCTTCCAGCACGATTTCGATGGTCTCGCGATCGCGCATCTCTCCGACCAGAATTACTTTCGGGGCCTGACGCATGGCTGAGCGCAGAGCGTGGGCAAAACTGGGCGTGTCGCTGTGCAGTTCCCGTTGATGAATGGTGGAGCACTTGTGATTGTGCAGAAACTCAATGGGATCTTCGATGGTGATGATGTGGTAGTACTTTTCGCGGTTAATGCTGTCGATGAGCACTGCCAGCGTGGACGATTTCCCCGACCCGGCCGCTCCAGTCACCAGGACAATTCCGTCTCTCAGCTTGGTCACATCGGATAACTGTTGAGGCATCCGTAAGGAGGCAAAGTCGGGAATGTTGGTGGGAATGACGCGCATCACGACTGCACAACTGCCGCGCTGAATAAAAATGTTGACGCGAAACCGGGCCATGCCTGGCATGCCGAAGGAAACGTCGCAGGCTCCGTGCTCACGCAGGGTGTTGATGGCCTGCTTGTTGTCGCCAATCAGATCGGCGGCAATGTGGCGCGTGTCATCGGGGGTGAGGAAGGTGAGCCCGGGGACCTGCACCGGGATCATCTGGCCGTAGACCTGCACTTGCGGTGGACGGCCGGGAGAAAAAATCAGATCGCTGATTTTTTCGGCGGCGCGCAACATGGCGCTCAGCAGAGCCGGAGTCGCGACTCTGCCAGTCCCAGAAAAACCTTCTAATGTAACGGAAATCGGAGCAATGCTTGGCGCTGCCATTCGTCCTCACACCTCGGGAATCGCACGCACCACAGAACGGGAAGAAAACTCAGATAGTTAACTGTACCGCGCCGCGGGCTGAGCGCGAAGGACAGTAAGTACATAGACTTTGGTAACCAGCGGGCGATGTTCAGACGCACAAATGGGCGGCCCGGTTAGAGGCCGCCCATGATTGGCTCGATCCGAAGCTGACTAATTCTTCTTGGCAGGCTTCTTCTTGGTGCCATAGCTGGTTTCCACGGTGGCGCCGATGCTGGCCAGCAAGGCTTTGGCGCTGTCCGCATTCGGGCCCGTGGGTGAGAGTTCCAGGTATTTCTGGAAGGCTTCGGCTGTCCCCGGCGGAGCGATGGTTTTGTCGCCCTGCAGGGTGGCTTTGCCCAGCAAATTCAGGCCCTTCTGGTAATAGGCTTCGGCGCGGTTGGGATCGGCGGCCAGGCATTTATCGAAAGCGGCATTGGCCTCGTCCGGCCTGCCGGAATTGGTGAGGACGGCGCCGATATTGAAATAAGCCTGCCCGGCGGAGGATGGGTCGGTCTGGGCGGCCAATTCGTAGGTCTTCACCGCGTCATCGACTTTCTTCGCCCGGTAGTAAGCGTCCGCCAGGTTGTTATAGTAAGCGGCAAGGTTCTGGGCTTGCTTAGCCGGATCCTTGTCGGGCGTGGCCTTCTTGAGATCCACCGCTTTCTGATAGGACTCGACGGCCGAGTCGAGGCGTTTCTGTTTTTCTGCCGGATCGGTTTGCTTGACGGCCGACAGCCGGTAGTAGTCGGCCAGTTTGAACCAGATCAAGTCGCGGGTTGCGTCCATCTGGGTCGCCTCAGTCAGGGCCGCGATGGCGGTATCGTAGTCCGGAGGATTTAAATCGGCCGCTTTTTTGGCGTCGTTCAGCTTATCGTTGAGTTTGCCGACCGTCGACTTTTCCTTTTCCGCCTTGGCGTTCGCCTCCTGCATCTGCTTCACCTGCTCGGCAGAAAGGCCCTTGCCCTTGGCTTGGTCCTCCATTTCCTTCTTCACGTCAAGATCGACGCTGTTCTCGTCGAGTTTGACCGTGAACCCGTTGACGTGGTCCATTTCCTTGCCCGCCTTCTGGTCATCGGCAGACTTGTAGAGCGTCACGTTGTACTTGCCGGGTGTAAGTCCGAGCGAAAAATATTCCCCTTTTTTGTTGGTCTTGAGGGTGTACTTCTGACCGTTGTCCTGGTTGGCCCAGACCACGACGCCATCCACGACGGGATTGCCCTGGGCGTCTCGGCAGTTGCCCTTGACCGTTCCTGAAGCCTGAGCGAAGGCCGAGGGAAGACAGAGTCCAAGCGCCAGAATTGCGAATAGAAGAATTACGAAATATTTTTTCATTTTGCCTCCCGGCAAAGTCGAATTTTGCTGGCCGATTGTGAACAGCCGATCGAAATCTCACTTCCAACAAATGTCTATCCCGCTGCGTAGGGAATTGGATCTCGCACTCCCGCGGCCGCGAAGGCGCGCAGGCGCAACACACAGCTGTCGCAGACGCCACAAGCCCGATCCTCGCGGCTATAACATGACCAAGTTAAATCGAAGGGCGCACCCAGTTCAAGGCCGAGGCGAACAATATCGGTTTTCCGCATGGCGATGAGCGGGGTGACGATTTCAATGAGGCCGTCCTTCGTACCGGTTTTGACCACTTCGTTGAACGCCTTGTAATAGGCCGGGCGGCAGTCCGGATAGCCGGAACTGTCGGGCTCAACCGCGCCGATGTATACCTTTTCCGCGCCCAGCACTTCGGCCCAGCTTACAGCGACCGCGAGGAAATGGGCATTGCGGAAGGGGACGTAGGTGACGGGAACGTTTTGGCCCAAGTCAACCGCTGTTGGCACGGCGATCGCGTCGTCGGTGAGCGCGGAGCCGCCAATCGCACTCAGCGCCTCGTTTCGGACCATGAGCTTGTTGTGAATTTTCAGACGCTGGCAGATGCCGAGAAACGACTGCCGCTCACGCTCCTCGGTGCGCTGGCCGTAGCTGATGTGCACCGCGGCCGCTTCATGGTCGCGGACTGCCAGGGCGGCGCAGACGCAGGAATCCATGCCGCCACTGAGGAGGACGACTGCGCGGGATCGCTTTGAGTTCGGCATGAAAAAGATTGTTGATTGCTGATTCTTGATTGTTGATTGAAACCCAAACCCGTCGACTCTGGTTTTCAATCAACAATCAAAAATCAGAAATCATCAATCGCTTTCCTATACTCCCTTCACGGCCGGGTCCCATATGAATTTGTGCAATTGCAGGCCAAGCCGTGCCGGAACCTTGTCGGCGAGCATCCACTCGGCCAGTTCCTGGGGATCGAGCAAGCAATGCGAGCTGTCGCGGGCGCCGGTCGCGTCTTTGCGGAAGGCGGGGGAAAACAGAACGGCGTTCACCCGCTCGGCGAGATTATGCCGATGAGTGAAATTCCGGGCAAACTCGTAGTCCGCGCGGCTGCTCAGGACAAACTTGATTTCGTCGTGAGCCGACAGGGCCTCCAGATTCTCAATGCAGAAGGTGTCAGCTTCTCCCGAGTCCGGACACTTCACGTCAACGATCTTGATGACCTCGGCCGGAACCAGTTCGAGCGGGCGTTCTCCGCTGGTCTCAAGCAGGACTTTGTAACCGTCGTCGAGAAGACGCTGCATCAAGGACACGACTTCCCGCTCCTGCAGCAGGGGCTCGCCGCCGGTGATTTCCACCAGTCCACCGCCGGGACTCAGGTTCGAGACGTCGTCCAGAACCTCAGCAACGCCCATTTTGCGGCCGCCCTGGAAGGTGTACTCGCTATCGCACCACGAACAGCGCAGATTGCATCCGGTGAGGCGTACGAAAACACACGGCAGGCCTGCGAAGGTCGACTCGCCTTGCAACGATTTGTAGATTTCGGTGATCTGCATCGTGGCGCCGCCGTCTCGGCGGCTGTCGTGCGGGCATCCCGCCCGCACTTGTGGACGGCAACTGTTATTCCGAGTATTTCGCCGTGGTCGTGTCGGTTTCAAACACGGTCACGTCTTTTACTCTTACCCGGCCATTGGTCACGCTTTTCAGCTTCCCGTTGGACTCATCGTAAAAGTATTTGGCCAGATTCTCAGCCGACGGATTGATCACGGTAAAGGGCTCGATTTCGTTGATCATCTGGTGGTCGAGGCGCTCGATGACGTGCCGCATGACCTCGCGCAGGTCTTTGAAGTCGAGCAGCAGGCCGGCCTTGTCGAGTTCGGCGCCGGCCAGCGTCACCCGGATCTTGTAGTTATGGCCGTGCGGATTCTCGCACTTGCCCTTGTAATTGCGCAGGTAATGGCCCGCGGCAAACGTATCTTCAACCGTGACTTCGAACATGATCCCCCGGCAGACCGGGCGCGAAAACAGGGCCGGCTGCGTTGAATGGCGAAACATATATTGTACCGCTGGAATGGGGTGCAGGAGAGGTTCCCTTGACTCCGAGGCTTGACTCCGGTCGCTTGACTCGGCTCCCCGGCGAAATGTAGCTTGCCTTATTTGCTATTCCATCCTAAGGAGCAGGCATGCTGCGCAAATGCTCGATCGTCTGGCTTTTCATCCTGAGCTTGAGTGCTGGCATTTGGGGCCAAAACAGGCCCGATGCGCCGGACTTTGACGTCAAAGAGCATTACACGAAGTATGAGTACAGGATCGCGATGCGGGACGGCGTTCACCTGTTCACCTCCGTCTACGTGCCGAAGGACAGCTCCCGTCCCTACCCGTTCCTGATCGACCGCACGCCCTACAGCGTTGGTCCTTACGGAGTCGACCTGTACCGCACGCAACTCGGCCCCTCGCCAGACTTCGATAAGGCGGGCTACATTTTCGTGTTTCAGGATGTGCGGGGGCGCTACATGTCGGAGGGGCAATTCGTTGAGATGCGTCCGCACATCGACGACAAGAAGTCGAACCACGATGTGGACGACGCCAGCGATTTGTACGACACCATCGACTGGCTGCTCAAGAATGTGCCGAACAACAACGGGAATGCGGGGATCTGGGGAATTTCGTATCCTGGATTCTTCACGTCGGCGAGCATCATCGACTCGCACCCGGCTCTGAAGGCCGCTTCGCCGCAGGCCCCGATGACCAACCTTTTCATGGGAGACGACGCCTACCACGGCGGCGCGTTCATGCTGGCGGCGAACTTCGGGTTCTACAGCCAGTTCAAGCCGCAGGAAAATCCGCAACTCCCGCCGAAGGCTTCCGTGCCTTTCGACTGGGGCACCAAAGACGCCTACGAGTTCTATCTGCAAACCGGGCCACTGTCGAATCTGCGGAAGTATCTGGAAGGCAAGAGCGCGCTCTGGGACGACCAAGTGAACCACGATACGTTTGACGACTACTGGAAGGTTCGCAATCTGGCGCCGCACATGAAGAACATTCATTGTGCGGTGCTCACCGTGGGCGGGTGGTTCGACGCGGAAGACCTGCAGGGACCGTTCACGACCTTTCATTCGATCGATAAAAACAATTCCGGAATCTTCAATGCACTCGTGGTCGGGCCCTGGGTGCATGGCGGCTGGGCGCGCTATGACGGGGAGCACCTGGGACGCGTGGATTTTGCCTCGAACACCGGCGAGCATTACCGGAAGAACATTCTCTTTCCGTTCTTTGAGCAGTACCTCAAAGGCAACGGCGACGCCAAACTTCCGAAAGCGTATGTTTTCGAGACGGGCACGAACGTGTGGCGCCAATACTCTGCGTGGCCGCCGAAAAATGCCGAGCCGAAAACTCTCTACTTCCATGCCAACGGAACCCTGTCGTTCGAAGCGCCCGCGGCGGAGTCTGCGTCTTACGATGAATACGTGAGCGATCCAGCCAAGCCAGTGCCTTTTGTAAATTACGCGGCCCTGAATGTGCCGCAGGAATACATGCTGTCGGATCAGCGTTTCGCCGACAGCCGCACCGATGTACTGGTTTACGAGACTCCAGTGTTGCAGGAAGATGTCACGATTGCTGGACCGATCTCGCCACGGCTTTTCGTTTCCACCAGCGGCACGGATTCCGACTGGGACGTGAAGTTGATTGATGTATATCCGCCCGATTACCCGGACAGCAAACAAGATGCGCCTCGCCCCGAAGACCGCGACAAACCGAGGAAAGACGTGGGCGCGCCGTCGTTCACCATGGGCGGCTATCAGCAATTAGTGAGAGGCGAACCCTTTCGGGGAAAATTCCGCCACAGCTTTGAAAAGCCGGAACCGTTCGCGCCCGGCAAAGTCGAAGAAATCAACTTCACCATGCAGGACATCAACCATACCTTCCGCCGGGGACACCGCATCATGGTGCAGGTGCAGAGCTCCTGGTTCCCGCTCACCGACCGCAACCCGCAGACTTTCGTCAACATTCCCGACGCCAAGCCGGCGGACTTTGTGAAGGCTACGGAGCGCGTGTATCACACGAAAACGGAGCCATCGGGAATTGTGGTGGAATTAATGCCTAACGCGGGGACCGCAGAGAAGCAGAAGTAGCTTGAGCCACCGGGAACAAAGCACACTATCAGCGAAGCCGCGAAGCGGCGCAAGAATGCAGCGCACGGCGTAAGCCGTCGGTCGCCCCAGCAGAGAAACAACCAGCCCCGAAAGGGGCGGAAGAATCGCGGACCCCGCGCTCAACTCGACGAGCAAATTGTCGATCTACATTTGGAGGACGAACCTTTGCCAATCGTCGATTCAAGAGGAAGGGTCACCATTCCACGCAAGGTACGATCCGCGCTCGGCTTGCGACCCGGAGACCGCATCGACTTCGTCGAAATTGAAAGAAGGTCAATTTGCAATCATTCCAATCACGGGAAGCATCAAGGCGTTGGGCAGCATGTTTCGCGGTCGTCGGACCAAGCCAGCGTCGTTCGAGGAGATGGACGCCACTATTGCGAAGGGTGCATCCCGGCTCGACTAGCCGGCCCTAAACAAACTGACCCGACACCAAAAAAAACAGTCTCACAGCCTTCCGCTGCCAACAAGTTCACGCCCCGAAGAACTCCTCGACCACCCGCATATCCGTAGTCCGCTTATAGTTGGGAAGGCTCTCGACGAAGACGCGGCCATATTGCTTCTTCAGAATGCGGTTATCAAGCAGCACAAGCAGTCCGCGGTCGTGCAGCGAACGAATCAGCCTTCCGAAGCCCTGCTTCAACGTAATCACGGCAGCGGGAACCTGATATTGAAAGAATGCGTTGCCGCCGTCGGCGTCGATCGCCTTGACTCGCGCCGCTACTACCGGGTCGCTGGGCACAGCAAAGGGCAGCCGGTCAATGATCACGCAACTCAACTGCTCGCCCTGCACATCCACGCCTTGCCAGAACGACGAGGTGGCGAAGAGCACCGCGTTCGGAGCGAGGCGGAACTCCTCGAGCAGCGCGCTTTTCGGCGCGTCGCCTTGCCGCAGCATCGGGAACTCGACTTCGCCGAGCAGGCGCTGATAGATGTCGTTCATTTGCGCGTAGCTGGTGAACAGAACGAATGCCCGCCCACGCGTGATCTCGAGCAGCTTGCGAATGCGCTCCGCGGCTTTTGCCGTAAATTGCGGCGTGCGCGGATCGGGCAGGTCTGGCGGCACGTAGAACAGCGCCTGGCTCTCATAGTCGAAATGCGAAGGCAGCACCAACTCGCGGGCATGCTCCAGCCCAAGCCTCTGCCGGATATATTCAAATCCCCCGCCCACGGCCAGCGTCGCTGAGGTCAGTACGGCGCACTCCAGCTTCGACCATAGGTGCTCACGCAGGATGGGTCCAACGTCGACCGGCGTCGCCTGCAAAAACACATTCTGCCGGGCACGGCCCGCTCCCTCGTGAACCGAGGAGCGTGAATTTTGTCCGCCTCGACCTCCCGCCCTCCCGCCGCGGCGCTCGATCCAAAAGACCGTATTGCGATCCTCCGATTCCAACGCGAACCCGAGCTGCACCTGAATCTCCTGGGCGCGACGGACGAAGTTGAACACTTCTTCCGGCTTTTGCGGCAGGCCTTCGAGTTCGCCTGCCAGCCGGGTCAACGACTGATTCAAGGCTACAAACTCGTCTCCGTTTTCCTCGAGGAACTCACGGCGCGTGTCAAACGCAAACCGTCCATCCCCGGGAGGCAGCAACGAGAAGAAGAATTGCGAGCGTTCGCGTAAATTTCCCAGGGCCGCGGAAAGAGACGCCGAAAGCATGCGGTGATGCTGTAGCGAATGCTCGACGTCGCGCGCCAGGTCCTCTACGCGCAGATTGCTCACCGAAATGCCGAAGTAATTTCCGGCCACATCCTCCAGTTCGTGCGCCTCATCGAAAATTACAGCGGCGGCTTCCGGCAAAATGCCCGCGTCGGGCGCCCCGTCGGCCTGCAGCTTGATGGCGAGATCGGCGAAAAACAGATGATGGTTGACGATGACGATGTCGCTCTCCATCGCCTTGCGGCGCATTTCGGTGATGAAGCAGCGCGCAAATTCGCTGCATTTCTGGCCAATGCAGGCTTCGGCTCGGGCATCGAGTTTGTGCCAGAGCAGGCTGGCCTCAGGCAGTTCCGCCAACTCAGCGCGGTCGCCGGTTCCAGTCGTCTTCTCCCAGGCGGCGATGGCACGATACTGCTCGATTTCCTCCAAGCCGCTCAATACGGGCTGATCGGTGAGGTCGTACAGCTTCTTGCGGCACAAATAATTATTGCGGCCCTTCATGTAGCAGACCGAGAGGCGGGAGCTGGACGCCTCCCCATAGAGTGCCTGCTCAAGAAAAGGAACATCTTTGTAGAAAAGCTGTTCCTGCAGATTTTTCGTTCCCGTCGAGATGATCACACGCTTGCCCGAACGAATCACGGGCATCAGGTAGGCCAGCGTTTTGCCCGTACCGGTGCCAGCTTCCACGATCAGATGACGTTTTTCGTCCAGTGCTTGCTCGACGGACTGCGCCATCTGCAACTGGCCGCGGCGGAATTCATACGCTGGATGGGTGCGCGAGAGCACTCCGCCGGGGGCGAAGAATTGGTGCAACGAAGCATCTTTGCCGCGGGAAGCTGCGCCCTTCGGAGCCACGGGAGTTGCGGGCTGGGAACTGAAAGCCACGGGAGTCTCTATAATAGCGATTCCGGGTCTTTCGCACCGGCGCCCTTCGCGCGGGGGCCGTCGCCCAACTTTGACTCAGCCTACTTACAATTCGACCAGCACTCTCGCCACCACCGCCGCCGGCATTCCTACAGTCGCCATCGTGGGACGCCCTAACGTAGGCAAATCAACGCTCTTCAACCGCATCGTGGGGTCGCGCCGCGCCATCGTTGGCGACGAACCCGGGATCACTCGCGACCGCCTATATGGCGATGCCGAGTGGGAAGGTCGCCGGCTGCGCATCGTTGACACGGGCGGCATTCTGCCGGAAGAAAAAGATTTGATTCCGTCGGAGATCTATCGGCAGGCGCGCGTAGCGCTCGACGAGGCCGCAGCCATCATCATGGTGATCGACGGACGCACCGAGCTTGCCGGTCCCGACCTTGAACTGGTGCGGTTGCTGCGCAAATCGAACCGGCCGCTGTTCCTGGCCGTGAACAAGGTTGACAGCGAGAAGCAGTCGTCGCTGGTCGACGACTTTCATCGCCTTGGCATTCCGAAGATGTTTCCTATTTCGGCGGAGCACGGGCGAGGCATCGACGATCTGCTCGACGCGGTGGTCGCAGCCCTTCCAGGTCAACCTTTAACCACAGAGGACACAGAGGAATCGCAGCCACCCAGTGACCAGCGCTCCAACGACCAACAACTGGCGACCAATGACGCAGCGCCCGCCGAAGCCCACGAAACCAAAGTCGCTATCATCGGGCACCCCAACGTGGGCAAGTCGACGCTGCTGAATTGCTTGACTTCCTCCGACCGCGCGATCGTTTCGCCGATTCCCGGCACCACGCGCGATGCCGTCGACGAGATCGTCGAGCACAACGGACGCCGCTTCCGCTTCATCGACACTGCCGGCATACGCCGAAAAGGCAAGACCCACCTGATGGCCGAAAAGCTTTCGGTGGTGATGGCGCGCAAGCATCTGGAAGGCGCCGACATCGCGCTGTTGGTGATTGACGCCACCGAAGGTGTAAGCCGGCTCGATGCTTCGATCGCTGGATACGCGCACGAGAGCGGACGTTCCATCATCATCGTGGTCAACAAGTGGGATCTGGTGATCCATCCTGAGAAAATCAGCGGCAAAGAAAAAGTGGCGCGGCCGACCAAGTCTGAGCGCATGCGCGAAAGCAAGCGCCCCGGCGATCGTGACGCCTACGAGCAACGGCTGCGCGATGAACTCAAGTTCCTGAACTACGCGCCCATTGTTTTTGTTTCCGCACAAAGCGGCAAGGGCACCGAGAAAATCTTTCCGCTGTTGGAAGAAGTTGCGACCGAGCGCCGCAAACGCGTGACCACTTCACAGATGAACCGCTTCATCGAACGCGTGGACTTCGAGCGCGCCTCAGTCCCCATGCGCCAGCGGGTCAAGATTCTGTACATGACGCAAGCCTCGGTTGCCCCGCCGACGTTCGTGCTCTTCACCAACCGCGCTGTGAAACTGCACTTTTCTTACCAGCGGTTTCTGGAAAACCAGATCCGCGAGGCCTTTGGATTTGTCGGGACGCCGATCTGGATCAAGAACCGGGCGAGGAATTCGTAGGGGCGACCGCGCGCGGGTAAACCAGAAATGCGACCCGGATGATTCCGGCGGAGCGCACCCCGTCCAGCACAAACTTCACAGTACCCCAGCGCGCGCGCATGTCCGCTTTGACGTAAACTTTCCGCTCCACGTCCCTATCCTTCAGCCTGTCCTGAATCTTTGCCGCCAGGTTCGTGACATTGACCTGATCTGTACCAAAATAAGCTTTCCCGTCGCGCGTGATGGTGACCAACATGGCATCTTCCCGGCTGGCGCCCGGCATTGAGATAGAGTGCGAAACGTAAGGAAGGTCGACGCTGTAGCCGTGGTGGTCTGTGGGAATCGTCATGAATATCAGCAGTACGACAAAGACGACCATCGCCATGACACTTGCAAACTGCAGTGTGTTGAAGTCGCTGAAAAGTTTGGGCGACGTTCGAAATTTCCGCAGCATGGCGCACCCCTCTCTGTCTCCATTCTCAGCACACTGCACGAACAACGGGAGATCACTGCCGTAACCTGGGCTCGTGACGCGCGGGAAAGAATTATTCCCCGCGTAGCTCCTGCTCCTGCGTCAGCAACCCGATGCGGCGCACGCCCGCATGATGCGCCAAATCGATCACGTCGGCGACGTACAGAAAATTCACGTCAGCATCGCCGCGGACGAACGCCACCTTCTCGGCACGCTTCAAGTAAATCTGCCCCAGGCGCAACTCCAAATCCTCCCAGGGCACATCTTCCTGATTGATCTTCACCGCTGGTGGCGCGTCTTTCGAAGTCCACACCACCTGGATCACCACGGTGCCTTCGGGCTCGGGCGCGGACCTTTGGTCCTTGGGTGGCTGCGGAATCTGCACTTTCTCTCCATACTCCGGATCCATCGCCACGACCAGCATGAACATGATGATCAGGGTCAGCAGCACGTCGATCAGCGGCGTGACGTTAATCTGCGGACCGCGCGCACCTCCGCCTGCCATTGAGAACGCCATGGAAGTTGCTCCTCTCAGGCACGCGCGTGTCTGCAACATCAGACACCTCTAGAACCCCTCAAGTTCCGCGTTCTAACGCACCAAAGCTTGAATTGTGCGGGCCCCAGGTGTGGGGACGGCAAGTTGCACCTTTCGACGCCTCCCGTGCATGATGGAGGAAACGGTCGCGATGCCAAGCCAGCGGCCCTACTAGAGCCATGACTCTTCCGCCGCGACTCGCTATGTTTGCCCTTCTCGCCGTTGCTGCCCTGGCTCCATTGGCATGCGCTCAGGACAACTACGAAATCCAGGTCTACGGCTCCGACACTGTTCTGCCGCGCTCGACCATGGTTGAGATCCACTCCAACTTCACCGTGGACGGAAGCAAGACCGTGCAGGACGGAATGCTGCCCACCAACCACGCCGAACACGAAACTCTCGAAATCACGCAGGGAATCAACGACTGGGCCGAGGTTGGCTTCTACGTCTTTACGAGCATTCAGCCGAATGACGGATGGCAGTGGGTAGGCGATCACATTCGCCCGCGCGTGCGCGTGCCCGACAAGTGGCACTGGCCCGTGGGTGTGAGCCTGTCCAACGAGATCGGCTACCAGCGCGCCGCCTTCTCGCCCGACACGTGGACGTGGGAGATTCGCCCCATCATCGACAAGAAAATCGGACCTTGGTACCTGAGCTTCAATCCTGCGCTGGACCGCTCGTTTCACGGGCCCAGCGTGAACCAGGGAGTGACGTTCTCCCCCAACGTGAAGGTCAGTTACGATTTCACAACGAAAATTGCGGGCGGACTCGAGTACTACGCTGCCTACGGTTCACTGACAGGCTTCGACGCGTTGCGAGATCAGCAGCAGCAATTTTTCCCCGCGATCGACATCGATTTTGCGCCGGAGTGGGAGTTCAATTTCGGCGTGGGCATAGGCACGACCCGTTCTACCGACCACCTCATCGTGAAATGCATCGTCGGCCGGAGATTCTCGTGGCCCCACGGGAGAACATAAATCAGACAGCGTGGCATGCCGGTTATTGCCTGCCGCTCCGCTTCATTCGTAGCGCAGGGCTTCCACCGGGTCGAGCTTCGATGCCCTCATTGCCGGCACCAGCCCGCTGATCACGCCCACCACGAGCAAAACTGCGCTGGAAAGGATCACGGTCATCATCGAAATTCGCAGATGAATATCGCCCTGGCCCGAATCGTCTTCAAACAGCGGTCCCATCATGGGCAAAGTCCCCACCGACCAGGCAATGAGATAGGAAAGCAACACACCGATGGCGCCGCCAATCACCATAATGAGGAGTGTCTCGGCCAGGAATTGCAGCTTGATGTGACGCTTGCGCGCTCCCAGCGCGCGACGGAGGCCGATTTCGCGAATGCGCTCGTCGACCGAGACCAACATGATATTCATCACACCCACGCCGCCGATTCCAAGCGTCAAGGTGCCAATGAATGTCAGCAGCACTTGCAGCCCGATGGTCAGCGCGTCGATGACCGGGCGAAACTCATCCCGGCCGAACATCTGCAATGCCTTGGGATCAGTCGGCGAAAAATTCTGCCGCTGGGCTATCGCGGCCAGCACCTGCGCCATGGCCTTTTTCTCGAACTGCGGAGCGATGGGCTCAAACACCAACACTGCGGCATAACGCGTGTTCCACAAATCGCCCGCCGCGGAATACGGAATCCACGAGGACTCGTCGTCGCTGGAAAAGTAGTTACTGAGCTGAATCTTTCGCGCCATCACGCCGATCACGGTGAAGCGTACTCCAGAAACCTGCACCGTCTCGCCGACCGCGGGCCGTCCGCTGAACAATTCTTCCTTCAGCCGGCCACCCAGGAAGATTACGCGCCGCCGTTCCAGTTCGTCCTCGGCGTCGATCCAACGCCCCTCGGACGGGACCTCGTTTCGCATTTCACCGTATTCCGGACAGACCCCGCGCACGGGCGCCGTTCCCACCATGCGGTCGCCGTACGAGATTCCTGGGCGCCGTACCGTTTCGAGGCAAACGTGCTTCACCAGCGGCGCCGTCTGCTTCACCATGTCCAGATCGGCCTGCTCGAGCACGACCTTCTTTCCGGCGCGCTGGCCGCCCGGCTGTTCGCTGGTCTGTTGCGGCCAGCAAATAACTGCGCCTTTGCCGAACGCGTCAAAACCATGCACCAGAACGCTGCGAAAGCTGTTGCCATACGCGATCAACAACGTCACGGTCGCGATTCCCCAGACGATCCCCAGCATCGTAAGGAAGCTGCGCGTCACATTCCGCTTCAGCGCAATCCAGGCTTCGAGAATAATTTCGATTAGCATTTCGTAAAATCGCTCAACCACAAAGGACACGAAGTACCACGAAGGTTGCTGAACGGCGAAGGATTTCCTTCGTGAACCTTTGTGTCCTTAGTGGTTGAAGCTCTTATCCGCCCGCCTCATACCGCAACGCTTCAATCGGATCAATCGACGCTGCTCTCCGCGCGGGATACAATGCTGCGCCCACGGCGATCGCTCCCAACAGCCCGGCGGCAATCAAACCTGAGCTCCAACTCGGAACCAGCCCGGCAAAGAAATCCGGCATCGGCAACAGGTTCACCAGCGCGCAGAATCCAAATGCAATACCCAGCCCGATCCCCCCGCTCAAGAAAGCAATAATCAGCGCTTCGATAAAGAATTGCCGCAGAATCGTTCCGGCCGGTGCGCCAATCGCCTTCCGCACGCCGATCTCGCGGGTCCGCTCCCGCACGGCCACCAACATGACGTTCATGACCCCGATGCCGCCCAGCAGCAGCGTCACAATCCCGACCGCCCCCAGGAAGAATTTCATTCCATCGGTCATGGTTTTGAAGGCCTGCGCTTCCTGCACCGTATCCCAGATCGGACACGCTTCCTTGTCGTTGGGATCGTAGCGGTGCATGCGCGCCAGCGCCACTCTCACTTCATGCTTGCAGGCGGAATGCTGATCCACCGATTTCGGCGTCACCAATAACTGATCGAATGTGGTATCTGTTCCGGGAGGTTTGTCGGGAAAGTCACGACGCATCGCCGCAAAGGGCAGGAACACTTTGTTCACATCCCAGCCGTCGTAACTGGAGTCCTGCTTCTTCTTCGCCATCACGCCAATCACGGTGTAGGGGAAGTCGTTTAAGTAAACCGTGTCCCCCACCGCGTTCCGACCGGGAAACAATTGCTTCGCCGCATCGGAACCGAGAAATGCCACGCGCCGGGCCTCGCGCATGTCGTCCCAATCGTAGAAACGTCCCGTGCCCACGTCGAGGGTGCGGATATAGGCAAATGGCGGATAGGAGCCGGTCACGGTAAATGCTGCGTTATTAAAATTGCTGTGTACGCGCACCGTGTCTTGTTCGAGCTCCGGAATCGCGTACTCGCAGTCCGGGGATTCGGCCTGCACCACCGGGACATCCTGATCTTCCCAGTGCACCACGCGGCCGGCATGGGTGCCACCAGCCTGCAGGCTCGTGCGGCCGTGGAAAACAACCATGACGTCCTTGCCCAGGTTCCGCGCTTGCTCTTCCTGCCCTTTGCGCAGACCCTCCCCGGCCGCCACCATCAGCACAATCGAAACGATGCCCCAGGCGATGCCGAACATGGTGAGGAAGGCGCGAAGCTTATGCGACCACAGGGTTCGCAGGACGTCGAAAATGAGATCCCGTACCGTCATGACACTGGATTGGACGAAGCCGGGAAGAGAAGGTAATCCCCTCGGACCGGCTTAGGATTAGATACGTGGCGGCGGAAGATTTTGTTGCAGAAAAAACGGTGCGGAAACAGCCCTCTGATTGCCCAGGGCCGGGCACATTTCGGGCCAGGCTACCTCACTTCAAACTTAAACCCGGGTCAGTCGATTGGATTCCAGCCATCCGTCAAATGCTCGGAGCGCTCGTTCACATTGCAGCCGGTGACGCTCCTTGCGGTCGCGAATTCTCTTCTCCAGCGCAGGAAGCAGATCGAAGGTGATATTCGCGGGCTGAAAGTTCCTGGCATCGGCGTGGGTCACATAGTGGGTGAGAGATCCAAAGGCCGAGGCGCGCGGGGCAGCCTCAATCTCTCTTCCGGAAGCTCGCGCGGCAGCGTGCATTCCGGCCAAAAGGCCGGTTGCAATCGACTCCACGTAGCCTTCCACCCCACAAATCTGCCCGGCGAAGAAAACCTGCGGATGCGCTTTCATCTGCAGGGTCTCTTGCAGCAGAGCCGGAGCATTGATGTAGGTATTGCGGTGAATCTGTCCGTAGCGCAGAAAGCGCGCGTTTTCCAGGCCGGGAATCAGCCGCAGCACGCGCGCCTGTTCGCCAAACTTCAAATGATTCTGGAATCCGACCAGGTTATAGGAATCCGCCCGCAGGTTCTCCTGCCGCAACTGCACGACTGCATAGGGCATCTTTCCGGTGCGGGGATCGATCAGCCCCACCGGCTTCATGGGGCCGAAGCGAAGCGTATCGCGCCCCCGGCGTGCAATTTCCTCAATGGGCAGGCAGCCCTCGAAATAGTTCAGCTTTTCCCAATCGCGCTCCTCGACCGACTGCGCCGTCAAAAGCGCATCGTAAAAAACGGCGTATTCCTCCGGCGTCATCGGGCAGTTGATGTAGTCCGCTGATCCTTTGTCGTACCGCGCCGCCATGTACACTCGCCCCATGTCGATCGAATCGGCCTCCACAATCGGGCTGATGGAATCATAGAAATAGAGATGCGGACCCTGTGGAGCAGGATCGTGTGGGAGCGGGCGACTCGCCCGCTCAGGTTTTGATTCTTCTTCCATCGACGCACTCAGACGCGCAATCTCAGAAGCGAGCCCATCCGAAGTCAGCGGCCCAGTGGCGATGATGGTGATGCCGTCCGCTTCATCGACGGTGGTCACTTCTTGCCGCCGCACCGCAATCCGCGACTCGCGCGAGATGGCTTCCGTTACCCGAGCCGCGAACGTAACCCGATCAACTGCCAAAGCGTGTCCGGCCGGAACCGCGCATTCCCGCGCAATCTCCAGCAGCAACGAACCGGCGCGCCGCATCTCTTCCTTCAACAGCCAGGGAGCCGTATTCTCGCTATCCGATTTCAGCGAATTCGAGCACACCAGTTCGGCAAAGTCCGGCGTCTGGTGCGCCGGGGTCGAGCGCACGGGACGCATCTCGAACAGTTCCACGTCCAAGCCTCGCCGCGCGCACTGCCACGCGGCCTCAGACCCGGCCAATCCCGCTCCTATGATTTTGATGATTGCCATGCTGTCGGCTTAGACGCCCTATTCTGACGGCCGATGCATTTTCCGCGGCTAGCGAGTTCTGCCGTTCCTGTCCAGCATCGTCAATGGTGGATCAGTGCAGAACGGGCGTGGCATCCGTCCCCACACACACCCAGGTTCCGTTCTTCAGCAGCCAGGTGTCAACAAAGCGTTCACGCCGGGTATAAGGCTTGCCGCTTTCGACCCCCTTCACGCGCATGACTCCAGTCGCGATCGCCACATTTCCGAACACGCGCACACTGAAAGACTCGGGCGCGACTTGCTGCTGTTGAGCCGTGGCCTGCGGCGCGGATGATGTCACACTCGCGAGAAACTCTTCTTTGGATTGTACTGAGCCGTCGTCGTTCACCAGCACGATCGCGTCGTCGAGAAGGGCATCCAGCGCCTTCGTGTCTCCGGATTTGTACGCCTGATTCCACGACTGCTCGAGGGCGACAATCTTCGACTTCGTGCCCGCATCGGAGTCGGTTTGCGCCAAGGCGCCCACCGCGGTTGCACACACGATTGCACCGACGGTTGAACAAACTATGATCATTACAATAAACGCCCGCTTCATGAACCCTCCCACTCTGTCGTCCAATGAAACCTCTACTCGCCTCAGTGCATGATCAGCATCGACGGCCCGCGGATGCCCCGCGCCACCGCAATAGACGTGCGCTGTTTAATAATCCTCACGGATGATCCCTAGGTTCGCACTCTAAAGAGCAAAGCTGCGGTGTGACAAGTATCTCTTTCTATCCGGTCGAGCAGCGCGGCTGTTCCGATGTCGCTCCATCGCCACACTCGGCGGTCACATGTGAATCAGTACTTTCCTGAGCGTAGGCGGAAGGTGGTCCCGTGCAAGCCAGCTGCGCCAGCACCATCGTGTTGCCTGGCAGGGCGCCTCACTCCTTGCGATCGCCCCGCCAAGCCTTCCCTTGAGGATGCTCCGTTGTTCACCGCGCAATGAGCGTGGACTGGCTGGAGACGCATAACCAGTTCCCAGCCTTCAGCACCCAAGTGTCGGTAAACCGCTCACGGTGCAAATAAGGTTTCCCGTTCCTCACGCCGGTTTCACGATACACTCCGCTCACTAGCGCGACCGGACCGTAGACATGTGCCGTCATCGATTCGCACAGGATCTGCTCCGCATTCACGGATCGAGATGTCACGCTGGCCAGGTACTCGACCTGATTCATCAGCGTGCCATCGTATTCGATGTAGACCATCTCCGGCGCAATCAACATCTGCAGCGCTTTGACGTCTTTTTCTTGCACCGCGTGGTTCCAAGCCAGTTCGAGCGTCAGAATGCGCGACTCGTCCGCCGGGGTGGGCGCCGCCCCTTGTGTGAAGGCTCGGGGCACCGTCAACAGCAGGAGAAGCACACAAAACAGTTTCGCCATATCGACTCCTTCCTCCGCCTCGCCGATCCCAGCCACGCAGTTCGCTCGCAGCAGGAATGCTCGTCCCGGCTGGCTTTCAGTGTGCAATCGGCGTGGCCTGACTCGAGATGGCGACCCAGCCGCCATTCTTGTACATCCACACATCCACGAAGCGCCCCCGCTGCAGGTACGGTTTCCCGTCTTTGATTCCCTTCAGTCTGAAGATCCCCGTAACGATCGCGGTGTTTCCGTGCAGCTTCGCAGTCATAGCCTCGTTCACAAACTGCTGCACGCTGACCGACTTCACATCCGCCAGGACGTCCGCTTTCGTCATGAGCCGGCCGTCCGGGGCGACATTCAAGAAAGCGTCGTCGAGCAACGTGTCCATGGCTTTGACATCTTTGATCTCTGCCGCTTGCGCCCAGGCGTTCTCTAAGGCAAGAATCTTGGACCCGGCTTCGGACTCGGAAAACTCGTTTTGCGCGCAGAGGGGTAGCCGTGCCATGGCGAGGACGATCCACAAGCAGATAACTACATTTGCACGGGCTTTCATATAGGCCCTATCGGCAATTCGCGGCTTCGCTTCAGGTTCCGGCGGCCCTTTCGACCTGCGCCTCATCTATGATTGGATTAGCGGGACTTTCGACCGTGGAGGATCGCATGGCGCGGATTAGCCTGATTGACCAAGAAGCAGCCTCTCCCGAAGTAAAAGAGATTTACGAAAACGTGCTGCGCGGCAAACCGGGCAACGCCCAGAAAGCGCTCGCCCATCGACCGGAGATGCTTAAGAGTTTTCTAAGCTTCTACGCCAGCGTGGGGCGCTCCCTTGATCGCAAGCTCTATGAATTGATCTACCTTCGAGTCTCGCTGATCAACGGATGCCACTACTGTGCCCAGCACCATGTGGCGTCCTCGAAACGAGTGGGGCTGACGGCCGAAGACTGGTCCGCGCTCCAAGCGGGAGATTATTCACGCTATAGCGAAAAAGAACGAACTGCCCTCGTTTATGTCGAGAAACTGACGCGCGCGCCGCAAGACATCAAAGACGCCGACTTCGCTCCTCTGAAAAAGCAGTTCTCTGAACCGGAGATCGTCGACATCCACCTGCTGACGGGCCTCGCCAACCTCACCAACCGCTTTACCGACCCGCTGGGCCTGGAAGTGGAGTTTCCGGAAGAGAAGATCTGAAGTCCTTGCCGCAGATTCACGCGATTTCCACGGATCAAACAAGGCCCTGTTCTATCCGTGTTAATCCGTGCAAATCCGTGGCTAAAGAATCTCTCGAGTGTCCCCGACGCGCCTGGTCACGCGTTCCCGGTCCAAATATTCGAGCAGGGGGATGGCATACTTACGGCTGACGCCGGTCAATTCCTTAAACTTGGCCACATCCATCTTCGGAGATCGGGCTTTTTGCGCTGCGACCAAGCGACGCAATTCCTCCAGCGCGCTGCGGTGAAATACCAGCTCTTCGGAAACCTTGACCAGCAACTTATCCCGCAGCAGCAGCGTGACGATCTTCTGGGCGCGAGCCTTGTCTACCTTGAGCCCGGAGATCACTTCCTGGAGTGCGGGAACTTCCAATCCGGCCCCCGAAAACGCCGTCTCGATCTGCTTCTTTGATTCGGCCTCCTCGTCTTTCATGACCACACCGTGACCGGGCAGCCGCAGCAGGTCGCCGGAAACTTCGATTTCCTTTTCCCGGGACAGCCGATCGAGCGATGCCGCGAAGACCTCTGCGGACGCTTTCACCTGCTCGCGCAGCGCTTCCCGCGCAATCCCGCCCACTAAGGGGTTTTTTCGGTGAAAAACCTCAACCGCACTTAGAATGAGTTGTTGGAGCCGGACGATTGCAGAGGCATCCACAAGCACGTCGCCGATCCGCAGCATGCGCGCCTCTTTCACCGCCTCAGCGAGTCGCGCTTCAATGAAGGTTCTGGCCCACCCAGTTTCGGCGACAAGTTGCGCCATTGAGATTCGACCGTGACCCCGCCTGGCGATGCGGGCTCTCAGCATCGGTTCTGGATCGCCGGCAGCCTGAATCTCAAGGAAGCCTTCGAGTGCTGGCATCCGCGGGAGCGGAGCAGGGTCGAGCACAACGCCTCCGCCAATCGTCACGACCGGCGAGAACTGGCGGATAATGAACCGGTCTCCGGGCAGCAAGAGTGCCAGCTCCGGAAGCTTCAACCGCGCGAAGGCCTGCGAGCCCGGAGCGAGTTGCTTGGCGGCGTGGAGCGTGATCTCGGCAACAGTATCCATCGTGTTGGCATGGAAGTGCACTCGCGTCCGGGATTTCAGCGGGCGCGGGGCGGAGGCTAACAGGCTCATCCGCACATCCAGCCGGCGCGTTGCCGCAAACGTGGAAACTGGCGCCAGGGTCATGCCGCGCGACAAGTCATCCGTGCTGGCCCCCGCCAGGTTCAGGGCAGTGCGTTGCCCAGCAACCGCGGAGTCGGCCGATCGTCCATGCACCTGCACTCCACGCACACGAACCTTCTGGCCGGTGGGAAAAACTTCCATCTCCTCTTCGCGACGAATCGTCCCCGCCACCAGAGTTCCGGTCACGACTGTGCCAAATCCCTTCATGGTGAATACGCGATCGACAGGCAAGCGGGCCAGGGCGCGTGAGTCGCGCGGCTGCACTTCCACCGCCGTCATAGTCAGAGCCCGCTTTAGATCGTCCAACCCTGCGCCGGTCAGCGAACTCACGGCTATGATGGATTTTGGGGTGTCCAAAAAAGTCCCGCGCAGAAACTCTTCCACCTCCAACCGCACCACGTCGAGCGTCTCCGCATCCACGGCGTCTGACTTGGTGAGCACCGTGAGGCCGCGTTGCACGCCGAGCAGATGCAGAATGTCGAAGTGTTCGCGGGTTTGCGGCTTGATCGACTCGTCGGCCGCGATAACCAGCAGCACCAGATCGATGCCACCCACGCCGGCCAGCATGTTGCGCACAAAACGCTCGTGGCCCGGGACGTCGACAAAACCGATGTGGAGCGTTTCGCCGTTCGTACCCGCCAGGTCGAGATGCGCAAAGCCCAGGTCAATGGTGATGCCGCGGCGCTTCTCTTCGGCCAGCCGGTCGGCATCGATGCCGGTCAGCGCCTTCACCAGCGCCGTTTTCCCGTGGTCGATATGGCCCGCGGTTCCTACGACGATCGATTTCATGTGCTCTGAGATCTTACCGGAAACGGCCTGCGCAGGATCTCATGTGGGGCAGCCGCCGACTTGCGCACATCCCCGTCCTGCCCATACTCTTCCATGCATGACCGCGCCCGCCGCACTCGGATTCCGCTTGCACACCGGTTGGGCTGTGGTGGTTGCGGTTGCAGGTGTACCCGGAAAGTTTCAGGTGCTGCTCCGGCGCCGTGTCGAATTACTGCCGCCAGGAGATTCTGTCCCCCGCTTCGTCTACCACAAAGCTGCGGAACTGCCCCCGTCTCAAGCCGCCGAACTCGTGGAGCGCGCCGAAACCGTCTCGCACGAGACCGCCCGCATCACCGTGAAGGACGTTCTCGATCATCTTCGATCGTTGGTGTATGTGGTCAAAGCATCGGGACTTGCTTGTGGCTCGAAGCCAGTGCCCAAAGATCTATCGGCGGTGCTTCGCTCTCATCCCCTGATCCACACCGCCGAGGCCGCATTATTCCAGCGGGCGATCGCTGCGGCTTGTGAGAGCTGCGGGCTGACTGTCGTTACGGCCCGTGAGCGGGAAGTCTGGCTGAACGCGGCCAGCGTATGGGGATCGAGGGAAGAGGTCCTGCGCAAGCAGGTCGACGGACTGCGGAAATCTGTAGGCGCTCCCTGGGGTACCGATCAGAAGGTGGCCGCGGCGTTTGCATTCCTTGCGTTGCGGTAAGGTCATTGATGCGGTGAGGAATTTTGTCCGTCGCTTGGGCAGATCTTCCCTACCCATCCGCCCCGCCAAATGCGACAATAGAAGCTCCTCCCATGGCCACCTCTTTGACTTCTGCCTTTTCTCCGGAGACTCTCCGGCAGCACGGCCTCACGCCCGAGGAATACGAGAAGATCAAGCAACTTCTCGGCGGCCGCGAGCCCACGATCACCGAACTCGGTATCTTCAGCGTGATGTGGAGCGAGCACTGCTCTTATAAGTCGTCGCGCGTGCATCTGAAGCGCTTGCCTACGCGCAGCAAGTTAGTGCTGCAGGGCCCGGGCGAAAATGCCGGCATCATCGATATTGGCGACGGCTGGGCGTGCGCTTTCAAAATCGAATCTCACAATCACCCGTCGTTCATCGAACCCTTTCAGGGCGCGACCACGGGCGTGGGCGGCATTCTGCGGGACATTTTCACCATGGGCGCGCGGCCGGTCGCAGTAATGGACTCGCTGCGCTTCGGGCCCATCACGGCTCGTGTCGGCGCAACTCATCTGGACGCAGATCGTGTGGGCGCGGGCGACTCGCCCGCGCAGGCCGCGCAAGCGGCCGGGCTTCGCCCTGGCCAGACGGACGAGGCGTCCGTCGCTCCACGAGTTGTTACCCAGGCCGAACTCCACAAGAATCATTCCTTGCTCGAAGGCGTAGTCAGCGGGGTCGCTTCCTACGGCAATTGTTTCGGAGTTCCCAATCTCGGCGGCGAAACCAAGTTCGAGCCCTGCTACTCGGGCAATCCGCTGGTGAACGCGTTTGCGCTCGGCCTGGTGCGAAAGAACGAGATCTTCTATGCGAAGGCCGCGGGCGAAGGCAATCCGGTGATCTACGTGGGCGCAAAGACCGGACGCGATGGGATCCACGGCGCCACCATGGCCAGCGAGGAGTTCAGCGAAGCTTCGGAAGCGAAGCGGCCCAACGTGCAGGTCGGCGATCCGTTCCTGGAAAAACTTCTGCTCGAAGCCTGCCTCGAAGCCATGCAGACCGGCGCCATTATTGGCATTCAAGATATGGGCGCGGCCGGACTGACTTGCTCGACCTGCGAGATGGGCGGACGCGGCGGCGTGGGCATTGAAATCGAACTCGACCGCGTGCCGCAGCGTGAAACGGGAATGACTCCCTACGAGATCATGCTCAGCGAGTCGCAGGAGCGCATGCTGCTGGTCGCGCAAAAAGGCCGCGAAGATGAAGTCTTCCGCGTTTTCGAAAAATGGGGACTCGACGCGGTCGAAGTGGGCAAGGTCACGGCCGGCAACAAACTGCGCGTGCTGGAGCACGGCAAAGTTGTGGCCGAGATTCCGAATCCAGCTCTCACGGACGATGCCCCCGTGTACAAACGTCCGCTAACGCGATGGGAACCGCCGGTGCCACGCGAGATGCCCGAGGACGTCAAGCTCGGCGAAACTCGCGACTTTACTGCTCATCTCAAACAGTTGCTGGCCAGCCCGAATATCTGCGGCAAGCGCTGGGTGTGGCAGCAATACGACCACATGGTGCAGACCAATACCGTCGAAGCCCCGGGAGCGGGCGATGCGGGAGTGATCCGCATCAAGCCTACGAATCCCGGGGACTCGCAGCGCGGGCTGGCGATGGCGCTCGACGGTAACGGCCGCTGGTGCTATCTCGATCCGCGGCTGGGCGCGATGCACGCCGTTGCCGAGGCCGCGCGCAAGGTGGCCTGCTCGGGAGCGACTCCGGTGGGCGCAACCAATTGCCTGAACTTTGGCAATCCCGAGAAGCCGCACATCATGTGGCAGTTTTCGCAAACGATAGACGGAATCACGAAAGCTTGCGAGGAGTTGGAAATTCCCATCACCGGCGGCAACGTAAGTTTCTACAACGAGACGCTCGGCGAAGGCATTTATCCGACGCCCGTGCTGGGAGTTGTCGGAATCCTCGACGACGTGCACAAAGCCGCAAAAATGCATTTCGCCGCACCCGGACGCACGATTGTGCTGTTGCATACCGGAGACCCGGGCGATGTCACCGATGTGGAGAGCGAGTTTGGCTCCTCGGAATATGCAAAGGAAGTCCTGGGTAAGCTGTGGGGATATCCGCCGGAACTCGATCTGGAGAAGGAAGCCGGGTTACAGAAAGCTGTAATCGAATTGATCGCGCGTGGCCTGGTCAATTCCGCACATGATTGCGCGGATGGCGGATTGGCGGTTGCCCTGTCCGAAACGGCATTTCCGAAAGACGTGGGGGCGCGCGTGAACTTGGCATCTAGCGGGCTTCCCGGGGAGTTTGTGCTGTTTGGGGAAGATGCGAGCCGGATCGTAATCTCTTGCGACCCGGACAAGCTGGCGCGGATCAAAGAGGTAGCGCGGAAGCACGGCGCGGCGGGAGACGTAATCGGAGAAACGATTCCCAGCCGGCTGGAAATTTCGCTCGATGGCAAGGTTGTGATTGCAGCGGCGATTTCGGAGTTGACTGAGGCTTACGAAGGGGCCGTGGAAGCAGCGCTGGGGACGGATCCAGAATTGGTAAACCAATAACTATAAGCTAAGGCCAGGAGTGAAATGAGTTCTTCCGACAAGTTCCATGATGAGTGTGGTGTAGTCGCTATCTTTGCCCATCCTGAAGCCGAGAAACTGGCCTACCTCGGCCTGCATGCCCTGCAGCATCGCGGGCAGGAATCGGCGGGGATTGTCACGTCCGACGGCCTGACTTCGCGTGCGCACAAGGCCATGGGCTCAGTCGCGGACATCTTCACCGAAGATGTTCTCTCCAAGATGCGGGGCACTCTGGCCATCGGCCATACTCGCTACTCCACCGCCGGAGACTCAGCGCTGTTGAACGCGCAACCCATTCTTGTGCAATCGAACAAGGGGTCGATTGCCGTGGCCCACAATGGCAACCTTACCAACGCTCTGCAGGTGCGCGCGCGCCTCGAAAGCCAAGGCTCGATTTTTCAGACCAACAGCGACACTGAAGTCATCGTTCATTTGATCGCGCTGTCGAAGGAGCACACGCTGCCGGAAGCAGTGGCGGACGCGCTGCGGCGGGTCGAAGGAGCATTTTCGCTGGTGATGATGAGCAACGACCGTGTATTCGCAGTGCGCGACCCGCGCGGGTTCCGGCCGCTGGCCATGGGCCGAATCGCAGCGCTGGAGGGGCAGAAGCACGACACCATCGTCTTCGCCTCGGAGACCTGCGCGTTCGACCTGATCGGTGCCGAGTACGTGCGCGACGTGAAACCGGGCGAACTGATCGTCGTGGGCCCAGAGGGAACGAGCTCGCGCTTCTATTCAACGGCCGCGCCACAATCCAGCTGCATCTTCGAGCATGTATATTTTTCGCGCCCCGACAGCATTGTCTTCGGCCGCGCGGTGCAGACGAGCCGCGAAGAATTGGGGCGACAGCTCGCGCGGGAGGCCGGCGTGGAGGCCGATCTGGTGGTTCCCGTGCCGGATTCCGGCGTAACTGCCGCTGTGGGTTACGCGGCCGAGAGCGGCATTCCGTTCCGCTTTGCCCTGATCCGGAACCACTACGTCGGACGAACGTTCATCGAACCCAGCCAGAGCGTCCGCGACTTCGGCGTAAAGCTCAAGCTGAATCCGGTTCGCTCTCTGCTGCAAGGCAAACGCGTAGTGCTGATCGATGACTCGATCGTGCGCGGCACCACCAGCCGGAAAATTGTGCGCATGATCCGCAACGCCGGGGCGAAAGAAGTGCACATGCGCATTTCGTGCCCGCCGACCGTTTCGCCGTGTTATTACGGCGTGGACACGCCTTCGAAAAAGCAGCTCATTGCCGCCAACAAATCGATCAGCGAGATTTGCGACTACATTGGCGCAGATTCGCTGGCCTATCTCTCGCTCGAGGGTCTCAAGAGAGCTTGCGGCGAAAGCGAGAAGATTTCATACTGTTCGGCTTGTTACACGGGAAATTATCCGACTGACATTGTCGATGTCGAAGAAATTCTGCCCGCCGTCGTGCGACGGTAGTTGTCATTACTGCCGCGGTTTCCGCGCCCGTGCCACCCTCGGAATCGACTGCAGATCCGGGCTCATGCGCACGTCATCCCAGCCATTCAGAAGACGTTTCGTTTCGTCTGCGACGCTGGCGCTTATCTCCATCATGAGCCACCCCCCCGGACGCAGTGCTGCCTGCGCTTGCGGAATCAGCCGAGCAATAATCTCGGTCCCAGCGGCGCCGGCAAACACGGCCTGGCGCGGCTCAAATTTGCGCACCTCCAGCTGAACCTGATCTTCCTCGGATTCGCCAACATACGGCGGGTTCGACACGATGAAATCCAGGCCCCCGAGATCGAGACCCTCCAGCAGGTCTGCTTCATGAAACAGAATGCGGTTTTCAAGCTGATGACGCGCCGCGTTGGCGCGCGCGATTTCGAGCGCGGCAACCGACAGGTCGCTTGCGTGAATTTCGGCGTGAGGAAATTCTCTGGCCAACGCCAGCGCAATGCAGCCGGAGCCCGTGCCAGCGTCGAGCATGCGGATTGTATGGGGCGGGCACTCCTGCCCGCCAACCCCCTCCACCGAAGCCAGTTCCAACACGGTTTCGATCAGATGCTCGGTCTCCGGCCGCGGAATGAGCACCGCCGGCGTGACGATGAGATCCATCCCCCAGAATTCCTGATGTCCAGTGATGTATTGCGCGGGTACTCCACGCGTGCGTTCAGCGAGCGCGGATTCGTAGCGACTTTGCTCCTCCGCTGTAAGTTCGCGCTCGGGATGCGCGAACAGGTAGGCACGGTCACAACTCAGCGTGAACATGAGCAACAACTCGGCATTCAGACGAGGAGATGGAACTTGGTCCGCGGTGAGATGAGCGATCGCCGAGGTGAGAATTTGTTTGAGTTGCACTAATCTATGTCACCCCAGTTTATTTCACCACGGCGAGTTCTTATTCCGGAGGGGTCTCCGTCTGCTTCCACTGATAGCCGAGATAGATCATCTGGCCGATGTGGTGCTGCATGTGGGCGGCGCACTGCAGGATCATGTCCAGTCGGATTTTGACATTCGTTCCGGCTCCCGAATATTCTGCCGACCAATCGTCAGGCGATTGTGTGCGGATGGTTTGCTGCACCATGGCGACTGCATCGTCAAAGCGCTTCAGCGCTTCCTCTTTCGCGGGAGGATTCGGATCGTCGAATTCGCGCGGGCGGTCGCGCACATATCCGGTCTGCGCGATCTGCACGCCGATGTAGTAATTCAAGTTGCCGGTCAAGTGCAGAACGAGATGGCCAAAGCTGTTCCCGTAGGGGAACGGCTTTTGCCAGAACTGCTTGTCGGACAACGGCGCGGCCAGTTCGCGCACGCGGGCAGCATTCGCGGCGTAGCGGTCGACGAGAACCGACGCAAGCGTCCCATCAAGTCCGGGCATAATCTCTCCCACTTCGCGGGCACCAACGCCCACGCTCTTCCCCTAAACTTCTTCCGCTAAACCACGCTGGCAGCTTCCTGTTTCAGCTTTTCTGCCTGGTAATACGTCGTGAGGGCCTCGATCAGCGGCTGTAACTTTCCGTCCATCACAGCTTCGAGCTGATGGATGGTGAACCCGATGCGGTGGTCGGTAAGGCGATTCTGCGGAAAATTGTAGGTGCGAATTTTCTCGCTGCGGTCGCCGGAACCAACCATCGCCTTGCGTTCTTTGGCGAGGGCCTGCTGCTGCTTTTCCATTTCGATTTCGTAGAGCCGGGATCGCAGCACGCGCATGCCTTTTTCGCGGTTCTTGATTTGTGATTTTTCGTCCTGGCAGCTTACCACCGTGTTGGTCGGAATATGCGTGATGCGCACGGCCGAGTATGTCGTGTTCACCGACTGGCCTCCGGGGCCGGACGAGCAAAACGTGTCGATGCGCAAATCTTTGGCTTCGATCTTGATGTCAACGTCTTCCGCCTCCGGCAGCACAGCAACCGTGACGGCCGAAGTGTGGACGCGTCCCTGCTGCTCGGTGGCCGGAACGCGCTGCACGCGGTGCACTCCGCTTTCATACTTCAACTGCGAGAACACCCGATTGCCTTCGATGATGGCAATCACTTCCTTCAGGCCACCGGCGGACGATTCCGAGGACGAAAGCACTTCGACCTTCCAGCGCTGCGTCTCCGCGTACCGGGTATACATGCGGAAGATCTCGGCCGCAAACAGTGTGGCTTCGTCTCCGCCCGTGCCGGCGCGAATTTCCAGAATGACGTTCTTCTCGTCGTTCGGATCTTTCGGCAGGAGAAGAACTTTTAGTTCCCCTTCCACCGTCTTCACGCGCTCTTCCAATTGTTTGAGTTCATCCTGAGCATAGGCGCGCATCTCGGGATCTTTTTCGTCGACGAGCATGGCCTTGCTCTCCGCAATTCCCTTGGTCAGGTCTTTGTACTCGCGGTACTTCTCCACGATAGGCGCGACTTCGGCGTGAGCCTTGGCGGTCTTCTGGTATCTCGCCGAGTCGTTCATGATATCCGGCGATGCCAGAGCACTGGTCAGCTCTTCGTAGCGGGCTTCGATTTGGTCGAGTCGCTCAAACATGAAGTTCTCAGTTCTCAGTTCTCTGTTCTCAGTTCTCAGTTGCGAACTTCAATTCTCAATTCTGATCGCAGTCCCCGAGAGGTCTCACGCGGGATTCCGCTCGAATTAGACAAAAATTATTCTATGCGTTTTTCACTGCGAACTGAGAACTGGGAACTAGTTTGCGGGGAGGAACCCCTAGGCAATCACCAACTCGCCCCCGCGCTCTTTTTCCAGAGCCATGGCGTTTTCGAGGGCGGTAATGGCGCATTGCGCCATCTCGTCCGATGGAGGCTGGGTCGTGATGCGCTGCAGCCACAGCCCGGGAGCGGTCATCAGAGCGAACAGCGATCCGCGGTGCTTGGCCGCAAAGCGGATAATCTCGTACGAAACTCCCGCAATGATCGGCAGCAGCGCGATGCGCGAGGCAAATCTCGCCCAGAACGTGGTGAATGGGACCAGCATATAAAAGCCAATCGAGATCAACATCACCGTCATCAAAAAGCTGGTGCCGCAGCGGGGATGATAGGTCGAATATTTCTGGACCGCCTCCGTGGTGAGCGGATCGCCATTCTCAAATGCAAAAACCGTCTTATGCTCGGCGCCGTGATACTCATAGACCCGGCGGATATCCTTCCAGAGCGACACTCCCCAAATAAACAGCAGGAACAATGCCAGGCGGATGCCGCCGTCGATCAGGTTGAAAATAATTCGTCCGCCCAGTGCGGGATCGAACTTCTTCAGCTCGGTCGCCGCCAGCAGCGGAATGTACTTGTACATGAAGATAAAAAACGCCAGCGAGATCAGAATATTGACGGCGGCCAGCCAGTTGCTGATGGTGGCGGCCTTCTCGCGGGACTGGGCAGACTCCGCCGAGCTTTGCGCTGGCGGGACGGACGAGGCGTCCGTCGCTCGATGGTTCTTTTCGTCGCCTTGCATCACATCTTCGATGGCGACGTTCGCCGAGAATCGCAAGGCGCGGTATCCGAGATTCATGGCATAGCCGAGCGTCATGACGCCGCGCACAATGGGCCAAGCCATCCACTTGTGCTTCTCCGAAGGCCGCTCGAGCGGTTCGCTCATGGTGACCACTTCACCCGAGGGTTTGCGGCAGGCGATCGCCCACGCGTGCGGAGAGCGCATCATCACTCCTTCAAGCACGGCTTGTCCTCCGACCAGCGTTTCTTCCCCGCTTTCCAGAGCGGGCAGAAGTTGCACGGCTGCGAGGAATCGCAGGTAATTTTGTACTCTACGCACCACTATTGGATGCTCCTGACTGAATCACGACGCACCTTCTAGGGTACCACAGGCCGGGAGTCGTTTAGGATGGGGTTGCGAGGATGACGCGAGCCCGATAAATCGAAGCAGACTCGAGGGTTAGGCCCGCTCCGGTACCACGGCGAGGCCCGACGACCGCACTACGATCGGAGATGCATGCAGCGGTTGGCCACAGCTTGCGAAGCCATTGCAGCGACCAGCAAGAAACTGCTCAAGGTGGGCATCGTCGCAGACTACCTGCAGTCTCGCACGACCGATGAGGCCGCGGTGTCGGCGGTTTTCCTCTCGGGGCGGGCGTTTCCGGCTTGGGAAGAAACCACGCTGCAGATTGGCGGTCGCTCGCTGTGGCGGATTGTGGCTGAACTGTCGGGGAAAGATGAAGCCGAACTGACGTCCGCTTATCGCCGGCACGGTGACTTAGGAGCGGTCGCAGGCGAAGTTCTGCCGGAACGTGCGGGTCAGGCTCTAAATGTATTGGAAGTGGAGTCGACGTTTCGCCGGATGGCCCCGGCCCGCGGGGCCGCCGCGAAGATGGCCATCGGGCGCGATCTGCTCGCGCGCTCGACGCCGCTCGAGGCCAAGTACATCGTAAAAATCATGACCGGCGATCTGCGCATTGGACTGAAAGAGAGTCTGGTGGAGGAAGCGATTGCCAGGGCCTACGCCTACGGACGAACGCAGGCGGATGTGCTGGAGAGTGTGCAGCGCGCCAACATGCTCGGCGGCGATATCGGCGAGGCGGTTCGGCTCGCGGCTGAAGACAAACTGACCGAGGCGAAACTGCGGATGTTCCATCCCCTGGGATTCATGCTGGCGAGCCCGATCGATTCGGCCGAGGAGGGCCTGAGTTACTTCGAGGAAGCGTCTGTGGAAGACAAGTACGACGGCATCCGCGCGCAGGCGCACGCGGCGGGCGGTGAGGTTAAGTTCTTCTCGCGCACCCGGGACGAGATCACGGAGTCGTTTCCGGAGTTGCCGGACGCGCTGGCCGGATTGTCGCAGGACGCCATTCTGGATGGAGAAATTGTGGCCTGGGATTATCCGGCGGGGCGGCCGCGGCCGTTCAGCGTTCTGCAGCAGCGGCTGGGACGCAAGAAAGTGAGCGACAAGCTGCTGCGCGAGATTCCGGTCGCGTTCCTCGCATTCGACGTCTTATACGCAGGTGGAGAGCTGGTCATCGATCATCCGCTGCGTGAGCGGGCGCGGATTCTGGATCAGTTGCTGGCGGCGGAAAGAAAAATCGTTCACCGCGGAGACACCGAGGCACGGAGAAGGCCAGGGCAGGGCAAGCTGGTCTTTGAAGATCAAGATCCGGACCAGGAGGGAGTTGCGGCTCGCGTCATCCGCGCGCCCGTGTACCGTGCCGCGTCGGCGGAGGAACTGGAAGAACTCTTTGCGGCGGCGCAGGAGCGGGGCAACGAGGGCTTGATGATCAAAGACCTCAACTCCGCGTATTCGCCCGGCAAACGCGGGAAGTCGTGGCTGAAGATGAAGCGCGAACTGGCCACGCTCGATGTCGTCGTGACCGCGGTGGAGTACGGGCACGGCAAGCGCGTCGGTGTGCTCAGCGATTACACGTTCGCCGTGTGGAACGGAGACCGGCTTCAGAATATCGGCAAGGCGTATTCCGGGTTGACCGACGCAGAGATCGCCGAGATGACCCAGTGGTTCCTCGAGCACACGATTGAAGATCGACATGGCGAAGTCCAGGGATTCCGACTGTTGGTTGAGCCAAAGATCGTGCTGGAAGTCGCTTTCAACAACATGATGCGATCCGACCGGCACGAGAGCGGGTACGCGCTGCGCTTTCCACGCATCGTGCGCCTGCGGCCGGATAAGTCGGCAGAAGAAGCAGATACGCTTGAGCGGGTGCGGGAGATCTACGATCAACAACCTTGACAGCGGCCACGGACGGTCTCAGTGGCTGTGGTGGTGATGGTGTTCTTCGCTCTCACTCACCGGGATCACGCAGCCGTGCGCCACCTCACAAACCATGTGCTCGAACTGGATCGTCGTGTGGACGATGCGGAAGTCGTGCAGCAGGCAATCCCTCACGTCGCGCAAGATGGCTTCGCTTACCGACGGAGGAATGTCGGCAATCGAAATGTGGCAGGAGAGCGCATGGGTCTCCGAGCCGATGCTCCATACGTGGAGATCATGCACGTCATTGACACCGCCAATCGCGCGGATCGCAGATTCGATCTTCTCCAGCTTCATGCCGCGCGGCGTTCCTTCCAGCAGAATATTGAGGGTCTCGCGCACGATGCCGAAACCCGACCACAGGATCAGCACGCCAATGCCGAACGAGAGCGCGGAATCAATCCAATAATTCCCAGTAACCAGGATGGCCCAGCCTCCGGCAATCACGGCCGCAGTCGAAAGCGTATCTCCGACTTCATGCAGCAACGCGCTGCGGATATTCACGTCCCCGGAGCCATCGCTTGAGCGTTCCACCGAGCGATAGAGCAGCAGCGCGATCGCTCCATTCATCACCACGCCCGCGGCCGCAACCCACATCATCACGCTAGCCTGTACGTGCTCGGGATGCTGCAACCGGCGGAACGCCTCGTAGAAGATAAAAAATGAAACCGCCACCAGCGAAGTCGCGTTGACCAGTGCGGCCAGCACTCCGGCGCGGTGGTAGCCGTAGGTCTTGGTGGAACTGGCTGGGCGCGACTGGAAATAGACCGCGACCAGCGAAAGCAGCAGCGCCAGAAAGTCCGAAAGATTATGTCCGGCTTCAGAGAGCAGCGCCAGGGAATGAGCGCGAATCCCGGCCCCGACCAACAGCACGATGTAGCCCAGGGTCACGGCGAGCGCTATCTTCAAAACCTGCGTGGGACCGCCCGCGCCATGAACGTGCACGTGCATGCTTCCAGTGTAAGGGGGCACAGCGCAGGCTTCAAGCGGGTCCAGGCTCTGTGTCCAGGCTCTGTATTCGGGCTCTGGGGCCCGCTCGGTGGACCCAATGTGAACTTAAGTTGTCTCCCAGAATGCCGATGTGGCGTAGAGACGGAACGCAGGCGCCAGCGGCAGTCTCTGCGTGCGAACGGGTCCGCTCTTTAAGGAATGCTTGGCCGGACTCGCTTGCGAGGGATCATTGGCAGGGATCAATCGATGGACGACATTGTTAAGGAGTTTCTTATCGAAAGCGGCGAGAACCTGGATCGGATGGACCAGGAGCTCGTCAAGCTGGAAAGCGAGCCTTCCTCGAAAGAGATCCTGGCCAGCGTTTTTCGGACGATCCATACCATCAAGGGAAGCTGCGGATTCCTGGGCTTTGCCCGGCTGGAAAAGCTGGCGCACGCGGGTGAGAACCTGCTCTCCCGGTTGCGCGACGGCAAGCTGGCGCTGAACGCGGAGATCACCAGCGGTTTGCTCGCCATGGTGGACGCGGTTCGAACCATACTGGCCGCCATCCAAGCCACTGGCGAGGATGGCGAAGAAGACTATGCGACGCTCATCGACCGGCTGGCGGGTTTGCAGGAAGACGCGGCGGGCGAGTCTCCCGCCGCAGCCTCCGGCCCCGCCCCCGACGCGCCGGCTGCGTCGTCGAACTGTGCCGAAGAACCGAATGCGCTGAAGCACGATGAGGTGTCCTCGAAACCGTCTTCCACCCAGGCAGTGCGCAAGCCAAGGCGCAAACACAAGGTCGCTGAATCTTCCCCTGATCCCTCCAAAATCGGCGGAGTCCTCGTCGAGCGTGGGCACGTTCGCCCCGAAGACCTTGCTCTGGCCTTGGAGGTGCAGGAAAAGGGGCGGCAAAAGATTGGCGACATTCTTGTAGCCCATGGAGCAGCCAGTCCCGAGGATGTGCTCGCAGCCCAGCAGACGGTGGAGTTGCGGAGAGCTGACGCGGCGGGGGAAACCATCCGGGTGGGCCTTACGTTGTTGGACCGGCTGATGAATCTGGTGGGGGAGCTCGTGCTGGCGCGCAACCAGTTGCTGCAGTTCTCCAGCACGATGCCAGACGCCAGACTTCAGGCGGTTTCCCAACGCATGAATCTCATCGCGACCGAGCTGCAGGAAGAAGTCATGAAAACCCGCATGCAGCCGATCGGCAATATCTGGAACAAATTTCCCCGCACCGTCCGCGATCTGGCTCTTGGCTGCGGCAAGCAAGTCCGACTCGAGATGGAGGGTCAGGACATCGAACTGGACCGAACCATCGTCGAGGCCATCAAGGATCCGCTGACCCATCTGGTCCGCAACGCCGTGGACCACGGCATCGAAGATCCCGAGGCACGCCGGCGCGCGGGCAAGGACCCGACCGGAATCCTGACCTTGCGGGCTTTCCACGAAGGCGGCCAGGTCAACCTCGAGATCAGCGACGACGGCGCCGGATTGAACAGCGACCGCATACGGCAGAAGGCGATTGAGCGCGGCCTTATCACCGCTCAGCAGGCCGCGCTCAGGCCCGACCGGGACATCTTTCACTTGATCTTTCTTCCCGGATTTTCCACCGCCGAAAAAGTCACCAAGGTATCCGGGCGCGGGGTTGGCATGGACGTAGTGAAAACCAACGTCGAAAAAATCGGGGGGGCGGTCGACGTCGAGTCAACGCTGGGGCAGGGCACCACCGTGCGCGTAAGAATTCCGCTGACTCTGGCCATTATTCCGGCGCTCATCGCGACCTGCGGCGGCGAGCGTTTCGCGATTCCCCAAGTCAGCCTTTTGGAGCTGGTGCGACTGGACTCGGATGAACGCGGAAACGGAATTGAACTGATCCATGGCGCTCCCGTCTATCGCCTGCGCGGACGTTTGCTGCCCCTGGTCTACCTGGACCGGGAACTCGGAATCCGGGATAAAGCCGGAAACTCCGCCCGCTGCTCCACCGCGGTCAACATCGTCGTGCTGCAAACCGAAGGCCGACAGTTTGGACTGATTGTCGACGAAATCAACGACACCCAGGAAATCGTGGTCAAGCCCCTAGGCAGACAACTCAAGGGGATCAACGTGTACTCGGGGGCCACCATCATGGGCGACGGGCGGGTGGCGCTGATTCTGGACGTGCTGGGACTGGCGCAGAAAGCCGGGGTGATCGCGGAGGCACACGCGCCCGCTCCTGACGAAGGCCAGAGCCAAGCCGCCCCACCGGGAGTCCCGGACGAACGTGCCCTCCTTCTGGCCGAGAACGGGGTGGAGGGGCGGGTTGCCATTCCGCTGGCAATGGTGGCGCGCCTCGAGGAATTTCCGCGCAGTGTCGTCGAGCACGCCGGCACACAGGAAGTCATGCAGTACCGCGGGCAGATCATCCCGCTGCTGCGGCTGTCCGAAATCATGCCCGCAGCGCGCGACGCCGAGGTAGACGAGAGTGCGGGGTCCATTCAGGTCGTGGTCTATTCCGAGGGCGCGCACACTGTGGGCCTGATCGTGGACCGCATCATCGACATCGTGGAGGAGCATGCCGCGGTCGAGCCGCTCACGTCCCGCCCCGGCGTCGTGGGCTCGTTCGTGAGCCAGCACCATGTGACTGACCTGCTGGATCTGCCCGCCATTGTTCGTGCGGCTGTGCCGGGGCTCATGGATGGAGCCCAGTCAGAGGCCGGGGGAATATAGGAGCGATTCCATGGCATCGCAACATTTCTGCACATTTCTCCTGGACGGCTGCTTATTCGGAGTACTCGTACCCCAGGTGCAGGAGGTCATCCGGTTTCACGACATGACCCCGGTGCCCCTGGCTCCGGCCGCCGTGGAGGGACTGATCAACCTGCGCGGAGAGATTGTTCTGGCCATCGATCTGCGCCGTCGCCTGGGCCTGCCCCGTCGAACCGAGGGAACACCGCCCATCAATGTGGTCATGTGCACCGGCGAGGGCGCGGTGAGCCTGCTGGTCGATGAGATCGGAGAAGTCATCGAGGTTTCGGAGTCGAGTTTTGAGGCGCCCCCCAACACCCTGCAGGGCGCCGTCCGCAGCCTGATTCTCGGGGTCTACAAGCTCGAAGGAAGCCTTCTGCATGCGCTCGACACTGTCAACGCCTGCCAAGTTCCGGTCACAACGGAAGCGATGGCAGTCGAGCGATGACGAGGCGCCCAGCGGACAGATCGAGGCCGCTGTGGCGGCGCGAAACTCACACCAGACCAGAGAGAGCCCGGCAAGGTGGCCGGGCTGACTGCGAGAGGCCATGAAAAAGCGAGTGCTCCTGGTCGATGATGCCGCAGCGATTCGCACTGCACTGTCGCTTGCCATCGCTCAAGACCAGGATCTTGAGGTCGTGGGCACCGCCGCCAACGGTCGAGTCGCTCTGGAGATATTTCCCGCCCTCAAGCCTGACATTGTCCTTCTCGATTTCGAAATGCCGCAGATGGACGGGCTCGCCACGGTTCGTGAAATCCGCAAGAAAGACGCCTGCGTTCCCATCATCATGTTCAGCAACCTGACGGAGCGCGGCGCTGCGGTCACGCTGGAAGCTCTGTCATCGGGCGTTACCGATTACGTCACCAAGCCCAGTAATGTCGACATGACCGCCACCCTCGAGGCCATCTCTCGGGAACTCATTCCGAAGATTCGCGCTCTTTGCCATCTACCCGAACTGCCCAACCGGCTGGCCCCGCCGGAACGGCAATCGCCGCCGGTACCCATTTCCCTTTCGCCACGCTTGCCGTCTCCGGTGCAAATCGTGGCGATTGGCGTCTCCACCGGCGGACCGGACGCACTGGCCCGGGTTCTCTCTTCTTTGCCGGCAAACTTTCCCGTGCCCGTCGTGATCGCGCAGCATATGCCATCAAGTTTTACATCGCTGCTGGCGTCACGCCTCTCGGCGAAGTCGGCTTTGCCCGTGCGGGAGTGCGTCTCCGGAGAACCGCTCAGGTCGGGTCGCGTGGTCATCGCTCCGGGAGACTTTCACATGGTACTCAGCCAGGACGATGGACGCCTTCTCCTCAAGACGCATCAAGGTCCCAAGGAAAATTTCTGCCGACCGTCGGTGGATGTGCTCTTCCACTCGATTGCCCGCGTATTCGGTGCTCGCGCCCTGGCCGTAGTTCTCACCGGCATGGGGCAGGACGGGCTGAAGGGATGCGAAACTCTGCACGGTTTAGGAGCCCAGATCTATGTGCAGGATGAAGCCAGCAGCGTAGTTTGGGGCATGCCCGGCTTGGTGGCCCGCAGCGGGCTGGCTGACAAGATTCTGCCGCTCAATCGGATTGGAGCTGAGATTGTTCGCGCCACGGCGTTGAGAATCGCAGCGCGCTCTCCAGGCTGAGATTCGGCCCGCGGCCAACGCGCCTATCAGCTCTTGGTCAGACGAACTCTTGGTCAAACTAACTATTTGGTCAAATCAGCTCTTGGTCAGACTGTCGAGGTAGCGGTTGTTATAGAACGTGGTCGTCTTCTGCACGAACTCGAGGATCTTGAACATCCGCTCGCGGCCTTCCCGGTTCATCTCCCGGAACTGCACCGCAACGCCGGATCCCGGATCGAGTCTGGCCACCACACCTTCCGCCGTCAGGCTGGGGTCATCCATCGAGAATCCCAGCTTGATTTTGGTGCCCGGCGCAAAAATGTTGCTGGTCTCCACATAGCAGCCGCCCAGGCTCACATCGGTAATGTTGGCAAACAACGGAGTTCCTCCCGCCTCAGTTTGCAGTTCGATCGTAACCCGGCACTTCAGGCGCGGGTGGGATCGGCGGTCTTTGTAGGAGAGCTCTTTCTGCTTTTCCAGATACATGCGGCGGTCGGCTTCCGCCAGAAGTTGTTCCGCGTCGTTGCCGTCCTCGGGGAACAGCGCCCGCCCGACGCTCAGCGAGAGAATGTCTTCGCCGCATACTTCGTTTCCCGCTTGCCGGGCCAGGCCCCGCATCTGCTCCGCCTTCTTGCCGGCAGCATCGGCCGACAGACCAACCGCAATCACTACGAATTCGTCTCCGCCCATGCGCGCCACGTAGTCATATTCGCGGCAGCTGTCTTTGAGCGCCTGGGCAAACAGGCGCAACACGCGATTGCCCTCCAAGTGTCCAAAGCGGTCGTTGATCTGTTTGAAACCGTCCATGTCAGAAACCATGACGGTCAGCGACGAATTGTCGCGCTTGCAGCGGGCCAGTTCCCGGTCGAGCTGCAGAAAGAGAGAGCGAGCGTTCGGCAGGCCCGTTAGGTAGTCCGTAATTGCCGAATTTTCCGCCTGCGCGTACTTGAGCGCGTTCTCGATCGAGAGCGCCATTTTGCCGCTGACCGCGAGCAGGATACGCAGGTGATCGGTGGTGAAGGCGTCGCGTTCTGCGCGGTAGAGCGCGAGAACTCCGATCACGCCGGAGACCCCCTCCAGCGGCACCGCCAACGCGGATCGCAGCGTGCTGAACTTCGTCGGATCGTTCAGGTATCCCGGCTCGACCGACGGATTACCATTGATGATTGGTTTCCGGTTGTGCGCCACCCAGCCCGAGAGTCCCTGCCCGAGGGGAATCCGCAAGGAAGAAAACAGACGGTAGTTGTCTCCATTCACATATTCGGGGACCAGTTCGTCCTCGCGCTTGATGTAGATAGCGATCGCATCGTACGGCACCATGGGCTTGAGTTTCACCGAGAATACAGAGAGCGTTTCGGTCAGACTGAGCGACGCGCCCAGATCCTGGCTCAGTTCGAACAACGATTGCGCCTCCTGCCGTGCCGCTGCGATGGAAGACAGGAATGTGGTTTCGCGTCCCGCGTAATCCTGCGCGGCGGCACTCTCAAAGCCGGCCGCAGGCTCCAGGCCGCGCTCGATTTTGATGGCTGTGGAGAGCGGGCCGCTGGGGTCCGACGTCGTCTTGGCAACCGCCAGCCGTTCCAGGTGCTGGTAGCGCTTTTGCAAAATGTCGACCACCTTTGGATCGAATGACTTGCCTGATTCGGCGGTCAGCTTCTGCATGACCTCCCGCAACGGCAAAGCCCGCCGGTACTGGCGATCGGACGCGAGGGCATCGAGATAGTCGACGGCCGAGAGGATCCGCGCCCCGATCGGAATTTCCGCTCCCTTCAATCCCATTGGGTAACCGGAGCCGTCCCACTTCTCGTGGTGCGCGCGCACGATGGGCACCACGGGATAGGGGAAGCGCACCCGTTCCAGAATCTCCGCTCCAACCAGAGTGTGAATCTTCATCTTCTCGAATTCTTCAGGACTGAGGCGCCCCGGCTTCGAAATGATGTGTTCCGGCACGGCCAGCTTGCCGATATCGTGCAGCAGCGCGGCGGCGTGCAGGGCTTCCAACTCCGGTCCTTTCACTCCTAACTCTTTCGCCACTTCGATGGCATACACGCGCACCCGCTGCAGGTGCTCGTGTGTGGTATGGTCCTTGGCTTCAATGGCCAGAGCCAGAGCCTCGATGGTCCGCAGATGCAGGTTCGCCATTTCCTCGACGTGGCGTTTCTCGTCCTCCAGTTTGCCGAGGTACAGGCGGTACGAGCGGTAGATCAGGTAAACCGCAGGCACCATGAGCAGTGACGTTTCCCAGTTCAACGTCTGGTTGAGCCACGCGATCGTGCCCGCGATTCCGGCTCCCACCAGGTAGTAGGGGAACGACCAGAAGTAGCAGTCCACCAGAATTCGCGTGAGCGGCCGGCGCTCGGTCAGCGAAATGACCGTGGCAATCGAACCCGCGTTCGCGATGAAGTACACCGTCGCCGCCACGCCCAGCAGGATGGGGCGGTTGGAGATCACCAGGTTCGCCAGTGGATGGTGATACACCAGGTACGCCAGCGCCGTCGAGACCGATCCGGCGCACACGTTGAACGTCACCTGAATCGCCTTGGGGCGCTCCGGATACAGGCACTGGGCCAGCATCGACACCGCACCCAGAATCAAAGTTTCGGTTAAGCTGAGTTCCAGTACGCCGATGAGGATGAATAAGAAGTTCACCGACAGAGTGCCGGTAATGCCAGGCAGGTTTACCTTGAGCCGCGACGCCAGTATGGCGATGCCCAAGTAGCAGATGAACTCGGCAATGTTCTTGCTGCTCTGGTGAACTCCGCCGTAGATCAGCGTTCCCAGTCCAGCAATCACTACCAAGCTGATGTACAGCTTGGCGGCTCGAGACAATCCTCTCCACGAGCGCGAGTGCGTAGGCAGACCTATGGCGATGTCGCTTGCACCAGTCATTCGAGTAAACACACTGCGGCCGGAGGGATGCCCAGCCTCCCCATAAATACCAGCTAACATATTTAGAAACAACGATTTAGGTCATTCCTGAGAAACTTCGGTAACTTGCGGGGACATCAGTCGGACAATGCCAGCCAGTGTCCGAAAGACGACCAGTCGTGCAGTGGTTGTAAGTCTAAGAACCGATTAGAGTTCGGCCCGAATCGAATTGGCGTTACACCGAGTGCGAAACGTCTTCTTCCGCCACATCCTCATCATCGTGGCTGGCCGCGTTCGGGCCAGGGACGGAAGACTTGCCTCGCCGCATGGCCACGATTCCGGTGCGCACCATTTCCAGAACACCGTAGGGACGCAGCACTTCGAGCAGGCCGTCAATCTTGTCTTCCGCCCCGGTGATTTCTATGGTCAGAGACTCGGGGGCAACGTCCACCACGCGCGCCCGAAAAACGCTGGCCAGTTCCAGCACGTGCGAGCGGGCCTCGTGTGTGGCCGCCACTTTGATCATCGCCAGGTCGCGAATAATCGCCGGCTGCTTCGTAATGTTTTCGACCAGCAGAACGTTGACGAGCTTATAGAGATTGGCTTCGATGCGGCGCGCTTGGTCGTGATCCGCTTCGACCGTGATCGTCATGCGTGAGACCTCTGGCTTTTCCGTGCGGCCCACCGTCAGTGAATCAATATTGAAAGCGCGCCGCCGAAACAGCGACGCCACCCGCGTCAGCACGCCCGGCTTGTTTTCCACATACACCACGTAAGTGTTCAGCATGTTTTCTTTATTCCGTCTTCTCTACTCATCAGCGGCGGTCTCGACAATCTTGCTGGGCCGCCGGATCATTTCGTGCAACGACGCTCCCGCCGCCACCATGGGATACACCGTGTCCTCTTGTTCCACCCGGAAGTTGATCAGCACCGGCCCATCATGCTCCCGCGCCGCCTCGACCGACGGCACCACCTGCGAGCGCTCCGTAACCGTCATGCTGCGAATGCCGTAGGCTTCGCCGAGCTTAGCGAAATCTGGATTCAGCAACGGCGTCGCGGCGTAATTGCGCTCGTAGAAGAATTCCTGCCACTGCCGCACCATGCCCAGAAAACCATTGTTGATGATGGCGATGTTCACCTTCAGCTTCTCCTGCACGATAGTCGCGAGTTCGCACAGCGTCATCTGAAAGCCGCCATCGCCGACAACCACCCACACTTCGGCTTCCGGCCGCGCGACTTTGGCGCCGATCGCCGCCGGCAGCGCGAAGCCCATCGTCCCTAGCCCTCCGGACGTGATCAGGCTGCGCGCCTTCTCGTGCTTGTAGTATTGGGCCTCCCACATCTGGTGCTGGCCTACGTCGGTCACCACCACGGTTTCACGATCGCGAGTCTCCCGCCATAGATCGTTGATCACGTGCGCCGCATAAAGATGTCCGCTGTCAGGCAGGTTCTGAATGTCGCGCACCGCGGCATCGCCTTTCAGCTTGTCGATGGAATCGAGCCACTCACTGCGATCAATCGACTCGACCTTGGGCAACAACTCATGCAGCACTTCCCGCAGGTCGCCGACCAGCGGGACATCCACTTTGACGTTTTTGTTGATCTCCGCCGGATCAATCTCGATGTGGATCTTCTTGGCATTGGACGCATACGTTTTCAGGTTGCCAGTCACGCGATCGTCGAAGCGCATGCCGAAAGCCAGCAGCAGATCCGCCTCTTGAATGGTATGGTTCACCCAGGCCTCGCCGTGCATGCCCATCATGCCCAGATTCAGCGGATGCGACGCGGGAAACGCGCCAATACCCAGCAGCGTAAGCGCCACGGGAATGCCCGTGCGCTCGGCAAATTCGCGCACTTCATTCATGGCTCCCGAAATGATGATGCCGTGGCCAGCCAGGATCACAGGCCGCTTGGCGTTGTGTATCAATTCCAGCGCCTGCTCATATTCTTTCGGCGCCGGCGACAGATCCGGACGATAGCCCGGGAGCTGCGGCTTGGCCGCTTCCCAATCGAATTCGCAAGTCGTCTGCTGCGCGTCTTTAGTGATGTCGACCAGCACCGGCCCGGGCCGCCCGGAACGCGCCACATAAAAAGCTTCGCGAATGGTTCTC
This sequence comes from Candidatus Sulfotelmatobacter sp., assembly GCA_052148475.1. GTDB lineage: Bacteria > Acidobacteriota > Terriglobia > Terriglobales > Acidobacteriaceae > Sulfotelmatobacter. The sequence goes on along the minus strand of JBKQID010000042.1, from coordinate 67,626 downwards.
GCCACTTCGCTCGCATGCGTCACCAGATAATTGTGCTTAGTGATGGGCAGCGTGACGCCGGTGATATCGGTTTCCTGAAACGCGTCCGACCCGATCAGCTTGCTTCCCACCTGTCCGGTGATGCAGACGATCGGCGACGAATCGAGCATGGCCGTGGCAATCCCCGTGACCATGTTGGTCGCACCCGGACCGGAAGTGGCGACGGCGACTCCCACCTGCCCGCTGGCGCGTGCGTAGCCATCCGCCATGTGGGTCGCGCCCTGCTCGTGGCGCACCAGAATGTGGTGAATCTTGCTGCCCTTCAAAGCGTCGTACGCAGGCAGAATGGCCCCGCCCGGGTACCCGAAAACTGTTTTGACCCCTTCGCGCTCCAGGCACTCCCACAGAATGCTGGCGCCGGTCATGTTTGTCTTGTCCTTCATGCGACCTTCCTGCGGCTCTTAAAAAGCAAAACCCACCGAGCCAGCGTTTCTGGCGGGGCGGGATTCGGGAGCCTTCAAGATTTCGTGTTGCTCAGCTCACTGGTTCCCTCCACACCGGAGAGGGTGCAACAATTCCTACCCCCAAGACTATGACACGAATTCGGTGCAGATAGCAGTTATTCATAGTTGTTTCGCGAGGTGCAGAAATGTTATCGAAGCCAGGGCCGGGCTGCAAGGGGAAAGTCCAGTCCTCGCGGCCGACTGGATCAGCAGTTAGTCGAGGGGTAGCGCTTTCAAAGGCCGCGCCGTCTGCCAAAGCTCATATAAGTATCCGTCGGGACCGCGAAAATAGGTCTAAGCTTCTGATTCGCTGCCCTCGACCTCAGTAACGAACTCTACACCGCGTGTCGCCAACTCCTTCCTGGCAGCGCGCACGTCCTCCACCTGAAAGGCCAACACCGGGCAGGAGTGCAACGGATAGTAACGATTTTCCGAACCGAAGACCTCGAACAACTGTCCCGAAGGCATTTCAAACTGAACCATCCCCTTACCTCCGTGCAGGGGGGAAGTCCTAAGACATCGGCAAAGAATCGCGTAGCCGATTTGAAATCGGCAGTTCGCACTCCTGCCCATGTGTATCCGAGGACACGCATTTCAAATCTCCTCTCGTTGGCAAGCCGTTAGCATCGACTACCAAATCCATGCTATAGCATAAGAACCCGCTGTTTCACATCCTGCGCGGCCTGCGCCACATTCTCCGGCTTGCCCAGATCGCGCCAGTGATACTCGTCCGCACGAAACGCGAGGATTTTCTGTCCTTCTCCGGCCAGTCGCAGATAAGAAGCAATGATTGAGAAGGCCCCGCTTTCGCTCATTCTCGCGAGCATCCGTGGAGAAATCACATGCACGCCGGAAAACGCCAGGGCATGCGTCTCCTCTGATGGTCGGACAATTTCCGGAGCCTGATCGCGTCCTGCTCGCCGTCCGCAAAGTTGCTGCTGCTCGTCAAACAGAAGGTACCGCGACGTCTCCCGCTCCTGCACCGCCAGCGTCACGAGCGCTTGATGTTGTTGATGAAGCTGCACCATACGCTCGAGATCAATTGTGCTCAGCACATCGACGTTGTGCAGAACAAACGGCTCTTCCGAATCGCCGGAATCCTCCAGAAAGAACCACGCCGCTCTCTTGAGCCCGCCCCCAGTATCGAGCAACACCTCTTCGCGCGAAATCTCAATCCGCATCCCAAAGTTGTCGTTCTTCTTCAGGTAATCGACAACCATGTCGGCAAAGTGATGCACGTTGACAATCACTTCGCGAACGCCAAACTCGCCCAGCCGGCGCAGCGTGATCTCGAGCAGCGTGTGCCCCGCTACTTCCACCAGGGCCTTCGGACGATCGTCGGTGAGCGGACGAAGCCTCGTGCCCAGGCCCGCGGCCAGAATCATCGCCCTCATGATCCAGTTCGCTCCGGCGCAGCTTTCTCCGCCGCCGCACTCTCAGCTGCCATCCTCTCCAACTCGCGGTGCTGCAAGACAATCTCGACTCCATTCCGGCCACTTAGCCGCTTCGCCACCTGCTCTGCCAGGTACACCGAGCGATGCTGCCCGCCCGTACACCCAAACGACACCATCAGACTCTTAAACCCGCGACGCTGATAGTTGCTAACGCTGGCGTCCACCAGCGACATCACACTGGCCAGAAACTGATGCACGCTCTCCTGTTGATTCAGGTAGTCGATCACCGGCGCGTCCCGGCCAGTCAGCTTCTTGAAGCGCTCTTCGCGCCCGGGGTTGGGCAGGCTGCGCCCATCGAAAATAAATCCGCCGCCATTTCCACTCTCATCTTTCGGCAAGCCCCGATGAAAAGAGAAGCTGACAATCCGCACCACCAAACTGTCCGCCTCCGAAGCCAGACCCTGCAATTTCTCCGAGGCCAGCATGCTATGGAAGGCGTCCGTCAGCGTGGGCAGCGCAATGGGTAGCGTGACGTGGTGTAGCAGCCAACGCAGATTTTTCAGCGCATACGGCACGCTTTGCAGAAAATGCGCTTTGCGTTCATAGAATCCCCGAAACCCGTAAGCCCCCAGCGCCTGCATGATGCGGACGTACACATAAGCGTAGTAATACTGCAGAAACGTTTCGCGCTTCACGTCGACGAAGCCCGCCAGCACGTCGAGATAATGATCGAGCAACTGCTGGCGCAGTTCCGGCGGCAGATCGGCCTTGGCGTCGTACAGAAGAGAGGCAACGTCATACTGCAGAGCGCCCTTGCGCCCGCCCTGATAGTCCAGGAAATAGGACCGACCGTCACGCAGCATAATGTTTCGTGACTGAAAATCTCTATAGAGAAAGTAATCGCGGCCAGCACTCAACAGAAACTTCGTCAGGCGGCTGAAATCGTCTTCCAGCGCCTGTTCGCTGAATGGTATTCCAGCCAGCCGCAAAAAGTAGTACTTGAAATAATTCAGGTCCCACGCAATCGATTGCCGGTCGAAACTCCCCCGCGGATAACACACCTTATAGTTTAAGTCGCGCCCCGCCTCCACCTGAAAGCGGGGCAAGGTGGCGATAACCTTGCGATACGCCTCGACCACCGAAGGAGCGATGCTTTCACCGCTGCGATTCTTCGACAGAAACTCGAAGAGCGACGTGTCCCCCAGATCCTCCTCGAGATACGCCCCGTGATCCAGATCCTCGGCATAAATCTCCGGCACGGGCAACCCGTGCTTGCGAAAATGCCGGGAGAACTCGAGGAAGGCGGCGTTCTCTTCGCGCACGTCATACAGAATCCCGATGGCGCTAATCTGGTCGCTTGCCAGCCGGACGATCTTGCGTCCCGACCCACCCAACTGCCCCTGCAACGGCTGCACCCGCTCGACCGGCGAGTGGAAGCGCTGCTCAAAAAGATTCTTCAGAATGTCCATGAGTAGGCCGCGCGGTTCACGGCTGGCGATTCACTCACCAAGATATCATCGAAGAAGACGGCTGAACCGCGGGGCATCCTCAAGCCAAACATCGAGGATCGCGGCGTACTGTGATGCTTCCCTATTAATTACTTCCGCAATAGCCCATCAGAGCCATTCCCATCCACTCCCTCATTCGTTAGTCTGTTCATGAGCAGACTTCGGGGGAGGGCTGTTCGACAAGCGTCCCATGACTCAATGAGTCTGGGACGCTTTGTTTTGCATCAGGGTTTTGGGAGGATAAGCCGCGCAGCCCATGCGGCCTCTAAATTTGGTGGCGGCGGTAGGACTCGAACCTACGACCTACGGATTATGAGACCGTCGCTCTAACCACCTGAGCTACGCCGCCACTGCCTGCAAATCGGGAAGGATGCGCGAAAGGAGCCTTGCTGCCGGTACGCCCCCGGCACTCGCAGCACGGAAGCAACGACGCGTCGCTCCGCTGCGTCCAACTTTTAATTCTAAGAGCGCCACCGCAATAGGTCAAACGCAGATATACTCTGCGGCATGTTCATACGGCGTTGTTCATCGGCGCCCGCTTCCGGCCTCACCGCCAGTATCAGGAAGCGCAGCCCGCACACTCACTCGCCCTCCCATTACCGTGCTCTGCCTCAATTCACCGTGACGAATTCTCAATGACCGGAACGTCCATGAGAGCGATCGCTGTTATCCCTGCCCGCTTGGCCTCCACGCGTCTGCCGCATAAGATGCTGCGCGAAATCGCGGGCAGGCCGCTGATCGGCGTGGTTTATGAAGCGGTGCGTTCGTCGCCGCTGCTCGCGGACGTCCTCATTGCCACCGACGCCGCGGAAATCATGCAAGTTTGCCGCGAGCGTGGCTGGAAGTCCGAGATGACCTCGCCTTCGCACCGCAGTGGCACCGAGCGCGTGCATGAGATTTCCCGTCGCGCGGCGGCCGACGTCTACATTAACATCCAGGGAGATGAACCTCTCACCCGCCCCGAACACATCGCGACTTTATTGCAGGTCATGGAAGATCCTGCAGCGCAGGTCGGGACCCTGATGACCCCCGCAGCCGAAGTCGACATTCAGAACCCGAATGCCGTGAAGGTGGTCACGAATCTCAGCGGGCGTGCCCTCTATTTCTCTCGCGCCACGATTCCCTTTGATCGCGACATCACGCGGCCTGCTTACTTCAAGCACCTGGGTCTCTATGCGTATCGCAAGAATGCCCTCGACCGGTTTGTAACCCTGCCAGAGTCTGCGCTGGAAAAAACTGAACGCCTCGAGCAACTGCGTTTTCTAGAGAATGGGATCCCGATCTATGTCGGCCAAACGCCTTATGACAGCGTGGGGGTCGACACGGAAGAAGACCTGCAGCGCGTCATCGAAATTCTGCGCAACCGCTGACCGCCGCGGTTCACACTTGCGGATGCATGTCCTGCTTGCGGCCCCACTCCTGCGCCGCCGCCAGGCGCCTTGAGATGGCGGGATGCGAATGGAAAAACCACTCCACCCACTTCGAGGGGGTTCGCTCCGCCAGGTTCTGCTCCGCCAGTTTGTTCATCGACGAGATGAAAGGCTCGACACTGGCGATCGATTCGAAGGCATAGCGGTCCGCCTGCCGCTCGTTGAACCGCGAATAAGCGTTGAGTGCGGGCATCAGCAAGAACGACAGCACCACCGAAACCAGCGCCAGCAGAGGCAGGTTGGCAAAGTCCGACAGTTCCTCAAACATGTGCTGGTCCACTGCGTAGTGCAGGGTCCAGTTCGCTGCCCAGAAACCGAAGAGCGTGATCGCAGCCTGCACGAAAATACTTTTCAGAATGTGGCGATGAACATGGTGCCCGAGCTCGTGGGCCAGCACCGCTTCGATCTCCTCCGGCGTGTAGTTGTCGAGCAGCGTGTCGGCGAGAATGATCCGCCGGGTCGCGCCCAGGCCGGTCAGAGCCGCGTTCGCCTTCCTGCTCTTGTCAGAAAGTTTCCAGCGGTACACGCCACGCACTCGCGTCCCGGCCCGCTCGCTCAGCACCACCAGACGCCGCCGCAGGTCTTCGTTGTCGAGTGGTTCGAACTTGTAGAAGATGGGGAACAGCACGACCGGGGCCAATTGGGCCAGAATGATGAACAGTCCCATGAAAAGCGCCCATGCGATCAGCCACCATTGCTGCGGCCATTGCCGGATGGTGAAGTACAACAATTCCACCACGATCGCGCCCAGCACGAGTCCAACCAGAAATCCTTTTACTTCATCCCAGGCCCAGGTGCGGAATCTCTGCGTCGATAGCTTGAATCTTCGCTCCAGCGAAAAACCGTAATAGTCAAACCCAATGCCCAGCGCTTTGCTGATCAAAAGCAGCAGCAGCAGATACATGAAGAGCGACAGAGAATAATTCTGAAATCCCAGCCGGTACGCCACATCCCTCAGCCAATCCGACCATCGGGTCACCAACAAGACAATCAGAAACGCGAATCCAACCACAAAATCCGCGATGCCCAGCCACCGCCGGATGCGGTTATAGCGCTGAGCCTCAGGTGAATCGGCCTGAACCGGAGTTGGATCGTCTGCCATAGTGTCTTTATGAATCGAAATCTTCGCTAAGCCGAGCGGCTAACTAACACCATTCCTCACGAAGCGCTCGCCCGCAGTCAACAGTTCGCGGACCAACTCCGGCGACGAAGTCTCCGAGTAAAGCCGTAACAGCGGCTCCGTCCCGGACGCGCGGAACAGCAACCACGCCTCCGCTCCATTTCCGTTGGTCGGTGCATCCAGGAAAAACTTCACGCCATCCACGTACTCTTTCTTAAGCACACGGTAGCGGCCCAGGGCCTGTGTACTCTCCGCCTGCGCGCGCTGAATCGCATTCTGCTTCATCTCTTCCGGAATGTGCAGATCGCGGCGCCCGTAATAATGCGCGCCAAACTCCCGCTGCAGCTCCGCCACCAACTGCCCTAGCGGCTTGCCTTCTTCCGCCATTACATTGGCCAGCAGGAGGCAATTCAGCACGCCGTCACGCTCGGGCAAGAATCGTGAGTAGCCAATGCCGCCCGACTCTTCTCCTCCCATCAGGATTTCGCCTTCCATCATCAGATCGGCAATGTACTTAAATCCGATAGAGGTCTCGTGCAGTTTCCGCCCATATTTCGCGGCGATGCGATCGATCATGCGTGTGGTATTGAACGCGCGCACTATGTCGCCCGGCCATTTCTTACGCTCCAGCAGCCACCGCAGAATCACACAGAAGATCTTGTGCGAGTCCACGAAGCTGCCGTCTTCCGCAACCGCACCCACGCGATCCGCGTCGCCGTCAGTGGCCAGCCCAGCGTCACATTTCTCGCGAACTACTGTCTGCTGCAGCATCGCCGTATGCGGTTCAATTGGCTCGGGATTGATGCCCGGAAACAACGGGTTCAGTTCCTCCCGGATCGCCACGTATTGCACTCCGCGCTCGGCAAAGATCCCCGTCAAGACGCCGCGTCCCGAGCCATACATGGCATCCACGGCAAATTTGAACTTCGTCTTTGCGATCAGGTCCATGTCCGCGAAATTGCAGACGGCAGCGATGTAAGCCTTCTTGAAATCGACCTCCTCAACCGCCGCCTTCGTTCCCTTCGGCATCGCGCCCGCCGCGAGCTCTTCTTCGATCTTCTTCATGATCGCGGGTGTGGCCGATCCACCAAACTTGGCTTTGAACTTTACCCCATTCCAGTTCCAAGGATTGTGGCTCGACGTCACCATTACCCCGCCTGCCCCTCCCTGATGCTTCACCGCGTAGGAGACCGCCGGCGTGGGCGTGTAATCGTTGGCCAGTTTCACCGGAACGCCAGCCGCGGCAATCACCTCGGCCACGACTTGCGCCGCCCGCGGCGAGGCAAACCGCGCGTCGTACCCCACGAACACTCCCCGCTGTGCCTCCTCGTATTTCAATACGTAGGAAGCGATCGCCCCGGCCACCCGGCGCACGTTGTCGAAAGTGAAATCATCGGCGATGATTCCACGCCACCCGTCGGTTCCGAACTTGATCTCTTGCGCCATGTCTTATCAGGTGCCATTGATCAGCCGATAAAGTCGCCACGATGTTGCTGGCCACTGATCACTGAACACTGGCCACTTTTTTCTACACCAGCTTGTGCATCCTCGTCTCGTCAAGATACTTTACAACCTTCCCCACATCCTGCGCGTGCTGCCGGGTAGTGATCAGCAGAGCGTCGGAAGTTTCCACCACAACCAGATCGCTCACCCCCACCGCCGCCACAAACTTTCCCGGAGCATGAATATAGTTGCCGCGCGCATTCATCAGAAAAACGCCAGAACCCGCTACCAGATTGCCGTCCGGCGGACTGCTCTTGCTGCAGTGGTGCTCGTGCAGCGCCGTCCAGGAACCCAGATCGTTCCACCCAAAATCGGCCGGCAGGCAGAAAATATTTCCTGCTCGCTCACCCTTCGCCGAGCGCGGCTCCAGCACGGCATAATCCACGCTGATGTTTTCGCATTTCGAATACAGCTTCCGAAATGTCGCCGCAAACTTGCGCGTGCCGAACGCCGCCGCGATTTCCTCCAGCACGAGCGCTGTCTTCGGCAGATGCTCACGCAGCGCGCCGGCCAGCGTGCCCGCGCTCCACAAAAACATTCCGCTGTTCCAGAAGTAATTTCCGGCAGCCAGGAACTCCGCTGCCTTCGTCTCGTCAGGTTTCTCGGTGAAGCGCCGCACCCGCAGAGCATCGCCCTGCGCCGCGCTTCCCGCCTCGATGTACCCGTATCCGGTCTCGGCGCGATTCGGCCGGATGCCGAGCACAACTATATTCTCACCCGCCGCCGCAATCTCAATCCCGCGCTGCAGGGTCGCGCGATAGCGCTCCTCGTCGCCAATCACGTGATCGGAAGGGAACAGGCCGATCACCGCCTCGGGATTCTCCCGCAAAAGCAGAAACGCCGCCAGCCCAATCGCCGGAGCCGTATTCCGTCCTACGGGCTCGGCCAATATCTGCGCCTTCGGCAGTTTCGGAAGCTGCTTCGCAATAGCGGATCGCAGATCCTCGTTGCTGATGATCCAGAGGTTATTCGCAGGCGCCAGCGGCAGCAGCCGTCTTACCGTCTGCTGAATCATCGTCTGTTTGCCATCGAGCGCGAGCAGTTGCTTGGAGCGCTTCTTGCGGCTAAGCGGCCAGAAGCGCGTGCCGCGCCCTCCGGCCAGAATCACGGGATAGAAGTTGGAGTTCTTAGTTGAACGCATACTTACGCTTGAGTTCAGATTTCAGATTGTGGGTTTCAGATTTCAGCGTTGCTCCTAAAACCTCGGTTTTTCCCCATATAAATCTAAAATCTGAGACACTTTCCTACATTCTCGTTTCTGGTTCCGGCAACGGTTTTCCAGGCACGTAAGCTCGCAGAAATTCCACCGCCCATTGCGGCCGCACGGCGAACTTGTCAACACACGCGGGAATAACCACCGCGTCACCTTTGGCCAGCGTTACCGGATCCGTTCCTTCTGCCTCGATCACTCCGCAGCCTTCCACCGCGACCAGAATCTGCGCCGAACTCCGTCCGGACCCGTCGTTTGTGGAAAGCTCCAGTGGTTCCTTCGCCTCAAACATGTCGACAACGAAATACGGGGCGCCGACCAGCGCGGCATGCCGGTTCTTGCCGCACGGCATCTGCTCCGGCGCCGAGCGGATCACTTTCCCCGACCCAACTTTCTCCTTTACCGCAGCCAGGCCATCTTTCAGATGCAGCTCGCGTGGACGCCCATAGTCATAGAGGCGATACGTCGTATCAGACTGCTGCTGCGTCTCCACCACGATCGATCCCGGCCCCAGCGTGTGCACCGTGCCGCCTGCGACATAGATCATGTCGCCCGCATAAACATTGATCCAGTTCAGGACTTCTTCCGCTCGTTTCTGATGAATCGCTTCTTCCAGCTGCGCCAACGTAACACCCGGCTTCAATCCCAACGCGATCTGCGCGCCCGGTTTCGCGTGCGCGATGTACCAACACTCAGTTTTTCCCCACGGCTGGCCGACTCGTTGAGCCTGCGCATCGTCGGGATGAACTTGTACCGAAAGCTTCTCGTGAGGAAAAAGAAACTTCAGCAGCAAGGGAAACCTTCTCGAGTCGCGCGCCGCCTCGCCCACCAGTTCCCGCTGGCGCTCCTCGCTCAGCTGCGCGAGCGTTTTCCCCGCGAGGGGCCCATTCGCCACCTTGCACTCGTCCCCGCTCAGCCAAGCCTCGCCTATCTTCTCTTCGAACCTGTGATTGGGATAAATCGGCGACAAATCACGCGTGCCCCACGGACGCGCATCGAATCCCGGAAGCATCAACAATGGATAAAGACTTCCCATGCCAACCTTGTACCCACGAAAAAGGCCGCCCACAAATGGAACGGCCTCTGCCGAACCGAACTATCTGATGCTCTTGCGCCTCACAGCGCCGAGAAAAATTTCCGCATGCGCTCCAGTCCACGATCGAGTTCCGCCTTCGATGTGGCATACGACACGCGAATGTGCTCGCTCGTCCCGAAGCCCTCACCTGGTACTGTGGCCACGTGAGCTTCGCGCAACAGCCGCCCAGCCACGTCGGACGCCGACTTCAGACCACCCCGCCCCAGAAATGCCGAAATGTTCGGATAAGCGTAGAACGCGCCTTCCGGCAGCGTGCACCTTACTCCAGGAATCGCGCGCAGCCCCTTCACCACATGATCGCGAAGTTCAATGTACTCCAGCCGCATCTGCTCCACGCACTCCTGCGGCCCCTTCAGCGCGGCCACCGCAGCCTTCTGCACAATCGACGTCGGGTTCGACGTCGACTGGCTCTGCAGCTTGGCCATCGCGCTGACCACCGCGGCCGGAGCCATAGCGTATCCCAGCCGCCATCCCGTCATCGCGTACGTTTTTGAAAGCGAGCCCAGCACCACAAAACGCTCCTTGTATTCGCGCAGCGACCCGACCGAAAAATTCTTGGCCGTGTAATTCAAATACACATAGCACTCGTCCGACAACACCCAAATCCCGCGCTGGTGCGCCAGGCGAATGACCTCGGTCATATCTGAGGCGCTCATCACCGCTCCCGAAGGATTCGAAGGCGAATTGAGAATAATGGCCTTCGTCCGCGCCGTGATCAATCGCGCCACCATCTCTGCCGTCACGCGGAAGCCCTGCGCCTCGTCCGATTCCAGCAGCACGCAATTTCCGCCGGCATAACGAATAATGTCCTTGAACGAAACCCAGTACGGCACGGGCAGAATCACTTCGTCGCCGTGATCGACCAGCACCTGGATGGCGTTGAACAGCGCATGCTTGCCGCCGGTCGAGGCAATCACCTCCTCGCGCCGGTAATCGGAATCGAAATCGACGTTATGGCGGTGAGCGATCGCATCCCGCAATTCGGCCGTTCCGGCCACGGCAGTGTATTTCGTGAAGTTTCCCTGAATCGCGGCAATGGCAGCGTCCTTGATGTGCTGCGGCGTCGCGAAATGCGGCTCTCCCGCGCCGAAGTCGACCACGTCGATCCCCTGCTGACGCAGCTTGTCCGCCTCGGCCACCACCGCCATGGTGGCGGAGGGCTCGATGCGGTTAATTCTTTCCGTGAGTCTCTGCGCTTCGGTCGTTGCCGTAGTTAAGCTGGCCGTGGTCATGCCTTCCTCTTCCTTTTCCTCGGGACTTCAATGAGTTGTGTGTCCCGAAGTTTGTATGCAGGATCCAGTTTCTCCCGCAGCTTTTGTTCCACCGCGTCTGGGACGAGATCTTTGACTGGCCCCCCGGCCTGCGCCACCTCGCGCACCAGCCGCGAACTTACGTAGGAATACTTGACGGCCGGCATCATGAAAACTGTTTCCAGCGTGGGCTCGAGTTTACGGTTCATCAGCGCCATCTGCAGCTCGTATTCGTAGTCGCTGATGGCGCGAATGCCGCGCAACACACACATGGCGTCAATCGACTTGGCGTATTCCACCATCAGGCCGTCGAACGTGTCGATGCGAACATTGCTCCAATCGGCCGTCAGTTCTCGCAGCATCTCCAGCCGCTCCCCCAGGCTGAACATCGGGGTCTTCTCCGAATTGCGCAGAATCGCAACCACCAGCTGTTCGAACATCTTGCTGCCTCGCTCAATCAGGTCGAGGTGGCCGTTGGTGGGCGGATCAAACGAACCGGGATAAACCGCGATGCCCTTATTCAATCGTCCTCACAGGAAGGCCGTGGGTTCCAGCGCTTGAGCAAAGAGAAGCAATAGGAGATTTTATGCGGGTGGGAGCAACAATGGCAATCGGGGAGTCGGAATGTTCAGTCGGGGGAATTCGGGGAGACCCGGGCGCAGCACAACAATTGCCGCGCCCGGAGGCAACGAACTCAGCGTCTTGCCGCCACGATCGGCGCCTTCACCGATTCCGTGCTCGTCGGCATTGTGGCGACCTTCGCTCCTTGCGGCTGTGTTGGCGCCGTCGCGGCCGCCGGTTGCGCCGGTCCCTGAGACAATCCGAGGGCCTTGCGGACCTCGGCGTCCAGCTTCGCCATCACGTCCTTGTTATCTTTCAAAAACTGCCGGGCATTCTCGCGTCCCTGTCCGATGCGTTCGCCCTTGTAGCTGTACCAGGACCCGGATTTCTCGACGATGTTGTTGTTCGAGGCGATGTCAATCAGATCGCCTTCCCGTGAAATACCTTCGCCATACAGAATGTCGAACTCCGCCTCGCGAAACGGCGCCGCCACTTTGTTCTTCACCACTTTCACGCGGGTGCGCGAGCCGGTGACCACGTCGCCATCTTTAATGGCCGCAATGCGCCGGATATCGATGCGCACCGAGGAATAAAATTTCAGCGCCTTTCCGCCCGTGGTGGTCTCAGGATTGCCGAACATGACGCCGATTTTTTCGCGAATCTGGTTAATAAAGATCAGGCAAGTGCGCGATTTCGACACTGTCCCTGTCAACTTGCGCAGCGCCTGCGACATCAGCCGCGCCTGCAATCCCATGTGGCTGTCGCCCATCTCGCCATCGAGTTCGGCCTTCGGCACCAGCGCCGCCACCGAATCCACCACCAGCACGTCGATCGCATTGGACCGCACCAGCGTTTCGGTAATCTCCAGCGCCTGCTCGCCGTAGTCCGGTTGCGAAACCAGCAGGTTGTCCACATCCACACCCAGCTTCTTGGCGTAGCCGGGATCGAGCGCATGCTCCGCGTCGACGAACGCCGCCATGCCGCCAGTCTTCTGTGCCTCGGCAATCACCTGCAGCGTAATGGTTGTTTTGCCCGACGACTCCGGCCCAAACACTTCAATCACGCGCCCCCGCGGAAAGCCACCCACGCCCAGCGCCGCGTCAAATGAGATCGACCCAGTCGGAATCACCGCGATTGGAACGATCGCTTCCTTCGACCCCAGCCGCATGATCGAGCCCTTGCCAAACTGCTTTTCAATCTGCGCAAACGCCATCTCAATCGCCTTGCCCCGTTCATCCGCCATGGAAGTGGCTCCTTATCGAAGTGCAACGTAAGCCTGCCGCATGAAAATCAATCTGGCCGGATTATACATACAGATCGAAGCGAAGAAAAGGCGAATCAAGATAATAACGGTGGAAATCGTCCCGAAACGGGCAACATAAGTGTGGCGCGGGCACTCTTGCCCGCGAAATCTAGCCAGGTAGAGGAACGATGTGCCCGGCAATCCACTCGTGCAACAGGGCAAAGCGGAATTTGCCCGCTTCCATGGTCTTGATCATGAACTCGAACGCAGCCTTGCCAGAAACGTCCAAATCGAAGCCGTTCACCAGGAGGAACGTATGCATTGCGGCAAACCCCAGGCGTTTGTTGCCGTCCAGGAATGCATGATTACTTACGAGTGACTCGAACAGGGCCGCCGCCTCTTCGCTCAGATCGTTGTAATAGCCGGTTTGGGGCCGAAATACGGCGGCTTCCAGCGCGCCCTGATCACGCAAACCGTGGATGCCGCCGTACTCATCGATCTGGTGGTGGTGGATCGCGATCACTTCGGCCACCGTCAGGTAGACGCGATCGGCCATTACTTGGCCAGTCTCTTATACAACTCGCGATACTTTTCGTTGGAGCGGCGATAGGCAGCCATAACCTCAGGCCTCACAAGGCGCTGCGAAGGTACTACGTTGTGCAGGTAATGCTCCAACGCCCGTTCCAGCACAAACCGCTGCGACTGCCCGTTCTCCTTGGCCACGGAGACGAGCTCTTGATAAAGCTTGGCATCGATCTCGGGAGCGATTTTCACGGAACGCGGCATATACACCTCTGCGTCTGATTCTAGCCGCGCAAACCGGCGGGATCAAGATAAATCTAGATTGTGCTACAGTTCAATCCAGAAGCTATTTACCGATCCATCTTGCGCCGCAACCGTGCTTCTTTTCATGAGTGTGAAGCGATTTGAAGATATTCAGACGTTTCGCTGAATCAGGCTCAGAGTTCTTATAAGCCATTCTCAGCTGCTCACGGATCTCGCAAGGACCGGCAGGAAGCACGGTGTGATGGTCTGTGACCTTCCGGCCAGGTCTGTGCCCCTTGCTCATTGTCGAGTTTCTTCGTTGAAGAATTTGTCACTCAAGATTGCCTAACAGCTACCGCTGCAGCAAATCCACCGGCGCCGTCACATCATGAACCCTAAAATATTTCGCCAGCGCCGGATATTTCCGCGCCACCGCCTCATACATCGCATAAGCCACGTTGCGATACGAAACATGCCCCGCCGGCGTGGTCCGCAGCTCGGAAATGTAAGCCGCCTCCGCAAAATCCATCTTGAACAGCGCCCGCTTGCGGAACGCCAGCGGGATCGCATACTGCGAATTCTCTTCCGCCTCGGGGGATTTCCGCGCAGCTAAACTTTCCACCGCCGTCTGCACTCGCCGCATCGCCGCCTCGAAGCGTCCGCGTACGCCCGCATCTTCCATGTCGAGCAGCATCTCGTATCCATGCTGCGTGGTGAACCCCTGCATTACCTGGATGCACCGCCGGTGCCGGTGTATGTCGCGGAACCCGCCCGTATCCATCAAAATGTCGAAGCGGAACTGCTGCCCCGCGCGAAATCCGCGCAGCATCTCGTCGTGCTTCCCGCGATGCCGCAGCCCCAGGTCGATGATCTCCCGCCGCCGCCGTTCCCCCGCCACCTGCACCGCCTGCCGAATCTGGCGATAAGAATGATGACTGTGCTCATACAACAGCGTGGTCGCAATCTCCACTTCCAGCGGTTCTTCATCGAGCAGATCGACAATCGCCTTCGACGGCGCCAGCGGCTCATCCGCCATCAACTCGCGCGCCGCCTGCCGCAACTCGCGCCGCGTGGCCATCTCATACTCATTCGGATCGGCATACTTCACCAGCGTCGGCGCCACTCGCACCTCGCGCAGCAATTCCTGCTCGGCCCGCGCTCCCAACTCCGGATTCACCGCCCGAATCTCCTCGACTAGCTTCTGCAAGGATTCCGCGTTGACGTTGTACGCCGGCCCAGTCGCCGCCTTCTTCAGCGACTCACCCAGCATTCTTACTTCTCTATGGGTGTGAGAAGTGAGATGCGCCACCTGCGTCTCCAGCGTGCGCGCATTCACAATCTCGCCCAGCGAGGTATTCGTCGCCAGCGGCAACAAATACCGTGTGATGTCAAACGCCCGCGCCTTCAACGTCCGCTCGTATGCCTCCTGCTTATAGTCGGCAGGCTTCGGCGTGATGCTGATCAAATACTGCGTCATGTGCGCCGAGAGCGCTTCATACTCGGCGAACAGAAAATCCAGAGTCTCGCGATAGAGCTTGCGCGCGTCTTCATCCTCCCCGAAATCCGGCGTGTAATAGCCGCTCTTCTTGAAATCCTGATAACGCGTCGACCGCTCCTGCCCATCCCAGCGCTGCTCGTCGGCCACCTCAATCGCCGCCAGAATCGACAGCCGCTCGACCGCCAGCGCCAGATGCGCCAGATCCGCAATCGACCGGTGCCCGTACTGAAAATAAAAAGTGTTAAGAAACTTCTCCGCCTTCTGCGTGCTGATCTCGCGCAGCGACTCCTTCATCGACAGCGCCGACCGCGAATACTTCGCCATCGCATAAGCCTGAATCTCTGGCTCCGCACCAAACACGGCAAACACCTCGGTCGATGGATCCTGGTACGAAGCCCTTTCGATCGACAGCGGCTGTTCGGCAGCGGTAGCCCTCTGCGTCGAGCGGTGTCCTGATGCGCCGGGTATCGCTTCGGCGGCGGAAGAGTTCCTATTGGAGGGGTCGGGCATCACGATCACTTCGTTGGTCACAGTCTGAGGCATGGGAGTGTTCGAATGTTAATCGGCAACGCGGCATCGCGCAATCGTTAGAAAAATGACAACTCGGTTCGTGCGCGATTGTAAACTTGCCGCATGCGAAAAACCGGAGTCGCACTCGTGGTAGTGGCCTATGCTCTGCTGCTGTTTCTTTCGTTGACATCACCGGGATACGCCCGGGCGCACCCGCACCTTGACCCGGTAATGCTCGCCCAATACGCCGCACCGTGGCCTGTCGCGTTAGCCAGCGCGCTCGTGGTTGCGGGCATCATGCTTGCCCTGGTCCCGCTTCGCCGCGGCGAGCGCTGGGCTTTGTGGACGGAACTGGCCATGCTCGTCATCCTCTTCATCACACGGGTTTCGACCGACCCGCGCTGCCTGGTCGTGCTTGACCCACACCAGCACGGCTGCCACAGTTTCATGATCGCGACCCTCCTTGGCATCGTAGGGCTGGCTCTGGCTTGGCGCTGAACGTCTGGCGCTGAACATCTCGTGTCGGCTCCCGCAGCGGCGCGTATAATTCAGCGTTCCGCACTCCTTCGACTACACCATCGGAGAATTGGTAATGTCCCTCTCAGGACGCGTAGCCCTGGTCACCGGCGCCTCCCAAGGCATCGGACGCACCGTCGCCCTGCGCCTCGCCAAAAACGGAGCGACGGTGGCCGTCGCCGCTCGCAATCAGGAAAAATTGAATGAACTGGTTACCGAAATTACCACGGCCGGCGGCAAGGCCGCCAACTTCGCCCTCGACGTGTCCGACGAAGAACAAGTCAAGGCGACCATCAAGGCCGCCATCGCCCAACTCGGCAAAATCGACATCCTGGTCAACAACGCCGGCATCACCCGCGACCAGCTGGTCATGCGCATGAAGCGGGCTGATTGGGATTCGGTGCTGCAAACCAATCTCACCTCCGCCTACCTCTGCATTCAGGCCGTAATGAGTTCCATGCTTAAGCAGCGTTGGGGACGCATCATCAACATCACCAGCGTCTTCGGACAGATGGGCCAGGCCGGACAAGCCAATTACTCCGCCTCCAAGGCCGGACTGATCGGCCTGACCATGGCCATCGCCCGCGAAGTCGGCTCCCGCAACATTACCTGCAACGCCATCGCCCCCGGCTTCATCGAAACCGCCATGACCGCCGTTCTGAGCGACGAATTCAAGCAAACCGCCATCAAGCAGATTCCGCTAGGCCGGGTCGGGTCTCCCGACGATGTCGCCAGCGCCGTCGCGTTCCTAGCGTCTGACGATGCCTCTTACATCACCGGCCACGTCCTGAACGTAAACGGCGGCATGCTGATGGGATAGATTCCAAAAAACCTTCACCACAGGGGACACGGAGGACACAGAGGAAATGAAAGCCAAATATCCAATCCCTCCAGATTCCTCTGTGTCCCCTGTGTCCTCTGTGGTTAAGGGTTTCGCATTTGCTCAAGCGGAAACGCCAGCCCAGATCGCCCAAGCCCGCGAGCTCTTCCTCGAATACGCCCAGTCCCTCGGCTTCAGCCTCTGCTTTCAAAACTTCGACCAGGAACTCGCCAATCTCCCCGGCGGCTACGCTCCGCCGCAAGGCCGCTTGCTGCTCGCAGATTACGAAGGCCAGCTCGCGGGCTGCGTGGCGCTGCACCCCCTCGATCTGGAAATTTGCGAGATGAAGCGCCTCTATCTGCGTCCGCACTTTCGTGGCAAAGGACTAGGGAGAGCCCTGGCGGATCGCATCATCGCCGAGGCTCGCCACATCGGCTACCACAGCATGCGCCTCGACACCGTCGAGCCCGTAATGAAAGACGCAGTAGCGATGTACCGCAAGCTGGGCTTTAAGGAGATCGCCCCTTACTGTCCGAATCCGATGTCTGGCGTCGTATACATGGAACTCCAGTTGTAATCGCGCTCCAACTTCGGCAACAATAGGGTGCCCCACGTCTCGCACTTGAGACGTGGGGATTTTGATTCGTGTCGCAATTCTGTTCGAAAGGATTTTCGGTATGAAGAGAATTCTGGCCCCGCTGGCTCTCCTCTTACTAGCCGCGTCTGCCCTAGCCGCCGACGGCAAATCCGTCTCCTACAAAAGCGGTGACGAGACCGTGCAGGGCATTCTCTACACGCCCGCGGGCAAAGGCCCGTTTCCCGCGCTGATTGTGATCCACGAATGGTGGGGATTGAATGACTGGGTGAAAGACCAAGCCTCGAAGCTCGCCGATGAGGGCTACGTCGCGCTCGCCATCGATCTCTATCGCGGCAAGGTTGCCACTACGCCCGACATGGCGCATGAAATTATGCGCGGCGTCCCCGAAGACCGCGCCAAACGCGACCTGCACGCTGCCTTCGCGTTTCTCGCGTCTCAGCCCAACGTCAACCAAGACCGCATCGGTTCCATCGGCTGGTGCATGGGCGGAGGCTACTCGCTCGACGTCGCGCTGCAGGAACCAACCTTGGCGGCCAGCGTCATTAACTACGGCCATCTCGCCACTGACATTGAAGCACTGACGAAAATCAACGCTCCCATCCTCGGCCTGTTCGGCGCGCAGGATCGTGGCATCACCCCTGACGACGTTCACAAGTTTGACCAGACGCTGAAGCAACTCGGCAAGAAAATTGATGTGACTATCTACCCCGACGCCGGTCACGCCTTCGAAAACGAAAATAACAAAGACGGATATCGCGCCGCCGACGCCGCCGACGCATGGAAGCGCACCGTAGATTTCCTGGCCATAAACTTGAAGAAATAGCAGCGGATTAAGGGGCTCGAAAAACCGTGCCGGACGCCGGGTTTCGCCCGACCTGTTGCTTCTACGCTGTATAATCAACGATCCATCCTCCATCCCGCACCGCTCCATTCCATTCCTTTTTCGTATGGCACCAATGTCCCGCTCATGGCACGAATTTCCCACTTGCCAGAAGGTACTGATCTGGTTACTATGGCGCACATCCGAACATGCTCCCAACCATGAATATCGGCGAGACCATCCGCAACTACCGGCTTCAGAAAGGTATGTCTCAAGGCGACATCGAAAAGCGGACCGGCCTGCTGCGCTGCTACCTGTCCCGCGTCGAAAATGGCCACACCATTCCGTCGCTCGATACACTCTCCAAAATCGCCGGCGCCATGGAACTTCCGCTGTCGCAGTTTTTCGCCGAGCCCGGCCACAACAACGGCTCCAAAGGACTGCCCCAACTCTCCGACGATGAAGTCCGCTTCCTCAGCCAGATCCGCCGCTACTCCACCAGCCTGAACGACAGCGACCGCAAACTGGTTCTCGCCATGGTCAAGAAAATGGCCTCGAATTCCGCCAAATAGGTCTCGTCTGCCTTCCCCCTTACTTTCGTACCATGCCCCTCGGTGACCCATAGGCACCTCGCCCCCGCCTGTCATCCTTCACTAGACTGTCCATGGAGACACGTGTGACCACCGACGAGGAACTGAACGTACTCGACACGCAACTGCGCCGTCTGAAAATCGAGTATGAGATTTATTTCAGCAACCCGCAAAAGCGGCCTCCCACTGACGTTGAGTGGAAGGTGCTCAGCATGCTGCGCAAGTTTTCCGACGGCGGCCGCATGAGCTTCTCGCAGCGTTACCGTTACAACGAAATGGCGCAGCGCTACGCCATTTACAGCGACCTGTGGCGCAAGAAGTCCCGCATCCGCGAAGAAGGCTATCGCCGCCCGCAAGACGCTCTGCTCTCGGTGCAGGGAGTTCGAGTCGCAGAAGATGAGCACAAAGCGGCGCATCACCCGGTGTATGGCGTAAGTCATGCCGCGGCCACGGCCGCCGCTGGCGCGAATTCCTCTCCACACTTCACGTTGCACAGCGTCGACCAGGCTGAGCGCGAGCAGGTTGAGCGCCTTTACAACACCCTGGTCGCCGCCAAGAAAAAAGCTGGAGAAAATGTGTCTGGCAGCATCGACTCGTTCACCACGTTCGTCCAGAAAAAAACCGAACAGATCCGCAAACAGTACCACTGCGAAAACGTCGAATACTCCGTCGAGATCGCCAACGGCCACGTCAAACTCAAAGCCAAAGCGAAGACGTAGCGCGCCGACAGCTCACTTTCCAAGCAGTATCGTGCCATTCGTCTGGATGACATATATTTTCTTGTCTTGGGTTCCGATGTACTCCGGAATGCTCGGTTTTCTGGACAGTACGAAGAACACGTCACTGTCTTCTGGACTCAGGGTTAAGACGTGGACATGGTATCCGGCCACGGTCTTTTTGTCGTATGACATATCTAGAACAGTCTTGTGCATCTGCCTTTTCACTAGCATAGTCGCGCCATCCGCGGTGAAGGTATAACGCACATCGCCGCCAATCGGGTGCGGACGTTCGTCGGTCGGAGCTGGCAAGAGGTAGACGTAAAGCTGGCCATTCTCGGAGGGAATTGCATACGCGTTATATGGTCGAGTGACTGAGCCAAGGTCCCTTAGTGCCGCCTCGAAGGCCGTGGCCGCATAGAAATAGAAGTCAGCGCTCTCTTGCGGAGGGTCAAACTTCTTTGCCGTAAAGAACTCCGGTTTCGTTCCCTCAGAAGCTTGGTAAACGGTCAAGAATTTGTCATGCGCTTCGTTGAGGCGCCCAAAAACTACGATCCATCCCTCATCAGTTTTCTTGGCAATGTAGTAGCGCGTGCTGCCTTTCTCTGGCTTCATGTCCTGCACAACGTCAGTCGCGTGCCATGCCGCGACGTCGTACTCGGCCATCTGTTTTCCGCGGGCAGTTATCGCCCGCAGGTCGGCGGCTGTCGGAACTTTGTTTTCCTGCTCCGCCTTCTGCGCGAGCAGAAACGAACACGACGCGAGCAGAAGCAACGGCAAAGCCAAATATCGGTTCATCTCAATCCTCCAAGCCGAGTAATTCTACCGCCGAGCCAACTGGGAGAAGAACGCGATTAAGACAAGCCTTGCACCCGTTTCCTCACGCTGCTGATAGAATTTTCGGTCGCCATCATCACTCCGTCTCTCAGGGGCCATCATGTCTGCCGTTCCTAAGATTCAGCGCGCCATTCTCTCCGTCACCGACAAAACCGGACTCGTCGACTTCGCCCGCAAACTCTCTGCCCTCAGCATCGAGCTCGTCTCCACCGGAGGCACCGCAAAGCTCCTGCGCGATTCCGGCATCACCGTCAAAGACATCTCCGACCTCACCGGATTCCCCGAAATGCTCGACGGCCGCGTCAAAACGCTTCATCCCAAAGTGCACGGCGGCATCCTGCACCGCCGCGAAGATCCCAAGCACGTCGCCGCCGTCGCCGAACACGGCATCGCTCCCATCGACATGGTCGTCGTAAATCTCTACGCCTTCGAGAAAACCGCGGCCAAGCCCGGAGTCGCCTTCGAAGAATTGATCGAGAACATCGACATCGGCGGTCCGTCGATGATCCGCTCCGCCGCCAAGAACTTTCACGACGTCGCCATCGTCACGTCCCCCGCCGACTACGACGCCATTGCGGACGAACTGCAACGTTCCGCCGGCACGCTCTCCCACGCCACCAAGTGGCGCCTCGCGCAAAAGGCCTTCGCCACTACCGCAGCCTACGACGCCGCCATCGCCTCCACCTTAGAGCGCGTCGCCCCAGACTCGTCTCAACCTCAGTCTGAAATCAACTCGTTCCCGCCCACCCTGCGCCTCACGTTTCAAAAAACCCTCGATCTGCGCTATGGCGAAAACCCGCATCAGAAGGCTGCCATGTATTCCGACGGATCCGGCACCGGCGTGGCCAATGCCCGCCAACTCCAAGGCAAGGAACTCTCTTACAACAACATCGTCGACCTGCAGGCCGCCTGGGATCTCGCGCAGGAATTCAACGACCCCGCCTTCGACGTCCCATTCGTCGCCATCATTAAACACACCAACCCCTGCGGCGCGGCCACCGGCAAGACTCTCGCCGAAGCCTACAAGCGTGCCCTCGAGTGCGATCCAGTTTCCGCTTTCGGCGGCGTGATCGGCGTAAATCGCCCCATCGACGCCGAGGCCGCCGAGGAAATGCACAAGCTTTTTCTCGAAGTCATCGCCGCCCCAAGTTTTGACGAAGCCGCGAAACAAAAGTTCGCCAGCAAGAAAAATCTCCGCCTCGTCGAAATCACCGACCCAGGCAGCGAACCATGGAGCCCCGGACGCCTCGTCCGGGGGGCGGACGAGGCGTCCGCCGCTCCACGCAACTGGGTGCTAAAAAATATCTCTGGAGGATTGTTAGTGCAGGACGCCGACCTCCGCCCCCTGCAAGACGCCGATCTCAAGGTCGTAAGCAAACGTCCGCCCACTCCCGAAGAAACCCGCGCCCTGCTCTTCGCCTGGAAAATCTGCAAGCACGTGAAATCCAACGCCATCGTCTACGCGCGCGACGGCCAGACCGTCGGCGTCGGCGCCGGCCAGATGAGCCGCGTCGATGCCGCCAAGATCGGCGCTATGAAGGCCCAACTCCCGCTCAAAGGCACCGTTGCCGCCTCCGACGCCTTCTTCCCGTTCCCCGACGGCGTCGAAGAAATCGCCCGCGCCGGAGCTACTGCCATCATCCAACCCGGCGGCTCCCAGCGCGATCCTGAAGTCATCGCCGCCGCCGACCGTCTCGGACTCGCCATGCTCTTCACCGGAGTCCGCCACTTCCGCCACTAACTAAATTGTTGATTTCCTGATTGTTGATTGCTGATTGTAAAGATACGTATCGGGCTGGGACTTACAAAGCTAAGCCGTTTTCAAATCAGCAATCAAAACTCATCAATCAGTAATTCCCACGGTCCCTGTACCTCCGGCTTGCTCGGCTCCCACGCCCCGCGCAGTGTTTTTTTCCATCCCGCCAATCTCCGAGTTAGAATAAGAGGCACCTTTCCCCCGGCGGCTTTGCATCCAAGATAAGCTGAGGTTTCGGAAACGCGCGGGAGCGCCAGTCAGGTCCACATGAATAGAATTTTTCGCCCTCTACTAATCATCTCGATGACGATCGCGATGGCCGCCGCTGCGGCTGTCGCCCAAGCCAGCCCGTCATCCCCCTCAGGCTCGACTCCCGATGCCAAGCCGGCCCAGTCTGCCCCCGGCCAGTCTGCGCCGAGTCAGTCTTCATCGAACCAGCCTGCCCCACGCAAAGTCGACAAGGCGGCCGCCTACTACCATTACACCCTAGCCCACATGTACGAGGAAATGGTTACCGCGTACGGCCGCAGCGACCTTGCCGCCAAGGCAACTGAGGAGTACCGCATCGCCATCGAGGCCGATCCCTCGTCGGAATTCCTTACCTCCGCCCTGGCCGAGCTCTACGTAAAAACCGGCCGCATCGCCGAGGCCGTCAAGGAAGCGCAAGACATCATCAAACGCGATCCCAAGAACCTGGAAGCCCACAAGCTTCTCGGCCGCATCTACCTGCGGTCCCTGGGCGACATGCCCGGAGGCTCCGGCTCCGACAACATTCTGAAGCTGGCCATCGAACAGTACGAGCAGATCGTGAAGCTCGATCCTGACAGCGTCGATGATCACCTTCTGCTCGGCCGCCTCTATCGCCTGAACAATGATCTGCAGAAAGGCGAAGCCGAACTCAAGATCGCCATTAAGCTCGATCCCAACTCCGAAGAGGCTGTGACCACGCTGGCCATGCTTTACACCGATGAAGGTGACACGGCGCATGCGCTGGAGGTTTTGCGCGCCATACCCGACTCGGCCCGCTCCGCCAAACTTTATTCCGCCCTGGGCGCGGCCTACGAACAGCGCAAGGATTACAAGAACGCCATTGACGCTTTCCGCCACGCCGTCTTTCTCGATCGCGACAATCTCGACGCCATTCGCGGCCTGGCTGAAAACCTGTTGAACGACGGTCAACTCGATGCCGCCCTCGAACAGTACAAAGTCATCGCCGACTCCAATCCCGAAGACGCCCAAACCTACGTCCGCATGGCCGAGATTTATCGCCGCCAGGCCCACTACGATCTTGCGCTCGAGAGTCTGAAGCGCGCCGACACTCTGGTTCCCGACACCATGGACGTCCCCTACAACATGGCTGCCGTTTATCAGGCGCAGGGCCGCTACGACGACGCCATCAAGCTTTTGCAGGATCTCGTGAAGCGCACCGATAAAAGCGAGACCGGATCGAGCCAGGCCGACCGTAACAACCGCGCCATTTTCATCGAGCGCCTGGGCATGGTCTATCGCGAACAGGAAAACTACACCGCCGCGGTCGAAACCTTCCGCAAAATGTTGCCTCTCGGCGACGACAACACCCGCCAGGGCTATCAGGAAATCATCGACACCTATCGCGAGGCCAAGCAGTGGCCGCAAGCCACCGCCGTCGCCAAAGAAGCCGTGCAGAAATTGCCCGATGATCGCGATCTGCGCATGGTGCTCGACGCGCAACTCGCCGACACCGGAGAAATCGACAAGTCCGTCGCCGACATTCGCTCCATGCTGAAGGGTGGCCCGGAAGATCGCGAAGTCTATCTCCGCCTCGCCATCATCTACACCCGCGCCAAGAAATGGAACGAAGCCCTCGACGCTCTCGCCAAAGCCGAACAACTCTCGACCAAGCCCGACGACAAGGGCTACGTCGGCTTCCTGCGCGGCGACCTCTATCAGCGCCAGAAAATGTTTGACCAGGCCGAAGCCGAGTTCAGGAAGGTCCTGGCCACAACTTCACCCACCGATCCGCAAAGCGCCGCGACCCTCAACTATCTCGGCTACATGAATTCCGATCGCGGCGTGAAGCTCGAGGAATCGCTCAACTACATCAAACAGGCCCTTACCCTCGACCCCAACAACGGCGCCTATCTCGACTCGCTCGGCTGGGTTTATTTCAAGCTCGGCAAATACGATCAGGCGGAAGAAAGTCTCACCAAGGCCGAAGCTCACATGAATTCCGACCCCACGGTCCAGGAGCATCTCGGCGACCTCTACCAGAAAACCGGCCGCCTCAAACTCGCCGCCGCCCACTGGGAGCGCTCCGTCCAGGAATGGACCAAGACCGTCCCCGCCGAGCAGGACGGGGAAGCCTTCGCCAAAGTCCAGCAAAAACTCGACGCCGCCAAAGTGAAGCTGGCGAAAGAAGAATCAGGGAAACAATAACACCCGTTTGGGGCCGGGTCTCTGACCCGGCCGCGACCCGCAGGGTCGTGTTTCTTGCCGCCACCCTTTCGACTTCCTGCCACAGCAAAGTCAGCGGCGCTCCGCGCCGCGACCGGGGCAAAGACCGGTCCCACAGAAAATCAGAAATCAAGAATCAACAATGCTAGACTCTCCCCATGCTCGCCGCCTACGCGGTGCACGTCGAACACTCCCGCGGACGCCTCTTCCCTGAGCCCCAGCATCCCTACCGCAACGACTTTCAGCGCGATCGCGACCGCGTCATTCACGCCCGCGCCTTCCGCCGACTCGAAGCCAAAACCCAAGTCTTCACCCGCCGCTACTCCGACCATTTCCGCAACCGCCTCACCCACACCCTCGAAGTCTCGCAAGTCTCCCGCACCATCGCCGGAGCCCTCGGCCTCAACGTCGATCTCGCCGAGGCTCTCGCGCTCGTCCACGACATAGGCCATCCACCGTTCGGCCACGCCGGCGAAAAAGCTCTCGACGCTGCCATGCGCGAACATGGCCTGTTTTTCGACCACAACCTGCACGCTCTCCGCATCGTCGAAGATTTCGAACAGCGCTACGCCGCCTTCCGCGGCCTGAACCTGACCTTCGAAGTCCGAGAAGGCATCATCAAACATTCCCACGACTACGATGCGAAGCAACATCCCGAACTCGCTGGGTACCTGCTGGATCAGCGCCCGCCACTCGAAGCCCAACTGATCGACCTGACCGACGAAATCGCCTACAACACCGCCGACCTCGATGACGGCTACGAAGCCCACTTGCTCGCGCTCGACCAAATCCGCGAAGGCATCCCGGCCTTCGAGCATTTCTATTGCGAAGTCGAGCACATCTACCCCGACGTACCCAACAAGCTGAAATTCAACGAAACTCTGAAGCGCGTCCTCAACCGTTTCGTCGACGACCTGATCACCCATACGCGCGTACGCATCGATCAAGCCGGAATCCGAACCCTCGACGACGTCCGCAATCACCACGAACGCCTGGCCGCCTTCAGCCCCGCGGTCGAAGCCGAACGCAAACAAAGCAAGAACTTCCTCTACGAAAATCTCTACTTCAGTCCAGCCCTGGCCACAGAAAAAGACGACGCCGAGCGCGTAGTCGGCGAGCTCTTCACCTTCTGGATGCACCATCCCGAAGCGTTGCCCCACAACTATCGCGACAAGGTCGAGAGAAAAGAAGATTCCCTCCCCCGCGTCATCTGCGACTACATCGCCGGCATGACTGACAACTTCATCTTCGAGCAATACGAAAAACACTGCGGCTGAGTATCAGCGGACGCCTTTGGTTGACGCAGCGCTTCAGTGCTGCGATGAACTCGACCGGGCCAATGAGCGCTATCGCCGGTAACCAATAGGACTATGTCGACGGTTATCTTTGCGGATTCGTAGACAGTGTATACGATTTGATCTTTCTAACTGTACGTACGAGTGAGTTCGCGCAAGCCCGATGCGGGCCGGGCCAGCGACTCGCCTGAACCTTAGAAGGAGGCGGCATGCGCCGTATCGCGCTGTTTACGGTCTTATTCCTTAGTGTTCACCAACTCCTGCTCAACGCGCAGGACATCAAAATCTTCGACCGCACGGTCCAGTTTCATGGATTTGCATCCCAGGGATTCGTCTACACCGACCAGAACAACTGGCTGACCATGTCCACGTCATCCGGCAGCGCCGCGATGACTGACATGGGCGCGAATGCGTCTATGGCCATTACCGACAAGCTGCGCATCGGCGCGCAGGTCTACGACCGCAACTTGGGTCAACTGGGCCAGTGGCATCCCACGCTCGATTGGGCTTATGCCGATTATCGCTTTACGGACTGGTTAGGGATTCGAGCGGGCAAAGTCAAGACGGTCTCCGGGCTTTACAACGACACGCAGGACATGGATTTCTTGCACTCCTTCGCGCTGCTGCCGCAAGGAGTATATCCGACCGTCATCCGCGAAGTGACCATTGCCCATAAGGGCGGGGATATCTATGGCCATATCTCGCTAGGGGGCAAAAACGGCTCGTTGCAGTACACGGCTTTCGCTGGCGAGCGCGATGACTCCAAGTACGGTGGCTACTTCTATCTGGAGCAGACGCCTCCGCCGGTTCTCGTTCTCAACAGCCTCAGCGCACTGCAATATGGCGGCGATCTGCGCTGGAACACACCGGTCAAGGGGCTGCTGGTAGGAGTGTCCCGTTTCAATGAGGATAACCAGGGCGACGGCGTTTTTAATGCCGGCGCAGGATTCATGCCGTTCACGCAGTCCTCGAAGTCGGATTGGAACAATCAGTTCTACGGACAATACATCCACAACAAGTTTGAGTTTGATTCCGAATATAAGCGTTCCTGGCTGGACGAACTGCTCTACTCCGGTGCCGAGGAAGTCCAGACTGACGCGAAGGCGTGGTACGTGGCCGGCTCCTATCGCGTCTTTAAGTGGATGCAGGTGGCCTCGTACTATTCGGGCCTGCATGTGAATTCACCCATCGGCCCCACCGGCGCTTCCAGCGGGTACATCCACGACAAAGATGTGACGGTCCGGTTCGATGCCAACCGCTACCTGAATTTCAAGCTGGAAGGCCACTTCATGGACGGAGTTGGAGTACCTGGGCTTTATCCCGGAGGTTTTTTCAGCATCAACAATCCGAATGGCCTGAAACCGGAAACCAATGCCCTGATCGTGAAAACAAATTTCAATTTCTAGTGGAACCGAGAGTTATGGACAAACGAATGAGACCCCCGAAACCAATCGAACTCCTGATCGGAATGCTTCTGCTGGCGGGAACGGCTGCAGGGCAGGGCGTGAAACTCATCGCCAATTCGAGCATTCAGATCGACACGATCTCAATTAGCGATCTAAAGAGTGTGTATCTGGAAGAGAAGATCTCGCTTCCGGGCAGCGGCCATGTCGAACCCGTACTCGCCAAAACCGGGCCCGCGCATGAAGCCTTTCTGCGGCAGATTCTGGGTAGGAGCGACTCCGATTTGCAGCTCTACTACCGCAGTCTCGCCTTCACCGGACGCGGCTCCATCCCGAAAACGCTGGATTCCGACGATGCCGTCATCGCCTACGTCGCCAAAACACACGGAGCGATTGGATACGTGAGCATGGGGACCCGTTCAGAAGGCGTCCGCACGCTCGACCTCGGCACTTCGGCGAGTCACGGCGATCGCAAGCTGATCACGCGCGTCGAGCCGGATTATCCCGAAACTCTTCGTCAGCATGGCATCGGAGGAACCGTGCGCATGCAGATTGTCATCGCGCCCTCAGGCAGCGTCCGGCAGGTAGAAATGCGCGGCGGCAATGCGGCGCTGGGGGAGGCTGCTGTGGCAGCGGTGAAGAAGTGGAAGTATGCCCCGGGCAGCTCTGAGACCGAGATGGAGGTCTCGATTTCATTTGATCCTGGGCACTAAAGAAACAAAACGGACGCAGGTGTTGCATCGCGTGTCACAATGGGCCGTCGGCTGGCGAAACACCGCCATTAAACTAGCCGACCAACGCGTCGCTTGCGCATGCGACGATCTCACACATTCTCTTACCTCTGCTCGCCCGATATTGCCGGGGAAAAGCCGGATCAGCGGCAGACCCTTCCCCCTCCTCCCTTGCATTCTTGGCCCCTTAGCCGCAAACTTGGGAACTCAAACCGTTCTACCTGTGTCTCTCTTGTCAGCAGGAAAGGAATGTCAAGATGAGCGCGCCTCAGCTTCGCAGGATTTCCTCACTTCTTCTCGCCGCGACGATCATCGCGCTCGCCCTCGCCTGCCCCCTGGCCGCGCAAACCGCGCCCTCAACGCCGCAGGCCGCGCCCAGCGAAGCTGCTCCTAAGACCGACCCCGTACGCGAGCAGGCCGTCAACCTTTACAAACAAGGCAAGATGGTCGAGGCCATGCCGCTGTTTGAGAATCTCTGCACGCTATACCCCAAAGACATGGCCATGTGGGAAGACTGGGGCATGACCACTCTCGGCTACTCCCAGACCCTCCCCGATGCCGACCAGCGCAAGAAAGCTCGGGCTCTCGCCCGCTCCCGCCTGGTGAAAGCCAAAGAGTTGGGCGACAACAGTAATCTCCTCCAGATTATTCTGGCCGAAGTTCCGGAGGATGGCGGCGAAGGCACTTACTCTCCCAGCAAAGAAGTGAACGACATCATGCAGCGGGCCGAAGCCGACTTCTCCCGCGGCGATTACGACAAAGCTCGTGACGGTTACCTGCATGCCCTCTTGCTCGAACCCAAGAACTACGACGCAGCCCTGTTCATGGGCGATGTCTATTTCAAGCAGCACATCAACGGCAGCGCCGGCGAATGGTTTGCCCGCGCCGTGGCCATCGATCCTAACCGCGAGACCGCCTACCGCTATTGGGGAGATGCCCTCTCGGCGATGGGGAAGAGCGCCGACGCCCGCGAGAAGTACATTCAGGCCATCGTTGCCGATCCCTACAACAACCGCTGCTGGATCGGCATGAACCAGTGGGCTCAGCGCACCAAAGTCAAGCTCAACTGGGTGCGCTTGCAAGACAAAGCCACAGTCACCCAGAAGGACGAAAAGAACACGAACATTACCTTGGATAGCAGCCTGAAAAAGGATGACCCAAACGGCGCCGCTTGGCTCACCTACAGCCTCGGACGGGCTTCGTGGCACGGCGACAAGTTCAAGAAAGAGTTCCCGAATGAACCCAAATACCGCCACACTATGCGCGAAGAGGCGGACTCATTGCATCTGATGGTTACGGTCCTCTTAGAGCAGAAAGATTTTGAAGAGAAAAAGGGCGCACTCGATTCGCCGATACTCCAACTTGTCAAAATCGATCAAGCCGGCTTCCTCGACCCCTTCGCTCTTCTCAATCGCTCCGACAATGAAATCGTCCAGGACTACGCCCCCTACCGCGACGCGCACCGCGATACGCTCTATCGCTACTTCGACGAGTTCGTAGTTCCCAAAGCACCGCCGCAATAAAGGCGTAATCCCCGGCAAAGGAGGGTCTTCATTTCCCCGCCACCCCCGCCACCACATCGAACAAAATCCGCGGCCCGCGCCGCACTTCCTCCACGCGAATCCGCTCATCGTTCCCGTGCTCGGTGTTCCCCTCTTCATCCGTCGCTGTATACGGATTGAACCCGTAAGCCACCATCCCCAGCGGCCGGTAAATCTGATTCTCGGTGTATCCGCTGGTGATGTGCGGCACCACCGGCGTCCCTGGAAAGTACTTTTCTGACACTTCCCGGATCGCCGCGAACAGCGCATTATCCGTCCCCGAATAGTTCGCCACCCTAAACTCCCCCTTCCAGGGTTCCACCGTGACATTCGGATCATTCACCACACGCCGCACCGCCTCCAGCACCGCCTTCGGATCGCCTCCCGGCAGAATCCGCACATCCAGATTCGCCCACGCCTCCGGAGGAATCACGTTGGTCTGCTCCGACCCTCCCAGCATGGTCAGCGCAATGGTGTCACGCAAAAGAAAGTTCAGCGACTCGTCCTTCTCCACTTCCTCCTGAAATCTCTTGTCCTGAATCGCCTTCTTGATGTTGCGATACTCCGCCGCCCGCTCCGGCGGTTCCGACGGAGCCATATCACGCAAGAATTCGTCCACCACCGGCAACACCCGCAGCGGCGTCTGGTAAGCCAGAATCCGGTTCAGCGCCCGCACCAGCCGGTTCGGAGCCGAATCCAGATTCGGCCGCGACCCGTGCCCCGGCCTGCCATGCGCCACCACATGCAGCCAGTACGTGGTTTTCTCTCCCACATCGATGCCCACATACTTGACCTTGCCGTTCTCCAGCAGGTTCTCGCCGCCTTCGTTAATCAGAAATTCCGCATTCTCGAGCAAGTCGCGCTGGTGCTCGATGAACCAATCGCTCCCCGTGTCGTCCACCTCTTCATCCGCCACGGCCAGAAAAATCACGTCGCGATGCAGCGCCACCTTCTCGCGCTTCAGCATCACCATTACCACCAGTTGCGCCAACCCTTCATCCTTCATGTCTTGCGCGCCGCGCCCCCAGATGTAACCATCGCGAATCTCCCCGCTGAACGGTGGAACCTTCCAATGCGACGCATCGCTGGTCACCACATCCATGTGATTGAGCAAAACAATCGGACGCAGGATCCCAACTGAAAGTGGGTGCCCCATTTCTGCCGCGACCTTTGCGGCAGAAGTGGGGTTCGTGTCATTCGCTGTCCGTGGCAGCCGCGCCCACAAATCCCCCCGCCCTGGCACATACTCAAACGCCCGATTCTCAATCCCTTCCGCATCGAGAATCTTCTTGTAGAACTCGACTGCCCGCATTTCCTTCCCCGGAGGATTCGTCGTGTCAATGCGCAAATACTCCTGCATCCACGTCACCGCCAGATCGGAATACTCTTGCAGTCGCTCCGCCGGAATCCCTGCGGAAGGCAGCCCTGATTCCTCGCCCCAACTGAACGCAGGGAAAAAGAGCGCCACACTTGCGACTACGACCAGCCATGTCAAACGCATTCGATCTTTTCGCATTCGATCTCTGCCCAAAAGTCCTCCCGTGCCGCTGCGTCTTTCCCACGCAGTTTTTATATCAGGTTTGCCAAAATTACCCTGCCCCCGCCCGCCAGAGTATCTTTCTCGCCTCCACGGTACTACAATGTCTATAGATATCAAGCATTTAGCTCTTTTCGCTCTGGCTCCCGATTTGGCACCCCACATGTAATAGGAATCAGTGAAGATGGGCGCCACCGCAGTAGGCGCCAGAGTTCAAAGCTCCCGGACTGGCTCAGCGAAATCCTCTGTTTTCTTTGTTGTTCAGGGGAAATCGTGCAGGGAACGCTATTCAATTTCACGCACGCCCCAGGCGTGCCGGGGAGTAAGTTGAGCCCAACCGCTCCCCCAAACATTGGAGGAAGTCATCATGAACAATCGCCTGCTTTTCGCCCTGCCCTTGGCCGCCGTGCTCGCTTTCCCGGCCCTTGCGCAGACGACCTCGACTTCAGATCAGAGCCAGCCTGCCACCGCAGCCTCGACCTCGGCAGACAACGCCAACGCGACCGGCAAAGCGCCTCTCGCGCCTCCGTCCCGCGAAGGCTTCTGGGGACATCTCAATCCTTTCGCGCGCAAGAGCTATGTCAGGCGGCAGACTGAGCCCATCCGCGACCGCGTCAACGAACTCGACGAGCTGACCGCCGGCAACAGCAAGGCCATTAAAGACACCGACGCCCGCGCTCAGGCCGGCATCAAGCTGGCCTCGGACAAGGCCGACGCCGCCGATCAGCACGCCCTCGACGCTGGCAACAAGGCGACGATGGCACAGCAGACCGCCCAGCAGGCCACCACCCGCGTCCAGACGGTTGAGACTGTGGTCACCAACATCGACCAGTACAAGGCGCAGAACCAAGCCGAGATCCTGTTCCGTCCCGGCCAGACCGTGCTCAGCAAGAACGCCAAGGACGCCATCGACAACATGGCCACCAGCGTCAAAGGCCAGCACGGCTACATCATTGAAGTACAGGGTTTCTCTGCCGGCAAGGGCCAGGCTGCCATTACCACCTCGCAGAAGATGGCCGAGTCGGTGGTGCGCTACCTCGTCCTCCAGCATGAGATTCCCGTCTACCGCATCTACCTCGTCGGCATGGGCAACGCCCCCACCGCGGATGAGGCCACCAAGACCAAGCGCATGAGCGGAGGCCGCGTCGAAATCAGCCTCCTGAAAAACGATCTGGAGCAGCTCTCCGCCAACACCGGAGCCCCGGTCGCCAGCGCCGATCAACCACAGCAACCCAAATAAGTTTGGGACGACGGGCGCCTCGCCCAATAGTCCCTCCCCCAGAAAAAGCCCCTCGCGCAAGCGAGGGGCTTTTTCGTGTGGATTCGATTTCCGTGGCTTCCACGTTTCTGTCATTCCGACCGGAGCCGGAGCGCCAGAGACGGCGTAGTGGAGGAACCTGCTGTTTCTTACCTACGCAACCACACCCACACTTAGCTCGCCACAGGTCTATACTGCTCGCATCCAGACTCCCTAACGCGCATGAATTTCTACCACTGGCTCCCACCCGATGCCGTGAAGATCGTCCTCGTGCTCTTCCTGTCTTTCCTCATCGGACTGGAACGGGAAGAACACAAGACCGCCGCTGGTTCCTACTTCTTCGGCGGAGTCCGCACCTTCCCCCTGATCGGATTCATCGGATATTCCATCGCTCTTCTTTCCGGCACCCAGCTCCTCCCCGTAGCGCTCGGTTTCCTGGTCGTTGGCGGCTTTCTGCTGCTCTCCTACTGGCATAAGCTTTCCTGCACCGAGGCCGCGGGCGTCACCTCAGAAATGTCTGGCTTGACGACTTACCTGGTCGGCGCCCTCGTCTACTATGACCACCTCTGGATCGCCACCGCTCTGAGCGTGGCCAGCCTCTTGCTCCTGGAATTAAAAGCCGGTCTCGAATCACTCGCCAAGCGCACCGCCCCGGAAGAAATCCTCACCTTCGCCAAATTCCTGCTGCTGACGGCCGTAATTCTTCCCGCTCTACCTCACGAGGAATTCACCCGCTTCCACCTGAATCCGTTCAAGACATGGCTGGTGGTCGTCGCCGTCAGCACCATCTCCTACGGCAGCTACGTCCTGCAGAAGGTCACCAAAGAGCGCGGTGGAGTGCTGCTCGCGGCTCTGCTGGGCGGGGCCTACTCCTCGACCGTCACCACCGTAGCCATGTCCCGCCGCGCCGCCCGCGAACAGCGTCCGCATCTGTTCGCCGGCGGCATCCTGATCGCCTCCGGCGTGATGTACTTGCGCCTGGTCGCTCTGCTCTTTCTGTTCAATCGTCAGCTCGCCGCGATCCTGGCGCCAGCCTTTCTGGTTCTGGCCGCAGTCGCCGTCGCCACGGGATGGTTCTGGTCCCACCGGCCAGACGCTCAGGCTTCTCAAATCAAGCGCGAATTCGAGCCCGGCAACCCTCTCGAACTCGGCGCCGCATTCGTATTCGCTGCTTTCTTTGTTGCCATGCTGGTCGCCACCCAGTTAGCCGTCACTTATCTCGGCCGAGCCGGCGTTAACATCCTCGCCGCCGTCATGGGCGTCACCGATGTCGACCCCTTCATCATGGGCATGACCCAGGCCGCCGGCACCCTCACTCCCCTCAGAGTCGCCGCGGTCGGCGTGATGATCGCCGCCGCCAGCAACAACCTGATTAAAGGCATCTATTCCTACAGCCTCGCCGACCGCAAAACCGGCATCCAGAGCCTGTCGCTCCTAATCGCCCTCGCCGCCGCCGGCCTCATCCCACTATTGTGGCTCTAAACTCGTACTTGCCCGTTTAGTACCGGGTGGGCGGCTACTGGAGTTGTGTGGGGCCGGGTCTGTGTGGCTCTGGGCTTGTGTGGGTCCGGGGCTTTGACCCGGACAGGCCGAGCACGACCTCGGCTCGCTCTCGCTGCCAGAAGCACCGATTGCGACCTCAGCCGTTTGACCCTCCCGCCCCACCTGACTAGAATTCCGTTCACAACACTCGTGGGGTCTTCCATGAAACATCTCGCATGTCTGCTCCTTTTCGTCAGCCTCCTCAACTTCACCACCTTCGCCGCCGACGACGATAAGGAACATCACCACCACGAAGATCTCACCGAGACGCAGCTCGGCACCGTTCGCTTCCCCATCTCCTGCTCGCCGTCGGTGCAAAAGCCCTTCGCCCGCGGAGTCGCCCTCCTTCACTCCTTCTGGTACGAAGAGGCCGAAAAAGAATTCATCGACATCGCCAAGGATGACCCGAGCTGCGCCATGGCTCATTGGGGAATCGCGATGAGCATCTGGCATCAACTCTGGAATGAGCCCGATGAGAAAGTGATCGCGCGCGGTCTCAAAGAAGCAACCACAGCCACGACACTTGGCCAAGAAACGAGGTTCGATCGCTTACGCAAGCAAGTCGGGAACGGCGCGACGCCACGCGAGAATGCCTATATATATTCCATCGCCGCCTTTTACGGCAACTCCGACAAGGCCGACCACAACACTCGCGCCAAGGCATACTCCGACGCGATGTATGCGGTGTATGCTTCCTATCCCGACGATCACGAAGCTGCGGCGTTCTACGCGCTCTCGCTACTGGCGTCAGAGCCGCATGAAGATGCCACCTTCGCCAACCGCAAAGCCGCTGCCGCGATCCTCGAGAAGCTCTTCGCCACCGAGCCCGACCATCCCGGAGTCGCTCACTACCTGATCCACGCCTACGACAAGCCGCAACTCGCCGAACTCGGCATTCCCGCCGCCCGCCGCTACGCCCAGGTCGCGCCCGCCGCTCCCCACGCGCTGCACATGCCTTCGCACATCTTCGCCCGCGTCGGCTTGTGGCAGGACGACATCAAGTCCAACCTCGCCTCGGTCGCCGCCACTCGCAAAACCGCCGCCATGGGCATGGGCGGAGAAGGCCACCAGTTTCATGCCATGGATTTCCTCTTCTACGCCTACATGCAGAGCGGACGCGAAGCCGACGCGCGAGCCCTGATGGACGAAGTCAACAAGATGCCCGAAATGCACGATATGTACGGCGTGGGCTTCGACCCGCACCTGGCCACCGAAGCGACCTTCGCGGCCTTGTATCCGCTCGAGATGCGCGACTGGGCAACCGCCGCGGCTCTGACTCCCATGGACATTCCCGGTACTGCCAACGACTCCTTTGGCTATTGGGCCAAGGCCATCGGATCCGCTCATCTTCATCAGACCGAAGAAGTCCGCAAAGATGTCGCCGCGATCGCAGCCATCCATCAGAAATTTGTGGATCAGAAGAAAACGTTCTTTGCCGAAGGAACCGAGAGCGATCTGAAGCAGGCGCAGGCCTGGCTGGCTTTCTCCGAAGGCAAGTACGACGATGCCGTCGCCATCCTCCGTCCCCTGGCGGAAAAGGAAGAAGCGCTCGGCGACGAACCGCAAGGCATTCCGAGCCGTGAGATGATTGCCGAAATTCTGCTCGAAGCCAAACGCCCTCAGCAGGCTCTCGCCGAATATCAGGCGGATCTGAAGTTCAGCCCTAACCGCTTCAACGGCCTCTCCGGCGCCGCCCGCGCCGCCGAAGAAGCCGGCAACCAGAGCGCAGCGAATGAGTACTACGCCACGCTCGTGAAAGTCTGCGACGGAGGGAGTTCCTCGCGTCCGGAACTAACCCGCGCCCGGAACTTGCTGGCCCAGAAATGATCCCGCCCGTTCATCGAACGCGCGCTACTTCTTCGGCTGCGCCGTCGGCGGCAGCAGTCCATTCAGCCGAAGATACATGGCCGCCGAACTGTAGTGGTCGGCCCAATCGTTGGTGAGGGCTATCAGCGCGAACGCCCGTGTACCCTTGCGCCCGCCGAATAGCTCGACTTCATCGCCCAGCTTCGAGTCGTCCACTTTGCTGAGCGCAGTCGAGCAGAACTCGAAACTCGCCTTCAACGCCGCCACCAGCTTGCCCTTCCCGTCGGTTTCCGTCAGCGGGGCCGGTTTCACTTCCGGCACGTCGCCAATCGTTGAACACAGATAGTTGTTCGACTCAATGATGTGCAGCACCAGGTGGCCAAACGTCATCTGCTGCTCCGTCGGCTTGTAGCCGAACTTGTCGGCGGGCATTTCCTCCACCGCCGCCACCAGGTTCTTCTCCTGCCGCGGCAGAATTTCCCGCGCCACCGACGTCACCGGATTCTTATCCTGTGCGAAAACTGCTGCTGAAAGAAGCAAAAGAATGCAGAGCGTACGTTGCATGATGTCCTCCCGCATTTGCACGGCAAGATGAGGAATCTGTTCCCCTCCCATTCTACTCGCGGAAAGACACGACTAACCTGACCCCCGGCCGACCAGGAGCGAATCACAAGTCGCAATTTACGTTGAAGCTATTTCTTCGGCTGCGCCGACGGAGGCAGAATCCCATTGAGCCGCAGATACATCGCTGCCGCCGAGTAGTGATCGGACCATCCGCCGGACAGGATCAGCGCCACCATGGCGCGTGGTACCTGGCGGCCGCCAAAGATTTCAACGCTATCGCCCAGTTTCGAGTCGTCCATCTTGCTCAGGGCATCGCTGCAGAAGCTGTACGACGCTTTGACCGCAGCCACCAGCTGATCTCTGCTATCGGTCTCTTTGGACTCGTCAACCTTGGGCGCGGGAACATCTGCCGCTTTGGCGCAGAGTCCGTTGTTGAATCCGGCGATGTGCGCGGCCAGGTGCGCAAAGCTGACCTGGTCGGGCGTAGGCTTGTAGCTGAACTTGTCCGCGGGCATGGCCTCAATCGCGCCCACAGTATTGTTCTGCGAACGCTGCAGGAGCACGCGCAGCGAAGACGCGACCGGATCTTTGGTTGGAGACGTCGATCCCTGCGCCGACGCGGCTGCGGCCGGAGTCTTTGCAGTTGGAGAGGGGCCTTGGGCACATGCGAGAGTGCCACAGACGAAGAGACAAGCGGCAACAGCAAGGTTGCATTTCACGGGAAGCCTCCTGAGGTCTTTAAAGGATATACCGCTAACGACTGGCACACCATTCGATTACTCCAGCACGCGAACGATACAAAAGAAGAAACGATACAAAAGAAAACCTGAACGATACAAAACACGGCCCAACAAAAATCTGCCCGCCTCTGTGCCCGCTGTGGTGAGGCTCTTTCCCGTGTCACAATGAGTGATGCACCTCGCTCCCACCTTCCTCTACGGCACAGCGTGGAAAGAAGACCGCACCGCCGCCCTGACCGAACTCGCCATCCGCGCAGGTTTTCGAGGCATCGACACCGCCAACCAGCGCCGCCATTACCACGAAGCCGGAGTCGGCGAGGGCCTAGCCGCGGCCTATCGCGCCGGCATCGCGACCCGCGCCGATCTTTTTCTGCAGACCAAATTCACCTACCAGCGCGGTCAGGACCATCGTCTGCCCTACGACCCATCCGCCAGCCTGCCCACGCAGGTAGCGCAGTCGTTAGCCAGTTCGCTCGATCATCTATGCACGGATCACGTTGACAGCTTCGTGCTGCACGGGCCTGCCTCGGGTTACGACTGGACCGACGCCGACGCTGAAGTCTGGGAGGCAATGCGGAAGGAGCGCGACGCCGGCAGCACCCGCATGCTCGGCGTCAGCAACGTATCGCTACAACACCTGGAGCAAATGGGGTCCGCGCACACAGAACTCCCGGCCTTCGTCCAGAACCGCTGCTTCGCCCGTCTGGGATGGGATCGCGAGGTGCGGTCGTTCTGCGTCCAGCGCAAAATTGTCTATCAGGGATTCTCTCTGCTCACGGCGAATCCCGAAGTGCTGCAGCATCCCCCGCTGATCGCGCTCGCGGCGCAGATGAAGGCAACTCCATCGCAGGTTGTGTTCAGCTTCGCGCGCGCCGTTGGAATCCTGCCGCTAACCGGCACCTCCAGCGCCGACCACATGAAGCAAGATCTCGCTAGCCTCGACCTGACCCTCTCGCCAGAGTTGGTGCAGGCCGTGGAGTCCATGGCTGGTTGATTGCCGCGGCGCCTCGACTGGACGTCATTCGGCTGCATCCTGCGTCGCTCATTCAGCGAGATGAGTTCACGCCGTTACGCCGTTACGCCGTTACGCCGTTACGTCGTTACGACGTTGCCGCCGCGATCGCCGCCCCGCCAAGTTTCCACACGAGATACCACACGGCAACGATAGTGATGGCGGTCGAGCGCTTTACTTTAGTGGTGCAGGAAAACCCAATACCCATCAGAATTATGATCCAAATACTGATCACGTCTGGAATGGATGCCAGTGCCACGACCGCCTTGCTCGTATCTGGACTCAGAAAGTAGCCCGGATTGGTTCCTACGGGGTTATTGACGTTGAACCCTTCGGGATTGATCCCAGAAAACATCGACAGCAGACCCAGGGCGGCATGCACAACCCCCGGAAGGCCAGCGTACATTGCTACAGCGAAAGCTGTCTTGAACTCCAGTTCCGCGGCGACAACAAATTTGAACGTGCCGAACAAGATTGCGGCAACGACTAAGTTGCCAAGCAGGACAATCACGGGGCTCAGGTAG
Source organism: Candidatus Sulfotelmatobacter sp. (assembly GCA_052148475.1). Taxonomy (GTDB): domain Bacteria; phylum Acidobacteriota; class Terriglobia; order Terriglobales; family Acidobacteriaceae; genus Sulfotelmatobacter. The sequence continues at coordinate 29,017 of JBKQID010000042.1, read as the reverse complement.
AAACCGATGCGCATCCCCATGGCGACGATGCGCGTTTGCTGCGTCTGCTGATCGGGAGTAAGTTTCTCGAACTGCTCCGCGGCCTTCGGCGAGCGCTCGCGCTCATTGCGGACGATCTGGTCGAAGGTCACCTGCCGGTCTACCGCGTAAGCGAAGAGCAGCGAGAAAATCGAAATCAGAATCCACGGCGCCCACCAGCTGGCACTGCGGCGCAAGTCGGTGAACGTCTTCGAAGGCGCAATGAACGTATTGACAATGCGCGCACCCTGAGAAAGCGGCGCAGGTTCAGGTGTGGGAGCGGGCGAAGCGGGCAGGACCGGAGCGGCGGCCATGAAAGTCTCCTTGCAAAGATTCGAGCAGAGATTCGAAAGAATTTTAGCCCCAGACGAGCCTGCAGACAAGCAATCTGGCTGGGCTAGATTCAAGATCGTTTACCACTAAGGGCACGAAGTACCACGAAGGAATTCGGGCTCCCCGGTTTCCTTCGTGGACCTTCGTGTCCTTAGTGGTTGATGCCTTTTCTTTCCCCACCACCCGGATAAGATAGTGCGCATGTCGAATGCGACGCCGGTGGCGATTGCCGTCCTGTTAGCCGAACTGGTGCCGGCAATCGCTTTTGGATGTGCCGCCGAACGCATTGCGCGAGCAGTCGCGCGCTGGCCGTTCGCCATACGCATGGCGCTGCCGGCGCTGTTGGTGGTGCCGTATCTCGTCATCGCCGCCACGCAGCACATGTTTCGCTGGCGGTGGTTTGCCTTGTACGCCGCTCTGCCGGTTGTGATCGCGTGGCTGCTGGCGCGGGCGACCGTGGCCGATCCTGAGCAGCGCGGCAACTGGCGCGACGCCGTGATCCTTCTCACTCTCGGCCTGGCTGTCGATTTGCGCTGGTTCGACGTTGCCTGGCCCTCCAGCTTGCGTGGATGGGGCAATCTGCTGCTGGTGGATGGAGGCTTGTACGGCTTTCTCGCCATCCGCCACTTAAGCGGCACAGGATTCGATTTCCACCTGCGCCGGCGCGATTGGAAGAGCGAGTGGAAGGCCGATTGGAAAACCGGCCTGCGCGAGCTCATGTTTTTCGCTCCCGCCGTGCTGGTGCTGGGACTCGCGCTCGGCTTCCTCCATCCCCATCGCAACCTGCCCCCGGTGGGCCAAGCGGCGGTCACGTGGGCCGGTATTTTCGTTTTCGTCGCCATCCCGGAAGAACTCTTCTTCCGCGCCTGGGTGCAAAACTTCCTGGAACGCCGCGTCGGCCGCCGCGCCGCGCTGCTCATCGCGTCGGTGCTGTTCGGCCTGTCGCATTTCAATAAACGATCCGCACACTTCAACGGGCGCTATGTTCTGCTTGCCACGATCGCCGGCATCTTCTACGGCCGCGCCTGGCGCGAGCACCGCCGCGTCCCAGCATCGACCATCACCCACACCTGCGTGGATTGGCTGTGGTCCTGGTGGTTCTAGACGCAGATAAGAACCGCTGTTTCTCTTCTCGCCCATGCGGAGTGGAAAGAGGCGTAGTGCGGTGCGGTCAAATGTGATCAGAATCCGTCTTCGCCTGGCTCTATCATGCACGTGGGCGAGCGATGGGTTTGCGGATCTCAGTTGCGATGCTGCTGGTGCTCGTCGTTACATTGGCTCGAGGCAGTTCGAACTCAGAGTCCGATCTCAATTCCGTTGTTCAGAAGATGGAGCGAGCCCAGGCTGCGGTAACTATTCCCAATCACATAAAGCGCGATTATCGGCTGAGTCGCGTGAATAATGCCAAGGTCGATTCTGAAGTGATTGCAGAAATCGATTTTCGGTCGCCTGGCAAGTACAGCGTCGAGAGACGCTCGGGCAGCAGCGTCGGCGCACAAGTAGTGAAACGCATCGTAGAACATGAAGTTGAAGTAGGCACTTCGAGTCAGAAATCGCGGTCCGCTGCCGTGACCCGAGAGAACTATCTGTTCACCTACCTTGGAGAAGCCGTCCTCGACGGTCAGTCCTATTACCTTCTGCATCTTGATCCAAGGCGGAAGCAGCCTGAACTGATATCGGGACGGGCGTGGATCGACAAACAATCCTTCCTGATTCGTCGTCTCGAGGGCACGGTAAAGTCACCCTCATTGTGGGTAAAGAAGATCCATGTCCAATTTGACTTCGACGGATCGAAAGGGATGTGGGTGCTCAGCAATATGGAGGCGGTCGCGGATGTACGTTTTCTGGGCCTACGAAGATTGACATCCCAAGTTATGAATTATGAGGCCACCAGCGTGGTGGCTGTAAAAACCAGAACCGCAGCTCCATCTATTGCGGCTGTGCTCCTCAAGTAGGGCATCACGTTTGAGCGGGTGAACTCCTCCACTCACACCTGGCTCTTCACCGACCCGCCAGCGTTCCGTGATACCGCAAATATCCCAGCCCCACCCGCAAATGATGATGCAGCGCGTCCGGGACGCAGACCGCGAAACAGATCCCGAGCAGTCCCTGCGCCAGGCCGAGGGCGTACAAGTTGCGGTAGCGCCGGAACAGCGCGCACGAGATCGTTCCCCACACCAGCGTCGCGGCCGTAAGCCACAGGTTCGGCAAGTGCGCTGCCGCGAACAAAACCGCGGCCACGCCCACGGCGGCGGCTTCGCTCGTAAGCAGCCGCGTGAGCCGCGGCAGGAAGCAGTCGTTCAGCAGGAACTGCTGGTAGAGCGTCCACAGGACGTAGCCGGCGATGTGCTTGAAGTCGCCCTTGAACAGGGGATGCAAGGTGCCGATTCGCTGCGCGACGAGCAGGCTTCCGATGACCAGGACGATGGCTGCAGGAAGAATCCACAGCGACGGCACCAGCCCGCGCCAGCCCATGCCGAGATCGTCCCAGCTCGGCCGCCGCGCAAGCACGATGGCCAGGGTTACCACCAGCGCGACCGGAGAAAGGATGCGCTGCGGCAACTCCGGCATCCACAGCACGAACACGATCAACCCGTAACCGAGAGCCAGTTCCATCAGATCGCGAGCGGAACCGGGCTCTGGGCGGGACATCATGTGGGACATCAGCAAAGTATGGCACGGCTGCTAGTCACTGCGCATGTCGAGATCGCCCCTGGCTACACGAGCAGTTCCGGCGTGGCTTCGAGCAAGCTGCGAGTGTAGGAGTGTTGCGGCCGTTCCGTGATCTGGGCCGTGTCGCCGACTTCTACGATCTTTCCCCGGTACATCACCGCAATGCGCGTCGCCAGATAGCGCACCACCGGCATTGAGTGCGAAATGAACAGGTAGGTCAGCCCGAAGTCTCGCTGCAGTTGCGCCAGTAAGTTCACGATCTGTGCGCCCACGCTGACATCGAGTGCCGAGACCGGTTCGTCGCACACCATGAACTTTGGTCGCAGGGCAAGAGCGCGGGCGATGCCGATGCGCTGCCGCTGGCCACCGGAAAACTCGTGCGGGTAGCGCGTTCGCGCCGATTCGTCCAGACCCACCGCGCGCAGCAGTTCCGCTACACGCGCGCGCGCCTCGAGGTTCGTCCGGCCGTCCACGCCTGTGTTCCCGCTGGAGGCCTCACGATGAATGCCTTGGCGATGAATGACGAGCGGCTCGGCAATGATATCTTCCACGCGGAACCGCGGATCGAGCGAGGCGAACGGATCCTGAAAAATAATCTGCAGATCGCGGCGCAGGCTGCGCATCTCGCCCCGGCTGGCCGAGAGCAGATCGCGCCCTTCAAAACGCACCATGCCTGAAGTCGGCTCAATCAGCCGCAGAACCAGGCGCCCCAGCGTGCTCTTCCCCGATCCGGATTCGCCCACCAGTCCAAGCGTCTCGCCGGCCTGAATGTCGAGCGAAACATCGTCCACCGCCCGCACTTCCCCGCGGGACTTCCCCCCAAACGGCGAGTCGCCATGGGGGAACACCTTCGTCAGGTTGCGGATTTCGAGCAGCGGCATCGGCTATCCTTTTAGGGCCATTCCAGATTCTGGAATATGGAACGTATTTTATCCCGCCGCGATCAGCGGTACCGCGGCCAGTGCCGCCAGCAGCCCAACGAACTTCCAGCGGCTGAAGTGTTCTTTCAGCACCAGCCGCGCCAGCAGCACGGTCACAGCCGGATACAGCGACGTGATGACGACGGCTTCATCCAGCCGTCCGTGCTGGCTCGCGAAAATGAACAGAGCGCTGGCAGAAATGTCGAGGAATCCAGCCGCCATGCCCAGCGTAGCGCGCCGGCGATCGAGCGCCAGCGGTGCGCCAGTCGCCAGGACCGCGACTGCCGTCGTCGAGAACGACCCGACGCGGGAGATCGTGGCGATCCAGACCGGCGATCCGCTCGCCTGGTGGATGCAGAGATAGAAACCCGCGAATCCCACTCCCGCCAGCGCCGCCATGCCGACTCCGGCGGGGCGGCCCGGGGAATCGAGATTGGATGATTCTTCGCTGGATGATTCCGCGCCCGACGGCTCAGGGCGCGTGATCAGCCAGATAGCGAGGATGGCGAGCCCGAACCCGACAATCGTCCAACGGCTGGGCGCACCCTCCTGAGCAATGTCGACCATGGTAGGGATGGCGGCGCCCAGCAGGGCCGCGATGGGCGCCGTCAGGCCCATTTGCCCGGAGGCCAGCGCGCGATAGAAAACGGCCAGAGAGAAGCCTCCCACCGCACCTGCGATCAACGCCCACACGATGCTTGCTCGGTCGGGAAATGCCCCGTGCTGGCTGAGCGCAATCACGAGCATCAGCGCGAAAGCGCAGACATGAGAGAACGCCGTGAGCACGAACGCGTTGGCGCGGCGCGATCCTAACCCGCCGGCAAAGTCGGCCGCACCCCACAAAAACACCGCGATCACGCTGCAGACCGCCGGCGCGAATTGGGTCGCCGAAAACATGCCGGATGAGCCTAACACGCCCGTGAAAGGAGCGGCATCAACTCCTAAGGACACGAAGGAGCACGAAGGCTTCATCTGAATGTTTTCCTTCGTGATCCTTCGTGACCTTCGTGGTGAAGGTTTTCTAACTGGCCCGCGACGAAACCGATGGCCTGCCAGCAGCTCTTGGGATACGCTTACTTGTGTCCACGGAGGACCGTAATGAAGCGTTTGTTGATTGCCCTTGCCTGCCTTGCCTTCTGTGTTTCCGGTAGTGTTTGCGTCCTGGCGCAGAACGCGGATGAACCGGCCTCAAGAGACGACATCATTCTTTACCTGCGAACCATGCGCTCCCATGACATGTTCCGGAGAATTATGGAAGTGCAATCCCAGAACATGCAGCAGTTGTTCCGCGACCAGATGCTCAAGGAAAAAGGCACCATTCCGCCCGAGTTCGACGCCCATTTCAAGAAAGCCATGGACGACATGATCAAAGGCATGCCCATCGACGAGATCACCCAAGCCATGATTCCGGCCTACCAGAAACATTTCACCAAGGGCGACATTGAGGCCATGAACGCGTTCTACTCTTCTCCTGTCGGCCAGAAGGTGCTGCAGGAACTCCCTGTGGTGGTGCAGGAGGGCTCGCAGGCGGCCATGCCCATCATGAGCAAGTACATCAGCGAGTGGAAGGATCGCATGCAGCAAGACCTGAAGGAGATGGGGGACGACACTCCGAACAACCCCGGTATCAAAAAGACCACTCCGGTCGTCCCAAAACCAGCAACTCCGAACTCCACTCCGAATTAAGAACGGCCCAGCCTTGAGACTTCGACAGTGGATGGTTTACCCGTGGATGGTCGCCGCGATGGCCGCGGCCGGACAAACTCCGGCGGCGCAAACTCCGGCGACGACCTACCATGCTGCGACGACCAATGTCGCGGCAACGCCCTCATTACGCGAACCGCCTCCGGATTGGGCCTACGCCATCGACCCGCCGCCCGATGCAACCGCTGCCCCTGCGAAAACGCCCGACACCACTGCGCGCCACGTGCCCGGCAGCGACGCGACATTCACCGACAGCCAAACCCGAGATATGTTCAACCCGCCCGACTGGCATCCCGGCGATCATCCTGCGATGCCTGAGATCGTGTCGCGAGGCCGCGCGCCCCAGGTTTTCGCCTGCGGCTACTGCCACCTGCCCAACGGGCAAGGCCGCCCCGAGAATGCCAGCCTGGCGGGGCTGCCTGCCGCCTATATCGTGCAACAGTTGGCCGATTTCAGGCGCGGCCTGCGCAAGAGTTCCGATCCCCGCCACGCCCCGACCGCCGCGATGATCGCCTACGAAACCAAAGCCAACGACAAGGAGATTGAGGCTGCTGCGGACTACTTCTCCGCGCTGCATCCCAGGCCGTGGATTCGTGTCGTCGAAACCGGCACCGTGCCCAAAACTCACGTCGCCGGCTGGATGCTGGTCGCCACCGACTCGAGCGGGACCGAGCCGATCGGCGAGCGCATCATTGAGACTCCAGAAGACTTGCAACGCACCGAACTGCGCGACGACCATTCCGGATTCATCGCTTACGTGCCGGTAGGGAGCATCAAACAAGGCGAGGCGCTGGTGACTGGAAACTCCAGCAAAACTCTGCGCTGCGCCACCTGCCATGGCCGCGACTTGAAAGGCCTTGGCAAGGTCCCACCCCTAGCCGCCCGTTCGCCCAGCTATATCGTGCGCCAACTTTACGACATTCAACACGGGGCGCGCGCCGGAGCCGCCGTTCAAAAGATGAAGCCCGCCATCGCCAAACTAACCCTCGCCGACATGGCGGCAATCGCCGCCTACCTCGCCTCCCTGACCCCCTGAAGCGGCGGACAGAGCCTGCCCTGCGCGAAGTCGAAGGGAGTGTCCGCCCCACACTAGGCCGGTTCTCGCAACTCGCCGCCCGGTACTGCATTTCCGCGTGTTAGAATTTCCCCACGCCGTTTCCTTAGCTTTTCTGATACATCAGGTTCTGAGAGTTCAGGTTTTGATCGAACTGGCACCGTCAATTCTTTCGGCTGATTTTGCCCGGCTGGGCGAGCAGGTGCGCGCCGCGGGCGAGGGAGGTGGAAGTGTCATCCACGTCGACATCATGGATGGCCACTTCGTCCCCAACCTCACCATCGGTCCGCCGGTGGTGAAATCGCTGCGCAAGGTGACGAATCTGCCGCTCGATTGCCACCTGATGATCGAGAATCCCGACGATTTCATTCCCGCGTTTGCCGACGCAGGTGTCGACTGGATTTCGGTGCATCAGGAAGCGGTGCGGCACCTGAACCGCACTCTGCATCTGATCAAGAGTCACGACTGTCTGGCAGGCGTGGTGATCAATCCGGCAACGCCGGTCGAGACACTCGCGGAAGTGCTCGACATTGTGGACTATGTGCTGGTGATGTCGGTGAATCCGGGCTTCGGGGCGCAGAAGTTCATTCCGTCCACGCTGCACAAAATGCGGCGGTTAGCCGAGATTCGCAGCCAACGCGGGCTGCATTACCGCATCGAAGTGGATGGCGGGGTGGCGCTCGATACCGTCGCCGATGTGGTGCACGCAGGTGCAGAAATTCTGGTGGCGGGCAACGCCGTGTTCGGCAACGGTGATCCAAGCAAGAATGCGCAGGCGCTGTTGAAGGCAGCGACGGAAGCTGCGCTGCAGAAAGTTTAGTTCGTGTGGGACCGGGTCTTGAGACCCGGTCGGACCGGGCAAAGCCCGGCTACTGCCGGATCAGGGCAGACAAACACCAGCAAGATAGAAACAAGCTCCGCTCGGGGCCGGATCACTGATCCGGCCTCACACCACCAAATCGAGGTCCTATGTCACGTCGCATTCCGTTGATGGCCGTCCTAGGCATGCTGCTGGTGATCACCGCCGCCTGCACCAACAAGAAGTCGGTGAACCCCCTGGCCGGGATCAGTTCGAAGCAGCCCGATAAAATCCTGTTCGACAAGGCCATGGACGCCATGCGGCACAACCGCTTCGACGTGGCGCGCCTGACCCTGCAGACCCTCATCAACACCTACCCGGAGTCGGAATTCATTGCCCGCGCAAAACTGGCGGAGTGCGATTCCTGGTATGCCGAGGGTGGCACGGCTGCCCTGGCGCAGTCGGAACAGTGTTACGGCGATTTCGAGATTTTCTTCCCTAACATGGCGGAAGCCGCCGAAGCCCAGCTGAAGATCGCCAACATCCATTACCAGCAGATGGAAAAAGCCGACCGCGACTACACCCACGCCAAGCGCGCCGAAGACGAATACCGCAAGATGATTCTGCAATACCCCGACAGCAAGCTGGTGCCCGAAGCCAAGCAGCGTCTGCTGGAAGTGCAGGAAGTGCTGGGCGAACGCGAATTTCAAATCGGCCGCTTCTACTACCTGCGCCAGTCGTTTGCGGCATCGATCGCGCGCCTGCAATCGCTGATAGACAAGTATCCGCTGTACAGCCGCGCCGATGAAGCTCTGTATCTGCTAGGGCAGAATTACGAAGGACAGATCGCGAGGCTGCGTGCGCTACCCACGTGCGACGCAAAGGGTCTCCCGCGGGGCTGCATGCCCGAGAAAAACAAAGGAGCCTACATCGCGAATCTGACCAAGCAGGCCTCGGACAATTACGCGAAGATTCTGACCCGCTACCCTCTCATGGATCGCTCCGATGACGCCACCAAGCGCATGGAGGCCCTACACCAGCCGATTCCCCGGCCCACCAAGGGAGACGTCGCCAGAAACAAAGCTGAAATCGACAGCCGGGCTGAGACGACTGCGGCCCAGAGGCTGATCGGCTTTATCAAGCGAGGGCCAGACGTGGCCAATGCGGCCCACGTGGGCGATCCCTCGCTGGTTGAATCGGAGCCGATTGCTGCGAGCGCGATTGCCACCGGCGAGGCGAGGGCAGCCATGGGGATGCCCGAGAAGGGCACGGGGAACCTTGGCGTGGAAATCATGAATCCCAACCAGCCCGCCGCGCCCCCCACGAATGCGACTCCGCCGGGTTCGCCCTTTGCAAGTAATCTTTCCCCGACAGCACCACCAGCCAAGGCCGATCCCAACGAACTGACTCCAACTGCACCCCCCGATCCCAACGAACTGAAACCGACCGACAGCGGCCCCGATCAGGCCCTGCCGCCGCCCACGCAGGTCAACGAAATCCAGCAGGGACAATCAGGATCTTCCTCCACGGCGAGTGCCGACAATTCCGCCCCCGCCAGTGATCAGGAAATCTCCAGCAGCAAGAAAAAGAAGAAGAAAGGCCTCAAGAAGCTGATTCCGTTCTAAAGGCTGCGGAAGAATGGCCGGAGGCCCAGGTTTTCGTGGAAGAGCGGCGCTTCAGCGCCGCGTAAGTCGTTTGGAAATTGACGTGGGCTTCAGCCCCTGCGGAGGCGGCGCCGGAGTGCAGGCCCCTTTTCCGCAGCCTGCTAGAAGCCGGTTTGTGTGGGGCGTGCACTCCTGTCCGCCGCCTTCGACTTTGCTTTTGACTCTGAAGTCGGAATCCAAGGCCTGCCCGAAGCAATACCAAGTTCAGGAGCAAAAGGCGGGACAGGAGTGTCCGCCCGGCATGCTTACGCACTAGGTGTTGACCACTGGTAACCGGTTACTTCCCTTCTGCATCATTGACTTAGGGTGTGTCTCGGGTTACCTTCGGGCTATCTCCCCTCATTCAAGAGGAAACCTTTGGCCCGGAAGATATTGCTCGCCGATGACAGCGTGACCGCCCAGAACATGGGGCGAAAGATTCTCGCCGACGCGGGATACGAAGTCATTACCGTCAACAACGGGTCGGCCGCTCTGAAGAAAATCGCCGAGCAGAAGCCCGACCTGATCGTACTCGACGTGTACATGCCCGGCTACAGCGGGCTCGAAGTCTGCCAGCGCCTCAAAGAAGCGCAGGAGACTTCGCGGGTTCCGGTGCTGCTCACGGTGGGCAAACTGGAGCCTTTCAAACCCGAAGAAGCCAAGCGCGCCCGCGCCGACGGCTTCATCGTCAAGCCCTTTGAAGCCAGTGAGTTGCTGAGCGCCCTCAGCAAGTTGGAAGACAAGATTGTGCCTCGTCCCGAATCCTCGAAACCCGGCCGCTTTGCCCGCGCCAATGCCGCGCTCGACGAAGCCAAGCACGACAAGACCGTCGCGGTGGATGAAGATTCAGGATGGCGGAACCGGATCGTATTCCCCAAGAAAAAGTCCAAGGCAGAAGCGGCGCAAGCGGCGCAAGACGAAGACGATTCCTCGTTTTACAACCCCATGAACAAAGACCTGCGCACGGTGGTCGAGCACCGGCCGTCGGTCCCGCCGCATGCTGCCAGGCAAGAGGGTCACACGACGGAGGAAGACCGGGTCGATCTGGGCGCACTCGCGCCCGAGGGCTTGCCCAAGGATGTGACTCCGGAAGAGATTGCCGCGCTGGCCGCGGCCGCAGCCCAGGTGAAGGGCAAAATCGCCGAAGCCAGGTTCGCCGAAGGAAAGTTCGCCGAAGAGGAGTCTGTGGCGAGTAAGGTCTCCGAGCCGGTCTTCACCGAAGCGAAGCCGGAACTGAAGACGGAAGCAACGCCAGCAGTTGAATTCCCGCAGGAAATCACGGCAGCAGCGCCGCCCGTGGCAACTTTTGCGGAGCAGAAGTCGGAAGAAAAAATCGAAGCAAAGGTCGAAGCGAAGTCGGAAGAGAAGGCCGAAGAAAAAACCGCAGCCTCGGAGAAGTCCCCCGCAGTGCCGCCCGAAGCGGGCAGCGTCGCCCATCCCAGCCACGATGATCTCATGGCCGCAATTGCTGCCTTGGAGCCAGATTCAGTCCCATCGCCGGGCGCAAGCTCAGAGAGAGGTTCTGGAAACGGATCGTGGTTGCACGACGCCGCCGGCTCGAACGCCGACGAGCCCGTAACCATGGCCGTAGCCGCGGCCGCGGCCGCAGGCCTGGCTTCGTCAACTTCGCGGTGGACTGCAGTGGCCGTCGCGCTCGCTCCCGAGGAATCCGCAGTTTCTCTCGAACTTGAGATGGAGAAGGCTAGCGCCGCTTTGGCGGCCGCTGAGGCCATTCCTGCTCCAGTAGTCACGGCGAGCCGTAGTGACCAGCACGCCGAGTCCCAGCCCCAGGAAACCCAGTTCCAGGCAGCCTCGCCTCAAGAAATTCAGCCAGCCTCGGCTCAGTCCTCACCGCTACAAGAAGCTTCCAGTCCAGCGGAAGCGGCGCACTCTGAGGCAGTGCAGTCCTTGAGCACGGCGGGCGATGCTGGTCCAAGGGATCATGAAACAACGGATGCTTCCGCAACGAATCCTGACTCGGCGAATGCTTCCGCAGCCAGCGCGCCGGTGTCGAACGCCGCGGCCGAAGCCATCACCGAAGCAGTGAAAGAACTTGAAGCAGTAGCGGCGGCCTACGCTGAGCAGATGAAGCCAGCTGCCGCGGCGCCCGAGCCTGCTCTGGTACAGCATTTCAAAGTGCCCCAGCCCGATGTGCCCCCCGCGGTCGCGGCCAGCTTGGAGTCCCGCATGGAAGACAGTCCTGCGCTGCCAAGCTCTCCGATAGAAACCCCGGCGGCCACCCCGCCTGCTCTGGAAGTTCCCAACTTCGAGCCGGCCAAGCCGGACGCGCCCCAGGCTACGCAACAGGAACCAAGCCAGCCGGAAATCGAGGCACCCAAGAACGCACAAGTAAAGAACGCAGAAGTAAAGAACGAGGAAATAAAGAACGAGGAAGTAAAAAGCGAAGTCCCGCCGCCGGTCGTCGTCCCTGTGGCCGCGACGGAGGAAGCGCCTGTAACGGCAGCCGCGCCCTCCGATGCTACGCCAACATTCGTGAACGAGGTTCCTGCGGAGTCCGCTTCCGCCCAGCAAGTTTCTCCCGGCGTGGTTTCTTCCCACATGATTTCCTCAGAATCAGAAATAGTTTCTTCAGAGATGATTTCTTCAGACATGGCAGCGGTGCTTGGCGAACTGGCCGCAGGAGGCATATTTGATATGGCGAAAAAAGAATCTGAAATAGCGGCGACCACGGCTGCAGCATGGGCCAGTTGGCGGCGCATTCGCGAGACCGGAGACGCCAAGGCCGCACCGGCGCCCGCAGAGTCTGTTGAGAAGGAAGATCCCGCGGCATCCGCTCCTCGGGATGCTGCAGCCATGGCCGTTGCCGCCGGTGCCGAGAAGGCTCCCGAAGGATCGCACGCGTCTGAGCCCGACTCGGATGACATTGCCGGCATCGTCGACAGCGTTCTGGCCGATTTGCGCCCCAAGATCGTCGAAGAGATTTCCCGCAAAATGGGAAAAAAGAAATAACCACCTAAACCAACGAAGGACACGAAGTATCACGAAGGGTTTCATCTGCATGCATACCTTCGTGTAACTTCGTGTCCTTCGCGGTTTAGGATCCTGAAACCAAGAGCCCAATCCTAGGAAGCAGGCTGGCTGGCCCCCTGATCTACCGTACTTCGAGTCTGTTTTTTCGGTTCATCCTAGTTTGAGCAACTTTCATTTTGTCATTCCGAATCGGGCTGAAAGCCCGGTGAGAACCTGCTGTTCGGTGGGCAAACAGCAGGTTCTTCGCGCGATAGGACCGTGTTTCGGAATGACACTTTCAAACTGACCCACTACTCGAAGTACGAATCCGTTGAACCTGAGGAGCAGCTTGCGGTAATCTTCCATCTTCTAATCAGGGGCTTCGCGGCCACACCAGTTTCCGTTCCCCGACTGCTGTGAACCGGCGGTAAGCCAGAGCACTCCGGAGGTCCCTATGAGTTTCGATGTTTTCGCTTCAGGCAGCGGTGGGTTTCACTATCAACGCGATAGGGTTGTCGATGGCGATGATTTCGATGCGTTGAAGATCGCCAGTGAGCTGCAAGCGATGGACCCTACCAAGCTCGGCGCCGCGGACGCGGTCAGAGGTCACTTCCTCAGCAAGGACATGACGGATGCCATCTCGGCGATTGCACAACGCGAATTCCTCTACTCGTTGAACGAGCAGGTCGATCTGCTCTCCATACGCGGGGGCGCGGCCGATAGAGTCATCACGGTGACTGCCAAACAGAAGCATGCGGTTTGGCCCGACACCATTCGTTACGCCGAATACGCCTTCAATCCCGGGAATAGCCCGGGCACCGAATTTGTCCGCGTGATTGCCCAGAGCCTGGACGACACCGGCCTGAAGACCTGGGGAGTCCTCATGGCCCTGACGATCGTTTTGAGCAAGTTTTCCGAACACCTCGACAGCTGCGACGCATCCGTACTGACGAAGATCAACATTTTCCTCACTCACTAAGATCAAGAGGGCAACTACAGCGAGGGCAACGCCTGTCGGCAACCTCCCCGTTTGACCGTTCTTTTCTCTCGCCTGTAACATCAGAACTTACTCTCCCGCTGGCGGATTCCCTGTGCCGAATCTCGTCATCGCTCACAACCATGCCTCACGAACTGCCCAAAGCCTACGAGCCGGGCGCGATTGAAACGCGCTGGGCCGACTACTGGATCAAAGAAAAACTGTTCTCCGTGCCCACGCCGCCCGTGGGTGAGACCCGGCCGGTGTTCACGCTGCTGCTGCCTCCGCCAAACGTTACCGGGCAGCTGCACATGGGGCACATGTTCGGCCAGACGCAGATGGACATCGTCGCGCGCTGGCATCGCATGCGCGGCTTCATCACGCTGTGGCTGCCCGGCACCGATCATGCCGGCATCGCCACACAGATGATGGTTGAGCGCGACCTCGCCAAGGAAGGCAAGACGCGCCGCGAACTGGGGCGCGAGAAATTCATCGAGCGCGTCTGGGAATGGAAGAAACTCTACGGCGGCGCCATCCTCAACCAGATGAAGCGCCTCGGCGCCTCCGTCGACTGGGACCGCGAATACTTCACCATGGACGAAAATCTTTCGCACGCCGTGCGCGAGGTGTTCGTCCGGCTCTATGAAGAGGGACTGATCTATCGCGGGAAATACATCGTGAACTGGTGCCCATGGCATGAGACCGCCATCTCCGATCTCGAAGTCAAGCACGAGGACGTGGCCGGAAAGCTGTGGCAAATTCGCTACCCGGTCGTCGGCACACGGATTGGCGAAGAAACGGAATTCATCACGGTTGCGACCACGCGTCCGGAGACGATGCTGGGCGACACCGCAGTCGCCGTGAACGCGAAGGATGAACGTTACGCGCATCTGCACGGCAAGCATGTTCTGGTGCCGCTGATGAATCGCGAGATCCCGATCATCACCGACGAACTGGCGCAGCCGGAGTTTGGCACCGGCGCGGTGAAGGTAACGCCCGCGCACGATCCCAACGACTTTCAGGCCGGCCTGCGCCACAACCTCCCGCAGATCGACGTGATGGACGAGCACGCCCACATGAACCTGAACGCCGGCCCCTACGCCGGACTCGACCGCTTCGAAGCGCGCAAGCGCGTGCTCGCCGATTTGCAGGAGCAGGGATTTCTGGTCAGCGAAAAAGACTATGCTCTCTCCATCGGCAAATGCGAACGCTGCGGAACCATCGTCGAGCCGCGACTGTCGGAGCAATGGTTCATCAAGATCAAGCCGCTGGCCGATCGCGCCCGGGAAGCGGTCGAGAACGGCGAGATCTCGATAATTCCCGACAATCACCGCACCATCTATTTGAACTGGATGAACAACATCCACGACTGGTGCGTGTCGCGGCAGCTGTGGTGGGGACATCGCATTCCCGCTTGGACTTGTGAAGGTTGCAAGGAAGTGATCGTCGCCCGCGAAACCCCGACGAAATGCACGAAGTGCGGCGGCGCCAAGCTCGAGCAAGTTCCCGACGTGCTCGATACCTGGTTTTCGTCAGGCTTGCTGCCCTTCACGACCCTGGGCTGGCCGGACAAAACGCGCGACCAGGCGGTGTTTTATCCCACGACGCTGCTGATTACCGCCTACGAAATTCTCTTCTTCTGGGTGGCCCGCATGATCATGTTCGGCTGCCACTTTATGCAAGGCCACCAGCAGGATCCGGCCATCAAGAGGGCCAGCGGCTGGGCAGACAAGAAGGACGACAGCGTACCCTTCCGGCAGGTGTACATACACTCCTTGGTGCGCGATGCCGACCGCCAGAAAATGTCGAAGACCAAGGGCAACGTGATCGACCCGCTGGAGATCATCGACCGCTTCGGCACGGACGCGACGCGTTTCACCTTGGCGGCCATGGCCGCCCCCGGCACCGACATTGCCTTCAACGAAAGCCGCACCGAAGGCTACCGCGCCTTTGCCAACAAGATTTGGAACGCCGCCCGCTTCATGTTCATGAACGCGGACCGCATCGAGCCGGGCCTGCGTCCCGCTGCTCGTGTGGGCGCGGGCGACTCGCCCGCGCAATCTAGAGGCGTTGCCGGTTTTCAGGCTTCCTTGCTCGAAGACCGCTGGATCCTCTCCCGCTTCAACCGCGTCGCCGCCGACGTGAACGATGCCCTCGCCACCTACCGCTTCCACGAAGCCGCCAATCGCATCTACGATTTTTTCTGGGGAGAATTCTGCGACTGGTATCTCGAACTGATCAAGCCGCGTCTCAATTTCGAGGAAGGCGCCGACAAAAGCACGGCCCGAGCGGCCGGCGCGAAAATCGCTTGTGCGAACCTGGTCAATCTGTTCGACGCCTCGTTGCGCCTGCTGCATCCGGTGATGCCGTTCATTACCGAAGAAATCTGGCAGGCGATCTACGAGGGTCAGCCTCCGGTCAAGTCGATTGCGCTGGCAGAATATCCGCAGGCGGATGAGAAACAGTTTGACCTCGCTGCCGAGACCGAGATGGCGATCCTGCAGGACTTGATTGTCAGCGTCCGCAACTTGCGGGCGGAACTAAAAGTCGAGCCCAAGGTGAAAGTGCCGATTCGGGTCTATGCTCATCAGCTTGAGGTGCGCGAACTGATCGGACAGAATCAGAGCGCATTAGAGCGACTTGCCGGTGTCGAGTCTGTGGGTCTCACTGACCATCCGTTGGTCGATACTCTTGGAGCGCGGCGCACCGCCAGGTATGACGTGCTCGTGATTTACGAAAAGAAAATCAACGTCGCCGCCGAGTGTGAGCGCCTGAAGAAGGAACTGGATAAGATCGAAAAAGAGTTGGCCAACAATCAGAAGCAGTTGGGAAACGAGCAGTTTCTGGCCAAGGCGCCAGAGAGAGTGGTGGAAGGGCTGCGCCGTCGAGGGCAGGAACTCGTCGTGCTACAGGGGAAGACGAAGAGCCAGTTGAAGGAACTAGGCTGCTGAATGTAGCCCCGGACGCATTCATCCGGGTCGAGCGAAGTTCGATTTGTTTTTCGTCGGCGCGCAAGTGCTCGC
This sequence comes from Candidatus Sulfotelmatobacter sp., assembly GCA_052148475.1. Classification (GTDB taxonomy): domain Bacteria; phylum Acidobacteriota; class Terriglobia; order Terriglobales; family Acidobacteriaceae; genus Sulfotelmatobacter. The sequence goes on along the minus strand of JBKQID010000042.1, from coordinate 12,904 downwards.
GATTCAGGGTCGACGACGAATGCAAAGCGGATGAAGGATCCGCGCGGATGGACTAATGCGTCCGTCCCTACACTTTATGGATTGGAACTCAAGACGCATCACCGCGATTCTGGAGAACGCGCTGCTCGAAGACCGGGCCACGCGCGATGCCACCAGCTACGCCTGCATCGACCCCAACCAGCTTGCCTTCGCCACCATCATGGCCAAGCAGGATTGCATCCTCGCCGGAATCGGTTGCGTGGCGCGGATTCTCGACGTGTACGCCGCACTCGACGGCGCGGTGACGGCCCACTACGAGGTCACCACGCATCCGGAAATTTTCGACGGCGTGCGCCTGCACAAAGGGCAGTCCGTGGCCGTTGTTCGTCACAACGCGCGCGTGATTCTCTCCTGCGAACGCGTCATCCTCAATTTTCTGCAGCGCATGAGCGGCATCGCCACGCTCACGCGCAAGTTCGTAGGAGCCGTGTCGGGCACCAAAGCACGGATTCTCGATACCCGCAAGACCGCTCCCGGGCTGCGCGTGATCGACAAGAACGCCGTACGTTGTGGCGGCGGACAGAATCACCGCCTCGACCTCTCCGACGGTGTGCTCATCAAGAACAATCACATCGCGCTGGCTGGAGGGATTATTCCCGCTCTGGAGCACGCCATCCGCAACCGCCGCGGCTCGCAGATTATCGAAATCGAGGTGCGCACTCTTGAGGAATTGGAACTCGCCCTGGCGCACGGCGGCGAAGCCATCCTGCTCGACAATATGTCGGTCGAGGATGTCCGCCGCGCGGTCGAGCTCTGTTCGCAGCACGATCTTCGCGACAATGTCCACCGCGAAGGCCGCGCCATCCCGGTCGAGTGTTCCGGCGGAATCCGTCTCGAAAATGTCCGCGCCTACGCCGAGACCGGAGTCGACTTCATCTCGGTGGGCGTTCTCACGCAATCGGCTCCGGCCGTGGACATGAGCATGCGCGTCGTTCCAGCCTAATCGTTCCGCTTAGAGCATTCCTCGCGGAGATTGTTGTTTTGCTGCACTTCGCGCATAATCTCCGCATCTCCAAGACGGCCCCAATTCGTAAGCAATCTTCGCGGGTCAAAACGCCCGCGGCGCACCAACATCAGCCCACCGATCTGCGGCTCGGCCGCATCGTGCGCCTGATGATGGAGCATGCCACCGTCGTCGTCAGCGGCACCAAGATCGCCCAGGAAATCTCCTCCAATCGCTCCGAGGTGTGGCGCCTGATTCAGCAATTACGCGGCCTCGGCGTCGATGTCGCTGGGCATCCCGCGACGGGCTATCAACTGCGCTCGGTTCCCGATTTGCTCCTGCCCGAGATTTTGCGACCGCTTCTGCGTGGCACTATCTTCGACGAGCACGTTCACCACTTCTACAAGATTGGATCGACCAACACCGCAGCCATGGCCGCGGCGGCCGAGGGCGCTGCGGAAGGCACCGTCTTTCTTGCCGAAGAGCAGACGGCGGGCCGAGGCCGCGGCGCCAACTCCTGGGAATCGCAGCGGTCGACCGGGATTTATTGTTCGGTCATCGTGCGGCCCGCTCTGCCGCCCTCGGAAGTGCTGGTGCTGTCGCTCGCCGCCGGACTCGCGGTGCAGTCCGCGATCCGGCAAGTCGACTCTCGAGTCATCGCCGATCTGAAGTGGCCTAATGACGTTCTGATCGACGGCAAGAAAGTCTGTGGCATTCTCACCGAGATGAATTCCGAGGCCACCCGCGTCCGCTACATCGTGGTGGGAATCGGCATCAACGTAAATCAGGCGAGCTTTCCCGAAGAGTTAGGCGCGATTTCGCTGCGTCTCGTGACCGGCAGCGAGTGGTCACGCGTCGAGTTGGCGGCGGCTTTGCTAAAATCAGTCGACCGCGAGTATCGACAATTGCTGGAAGATGCCGATGCGCGGGAGTCGATTCTGTGCCGTTTCGCCGAGAATTCCTCCTGGGTGCAAGGCAAAGCAGTTCGCATCGAAGAGAATGGCACGGCCTTCGAGGGAACCACCGAAGGCCTGGACCCGCGCGGATTCTTGCAGGTGCGAACCGCGAAGGGACTGCAAACGGTGTTGAGTGGAACGGTAAGGGCAGGGTAGCGCCGGCATCCTGCCGGCTGTCGCGAGGGTGTCCCGCCCTCGCCGCGGCGGGCAAGGACGCCCGCCGGACAGCCGCCTGGCGGCGCTACCGTCAAGTCTCAATCATGCTTTTCGTCATCGATGTCGGCAACACGAACACGGTCCTGGGCGTCTTCGCCCGCGTCGCCAAGGTGAGCTCGACCGGCGATTCGGACGAGACTCCGCGCTACGAACGCCTGGTGGCCAACTGGCGCGTGGCCACTTCCCGCACCAGCACGGTGGATGAATATGGCGTGTTGTTCCGCAACCTGTTTTCCATGGCGGGGCTTGAATCCAAGGGCATCCACGGCATCGTGATCTCTTCGGTCGTTCCCCCGCTCGATCCGGTTCTGCGCCAGGTCTGCGAGCGCTACTTTAGTTTGCGCCCTCTCTACATCGAACCGGGGGTCAAGACCGGAATGCCGGTGCACTACGACAATCCGGCGGAAGTGGGAGCCGACCGCATCGTCAACGCCGTCGCGGCCTTCGAAAAGTATGGCGGCCCGTGCGTGATCGTCGATTTCGGAACCGCCACCACCTTCGACTGCGTCTCACCCAAGGGCGAATACCTCGGCGGGGTGATTTGCCCCGGCATCGGCATTTCGGCCGATGCGCTGTTTGAGCGCACGGCGCGCCTGCCGCGCGTCGAGATTCGCAAGCCCGCCCGCGTGATCGGTTCGAACACCGTCGGCAGCCTGCAATCCGGGCTTTATTATGGATATCTCGGGCTGGTGGATGGCATCCTGGAACTGCTGCTCGGAGAGTTGGGTCAGCAGACGCAAGTGATCGCGACCGGCGGACTCGGTCCCATGATCGGCACCGGATCCAAATACATCAAACACGTGGACGACTTCCTCACGCTCGAAGGCCTGCGCATTATTTGGGAGCGAAATGGGTCGGCCCATCGGGATTCGGCGCCGGAGAAAGCCGCGCATAAAGCTGCTCCTCAAGCTCCATCCCAATCGACACAGCCGAAACCCGAACCAAGGGGCAAGAATGGCGGCGCCCAGGCTACTCCGGCCGCGCGCTCTACCCGCTGACCTGCCGTGGAGAATTACTTCAACTACTTCACCGAGATTGAAGATCGCTTCCTGCGCCGCCGCGGCGGCGGCCTGCTGCTTTCCACTCTCGACTGGGCGTTGATCGAAACCTGGAAGGAAGCGGGCATCCCGCTGGAGGCCGTGCTGCGCGGCATTGACGAGGCCTTCGACCGCTACGACCAGCGTCCCTCGAAAACCAAGAAGGTAAACAGCCTGGCCTACTGCTCGCAGTTGGTGCTGACTTCGGCCGAAGACATGAAGGAAGCGGCGGTGGGCGTGGCTGGCGGAGAATCGGCAACACCGACGAAACCCGGCTCAGGGCAGGGGTTTGAACCAGACGTCGTCGCCGTTTTCCTGCGGCGCAATGCAGATTTATTAGAGGCTGCAACTCTGCCGCAGGGAAGCGGGGTCTCCGCACAATCCGTCGCGCTCGACGCTGCCATAACTTTGCGCCAGCTCGCGGAAGAAATCGAAAAGAAACCCACCGCGCGTTTGGAGGACTTGGAGCGCCGCTTGACCGTTATCGAAGAAAAACTCCTTGCCGTCCTGCTGGCCTCCACTGCGGACGAAGACATCGTCACCGTCCGCGCCGAAGCCGACCGCGATCTCGCTCCCTACCGCCGGAAAATGTCCGCACAGCAGATCGACCAACTGCAGAAGCAATATGTGCACAAGCGCCTGCTGGAAAAATACCGCTTGCCCCGCCTGAGTCTGTTCTACATGTGAGTCGTGGTCATTCAGGTCTTCAGTGCCGCCAGCTCGCATCAAGGGTCGTATCAGGGCAAGGGTCGTATCAGGGCACGACTTCAGTCGTGCCGTAAGTCGGAACAAATCCACTCGGCTTCAGCCGCTGGGGTAAGCTGTTCATTCCCACATGATCCATTCATTCGACGCACTTATTCTCGGCGGTGGCGCAGCGGGCCTGATGTGCGCCATCGAGGCCGGCAAGCGCCAACGCCGCGTCGCCGTGCTCGAACACGCCGATCGTCTGGGCAAGAAGATTCTCATCTCCGGCGGCGGGCGCTGCAATTTCACCAACCTCCACTGCCAGCCTGAGAATTTCCTTTCCTCCAATCCGCATTTTGCCAAGTCGGCCCTCGCCCGCTACACGCCCGCGGATTTCATCGCACTGGTCGAGAAGCATCGCATTCCCTACCACGAAAAGACTCTGGGACAACTCTTCTGCGACCGTTCCGCCCGCGACATCCTGGGAATGCTCGAAGAAGAATGCCGCGCCGCCGGAGTCAGCATTTTCCTGAACACGAAAATGCGCGAAGTGAACCGCACCACCGAGTTTGTAGCGCACACGGCCGCTGCCGAATTCCACGCACCCGCTCTCGTGGTCGCGACCGGCGGCCTGTCGATTCCGAAGGTCGGTGCAACGTCATTCGGCTACGACCTCGCGCGCCAATTCGGCCTCAAGATTCGCGAGCCGCGGCCCGGACTCGTTCCTCTGGTCCTGGACGCCAAAGACCGTTCCCGCTACTGCGATCTGACCGGCGTTTCCGCCGAAGTGATCGCCTCCTGCAACGGACAGCAGTTTCTTGAGAAAATGCTGATCACCCATCGTGGCGTGAGCGGCCCCGCGATCCTGCAGATTTCGTCGTACTGGAAAACGCCGCACCAAATCCGCATCGACCTTGCCCCCAACGCGGAATTGACTGCTATCTTCCACGACCCAAAGACGCCTCGGAATTTCACCACCCTGCGCTCAGAGTTCCGCAGGATCCTGCCCGCCCGCTTCGCCGACCGCTGGCTCGACCTGCACACGCCTGCCTCCTGGACGAACCCCGCACTCGCTGACGTCGAGCAGCAGGTCCATGCCTGGACCATCACACCCGCTGGAACTGAGGGCTTCGAGAAAGCCGAAGTGACGTGCGGCGGCGTCGACACCGACGAGCTTTCCGCCAAGACCATGGAGAGCCGCAAAGTCCCCGGCCTGTTCTTCATCGGCGAAGTCGTCGACGTAACCGGCCATCTCGGCGGCTTTAACTTTCAGTGGGCCTGGGCCTCAGGCGCAGCGGCCGGCCGGGCGTTGTAAACTAACCCCGGAAATCGGAGAAGACTATGCGCGAAATAGTCAGATCGCTACGGAGTACCGGCTGGCTGCTGATGGCAACATTCATCGCGAGCGCGGCGTTTGCGCAAGCACCCTCGTCTACGCTTCTGGTACTGGCGAAGAGCGACAACACCGTCGCCATCGTCGACCCGGCAACGTTGCAGGTTCTGGCGCGCATTCCCGCCGGCCCTGATCCCCACGAAATCATCGCGTCCGACGACGGCAAGCTCGCCTACATCTCCAACTACGGCGGTTCCGACAGCACTCTCAACACCATCTCGGTAGTCGATCTCGTCGCCCGCAAGCCGCTGCCTGCCATCGACCTCGGCGCCCTGCGGTCCACCCACGGCTTGGATTTCGCGGGCGGCAAACTCTATTTCACGGCGGAGACGAATAAAGTCATTGGCCGCTACGACCCGGCGACCCAGCGCGTGGATTGGATCCTTGGCACGGGCCAGGATCGCACCCACATGATCGCCGTCTCCAAAAGCCTCGACCGCATCGTCACTTCGAACGTCAACTCCGCCACCATCAGTATCATCGAACAAGCGCCCCCGCCCAGCGGAAGCTTTAGTCCTCCGGGAGGTCCACGTCTCACATGGGAAGTGACGAACGTCCCGGCTGGCCAGGGAGCCGAAGGCTTCGACATTTCCCCCGATGGAAAGGAAATTTGGGCGGCCAACGCCCGCGACGCAACCGTCACCATCATTGATGTCGTCACTAAGAAACCCACGCAAACTCTTCCCATCCCAGTAAAGGGCGCGAACCGCCTGAAGTTCACGCCCGACGGCAAGCATGTCCTGATCTCCGGCTTAGGCGCGAGGCAAGCAGACAGCAGCCTCGTCGTCATCGACGCCGCCACTCGCAAGGAAGTGAAGCAGTTGAACCTGGGCGGCGGCGCAGCCGGAATCCTCATCGCTCCCGACGGTTCCCGCGCCTACGTAGCCGTCAGCACCGCCGACAGGATCGCAGTCGTGGACCTGAAAACCCTGGAAGTCATCGGCCAAATCGACGCCGGCAAACAGCCCGACGGATTAGCCTGGGCGGTGCGGCAGTAAGTGGATGAGAGAGACCTCATCCTCTGCCGGCGTCATCCCGAGCGCAGCCGCTTTTCAGGCGGAGCGAGGGATCTCGCGCGTGGGAAACGCATGCCTGGCAAGGCTGCAATGCGTGGCTTCCCCTCCCCATGCCGTAGAATCAACTCTTGCTCTTCACAATCGAAAAGCTGATCTACGGCGGCGACGGCCTGGGCCGTCTTCCTGCCGCTTCGCCCGCTGATTCCAATAGCGACGAAGTCCGCGGACGCGGCAAAGCCGTATTCGTCCCTTTTGTCCTGGCCGCGGAAAAAATCGAGGCATCCCTCACCGAGCAGAAGTCGGGCTTCGCGCGCGCGCGAGTTGATGCCGTAATCGAGCCTTCCCCGCGCCGCATCCAGCCCGCATGCCCACACTTCACGCGCTGCGGCGGCTGTCACTACCAGCACGCAACTTATGAGCACCAGCTCGAAATCAAGAAGGAGATTCTGCGGGAAAATTTGCGCCGCATCGCCAAGCTGGACCTGCCGTTCGAGATCGAAGTCCATCCTTCGCCGCCGTGGAATTACCGCAATCGGTCGCGGCTTCAAGTGCGAGCCACTCCCCAATTCGCCGCCGGATATTTCAAGCTGGCCTCGCACGAACTCCTGCCCGTCGAAGAATGTCCCATCAGCTCGCCCCTGATCAACCACGGCATCGCCGCCCTCTGGCACAGCGGACGCGCCGGCAAGGTTCCCGAGGGAGTACGCGAAGTCGAGTTCTTCGCCAACGCAGATGACGCGCAACTGTTAGTAGATGTTCGCTGCGCCGGTACCGCTCGCCGCACCGCTGTCAGAGGCTGGGCCGAAGACCTGCGCGCCGCCCTGCCTGAGATTGCCGGAGTCGTGGCCTTCCGCGAACCCAATCCCGGCGACCGGAAGCCTGGCGCACAGGAAATTCTGGTCACCGTCGGCGCCGCCTATCTCACCTATCAGACGCAGCGCGCGGCCTACCGCGTCAGCGCCGGATCGTTCTTTCAAACCAACCGCCATCTGACCGACGAACTCGTAAAGATTGTCACCGCCGAGCAATCCGGCAAGCTGGCCCTCGACCTCTATGCCGGAGTGGGACTGTTTTCCACAGCCCTCAGTGACTTTTATCACGTCATTTCCGTAGAGCCGTCACAGACATCCACAGGCGATCTTTCCTACAATCAATCCTCGAATGGAGAATCGGTCCAGTCCACAACGGAGCAGTACCTGGCCCGTGCGGAGAATACGGAGCGAATCGGGAAGGGCGCACTAATCCCTCGTACCCTTAATAAGCCCGACTTAGCGGTTGTGGACCCGCCCCGGAGTGGCTTGGGAGAACCCGTGGCGCGACTATTGGCGACCTTGGCCGCGCCACGCGTTATTTATGTGTCGTGCGATCCGGCAACGCTGGCGCGCGATCTCGTGCCCCTGCTCGGCGCCGGCTATCGCGTCGAGCAAGTGCACCTGGTGGATTTGTTTCCACAAACTTACCACCTGGAAAGCGTTGTGCACTTGGTGAAGGGCTCCGTTTAGCGGGTGGTCCCCGGGAAGGGCCCGACTTCAGTCGGGCCGTAAGAGCCAAGAAATTGCTGTTGGCTTTAGCCGCTGAGTGAACGCAGGTCGGGAGAAGTTGTTTTCAGAAACGCCGCTTGATCTCCTTTGAATCGTCGCTGAAATCTTCACGCTCCATCTGAAAGTTGTGCATCCAGCCACACGCATGATTCCGCCGCCCACTCCCGCATGGGTTCCGACGTTCCACCTCAAAGCCCCTCGCCAACCCATGCTCTGGGCGGCCTTGGCCTACTCTTTTGGCATCGTCGCCGGAGCTTACCTCTGGCGCCCAGCCCTATGGTGGGTTTTAGCCGGCGTGGCGTTCGCGGCCGCGGCGGCCTATTTCTCCCACCGGAGGTCTCGGCTCGGCTGGGCGCTTGCTCTAGGAGCATGCTTCCTCGCGGGGGCGCTTCACATGCAAGCGCGCGGAAGCGCCATCCGCCTCGACACCAGCATTCAACCTTACGCGGACCGCCAGGATCTCCTAATCACCGCCCATGTCACGCGCGACGGCCGCCTGCAGCAGGGCGGTTTCAACGAAATCAAACAGACCGTCGACCTCGAAACCGAAGAGGTGCAGACCGCGCCGGGCCAAAGCGCAGCCGTGCATTCCGGCATCCGCCTCAGCATTTATAACCCGCGACCGAACGATGCAGCTCCAGAAGAAAGCTCCGACCCGAACCCGACCACCTCCACCGCCATGCCGGTCTTTCATTATGGCGACCGTATCTGCGTCTCCGCCAAACTCAAGCTGCCGCGCAATTTTCGCAATCCCGGCGCCTTCGACTATCAAGGCTATCTCGCCGACAACGGCATCGCCGTCCTAGGCTCGGCCAAAATTCAAAATGTCGAACGCCTCCCCGGCTTCACGGGGAATCGGATCGCCTCCTGGCGCAATCGCCTGCACCGCGCAGTCGTCGCCAAAGTGCATGAACTCTGGCCTCCACACGAAGCCGCCCTGATTGACGCCATGGTCATTGGCGAAGAGGCCTTCATTGACCGCGACACTCGCGCCGACTTCCAGCGCTCGGGCACCTACCACGTTCTGGTCGTCTCCGGAATGAACGTCACCATCCTGGCCTTCGTGATTTTCTGGACGCTGCGCCGTCTGCATCTGGGCGACATTCCGACTACGCTGCTGACAGTGGCATTTTGCGTTGCCTACGCCTTCACCACCGAGGTCGGCGCACCGGTCTGGCGCGCCACCCTGATGTGCGCCATCTATTTGGGCACGCGCCTGCTCTACCGCGAGCGGGCCATGGTCAATGCCGTAGGTGCAGCCGCGCTGGGCTTGCTCGTCTTCGACCCGCGACAGCTCTTCACTGCCAGCTTCCAGATGACTTTTGTCTGCGTGCTCATCGTGGCGGCTCTCGGGATTCCCATTCTGCAGCGCACCTCCCAACTGCAGAAGCAGGCATTGACCAACTGGGACTCCAACGACTATGCCGCACTGCTCCCCCCACGCGTGGCGCAGCTCCGCGTGGACCTGCAATTCATCGCTGCCCGCGTCGCCCTCTTCGTAGGAGAAAAATGGTCAGGCCGGCTCGTCCGCTCCACCGCACGTTGCTGTCTGGCTGCGTGGGAGTTGCTGTTCATTTCCTTCGTCATGCAGATGGGGCTCGCCTTGCCCATGGCGTACTACTTCCATCGCGCCACCAGCATCGGATTGCCTTCGAACCTGATCGTAGTTCCTCTCACCCAGCTCATGATGCCCGCCGCCGCCGGTGCGCTATTGCTGGGTTCCATCTCGCCCTGGCTGGCCAAAGTGCCGGTGCTGCTGACGACCTTTGCTCTCCATGGCATCACCGGAACCGTGCGCGGACTGGGTTCCCTGCGAGTAGCCGACTTGCGCGTTCCCGTGCCGTCGATCCTGGTCATAGCCCTGGCCGCGGCCGCGCTGGTGCTGGCCATCTGGTCAGTGCGACGGCGCGCAGCCGTCGTCGCCTGCGGACTACTAGCAATTCTCGCGGCTTCGCTCACTCTCGCATTCCTTCCGCCCACACCTCGCGTCCATCCCGGCGTGCTAGAAGTAACTTCCATCGACGTGGGCGAAGGCGATTCCACCCTGCTCGTCACCCCGCAAGGCCACACCTTGCTCGTCGATGCCGGAGGCCCAATCGGCCCCGGAGGCTCGCAACTCGACTTCGGCGAAGACATCGTCTCCCCCTACCTGTGGACCCGTGGCATCTCGCGCCTCGACGCGGTCGCGATCACGCACGGCCACTCCGACCACATAGGTGGCATGATCGCCGTACTGAAAAACTTCAGGCCAAAAGAATTGTGGGTAGGATTGCTGCCCCCGAGTCAGGCTCTGGAAAACGTGATCACCACAGCCGAAGCACTCGGCGTGAAAGTCGTCCGCCACTGGGAAAGCGACGAGTTCAACCTCGGCGGAGCCAACGTCGAAGTTCTATTTCCACCGCGCGACTGGCCCGCCGGCTCCAGGCCCCAGAACAAAGACTCGATGGTGTTACGCGTAAGCTACCGCAATTCGTCGGTCCTGCTGGAGGGAGATGCGGAAAAAGAAGAGGAGCGGCACGTGGCTTCGCTCCACCATCCTACAGCGAATTTAATCAAGGTGGGCCACCACGGCAGCAACAATGCCACCACGGCGGAGCTGATCGCCTCAGCCAAGCCCAAGTTCGCCATCATTTCGGTAGGATCAGGAAATTCCTTCGGCCTGCCCCGCACCGAAGTTCTTGGCCGCCTCGCCGACGCAGGAACCCGCGTCTATCGCACCGATCTCGATGGCGCCGTGACCTTCTATCTCGACGGCCACTCCGTCACCCCTTCGGTGGTGGCTCTTCAATAATCGGAATCTCGGCCGTTACGTCATCATCGGCCCCCAATCGGGCCGACGCCTGGCGCTGCTCCCCGATCAACCGTCGCGCCTCTTCCGCATCCTCTTCGCGCACCACGATGAGCATTCCCCCCAACCCCGGAAACGCGTCCTGCAGCAGAGACGCCGATGTCAGATCACTGTCGATGCCCGCCGAATCGAGCAACCCCTTCACCACCAGCGCCTCCGATTCATCCTCCGAGTCGAACACCTTCACCAGTTTCTCATTTGGATTAGGGCGGGGATTCAGCCGCGGCTGCGCGTCGCCGCCCGAATTACCAGCTTCTGCCATGACCTCTCCAGTTCTGGAATCGGACCCACAACCGATTCCGCCTTGCCCGCTAATTTTACTCTTCCTCCGCAGATGACGGCCGGGTGCCCCATTTCTCGCGCGCTTTTGCGCGAGAAGTGGGGATTTTCCCGCAGACGTCCTCGGTTGCGCCACTCTAACGTCGCACAGTTTGCGACGTTAGAGTGAGGATCTTCTCCCACGCAATCGTCCGCAGGGTAATCCCCAACGACACCTTCGTGTAGTTGCATTCTCCCCCAACTGCGAGAGAATGCCCTTAACCGTCGCAACGCGGTACCGCGTCGCGTCATCCAAAGCTGTGGGCGAATCAAAGGGGACACATGAACATCCATCAGCAGGCCGGGAACGGACCGCGCTTTCCACGACCGGAGGAGTCTCTCCGCGAGCGCGAAGAGGAAGCCCGCAAAATCCGCCGCCTGCAACTGATGATCAGCATGGTCATATCCGTCATCAGCCAGGACCCCAACCTCACCGTCGAAGAAGCCTCCGAACTGGCCGCCGGAGCCAAACGCGCCGCCCTCGCCATGTTCCCCGACAAAGAACTAGCCTACGACCTCCTCTACAAACCCCGCCTGCAACGCCTGATGAAAGAGAGATTCCGGCTGCAGTAGGACAGAGTTTTGATGAGGCCCATTTGGCCAGGGCGGTTGGAAACAATCCAGCGGACCCGTTAGCGATTAACCATTTGCTGATTTCTTGCGAAAAGCCCAGCGCAAAAGACATGCGCTAAGGAGTGCCGCAACCATCACGAACAGGAGCGGTCTCTGAAACGCCCGCGCTTCGAACTCCACGCCAACACCGAAGCACAATGCAATAGGCACCATCAGCAGCACATCCGAGATTCGCCAAGCCGGCTTGTCGTTTCGCGCGGCTCGACGACGCGCAGTAAACCACTGCATCCCGCCGCCCCAAAACGCGGCCAGGAAAAGAACGCCTAACCATTCACCCGTGGTTCCCATTTCATTCATCCACCACTGAATTCCTCAGCGTCCCCACACCCTCCACGCTAACTTCCACCACATCCCCCGCCACCAGCGGCCCCACGCCTGCCGGCGTCCCGCTCGGAATCAAGTCTCCAGGAAACAAAGTCATCCCCTGCGCGATATGCCGAATCACCACGTCCAGCGCAAAAATAAGATCCCGCGTGTTGCCGTCCTGTTTAATCTGCCCATTCACCCGCGTCTGCACGCCAACCCCCACCCACGGATCTATTTCATCCGTCACCACCGGCCCCACCGGACAAAACGTGTCGAACCCCTTCGCCCGCGACCACTGCCCGTCTTTCGTTTGCAGATCGCGCGCCGTCACGTCGTTGACGCACGTGTATCCCAAAATATATTGCCGGATGTCCGCATCCGCCGCCGGCTGGTAGCAAGTTTTGCCCATCACCACGCCCAGTTCGCCCTCAAAATCAACGCGCTCAGAAATCTTCGGACGCCGCACCACCCCTCCCGGCGACAGCAGTGCCGACGTGGCCTTCAGAAAAATCAGCGGCTCCGTCGGCACGTCATGCCCCAACTCCGCCGCGTGCTCGCGATAATTCCGCCCCACACACACGATCTTCGACGGCCGCACCGGCGGCAGCAGCGCCGCCTCCTCCAGAGGAATCGCCTCAATCTTCCGCGTGCGTAAACTTTCCATGTCCCCATCGGCCTCTTCAGGAGCAGTGAGCAGCACGCGCACAATCGCATCCCGCCCGCCAACAGACTCAACCAGCCCGTACTGAGCCTGGCCATTGAATTGAAATCGGCAGTATTTCATCGCCCTCTATCTAACCATATCCGCGGAATTTGAGGCGTTAAAGAAGAGAAATATTTTCCGCAGGTTCGGGCTCCCGTGTAGGCAGAGGGAACTCGTGTGGAAATAGGCAACTTGTGTGGGAGCGGGAGACTCGCCCGTACAGGTTTTAGGCCCGGTGTTTCTCCTACGTCACGGTCTCACCCGCCTC
>JBKQID010000041.1:0-33711 GCA_052148475.1 Candidatus Sulfotelmatobacter sp. | reverse complement strand
CATTTACCGCGCCGAGGATGCCCGCGAATTTCTCTCCGGGCAAGGAATCGACGTCGACGCCCTCGCCCCGCAAGTCGATGGAAAATTCCTTAGCGCGTTCCTACGCGCGGTGAAACCTGTGCCAACTGAAGGACGACCTCAAGGCAAGGACGCGTGCTGTGGTCCCACGTGCTGCAACTGAACGCATCCAGGGGGAAGCGATGCAAGGCCACTACAACGTTTTGTTTCTGTGCACCGGCAACTCGGCGCGCTCCATTCTGGCCGAGGCAATCATGAATCAAAAGGGCCGGCCGAACTTCACCGCATACAGCGCGGGCAGCCATCCTACAGGGACCGTCCGCCCTGAGGCGTTGCGGCAGTTGGAATCGGCGCACCTTCCGACGACGGGCCTGCGCAGCAAGAGCTGGGACGAATTCGCCAAAGCCGACGCTCCCCCGCTCGATTTCGTTTTCACCGTTTGTGACAACGCTGCGAATGAAGTCTGTCCGGTGTGGCCGGGCCAACCGATTTCGGCGCATTGGGGGATTCCCGATCCCGCTGCGGTTCGGGGAACACAGGAGCAGATCGAGAAGGCTTTTCGCGACGCCTTCTTTCTGCTGGACCGAAGGATCAGCCTGTTCTTGAGCCTTCCCCTGTCCACTCTCGACCGCTTCTCGCTGAAGAAGGAAGTCGACGCGATCGGGCGGCAATGAACTTCAATTTGCGCCATCGAATGGCTGTCGAATTCCTGGGCACGGCATTTCTTCTGATGGCCGTCGTGGGCTCGGGAATCATGGGCGAGCGACTGGCGGGTGGCAATGTCGCGCTGGCGCTGCTCGCCAACTCGATCGCCACTGGAGCGGCCTTGGTTGCGTTGATCGTGGCGCTCGGCCCGATCTCAGGCGCACACTTCAACCCCGCAGTCACGCTGGCCGACGCCATGCAAGGTGGCGTCGCGTGGTGCGAAGTTCCCGGCTACCTGGCCGCGCAAATCATCGGAGCATTCGCGGGCGTAGCGGCGGCCCACTTGATGTTCGGCCTGCCGCTGTTTTTCGCATCCCATCATGCGCGCTCTGGCCCGGCTTTGCTGTGGAGCGAATTCATCGCCACCTTCGGTCTGCTCCTGGTGATCTGGGGATGTAGGCGCATGCGCTCGTCCGCGGTCCCGTTTGCCGTTGGCGCTTACATTGCCGCGGCCTATTGGTTCACCGCTTCCACGTCGTTTGCCAATCCAGCGGTGACGTTGGCGCGCGCAGTCAGCGACACGTTCGCGGGCATTCGTCCGGTCGATGCTCCCGGGTTCATCGTGGCGCAACTAGCGGCTACGGTCGCCGCCGCCCTATTTTTTCGATGGCTGGCTCCGGCTCAGATCAATAAGTCGATTGAGGAAAGCGCATGAAGAAACGCGTCCTGATTCTGTGCACCGGAAACTCGGCCCGCAGCCAAATGGCCGAGGGCTTGCTGCGCCACGATGCGGGCGACCGCTTCGAAGTCTTCAGCGCGGGAGTGAATCCGACTAGAGTCCGTCAGGAAGCGATTGCCGTCATGAAGGAAGTGGGCATCGACTTAAGCGCGCACCGCTCAAAGCACGTTAACCAATTCGCCGGCCAGAGTTTCGATTACGTGCTGACGGTCTGCGACCATGCGCGGGAAGTCTGCCCCATCTTCACCGGCAAAGCGGTGACCATCCACCAGAGCTTCGTGGATCCTGCCGAGTGCAAAGGCTCCGAGGAAGAGCGTATGGCAGGGTTCCGGACAGTCCGGGACCAAATTCGCGAGTACCTGCGAACCTTTCCCCCGGCCGCGGTGTGAGCAATGGTCTAGGAGGATGCCGCACCGCGGTCACGTGGTCCAACCGTCCGACGCTCCCGAGATGAAATTTCCGCGCTTTTCTAACCCCCCGTTTGCATTTACAATCCAGCAGGTTCTGTGGAACATCACGGAATCGAAGCGCGGCTGCCAGGAATCTAAGCGAAGCGGGACCCACGAACCGGATGGCCACGACCAAGACCGACCCAAAGCTGGCCCTTGCGGCCAACGGCGCGAAGAAGAGCAAGCTTTATGAAGGACTTACGCGCGAGCAGCTCATCCAGGCCTACCGCGTTATGTACACCTCCCGGCGCGTGGACGACCGGGAAATCCTGCTCAAACGCCAGCAAAAAATCTACTTCCAGATGTCCGGGGCGGGGCATGAAGGGATCGGTGTAGCCGCCGGCCTGGCGCTGAAATCGGGCTACGACTGGTTTTATCCTTACTACCGCGACCGCGCTCTGTGCCTGGCCCTCGGGGTCAAGCCCTACGACATGTTCTTGCAGGGCGTGGGTGCGGCCAGCGACCCTAGTTCTGGCGGGCGCCAGATGCCCTCGCACTGGAGTTATCCCAGCCTGCATATCGTGACCCAGTCGTCGCCGACCGGGTCGCAGATTCTGCAGGCTGTCGGGTGCGCCGAGGGCGGACGCTATTTTGCGCGCCATCCCAAGGCCGCGCCGGTTCCCGAGTCTACGCTTGTCGACTACCGCCAGTTCAAGAACGTGAGCTTCCAGGGCGATGAAGTCACCTATGTTTCTCTAGGCGACGGCACTTCCAGCGAAGGCGAATTCTGGGAGGCTATGAACGCCGCCGCTCTGGAGAAGCTTGCGGTCGTTTTCTGCGTGCAAGACAACGGCTACGCGATCTCAGTGCCCGTCGAAGTGCAGACCGCGGGTGGGAGCATTTCGCGGCTGGTTTCCGGATTCCCCAATTTCCATTTCGAAGAAGTTGACGGCACCGATCCCGTGGCCAGCTACGCCGCGTTCGATCGCGCTGTGCGGCACTGCCGGGAAGGGCACGGTCCGGCTTTTGTTCATGCTCATGTGATCCGGCCGTATTCGCACTCCTTATCGGATGACGAGCGCTTGTATCGTCCTGACGCCGAGCGCGAACGCGACGCCCAGCGCGATCCGGTCACGCGCACGCAGATGTTCCTGCTGCGCGAAGGCATCCTCGACGAGAAGGGCATCAACCAGCTGGAAAAAGAAGTCGAAGCCGAGCTGCAGGCGGCCGTCGACTTGGCGCTGGAAGCCCTGCCGCCCGCTCCCGAAACCATTACCAAGTTCGTATATTCGCCCGATTTGGATCCCGCGTCGTCCGTGTTCGACACACAGCCCGTGGCGGCGGAAGTTCCCGCCGACGGCAAGAAGCCTGCCGGCAAAACTATGGCCGACCTGATCACCACGACGCTGCGGGACGAAATGCGGCGCGACGATCGCATCGTGATCTTCGGGGAAGACGTGGCCGACTGTAGCCGCGAAGAGTACTTGAAGCGCAAACTGGTGAAGGGCAAGGGTGGAGTCTTCAAACTCACCTTCGGCCTGCAGAACGAGTTCGGACCGGACCGCGTGTTCAACGCTCCGCTGGCCGAGGCCGCCATCGTGGGCCGCGCCACCGGCATGGCCACGCGCGGCCTGAAGCCGGTTGTCGAGATTCAGTTCTTCGACTACATCTGGCCGGCGATGATGCAGATTCGCGACGAACTCAGCGTGATCCGCTGGCGCTCGAACAATGGATTCTCGTGCCCAGTGGTGATTCGTGTCGCCATTGGCGGATATCTGACCGGCGGCGCCATCTACCACTCGCAGTGCGGCGAGAGCGTGTTCACGCATATTCCGGGCCTGCGCGTCGTGTTCCCGTCGAACTCGCAGGATGCGGCCGGACTGTTGCGCACCGCGATTCGCTGCGATGATCCAGTGCTGTTTCTCGAGCACAAGCGCCTGTATCGCGAATCGTTCGGTCGCGCACCTTATCCCGGCCCCGACTACATGATCCCGTTCGGCAAAGCGAAGATCGTGCATCCCGGCACCGACTTGACCTTGATCACTTATGGCGCAGTCGTTCCGCGCGCCCTGCAAGCCGCGCAGAAACTCGAGCGCGAACAGGGCGTGAAAGTCGAACTGATCGATTTACGCTGCCTGAATCCTTTTGACTGGGACACCATCGCTGCATCGGTCGCCAAGACGAATCGTGCCTTGGTCGCCTACGAAGACACGCTAAGCTGGGGCTACGGAGCTGAGATCGCCGCCCGCCTCGCCGACCAACTCTTCGACAAACTCGATGCCCCCGTCCGCCGCGTAGCCGCAAAAGACGTGTTCGTCGCCTACCAGCCGATTCTGGAAGATGCGATCCTGCCCCAACCGAACGATCTTTTCCTGGCGATGAAAGAGTTGTCGGAGTACTGAGAGCAGTGGCCAGTGAGAAGATTTTTGGCCACGGATCTGCGCGGATTTTCACGGATAAACCCTGCAAAGGTTTCTTGATTTATCCGTGGTGATCCGCGCAGATCCGTGGCCGATCTATTTTTTGTGTTCTTGGTTGTACGCCTTCCAAGCGCCGTCGATCACGTAGGCGTGGATTGCGTCGGCTTGCGCTGGGCTCATGCTTAGGGTGGGAAAGGCGAATTTTGGCGGATTCAGGAATCCCGGCATCCCGTTCTTCCAGTGCGAACCGCCGAGCACGATGCCGTACCAGCCCTCATGCACCTCCGGCGGAGCATAGCGCAGGTCAGGAATCGCTCCGTTCTCGACCCAGGCGCCGCTGCCATCAAGGCCGGGAGAGTGGCAGCCATCGCAGTAGAACGTTTTGTAGAGCCTTCGGCCTTCGGCAATCGTCGCCGCATTTGCGGTTTGCGGCGGCGGCTTGGGCACCGGAGGCACGATATCCGGCGGAGTGGGAAAGGGAACGGTCCCCCCCAGTTTGAAAGCCAGCAGGCGCGACGGGCCGCGCTTCGACTTAGGAGTCGCCATCGTCCACGCCGGCGCGAAGAGTCGCGAGCCGGAACCCCATCCCACGGGCACGAGCACGTATTGTGCGCCGTTCACTGTATAGGTGACTGGGATGGATTCGATGGCCGACCCGGTATCGATCGACCAGAGCGTTTTGCCATTGTCGGCCGCGTAGGCCGCGAATTCGCCCGTGCCCTGTCCTTGAAATACCAGATTCCCGGCGGTGGAGATTACTCCTCCGTTGGTCGCAATTTGTTCCTCCACCGACCAACGGGATTCCTGCTTCACCGGATCCCACGCGACCAGCCGTCCTTCGGTCTGCTGCATCCACTCGCCGGTTTCAACTGCGGCATGCGTTTTGGGTATGCGGTCGGTGGCAGGAATGTAGACGAGGCCGGTGGCGGCGTTGTAGCTCATCGGCCACCAGTTGTGGACGGTCCACTGCTTGCCGCCCCCCGCCGAAGCGGATACCTCCATAGCCTTTCCGGTTTTCAGGTTGATGGATGTAGCCCAGTTCACTTTCACGATCGGCTTGGCCGAGAGCAACTCGCCGGTCCTGGCGTCAAGCACGTAGTAAAAGCCATGCTTGGGCACGGTCATAGCGACATGGCGCTTTTCGCTGTTGATCGTCAGGTCAGCCATGACGATGTGATTGTTTTCCGTCTGCAGCCCGGGTGAACTGGTCTGATAGTGCCAAACGTACTCCCCGGTGTCGGCTTTGACGGCGACAATGCATCCCGCGAACAATTTATCGCCCTTGCCGTGGATCGCAGACAGTTCCCCATAGTCGGCGCCGGCTCCGGCAGTGCCGAAGATCACGAAATCGGTGACTGGATCGTAGGTGATGGCCGTCCAGACGTCGCCGCCTCCCATTTTCCAGGCATCCCCAGCAGGCCAGGTTTTGGCCGCGACTTCCTCCAGCGCTTTCGACTCGAGCGGCTTCTTCGGATCACCGGGCACGGTCCAGAAACGCCACAGTTCCTTGCCGCTTTCGGCATCGTAGGCGGCAATCGAGCCGCGCACCCCGTCATCGGATCCGTTGTAGCCCATGAACACTTTGCCCTTGGCCACATGCGGAGCGTTGGTGATGCCGGTCTGGGTGGGCTCGCAAACCTGGGACTGCCAAAGTTGTTGGCCTGTGGCCGCGTCGATTCCGATCAGGCGGCAATCCCCGGTGCCGACGAAGACCTTGCCTTCCCAGACCGCGACTCCGGCGTTGGTGCGGGCTGAGTAAGAACCGTTGAGAGCCTGATCGAGACGGATGTGAGGATCGAACTTCCAGATCAGTTTCCCGGTCGCGGCGTCAACGGCGTACACCCGCGACTGCGGCGCGCTTACATAAACGACGCCGTCCACGACGATTGGCTCGGAGACGATGCCCATCGCGCTGTCAATGTCGAGATACCAGGCCAGTCCCATTCCGCCGACGTTCTGGTCGTTGATCTGCCTGAGGGGACTGAAATGCTGCGACTCGAAGTTGCGCCCACTGATCATCCAGTTCGTGCCGTCATTAGCTTCGGCAACGACGCGGGCCGCGTTTACGTTGCCAGGCTTAGGGCCATCGGCCGCAACGCGAGAGAGTACCGACAACGCCAATGCCAGACACATGGCGGTCAGCCCGGCCGATTTCACGACCGATGATCTGTTTACCTGGAATGAATGTGACATACGGCACCTTCCGAGTGCGATGGATTCAACCAACAGCAGGCAGAATTAAGCGGTGCCCATCGTAGGAAGACAGGTGGGCAAAGTCAACAGGCTGCGAACGGTGAGCAGAAAAACTTAGCCACGGACCTGCGTGGATTTCCACGGATAGCCCGAAAGGTTCTTGATTGATCCGTGGTGATCCGTGGCCGTACTCTGTTTTATTCTCCGAACAACATGCTGTAGATGCCTCCGCCGAGCGCACCGCCGATCAGCGGGGCGACCCAGAACATCCAGAGTTGTTGTAGCGCCCAGCCGCCGGCGAAGATTGCTGGTCCGGTGCTGCGGGCGGGGTTGACCGAGGTGTTGGTCACGGGGATGCAGACCAGATGAATCAGCGTCAGGCAGAGGCCGACGGCGATGGGAGCGAATCCGGCGGGCGCGCGTTTGTCGGTCGAGCCCATGATCACAATCAGGAAAAACGCCGTCAGCATAACTTCGGCGACGAAGCCAGCCAGCAGGGAATAGCCGCCGGGGGAATGCTCGCCGTAACCGTTCAAAGCGAATCCCGCATGCACGTCGAAGCTGGGCACGCCGCTGGCAATGATGTAGAGCACGCCCGCCCCCGCAATCGCGCCCACCACCTGCGCGATCACGTAGGGCAACAAATCGGAGGCAGGGAAGCGCTTGCCCACCACCAGTCCTAAACTGATTGCCGGGTTCAAATGGCAGCCCGAGATGTGTCCTATGGCGAACGCCATGGTCAAAACCGTAAGCCCGAAAGCGAGAGCGACGCCGGCGAATCCGATGCCGACCTTGGGGAAGCCGGCGGCGAGTACGGCTGCGCCGCATCCCCCAAACACCAGCCAGAAAGTTCCAAAGAATTCCGCTGCTGCACGTTTACCGATCGGCATGGAGATCTCCTTTACCTTGACGAATGGAAAAGCATGTTATGGGTGCTGATTCTGTCCGGCAAATTCTGTAAGCCGGAAAGAGTAGCACAAGAAAATCGGAATCAGAAGAGCGGGGAGCGGCGCCGTCCGTGCGACGTCGCTCAGGGCAGGTCGGGCGGCTGTCCGGGGAACGTCGCTCCCAGGGGATGCGAACCGTGATAAATGACCTCTGAGCTTTTCCGTCGGTGTGTAGAATTCGGTGTGCAGAATTTCTAGCTCAAGACAAATCATGCCCGATCCCCGCCCACCGTTGCCCGCAAGACAAACTCTCCTGCTGGTCTTGCTGCCGATGCTGGCCACTGTGGTCAGCCTGCGGCTCTATCTTCATCTCGTGCATGTCCGGCACATCTATCCCGGCGGATACCTGGTTCATCATCTTTTTGTCGGCGTGCTGATCCTAGTTCCAGCGGCGTTCCTGCTGGCTTTTGGCGTACGCCATCGAGTGCTGGCGCGGGTGGCCCTCGGCGTTGGGACGGGCCTCATTCTCGATGAGGTCGTCTATCTGGTGGCCACCAAGGGCTCCGACGCAGACTACGTTTCACGGCTTTCGCTCCAGGGCTCGATCGTCCTGGTGTTGCTGGCTGTGATTTTCCTGCTGATTCTGTATGCGCTGCATCGCGATGACGACTACTAGGCGCAGAGCGTAACTCTCTTTCGCCCCTCCGGGGCTTGCACGTCATTTGGCTCGCCACCCACGGCTTGCGCCGTGGGCTGCATTCTTTCGCCGCTCCGCGGCTGGGTCGCCGGTTATGACCGCTGCAGGTTACGAAGGCTTTCCCTGCAAGCTGATCTTGATTGTCCGTTCCACCGGGGAATGCTAGGCTCGGAAGAAGTGGGTTCTGCGTACGCCAATCCGTTGAAATCGAATCCCTCGGCCCCCGGCCCGTCCCTGCCGAACCGGCTGGCGCAGTGGCTGCAGTCGGCCTCGGCGGAAGTCTGGGTCAAGTTCCTGCTCGCGCTGGCGGGTCTGGGACTGGCCTTCGGCGCGGCGCTTTTCTCCACCGTATCGCGCGATGCCGGCAACCTCTGGGCCACCATCATTTTGGCCTCGACTTCGCTGGTGATGGCCACTTTGGTGGGACTGGTCACGGTGCCCTATCTGGCCCGCCGGGTGGCCGTGGAGCGCATGCGCGAGTCCTTTGATTACGATGTGACCCGCGCCGGCATCCTGTATGTAATCGTGACGCTGGTGATCGGCATTGCCGCGCTCAATACCGGCAACAATCTTCTCTACATTGTGGTGGCGGCCATGCTGGCGGCGATCCTGGTTTCTGGCGTCGTCTCTGCTTGGGTGCTGCGCTGGCTGGAACTCGATGTGCGGCTGCCCGAGCACGTTTTCGCTGGGCGTCCGGTGGCGGGACGCATCGTGGTGCACAACCCGCGGCGCTACCTGCCGTCGTTTTCCATCCGCGTCGTTTCCACTCGCAAGAAGAGAAAGAAGCCAGCCAAGCAATGGCAGTGGGAAGCCACCACGTTCGCCTTCCCCTTTAACCGTCCGAAGGACCAGCAGTGGCTGCGCCTGCCGGACCGGCGATTGCGCCGGGTCACCGTCGTGCCACCGCCTCCCGGAATCTTTCAGGGGATGGCCTACTTCCCCTTCGTTCCGCCCCAAGCCGAGTTGTCCGCCGATCTGGAACTAAGGTTCGACCAGCGCGGCCGTTATCGCGAAGACAGCTTTGGGCTAGCAACGCGTTTCCCTTTTGCCTTCCTCACCAAGACGCGACACGTGTCGTTGCCGAGAGAAGTGCTGGTCTATCCTCGCATCGAGCCGACCGACGAAGTCTTTGAAATCCTGCCGCTGGTGCGCGGAGAGTGGGAGAGCTTCGTTCGAGGCCGCGGTTCCGACTTGTACCGCATCCGAGAATATATGCCGGAGGACTCGGCCCGCCACGTCGACTGGAAGGCGACCGCCAAGTCGGGCTCGCTGAAGGTTCGCGAGTTCGCCCGCGAAGACGAGCGTAAGCTGTGCATCGCCTTCGATAATCCCGAGCCTGGTTTGATTTCCGAGCGAGCCTACGAAAAAGCCGTCGATCTTACGGCGTCCCTGGCCTGGCACTTTTCCACGCAGGAGGCGGAGGTGACATTCGCCATTCCCGGCCGTCCTCGCACCCGCGACCTGCACGAGTTTCTGGCGTGGCTGGCCGTGGTTGAACCGGGCATGGTTGAAGCGGGGAAGAACGCACCGTCTGGCGACGCGTTGCGCGAGTTGAACCTCGGCGCGTCGGACGAATACAACATCATGATCACCGCCCGCTCTCGCGGCAGCCTGCCCACAGCGCTGTGGAACTCGTCGTACTTTGTCTTCGCTGGCGAGGACGCATTCGACCAGAAGAGTAAGCGCTAGTTCTCCGGCCGCCATTCGTAAGGAAAGGCTTTACCTGCGTCCTCTGCAGTGATCTTCACACCCAGCGTCTCGGCCGCGCGAGCCAGCACGGGATCGCGGCCGCTTGCCATGTCTTGCGCGCTGGGCAGAACGACCTCGTCCGGCGTTACTCCAGTGTGCTCCAGGCTTTTTCCATCGGACATGATGAGATTCGATTCGGTAATCGAAGCTCCGTAGAAGACAGCGGTATCCGTTCCCGTTTGCTCGCTATATTCCTTAGCTTCCATGACGCTTCCGGAGGAGCGGTCCCCGATCACAGTCCCTCGTTTCTCGAGTTGGATGATTCTGGCGAAGGCCTCGGAGGCGGAAGCTGACTCCGCGTCGACGAGAACGACGACTTTGCCTGTAAATGGATTGTGCGCTGGCTTGGCAATTTCAGGCTTGGTCTCTTTGCGTCCAATCCGATCCGCGATCTTCACTTCCCTATCGAACATGCCTCCCACCAGGTATCGGAGGGTATCGACAGAGCCCCCAGGATTACCCCGCAAATCGACGATCAGGCTTTGATGTTTGCGAGCCTTGCCGATAAGGTCGGCAATTTCGGGCGCAGAAAAGTTGAATTCGGGTATCTTGAGAACCATCAACTCGTCTCCGTACTCCCGGGAGCGGGCGCGCATCAGGTGTCTTTCGGTTTCGCCCTCGCGTATCAGATCAAAGATACCAACCGCGCCATTTTCCAATGTGAGGTCTGTAAGTTTCTTGCCTTCGCGGATTTTCGCCGCAATCTCGACTTGGCGTTGCGCTCCCGACGGATCTTGCAGTTCCAGTTGCAGGGTTGGTTGCGGGCGCAAGATGGAGAAAACGTATCGCACCTTCCAGAGATCTTCCCGATTCACGTTGTAAGTGTTGAGCGTAACAATTTCATCGCCCGCCTTCACTCCTTTGGCCTCTGCGTCACTCCTGGGCCGGACTCGGGTCACCAAGCATCGGTTGCCCACCATCTGATACTCCAGTCCGTACTCATGGCGATAGGAATGCTCGGGAGGCAGAAAAAAGGTGTGCGAGTCGTCAAGTGTGTCGAGCGCCGCGGCAATGTGCGACATGGCCATGTTCATGGATGTTGTTTTCTCGATTTTCTGCTTGGCCTCGGCAACTTTGGCGTCCCAGTCGACGCCGTGAAACTTGGGATCGTAATAGTGTTTGCGGACTTCGCCCGCGATAATCTTCAGCATGTCTTGCGCGCGGCCGCGATCCAAGTTGGATATCTGCGGTTGCTGCGACCAACCGGCGACGGCCAGCAGAACGAAGACCGCAAGAAGTCTTGCAGCATAGGTAGTTGCTTGGACAGCCATGGCGGCGCTCCTTCGACCACAAACCCAGAGGGACAGACCCGGTTCGTTCACCTTCCGGGCTTCGAAATGAGCGGATTTTACACCCGTCGTCAATTTTGGGCTTGTGAGTTCCGGCACCAAGCATCAGAGAATCCCCGATTCGGGAGAGGTTTCTTGCTTGTCCAGCCTTTTTTCGCTTTCCTTTCATCTGCTTTCAGGCATATACTCGCGCCCCGGTAGATGCTTTTGGACGGCTCGGAACTCTGTACGCCGGGAGGTGTCAAATGCGTATCTGCGACCTGATCAAGCATCAGGACACGTATCAAGGCGAACTGGGCCATACCGTGCTCGAAACCGTGCGTGCCATGGTCGAGCGCAACATCGGCGCCGTGCCCGTCCTGCACAACGGCAAACTGGTCGGAATTTTTTCTGAGCGCGACCTCATGCGGCGCGTAGTGGCCGAGGGCCGCGACCCCCGCAGCACCTGCATGGCGGAGGTCATGACCGACGATCCCCTCACCATCAGCATGAACGAAGACCTGGCGAACTGCATGGCCCTGATGCGGCGCCACGGTTTCCGCCACCTGCCCGTCTGCCATGACGGACAGTTGATTGGCATGGTGTCGCTGCGCGACATCCTGCTGCACGATTTGGATGAGAAGGACGACGAGGTGCGTATGATGCGCGCCTACATCCACTCCATGCCTGACGCCTAACAGCTGTTCGCTAACCCGGCATATCGGGGCGAAGCTGCCTGCGCGGGTTGTGGTGCCTTTGCGGGTTCGGTTACCAAGGTAACCTTGCGCCGGGGACACTTCCAAAAGTAACGTTACTTGCGGTGACCGCAGTGCATTGAACACACGGTTGGAACAGGCTAACGTTTCTTTACACAGCTTTGAGTGGACGCACAGAGGCGTGGGTGTTGACCGGAGGTGTCGCCCAGCCTGCTGCTGTGTGGGCCTAACCGGCAAGCGAGAAGATGAGCAACAGAATTCAACTTCTTTACTACGCGCTCTGGATTGCGCATCCCGTCCTGGAGATGGGAATCGCCGTGTTCATGCTGCGGCGCGGCCTGCATCGCAAGTTTAAATTCTTCTTTAGCTACATTCTGGTTCAATTGGCCACCTTCGCTGTACTTTTCCTCGCCAGTTGGCACAGCTATTCCGCGGCCTTTTATCTCTATTGGAGTTTGGACGCGCTAAGTGTCCTTTTCGGCTTCGCCGTGATTCACGAAGTGTTCGTCGACGTGTTCCAGGCGTTTCAGATTCTGCGCGATCTGGGCACGGTGTTGTTCAAGTGGGCGGGCCTGGTCATGCTGCTCATGGCCGGCGTGGTTTCGATTTCGAGCAATTCGCCGGAGACGGCGCCCTGGATGCAGGCCATTATCACGTCGCAACGATGTGTGCGCATCATCCAGGTTGGGATGATTCTGTTCCTGCTCTTCTTCTCGCACTATGTGGGCGTCAGCCGGCGCCAGCATAGCTTCGGCATCTCCCTGGGATTTGGCTCGTTCGCCGTGCTCGAACTGGTGCTGATCTCCTCCTGGATCGGCAATCATCTGGGTGGCACTTGGATGAGCATCCTCAACATGGCCGCCTACAACAGCAGTCTGCTGGTGTGGGTGACTTATGTCGCGGTGAAGAGGTCGGCTCGCGATTCCTCGCAGTCGCTGCTGCAACCGCAGCGCTGGGAGCAGAGCCTGTCCGATTTGCAACATCCGCTTCCCGCCGACTCGCTCATCCCCATGTTCGAAGGGATGGTGGACCGCGCTCTTTCGCGCGTACACCGGGATGCGCCGCTCGCCCACGAGGATCAGGCGATGGCTGCCGCTCATGGAGCGTCCGCAACCCGCGGCGTGGGTATTCCAGTCGTGCGCGCCACCACCGAACCCTAAGGACTCGCAATCGTTGGCCTGCGGGGGCTCACAGAAACCGCGTTTTTCTGCATCGCGAAAATGCCAACCGATCTTTAGGGAAGCTCTGATTAGGCCTGCGGGTTCCTCCGTGCTCCTCTATGTCCTCTGTGGCTTATGCTTTCTGTCTGGACCTTAATCAGAGGCTCCTTAGTTAGTCTGTACCGCCGCTTCCACCGCCCTGCGCAACTCGGTCGCATCGAAAACTGGCGGCTGGCAGGTCGATCCAGAGCACAGCACGGCGAAAGATCTTCCCGAGCCCAAAGCTGGAAGGCTGGGAATCGTTGCCGCCAGTATGGGCGGAAGATTCTCCCCAATCGCCTGATTCGGCGCCAGGCGGAGCACGGTCTTGCCAAAAGAAAAATGCGCGACTGCCGCTGCGTGCAGTAGGTTTGCCGATTCCTCATCCTCATCTTCGGCAATCACGATGATCTGCACTGGACTCTCCAGCAGATGGGCGACCGCAATTCCGTAGGTCGCGGCGAAAATGCCAAACTGTTCAGCCACGCCCGCAAAAGTTTCCAGCGTCTGCTCCGCCTGGTCGCGATACCCGGCGTCGCCGGTGTAATGATGGAGGCGGGTCAGAGCAATCGCGGCCATCGGATTGCCCGCCGGCGTGGGCGAGTCCTGCAGCGGCTTGCGCCGCGTCGCCAGCACGCCCAGGCTCTGGCCCTCGGCCGCTGGCTCACTGTCAAAGAATCCTCCCGAAGTCGCGTCGTAAAAGCGGGAGATCATCGCATCCATAATCTCGTGGGCAAATTTGAAGTAGCTGAGATCGGCCGTAGCCTCGTAGGCATCGAGGCAGGCCAGGGCCGTGAACGCATAATCCTCGAGCAGCCCCGGAACTTCGCGGTGCGAAGCCGCCGGATCCGAGTATGCGAGCACATGCAGCAGCAGCCCAGACTGTGTGGGCGCGGGCGACTCACCCGCGCTTTTCTCGTGCGCTTGCGGCTTCCAGGCTTGCCCCAGCACGCGATCCAACGATCGCAAAGCGAACCGCCGCGGATCCACCAGAGCGAGTACCCTCGCCGCCTCCAGATACGCCGAAACGCACAAGCTGTTCCAGCCCACGTAAACCGTCTTGTCAATGTAGGGGGTTGGCCGCTGGAGCCGAGCCGCATACATCTTCTTCTTTGCCGACGTGAGCAACTCTGTGACAGCAGCCGTCGTCCGGCTCATGCGCCGGGCAATCTCCTCCAGCGAAGCCCGCACGTGGAGCACATTTTTGGCTGGATTGTGATGCATCTCTCCGACTTCGTTGATGTCATAGCGCAGCGCCGCTACCTGCGCCTCATCTTCAGTCAAAACCGCACGCGCTTCTTCGAGCGTCCAGGTGAAGTAGTCGCCGTCGTCGTCCAGGTTGATGTCGGCATCTTGCGAGGCATAGAACCCGCCACGCTCGCGATCGCTCAGCCACTCGTCCATCCAGCGAATGATGTCGCGCGCCACGTCCGCGAAGAATTGTTGGCCTGTGGCCTGATACTCGTGCACATAATTCTTCAGCAGTTCGGAATTGTCGTAGCACATCTTCTCGAAGTGCGGCACCACCCAGCGCTCATCGACCGAATACCGGTGGAACCCGCCCGCGAGTTGGTCATATACACCGCCATTGGCCATGTGCTCGAGGGTCGAGGTGATGAGGTTGCCTAAATCGTCGTCGCCAGTGCGCGGAGGGTGCCCCATCCTATCGCGCTCTTTGCGATAGGGTGGGAGTTCGGTGCCGCCGGGAGCGCCAGTCCCCGCAGGGTGCCCCATTTCTCGCGCGTTTCTTTGCGCGAGAAGTGGGGATGTTGAATTTCGCGCATACCGCTCGATCAGCAAATCCAGCGCCGAGGGATGCGGAAACTTCGGCGCCTGCCCAAAGCCTCCATGCTGCGGATCAAACATGCGAAACGCCGAAGTCTGAATCGCCGCAATCACGCCAGCCGAAACCCGCCCGTCTTTTCCGGCAAACGATTCCGACTGCGCTATCGCGCTCTCCACCATCTTGGCCTGTTCCACTACGTCGCCATGCTTCTCCGCGTAAGCGTTGGCAATACTCAGCAGCACGCGGCGAAAGCTGGGCCGCCCATATCCATCCTGGGGTGGGAAGTATGTCCCGCCATAAAACGGTTTACCATCCGGCGTAAGAAAAGCCGTCAGCGGCCATCCGCCCTGCCCGCTCACCGCCTGCACCGCCGCCTGATACCGGCTGTCAATGTCGGGACGCTCGTCCCGATCCACTTTCACCGCAATGAAATGCTCATTCACAATCGCCGCAATCTCCGGATCGTCATACGACTCCCGATCCATCACATGGCACCAGTGGCACCAGACCGCACCAATGTCGAGCAGTATCGGTTTGTTGTCGCGCGCGGCCACCGCAAAGGCCTCCGCGCCCCACTCCTGCCACTGAATCGGCTGGTGCATGGCAGACCGCAGATAAGCGGACGAAGCGCGGGCTAGGGAGTTGGGGGTGGTGGTCATAATCAGTCCAGTCTATCGCGGCTTACTCTAGTGTTGTCATCTGAGCGGAACCGCTGCTCCGCTGAGGATGACAGGATAGGTAAGGCGATACATCTTTTCAGGCTCCTCTCCGCATCTCTGAACAAAAGCAATAGCCGTCAGTCTCGGCAAATCCAGAGGAACCTGATGAGAGCAAAAGGGGTGAAGTGTGTCTTCAGCTTGGGGTTGGTAGCGTTTGTTGTGCTGACCTTGCAACCATTGCACGCGCAAGAGGCCAACGCGACGTTGTCTGGCGTCGTTACGGATCACGCGGGTCGTACCCTGCCCAACGTGAAAGTCTCGGTCAAGAATCTGACCACCGGCCAGTCGACGGAGATACAAACCAACTTGTACGGACTCTACACCGCGTCTGACCTTGCGCCTGGGGACTATGAGATCTCCGTATCGTCGGCCGAGGGAGGAAAAGCGCAGCCTGTCACGCTGAGCGCCGGGGACAGCCAGCAAGTCGATCTGGTTCTGGAGGTCGTGCCGCCGCTGCCGGAAGCGCCAGCGCCCAACCCGGTCCAGGCGCCCGCCCAGACCCTGCCCAATGCCCCGTCCAGCGCCAAGATTGAGCCCTCTCTCGAAGACCTGGGTTTTTCCAAGGCGGAGACTGAGAGCAACGCCGTGCAGCAGGCCTTGCTCGATAAGCGTACCCGCATGCTGAAGATCCACCAGCGTATGGGTTTGATCACTACAATCCCCTTGATCGCGACCGTCGTCACGTCGCTCAACGCTGGCGGCAAAAGCGAAGGCACTGCCACTCGCGATCTGCACGTGGCTCTGGGCTCCCTGACCGGCGACCTGTACGGCATTACCGCCTGGTATGCGATCCGCGCGCCCAGAATCGCAGGTACCGAGACGCGCGGCCCCATCCGTTTCCACAAGGCCATGGCTTGGATTCATGGGCCGGGAATGATCCTGACTCCAATTCTGGGTGCGATGGCTTTCGAACAGAAGAACAATGGGCAAAAAGTTCATGGCATCGCCCAAGCCCATGGCCCGGTAGCCATCGTCACCGCCGGAGCCTTCGGCGCCGCCCTCTTATCCGTGTCGTTAAAATTCTGATCTTGCACCGGATCGCCTCCATGAAAAAAACTCTACCCCTGTTTCTGTTGCTGGCCTTTTCGAACCTCTACGCCGCCGACCACCAGTGGGTGCTCAAGCAGAGCACGCTGACTTACCACGTCTCTCACCCACTGCATCAGTCTGAAGGCGTGAGCCACGCGGCGCGCGGCAAGGGCGTTTGTCATGAGGGGCAATGCGACTTCCTGATCGCGGTTCCGGTCAAGACGTTCGAGTCCGGCGACAGCAATCGCGACCTGCATATGATCCAGGTCACGCGCGGCGCCGAATATCCCATGGTCACGGTGCGCACGCGGTTGCCGGAGTCGGCGTCCACTTCGGCAACGGTCAAAGCCGACATCGAGATCCAGTTCGCCGGCCAGACCGCCCATTACCAGCAGGTCTCCTTTGAACTGGTGACGCAGGGCAACGAGACGCGGATCTCAGGAAGCATCCCGGCGACCCTAACCGATTTCAAAATCGATCCGCCCTCGCTGCTGACCATGCCCGTGAAGAACGAAATCCCGGTGCGCGTGGAGATGACGTGGAGCCCGCAGTGACGGACTTCAGCCCAGAAGCTGTTTTGCGATCTTGCAGTACAGATCGATCGCCTCGGCCAGTTGCCGCTTCTCGATGTACTCGCCCTCGGTGTGCGCTACGTGAATCGATCCGGGACCGAGCAGCAGCGGTTCGCCCCAGTTGGTCAGCTTCGGAATGTCGGTGGTAAACGCCGCGATCATGGTCGGCAATCCTTCCACCGTACGCAGACGAAGGAAGGGAAGCTCCAGTGGAAACGTTACCTGTACGGAATCGCCCGCGGCCGCGACAATCCGTCGCCGCAAATCCTCCGATGGGCCGACCAGCCGGTAAAGCAAATCGGCGTGCGCGTAGTCGGGAATCACGTTCGGAGCGCGCCCACCCTCGATGAGCCCGATGTTCAGCGTGCACGGCCCAACCTGCGGATCGGAAGGCAATGGCATCGCGCGCAATCTTGTGAGCGCCGGAATCAGCTTGTCGATTGCCGACTCACCTAACTCCGGATACGCCGAGTGTGCCATGCGTCCGGTCGCGGTGACCTCAACCCGCAGCGTGCCTTTCGACGCGAGGGCCAGTCGATTCTCAGTGGGCTCCCCGTTGACCAGAAACCGGCATCGCGAACCCTGCCCGTTCACCGCAGATTGGTTTGCCGCGTATTCATTGGCCACCTGTGCGCCCAGACTGTCGCGCTCTTCGCCGACTACAAACAGTAACCCCACGTAAACGCTTTGTTGGCGCAGCCGTTCCGCCGCCGCGATTTGCGCGGCGATAATGCCCTTGGCGTCGCACGACCCGCGCCCGTAAATGTGTCCCGCATCCTCCGACGACGGAATGAAGGGAGGCACAGTATCCATGTGGGTGGAAAACACCACCGCGGGATGCGGATGCTCTTCCGAAGTCACATAGATGTTGAAGCGATTCTCTTCGACCGGCATCTTCTTGGTCTGATAGCCGAGCCGGCAAAGCTCTCCGTAAAGATAGTTCCCCACCGCAGCTTCGTTGCCGGTGATGGACTCGACATCGACGAGTTGACGCGTGAGCGTGACGGCATCCATGGAGGAGAGAATAGCAGACGGTAAATCGACTGCGGACCTCTGACCTCGGACTTTATACCTCGGACCCAATACCTCAGAGCCGAATACCTACGACCGAGGACCGAAGACCGGCTCTTTGTGTAATCTGGAAAAGTGACTGACTTGAACCCGACTATCCGTTCGCTGTTTATCGATGGTCCTGCCGGGCGCCTGGAAGCGCTGCTCAACGCCGGCGCAGTTGACGCCACGCATGCCGCCGTGGTTTGCCATCCTCATCCGCTGTTTGGCGGGACGCTCCATAACAAGGTCGTATTCCACACCATGAAGGCGCTGAACAGTTTTGGTTTTCCCGTGCTGCGCTTCAACTTTCGTGGCGCCGGATTGAGCCAGGGCGAGCACGACCAGGGCAACGGGGAAGTCGACGACGTTCGCGCCGCGCTCAACTGGCTCGACGCCGAATATCGCTTGTCTCTGTTGTTTGCGGGATTTTCGTTCGGAGCCGCTGTCGGATTGCGCGCCGCTTGCCCGGACGCCCGGGTTCGTGCCGTCATTGGCGTGGGAACGCCCGCCGGTCCGGTGGTCGCCGAGAGCGAAGTGCCGCGCACATATACGTTTGAATTTCTGCAAGACTGCGCCAAGCCAAAATTATTTGTCAGCGGGGCGCGCGACCAGTTTGGCCCGCGCGCCAAGCTGGAAGCGCTGGTCGCGTCTGCGCCAGAGCCCAAGAAGCTAGTACTGATCGAAGGTGCGGATCATTTTTTCGAAGGTCGCTTGCGCGAGTTGCGGGAAGCCATTGAAACGTGGGTGAGAGAAGCTGTCGGTTCGCAGCCGTGAGCGAAGTTCTCGGCTCTCAGCTGTCAGTTGAACCCAGTCTTGTGATGGACGAAATGGCACGTACAAGGAGCTCCCGCGAATAGCTGACAGCCGAGCTCTTTATAATCATCACCATGTCCGATTCCGATCGCGAATTGAAGTTC
Source organism: Candidatus Sulfotelmatobacter sp. (assembly GCA_052148475.1). Taxonomy (GTDB): domain Bacteria; phylum Acidobacteriota; class Terriglobia; order Terriglobales; family Acidobacteriaceae; genus Sulfotelmatobacter. The sequence goes on along the minus strand of JBKQID010000041.1, from coordinate 14,715 downwards.
CGCGAGATGCGCGAGGCCTCGCGCTCGATTTTCGCGCAGGCCCTGGCAGAAGCCTCGATCGGTAAGGGCTTCGGGCGGCACGTACATTGCGAACGCGGGATTCTGCGAGTCTGCGAAGATCTTTACGATCTGCACTCGTATTCTCATGTTTTGGTCGTGTCGCTGGGCAAGGCCGGACACACCATGGTCGAGGCGCTGGCTGCCCAAGTCGGACCATCGCTCGAAGGAATCGTGGCCAGTCCGGCCGTTGCCAGTTCAATCGAGCCGGCGACGCAGCTTCACGGGTTCCGGTATTTTCGCGGCGGGCATCCCACGCCGAACGCCGAATCCATTCAAGCTGCAAGTGCAATGCTGCGAGCCCTCGCGGCCCAGCCGGCGTCGGCGTTGGTGATTTTTCTGCTCAGCGGCGGAGGATCGTCGATTGTCGAGAAGCCCATCGACGACGAGATTTCACTCGACGATCTGATCGCGACCTATCGCGCTCTGGTGCATTCCGGAGCGCCGATTGCCGAAATCAACGCCGTGCGCAAACATCTGTCCGCGGTGAAGGGCGGACGGCTTGCGCTGGCGGCTGCTCCGGCGCAGCAGGTCTCGCTGCTGGTGTCGGATGTCCCCGACAGCACGCCCGACGCGCTCGCTTCTGGTCCGACCATGCCCGATTCGACCACGGTCGAGGATTGTTACCGCATCGCCGAGAAGTACGAGCTGCTGAAACAATTTCCGCAATCCACACGCGAGTTGTTTGAGCGCCATTCCCTGGAGGAGACGCCGAAGTCGGACGATCCGGCGTTTCATCGCGCGCGCTGGTGGCCCGTGGTCTCCAACCAGACTGCGATTGAGGAGGCCACTGTGGCAGCGGAACGCGCGGGCTTCGTAGTGCACGTGGACAACTCCTGCGATGATTGGGATTACGAAAAAGCCGCGGACTACTTGCTGCGGCGCGTACGTGAGTTGCGAAAGCAGTTTTCGCCGGTGTGTCTGATTTCCGGAGGAGAAGTTACGGTGAAAGTTGTAAGCGGCGGAGTGGGCGGACGCAATCAGCAGTTTGCGCTGGCGTGCGCGGAGAAGATCGCGGGAGAGAACATCACAGTGCTCAGCGCCGGTACTGACGGAGTGGACGGAAATAGCCCAGCGGCCGGAGCGGTCGTGGACGGCGCCACGCTCGCGCGAGCGCGAAGCCGCGGGCTGGATGCGCGCGATGCGCTCGACAGATTTGATGCGTACCCGTTTTTCAAGGCGCTGGGAGACGCGGTTGAGATCGGGCCCACGGGAAACAATCTGCGGGATTTGAGAATCCTGCTGGCCTACTAGCGCGACGCCGCAGGGCTTCGCCTAGGGGGACAGCCGAGGCGGCTGTCCCCACATGAGCACTCCTGGAACTTACGCGGTCTTCTGCATCTTCTCCATGGCTTCATCCATGCCGTGCTTTATATCATCCATCGACAGGTCTTTGGTGTGGGTGGCGATCGACCACTTGTGGCCGAAGGGATCTTTCAGTTTGCCGTAGCGGTCGCCCCAGAACTGGTCCATCACGGGCATTTCCACTTCGGCGCCAGCCTTCACGGCCTGAGCGAACGCGGCGTCAACGCCGTCGAGGTAGATGTGCAGACTGATGGCCGAACCCCCGATGCTCTGCGGCGACAGGCAACCAAATTCTGGGAATTCGTCGGTAAGCATGATGATGGAGTCGCCAATCATTAACTCGGCGTGCATGATCTTGCCGTCCGGGCCTTTCATGACGCCGCGTTCCTTGGCGCCAAATGCCTGCTTATAGAATTCGATGGCGCGGACTGCGTCACGAACGGTGAGAGCGGGTGTGAGAGTGTGGTATCCATCGGGAACGGGTTTTACGGGCATACGACCTCCTAGGTCAACTTCGCGGAAGGCAGTTTACACCAAGAAAGGGACTGGCTGTTGTTAAAGGAGCATTACAGAGCGAACCATCAGTGACATCCTGAGTCCGGCTACGTCTATCGAGTCAATGCCCGCAGAGGAGAAGCGATGAAGCAGACTGTTTTGTGGCTCGGAACGGCGATGATAAGCGCGTCATTGGCGGTTGGACAACAGCCAAAGATCACACGGCTGGATGGCAGCACCATCTCTGCCGCGGAAATCGATGCAACCGTCTCCCGGCTGATGAAGGCTGCCGAAGTGCCAGGCACGGCCATAGCGATCTTCGATCACGGAAAGATTGCTTATCTCAAGGCTTACGGACTCCGCGACCAAGCGAAAAACTCGCCGCTGACGGTCGACTCAGTCATGTACGCCGCCTCGTTTTCGAAAGTCGCATTCGGGTACATGGTGATGGAACTGGTCGACGAAGGAGTTCTCGATCTCGACAAGCCAATCTATCAATATTTGCCCAAGCCATTGCCGGAATACCCGAAATACGCCGACTTGGCGAACGATGAGCGGTACAAGAAAATCACCGCTCGGATGTTGCTCAGCCACACTAGCGGATTTCCGAATTGGCGATGGATCGAGGATGACCGCAAGCTGAGAATCCATTTCGAGCCGGGATCTAGATTTGCATACTCAGGTGAAGGAATTGATTTGCTGCAACTGGTCGTGGAAACGATCACAAACCAATCGTTGGAAGAGTTGATGCAGCAGCATATTTTTCAGCCCTTCGGAATGACGCGAACCAGCATGCTCTGGCAAACGCGGTTTGAAACTGACTACGCCAGCGGGTACGACGCATACGGCCGTTCGCTCGGTCCGGATAAGCGCACCACGGCCGACGCAGCCGGGTCCATGGTGACGACTGTGCGCGACTTTGCCAAGTTTCTGCAGGCCGTTATGGAAGGTAAGGAACTGCGCAGTAAAACGCGCGGGCAGATGCTTGGTCCGCAGATCGAGATCACGTCAAAACACGAATTCCCGACGATGAGCGACGAAACGACGAATGAGAACAAAGCGATTCGTCTGAGCTACGGGCTGGCGTGGGGCCTTTACTGGACGCAGCACGGCGAAGCGTTTTTTAAAGAGGGCCACTCCGACGGCTGGATGAACTACACAGTGTGCTTCGACAAAAAGAAATCGGGAATCGTCATCATGACCAACAGCGGCAACGGCGAAGGCATCTTCGAATATTTACTGGAGAGTGTGCTGAAAGATACGTTTACGCCGATCGAGTGGGAAGGATACACACCATACGACAAGCTGCCTCCGCGCCCGCCGTTGAAGCGGCACAAGCAGGTTGCCGTGGACGGAAAAGTATTGGACCGGTATGTCGGACGATACGGGATCCCACCGAACATCATTCTGACGGTGCGCCGCGAAGGCGATCATCTCTCCGTGCAGGAGAATGACGAGGCGAAGCAGGATCTGCTGCCCGAGAGCGAGACGGATTTCTTCTCGACCGCGTCTGACGATGCCGTGAGCTTCCAATCAGACAGCGCCGGACGGGTGACGACGATGGTCTTGCACGCGGATAGGAAAGACATTCCGATCAAGCGGATCGAGTAGCTCGGAATTACGATTACGCTGCCTTGAATCCGACTCGCGGCGCGCGTGACAGAGCCAGGTCGGGAAAACGTTTTTTTTGGGATTTGTGGAATTGGGGGCGTCGAGGGCGAGACGCCCTCTCGACAGCCGGCAAGATGCCGGCGCTACAACTAGAAGAATCGGGTCACGCCTTCTTCCATTACCATGACGCGGTCTTTGACGCCGGCGGCTTGCGCTTCCTGGTCGAGCAGTTGCAGCGGTTCGTCGACGGGTTCGTGCGAGAGCCGGAAGCTACCGTAGTGCATGGGGACCATCCAACGGGATTTGAGGTCGAGGAAGGCTTGCATGGCGTCGGCAGGATTAGTGTGAACGTTGCGAAACTGCGGCGGATTGTAGGCGCCGATGGGGAGCAGGGCGAGCTCGGGCGCGAGACGGCGTCCGATTTCGCTGAAGCCGGCGAAGTAAGCTGTATCGCCAGCGTGATAGACCGAGTGTTTGCCAGCCTTCAGCACAAAGCCGCCGTAACCGCGATGGGAATCCTTCAGAATGCGTGCGCCCCAGTGACGCGAAGGCACGTGCGTGACTGAGAGGTTGCGGTGGCGGGACGTTTTCCACCAATCGAGTTCGATGATCTCGGAGAAACCAAGATCGGAGACCAGATCGGAAACATGCGTCGGAATGATGATGGCGGGAGCAACGCCGCGGGTGCGCAGGTTATGTTGCACAATGGCGCGCAGCGACGGGCGATGCAGATGATCGAAGTGGGCGTGCGACACCAGGACCAGATCGATGGCCGGCAGATCGGCAATGCGCAGGCCGGGACGGCGCAGGCGTTTCAACACGAATAGCCAGCGCGCGAAGTTGGGATCGATCATGACGCTCTGTCCACCAATTTGCACGAAGAAACTGGAGTGGCCAATGAAGGTGACACCGAGTTCGCCGTTGGTGGCGAGGCGTGGCTTGTAGGTCTGACCGGAGCGCGGAGTCACCGCTGAGTGGCGCACCAGACGTCCAAACTGGGTGGCGCGTTTGCGGAGGGCCGAATTGCGAAGCGTTTGCTTGATCATCCTGCTACAGAGCCCGGGGGTGGACGAGAAGCAGCCTCAGCCCCTACATCCTAGTACTGATCGCCGCGAGAGCAGAGTAATCAGAACGGTGCGGCGGAATTAATCAACCTGCCTTTAATCTTAGATGAAGGCGAGCGATCTCGCGCCGCTTTTTCGTTTTCGGGCCAGTGACGGCGGTAATGTGGCGCCTCTAGAAAGCGGTGGCATGTAATGGCGCCGATTGTTCGATGTCGATTGCTTGACCTCAATCGCGCTGGTCATATCTAATTCGAGGACGTTCTATCTACTCTCGGTTCAGGGGCGTTTTCGGGAAAGAAGGAGAAGTCCGCATGCGAGTTGCATTTCTGGGGTTGGGAATCATGGGGCACGCCATGGCGACGAATCTGGTCAAGGCCGGCCACGAAGTGACGGTGTGGAATCGCACGCCCGGAAAACTTGTTGAGGGCGCGGGAGTCGCTCCCACTCCGGCAGCGGCGGCGCAGGGCGCGGAAGTGTTGTGGCTCTGCGTCTCCGATACGGACGCGGTCGAGAGCCTGATCTTCGGCGCCGAGGGCGCGGAGGCGTCGCTGACCGAAGGCATGATCATCGCGGATTCGAGCACGATTTCTCCGTCGGCCACGGTGAAGTTCGCCGAGCGCGTGGCGGCGAAAGGGGTGGCTTGGGTGGATGCGCCCATGACCGGATCGAAGATCGGCGCGCGCGATGGGACGCTGGTGTTTATTGTGGGTGGAAGCGAAGCTCCAGTGGAGCGGCTCAAGCCGTTATTCGCGGCGATGGGGAAGAAGATTTTCCGCATGGGCGACATCGGCAAGGGACAGGCCACGAAGCTGGCCATGAATTTGCAGATTGCGCTGATTTTCGAAGGATTCGCCGAGGCGCTGACCCTGGCCACGAAATTGGGAGTGGACACGCAACAACTGCTGTCGCTGATTGACGCTACGATGGTTCGGTCGGGCGTGGTGGACTACAAAGGCCCGTTTATTCTGCAGCGCGACTTTACACCGAATTTTCCGCTGCGGCTCATGCATAAGGATATTCGGCTGACGCTGGAAGCGGCGAAAGAAGCGCGGGTGAAGCTGCCGGCGCTCGAAACCGTGGAAGAAATTTATGAGATGGCCACCGAAGACGGTCACCAGGATCTCGACTACGCGGCTACGCTGACGCTGCTGGAAAAATGGGCGGGCGTGCAGGTCAAGGGGAAAGCCGCCTAGGGGCAACCATGCGCTGGTATCACTATTTGGCGTACTTCTTTGGGGGCGCGTTCCTGGCGAACGCGCTGCCCCATCTTGGAAATGGGATCTCCGGGCATGCCTTCCAGAGCCCCTTCGCATCGCCACCCGGTGTAGGCTTGTCCTCCTCGACGGTCAATGTTCTGTGGGGCCTGTTCAACCTTGCCGCCGGCTACCTGCTTGTTTGTCGTGTCGGCAGTTTCAATCTGCGCAGGACTCTACACGTCCTCGTCCTGGGGGCGGGAATCCTGATCATGTCGCTCATGCTGGCCCACACATTCGGAAGGCTTCATGGTGGTCGCTGAGGCCCGCTTCGCCTGAGTTCGCCGCGACCGCCTCAAATCGTGCAACACTTCGTCGGAGACGCGGCAGCCCAAAAAGGGAGCCGAGTACCTTCCCGTTACTGCAGTAATGGCGGAATTACACAAGTATTACAGTCACACTATCCCAGCCCTTGGTAGGTTAGCTATGGGGTTGATCAAATTCAATCGACCACGAAACGGGGACCTTCCTTGGATATGGAACTGCAGGATCTGGAAAAACCACAGGCACAAAAAAATGAAGTGAATTGGGTGACGGCGATCTTCATGGCGGCGTTTCACATTGGGGCCATCGCCGCGCTCTTCTTTTTCACGTGGAAGGCATTGTTTGTCGCGATGTTTTTGTGGTGGGTTTCGGGCAGCCTGGGCATTGGAATGAGCTATCACCGGCTGCTGACGCACCGCGGATATAAGACTCCGAAGTGGATGGAATATTTCCTGACCATCTGCGCCACGCTGGCTCTGGAAGGCGGGCCGATTTTCTGGGTGGCGACCCACCGCATTCATCACCAGTATTCGGATCAGGACGGCGATCCGCATTCCCCGATCGACGGCAAGTGGTGGGCGCACATGGGATGGATTCTCATGGGCAAGTCCATGCACCATGACACGACCACGCTGGCGCGCTACGTCCCGGACCTGGCCAAAGATAAGTTTCACGTCTGGCTGACGAAATATCACTACGTTCCCATGATTGTGCTCGGTGGGATCCTGTTCGCCATCGGCGGGCTGCCGTTCTTGATGTGGGGCATCTTCCTGCGCACGGTAGTTGGCCTGCACGCGACCTGGCTGGTGAATTCGGCGACGCACTCCTGGGGAACGCGGCGCTTCGCAACTCGCGACCTCTCGACCAACAGCTGGTGGGTGGCGCTACTCACCTTCGGCGAGGGCTGGCACAATAATCACCATGCGCATCCGACCGCTGCGCAGCATGGATTCAAGTGGTATGAAGTCGACATGAACTGGTATGGAATCTGGATGCTCAAGACGCTGGGACTGGCTTGGGACATCAAGCGAGTGAAGTTGGACGAACTCGAACGCGGCCTGGTACCGACACCCAACGGACGCGTGATTACGGCAGCCATGCCGGAAGTCTCGGTCGCCGGCGACTGAGCGGTCGTTTCAATTTAGATTTGATGAGCCCTGGCCTTTTCGGCCGGGGCTTTGTCTTGGAGCCGCAGCGCCTGAAGGCGCGATTCATGAGATCGATGCTCGCGGTATGCCTGAAGGAATACCCTGATACGAATCCTGCGCTTACACGCGGATGATCATTACTTCGGTAGCCTTGATCAGGGCGGCGGCGGTTTGTCCCTTTTTCAATTGCATTTCGCGGGCGGAGGTTGCGGTGATGATCGACGTGATCTGCTGGCCGCCGATCGAAATCTTCACTTCCGCCATCAGGCCGCTGATGCGGACAGAATCGATGCGCCCGACGAGTTGATTGCGTCCGCTGACCCGGCGAATCACTTCCTTCCGTTCTTTTTCTGTTTTCCCCATAGTTTTGAATAGTAGCTTGTCCACTTCGTTCTGCGGGATGCGGTGGTGACCTCCGGCGGTTTGAACGCTGCGGATCTTTTTCTTGTAAATCCACTGCTTGATGGTCGGGAAACTGATTCCCAGCTGAAGAGCGGCGTCGCGCAGTTGGAGCATGTTTTCCGAGGTCACCCCGGTCGAGGTTCTTCGGGTTTGGCCGGTCCTGAGCATCCGAACGAAATCCTACTGACAATCCGGGATGCGGTCAATTAGGGCGGGGGGCTGCCGCTGAAGTGAACCGCTGCAGCCGCCTGCGAGCGCAGCAAACCGTGTAGCTTTAGACATCGTATCTGTATTTCATATACACTTCTGATTCTATTTCTAAAAGCTTTGGGGAGGTCTAGATGCATCGGGTTGCTCTGCTTTTCGTCGCGCTCACTCTGTGTTTTTCACCAATGTACAGTTCGGCGCAGGACAAAGACAAGGCCCCCGACCCCTGCGCGAGCGGCCACGAGTTCGCCTCCACCGATTGCGCGCTGACCTGGCATGGCATCACGGTGTACGGTGCGTATGACGTCGGCGTGGGCTGGGTGAGCCACGGCTTACCAGAAAATGGCTATAACTATGAAGGCGAATCTCTGGTGAACCGGAACGGCTATCAACATCGATTCCTGGTCGCGCCCAACAACCTGTCGCAGACGGGTTTCGGCATCCGGGGCAAGGCAGAGTTTCTGCCTGGCTGGTCGGTTGTGTTCAACGCTTCCACTGGCATTAATCCGCAGTCGGGCTTGCTGGCCAATGCTTCAAAGACCGACATCATCAACAACGGTCTTCCCCGGAGCAGCTATTCGATCGCTATCGACGGGGCGCGTGCGGGCCAACCCTTCAATGACGAATACTATGCCGGTATATCGTCCGTGCATTTCGGCACGCTGACCTTCGGTCGTCAGCGCGCTCTCGGCACCGATGCGATGCTGCTTTACGATCCGGCCGGCGGTTCCTATGCCTTTTCGTACATCGGGTATAACGGCACGATGGCCGGCGGCGGCGACACCGAGGACAGCCGTTGGGACGACGCCGTGAAGTATCGCATCGCCTATGGTCCGGTCCACTTCGGCGCGATGTATAAATTCGCCGATGGCTCTGGCGGCTGCTACTCGGCCTCCGCAGGCTGGACTGGCGCCACCTGTACGCCGGAATCGGCGCATAACAACGCTTTTGGATTCGATCTCGGCGGGAAAGTCGGCAAGTTCTCCGCCGACGCCGTCTTTCAACATTACAACCAGGCGATCAGCGTATTGAACCCCTTGCTGGGGCCACAGAGTCAGAGTCCCGGGCAGTCATTTCAGTCGACCACGGACAGCATCAATACAAACCCCATCAACGGGGGGCCCGACATTGGGCCCAATCTGATCGACCCGAACGACACTGTATACGGCATCGTGACCGACAACAACGCAGTTATGGTTGCCGCCAAGTATACGTTGGACCAAGTCAAGTTTTTTGCCGGCTACGAATACATCTGGCAGAACAACCCGAAGGACCCGTTGGGCGTCGGAGCCTCTGATCAGGGCGGCTATTTCATGAGCGGGGTCGAAGACAACAATCTTGATTCTGAAAAGTTGGTGAACATCTGGTGGACGGGCGTGAAGTACACCTACCGCAGCAAAACCGACATTACTTTCTCCTGGTATCAGCAGCGCCAGAACGACTTCCGTGTTCCGTCGACCTGCACGCCCGCCAGTTTCCGCGCTTCCTGCGCGGGCACCCTCAACGAGGGATCGCTTTATGTGGATCATCACTTCACCAAGCGTTTCGACGCTTTTGCCGGAATTGCGTATTCCTGGGTGAGCGGCGGTCTGGCCATCGCCATTCCTCATGGCCCCGGCGTCCCCTATAACTCCAACAACAACTTTGCTCCGACAGTCGGTGGTCGTTTCACCTTCTGATCGTTTCGCGGTGCCTCCCTGGCAGCTGACTGGCGTGACTGGAGTCGCCCCAGCCATAATGCTCAGTATGCACGTTACCGGTTCTTGGATTCTGCTGATCTTCGTCGGCGTACTGACCGTTCTAATTCTTCTCCTGCTGTACTTGACGAAGCTTGGGCTGCTGATCCACCAGCGCATTCCTGATCGGCCACACCGGCGGCTCTTCCTGGCCTCGGTCAGCTTCTTTCTGACTTTTGTGGGGGTGCGGTTGCTGGTCGCCTCGATCACTCACCATGTTGGCCCCTTCGGTTGGGTGGAGATGGGCGGACATCACATCCATCACCTGGTATGGGGGATTCTTCTGCTGCTCATCACCGGGTATGCGGAACTTGCGGAGGTGGGGACTGGCGACGGAGCGGTTGCAATTTTTCAGAGTCGATTGTTGGCGCTGGCCTATGGAATTGGAGCCGCGCTGACCCTGGACGAGTTCGCGCTTTGGCTGAATCTCGATGCGGCCGCGTACTGGTCTCGGCAGGGCCGCGAGAGCATTGATGCTGTGGTGGTGTTTGGGGCGCTGCTGGCAATGGGCACGTGGGGTGCGCCGCTATTTCGCTGGGTTGATCCGTCCGGAAATAAGCATAAGCGTGGAAGCGCGGAAAAATGAGATGCGTCCTCGCCCCTTCTCATGGCGCGTGGCCGCGAACGCGGTAAAATCTGGCTGGGTCGTCTATGCGCATCTCGAGCCGCCGCGGAACCATTGCGTTCTTCCTCATCCTGGGCGTAGGCCTGGTGGCGCTAGCTGTTGCCCTCAACGTTGGCTGGATCATTCTCAACTGGCGGCAGGGAGTTCTGCTGTTTTTCGGGATCGTTTTTTTTGCCTTGATTATTGCGGGGATGGTGGTGAATACGATTTTTCTGGTGCGCGAACTGCGGCACAGTGAACAGCACGACAGCTTCATCAATGCCGTCACCCACGAGTTGAAGACGCCGGTGGCCTCGATCCGGCTACACCTGGAAACGCTGCAGCGCCGCGAATTGCCGGAAACGCAGAAGCAGGAGTTTTACCAGGTGATGCTCAGCGATACCGACCGTCTTACCGAGACTGTAGAGCAGGTTCTCCGGGCCGGACGGGCGGGGGACAAAAAGGCAGGTCAGGAAAGAGCGGAAATCGATTTTGGCCAGTTGGTGCGCGACTGCATGGACGCCACCCGGGCGCGGCATCACCTGCAGTCGGAGGCGATTCGCTATGAGGAATCGTCGGAAGCGTCGGGCAACCCAGGCGGACTCAGGGTGCGGGGCAGCGAAGAGGATTTGCGCACCGCTGTTTCTAACGTCCTCGACAACGCCGTCAAATATTCCGGGGAGAGCGTCGACGTGCGGGTGCGGCTGGAAACGCCCGACGAGAAACGCATTGTGCTGCGCGTGCAGGATCAGGGCGTGGGCATTCCTCCCGACGATATGAAGCGGATCTTCAAACGCTTTTATCGGGTTACGCACCGCTCGCTGGCGCATGTGAAGGGAACCGGGTTGGGCCTGTTTATTGTGAAGGCGATCGCGGAAAAACACGGCGGCAAGGTTTTCGCCGAGAGCGATGGCGAAGGGCACGGAACCACGATCGTGCTGGAACTCCCGAGGGGGGCGGCATGAGCCGGGTTCTCCTGGTGGAAGATGAAGCTCATCTGGCGCAGGGGTTGCGCTTCAACTTGGAAGCCGAGGGGTATGCGGCGGAAGTGGTGGGCGACGGCGAATCGGCAACGGATCGACTGTTGGAGAAGAAGGAAAAGTTCGATCTCGTGGTGCTCGACATCATGCTTCCGGGCAAAGATGGATTCAGCGTGGTGTCGGAGCTGCGCGCCGCGCGCAATTACGTGCCGGTGCTGATGCTAACGGCGCGGGGCCGTCCGGAAGATGTGCTGCAGGGCTTTGCGGCCGGCGCGGACGACTATCTGGCGAAGCCGTTTGATCTTTCAATTCTGCTGGCGCGCTTGCAAGGACTGTTGCGGCGCAGCCAGTGGATGCACGGCGGGCAGACGCCGGGAGTGAGCGAAGCGCGGGCCGATTCGAGCGGCATTGGCGATTTTGGAACATTTTCATTTGGCGGGAAGACGATCGACTTTGGGGCCCTCGAATTGCGGTCGGGCGAGAGCACGATTCATCTCACGCTGATGGAGTCGGAACTGCTACGGCATCTGGTGCGCAACGACGGCAAGATTGTTTCGCGCAAGCAGATTCTGGAAGAAGTTTGGGGGCTGAAAGAGGACACCGACACCCGCGCCATCGACAATTTTGTGGTGCGGTTGCGGCGGTACATCGAAGACGATCCGGGCAATCCGCGGCATTTACTTACGGTGCGGGGCGTGGGATACCGGTTTCTGGCTCGTCCGAAAAAATAGGCGTAAACCACAGAGGACACCGAGGACACAGAGGCGCCCAGAAGAACCCGGAGGCTAAATCAGAGCTTCCCTAGGCGCGGCACAACTCCGCCAGCAGAGTCTCTCTCCGCTGAATTGCGATGCCGTCGATACGGCGCAAGGTGATCACATAAATCGGGATTGAGATCGCCGCCAGCAGCAGGAATAACAGCACGGCGATCCAAAGATTGTTATAGAGGCGCGCAATGACGAAGACTGCTACGCCGATGCCGACGATCACAATCTGCAGGCCCAGACTCGCGAGCACAGTTGTCTGCGAGACGTTCTGGCGGCCAAAGGTGGCGAAATCGCGTTTCTTGGGGGAATAGATTGAGAGCAGATTGCCGGCGGTGAAGTTCAGGGGCGCCGCGAAAAGCAGTCCGGCGACCGTGGCAATCGTAACGGCGAGGTGAGGAGTTCCGTAAAAGTAGCTGACGGCGAGCCAGGACAGCGCCGTGTTCGCGACCAGAACGCTGGCATGGATAAGGTTTTTCCCCAACACGATCTGGCGGAAATGGACGGGCGATGCGTAGTAAAACTGCACTCCGGCGGCGTCCCCGCCGAAACTGTTGAAGACCAGGTTGGTGAGCACCAGGAGCGCGTAGGCGGCCGCGCCAGGGAAGGCCATGTCAGGCGTGCGGCTCAGGTAATTCGACTGGCGCATGGGATTGGCCGGTCCCAGGCGAAATACCACCAGCATAAAGATCGGCATGATTAGAGTGAGCAGCATGGGGCCGCTGCGCGCCAGATAGCGGACTTCCTTTTCGAACACGGCCGCCACCGGCTGCGAGAATCCCGACAGGTTCCATCCTAGCTGCAGGCTCTGGGGTTGCGCGACGGCGGGGCGCGCTGCTGCTTCGCTGAGATTTTCACCGCGAAACTGGGCGCGCAGGCGGATGTTGAGGAGCGATCCTACGGCCGCGGTCAGCGTTCCTAAAAGGAGCAGGGAACTGAAGCCGACCAGCAGGTGGGAACGGGTAGTTTGCGCGATCGCGTCTGCGGCTAGGCCCGGCGGCAACACGGCCTGGGCCTGGGCCAGAATCTGGGTTGCGCGGCTGATCTCGGGGCGCGGCTTTTTCTGAACCCGCTGCATCATCGGGCCGATCAATTGAAAGCTCAGCATTACCAGGATGAATAGAACTCCCATGATTTCGCGGGTGCGGCGCTGTGCCAGCCAGCGCTCGAGCCACGCGAAGACCGTCTGCATCAGGACGAGGTTGAAGAGCGCGAAGGTCGAGATCACCAGCAGCGCCCAGGGAAACAGCGCCGGGCGCGCGAAGCTAGCGCCGAGTAGGATTCCAAGCAGGCTCAAACAGCCGAGCGCGCTTGCCGGGTCGAAGAAGCCGTAGGCCAGGCGAATCAGAAAATACGAGCTGTAGTTGAGCGGGAAGCGCAGCAACTCGCTGGAGTCCGGATTGTTGGTGAAGGCGGTTGCCATCACGGGAAAAACTTGCCAGAAGAAAAAAATCGGCCAGAACAGGGTCGCGAGATATTCGGCCTTGCCTTGCGAGACAAAATACCAGGCAAATCCGGTGGCGGCCGCAAAGCCGCCGAGCCCGCCGAGGGCGAAGGCTGCGGTGACGATGATGCGCGAGACCAGTTCCATCTTGCCGCGCTTGCTGCGCAGGCCGTTGACGAACATGCGCCAGCGCAGTTCGGCGATGGCCGCGAGCTGGGCGCGGCGGTGGAGGGTTGGATGGAGGTCAGTCATGGCCTCACCGTCGAAGGGGCAGAGTCACTTTGCAAAAACATTGTCCGGAATGAATATGGCGGTGGCTACTAACACGGCGCAGGCGATCCTAGCCACGTCCGCGAGGCCGATCGTTTTTCTACGGGCGATCGCGCATGGAACAGCTGGCAAGAGCCACGCCATCACGCCGACGCTACTTAACACTCCCACGATCGCAAACATTGGGTGAACGTGCATCAAGCTGAATCCAACCATCTGCGGTCCGCGAGACCAAGTCCAAAGCGTTTTTTCCCACATTATGCGGGCGGCGAACAATAAAGCAAGCGGCGAGACACAGATCCACCAGACTCTGAGAAAATGCGGCAGTGCGATTCGCGATTCCACGCTTGCGTATTTTACGCGGAATCCGGCCCTCGCGGAGCTCAGATTCCATTTCTCATCCCAGCCACGAAAGTTCCTGCTCGGTGCGGCGCGTTCCGCCGACGATGCGCAGGAAGAGTTGTTCCAGTGTAAGCTTCTCGCCGGAAACTCCGTCATCGTCTGATCCGGCGGGAGTCTGGGCTTCGACCCCGGCGCGCAGTTCTTCGAGCGACCCCTGAGCCACGAGGCGCCCCTGATGAATGATGGCGACGTGGCTGCATAGGCGCTCCACGATTTCGAGCACGTGCGAGGTGAGGAAGATTGTGGCGCCCTTGGCGATCATGCCTTGCAGCATGGATTTCAGCGTGCCGGCGGCGATCGCGTCCACGCCCTCGAACGGTTCGTCGAGAAACAGAACCTTGGGTCCATGAATCACGGCCGCGGCGAGGGCCAGCTTTTTCTGCATGCCGTGGGAATAGTCGGTGACCAGTTTTTTCGGCTGGTCGGCGAGTTGCATGAATTCGAGCAACTCGGCAGCGCGCTTGGCCGCGGTGGTGCGGTCAAGACCGTACATGCGTCCGGCGAAGCTCAGGAATTCGGCGCCGGTGAGGCGGCCGAACAGCGCCATGCCCTCGGGGACAACGCCGATTTGGCGTTTGACTTCGACGGGATGCGCGTTCAGATCGATGCCAAGAATCTCGATTCTGCCGGAGCTGGGTGCGAGCAGCCCGGTGAGCATCTTGATGGTGGTGGATTTTCCCGCGCCATTGGGGCCGAGAAAGCCGAAAAA
>JBKQID010000040.1:0-44573 GCA_052148475.1 Candidatus Sulfotelmatobacter sp. | reverse complement strand
CTACCGCCGCGTCATCAACCGCAATAACCGCCTGAAGCGGCTGATCGAGCTGCGCGCACCGGACATCATCATCCGCAACGAAAAGCGCATGTTGCAGGAGGCGGTCGACGCCCTGTTCGATAACGGACGCCGTGGCCGCGTGCTGCGTGGCGCCAACAACCGCCCGCTGAAATCTTTGTCCGACACGCTGAAAGGCAAGCAGGGCCGCTTCCGCCAGAACCTGCTGGGCAAGCGCGTCGACTACTCCGGACGTTCTGTCATCGTGGTTGGCCCTGAGCTCAAGCTGCACCAGTGCGGCCTGCCGAAGAAAATGGCTCTGGAATTGTTCAAGCCGTTCATCTATCACCGGCTCGAACAGACCGGCAACGTCACTACCATCAAGCAAGCCAAGGAAATGGTCGAGCAGCAGGAGCCGATCGTTTGGGACATCCTCGAAGAAGTCATCAAGGACCATCCCGTGCTGCTGAACCGCGCTCCCACGCTGCACCGCCTGGGCATTCAGGCGTTTGAGCCGGTGCTCGTGGAAGGCAAGGCAATTAAGATTCACCCGCTGGTCTGCACCGCGTTCAACGCGGACTTTGACGGCGACCAGATGGCGGTTCACATTCCGCTGTCTCCGGAAGCGCAGGTTGAAGCTAGCGTCTTGATGCTGGCCTCGCACAACATTCTTTCGCCCGCTTCGGGTCAGCCCATCACCGTGCCCACGCAGGACATGGTGCTGGGACTTTACTACCTGACCAAAGCGAAGCCGGGCGCGAAGGGTGAAGGCCGTGCTTTCGCCAACATTGAGGAAGTGCTGATGGCTCTGGACGCGGGCGCTGTGGAAACGCTCAGCCCGATCCGCCTGCGCTACTCGGGCGAACTGATCGACCTGACCACCGCCTACGACGATCAGGACATCATTCACACCGAGCCGGTTCGGGTCGAACGCGCCTTCATTAACACCACCGTCGGCCGCGCGATTCTGAACGATCACCTGCCGAAAAGCATCCCCGGCAGCAGCGATCGCATGCCCTATATCAACGGCTTGCTGAAGAAAAAAGGCATTGGCGCTCTGGTCAACTACGGCTACCTGCGCTTCGGCCTCGAGACCACGGTCAAGATGCTCGACGAGGTCAAGACTCTGGGCTTCCAGTTCGCGACCCGCGCCGGACTGTCGATCGGCATCGACGACATGGTCATCCCCGATAGCAAACGAACGCTGGTCAAAGACGCCGAGAAGCAGGTCGTCGCCGTGCAGCAGCAGTATCTCGACGGCGCCATCACCAACGGCGAGCGCTACAACAAGGTCATCGAAATCTGGTCGGCGATCACCGAAAAAGTTGCCGACGAAATGTTCGGTGAAATGCAGCGCCGCGACAAGGAAGGTGAACTCAATCCGATTTACGTCATGGCCGACTCTGGCGCTCGCGGATCGAAACAGCAGATCCGCCAGCTCTCCGGCATGCGTGGATTGATGGCCAAGCCTTCCGGCGAAATCATCGAGTCGCCCATCACGGCCAACTTCCGTGAAGGCCTCACGGTGCTCGAATATTTCGTCTCGACTCACGGCGCCCGCAAGGGACTGGCCGACACGGCGCTCAAGACGGCCGACTCCGGCTACCTGACCCGCCGCCTGGTCGACGTGGCGCAAGACGTCATCATCAGCGAGTACGATTGCGGCACGGTCGACGGCATCTACGTGCAGGGCATCGTCGAAGCCGGCGAGATCATCGAAGCGCTGCGCGACCGCATCATCGGCCGCGTGTCACTCGAAAAAATCAAAGACTATGACGGCAACGTCATCGTCGACATCAACCAGGAAATTACCGAAGACCTCGCGGGAGCGATTCAGGCTGCCGGCATCGAGCGGGTAAAAATCCGTTCGGTGCTGACCTGCGAATCGAAGCGCGGAGTCTGCGTCATGTGCTACGGCCGCAACCTGGCTTCTGGACGCCTCGTCGAACTGGGCGAGGCCACCGGCGTCATTGCGGCGCAGTCCATCGGCGAACCTGGAACCCAGCTCACCATGCGCACCTTCCACATCGGTGGTACGGCGTCGCGAGTTTCCGAGCAGTCGCGCCTCGATGCCAAGAACGTCGGCAACGTGCGCTTCATCGGATTGCAGACCGTCAAATCGAAGTCGGGCGATCTGGTGGTCATGAATCGCCAGGGCTCGATCGCAGTCGTGGACGAGAAGAATCGCGAGCGCGAGCGTTACTCGGTAGTGTACGGCGCAAAACTGAAAGTCAACGACGGCGATCCGGTCACGCAGGGCCAGGTCATGGTCGAGTGGGATCCTTACACCTTCGCGATCCTGACCGAAATCGGTGGCACCGTGCAGTTCAAGGACTTGCAGGAGGGCGTGACTTTACATGAAGAGGTAGACGAAGTCACCGGCCTGTCGCGTCACGTGGTGGGCGATTCGCCTGACGAGAAGCGCCAGCCCGCGATCGTGGTCAAGGGCAAAACCAGCAAGCGCTACCTCATGCCATCCCGCGCTCACCTGATGGTGCAGGACGGCGACACAGCTTCGCCAGGCGACGTGCTGGCAAAGATTCCGCGCGAGACTACGAAGACCAAGGACATCACCGGTGGTCTGCCGCGCGTGGTCGAGTTGTTCGAAGCCCGCAAGCCGCATGAAACCGCGGTCATCAGCGAAATCGATGGCACGGTCAAATTCGGCGAGGTCTCGAAGGGCCAGCGCAAAATCTACGTGGTCGCCGACAATGGCACCGAAAAGGAATATTCGGTTCCACGCGGCGTTCACATCAACGTGCAGGAAGGCGAGCGCATGAAGGCTGGCGAGCCTCTGATGGACGGCCCGCTCAACCCGCACGACATTCTGGCCGTGCTTGGCGAAAAGGAACTGCAGGCTTACCTGGTCAACGAAATCCAGGAAGTCTACCGCCTGCAGGGCGTCAACATCTCCGATAAGCACATTGAAGTGATTGTTCGCCAGATGATGCGCTGGGTGAAGGTCGAAGACGTGGGCGACACCCGGTTCCTGCTCGAAGAGCAGACCGACAAGTTCGCTTTCCGTGAAGAGAACGAGCGCGTGATTTCGCAGGGCGGCAAGCCGGCTACCGGCCGTCCGCTGCTTCTCGGCATCACGAAAGCATCGCTCTCCACCGATTCGTTCATCTCGGCGGCGTCGTTCCAGGAGACCACGCGCGTGCTCACCGAAGCCAGCATCAACGGCAAGGTCGATCACCTGCGCGGCTTGAAAGAAAACGTCATCGTCGGACGCCTCATCCCTGCCGGTACTGGCATGGAGTACTACCGCAACGTGCGCCTCTCGCCGGAAATGGAAGAGGCCGCTGCGAAAGTCCAGGCGGAAGTTTCGGCAGCTTACGAAGAAGCCGAGCGCGCTCTCGAAATGATGCGGCACGAGGGCGAAACCGACGATCTGCCCGCGGAACTCCCCGCGGCCGAGTAATCGAGAAAGTAGCGCCGCCGTCCCGGCGGCTGTCCGGCGGGCGTCCTCGCCCGCCGCGCTGAGGGCGAGACGCCCTCAGGACAGCCGGCAAGATGCCGGCGCTACGATCTATTTGAACTACCAATGCACGCTACCCCCCAGCGATTGCGTATCGAGGAACCTGGCCCACTTCCTTCTTTGCGTCCGGTGCCTCCCAGCCCTAAGCTAGAGCAGAGCATGGTACGCTTCCTCCGCCTCTTGCGGCTCGCCTTCTGGCGCGCTTTTGTCCACGATGCCTTCGCTACCGCCAAGGCCTCGGCTTATTCCATGATTCTCACGTTCTTCCCCGTTCTGCTGATCATCGGATCGTTCCTGGCGAACTGGCGGAAGGGCGCGCCCTACTTGCGGGAAATTTCCTACGCCCTCGGCAGCATCCTCCCCGCTGGCGGTAACACAGTGCTCAGCTATTTGAAAGGCGCCGCGCAGCACCCGGTCGGCTTCCTGACCACGACCTCGGTCATCACGCTGTGGACCGCATCCGGCGTCATGATTTCCTGGATGGATGGTTTTCGCCGTTGTTATGAACTGCCGAAAACCTGGGGCCTGTTGCAGGAGCGCCTTATCGCCTTCCTGCTGGTCGTCTTTGCCCTGATTCCCATGACTTTCTCCACCCTTCTGGTCGCCGTGGGCAGCAAGTTCGAAGCTCGTCTTCTGCCCTACGTAGATCCTGATTTCAGCATTTACGTTTTCTTGCTTTGGGGCGCGACCCGATGGCTTATCGCCACGCTGACCAGCATCGCGGTCATTGCGCTCATCTACCATCATGCGGTCCCGCGCACGCAGCCCTGGCACAGCGTCATGCCCGGCGCCATGCTCGCCACCATTCTCTGGTTCACAACCACGGTTGGATTTCGCGCCTACCTGCAGTCTTTCGGCAACTTCGCCACGATTTACGGATCGCTGGGTGCCGTGATGGCCCTGCTGGTGTGGATGTATCTGATTTCCCTGGTCGTGCTGGTGGGCGCCGAATTCAATGCCCTGCTGTTCCCGCGAGCCATGCTGGGCAAAGAGCTCACGGCCATCAATGATCCGAAGCCGTAGAGATTGAGGCGTAGTTGTGACAATCGGCCGACTGGCCGCGTCTGTCGAGGAACCCCCCCAAATTTGGGTAGCGCCCCGGCAGGATCCATCATCGTGGAAGAGCGGCCCTTTAGGGCTGCGTGAGCGCGCGAGATAGAACGGGGCTTTAACCCCTGGGGTCGGCGAGCTTATTGCTCAAGACCTGACTTGACGCAGATGTTGTACCCTACCAACATTCCTGTTTAAGCCCGGAGAGGAAATTGACACAGATGCAATCACCCGCCGCCACAGGAGTTTCTGGCTCCTCCTCCCGCCGTGCCAAAATCATCTGCACCATCGGCCCCGCCTGCAACACCGAGGCCGTCATGCGCGAACTGCTCCGCCTCGGCATGGACATCGCGCGCCTCAACTTTTCTCACGGCACTCACGAAGACCACGCCCGCAATATTCATCGCCTGCGCCGCGCCGCCGAGCGCGAGGGCCGCACCGTCTGCATCCTGCAGGATCTGCAAGGCCCGAAAATCCGTACTGGACCGCTGGAGGGCCACAATCCCGTCCTGCTCAAGACCGGCTCCGTCGTCACCATCACCCCACAAGATATGCCAGGCACGGCCACGCGCATCTGCACCACGTTCCCCGATCTTGGCCGCGAACTCACGCCCGGTGCCCACATCCTGCTGAGTGACGGCCTCATCGAAATGCATGTGCGCGCCATCCGCGGCAAAGACGTGCTCTGCGACGTCATCAACGGCGGCCTGCTGGGCGAGCACAAGGGCATCAACCTTCCCGGCATCGCCTTGTCGATTCCGGCTCTCACCGAGAAAGACCGCAAGGACCTCGAATTCGGCCTCAGCCATGGTGTCGACGCGGTCGCGCTGTCCTTCGTCCGCACCGCCGCCGACGTCAGCATGGTCAAGCAAATAATCGCCACTCACGCCAGCGACGTCCCGGTGATCGCCAAGCTCGAGAAGCCGCAGGCCATCGACCATCTCGAAGAAATTCTCGAAGCCGCCGACGGAGTCATGGTCGCCCGCGGCGATCTCGGCGTCGAAATGGCGCCGGAAAAAGTTCCGGTCATTCAGAAGCATGTGATTCGCCGGGCCTCGGCCTGGCGCAAGCCCGTCATCACCGCCACCCAGATGCTCGAGTCGATGATCGAAAACCCGCGCCCCACGCGCGCCGAGGCCAGCGACGTGGCCAACGCCATTTTCGACGGCACCGACGCCGTCATGCTCTCCGCCGAAACCGCCAGCGGCCAGTACCCCCGCGAATCCGTCTCTATCATGTCGCGCATCGTGGTCGAAGCCGAATGCAATATGGGCGACTTCGTGCAGTTCCGCCGCCGCCGCGAGCACCGCGGACTTTCCGTCGCCGAAACCATTTGCGAATCGATTTCCCACGCCGCCGAAGATTTGCCCATGGGCGCCATTGCCGTCTTCACCGAGACCGGCAACACGGTTCGCATGATTTCAAAATTCCGCCCGCCCGTCGCCATCTACGCCTACACCCACAGCTTGCCCGTAGTCCAGCGCATGAATCTTTACTGGGGAGTTCATCCCGTCCGCTGCCGCCAGGCCCACTCCGCCGAGCAGATGGTCACCATGGCCGAGCAGGATCTCGTTCGCCGCGGTCTGCTGAAGCCCGCGGATGTGCTCGGAGTCGTTGCCGGCACCCGCCAGGCCTCCGGTTCCACCAACCTCATGCGCCTGCACGTGGTCACCAGCGAAGAAGCCGAGCGCATCGTTCATCCCGCGAAGACAGCCGCGAAGGGGCGTAAGAATAAAGCCCACGGCGTAAGCCGTGGGTAGCTTCAGGGAAATTGGCCAAGCCCCGGAGGGGCGACAGAGGTGATCCCGTCTTGGCGATAGATGGGCCCACTCGAAAGCAACGCTTCTTCCCACCGCCGCAAGTTATAATCGCCCCTTATGCCGCAAGAGATACTTTCGGTGGCCGTCTGGGAACCCGTCCCCGGTATGGAATCCGCCTCGTTGGCCACTCTCCGCGAACTCAGCTCCATCGTGACCGCCAAGGGATACGGCCGCGACCTTCTCTACCGCGACCGCGAATCGCACTACGTCCTGCTGCGTTACTGGAAGTCCGAAGAAGGCCGCCAGGCCGCGCTCGAAGACCCCGAATTGCAACGCCGCTGGGCCCGCCTGGGTAATGAAATCCAGATCGTGAAGGTCTACGAGACGCTGACCGAAGTGCCGCTGAACCAAGCGAAGTAGCCGGGGACGGTTCCGCAAGCGGGCAACGAGTGTGAACGCCGGGTGCTCCATTTCTCGCGTCTTTTGCGAGAAGTGGGGATTCGAGAAGTGGGGATTTAAACTAGCGAGGATATGCCCATCCGCGAATTTGCCGACAACGTCGTCGACCCCAAGGTCCGCGGCTACCTCCACGTCCCCGAAACTCCCAGCGGAGACGGCCTCGTTCTGACTCACGGCGCCGGCTCCAACGCGCAATCCCCGCTGCTGATTGCTCTCGCCGAAACTTTCTCAGCCGCCGGATTCACCGTCCTGCGCTGCGATCTGCCCTATCGCCAATCGAGATCATTCGGCCCACCGGGCCCCGGCGACGCTGCCCGCGACCGCGCCGGCCTGAAGAACGCCCTCGCTGCAATCAAAGCAGCGGATGCCCCATCCTTGTCCCGACGTTCTTTGGCGGGACAGGGGGATTCTGACTCTCCCCAAACGCCAATCGGTTCTCAACGGAGCGAGCGTGGCGAATCGAAGAGAGGGACATCCATCTTTCTCGGCGGCCATTCCTACGGAGGTCGCCAGGCGAGCATGCTATGTGCGGAAGAACCTGATCTGGCTACGGCCCTGCTGTTGCTTTCCTACCCGCTGCATCCCCCGCGCAAGCCCGAGCAGCAGCGCACCCAGCATCTCCCCGACCTGCGCACGCCCACACTCTTCGTCCACGGCACCCGCGACCCCTTCGGTACCATCGCCGAACTCGAACAAGCCCTGAAAATGATTCCCGCCCGAACGAAGCTGTTGACCATCGAAGGCGCCGGTCACGATCTCGGATTTAAAGGGAAGATGAAGAAAGACGAACTACCGAGGCTGGTGTTTTCTGAATTCACCAAGTTCTTTGAATTGTCATCCTGAGCGAAGCGAAGACCTACGCATTTCTCTTGGTGCACCAGAAGTGAAGTGCATAGGTCCTTCGCGCAAAGAGCGCGCTCAGGATGACAAAATAAACTTCAGTTCACCCACCCCGACTTCCCCCCGCCGTTCCCCTTGCGCGGGTCGTCATCCGGAGGAATGTAGTTGCCGTGCTCGTCGAAGTGGACCTGGCGGTCGTGCTTCGACATGTAGACTTCGAACTTCTTCGCCGCCCGCCGGCGCTTCCAGCGGTAATAGGAATTGCGCATCCCGTAATAGCGCTCCGCGAATCCAACGTTCACCAGCGCCGCCTTCGGCCCGCGGCGCACGTACAGCCAGCCGAAGAACAGCCCGCCCAGGTGCGCGACATACGCGACGTGTCCGCCGCCGCTCATGGCTAGAGCCAGCGTGACCACAATCAGAATCCCGATAAAATACTTGGCCTTAATGAGAAAGGGAAACGGAATCATCATGATTTCGTTATCCCCAAACAACATCCCAAATGCGATCAGTACGGCGAACACTCCGCCCGAAGCGCCAACCGTAGAGCTCGCCGGATTTCCCAGCAAGTGCGTGTAAGAAAGAGCGACGGTGGTGATCGCTGCGCCGACCACGCCCACCCAGTACAGTTCCAGAAAGCGCCGCGTGCCCCACGCGCTTTCGATAGCCGACCCGAACATCCACAGGCCCAGCATGTTTCCCAGCAGGTGCCACAGGCCCTCATGCAGCACGCTGTAAGTAATCAGCTGCCAAATCTGCCCATGCACGACGTCGACCGGCGTCAACTCGCAGTAGATTTTGATGTAGGCGTCCACGATGTCCAGCCCCGGAACCAGGGACAGGAGCAGCCTGAGCAGATAGACGCCCGTGTTAATCCCCAGCAGCCATATCACCGCCTTGGTGAACGGAGGCAGGCTCAACGTCATCGGTTCGCCGGTTCGCCGCACTAATTAACCTCTCGTCCAATTCTACTCGTACCCGGTGTATTCGAACTCTGGGTGCCCCATTTCTCGCGCGTTCGTTGCGCGAGAAGTGGGATTCTTGAAGTACTCACGCTTCACCGCTCCGGAACCGGCACCACCGGCAAACTCCGATGCCCCGCCTTGTCCACGGCCCGCACCGCAAAAATAACATTATCTTTCGACAGCTTCATCGTAGCCCGAGTCGCATCCCCCACATTCTGCGCATGCTCCCACTCCGCGCTCGTCGTCGCGCGCCAGAGCACTTCATATTCCGCCCCCAGCCCGCCCGGAGCAGCTTCCCACGTCAGCGTGGAATCATTCTCCAGGTCCTTGGTCAGCAGATGCACATTCCCCGGAGGCGCCGGTGCCGCCGCCAACGAAGCCAGAGTCGCCGCATTCAACCGCGTCACCTGCGCCACGTATTCGTAGTCCACAAACTTCAACGAGTCCCCATATTCGACGCCGTTTTCCACGCGCACGTTCTGGTGCTGATGATGAAAGTCCTCGCGGAATTCCGTGAACCGCACTGCCGCGAATCCGTGCTGGTTGAACGAAGAATGATCGCCGCCTCGCAGGTAGCGATCCAGCCGGAACACCAGCACCGGCTTCACGCCCGCATCGTAGGCCCGCCCCACATCGGCGATATACCGCGCCAGTTGCCGCGACCCGGAATCACTCTCCCCGCCCAGCCCGCGAATGCGCCGCAGGTCCTGTTCCGTCGCCGCCGCAGGCACGCCCTCAGAAAATACCCGCACCACGGAATGGTCCTGCTCCGGGCTCTTGTCGCCGCCGACAATGTCGTTATTCACCACCGCCTCAACATCCCACCCTTGATCTCTCACCATCTGGGCAAAATGACGGCTTCCGTTCAGCCCTTGCTCTTCGCCCGCGACCGCCAGAAAAATAATCGTTGCCGGAAACTTCATTTTGCTCAGCACCCGCGCACATTCCAGGCTGACGGAGGTTCCGCTGCCGTCATCGTTGGCTCCAGGCGCATCCCCGCTCACGTCAAGAATGTCGCTGTTGCGCGAATCGTAGTGCCCGGTCACCAGCACAATGCGCTTCGCGTTCTCCGCATCCGTACCCTTCAGAACCGCATAAACATTGGTGATTTCCGTTGCCTTCGGAATCCTCTCGGTAGGCTCTTCGGTAAAGCTGTCGGTCTTCACCTGCAGGCATCCGCCGCAATCTTTCGAGTAGCGCTCGAACTCCTCCTTGATCCACTCCCGCGCCGCGCCAATCCCGTGCCCCGCCGTAATCGACTTCTCGTCCTGCGCCGAAAGTGTCGACCGCGTTCCAAAACTGACCAGCTTCTCGATGTTCGCCTGAATTCGCGGTGCCGAAATTTGCTGTAACGCCGCCGCAATCTGCGAATCCGCTGCCAGCCTCGTTTCAGAGGCAGACTGGGCCGCGCTATAAATAGCCGCAGACAGAAGTGCAACGAGACTGGCGGCAACCCGCCTCAACCCGCGGAAATGGAGCATGGCTTGATGGCCCCCGTCCAGAACAATCCCACTGCGGCGAACGAATCCTGGTTCCCCGGAAATTCTCTCGTTCCCCGTCTCTGCCCCTTGACCTGAGAGCCGGGAAGAATCTAAATATTATCAGGAGGCTCTAATCGGCTGGGGAGGCTTTATGGTCCTGTGTCCCGAATGCGAAACCAATCTGGATGTCGACGAGGATGGCGTCGACGAAGGGGAAATGATTTCGTGCCCCGAATGCGGCACCGACTTTGAAGTGGTCACCACCAGTCCGCTTGAGTTGAAGGCCGTCGAGGCTGGCTACGTCGAAGAAGACGAGGAAGAGGTCGAAGAGAGCGAAGACGGTGACTACTCCTAGATTTGGGCCCCAAGGATTTCAGCCCCTGGTTTTCGCCAGAATTTCCGCCGTCGGTTCTCTCCTCCTCCTGATCGTAATTCTTCTGCCGCAGTTCGATTCGACGTTCGGTTCGATTTTCGGTTCAACGTTCAGTTCGCCCAAAGGGCTGCTCGCCGCACCCGCGGCCAAGGCCAAGCCCTACGCCCTCATTGCCGGTACCGTCTGGGGACCGGACGATCATCCCGTCTATGGCGTCCCCGTGAAAATCCGCCGCGCCAAAGATAAAGCCAAAAAAGTCCGCTGGGAGGTCTACTCCGACCACATGGGCGAGTTCGCCCAGCGCGTTCCCAATGGCGAATCCGACTACATCCTCTCCGCCGACCTCAAAGGCTTCAAGACGAGCGACGGCCGGCCCTTGCGCCTGGTCAAGGAAGTCACCGTCCACATTTACAACGATGAACGCGAAGACACTGGATTGCATCTAACTGTGGACGAGCCTGCTGTGGGCAAGGCTGGTGCGGACAAGGCTGGTGCGGGAAAGCCGTGAGACAATAGCACCAGCATGAATCGCAAACAACTTGTGATCCCGTTGCTGGCCGTGGCCTGCGCGCTCGTTTTGGCGCTGGGTGCGATGTCGAGCTCCGCGGGTGCGGGACTCGATAAGAAAGACAAGACCGTCGGTCGCCTGTTGTTCGGCAAAGTGCTCGACCCGCAGGATAACCCGCTTCCCGACGCCGTCGTCTACGTGACCAACACGCGCACTCGCGCCGTGAAGACCTACATCGTTGGCTCCGATGGCACCTACCGTTTCCCCGCGCTCTCCAATGCCGTCGACTATGAGGTCTACGCCCAGTACAAGGGCCATAAGAGCGACACCAAATCGGTCAGCCAGTTCGACGACCGCTCCCAGGTCTACCTCGACCTGAAAATCGATATCCACTAGCCTCAAGCCGCGGCCTCTTTTCATGCAACTTTCTGTGCCGTTTTGTGTTCAATATACGTAGGGGTATTTGTCTGGAGGATACAGTGAACGTTCTGCATGCATCTCATAAACTCAACCGCACCGCCCTGGCTTTCCTGGCGTGCGTAACGCTGCTTTGTGCCGCATCCGCCTTTGCCCAGCAGGGTGCCATGAGCCCTTATCAGGATGAAAAAGACGGCGTCAGTGCCGGCGGTAAATGGATGGAGTTCCAATCGGAAGACAAGATGACTGGCGCCAAGAAAGTTCGCTTCGTACTGCTCTCGAACAACTTTTTCAAGGAAGACCCCGACTACAAGCCCAGAGTCGAACTCGTCTGCACCAACGGCAAGTACGACCATGCCAACTTCGACCCTGGAGCCAAGCTCGGCCGCCCCGATTATCCCGGCTTCTGGGGCCAGCCTAAGATGGAAGTCTTGGTGCGCTTCGATGACGTCCACGACCACAGGGGCTGGAACTGGATCGGCGGGCGCTTCCTTTCCATGGACAAGGGCACCGTTCGCGGAGCCATCGGAGCCCAGGTCTTCAACGTGGAAGTGAAAACGCGAACCGGCTACGCCATCGCCGAGTTCTCTCCCGCAGGCCTGAACCTGGACGAAGTCCACAAGTCCTGCGACCTGACTCCAAAGAAACCCAGCAAAGACTAACCATGCTCACGTAGGGACGGACGCATTCGTCCGTCCCCGCCACGATGCTCATGTAGGGACGGGCGCCTTCGCACGTCCTCGCCCAGAGCCTGCCCTGAACGCAGTCGAGGGGGCGAAACCAGGGCACCAGAGCGAGCGGCCGCGCCCAAGCGGCCCGTGGAAGAGCGGCCCTTCAAGGCCGCGTCAAGGCGCTCAGGAATTAGTGGGCTTCAGCCCCTGAGGGAAGCTGCCCCCGTCCGACGCAACCCCCTTGGCACTTGCCTCGCTTCCTGCTCTACTGGCACCTTAAAGCGGAGGCCAAGGCCGCAATGGACAGCAGCATCATCACCGGGCTGGCGTTTTTCCTGTTTGTAGCGGGCGTCCTCATCTACGCCGTCATCCTCTACAACGGCCTGGTGCGCTTGCGCAACGAAAACGACCGCGCCTGGGCCAACATCGACGTCCTGCTCAAGCAGCGCCACGACGAGATTCCCAACCTGGTCGAGACCGTCAAGGGATACATGCAGCACGAGCAACAGACATTGCTCGCGGTAACCCAAGCGCGCGCCGCGTCGGTGAACGCGGCCAGCATCGGCCAGAAAGCTGTAGCCGACCTGAAAATGACGACCGCCCTGCGCTCACTCTTTGCCGTCGCCGAAAACTATCCCCAGCTCAAGGCCAACGAAAACTTTCTGAAACTCCAGAACCGCATCAGCGAACTCGAAGAGCGCATCGCCGACCGCCGCGAGTTTTTCAATGACGACGTCAACACCTACAACACCCGCATCGGCCAAATTCCCGACGTCTTCGTCGCCAGTTTCATGAGCCTCAAGCCCCGCCAGATGTTCCAAGTGAGCGACGACGACCGTAAACAGGTCGAAGTAAGCTTCCAGAAGGCTTCATCCGCGTAATTCAGGATCTCGCAACGCTCTGCGGAGTGCGATCCAACTCATTTGGCATGAGTCTGCTGGGGTCACTCAAGTCCCCCTAGTTCGGTTTTCGTAACAGAATTCGCTTCTCGCTCCTAGCACTGCACCCATGCTGTATAAGCCTGGATTTCCTTCCCTCGGGCCCCTAGCACCCTCATCTAGACGTGGAGGAATCCATGCCCCGAAATCCCGCGGCTCTGCTCATCCACTTTTTTTCCATCGCCCTGATTCTTCTGCTCTTCGGCCAGCCCCCGGCATTGACGCAGGACGCCAGTGGCCAACCGAAAATAACAGGCGCTCACTTTGTTTTCTTCCAGAGTTCTGAAGCCGATATCATGGCCAGATTCCGCTTGGCCATCGAAGGCGAGCATCTGCCCAGCGCAACCGAAGGCGTCTCCATCGCATTCGACACCACCGATCCATCCCATCCCATTATTTGCAAGCCGGAGACCTGCACCCCGTTTGCCGCCGACGGCAAAGAACTCCTTCTTGATGCCGCTGTGAAGGGCGGAACCGAAGTGAGCCGCATCCGCGTTTTCCAGAACGGCAGGCTAGTCGCGGAAAGCAAAGACTGCGCAATCGAGTTCAAGGAGAAGCCTCCCGAACAGGCCATTAAACACTTCGAAGTCAAGCTGGAGCACGAAAAGAACAAGGAGTTTCCCAACATCCACACCGTAATCCTGACCAAAGCCGCAGGGGAGGGGGGCTTTGACAACCGCCCGCTCCGCATGTCCGTGGAGTTGACTCCCGGGGGCGCCACCGACATCACCATCGTGCCCCCCTCCAATCCTGATCACCTGGTGGTGCGTTTTGTCGCCGCCCCCGATTATGAGCCGGCAGGTGCCGTGGTCACCGTCTACAACAACACCGACCTGGCCACGCGCGAGGCGACCGCCATCGCCACCGTGGCCAAGCAGCCGGAAGACCCGGACGAGCCCAAGGTAGATCATCCGGAGATTGTCTTCATCAATCGCAGCCATGGCGTCGGTCGCATCCGCATTGTCGGCAAAAACTTCGGCGAATACGATCCGCCCCCCTACCAGGTCGACGATTACCTCTGGAACTGCCTTGAGGAATTCCACATTCGCGGCACAGAGCGTTACGCACTCGGAACTGAAAACTTGGAATACCAGGACATCGAACAGAGGATTGCCGCCTGCGAGGATATCCTGAAAGGAAAAATCGCGGTCCAGGACGATCTGGGTAAAGGAAGAGCGTTCTTGGATTCGAAGTACCAAGAGCACAAGAAACGCATCGAAGCAAATGAGGAACCCCGCTTAAAGCAGCGGGAAGAAGACACAAAAGTCAACATGGCGGATTTCCTGCGCGATGTTCCTAAAGAGACCGATGCCCTCAAGTGGGCTGCGGACCTGCGCCAGAAGGTAACTTTCAGCCTTCGCTCCCGCAATCCAGATATCCAGGTGGAGCGCGTCGAAATCATCAACATCAACGACAAGATGATCGACGTCTATTTCGAGTTCGCCCGTGCTCGCGGCTATTCCTACCCGCTTCGCCTCGAAAGCAGCGTCATCACGATCAAGAAACAGGTGAAGAAGATCGTGCAAAGCGCCAAGAACGACAAAACTACTGCCACCATCACCTGTCCGAAAGACCAGATCTACAGCGTCCCCTATGAAATCGAACCCAAGCGGGATGTGAACCTGACATACAAATACACGATCCTCGACGATCACTCGGCGAATACGCTGGTCGGCAAAGGCGTGGCCGACAACTTCCGCGTGATCCAGCTCTCCGTTGTGAACAAGGGCAAGAAAAAGGTCGCGGTTCCTCTGGCAGCCATTCAAGCGGAGGCGGAATGGGTCCGCGGAGAAAAACCCGGAAAACCCGGTGGCAAGAAAAACCTCACGGGCCTTCCTGGTGCGATTGCGTCCACAGGGGGATGGATTTTCGGGATCGACCCGAACTCTGGCAAGGGCGTCTCTTTCAAAGAAGGGCCTCCGACCGTTGCCCCGATTCCCCTTGCCGCAGTCGCCAGTTATTTTGAGGCCTATCAGAAGGTGAAGGGAAAGCGCGCGATTTGGATCAACACCCTTGAAGCGGCTACGACGGCGGCCACCGCCCTGGTGCCGTTCGTAGGCCCGAGCTTCAAGGATGCCGAGGTCTACTTCTCCGGCGGCTTCGTCCCGGCCTTCAAGAAAGCGTGGGGCGACCTCTCTAGCCAGCAACTCCAGGTTCTGACTTCCCAAAGCTGGCAAACGACGGAGACCCTGTCCGCCGAGGGTGGCTCGATGGAGAAACTGATCTATATCCAGAAAAAGGATCAGAGATTCAAAGCGGACAAACAAGTCACAGCTGCCGGTTTGCCCGACGAGACCGTCTTCCAGCTAGCCAGGATCCTCGGCCTCGAAGTCACCGGCTATGAGATCACTGAAAGCGAGGCCAAGTCGGCAACTCCCGAGGACAAGAACAAACAACCGAAATCAGACGGCAAAGAAGGCTCAACGCCAAAGCCTGAAAGCCCGCCCAAGGAGGAAAGCACGACGAAGAACAATTGATCTCATCCGAACTGTGTACGCTAGGGCTGACATTCGGCAAGCGGGGCGAGGGCGATGCCGTAGCCCTTCAAATCCTCTTCCAGGCGGTGTTGGACGCCGGCCAAAGAGCCTTCCGGTAGTGCCGCCGAGTTGAGCAGCATTTTCACGCCGCAGACCTCGATCGGCTCCGGTGCGACGTGGAAAGCGCTCATCAGCTTTTCGCTTCCATACATCGGGACACCGCCGACCAACACCAGCTGCACGTCCTGCGGCTGCGCGTGTGCTAGTGCAGTGAATGGTTCGGAAGCGTCGCCACGAAGGACGAACAAGTCGGCGTAGCGACCGGCTTCGATTGTTCCTACTTTGTTTTCAATTTGTGCGATGCGCGCGGGGATCTCCGTCGCCATCTGGAACACTTCCCGGGCCGTAAGCAGATTGTTGAAATGCTGGCTGCTGTACTGGCTGGCGTAGGCAAGTTCCGCCAGCATGTTCGTGCTGCCCGTCGGCGACCAGTCCGGCGACAGAGCAACTGTGACTTTTTCCTGCAGCGCGGCTGGGATGTCGGTGGTTACTCCATACAACTCGATATTGCTCCGCGGGGACCAGACCAACGCCGCGCCCACCGAATGCATCTCGCGAAAGTTGCGCGCCGTCAACGCCGTTCCGTGGATGATGGCCGTGTGCGAACTCAGCAACTGCCGGCCTTTCAGCGCTTCGAACTCAATGCTCGACTCCAGGTCCTGGGGAGAACCCTCGGCAACATGAATTAACAGAAGATCGATCTGTCCGATCTTGAGGTCGTCCCGGAGTCTGTCCGCGTCGTCGTCTTTCAGGTCAGGGGGAGTGATCCCGATCGCGTTCTTTATGCGCTCGTGGCCCACGGTCATACCGTAGAAGCCCGACGCCCAATCGAGGTTACGCACCAGTCCCGCAACGCACGCGGGCACAGGAATCGCCGCGTCGCGCCGGGGGGAAATCCCGGTGACTGAGGTTGTGCCGCCGATCAGTTCCTTCACTTCGGCGTACTCGTCCAGATCACAAAAAGTCTGGTCGCTCTTCTTCTGCAGCTCGCTTCCGGGCACGCCGATCAGTTTCTTGTATTCCGCCAGGTCGCGCCACTCATACCGGTTCTTAAATACCGCAGGAGCATGCCAGCGGGGAAAAGCGTCATACATGGGGTGATTGTGCAGATCAACAAAGCCGGGAAAAATCATGCCGCCGGTTTCAACCACCGGAATGCGATCGCCGTCCGGAGGCTGTTCCGCGATCGAGTCGATCCGGCCATGCCGGATGACGATCCAGGCTTTGGGCAGAATCTTGCTTGGAGTCACCACAGTACCGCTGAGTACGGCGTCTTGCGCATGGAGAGAGGGAAACAGGGATCGAGCGCCGAGCAGTAAGAGCATGAGAGAGGATAAGAGCCGAAGAGAGAATCTCAGGTTGTGCATCAACGCGACTCCAAATCGTTTAATTGACCGCGACGCCGCGGTGGCGATGGAAGCTGCAAAGCAAGTGGAAAGAGCGAAAACCCCTGCGCCTACCCCAGCAACTTCGCCGCATCCTTCGCGTAGTAAGTGAGAATAATGCTCGCCCCTGCCCGCCGAATACTGAGCAACGACTCCATCATCACGCGGTCGCGTTCGATCCAGCCATTTCGCGCGGCCGCTTCGATCATCGCGTATTCGCCCGAGACCTGATACGCGGCCAGCGGCAACTCGAAGCGCTCGCGCGCCGCAGCAATCACGTCGAGATACGGCATGGCCGGCTTCACCATGATCATGTCCGCGCCTTCCTCGATGTCGGCTTCGATTTCGCGCATCGCCTCGCGCAGGTTGGCTCCATCCATTTGATACGACCGCCGGTCGCCGAATTGCGGCGCGGAATCGGCGGCCTCGCGGAATGGTCCGTAGTAGCCCGACGCGAACTTGGCGGCATACGAAAGAATTGGCGTTTGAATGAAGCCCGCTTCATCGAGCGCCCGGCGGATCGCACCCACTCGCCCGTCCATCATGTCAGAGGGCGCAATAATGTCGACTCCGGCCTTGGTCAGCGAAACGGATGTTCGGGCCAGCAACTCCAGCGACGCGTCGTTGTCGATTTCGTAGTCGGTCGTCGTGGCCGCCGATGGTGGCACGGCAACGGCTGCTCCCAGCGATTGCGGTGCAGCCTTCACAATTCCGCAATGTCCGTGCGACATGTATTCGCACAGGCAGACGTCGCCCATCACGATGAGTCCGGGCACTTCGCGTTTCAATGCGCGCGCGGCCTGCTGTACGATGCCGTCATCGATCCAGGCTCCGGTGGCCACTTCGTCTTTCTTATCAGGCAGCCCGAAAAGGATCACCGACGGCACGCCCAGCGCATGAACCACCTGCGCCTCTTTCACCGCTTCGTCCACTGACAAATTAAACACGCCCGGCATCGAGCCGACGGCCTTGCGCACGCCTTCTCCGGGACAGACGAACATGGGGTACACGAATGCGTCAGGCGTGAGGCGGGTCTCACACACCAGGTTGCGCAGTTCCGCGGTGCGGCGCAGGCGGCGAAGGCGAGTCACAGGGAAGGCCATGGCAAGTCACCAGAAGGAAGGCTAATGACGACGAGGAATGCGCCTTCCTGCCTTGATTCTAAAACATCTTCAGATTCTGAGCGGCTGGAAGATGAAGCCTGCCCCGGTGTCGCGAGAGCTCCCCCCGCAGAACCATGCGGTCTTTCTTCGTGAACCTTCGCGCCCTTAGTAGTTCCAGCTCCTTGCCGGAGTATCCGCGAGAAGCCCAGGCAGGTGTAACCGAAGTAACCAACGGGCCTCCAAACGCTTCTCGGAATCCCCGATTCACTCCCATAGAATGAGGTCGGGATGGGTCTGTTCCAACCACACCGCTGGTTTGTTGCAGCGGCCGGAGTCACTCTGGCCTTTGCCGCCGTGTGTCTGGCTTCCCAGCAGAGCGTTGCTCTGACCGCGTTCGCCGATCTGGCTGGCCTGGTGCTCATGCTGGTGGCCGTCGGCATCGTCGGTTACAACGCTCTGACCCGCCCCGCCCAGGAGCGCGGCTTCTGGCTGTTGATGACCCTCGGATTCTCGCTGTGGACCAGCAATCAGGCCGCCTGGTCCTATCTCGAAGTCGCGTTGCGTCGACCCATCCCCGATCCATTCTTCTTCGACATCATCCTGTTTTTTCACGCGCTGCCCATGATCGCCGCCGTGGCCTGGCGTCCCGACCTGGTCAAGACGGAAGGAAGAATTCATCTCAGCGTGCTCAATTTTATGATGCTGCTGGGCTGGTGGATCTTCCTTTACGCTTTCATCGTCTTCCCTCACCAATATGTCGTGCGCGACACGCAGATCTACAACCTCTACTACGACCGACTCTACGGACTGGAGAACGCAATGCTGCTCGCGGCCTTGGGGCTTGCGGCCTTGACCAGTTCGGGCGGATGGCGGCGCCTCTACCTCCATTTCCTTGCTGCCGCTTTGCTCTATAGCGTCAATTCCCAATTACTCGACCGCGCCTCTGCCAACAACACTTACTACTCTGGCAGCCTCTACGACGTACCCCTTATCGCCACCGTAGCCTGGATGGCGGCCACCGCCTGGTCGGCGCGGGATTGGGGCCTCGAAAGCCACAAGTTCAGTATGAACCCGCGCTTAAAGAAAGTGGTGCCCCAACTCGCCATGTTGGCCATCCTCTCGCTGCCGGTGTTGGGGGTGTGGACCGTGCTGGCGGACAAATCTGCCGGCCCCACCCGCGCGTTCCGCGTGTTCACCGTGCTCGTTGCCATGCTGGGGTTGGGAGCGTTCGTGTTCCTCCGCCAATATTTCCAGGACCAGGCGCTAATGGCCCTGCTGCTGGAGTCGCGCCGCGGATACGAAAGCCAGAAGCGCTTGCAGAGCCAGCTGGTGCAAAAGGAGAAGCTGGCCACCCTCGGCAAATTGGTCGCCGGAGCTGCTCACGAGATTGACCATCCCCTGGCCGCCGTCATGACTTATTCGGAGCAGCTCTGGGCCAAGGAACGGCTCACCGACGAACAGAACGCGCTGGTCCGCAAAATCGTGAATCAGGCCCGCCGCACCCGCGACCTCGTCACCGACCTGTTGCGCTTTGCCCAGCAATCACCCGGCGAACAAATTCTCGTCGATCTGACCGTGCTCCTGCAGCGTGCCACCCAGATGCTCGAGCTGCGGCGTCCCGGCGGCAATATCCGCATCGCGCTTTCCATCGCCCCCGATTTTCCCCAGGTCCGGGGCAACGCCAACCAGTTGTTCCAGACCTTCATCGAGATCATCGAAAACGCGATGGACGCTTTGGAAGAGGCGGGCGGAGGCTCGTTGCAAATCACCGCTCATCGCCTGGGCCAGGAGGCCATGCTCCAGTTTTCTGATACCGGACCGGGCATTCGCGATCCCGAGCGCGTTTTCGATCCCTTCTACACCACCAAGCCCGTCGGCAAAGGTACAGGTCTTGGCCTGAGCGCCGTCTACGGCGTGATCCGCGATCACAATGGCCAAATCACTTGCCAGAACAAGCCCGAGGGCGGAGCGCTGTTCATCATCCGCATTCCGGCCGCCACGGAATCTGCCGCCAACGTCGCTGGCGCTGGCGCCGACTGACCGTCACCCTTCGTTCGTCTCCTGCTACCATAATTTTTGATGTCCGCCGAGCTAATGCACAATTCCGCGCGCGTGCTCGAGTTCCCCGCTCTCCGCGAACTTCTGCGCGCCTATGCTTCCTCCCCTCTCGGCCAGCAGCGCATCGCCGCTCTCGCCCCGTCCACCGACCGCGGCTGGATTGAGCACCAGCAGCAGCTCGCCGCCGAGATTCGCGAGTTCCGCCGCGTGGGCGGCCGCTTCGATTTTTCCGCGCTGCTCGACATCTCACTCCTCGTCCAGAAATCGCGCATCGTCGGCTCCGCGCTCGAAACCATCGAGATTCGCGACGTCATCCTGGTCGTCGATCGCGCCGCCGAGTGGCACGAGATCGCCCTCCATCCCCCCGCGAATATGAAGTCCGACTGGCAGGCCGTGCACGCCCTCTCCGGTCAGATCGCCGACTTCACCGATTTTCTGCGCCTGTTCCGCAATAAGATCCAGCCCGATGGAACCCTCGACGACAAGGCTTCGCCCGAGCTCTCCCGCATTCGCCGCGAAATTGAAAAACAGCGGCGCTCCATCCAGGAATCCCTGCAAGGTTATTTGCGCCGTCTCGCCGAGGGTGGCACCGTGCAGGACGAGCTGGTCACCATCCGCGGCGAGCGCTTCGTCATCCCCGTCAAGGTCGAGCAGAAGCGCCGCGTGCAAGGCGTGGTCCACGGCGCCAGTTCCAGCGGCCAGACCGTCTTCGTCGAGCCCCTCGAGACCATCGAACAGAACAACGAACTGGTTCGCCTGCTCGAAGAGGAACTATCCGAGATTCACCGCATCCTCCTCGAAATGACCCAGCGCATTGGAACCAAAGCCGCGGAAATCCTCGCCGCAGTGGATGCCCTCGCCGAGCTCGAACTCCAATTCGCCAAAGCCCACTTCGCCGAAGACTACAACTGCGTCACCGTAAAGTTAACCGGTGATCCCCACGACTCGCGTGGGGACGGCTCGTGTGGGGACGGGCGACTCGCCCGTCCGGCGAGCGCAGCGAGCCTGCTTCTGCACAATGCCCGCCATCCCCTGCTGGAACGCAATCTGAAGCTGAAATCCATCCCCGTAGTTCCCGTCACAGTCGAGCTCGAATCCCCTCGCCGCCAGCTCATCATCACCGGCCCCAACACCGGCGGCAAAACCGTCACCCTCAAAACCGTTGGCCTGCTCGCGCTCATGGCCCAGTCTGGCCTCCCCGTGCCCGCCGACCGCGCCGAGCTCCCCGTCTTCGACGCCGTCCTCGCCGACATTGGCGACTATCAGTCGATCGAGCAAAATCTTTCCACCTTCTCCGCCCACGTCACCAACATCGATTTCATCTCGCGCACCGCGACCGCCGGCTCGCTCGTCCTGCTCGACGAACTCGGTTCCGCCACCGATCCCGAAGAGGGTGCTGCCTTGGCCGTCGCCATCGCCTCGCACTTCGGCTCCATCGGCTGCATGACCGTCATCTCCACCCACCACACTTCGCTCAAGGTTTATGCCGCGAACACTCCCGGCGTGGTGAATGCCTCCGTCGGTTTCGACGAAGCC
This sequence comes from Candidatus Sulfotelmatobacter sp., assembly GCA_052148475.1. Classification (GTDB taxonomy): domain Bacteria; phylum Acidobacteriota; class Terriglobia; order Terriglobales; family Acidobacteriaceae; genus Sulfotelmatobacter. Next base: position 23,017 of record JBKQID010000040.1, on the reverse strand, counting down.
ACATTGCAGCCGACCTACGAGTTGAAAGTTGGTGTCCCCGGTGCCTCGGCAGGCATCAACATCGCGCGCCGCCTGGGATTGAATCCCACCATTATCGACAGCGCCCGCTCGCGCCTTGGAACCCAGGCTCGCGATGTTGGCCAATTCCTCGACAAGCTCCACGCCGACCTGCGCGAAGCCGGAAAAGAACGCCTGCGCCTGCAGACAGTCCAAAAAGAGCTGGAGGACGAAAAAAAGCGTCTAGCCGCCGAAGGCAAGAAAGAACAGCAAACCAAAATCCGTGAGATGGAGAAGAAGCTCGACACCCTGCTGCGCGATTTCGAATATCACGCCCGCGAAGCCGTCAATGCCGTGCAGGATCGCGCCGCCGCGCAAAAGCTTTCCAAAGACGCCGAGCGCCGCATTGCCAAGCTCCGTCGCGAGTTTCGCGAGCAGTTCGATTCCACGGTAGTCGCCCACTCCACCGGAGCCGACCACGGCGATCCGCACGCCCAGCCGCAAGTCGTCAAGCACGTCTCCGACGGTGACACCGTCAAGCTGAAGTCGACCGGCCGCCCCGCGCGCGTTGTGCGCAAGGTCGGCGACAATCATTTCGAAGTGGAAATGGGCGCAATGAAAATGAAGATCGCGCGCGACGACATCGCCGAAGTCCTCGTCAGCGCTTCCACCCCGGCCGCGGATACTCCCGTCAAGGCCGCCCGCGCTCGCGGCATCTCCGTCTCGCTCGAAAACGAAGGCGCGAACGTCCCCACCGAGATCAACGTGATCGGCCAGACTGTCGACGAAGCCTCGCAGAAAGTCGAGAGGTTCGTCGACCGCGCATTTCTCGCCGGCTTGCCCCGTGTCCGCATCGTTCACGGCAGCGGTATGGGCATCCTCCGCAAAGCCCTGCGCCAGTTGCTGCAGCAGCATCCTCACGTGGCGTCGGTCGTCGAAGCTCCGCAAAACGAAGGCGGAGGCGGTGCAACCCTGGTGGAGTTGAACGTTTAGATTTCACTTTGAAAGGGCGCCGCTTCAGCCGCGCCGCAAGGCCACAAACGTGGAAGGCGGAGCGTGGAAAGCGGAGCGTGGAAGGCGGCCTGTGGAAGAGCGGCCCTTCAGGGCCGCGTTTGCGGGCCCCACACGCGTGCGGCTTTAGCCGCTGAGCCCGAGCCTTTCTACCAGATAATCTTCTTCCAATTCTCGTCATAAAGCACATTGCGCGCCGCCTTGGAGATCGCCTTCTTCTGATCCGCAGACAGGTCGTTCGAGAGGATGTTCTCGGGATTGGCCGGATCGCGCACCACCGCCTCTTCAAAACGTCCAGAAAGATAGCGCAGCAGAGCCAGAACATTGTCGGCCAGCTGTCCGAAGCGCTCGCCATCCAGCGCGCGCAGCACCGTGAGCTCCAGATAGAGCGACGGGAACTCTACCGCCATGCGCTCGCGCCATATCTTGAGCGCGCAAATCTCCTGCTGCCGTCCCGAACTCGCCACCAGCTGCACGTGCCGGGCCACGTCGGTATGCACGTCCTGTCCGGTTCGCTTGTTGAACAGCAAATTCCCCGTCCCGGATCGGTCACGGCGCGCCGGGATCAAGTCCACATTCAATTTCTTGTTCTGCAATCGAATCGACACATCCCGCGTGTGCGGATGCAGGTTGCGGTCGCTCAAGTATTCGTACAGGCTCCAGAAAACCGATTTCATTTCCATCCCCGGCACCGGGCTGAGCGCAATCAGAATGTCTACATGCGACGACAGCGTGATGGCCGTATTCTTGGCGTATGCCCCCGACAGCGTCAGTCCCTGGAGATATTGTTTCCCCCACTGCTTCAGCAACGGAAGCACTTCGTCGGCGGCGATGTGTGACGTGGAACTCGTGTCCGGAATCACCCGGTACTTTTCCACGATCGAGGAGGCGTATTGATCGACTGTTGTTGTATTCATATCCCAAGCACCCGGCTCTCATCCTCTCTATCGGCAGAATCGGGAGGGAGTTGAGCAGTCGGCTGACGAGGTTTCGTGGAAGGGCGCAGCTTCAGCCGTGCCAAAAGCCGCGAAGCGGCGCAAGAATGCAGCCCACGGCGCAAGCCGTGGGAAAGTCAGGCGGAATGAACCAGCCCCAGCGGGGCGAAAGAGGAAGAGCAGCCCAAATTGAGGTCAGGTTGGTGAACCTCACACAACCCCTGGCTCCGTTTTTCCTCCTCCCTCAACCGATAACTCCCGCAATCCACAGCTTCTCCACAACAATCCGAATCCGCTATATTCCTTTCAGCCGCTTTCTCCCTGACAATTCCAACGGAGAATCCTGCCCCGAAACAACCATGGCCAACCCCGGCGACTTCGCGTACACGGTCAAGCAGCAGGCGGACATCGTCCGCATCATCGGCGACTACATCAAGCTGAAGAAGGCCGGGGCCCAGAACTATTCCGGACTGTGTCCCTTCCACAGCGAGAAGACGCCCTCATTTCGCGTGCACGCCACGCGCCAGTACTACTACTGCTTTGGCTGCCAGGAGAAAGGCGACGTCTTCACCTTCATCCAGAAAATCGAAAACATCACTTTCCCCGAAGCCGTGCGCATGGTCGCGCAGAAGCTGGGCATTGCGCTGCCCAAGGCCAGTTACTCGACTCCTGGTGAAGCCCGCGATGCGCGCTTGCGCGGCCAACTGCTCGACGTACACGAACGCGCCGTCGCATTTTTTCAGGAATGCCTACGCCGTCCTGAAGGCGCCCGGGCCCGAGAGTATTTGAAAGGCCGCGGCCTGGATGAAGAAATGATTGCCCGCTTCCGCATCGGCTTCGCCCCCGATTCCGGATTCCTCCTCCGCGACCGCCTCAAACCAGAATTCCCCGAAGAAGTCCTCCGCGAAAGCGGCCTCTTCTCCTGGAAGCAGGACGACAGCCGTCAGAACCCCGAGGGTGCCCCGTCCTTGTCCGTCCGCCCTTTGGAAGGACAGGGCGGGGATTCTGACTTGGCTGAGGTCCGCGGTCCGCGGTCCGACGCCCAGCTCGCCGCCATGTACTCCAAGTTCCGCAACCGCGTCATGTTCCCTATCTCCAGCGAGGCCGGAAAAGTGATCGCGTTCACCGGACGCACTCTCGCCGCCGACGAAAAATCCGGCCCGAAATATTTGAACTCGCCCGAGACTCCGATCTATTCCAAAGGCAAGGTCCTGTTCAATCTCGACATCGCTAGAGAATGGATCAAGAAATTCGACTACGCCATCCTGGTCGAAGGGCAGATGGATTGCATTTCCGTCTACGCCGCCGGATTTCACAATGTCATTGCCAGCTCCGGCACCGCCTTCACCGAGCTGCAAGCCAAGCTACTCGGCCGCTTCAGCAAAAACGTAGTCGTCAACTTCGATCCCGATACCGCCGGAGCCAAGGCTGCAGAGCGTACTATCGGTCTTCTGGTGGAAGAAGAATTTCAGATCAAAGTGCTGACCCTCGAGCAGGGATTCGATCCCGACCTCTACATCCGCCGCAAAGGCAAAGAAGCCTATGGTGAAGCACTAAGAACTTCGCAAAAATATTTCGATTACCTGATCGAGCGCGCCCGCACCCAATTCCCCGTGCGCAGCGCCGAAGGCAAAGACAAGGCCGTGAAGTACCTGCTCCCGCACGTCCAGCGCGTGCCCGGCCGGATTGTGCGCGACGAACTGGCGCAGGAAATTGCCCAAAAACTCGGCATCGATTCCGCGGTCCTACGTCAGGAATTGCGTCATGCCGCGGTCACGCGCTCCACCGCGACGGTGAAGGCTCCCGCCGAGGCGCAGGTCACCGACGCCGAAAAAGTTCTGATCCGCGCTCTGGCCTCGGCGCGGCAAATCCATCCCGGCGACGACCACCTTTCTGCTCGCGATGGCGCCGAGGAAGAATTCGACCCCGCCCGCCAGGCGCAATACGTCTTGCAGAACGAAGCTCTGCACCGCGGCCTCGCGACCGAGTCCCTGGCCGAATCCCTGCTCAATGCAGCCCGCGAAGTCCCCGATCTTCTTGAGGTACCGGCGACCGAGTCCGACCGCCGCATGCTGGCCCTAATTCTTCTCAAGGAGGACGAAGAACTCACGGCAGAAGTTCTGGAAGCGTCGGTCCGCGCCCTGCGCCGCATTCACTTGCGCCGCCGTCAGGAGCAAGTCCAGCAGGAACTCAAAAAGCCCGGCCTCGCCGCCGACAACCAACGCCTGCGCGAACTGCTCACCGAACTGGAGCGCATCAGCCGGGCCCTGAGAGACCCGAGCCTGGCCGAGGACGGCCTGAGAAACCCCGGAAACAAGAAAAGCGCTTGAAACAAAAAGCGCCCCGCCACCATCTAAGTATTTAAGGGAGTTGAAGATAGGTAGCTAACGGAATCGAAGATAGCGGCGGCTACCGGAAATCAAGCGGGCAACCGATAGACGGTACAGCACTTGTTTGCTAAAATCTATAGGTTTGTGCGGTATGCACGGCCCCGCAAGACCCAGATTCCCACCCTCAAAGGAACATTATCACAAGCTCCTGTGGAGCGGAATTAAAGCAGTTCGAGGACACACCTTTTGGCTCTTGAAGACAAGTTCGACGACATCAAAAAGCTGATCGATACAGGCAAAGAGAAGGGATATCTCACCTACGACCAGGTCAACGACCTGATCCCGCACGACGTGCACAGTCCCGAAGACCTGGACGATCTGCTCACCACCATCGGTACGCAGGGCATCGACGTGCTCGAAGGTCCCAAACTGCCTTCGGCCGCGCTCGATAAGAAGTTCGAAGACTCCGAAGAAGGCGAGGACGTCGAACTCGATCTTACGCCCGGCGCACTCGAAAAAACCAACGACCCCGTCCGCATGTACTTGCGCGAAATGGGAACCGTTCCGCTGCTCACGCGCGAAGGCGAAGTCGAAATCGCCAAGCGGATCGAGCGCGGCCAGATCCGCGTGCTCAAGGCCCTGTCACGGTCGCCCATCGTAATTCGGGAATTGCTCGCCATGGGCGAGGACCTTAAAAAGGGCGTGCGCTCGATCAAGGAAGTGGTCACCTTCGACGAAGAAGAGATCACCGACGAGATCCTGCAGAACCGCCTGAACGAGTTCACCGACAAAATCGACGACATGGCCAAGCTGTACAAAAAGGCCGCGCTGCTCGAAGAAAAGTATCTCGAAGTTTCGAAGACGAAGAAACCCAAGGATCATCGCCGCGCCCGCCGCAAACTGGCTCGCGGCATCGTCGCCGTGTCGCAGGCGGTACGCAAGCTGGGATTCACCAACGCCGAGCGCAAGCGGCTGATCGAACGCCTGAACAAAACGGTCGACGGCATGCGCTCGCTCGACCGCCAGACCCAGAACCTGGAACGCAAGGCCGAGGCCACGCGCAGCGAAGAACAAAAAAAAGAATATCGCCGCCAGGCCCGGGCGATCCGCGGCGAAGTGGAAAAACTCGAGCTCGAAACCGGCGTCTCGTTCGCCGAGCTCAAGCGCACGCAGCGGGAGATCATCTCCGGCGACATGGACGCCGAGCAGGCCAAGCGCGAGCTCATCGAGGCCAACCTGCGTCTCGTGGTTTCGATCGCGAAAAAATATACCAACCGGGGCCTGCAGTTTCTCGACCTGATTCAGGAAGGCAACATCGGCCTGATGAAGGCCGTCGACAAATTCGAATACCGCCGCGGCTACAAATTCTCCACCTACGCTACCTGGTGGATTCGCCAGGCCATCACCCGCGCCATCGCCGATCAGGCCCGCACCATCCGCATCCCGGTGCACATGATCGAAACCATCAACAAGCTGATCCGCACCTCGCGCCAGCTGGTGCAGGAACTCGGCCGCGAACCTACCAGCGAAGAAATCGCTAAGAGAATGGACATTCCCGTAGCGAAAGTTCGCAAGGTTCTCAAGATTGCGCAGGAGCCCATCTCCCTCGAAACCCCCATCGGCGAAGAGGAAGATTCGCATCTCGGCGACTTCATCGAAGACCGCGGCGTGGTTTCTCCCGCCGAGGCCGTGATCAACGTGAACCTCAAGGACCAGACGGGACAGGTCTTGCGCACGCTGACCCCGCGCGAAGAAAAAGTCATCAAGATGCGCTTCGGCCTGGAAGACGGCAGCGAGCACACGCTGGAAGAAGTCGGGCAGTCGTTCGCGGTTACGCGCGAACGCATCCGCCAGATCGAAGCGAAGGCGCTGCGGAAATTGCGGCATCCATCGCGCTCGCGCAAGCTGCGCGCGTTCATGGATGGAGTAAGAGACTAACCCTCAGGATTGTCATTCCGAATCGGGCGGAACACCCGGTGAGGAACCTGCTCTCCGAGTCAATCGAAGGCACGGCTTCGGTCGTGCCTTTTTCTCTTGTATCCTCGAATCCCGAATCGGCACGAGGCGGCGGGTGGCCCAGGCTTTGATTGCGCTGGTACAGATGACGCGGCGGGCGCCCCACTCTTCGCGCACTTTGCGAAGGGTGGGAAACACGAAGGTATGCACGAGGTGTTTGCAGGATCTGCAAAATTCTGTCGGCAGCATCGATTCCCACCCTTGCGAAGGACGCAAGGATGGGGCACCCGGCCCATATTGATTTTATAGGCGGCTTACGCGGCGCTGAAGCGCCGCTCTTCCACGAAAGGCACGACTGGAAGTCGTGCCCTTCCCGTTCGTGCTGCCGTCCGACAAGGTCAAAGGCAGCGGACAGGAGTGTCCGCTCCACATGGCTGATCCACACACACGCCGATGCGACGGCGAATGCTTTCACGGCGTGCAAGCTATTGAAAACACGAGAGGGCGTCGGGATGGCGGGAAATTAATTCTTAGTTTTCCTCGGGCTTCCACAGGGAAGACACATCGTCCACAGCTTCTGCACAAGGGGGGAAGTTTTTTCGGTTGCGGGGCGCAACGAAGTGGCGGAAAGTGGGTTCAGCGAAACGTGAGAGTTCCTGTGCTTGCCGGATGATTGCGGCAGAGCCAGCGGCAACCGGCGATTCTCGAGGGTGAATTGCCGGGGGATCATCCAGAAAACGCGCGCGAGCGCGACTGGTTGCCCGGGCGTTGCGGCCTCCTCCCCCGACTCGGCTCGTGGTTCGTTGCTCTTTGCTTTTCGGAGCAGGGAGCAGCGAGCGAAGAGCGAGGACAGGGCCGCTGGCCGCCGCAGCGGTTGCATCTTTGTCATCGCAAGATGACGAATCGGCAACTCGCTTAGGCCAAGGCGGCGCTTCGTTCGAGAGAGCGGGAGCGTTGCCGGACTGAAGCGATCATTTTGTCGCCCAGCGGTGACAAGGCAGAAGCAGGAATCCACGAACGATGCGGTCGAGGTGGCTGGCCTCGACCGCATTTGTTTTTGGGGCGCAGACTTATCCCGCCCGGTTCCTCCCGCTTGATCTTCGTCTTTTGTTCTCCTACACTCAGATTGCGGAGCAGGTGCGCGGGAACGGCGCGCCAACTTTTTTTGGTTTGGCCTGAGTTTTCCATAGGCCGCGCGTCGCATTCACAAGGGGCGGGCGGCTAGTGTTCGTTAGCAGCTCGGAATTTAGCGAAAGAGAAATCATTGGCGACTACCGATTACAGCATTAGCACGCTTCCGGCGAATGTGGAGGCTGAGCGCTCGATCCTGGGCGCGATCCTGCTCGACAACTTTGCTTACAACCAGGCGGCGGAACATTTGCGGATCGAGGATTTTTCGCTGGATTCGCATCGGCGGATTTATTCGCGGATGGTGGATCTGGCGGAGTCGTCGCGGCCAATTGACATGATCACGCTGATCGAGGAGCTGGACCGGCACAAGGATCTGCAGCCGATTGGCGACGTGGCTTATGTGTCGAGCCTGGTGGATGGCGTCCCGGACCGGCCAAGCATTGAGCACTACGTCAAGATTGTGCGCGATAAGGCGATGCTGCGCGGGCTGATTTCGGCGGCGAGCACGGCGATTGCGCGGGCGTCGGACCAGTCGGATCTGGCGGAAGATGTGCTGAGCGACGCCGAGGCGGCGATTTTCCAGCTGTCGGAAAAGCGCATTGGGCGCGGGTTCATGGGGATCCAGGAAATTGTGAAGGAGTCGTTTGGGTCGGTGGACGCGCTGCTGCAACGCGGGCAGCGCATCACCGGGCTGGCGACGCACTACACCGACTTGGATGAGATGACTTCGGGATTGCAGCGGTCCGATCTGGTGATCATTGCGGCGCGGCCTTCGATGGGCAAGACGGCGTTTGTGATGAACATTGCGGAGAATGCGGCGATTGAAGACAGCCAAGTGGTGGGCGTGTTCTCGCTGGAAATGTCGCGCGAGGCGCTGCTGATGCGGTTACTGTGCTCGCAGGCGCGGGTGGATGCGCACAAGATGCGGACTGGGTCGTTGTGGCAGGACGATACGCGGAAAGTGGTGCGGGCGATGGAGCAGCTGGCGCATGCTCCGATATTTATTGATGACACGCCGGGGATTTCTTTAAGCGAGATGCGGGCTAAGGCGCGGCGGTTGAAGCAGGCGCAGGGCGGGCGGCTGGATTTGATCATTGTGGATTATTTGCAGTTGATGTCGGGCGGCGGGAAGCGGTTTGAGAATCGTACGCAGGAAGTTTCGGCGATTTCGCGCGGGCTGAAGGCGCTGGCCAAGGAGTTGGCGGTGCCGGTGATTGCGCTGTCGCAGTTAAGCCGCGCGCCGGAGAGCCGGGGCGGAGATCATCGTCCGCAGCTGGCGGATTTGCGCGAGTCGGGATCGATTGAGCAGGATGCGGATCTGGTGATGTTTATTTTTCGCGAAGAGATTTACAAGCCCGACGACGCGGAGTTGCAGGGGAAGGCCGAGATCATTATCGCTAAACAGCGCAATGGGCCGATCGGGAAGGTGCGGATGGCGTTCTTGAAGAACAGCACGAGGTTTGAATCGTTGGCGGAGGGTGGGGTGGGGGATGAGGAGTAGGAGGGTGGCCTCCGATTTTCGCGGCTTAAAAGGAAATTGGGGGGCGTCCTGTCTGTCCCTGGTTTCTTGTCCACGGGTTTTCAGGTTTCAAGTCTTCCAAGGTGGGGTCTGCTGCGTTTCGCTGTAAGGAGATTCTTTATGAGGAGTGTCGCCTCGTTGCTGTTGGTCCTTAGTCTCTGGTCTCAGGCTCATTCTCAGACCTCCCTTGAGCCTGAAGTCGTGAAGAAGATGGTCGTATTTCTATTTATGGGCAAGACCAACGGAGGAGTTTGTGCACAAATCTCTAAAGGGACGCCTCTTAGGTCTGAGCAGGTGGAAGCGTGTGTTGATTCCGATAAGGGTGCCACAGGATTCCTGATTGCAGTGCCCGATAAGCGTAGCAGCGTGGTCAAAGCGAATGAACAGGGGCCGATTTCTGGCCTCTTGCTGCTGGTCACAGCGAGGCACGTATTTGAACCAACTTGGGCCAACTGCCCAGTGGCTAATCCCGACGCTATTTATCTACGATTGAACAAGCTTAAATACGATCCGAAGAATGACGACACTGGGGTTGACTATTTCCGTGTCGCTTTGCGAAATGACAAGTCCACGCCTCTGTATTGGGTTAGAAACGATGATGAGGAGGTCGATGCAGCCGTCATTGATATATCATTCGAAGGATTTTCACAGGACCACGACGACTTCATACCACTGCGATTGTCAATCTTTGCGAGTCTAGATGAGGCACAGAAGCTTCAAATCGGGGACAGTATCTCCTCAGCTGGATTGCTCCCAGGAAAGTCCGGGCAGAAACGGAACTATCCATTCTTCAAGTTTGGCGCTATATCTAACATACCAAGTGAGCCAGTCACGACAGGGTGTGGTTTGGGGCGGCGCTTGGAAAAGGTGTGGTTTGTGGCAGCTAATTTAGCTCCTGGCAACAGCGGTTCTCCAATCTTCTATGACATTCCTCTCTTTTGCATGGTTCGTCCCCTAATACAGTGTCACAGAGGCCTGACTAGAGGGGCAGTAATAGGTCTTCAATCCTCTTCGTTCGGAGACCCCATCATGGGCAGCGAAGATGTTGCAGGAATGACTCCCATTGATGACGTATTTAAGATAATAGAAAAGAACGTGCCTCCAACTTTTGACCTATATCGAGGTGACGAGGCATCCAAGCCGCCTGTACCGTAACGTCCACGATCGCACAACCGAAACCCGGGATTCCATGTTTGGCTCTCCCGTCGGGAACTGTGGGTACCCCGTCCTTGCGTTGTTGGCAGGGGCGGGTACGATGCTATCTCTGTGCTGGTCGTGCCCAGCGGGGCTGCTTCGCAAATCGGTGCGCACTCCGGCGTTCGTGGTACCCGCCCTTCGCAAAGTGCGCGAAGGACGGGGCACCCAGTTTGTTGGTGATGTCTGCAGGGTCAGCAGGCGGGCGCCACACAACGACCCCTCAGGCGCTGAAGCGCGGCTGGGTCTTAGGCGGCGTGGCGGCACGAGTGGAACTCGTGCCCTTCCCGGAATCAGCTTCAGGGGTTGAAGCCCCGGCTGAAAAAGGAAAGGCCTTATCGCAGCGCTGGAGGCGCTGCGCCACCCAAAAACCACGGCACCCGAAAGCGACGCCAGCCAAAGTCTCAAAATCTGCCGACCCGCCAGCCGGAGTTCGGTGGAGAGCGTAGAACGAGCGCCGGCGTGCGGACGGCTGGCACTTGTTTCAGCAACCTACCGCGTCTTTTGGGAGGATCACGTGACACAGAACAATCTTGAGCTCATGCGGACACTCGACGATTCGTGGAACGCACAGGACTGGGATACGTTTGAAAAGCGGCATTCCAAGGACATCGCCGTATTTTGGCCCGGCCAGGCCGAGCCGACGAGAGGGCGCGACAATCACAAGGCGGAGTCCGTCGATTTTTTCAAGACGTTCCCCGACAATCATCTGATCAATCACCCCTATAAAGTGGAGATTGCTCAGGGCGAATGGACGTGTACGGTTGCGGATTTTACGGGCACGATGCGCGGACCGATGAAGGGTTCGGACGGCAAGCTGATCGAGCCGACCAACAAGAAGTTTCATATCGAGTTCTGTACCGTTGCGCACTGGAAGAACGGCGAGATCGTCGAAGAAAAGCTATTTTATGACCTGGTCGGATTGCTGAAACAGATTGGAGTTATGTGAAGGCCACGGAGCCAAAGGGGCGCCAGATTGTCTTCAAAGACGAAATGCAGCCAGCTGAATTCGCTGTGCTCGTAGAATCGTTGATGAACGATGGTGTTGAGTTTGCCTTTTACGATGTCCGCTATCCGTCGCCGTCAGACCCTGGAGCATACTTCAAGTACTCACCAATGAACGGAGTGTGGAGAATGACATTGGGTAACCACGGTTGGAGCGGTGGCATTTACGAAATCGAATCAGAGGTTTTGATCAATCAACTTCAAAATTTGCACAAAGCAGGAGTTTTGAAGTCACTTGATATAGAGAAGGTTTATTTTTCTTCGCATTACCAGCCGGAGTCTGCGGAAAAGAATGATGCGATGAACACGTTGCTGCGAAAGATTCACACATAGTTGTCAGCCGGGTGCCCCCACCCTTGCTGGACTGCCTCCTTTTCGGTCCCGTGGTGCCCACGCTTCGAAAACCGCGAAGCGTGGGGAAATCAGATGGGAGCGGTTTTTCGGGGGCTGGGCGTGGAGGGACATAACAAGCACTATGGTTCCGGCAGCATCGTACCCACCCTTGCAAAGAACGCAAGGATGGGGCACCCAGTGTGTGAGTGGTGTCGGCCAGTCCTGGGCCAACGCCTGCCTTTGCTGGGGCGGCTGGTTTTTCGAAGCAAGCTTCAGGCGCTGAAGCGCGGTTGGGTTTTAGGGGACTTTAGCGGCACGAGTGGATTTGCGCGTGAGGGAGACGTGCACTTTCCGAAGTCGGATGGGAGCAGTTTTTCGGGAACTGGGAGCGGCGAGACGTGACAAGCACTATGGTGCAGGCAGCAATCGTGCCCGCCCTTGCCAAGAACGCAAGGACGGGGCACCCACGCTATTGGTGATGCCAGCGAAATCAAAAGCCCGGGCCACCCGTCCGTTTCACTCAGGGCTCATTTTCTTCCACTCTTGGGGGTTGAAGGGTCCTTTGCCGTCGCATTCCAGTTTGGCTTGAAAGAGAACGAGGTCTGGTTGTTCTTTGGTGAACGAGTACGTGCTCATGAAACCGCAGTCGCCGAGACCACGAAACTTGTTGATGAGCCGGAGTTGCTTCTTGTCGGCATCAAACTCGGGGGTTCCGGTGAGCTGCGACACCCTGTGTTTCTGCAATCGGTTGGGTCCGGATTCCCCTGAATCTTCAAAATCGACAAAGCGGAGCAGCTTCGAATCCGAAGGCGAGCGCGACTCGTCGAGGAGAAGGAAAACGTACTCCCCCTGGTACGACCCAAGAGTGCACGTCACCTGGACCAGATAGCGATTGGCGGACAACTCGAAGAATGCCAGTCCGGCGAAACTCTTATCGGGGTAATCGAAGGAATCCTCACAATCCTGAGGCCATTTCAGTTGCGTTCGCCAGGCAACGCGATCCGCGTAAGCGAGGTCGGTTTTCTTCAAGCTGGCGGAGGCCGGGACCGGGCCGGCCTCTTTGGCCTCGACGGCCGGGGTTGACGGCCGAACCGCGCACGCGGGTGGACTCAAGAAGGCAAACGCTACGCCGAGATACAGGGTCCACCTGGTCCGGCGCCAATGCACGACCGGCTTTTCCGCCATTGCATCATTCCTCCCTGAGAAAATTCGCCACGATCGGATACGACGTTTCATGGTCCGAGACTGGCCTGGAGCATGGCCTCAAGCTTTTCGGCAAAACCCTTAATGGTGGCCCATTGGTCGAGGCCATTAATGATTTTGCGTGCATTCTTGTAGTCACACTGGGTGTCGTGAATAAAGTCACTCAACTTCTTGCCTGTGAATGATCCGTGCCGCATCCCGTAAGACATGATCGGATAAGCAATCGCGGGATCGAGCGCCTTCTCAGGATGAATCACCAATTGATCGCCAAGATTGAGTGCCTGGCCTAGCTTCTCATAGTTCGCTTTCCAAGTGAGCTGCACATACCCTCTGCCGTAGTAGGTGTTGCTATAGGTGGTTCCGGCCGCGTCCTTCACTTGCACGGCCGTACCGTAGGGGTGGCCTGCCCCCTTCCCGCCTTCCTCAATCGGTTGCCAGGTGTCGCCGCATTCCCATTTGACGGTCGCCAGCATGTAGGCTGCCCAGCGAATGTCGGTGACATCGGGGTCCAACTCAATGCAACCGAGCAGCAGTTCCAATCCGTCGATCTGGCTTTGCGTCAACCCCCCGAATTCTTTCATGTACATACCTAAGAACGTCGACGGATTGAACGCCATCGCGCCGAGAACCTGGGATTTTCCGGTGATCAGCTTTTTCAGCCAGATGGGCAGCAGCGAAATTATTTCCAGCGGAAGGTCCCACTCGCCGATTTCTTTGCCGAGCGCACCCCAGGTGCCCGAACCGACCTTCCCATCAGGAGGATGCAGGCCCTGTGCAATTTGGAATCTCACCACGGCGTCAAAGGTCGGTTGGTCGTACTTATCGTCTGCGTTCAAACCTGGGCTTGGATCTAGAATCCTGTTTAGCCAGGACTTCAAGGTGATAACCAGCGGCGATTTGACTCCCTTGATCAGAACATGACTCATGATTTTGCCCGCCTCCTTCTGGTGCGTGATGAGAGGTCTAGGATGCGGCCCGGGATCATCTCCGGCAGCCAGCCGCAACAAAAGACGCCGGGAAGCCAAGTAAAAGAAAAGAACGCCATCCACTGCCGCGAGTTCAACCTGCGAGTCATCCCCAGAAAGCGGCCAGCAGATTCTACGCGTGAAAAACTGGCTTTTCAATTGAGAAAAAATGGCGGGAGCGAGCGGGGGTCGAACCCGCCGGTGACGGGATTGGCGGGGTGGCCCAGGGTTCCGTGTTTTTCCTTCGCGCTTACGGAACTGTGGGTGATCTGAGCGAGAGGCGAAAGCCTGGGGGCGACCCCGCCTGCGGACTAAGATTGCGAACTCAGTGGGGTGGGGCGGCTTCGATGGAATCTCGGAGGGCTTTGGTTGCCTCGGTGGCGATGTCGTCCTGAATCATGAGGATGTCGGTGAAGGGGCGGTCGTAGGTTTCGGACCAGGTGACGTAGCCGGTGTCGGCGCGGACCAGGCGGGCGGCGATGCGGACGCGGCCTCCGGACTTGCGGACGCTGCCGTCGAGGATGTAGGCGACGCCTAAACTCTTGGCGATTTCGGCTAGGGGGATTTGTTTGCCTTTGAAATAGAACGACGACGTGGGCGGCGGGACCTGCAGTCCGGGGATCTTACTGAGTTTGTCGATTAGTTCCTCGGTCATGCCGTCGGCGAATTCTTCTTCTTTCATTCCCTCGGTGAGATCGAGAAACGGCAGCACGGCTATGGATTTCGGGGGCTGCGGAGTTGCGGTGGGTGAGGAGGGGTGGTTGTTCGCGAGCTTGCCGCGAACAAGGAAAACAGCAAGCAGGATGAGCGCGAGGCAAAACACTGCGCTGACGACCCAGGCTAAGCCGGCTCTCGATCGGCCTGCGATCCCGGTGATCGCCGATTTGCTTTGTGAAATCTGAGGAGAGCTCTGTGGGGTGGAACTATCTGCTGGTTGATCGGGCCAGGGAGTGACCGTGGCCAACATGCGATAGCCGAGTCGCGGTACCGTGGCGATGTAGGTGGGCTCTTTGGGGTCGTCGCCGAGCAGACGGCGGAGCGACGTAACAGCCTGATAGACGGAGTCGGGACTTACCGTCACGTCGGACCAGACCTGATTGAGCAAGTCATCGATGCTGACGACTTCGCCGGGGTGCTCGGCGAGACAGAGCAGCAGGCGCATGGTGCGGGCCTCGACCCGAGCGGTCTCTCCACCGCGCGAAATCTGGCTGGACTGGGGATTGACGCACCAGTCGCCGATGCGAAGCGGAGTCGGGGTTGGACGGTCAGTGTCCATGCGGGATTGGATTCCTCTGTGTTGGAAAGGAAAGCGTCGCTTGGCGATTATAGCGAGTGATCCTGCATGGTGGAGCCGGCGAACGGTTGCGTCCCTTCGGGACTCGAATGCTCTTCCCACTCTCCCCGGCACCTACGAGCCGGGCTATCCCATGCCCGCGCTTCGCGGCTGGATTTTGGCGGCGCTTATTGCACCGTTCTCCAAGAAAATCTAGTTCTCAGACACAGTCTGAAGTGGGATTGCTGCCTCGGCGAGGGAGCAGGCTGCATCGTACCCGCCCTTGCGAAGAACGCAAGGACGGGGCAGCCTCTGCTTTTTCTGCGTCCGGGGAGATCAAGAGCCTGGGCCTTGCAAAGAACGCCCGGCCCCACTCAAGCCAACCCCGAGCTTTCGTGGGCCACCCGGACCACTCCACAACTACATGAATGTCATTTTCAGAAGTATTCAGAATGTTTCAGAGTGTGGTCAGGACTTCTCTGGTCTTATTCGGGTATGGTCGGGGATTAGTACAAATCCGCGAGGTGAAAGACGGGGGATGGGATGAGTGCTGATTCCGCGGCTGGGCTTTCGAAGAGTGGGGCGGGAGAGAAGCGGAGCGGTTTGCGGGCAATCGGCGTGGGCGGGTTGATTGCAGGGACTTTGGATCTTACGCAGGCTTTCATTCTGTTTGGAAGGAAGGTGCCGCTGGTGATTGCGGCTGGGCTGCTGGGGCCGGCGGCTTTGCAGGGAGGGATCGGCACTTATGTGCTGGGGGTGTGCCTGCACTTTTTTATCGCTGGCTCGGCGACCGCTGTTTACTACTTGGCTAGCTGCAGGCTGAGCTTTTTGAGGGAGCATCCGGTGGTGTGCGGGTTGTTCTATGGGATGGCGGTGGAGTTGGTGATGAGTTATGTCGTTTTGCCGCTCTCGGCGCTGCACGACCGAGGCCCGTACGAACTGCATGACGTGTTGCAAGGGCTGGTGGTGCACATGGTGGTGGTGGGGCTGCCGATTTCTTTCAGCGTTCGCCGCTTCGCGAAATAGCGATTTGCTAAATAGACGGTTCGGGAGATAGACGAAGAGCCGGGTCGGAGTGCGAGGCTGACATACAGGAAACACTGCAGATGTGTGTGGGTAAGTCCCTTAGGAACTTGGGCTTGCGGAGGGAGACAGAAAAGTGGGGCTGGGCTGTGGAAAATCTTGTGGAATTGAAAACCATTTTCGAGATGGCTTGCCGCAAAGGCCGACCGGCCGGTTTTGGGAAGGCGCGGAGCGGCCGTTCAAATCCATGAATAGTAACCAGTTATGCAATTCATTCGGCATTAACATGACCCGGGGTTGGGGACGGCTGGAATGTTTCCGTTTTTGAGATTTGCACAATTCAGGGTCAGTGTACTTTCGTTTCCGGCGCGATTTTAGCGGCTCTTTCGGGGTGGTTGCGATCGTTTCCGCCAGCGAAAATTGCGGCTTGCCGAATCGATTTTTCTGATGCTGATCTAGGGAAGTTCTGATTAAGGTCCAACAGAAAGCTCAAACCACAAAGACACTTGACGGCACAGAGGAACCCGGAGCTGATCTAGTACCGCATCCGTGATAGAAAGCTGCCGCTCAGCACCACTCCGGCGGGCTCGGGAGGAGGGGTATCGCCGAGGGCGTTGCGCGCCACCAAGAGCTCGGCGAGGAGGCGGGCCTCGGGAAGCGAGAGGCGGTCGGCGAGAATGCGGGCGGCCGGAAGATCGTAGTTGGCTAGTTCGGCGGTGGCCTCGGCATAAGGGCGGATGAGGGAATTGCACAGGAAACTGTTGTTGAGCTTCAGTTCCCCAGAATCGAAGGAGCGCGGGTAGGGTAGGAAGGGGTCGACGGCAACGGCGGCGGCGAGCACTTGTTCCAACTGGCCGGCGGAGCGCTCGAGCAGGGGCACAGCGCGTGCGGGCTTCACGTGAGCGAAGGCTTGGGCGACCTGCAATTGGGCGGCGAAGGCGGGTGCGCCGGCGGCGCGATTGAGCAGGAGTCCGCCAGCTTCCTCAAGCATTTCCTGGGCGAGGGCTGGCTGTCTGGCGGCGGCACTGGAGGCGAACTGTGCCAGCAGCGTGGCGCGCTCCTCGTCGGGAGTGATTTCTTGCGCGAGCTGGCGGGCGGCCGCGAACTCCCCTTGATTGGCGGCGTTTGAGGCCGATTGTCGAAGCGCTTGCTGCAAGACTTGTTCGCGCTGAAATGGATCGGGGAGTTTTTCGGCTGCCTGGCGAGCGCGCTGCAGGTCGCCGTTGTTGGCAAACTGCCAGGCGACTTGCTGATACATGTTGGAGCGGACCTCGGGCGAGGCCTGTTCGGCGACGGCGAGCAACTGGTTGGGATCTCCGCTGGCCTGCGCCTCATTGAATTGGTTCCAGACTTCTTGTTGTGGGTTGAAGGCTTGAATGGATTCCTCGACCTTTTGGGACAACGCCTGGGCGAGACTGGGAGCATACAGTTCGAAGGTCTGCTTGGAACCTTGCAGCATGGGCAGAGAGGTTGCGGGGAACTCGGGGCTCAAGGCTGCCGAGGCCACGGAGTGGGCGAGCGTCTTCAAGGAATCGTCGGGCGGAGCGCCGTTGGCGGGTGAGTTGGGCTGGGAATTGGCCTGAGTGTTGAGCAGATTGAGGGCGAAGATAAAGCTGCCGTCTTCCGGGGAGAGACCTGCTCCGCGAACGCGGGCCACGATTTCGCGCAGCAACTGCGCTCCCGCCTCGGGATCGCTGGCAGTGATCTGAGTCAACAGATTGAGGAGTTCCTGAGGCAGGTCGCCGGGAGTCTGCAGGTCTTTCTCGGCGAGGCGCAGGGCGTTGCGAGGATTGTGAGCGGCTTCCTGGGCGGCGAGTTCCAGACGCAGGTTGCGCTCTTCGGCTTCCTCCTGCTCAGGATTTCCAATTTGCGCGAAGGTGTGGGTTGCGTTCATGAAGCTGAGAGCTAGCTCCGCATCGGACTGGGCAATGGTTTGCAGCACGACCTGCCACTGTTGGTGGAGCATTTGGCGGGCGTTGGGCTCTGGGCTCTCCTGCTCACGGGAGGCGGCTTGGGCGAAGTCGCCGGTCATTTGTGTTACCAGGCTTCGGGCCTGCGACTGGTTGTGGGTCCAGAGAATGGGAAAGGCGTCAGACGCGAGGGCGATGCGGTTTTGCGGCAGGCTCAGGTTCTTGGCGCCGGCGAGAACTAGGTCGAGCAGCGTGAGTGCGGCTTGATGGCGGGCGGTGGTTTCCTTTTCTTGTTCGGTTTTGGACTTGGCGTCGGCAGGTGCGGCGGGCGGGGCTGGTGGCGCGGGCTGCGGGGTCGCGAGTTGGGCGAGAGTGGGCGCGGTCAGGGCGGCGGTGGTGAGAAGTACGTGTACGAAACGAGTCCATCGGTGCATGGAATCCTCCCTCGCGGTTGGTCCGGCCAAGACCGAGCGGATGGTCGATGGGATAGACCCCGGCGTTGGGCTCGAAGTTCCTGGGTCGAGCCCTTGGCAGGTTGATCGTTCGGATTGATCAGATGGGGCTTCGGGCGCGGCAGTTGCCCGGTTTCAAGGCAGAGGGAAGAAAAGGTCTTCGAGGCTAGAAGCGTTGAGATGTGCCGAAGGTCTTTCTACGAGACTTCGCAAAGAAGGCGAAGGACGGGCACCGACCGCGACTGATCACGACCAGTAAGATCAGAAACCTGAGCCATCCTCCGGCAGTTGCGCGGCCGGAGGATGGTGCCACGGGGGCAGAATTCTTAGCAACTCAGGGCCGCCGGACAGCGTCCAATTGGTAGTGACGTGCTTGGTTCCGTTTTGCTACGGAAGTCCCGAATTTGCACAACTGGAACATGGACTTGAAAATGCATTATGGACGAAAACGATATTCACATGATATCAACGTATTGCTCTGTCGGTCCTAACGTAACCTCTGACTCTGCTCCCGGGGTGAGGTGTGCTGTGCAAACGAAAATGAAAACAAAAGATACATCATCAGTTTTTTCATCCGGATTTTCTGGCTATCTCAGGGTGCGTCCGCCCGAGCCGAAGCGAGAAGTGGAATGCAAAGAAGGGTCTGGCCAGTCGGACGGCGAAAATCCGGATAAGAAACTTGCTCCTGCTAGCTAGGCCTGGGGAAGAATCTTTCTATACTCGCTGAGCGAACGCCCTCAAATTGTCTGAGTTCAATTCCTGACAATTCGAGCTTTATTCCCACTTGGGTAATCTTCTCTGCGCATTGAAAACAGGGGAATGTTGTTGTGTACAGCGTTCCGCCGCGAGCTCTTTCCGCCGCCGCTAGTATCGCGCTCACCTCGGCATGAACGGCTGTGCACCAAGACATTGCCCGATCGGGGAAGAAAAAGGACTCGAGGTTTGTTTTTTGCCCCTTTTCATGGCAAGCTTCGCATCGCCATGGAGGGCCGGGTTTATGCTTGAGAGGCTCGCCGCACTTGGGACATCGGGCCGACCGTGCCGCGAGATCGCCAAAGTGATCGTTTCGTATGATGTCGCGGTAGCACTTGTATTCGTAGGTGGGTTCCTCCATGCAGGGTTTTGTACCTAGCGGGTTTTCGTTATAGCCCACTCCCACTACTTGCCCCCTTGTATCGACGACCAGAGCGCCAACGTGCCGCTTAAGGCATTTCGAGCTGTGAGATGAGGCGAATGCCATGCTCATCAGAATCTCTGGCTGGGTAGCGCTACGGCGGGTCGCTCCAAGGACTAGGTCGGTATAGTCGAGAATCTTCCTTCTGGAAGTCTCGGAGCAGGACTGTGTCCTGATTGTTTATGAGGATATCAGCCTTGTCCAAACAGAGCTCCACCTGTTGGCCGTAGGGCGTATCCTCGTCGCGGTCTCTCTCATCGTCGTCATCGAAGTCGTCACGCGTCAGACCCTTGTCTGTATACTTGGATCTAATACGGCCCCACCGCGCCTCCGGGGAGGAAAGTATTGAAAACAACGTGAAGCGATAGCCGAAGACCTCCCTCAGTCGGTTGATTTCCCCGAGATTTCGTACTCCGTCGATAACGACCCGTTTTTCTGAGCCGTCCAGTTCTGACAGCGCCATATCAACGAGGATGCCGAGCCCCTTGTCCTTCCTTAGCTGGTCGCCAAGTTTTTGGACCTCGAGGCGCTTTGGCTCGGCTGTGCCGTGTTCTTTCGACCAAAGGGCGCGCAGGGGAGAAGACAGCGCGACATACTTAAACCAGCGCGCATCCTTTAAGTGCTTCGCAGACTCCGTGCACCCGCTGCCGAAAGCTCCCGTGAAAGCAACCGCGATAGTTTCCGAGCTCATATACATGCCTCTTCAAGTCGACGGACAAAAGGGGGCGCGATTTCTCGCGCCCCCCTCAAGGCACAACGATTGTAACTCAACAGTCTACTGAATCAGCGTGCCTCCGTTGCCGCCGTTGGGCTCGGCGTCTGGGGCGATGACTACTGCCGCGGCTACGCGGTCGCCGGGCTCCATGTTCAGGAGTCTCACGCCTTGGGCGTTGCGGCCAGATTCGCGGATCGTGGTTGAGTCCATGCGGATGATTTTTCCGTAGTGGCTGATCAGCATGACCTCGCTGGTTTCGTCGACCTGGGCGATGGCGACGACTTTGCCGACGCGCTCGGTGGTCTTCACGTTGATCACGCCTTTGCCGCCGCGGTTGGTGAGGCGGTATTCGTCGGCGGGGGTGCGTTTGCCGTATCCGTTTTCGGTGACGGAGAGGATTAGGGTGCCTTTGACGGCGATGTCGATGGCTTCAGGGGCTAAAGCCGCGTCTTTTTCATCGCCTGACGCGGCGCTTAAGCGCCGCTCTTCCACGGTACCCTCGGGCACAGTACCGTCGGGCATGGTACTACCTGGTTTTGCAGTGGTGGCCATGCCTACTACGTAGTCTTTCTCTTCGAGGTCGATGCCCCAGACTCCATAGGCGGAGCGGCCCATGGGGCGGACGTGGCTTTCATCGAAGCGGACGGCCATGCCTTCATGGCTGGCCAGGAACACGATCTGATTGCCGTCGGTGAGGCGGGCGGCGACTAGTTCGTCCCCTTCTTCAATGGCGATGGCGATGATGCCGCTGGCGCGCACATGGATGAACTCGCGCAGTTCCGATTTCTTCACCAGTCCTTTGCGGGTGGCGAAGAAGATGTACTTGTTGGCTTCTTCGAGGTTGCGCACGGCGAGCATCGTTTTGGTGGTTTCGCCGGGTTGCAGGCCGATCAGGTTGCCGATGTGTTTGCCCTTGCCGGCGGCGCTGACGTCGGGAATTTCGTAGACCTTGAGCCAGTAGACTCGGCCCTTGTTGGTAAAAATCAGAATGTAGGCGTGAGTGGAAGCGAGGAAGAGATGCTCGACGAAATCTTCGTCGCGCGTCTTCATGCCGGTGCGGCCCGTGCCTCCGCGGCGCTGCATGCGGTAGGTGGAAATGGGCGTGCGCTTCATGTAGCCGGAGTGGCTGACGGTGACGGCGACTTGCTCGTCGGCGATGAGATCTTCGAGAACGATTTCGGCGGCTTCGTCTTCGATGCGGGTGCGGCGCTCGTCTCCGTATAACTTCTTAACCTCTTCCAACTCTTTGATGATGACTTTGCGCAGCTTGGTCTCGGAGCCGAGGATGGATTCGTATTCGGCGATGTTGCCGCGGACTTCTTTTAATTCGTTCGAGATCTCGTCGATGGAGAGCTTGGTCAGGCGATGCAATTGCAGTTCGAGAATGGCGTCGGCCTGGCGGGTGGTGAACGGCTTTTCGGGATCGAGCTTGGGAGCGCGGCCGGTGGTGTTGATTTCGATTTTCTTGCCGCCGAAATAGAGCACCAAATTCTCGCGGGCATCGGCGCGGTTGGCGCTGCCGCGAATGATGGTGATGACGTTGTCGAGATGATCGAGGGCGGTGAGATAGCCTTCGAGAATGTGCTCGCGGTCTTTGGCCTTCTGCAGCAGGTAGGCGGTGCGGCGGCGGACCACGTCGACGCGGTGCTCGATAAAATATTTGATGGTCTGAATCAGGCCCATTTCGCGGGGCTGTCCGTTGACCACCGCGAGCAGGATCATGGAAAAACTCTCCTGCATCTGGGTGTGCTTGAAGAGCTGGTTGAGAACGATCTGAGGTTCTGCTCCGCGCTTGAGTTCGACGACGATGCGCATGCCGTCGCGATCGCTTTCGTCGCGGATGTCGGAAATGTCTTCGATGTCTTTGTCGTTGACCAGTTGCGCGATGCGTTCGACCAGCCGGGCTTTGTTCACCTGATAGGGGATTTCGGTGACGATGATGGCCTGGCGGTCTTTGTTGATGTTTTCGATGGCGGCCTTGGCGCGCATCATGAAGCGGCCGCGGCCGGTGCGGTAGGCTTCGAAAATTCCAGCGCGGCCGTGAATGATGCCGGCGGTCGGAAAATCCGGGCCGAGCACGAACTTCAGAATCTCGGCGAGCTGGGCGTTGGGATTGTTCACCAGCGTGATGGTGGCGTCGACGATCTCGGTGAGATTGTGGGGTGGAATTTTTGTGGCCATGCCGACGGCGATTCCGTCGGAGCCGTTGATCAGAAGATTGGGAATGCGCGCGGGCAGAACGTCGGGCTCGACTTCGCTGCCGTCGTAGTTGTCGTGGAAGTCGACGGTTTCTTTGTCGAGATCTTCGAGCAGCGCGGTCGAAACCTGGGCGAGCTTGGCTTCGGTGTAACGGTCGGCCGCGGGCGGGTCGCCATCGACGGAGCCGAAGTTGCCTTGACCAAAGATCAGCGGATAGCGCATCGACCAGTCTTGCGCGAGGCGGACCAGAGCGTCGTACACAGCGAGGTTGCCATGGGGATGGTACTTGCCCATGACATCGCCGACGATGCGGGCGCACTTGCGCGTGGCCTTGTTGGGCTGCAAGCCCATCTGCTGCATGGTGTAGAGAATGCGGCGGTGGACGGGTTTGAGTCCGTCGCGCACGTCGGGTAGGGCGCGGCCGATGATCACCGACATGGAGTAGTCGAGATACGACCGCTTCATCTCCTCTTCAATGTTGATGGGGATGAGGCGAGTTCCCGGGCCTTCGGGCGGGTTGCCGTCACTGCCGTTGGGACCTAGAGGGAGGAGAGGATTCTGATCATCTGCCATAAGAGGTGGGCCTTAGACGGGGATTAGCTGTCCGAACGGCGGAATCGCCTGCGGAGAACGTTTGCGGGGTTCGCGCAATCTGCGGCCAAGGGCTGTCTTCATGATACGTCTTTCGGAGC